>DAOUKV010000018.1:0-257411 GCA_034420955.1 Dehalococcoidia bacterium
AGGCCGGAGCTCGCGCCCGCCGCCCGTATCTTGGCGACCGTGATGAGCGACAAAGACGACGGCCTGGTCTGGATAGACGCCGGACAGAAGGCGACCAGCATAGACACCGGCCTGCCGTCCGTGTACGGCGGCGGCGCCACGGTGCCGCGCATGAGCGCGGAGCACGGCGCCCTGGTCGGCGACGCTCCGAACCCGCCCGTCGGCTCTAAGATATGGCTCGTCCCGCACAACATAGCCAATACGGCGAACGTCTATGACTACATCCACGCCACGCGCGGCGGAGCGCTGGAAGCGATTTGGGAAGTGTCGGCAAGAGGCAAGTACAATTGAGGTAACGCCATGACCACCTACAACCCCGCCATCGGAACCCCCATAGGAGACATCGACACTCCCGCGCTGGTGATAGACCTCGACGCCCTCGAGCATAACTACGCTCACGTCGCCGCGCTCTACGCCGACACCGTGTGCAAGATGCGCGAGCACGCCAAGAACATCAAGACCCCCGCCGTCCTCCGCAAGCAGATCGAGGCGGGCGGCACTGTTGGAGGCGTCTGCGCCGCGAAGGTGTCCGAGGCCGAGGTGATGGTCGAAGGCGGCATTATGGACATCCTCGTCACCAGCGAGGTCGTTACCGAAGACAAGATAGCGCGCCTCGTCGCCATGTCTCACTCCGCCGACGTAAAGGTGGCCGTGGACGATGCGGCGAACCTGCGACAAATCTCCGACGTGTCGGAGCGCTCCGGCGCAGACGTGGGCATCGTCATCGAGGTCAACACCTCGATGGACCGCGCCGGTATACGCGCGCCGGACGAGGGCATAACGCTCGCTCGTATGGCGACGGATCTGCCCGGCGTGACTTTCAGAGGCGTTATGAGCCACCAGTCCATCGCGGGAGACCCGACCCGCGACGAACGCTTCGAGCATGGCTCCCATTGGATGCAGGTCTGCATAGACGCCAAGCGCGCCATTGAAGACGCCGGCATACCCGTCGAAATCGTCTCGACCGGCGAGACTTACACGATAGACGTCGCTCCTACGCTGCCCGAGGTGACGGAAGTGCAGGGCGGCACCTACGCGCTTATGAACACCGGCAGCGAGTACATGGAAGACTTCCAATTCGCCGGCAAGATATTGGCTACCGTCATCAGCCGACCGGACGCCAATACCGCGATTGGCGACGTGGGCTACCGCGCCCTGGCCGCGCCCGGCGGCGTCCTGCCGGAGGTGGAAGGCGTCCCGGGCGTAAACGTAGCCTCGCTGGGCTCCGATCACATAGTCATGACCTCGGAAGGCGATATGCCGTTGGACGTCGGCGACCAGTTCCTGCTCCGGAGCGCCCAGCAAGACATACTCGTCAACCGCTGGGACCAGTTCATCGGCATCCGAAACGGCGTCGTAGAGTCTGTATGGCCCATACTGGCCCGCGGCTGCCACCACTAATCTAAGCGCAGAGGCGCAGAGGGCGCGGAGAAACGCAAAGGGATTTATTGCTTTCCTGGCATCTCTGCGATTCTCCGCGCCTCTGCGTTAAAATCAAACAACCCATGTCCTACGACAAGTTCACCAACCGCCTCTTCGCCGCCCTCTACGACACGCTGGACCGCGGCGTCCAGTCGGGCGTTGATCCCTACCGCAAGCTGACCGCCGGCGAGAGCGCTGGTCGCGCCTTGGAAATCGGGGCGGGCACGGGCGCCAACCTGCCTTACTACCCACAGTCTGCCCAGCTGTTCGCCCTAGAACCCAACCCGCATATGCGCCGCCGATTCTCCGATGCCGCCCTCCGCGCCAACCGGGGCGTCCGCGTGATCGGAGGAGTGGGCGAGCGGCTCCCGTTCGCCGACGCGTCGTTCGATACCGTCGTAACCACCCTCACGCTGTGCATGGTCCGGGATCTGGACGCCGTAATCTCCGAGATTCGCCGTGTCCTGGTTCCCGGCGGCGCCTTCCTGTTCTACGAACACGTGGCGTCCGAAAGCGCCGGCGTCCGCAGGCTCCAGACGCTCGCAAACCCGCTCTGGAAGTTCGCCACCACCGGCTGCAACCTGGACCGGGACATCGGCGGCGCCATTAGCGCAGCCGGATTCAGCGACGTGGACTATCGCCGCTTCACCCTCAGCGTCCTCAAAGTCGGACGACTGCCCAACATCGTCGGCTGCGCCACGCGATAGCCTGACGCGTTCGCATCCTGCTATAATCATTATCGTCCCACGTAGGAGGGAGATATGACCACGACGTTGACAAGTCCGAGCCCCCCTGTCGAGCGGGGCCCGGCTGCCGATCTGCTAACAGCCGATGACCTGTTGCGGCTGTATAGCGAAGGCGTGCGCGGCGAGTTAATCAGAGGGGAGTTCTGCGAAACAGTGTCTAGCGGCGGAGAACACGGCGAAATCGCTATGAACATGGGCGGCGAAGTGCGGAGTTTCGTCAGGCCGCGCAGGCTGGGCCGCGTATCCGGCTCCGACAGCGGCGTTCTCTTGGAACGGGACCCAGACACCGTGCGCGAGCCTGATATGTTATACATATCCGCTGAAACGCTGCCGTTGGATGTCCGCGTGACAAAATACTACGAAGTAGTCCCCGATCTCATAGTCGAAATCAAGTCCCCCAGCGAGAGCCGCGACGCCTTCACCGACAAGTTGCGGATGTGGCTCAGCTACGGCGTCCGTGTCGCCTGGGGCGTCTTCCCGGAAACGCGCACCGTCGAGATACACGTAGCGGGCGCCACCACCACGGTCTTGACCGACGCCGATACGCTGGACGGCGGGGAAGTCCTGCCAGGCTTCACCTGCGCGGTAAGCGGAATCTTTGAACTTTAAGTTTGAGTAGGGAGAGATTCGAGTGAAAGTCGGCATCATCAACGTCACCGGATACGCAGGGATGGAGTTGGCGCGCATCCTGCGACGCCACCCGGAAGTCGAAATCGCCGCGGCCACCGGGCGCAGCCTGGCCGGACAGCGACTCGGCGACGCCTTCCCGCACCTAGCCGCGTGCGACATTGAGATCACGACCGACATCACCGAATCCGTGGACTTCGTGTTCTCCGCGCTGCCACACGCCGCCAGCGCCGAACGGCTCGAACCGTTCGTAGCCGACGGAATCAAGGCGGTGGACATTTCGGCGGACTTTCGACTCAAAGACCTCGACGAATACACAGGCTGGTACAAGATAACGCACCCGTGCCCGCAGTACATGGAAGACGCCGTGTACGGCCTGACCGAGCTTCACCGCGACGAGATAGCGCAGACCGGCTTGGTCGGAAATCCTGGTTGCTATCCGTCCGCGGCCATACTCGCGCTCGCCCCCGCCATCGAATCCGGCATCATCACCGGCGATGTCGTCGTAGATGCCAAGTCCGGCGTCTCCGGCGCGGGCAGGGGAGGATCAGTCGCGCTCAACTACTCGGAGGTCAACGAGAACTTCAAGGCGTACAATTTGGACGGACATCGCCACCACCCTGAGATTACTCAAGAACTGGGACAGCTGACCGCCGACGGCGGCAACGGCCCAAGCCAGGGTCCGGACCTGAACCTGACCTTCCTCACCCATCTCGCGCCGATGACGCGGGGCATCCTCGTCAGCTGCTACGCGCCCCTGCGCGACGGCGCCGTGCCGGATGGCGAGGCGGGCAGGGATGCTGTTCGCGACATCTACAACGAGTACTACGACGGCGAGCCGTTCGCCAAAGTAGTGCCGGACGCGCCCCAAACCAAGCACACCTACGGCAACAACGACTGCGTGATCCATCCGACGATAGACCTGCGCGCCAATCGCCTGATTGTCATTGCCTGTCTCGACAACCTGGTCAAAGGCGCCGCCGGCTCCGCCGTCCAGAACATGAATGTCATGTGCGGCTTCGACGAGACCGCCGGCCTGGAGCAGCTGGCGCTGTACCCGTAAATTCAGCGCAAAGACGCGAAGACGCAAAGAATTTCAGAATACTCTCTGCGTCTCTCTGCGCCTCTGCGATAAACTCCCCTTCTCGCCTTTGCGTTAAAATAATTGACACCGCCCGCCATCCGGCTCTAACATAAATCAGAGGTCGTGCTAGGCGGGGAGATAGCGGTGCCCTGAACTCGCAATCCGCTCTAGCGAGGCTGAATTCCTCCAAGAGGTTCTGTACCGTCGGCCACTGTCGGCGGGTTTCGATGTAGAGAGCTGGGCCCCGCGCGGCGGAGTCCCGTGAACCCCGTCAGGTTCGGAAGAAAGCAGCGGTAAGCGGTGTTCTTCGGGCGACGTGGGATTACCTGGCTTGAGTCGGCCCCGCCCGATACGTCGGCGGAAGGGATCGAACGGCGGTGCACGGCCCTGTTCTCTCAGCTACCCCACAGCGGCGGGCAGATTCCCAAGATGGCTACAACAGCCCCCTCTTCCTCAGGGAGAGGGTTGGGGTGAGGGTGAAACCCCTGCCTTAGCCATCACTCTTTCGCCATGCCACGACCAGCCCCTCGCCGTTCCGCTCGCCCCAGCCGAATCGGACAGAACTTCCTCATAGATCGGAACGTCGCTCGTCGCATAGTCCGCGCCGCCTCTCTCGAACCTGGCGATCACGTCCTCGAAATCGGCCCAGGACGCGGCGCGCTGACCCGGCCATTGCTCGAAGCCTCATCCCGCGTCGTAGCCGTCGAGATAGACGAGAACCTGGCCAGCGCCCTTTCAGCACGCTTCGGCGACGAACCCAACTTCGAGCTGGTAACTCGGGACGCCCTCGAATTCGACCCAAACGAGTATTTCGGCCGCCCCTACAAGCTCGTCGCCAACCTGCCGTACTACGTCGCCACGCCCATTATCCGGCGGATGCTCGCCGCGCGGCCCGCTCCGAGTCAAATGATAGTCATGGTTCAGCGCGAGGTCGCCGCCGCCATGACCGCGTCGCCCGGACGCATGACGCTCCTGTCGGTCATGATCCAGACCCGCGCCGCCGCCCGGACGCTGTTCACCGTTCCGCCCCGCGCGTTCAGGCCGCGACCGAAGGTTACGTCCGCCGTAGTTAGCATAGAACCATACGACACCCCCTCAGTCCCGGTCGCCGACACGCCCGCCTTCATAGACTTCGCCGCCGCTGGATTCCGCGCCCCCAGAAAGCAGCTGCGCAACAGCCTAGCGCTCGGCCTATCGGCCCCGCACGCCGCCGTCGAAGCCGCTCTCGCCGCCGCCCGAATTGACTTTCGCCGCCGCCCCTCCACCTTGACCCTAACCGATTGGTCGAACCTGTATAATGCGTGGATAGATATGAAAATCCCAACAGAAGTATCGGGGAACAATTTATCCTGACTCATTCCTTTGCGCCTTTGCGTTAAATCCAGACGATCGAAAGACCCTTATCCCATGCTCACCATCCAAGCCCACGCTAAGCTCAACCTCACTTTGGAGATTCTCGGACGACGGCCCGACGGCTACCACGAGACCGCATCCATCATGCAGACGCTCGACCTCGCCGATACCGTCGCCATCGAACCGGCGGACAAGCTCATCGTAACCTGCTCGGCGCCGGGTCTCGACGGAGAGGCCAACTTGGCGTGGCGCGCAGCCGATCTGCTGCGCCGAGAGACCGGCCCGGGAGCCAACGCAAAGGCCGGCGCGCGCATCTCCATCGAAAAGCGCATCCCCGTGGCCGCTGGACTTGGAGGCGGCAGCGCCGACGCCGCCGCGACGCTCAACGGCCTCAATCGGCTTTGGAACCTCGACCTGTCCAATGATAGGTTGCGCTCGATCGCCGCCAAGCTCGGCTCCGACGTGCCGTTCCTCATCGAGGGCGGAACCGCGATCGCGCTCGGCAGGGGAGAGCGCGTCCGCCATCTGCCGACGCCGCAGGACCTGCCCTGGTTCGTCCTGGCGTTCCCGAAGTTGGACATGCCTGACAAGACGGCGGCGATGTACCGCTCTATCACACCGCAAGCGTTCACGCGCGGCGGCCTGACGCGCAAGCTCGAAGCGCGCATCCGCGGCGGAGGCGACGCGCCGCCGCAACTGCTGTTCAATGCCTTCGACGACGTGGCGCGCGCCGCCTCATCGGATGTCGAACGCTGTTGGAACGACATCCACGCCGCCGGCGCGCGCGAAATCCACGTAACCGGAAGCGGCCCAACCATCTACGCCGCCATAGACCGCAAGGAGATAGCCACCACCATCCAGCTGGTCATGGAGCGCATCAAGGGTTGGCAGTCAGCTGTGGCGAGGGCGTGGCCGTAACATGGACACGCTCATTCTGGGCTTGGCGACCGGAGCGTTCATGGCGCACATGTTCATCCTTATCGGTTGTCTCACGCTGTTCTTCATGCTGAAGAATCCGACACCCCAGATCGGGGCGATTATGTCCAAGTTCGCTCCCGGCGTTCTCGTCTTCGGACTCTTGGCGGCCGCCTTCCCCATCTGGACTATCATCGGAGTCGTCCTCGCCTTCCTGTTTCTGGCGTTGGAGAACGGCTACCCCGGCGCCGGACTCGGGAGCCCCAACCTCGCGTACACCCTCGGAATAACCGTCGCATCCGTCGCCTTGGCTCTCCCGTTCGCGGTCCTGCTGAGTCGCCTCTGGCCTAGCGTCGCCGCCATGACCGTCGCCTCCATCGCCATATTCGGCTGGCTGCTGCCCCTGCTGGCTGCGTAGTCCGTGAATTAAACGCGAAGACGCAAAGGACAAATAAACTCCCAAGTCTATCTTGTCAATCATTGAGGACATTAAGCGACGCACAGGAAGCGAAACGTAAAATAGGCCCCCTTTGCGCTAATCTCTCTGCGCCTCTGCATTAAAATCCCTTGCGCCCTTGAGTTAGAACGCCCTACACTTAGAACTTAAGTTTGTCGCTACGCGCAGGAGGCTCCGCCATCACACCCCCCGCCAATAGCAGCCGTGAATGGGTCGCCATAGATCTCGAAACGACTGGCCTGTCCGATAGGCAAGACGCCATCATCGAAGTCGGCGCCGTTCGGTTCACGGCAGAGCGGACGCTCGACGAATTTCAGACGTTCGTCAACCCGCGTCGCAAGCTGACGCCGTTCATACGCTCGCTTACCGGCATCGCCCAGAAACAGGTGGATGACGCGCCGCTGTTCTCAGCCATCGCGCCCGAGTTCGAACGATTCGTCCGGGGCGCGACGCCCGTCCTGCACAACGCCCCGTTCGATCTCGGATTCCTGCGGCGCAACGGCATAGAGGTTACCCCCCGCGTCTGCGATACGTGGGAGCTGGCATACCTCGCGCGGCCAAGCGCGGGGTCGTATGCGCTCGAAGAGCTGGTGTACCTTCTCGGCATCGAATCCGAGACGTCTCACCGCGCGTTGGCTGATGCCTGCGCCGTCCGAGATGTTCTTCTGGCGCTTCTGCCTGAACTCGCGCGGCTGGACCCGGCTCTGCTCGACGAGTTCAGGCGACTTAGCTCGCTATCCGGTTGGGATGTCGAAACCTTGCTCGACGCGGCTGAGGAACTCGCTCCGCCCCGTCCCGCGTTGTCGGCCCCAGGAGCCATAGGCGGCATAGACACGCGCGAGCTTTCCATGCGTCTCGCCCGTCCCAAAGCGATTCAACCCGAAGACGCGACCTACACGCTCGATGCAGACGTGATCTCAGCCGCGCTCTCCGACGGCAGCGGCTTCGCCGGGCGTGTCCCCAACTTCGAGGAGCGTTCGGAACAGCGGCGCATGGCGACAGCCGTAGCCGAAAAGATCAACGCCGGCGGGCAGTTGATGGTGGAAGCCGGAACCGGCGTCGGCAAATCGCTTGCTTACCTGTTGCCCGCCGCCCTTCACGCAGTCAACAACGGCTCGCGCGTCGTCGTCTCGACAGCCACCATCGCGCTCCAGGAGCAGTTGATCTCCAAAGACCTGCCGATGGTCAAGGCCGCGCTCGCTGCGATAGACCCGGACGCCGCCGAGAATCTGCGCTACACCGCGCTCAAGGGCAGGGCGAACTACCTGTGCTACAAGCGTTGGAACCAGGTCCGGCGAGGCGAAGACGTTGACGAGGGCGCCGCGCGCGTCATCGCCAAGACGCTTGGATGGCTGCCCGATACGCAGACGGGCGACCGCGGCGAGATAAACCTCGGACACCGCGGCGCCGCTTCGTCTTGGGACAGGCTATCGGCGTCGCGCGCGCTGGAGTGCCCGGCGCAGTCCGGCCCGTGCTTTTTGCGCGCCGCGCGGCAGGAGGCAGCCGCCTCGCACGTCGTCGTCGTCAACCACGCGCTGCTGCTGTCCGACATCGTCGCCGGCGGCAGTTCGATTCCTGACTACGGCATACTCATCATAGACGAGGCGCACAACCTCGAAGACGAAGCTACGGACCAACTGGGCTTCACCATAAGCAACCGTCGGCTGAACGACATCTTGGGCGAACTTACCGGAGAGCGAGGCTTGCTATTCAGGGGCAGAATCGCTTCGGCCCGCGTCTCCGACGACAAGCGGCGGGACGCTTTCGATGCCGCCCATAAATTAGTCGAGTCTCGCGAGCCCGAACTGCGAGCCGAGTTCTCGCAACTCCTGGCGCGCGTAGCCGAGGCTGTGCCGCCAGATAGTCGCCAGCGGTCCACTTACGCCGACGAAGCCCGCATCACAGACAAGCATCGCGCTTCGGACGAGTGGGAATCCATAGCCCCGGCTTGGCAGAACGCCGAAATCATGATAGCCGACCTAGCAGCCGCCGCCGCCAAGATGCGGGGGGCGTTCGAGGGCATAGAACCCGACACGCTGCCAGACCAAGACTCGCTCACGTCCGACCTCGAAAGGATTGGGCACGGTCTGAGCCTGATTCGCGTTCAGCTAGGAGAGATACTCTCCGACCCGCAGGAGTCCGGCATCTACTGGGCGCGCCGCGAGCGAAACGCTTCCGACGTCGCGCTCAACCGCGCTCCGCTGCACGTCGGCGATACGCTGAACGAGTTGCTGTACGAGGAGAACGACACCGTGATTCTCACCAGCGCCACGCTCACCATCGCCGGCAGCCTCGACCACACTGCAGAGCGGCTGGGACTTGCCGACGCCGAGCGATTGGCGTTGGGCTCGCCGTTCGACTACTATAACTCCGCGCTGCTGTACGCCCCGAGAGACGTTCCGGACCCGAGGAACGCCGAGTTCCAACGTCGCGTCGAACGCGAGGTTGCGGACGCCGCGCTGTCCGCGGGCGGGCGCACGATGGCGCTGTTCACCTCATACGCCGCGCTCACCAAGACCGCCGACGCCATCAAGGGCCGCCTTTCTCGGGCGGGCATAAAGGTAATCGCGCAGTCCGGCAGTACCTCGAACCGGATAACCGCCCGCCGATTCATGGATGAGCCGCGCTCCGTGCTGCTCGGAACGTCCAGCTTCTGGGAGGGCGTGGACTTCCCCGGCGACGCGCTGACGGCGCTGATAGTCGCGCGGCTGCCGTTTCCGGTGCCGTCCGATCCAGTAGTTCAGGCGCGTTCGGAGCAGTACCCCAACGGGTTCATGGGCTACCTTCTGCCCCAGGCGATACTCAAGTTCAGGCAGGGGTTCGGACGGCTGATCCGATCATCTACCGACCGTGGCGTCGTGATGGTACTCGACTCCCGCATCGTCAACAGCCGTTACGGGCGGCAGTTCATAGACTCACTGCCCAAAGTGCGCCAGGTCAAGCCGGGCAATCGTCACTCGACCGCCGACATAATCAAGCTATGGCTGGAGGCTACCCCATGACGACCGATTGGATAACCATCACGCCGAGCGGTCCGTTCGACCTATACAGCACCATGAAGTGCGGCCAGGCGTTCCGCTGGCGCGAGGCTACGGATGCCGAGCGCGGCGACTGCTTCGAGGGGGTCATACACGGCAACTTCATCCGCGTCAGGCAGGGGCAGGACGATGGAAAAACGCTGATGTTCACCTCCGAACCAGACCCGCCAGCCACGTTCAGGCCCATCCTGGAGGACTACCTCGGCTTGAACCACGATCTTGGAGCCATCTACGCCCAACTAGGCGAAGACCCCATCCTGAAGCCCCTATTCGCCAAGTATTCGGGCCTCACGGTCCTCCGCCAGGACCCGTGGGAGTGCCTCGTCAGCTTCATATGCAGCGGCAACAACAACATAGCCCGAATCTCCCAGAACGTGGAAGACATAGCCCGCGCCTTTGGACGTCGCATCCCCGTACCTGGAGACGAACCTCGCTGGTCGTTCCCAACCCCGGAAGCCGTAGCCGAGGCCGGAGAACAGCCGCTCAGAGATCTCAAGATCGGCTACAAGGCGCCGTACATCGCCGAGACCGCTCTCCGAATCGCCAATGGGGACATAGACCTGCACGCGCTGAGAGAAGCCGAGTACGAAGACGCCCTCGAAGCCGTAACGTCGCTGCCCGGTGTAGCCGACAAGATAGGGAACTGCGTCCTGCTCTTCTCGATGGACAAGCTCGACTCGTTCCCTGTGGACGTCCACATATTCCGAGCCGCGTGGAACAACTACCCCGAAATCCGCGATATGATACCGTCTCCATACCAAAAGCCCAAGAAATCACCCACCAACGCCCAGAAGATTCGCCTCCGCCGCTGGTACCAAGACCGCTTCCAACCATACGCCGGCTACGCCAACCAGTACCTCTTCTACGAAGACCTGCTGGAAGGACGATCAGGGTAGGGTGGGGATGCTCTACTTTACCGACGATCACCCGTAGGGGCGGGTTTCAAACCCGCCGCTACTACCTACAAACTAGGTACGTGATCGCCTTGCGCCGCCATCGCGTCAATCTTGCTCACACCGGCGCGCTATGCTATCCTAGCTGCAGTCGGAGAGTGGCGCAGCTTGGTAGCGCACCTGCATGGGGTGCAGGGGGTCGCTGGTTCGAATCCAGTCTCTCCGACCACTTGCCCTCTCTTTCCTCACTCCTCGTTTCTCTCTCCTCCCGCTGTGATATCATAGCCCCGCGCATCATCACGCCCCAACCGCGCGGGCCCCGGAGGTTTCACATGGCTGTCAGAACCGGACGCGAGTTTCTTGAAGGTCTGCGAGACGGACGCGAAGTGTGGCTGGAAGGGGAGCGCGTCGAGGACGTTACCACTCACCCCAAGCTGCGCCGCATGGCCGAGACGCTGGCAGGCCTCTACGACCTCCAGCATGACCCCGAAACCTCCGAGCGGATGTCGTTCGCGTCGCCCAAGTCCGGCGAGCCGATCTCGCTGTCTTTCCTAATGCCCGAGTCTGTGGACGACCTCATCAAGCGCAAGGGCGCGCTCGAAACCACCGCCCGCGCCTCGTTCGGGATGCTGGGGCGCACTCCCGACTACTGCAACATCATCATCACCGCCATGCGCCAGATGGCGTTCGCCTACGGCGAGAACGACCCCCAATACACTCAAAACGTGATCGACTACTACGAATACGTCAGCGAGAACGACCTCTGCCTCACCCACACCTTCGGACACCCGCAGGCGAACCGCGGAAGGGATATTAGCGAACTCGCGGACCCGTACATCGCGTTGGGAGTGGTGGATACCACCTCCGAGGGCGTCATAGTGCGCGGCGCGCGGCTGCTGGCGACCCTAGCGCCGTTCTCCGACGAGCTACTCGCGCCCCTCTACCGCCCGCTCAGACCCGACCTGCCCGACTCGAACCGCTACGCCATCGGATTTGCCATCCCAGTCGCCACGCCCGGCCTAAAATTCGTCTGCCGCCAAGCATACGACCTCGGAGACTCCGACTTCGACTACCCCCTATCGGGCAGGTACGACGAGATGGACTGCATGGCCATCTTTGACGACGTGCTGATTCCTTGGAACCGCGTCTTCTCGTTCGACGACGTGGAGTTGGGAAACCTGAACATCGCGCGTGGACACTGGTGGCGCCAGTATATGCAGCAGGTTGCCGTCAAGAACCTCGCCAAGCTCGATTTCATGCTCGGCATCACCTACAAGATAGCCGACGCCATAGGCATCAACCAGTATAGTCATGTGCAGGAGAAGATATCCGAGATCGTGGACATCCGCGCCACGGTCAACTCCTACCTGCGCGCCGCCGAAGCCGACGCCGAACCGTACCTGGGCATCGGTGTCTGGCCCGCCGCCGAGCCGTGGCAGGCGATGCGCCACTGGTTCCCGGACGCGCACACCCGGATCGTCTGGATCATCGAGCAGCTATCCGCTAGCGGCCTCATGCTCACCCCCTCCGAGCGCGACGTGCGGGGTCCAATAGCCGACCTGATAGCTAAGTACTACCAGGGCGCGACCGTACCCGCAGAAGACCGCGTCCGCCTCTTCCGCTTGGCGTGGGATCTCGTAGGCACCCAGTTCGGCTCCCGGCAGGCCCTCTACGAACGATTCTTCAACGGCGACATCGTAATCCTGCGCCAGCGTCGCTACAACACATACGACTACACCGACGCCCTTGAAAGCGTTGACCGGTTCTTCGAGTCTGCTACCACTCCTCGATAGCCGACTCCACGAACGATACTTGGTACGGCCGTCGCCACCTATCCAAGCTCACCTCCGCTACGTCTATGCGCCAGTCGAGCCACGGCAGCGTTGTGTCTTGGAGAAACTGTTGGCACGTCAGCGTTAGCCGCCGCGACTTGGCGCGCGTTATCGTCTCCGCCTGCGTTGCGAACGTCGTCGAGCGCCGCGCTCGAACCTCCACGAACACCAGTGTCCGACCGGACAGCGCCACCAGGTCCACCTCGCCGTACCGCGAACTGAAGTTGCGTCCGATGATCCGCATACCTCGTCCCTCCAGCGCCAGCGCCGCAAACGATTCCGCGTCTTGCCCGATCTCGCCCGTCGTAGGACTCTCGACGACGGGCCCTATGTCGCGCATCGGCCTGAAGCTCATCCGGTGTATCGGCGTCGGGCCCAGCCGTCGGATGGCGTCCAGGTGCTGCGCGGTGCCGTAGCCTTTGTGCCGCTCGAAACCGTAATCCTCGTACTCTTGCGCGAGTTCCGCCATCAGCCTGTCGCGCTCCACCTTTGCGACGATGGACGCGGCGGCGATACTCAACGACTTGCCGTCGCCCCGTATGATAGCCTTCTGCGGCAGGTTCACCGACGGCAGCGTCAGCGCGTCTATCAGCAGCGCGTCCGGCGCGGGACGCAGCTTAGCGAGCGCTCGACGCATGGCGCGCCGCGTGGCGGGAACGATGCCGGTATCGTCTATCTCCGCCGGCGCGACCCAGCCGACCGCGTGCGAAACCGCCGAACGTGTTATGACCCGGTAAGCCCCGTCCCGCTGCTTCGCCGACAGCCGCTTGCTGTCTCGCACTACCTCGAACAGCTGCGGGGCAGGGGATTGCGGCAGGATGACAGCGCCCGCCGCTACGGGACCGGCCAGGCATCCGCGCCCGACCTCGTCCAGCCCCGCCACATACGCCAACCCGAGGCGGTGAAATTCCCTCTCGAACTCGCAATCCGGCGCGGGCGACGCTTGGCGCATCCGTCCCATCCTGTCGGCGCTACTCTTCGATGCCGCGCTGGACGCCTCTGATGAACGCCACGTGTCCGACGTGCTGGCACTCCTCGGCCATCAGGTGGCTCCACATATTAGCGAGCGAATACTCCGGCCTGCGCGGGTGCGGCCTGCGCGCCAGGTCTTCCTCAGACAGCGAATCCAGCAGCGCGTACGTCTCTACCCGCACCGCGTCGTAGTACGCCAGCATCTCCGCCATGTCGAACTTCGGTAGGTTAGCCACCTGTTCGGGAGTGTACCGGAATCCGCTCTCGCGCTCCGGCAGCCCGAGGCGGGTGTGCCAGTCGTCGCGCTGCCACACCGTCTGGCGCTGCTGCGCGAACCGCTGCACGAAGTCGTCCTCCACCCGCGCCATGTGCCACACAATGAAGTCTATGTGATTCGACTCCGGAGTAACCTGGTGTCTCCGCTCCTCCTCCGTCAGTCCGTCCAGGGCGCGCTTCAGGTCGCCCAGATACTCATCGTATCCCAGCCGGATCAGGTCTTTGAAGTCCACTGGCCGTCTCCTTGCCGCGCGAAGCTATCGCAACCCGCCCACCTTGTCATTCAGTATCTCGATCTGACGCTCAATCGTGCCGCTCATGATTCGGGCGCGCTTGAGTACATTCTCGCTGTTGTTCTTGATAGTGGTCGTCAGCCTGGTAATCTCATCAAAGCCCTCGACCTGTTTCTCCACCGCGATGATGGCCTCTTCGATTGCGGCGATGTCCGCGCCTACCTTATCGCTATGGGCCTTGGCGCGAGTGCATAGGGCTAGGGCGACCGACAGACCCGCGTCGAATACTACATCGGTTGACGTGTCCTCGGAGTCCCAGACGACAAATATGTCGTCGCCAAGCCGGTTGAACGACTCCAGGCCGTAAGGCGCGTGAGTCGAAGAGAACACGAACAGGCCAATTTCAGCATCCCGGTTCTTGCGAGCGATTTCGATTTCGGCGCGCGCCTTGGCGAGTGTGTAGGAGCCGTCCTTTTTGGCCTCGACTACGATCCTGGAACCGGCGGCGGCGCGCTCTGCGCCAAGTTCGACTACTGCATCGCCCACACGGCTGCGGGGAATACGCCCGGCGATGGTTCCGGTTTCAGTGGCGAAGTCTCCGGCCTTCTGACTGCGGGCGCTGACAAAGTTGAACACAGCATCCTCGAACTCCAACCCATGCCGCGTACCGCGCTTTGCCTCCTGCTCCCGCGCCTTCATCGCCTCCAGCGCTCCCGTGACCTCTACATGGAAGCGCTCGTTGGTGACGCGCTGTCTTTCAAGCGTATCAAGCAGCGTCTTCTGCATCCGAGCGAGCGCCGAACCTTCCGCATCCAGCGAGAACTCGCTGCTGATCTGCTTCTGCGCTAGTTCGACGCGACCTATCAGCCGCGAAAGCGCGGAATCTTCGTTGTCCAGCGAAAAATCAGCTTTCACGCTGGCGACTTCCATCTTGAGCGCCTCGCTAACCTCACCATGACTCTTTGTTAGTTCGTCAACCATGCGCTTGAGCGCCCCGCCGCTGTTGTCCAGCGAAAATTCGCTTAGAATCGCTTCTCGCTGCACCGTCAGCGTCGCCTCGGTAGATTGGCGCAACTGCGTTACGAGGCCGTTCGTAGCATTGGGATCTAGTGTCCGCATCAACGGGCTGTCCACACCAATGTGAACGCCGAGATTGTCGACGAGCCGCCGGCCGTCTTCTTCTACGCGCTGTCTGATGACCCGTTCGATATCGCCGCCATTCTCTATCAAACGATTCACGCGCTCGTTGAACCTGCCGCTGTTCGGGTCGAAGTACTCCTGCAGGCTGTCGCCTATCTGCTTGGTCACACCGGCGCGATGACTCTCCAGACGATTCTCCACATTCTCGACAATGCGCATTCCCTCTTTGCGGATGCTATCCGCGTCTATATTCCCCTGCGCCTGCCGCAGCGCGATCACGCCTATCTTGAGCGCCGATAACGCGAAGTCGTGCCGCTCCGACTCGTCCTCGCGCTCCGACAGCGCCTCCACAAGCTCCGGGTCGGATACCTGCAGGTTCAACTCCATATAGCCGCTGCCGTTGAGAAGCGCCTTTGTGTTAGGTGCGCCGCCAGTAATGCCGTTAGTGGTCATATCCGTCTCCTCGCGTAGGCTTCGAACCGCTTTCCGTTGGAGATATGGGATGGATGGAGTATATCAGACCACAGATGCCGTCACCGGCGCCTCGACTTCGATGTAGCCGCCGCCCAGGATGCGGTCGCCGTCGTAGAACACCACCGCCTGTCCGGGCGTTACGGCGCGTTGGGGTTCGTCGAAGCGTATCTCGGCAGTGTCCGAATCTATCGGTATGACCGTCGCCGGTCGCCGCTTGGCCCTGTAACGTATCTTCGCGGTTGCGCGCAGGGGCGCGTCCGGCGGCGCATCTGAGACGTAGCTGACGCGCGACGCCCACAACGTGGAGCTGAACAAGTCTTCCTCGTTTCCGAGAACCACCTCGTTCGAGTCCGCGTCTATGCGCGTTACGTACAGCGGACGCTCGGTGTTGCCCCGCAGTCCAAGGCCCCGCCGCTGGCCGATAGTGAAGAACTGGATGCCCGGATGCTGCCCAAGCGCCTCGCCGCCAATCGAGACCAGGTTGCCCGGTCGCGGCTTCACACGGTCCGCGACGAACTTGCGGTAGTTGTCGTCCGGGATGAAGCATATCTCCTGGCTGTCCGGCTTGTTTGCGACCGGCAGGTTCGCCTCCGCCGCCATCGCGCGGATGTCGTCCTTGCGGTACTCGCCTACCGGCAGCAGCAGACGGCGCAGCTCGCTCTGACCCAGGGTGAACAGCACGTAGGACTGGTCCTTCGAGCCGTCCAGCCCGGTCAGCAGCGTCCGTGTCCCGTCAGGCTCCGTTCGCACGCGCCCGTAGTGGCCGGTGGCTATGTAGTCAGCGTCCAGGAACGTGGCGCGCCGCAGCAGAAAGTCGAACTTGATCTTGTCGTTGCAGGCCAAGCATGGGTGCGGCGTGCGCCCGCGGTCGTACTCCTGCACGAAGTAGTCAATGACGTGGCGCTGGAACTCCTTTTCGAAGTTCAGAAAGTAGTGCGGAACGCCGATCTCGTGACACACGCGCCGAGCGTCGTCCACGTCCTCTACCGAGCAGCAGCGCTTGTTCGCGGCGGGAACGTCGTCTCTCTCGACGCCCCACAGGCGCATGGTGACGCCGACAACGTCGTAACCCTGCCGGTGAAGCAGAAGCGCGGCGACTGAGGAGTCCACGCCGCCGCTCATTGCGACTATCACTCTGCCCTTGCTCATGGCAAAATCGTACCACAGCGCGGGACGACGCATCAATTGACCGCAGCGCATTTCGCGCATCTATCCGCGCCCTATTTTCGCGTAGTCCAGGATCCGGAGCGTCTGTCCACCACCAGCCGCGATCGACGAAATCGCATACCAATCTGGAGCGGGACGAGCCGCTGGATCAATTGACCGCCGCGCCACGCGCCCATATAATGGCGACATGACCACACAGACACTCGTAGAACCCAGAGAACTCGCCGAAGCCGCGTTCGACGTAGCGGACGAGAAGCAGGCGTCCAACATTGTACTGCTCGACGTGCGCGACGCCTGCGACTACGCCGACTTCTCTGTCATTATGACCGCCGAATCCACGCGCCAGCTCCGCTCGCTGGTCGAAGACGTCCAGCAGGGCATGAGGGAAGCGGGCGCGATCCTGCACCACGTCGAGGGCACGCACGTAAGCGGCTGGATTCTGATGGACTACGGAGACGTGCTGGTACACCTCATGGGGCCGGAGGAACGCGACTTCTACGGCTTGGAGACCGTCTGGGCGAGAGCGCGCCGGATCCGCGTCATCCCGTAGCAGGCGTTGTTTGGGATGGTGATAGTTCCCCATCTCCCTCAGGGAGAGGGTTGGGGTGAGGGCGCCCCCCACCCGTACCAACCGCGTCAACCTCTCAACCCTGTCTCACTCCTCTACGATCCACCCGTCCGTCGAGCGCGAGTAGCTCAACAACTCCCCGTCGTCGAAAAACAGCGCCAGTTCGCGCTCCGCCGAGTCCGCCGAGTCTGAGCCGTGCACAAGGTTGCGCCCGATGTCTATGCCGAAGTCGCCGCGCACGGTGCCGGCCGGAGACTCCGCCGGGTTCGTGGCGCCCATCGTCTTGCGGACGACGGCGACCGCGTTCGGCCCTCCAAGCGCCATAGCCACGATGGGGCCGGACGTGATGAAAGACACCAGCGCGTCGAAGAACGGCTTGCCCACGTGCTCGCCATAGTGCCGCTCGGCAAGCTCAGGAGAGACCTGCATCAGCTTCATACCGACTATCTTCAGACCTGTCCTTTCCAGGCGAGCGGTTACTTCCCCGATCAGGCCTCGCTGTACGGCATCCGGCTTGAGCAGAACGAGTGTAGTTTCCAAGTGTTTCCCTCTATTTTGCGTTGTGGTTCTATGTTGTTGACGTGAAGACTAGCCGATACAGGATTGACCAACTTGGTGTTTAATTTCCTAAATTACAGGGTATATTTATGGATACATTCTTATTTTACCGTTTATATTTGGTTGTTTACTCACAAATCACTCCGACCAATCACCATCTCTTAGCGTCTCTGCGCCTTTGCGCCTTTGCGTTAAAACCCCCGCCACCGCCGGTTGGCTGAAGCCACCTGTGAGCTTCTGAGATACACCGGCTCGGCAGCCGCCGGATCCGATGTCTCGCCGCTCCGCAGCTTGTCGTAACCTATGGCGGCGATGCTCGACACGCGCCGGGTCGGCGGATAGGCGCGGCATATCAGCGCGCCGCCGCCCGACCCGCGCTCGATCTCGTCCGCAAGCTCGGCGGACGATTCGCCGCAGTAGAATGCGCCGTCGAACGCGCCCCCAGACGCGCCAATCGACACGTCGTCCAGAAACTCGGCGAGCGACCGGACTTCCAAGTCGCAGCCCGCGCCCGTGTCGTCTGAACGTCCGACGTAGAGCCGGTTGCGTCCCGCGCTAGCTATCGCGCACAGTGGGATTCCGAGCGCGCGGTACGGCTGCATCTCCGCGTCGAGCGTTCCGACTGTCGCCAACGGGATGGACCTGGCCGCCGCGATCGCCTTCGCCGCGCTCATGCCCACTCGCAGCGCGCTGAACGCGCCCGGCCCGTCAGCGGTTATCACCGCGTCGAGGTCCGGTATTCCGATGCGGGCCTGTTCCAGTATCCGGTTGATGGCGGGCGCCAATTCGACCGAGTGGTTGCGTTCGGACCTCCAGTACAGCTCGATTAGCGACCTGCCGTCGTCGGACAACCCGACGGCTGCGTACCGGCTCGACGTGTCTATGATTAGCTCCATAGCCTAAGTTCGTCCCTTATCCGGCGAAGCCGCGCAATCAAGCCCAGCCAACGCCTCGAACAGCGAAGCGTGCCTGTCGGCGGAGCCGCTCAGCGTCAGCGCCCGTTCGTCGTTGGACACAACCGCAATCTCCACCGCCAGATGCTCTTCTGGAAAATAGCCGGGCGCCTTGTCCGCCCACTCTATGATGCAAACGCCGTCGCCGAACAGGTAGTCGTCCAGTCTAAGCCCGTCCACCTCGGCAAACGAGTCCAGCCGGTACAGGTCCATGTGGTAGATGGGCAGACGGGCCGCGTACTCGTTCACCAACACGAACGTTGGACTGCGCGCGTACTGGTCCGCGCCGAGTCCCCACGCGATTCCCTGCGTCAGCGTCGTCTTCCCCGCGCCCAGGGTACCAGACAGCAGCAGCACGTCTCCCGCCGCCAGCCCCGCGCCTATGGCGCGCCCTATGACGTGGGTGTCAGCTTCCGATTGTGAGTGAAGTGTAATCCGCATCTCATTCCTAACGTCTGGCCTAACGTCCGGGCATCCGCCCGCGCTATCCATTATATTGACCGCCCCACCGCCCAAACAAGTTCCGATTGGGATAGCGCCATTACACATTCCCTCTGCGCCTCCGCGCCTCCGCGTCAAAACGCCCCGGTCCTCTGCTATCATGCTCCCATGAAAGCCCTCATCGTCTCAGACGTGCACAGCAACCTCGAGGCGTTTGCCAGCGTCATCGAGGCGGCGGGCCGGTTCGACGAGATCTGGTCTCTCGGCGACCTCGTAGGATACGGTCCGGATCCCGCCGCCGTGATAGACCTGCTCCGCGATCACCCCCACCGGGCGGTGGTCGGCAACCACGACCTCGCTTGCGTCGGCAGGCTGTCCCTGAGCGACTTCAACCCATACGCCGCAGCCGCCAATCGCTGGACGTCCGAGACGCTGGACGCCGAACGACGAGCCTTCCTCGCGGCTCAGCCGACCACGTTGGAACTGGATGAAGGCGACTTCACCCTAGTCCACGGCAGCCCGCGCGATCCGGTATGGGAGTACGTCGTATCCTCATACGAAGCGCGCGCCGGTTTCAACTATATGGAGACGGACCGCTGCCTGCTGGGACACACCCATGTGCCGATCATCTTCAACGAGGTGGAGTGGGGCAGGGTAGAGACCTCGAAGCCGCGCTATGGAGTCCCATACCGGATCGAAGGCAAGCGTCTGATCGTCAACCCCGGCAGCGTCGGTCAGCCCCGAGACTACGACTCCCGCGCCGCGTTCGCGCTGTACGACTCGGATGATCAGACGATCACGCACCACCGCGTCGAGTACGATATCCCGAAGACCCAGCGCAAGATGACCGAGCGAGCCTTGCCCGATTTCCTCATAGATCGCCTGGCCGTCGGCTATTGACAATCTCTATTTTCTATCTCCTATTGTCTCGTTCCTCAATCTCCTATTGAAAATCCTCACGCCACATTGCATACTCAACTTAGGGGCGCTCTTTTGATAACCCCTTCGCGGGCGCCGCTAAGAAAGGCAAGAAGATATGCTTAGATTCGTAGAGGAGACGCTGCTGCTTCTGCTTGGAGACGAGGACGGCAGGTTCGCAAGCGTGCCGAGTTGGTCTCTTGACTACGCCTTGGCGGGCGGCGTGCTGATGGACCTCGCGCTGGAGAACCGGATAGACACCGACTTGGAGAACTTGGTTCTGATCGACTCGACGCCTACCGGCGACAACCTGCTCGATCATACCCTTGCCGACATCGCGTCGGAGGAGCGGCACGACACGCGCTTCTGGGTGGAACGCATCGCCAGCAACGCCCACGAAATCCGCGAAGATGCGCTTGAGCGGCTGGTCCTCATGGGCATCCTCGAGCGCCACGACGACCGCTTCATGTGGGTCTTCCGCTCCAGGCGATACCCGATCATAGACGGCGCAGTGGAGCGCGAAGTGAAACTCCGCATCATGGGCGTCCTGTTCAGCGACGAGATACCCGACCCGCGAGACGTTATGATTATCTGCCTCGCCGACGCCTGCGGCATCTTCGATGAGTTGCTATCACGGCGTGAGATGGCCAGGGCGACCGAGAGAATAGACCAAGTGCGCCGCCTGGACCTGATAGGGCGAACCATCACGCAAGCTATCCGGGACATCGAGGTCGCGGTTGCCACGTCTGCTGACGCGCGCCTCTTCTAACTCCCGCTCTACGCCGATCCCCTCGGCGCCGTCGCCTGCCTACGCCGGCTCTCCGGCCGTCGGCGCGCCGGAAGTTCGCGTATTGTCCGCGCCAGCGCCTCGGCGTTGCTGAGCGGCGCCAACAGGCCGTCCACGCCGGCGTCGCGCAGCGCGGTCAACCCTCCGACGGATACTTCGCCCGTCGCCTGCAACAGCATCGCCCCGCCGGTGGATGCGCCGATCTTGGCGGCGTTCACCAAATCGGCGAAGCTCGGTTTGGTCATATCAGCGCCTGAAATGTTGACCGATCCGCCAATTCGCAGCGCGCGCAGCGCAGCCGCCGTCTCCCGGTTGACAGGCTCCGACAGAGCCAGCAGTATGGCCGCGTCGGGATGCGAGACCACTGCGCCCGGCGCCGCCGGATTTCCGATAACGAAGAAGTCGCACCCCGCCTCGGCGAGCGCGTCCACGTCAGCCGAACTCTCTCCGCTAAAGCTGACGCCCCACACCAGCGAATCCGGCTTGTCCAGATCGAGCGCCGCGTCGGCGTCTTCGGCGCCGAACACAACCGCGTCCACCGTGTCCGCCACGCCGTCCGCTACTTCGGCCGGCGATGCCGCGCAAACCAGCGCCATCGTCGCCTGCGCCTCCGAACGTCCCGCGAGCGCGCCAAATCCCAAGGGTTGCGCCGCTTGCTGTCCTTGCCTGTCTATCAAGTCAATCAGTCTGCTCATGTCGCGCGCTCGTCCTCTCTGCTGGCCTCTCTTCTGGAAAGTAGGGCTGGCGGCGCCGGCCCGCCGCAGCGATTCTAATGGCATATCGCCACCCGCTTCAAGGTTGCCCAGCCCCTGCCCCAACCCTTGCCAAAGACGGCGCTCCCAATTACCCTGTCCACGACAAGGAGACGATGACCGTGCAAGCTCGCCAGATTTCCGGCAACTCGCTCACTTACCTGATAGTAGAGCCGGACGACTACGACCCCGACCACGAATACCCGGTCGTAGTTCTGCTTCACGGATTCGGCGCGAGCATGACCGACCTTGCGGGGCTATCCACTATGATAGACCGCGCGGGCTACCTCTACTTCTTCCCGAATGCGCCGATTCCGATTCAGATCGGCCCGGGCATGACCGGCTACGCATGGACGCCGCCCGGCGGAGGTCCAGACTCGGAACGGGCAGGTGAAAGCGCAGAGGAGCTTCTGGCCGGATTTTTCGAAGAGATAGCCGACAAGCACGGCGTCGCCGATGGCGACATCGTGTTGGGCGGATTCTCGCAGGGCGGCATGATGACGTACCGGTTCGGACTTCCGCGCCCTGAGAAGTTCGCGGGCCTGGTCATCCTGAGCGGTCGCGTGCCGTCGGCGGATGGCCTCTCGGCCCGGTTGCCTGAGTTCCGCGACCAGCCGGTGTTCGTAGCGCACGGGACGGGCGACGCGATGATCGGCGTAGCCGACGCGCGAAGCTCCAAGAGATTCCTCGAATCCAGTGGGTACGGCCTGCAGTACCACGAGTATGACATGGGACACGAAATCAACGACCAGGTGATGGCGGATCTGGTTCCCTGGCTCAAGAACGTAATGCCGCCACTCCCACCCAACTAACGATAACGAATGGAGGCATCGCATGGTAACGGTACGAACCAACAACATATTCGCCAAGAACCGCGAGGGCAAGATTGGCCTCGGACTTGGCCTGGTCTATCCGTCCGCGGAGGCGGTCGAGTTAGTGGGGATGCTCGGCGGGTTCGACTACATCAACCTGGACGGGGAGCACGGCCTGTTCTCGCCAGAATCCATTGACGCGATGGTGCGCGTCGCCGACGGATACGGCTTGACCGTAACCGCAAGGGTACCGAGCTTGCAGGCCTCGACCATCAACCAGTTCCTGGATCGCGGCGTGATCGGAGTTCTCGGCCCCCACGTCGACACGGCTGAGCAGGCGAAGCAGCTTGTGGACGCCTGCCGGTTCGTACCGCAGGGCCAGCGCAGCTGGGGCGGCGGACGCGGAACGTTCTACAACGACGGCGGCCTGCTGGGACAGCCCGGCCTTCAGCGCACAGAGTACATGGAGCGCGCCAATGAGGAGATGCTCGTCATGGCGCAGCTTGAAACCGCCACGGCTTTCTCCAATCTCGATGAGATTCTGGAAGTCGAGGGCATAGACGCATTCGCCTGGGGGTCGAACGACCTAGCGCAGTCCATGGGATTGCCCGGCCAGCCCGACCACCCGGACGTCAAGGCCGCCGAGGCGTCGGTCGCCGAGCGCATCCACGCCGCCGGACGCAAGATGTCCTACGATATATCCTCCGCCATAAACGTGCCCGACCTTATCCTGACCGGCGCGCGGGCGTACCTGGAGGCGAACAGCTAACGAAGCCGTGTCAGATTGCTGGGCGCAAGTCCCTTCTCCACCTATGGGGAAGGTTGGGACAGGGGTGAACAAATGACAACCATGCAGGCCGCATTCTTCGACGGCGACGGCAAGATGGAAGTGCGCGAGATTCCCAAGCCCGAACCCGGGCGCGGCGACGTGATAGTCCGCGTCCGCTCGGTGGGCATTTGCGGCTCAGACCTCCAGATGAACGTGGACAAGACCGAGCCCGACCAGTTGCCCGCCGGACACGAGGTCGCCGGCGAGATCGTGGAGATAGGCGAGGGTGTGGATAGGGCGTTGCTCGGGGAGAACGTCGCGGTGGAGATAATCGGTCATGGCCGCGCCTGCGCCGAGTGCTGGTACTGCCGCCAGGGACAGTTCCGCGCCTGCCAGAACATGGCTCCGGCCGAAGGCGGCGGATTCGCCGAGTACATGAAGCGCCGCGCCATTGGCTGCTACCGGACGGGCAGGCTCTCGTGGGAAGCGGCCGCGCTGGTCGAACCGTTGGCGGTCTCCATACACGGCGTCCGCCGCGGCAACATGCAGGGTGGGGAAGTGGTAGCCGTGCTGGGCAGCGGCAACATCGGCCTGACCACCGTCGCCGCCGCCAAGGCTCTCGGCGCGGGCCGCGTCATCGCCACCGCCCGCTACGAGCAGCAAGCCGCGTTGGCGAAGATGCTCGGCGCCGACGAGGTATATCCCGACAGGGGCCCTGAATTCTGGGACGCGATATACGAGGCCACCGATGGGCGCGGCGCCGACCTGACGATCGAAACTGTCGGTGGGCACCAGTCCGACACCGCGCAGCAGGCGGTGGACGTTACGCGCATCCAGGGCCGCATCGTCGTGGTCGGCGGATTCCGGCGTCCGTTCGAATTCGACTTCCTCACGCCCATGCTCAAAGAGCAGTCCATCATCTTCTCATCCTGTTACAGCGTCCTCGACGGGCGGCACGACTACGAGCTTGCGATAGACATGATCGCCTCCGGCAAGACCAATGTCGAGCAGATGGTAACGCACCGCTACGACCTCGAAGACATACAGAAGGCGTTCGAGACCGCCTACGACAAGAACAGCGGCTCGATCAAAGTGCAGATACACCAGGGCTGAGAGAAACTGCGGGAGAGCGATCGATGGACATATACAAGCTCAGATATGTGATGTACGACCCGTCAGAAAGTACCGAAGACGATAAGTACATGGCTGACATCCCCGCCCTGCCCGGATGCCGTGTCTGGGGTGATACTCCTGAAGAGACATTGGATATTCTTCAGGGTGTTGCCGAAGCGTACATAGAGTCGTATCGAGAATGGGGAGACGAGTTGCCAGACGAGGTGAAAGCTGCGTTGGTCGAAACCGACAATGCGGAAGAGATCCTCATAGTAGCATGACATACAGGGAACTCACTCGTAAACTTCGGAGGCTCAATTGCGAATTCGACAGGCAGGGGAGTGGTTCCCACGAAATCTGGAGAAACCGCGACAACGGTTCAAGAACGCCTATTCCCGATTGGGGAAGCCGTGATCTGAAACCTGGGACAATCGGTTCAATTCTGCGTGGACTAAGCATATCAAGAAGAGACTTCGATCAAGCGTAGTCAATGTCTCAAACAAAGGAAGCATTCATGCGGTACAAGAAATTCGGAAACTCCGACCTTGAAACGTCGGTAGTCGGCTTCGGCGGCTGGCCTATGGGACGGGGGCACTACGGCTCATTCGATGATGATGAGGTCATCCGCGCCATCCACCGCTCCATAGACCTCGGCGTTACGCTGTTCGATACGGCTGCCGTGTACGGCTGGGGGGAGGGCGAGAAACTGCTTGGACGCGCCATCGCGGGCAAGCGCGACGACATCGCGCTGGTCAGCAAGGGCGGCCTGTTCTGGGATGCGCCCGGCGCCCCGTCCCAGCGAAACAGCTCCCGCGAGGCGCTCGCTCGCGGCCTCGACGAGAGCCTCTCGAATCTGGGCACAGACTATCTGGATCTGTACCTCATCCACTGGCCCGACGAGTCGCGCCCAATGTCCGAGCCGATGGAGGCATTCGCCGACTTCAAGCAACAGGGCAAGATACGCTACGGAGGCGTTAGCAACTTCAGCCCGCAGCAAATGGCCGACTGTCTCGACGTGTTCCCGATAGTCACCAACCAGGTTGGCTACCACCTGTTCGACTTCCGCCCCGAGCCGGAGACAATGCCCTTCGTCCGCGACAACGGCATGGGCATCATGGCATACGGCTCGCTCGCCCACGGCCTGCTGACCGGCGCCATGACGTCCAATACCACGTTCGAGGACGACGACTGGCGCCGCAGTCTCCAGGCATTCGGCCAGCCCATCTTCGAGGGCCAGAACTTCCTTGACAACCTCGCCAAAGTCGAAAAGCTCAAAGAGATAGCCGTCGACAGGGGCCTCACCGTCGCCCAGCTCGCTCTTGCGTGGGTAGCGTCCGAGGAGACCGTCTCCGTCGCCTTGGTGGGCACTCGCCGCCCCGAAGAGATGGAAGAAAACGCCCGCGCCGCCGACTGGCAAATGACCCCCTCCGAACGCGAAGAGATCCGCGCCGTAGTAACGGGGTAGGGTAGGATCAGGCGACTCGCGACCACCCGGCACAGACGTCCAGTACCAGAAAACAGTCGCGTCCGCGAGCGCCGGCGCTCACCAGGTTCTTAATGAGAATGTCCTAAATTGAAACTACTCGCGCCATACATAACAGTCCTGCGGAAGTACGCGGTATTCGAAGGCAGATCCACCCGGACAGAGTACTGGGGATTTGTCGCCGTGCAATGGCTCATCGGGTTCCTACTGGGCGTCATTCCGGGTATCGTGGATTCCGTCGGTTCCCCGTCATCGCCGGTGGGAAGCGCGCTGGCGGCGCTGACAACCATTTACTCCTTGGCGACTATCGTGCCGTCGCTTGCCGTAGGCGCCAGACGGCTCCACGATACCAACCGCAGCGGATGGTGGCTGTTGCTGGTTATACCCGGAATTGGTTTCCTGTTCTCAGGCATGTTCATCTTTGTGTTGGCCTTATTCGGACTCGGCTTCGGAGGATCGGACTCCGCAGATACGTTTGGGGCGCTCCTCTTAGTCGCGCTGGGGCTGCTGCTGGCGGGGGCTGCAGCCTTCATAACCTTGCTCGTATTCATGGTTCTGCCGGGCAACGACGGCCCTAACAAGTACGGCGACAAACCGCAGTGGCCCGAAACGCCGGCATGAGCGGACTCTATTCACGCTGAGTTGGCGCAGCGTCTTCCAGCCGCTCGAGTATCCACGAGCGCATGAGTGACGCAGGGCTGACGCCCTTCTCGCCCGCGAGCGCGGAGACTTACTCTCCCTCATCGCCCAACAGGTAGTCAAAATCGCACCCCATGTCCGCCTGGAGGACGTGCTCGGCGTACATCTTGGCGTAGCCGCGCCTGTGCGTCGGGCGCGCGGGAGGCGACTCCGCAAGCCTGCGCCGGACTTCGCGCTCTTCGACCAGCAGATCGAGCCGTCGGCTAGGCACGTCCAGCCGTATGCGGTCTCCATCGCGCACCGCGCCCAGCGGCCCCCCGACCGCCGACTCCGGCGTTACATGGACCACCACCGTGCCGAACGCCGTGCCGCTCATCCGCGCGTCGCTAAGCCTTACCATGTCGCGCACTCCGCCAGCCAGTATCTTCTTCGGCAGCGGCAGGAACCCCCACTCCGGCATCCCCGGCCCGCCCAGCGGTCCCCCGGACTGCATCACCAGCGCGTCGTTCGGGGTTACGTCCAGGTCCGGGTCGTCTATCCGCGCGAACAGGTCGTCGTGGTCCGTGAACACGATCGCGCGCCCCTCGTGCGTCATCAGCGACTCGGATGCCGCCGTCGGCTTGATGAGCGCCCCCGTAGGCGCCAGCGAGCCGGTCAGCCACGCCAGCCCGCCCTCGGCGTTCATCGGCGCGTCCATGCTGCGTATCACGTCGGCGTTGTAGTTGATCGCGCCGCTGATGTTCTGCGCCAGCGTCCGGCCCGTTACCGTCAGCTCGTCCCTGTGCAGCAGCGGCTCGATCTCGCGCAGCAGCGCGCCCACGCCGCCGGCGTAGAAGAAGTCTTCCATCAGGTACTGGCCGGATGGCTTGAGGTTCAGCAGGAACGGCGTCGAGCGCGACAGCGAGTCGAATAGCGTTCCGGGCAACTCGATGCCCAACCGTCCGGCTATCGCCGTCAGGTGGATGACCGCGTTCGTCGAGCCGCCCATCGCGTGCAGCGTGCGGATGCCGTTCTCGAACGCTTGCGGCGTCAGTACCCGCGAGGGCGTGATGCCCAGCCGGACGTTCTCGACGATCTGCCGTCCCGCCATTTCCGACAGCCGCAGCCGCCGCGAGTCCGCCGCCGGTATCGCGCCGTTGCCGGGCAGCGCGATGCCCATAGCCTCGGATACTGAAGCCATCGTGGACGCCGTACCCATCACCATGCAGTGGCCGGGACTTCGGACGATGCACGTCTGGAGGTCGTCCCACTCGTCCTGCGTTATGCGGCCCGCGCGCAGCTCCGTCTCGTAACGGCGACAGTCGGTGCAGGAACCGAGCGACTCTCCGCGCCAGTTCGCGTTCATCTGCGGCCCCCCCGTAACCATGATGGCGGGAACGTCTGCCGACGCCGCGCCCATCAGCAGGGC
The DNA here is from genome assembly GCA_034420955.1 of Dehalococcoidia bacterium. Classification (GTDB taxonomy): domain Bacteria; phylum Chloroflexota; class Dehalococcoidia; order Lucifugimonadales; family UBA1123; genus VXRN01. The sequence goes on from DAOUKV010000018.1 coordinate 27,870, forward strand.
GGGGGTCGTCTTGTCGCAGCCGCCCAGCAGAACCACCCCGTCCAGCGGGTTCGCCCGAATAGATTCTTCGACCTCCATGCTCATCAGGTTTCGGAACAGCATCGTCGTCGGGCGCATGTTGTACTCGCCCAGCGACATGACAGGGAACTCCATCGGGAAGCCGCCCGCCTGCCAGACGCCGCGCTTGACGGCCTCCGCCAACTGTCGCAGATGCGCGTTGCAGTGCGTCAGCTCGCTCCACGAGTTGCATATGCCGATGATCGGGCGGTCGCTGTACGCCTCCGGACCGTAGCCCTCGGCCATGAACGCCGCGCGGCGCAGCCAACCGTAGAGCTCCGGCGTGTCGAACCAGTCCGTACTCCGCAGACGGGGAGTGTCGTTAGTCATGTTTCATCCCTTCACACACTTGCGTGCTATTCATAAATCTGCCACCATAGCGCCAGACGAGTCAAACATAAGCCTAGTAGAACCCAGATTCTAGCCCCCCAAGGAGTTCACAATGGCAACTCGCAACCAAGCCGACGAATCGTTCTTCGGGCGATTCTTCCTCCCTTACCAAGACGAGTTCTATCTGCTGTTCAGGATCATATTCGCCATACTGGTCTTTCTGCACGGAATACAAAAGGCGTTCCTGCTATGGGACTTCCCCGCGGGCGCGAACCCGAACGGGCTTGGATTGTTCGTTGACATAGCGGGCTGGGTGGAACTGATATCCGCGCTCCTCATCGGCTTCGGTGTACTCACTCGGCTTGGCGCCGGCGCGCTGGTGGTGACGATGATAGTCGCTTACTTCGGCGTTCACGCGGCTCTAAGCCCTGTATGGCCCTGGCCGCACCTGTATCCCAACCCCCCGGATGGCGGAAACGCCTTCGTGGCGCATGGTGGAGAGGTTACGATCCTCTGGTTCACCATAGCCGGAGTCATCGGAATCCTCGGCAGCCGGAAGTACGGAATCGAGCGCTGGTGGCGGGGCAGGGAACTGCTCTAGACATCGCGCAGTCCAGTTTCCCTTAGCGCTTTTGCGTCAAACCCCTTCCTCCTCGATGGGGGAAGGGGCAGACTCACCCGAACCCTCCCTGAAATGTCCGTCCAGCCACCTCTTGAGGGCGTCCAGCGACGGCGGTGCGATGTAGAAGACCTGAACGCCGCCCTCGAACTGCACCCTGTGGTCTTCGCGTATGAATAGCGCCGCCGACTCTCCCTCGCCTAAGTCCGAGCTTATCCGCTCGGCGATGTTCGAGAAGCGCTTATCGAGCGTGTGCTGATAGCCCTCGATAGCGGCGGTAAGCACCGCTTGGCTGGACGGCCCCATCATCTGCACGCGATACCAGTCGAAGTGCTCGGCGACTAGCTCCGCGTCCTCCAGCCCGCGCATCTCAGCCGTGGACTGGCACATGGCGCGGATTAGCGTGGATGCGCTCGGATTGACAGCCTCTATCTGCTGGATCCCGTCGTCTCCATCCGCGCTGACCATCTCGTGATACACCTTGCGGACGGCGCCGAGCGACCGTTCGAGATTCGAGATAGCGTCGCGGACATCCGACCAATACCGTTCGACTAGCGTTTGTCCCTCTTCCGGCAGGCCGGGCGGCGCCACGTAGTTCGGTACCAGGAACAGCGACCTCTTGCCCTCGAACCGCTCAGCCTGTGGGCGTGGAATATGAGATAGGGTCGTCAACGTCGGTTGTCTCCTTTCCACAGCCAGACGATGAATCGGGTGTGATCCTCGATCAGGTCCGGTTCACTTCCGTCGTTGTCGCGCAACCGGCGCCGCCAGTCTAAGCGCGTCTGGCAATTGCGCCACCCCCCACGCGTCCCCTGTCCTCACCGACTTTGTCCACACGGACGGCGCAGACCTTGTACTCCGGGATGCGCGAGTTGGGATCCAGCGCGGCGTTGGTCAGGTAATTCGCCGCGTGCTCTTGCAGCTTTACGAAGGGGACGAATATCTCCCCGGCGCGCTGACGCTCAGTATAGACTACGCGCCCTTCCAAGTCGCCGCGACGGGAGCGGACGCGGATCCAGTCGCCGTCGGCTACTTCGTAGCGTTCGCCGTCAACCGGATTCAATGATACGGTCAGTTCCGGCGAACGCGCTATTAGTGCGTCGGCGCGGCGCGTCATAGTGCCGCCGTGCCAGTGGTACAGCACGCGTCCAGTATTCAGGATCAGTGGGAAGCGCTCGGACGGCGTTTCGTCCGCCGCCGGCCCTTGGTCGAATCCAACGAACTTGGCGCGCGGCCCGCGCGGGAAGTCGCTCTCGTACAGGTAGCGTGTTCCGGGGTGGTCCGGCGTCGGGCACGGCCACTGGATGCCGCCCTCTTCCTCCAGCCGGTCGTAGGATATGCCTGAGATTATCGGCATGAGAGCCGCCATCTCGTCGAATATCTCCGATGGATGCTCATAGTCGAACTCGCCCTCCAGCCCTAGCTCCAGCTTCTGGCTCAGCATCTGCGCCACGTCGCGAATTATCTCCCAGTCAGCGCGGCTTTCGCCTATCGGTTCGACGGCCTTGCGAACGCGCTGCACGCGGCGCTCGCTGTTGGTGAACGTGCCGTCTTTCTCGGCGAACGAAGTGGCGGGCAGCACAACGTCCGCTATCTCCGCCGTCTCGTGCATGAATATGTCCTGGACGACCAGGAAGTCCAGCTTCTTGAACGTCTCCTCTGCGTGGTGCAAGTCAGGCTCGCTCAGCAGTGGGTTCTCGCCGGTTACGTACATCGCCCTGACGCGGCCCGAGTCCATGGCGGGAATCATGTCGGTAATCACCAGTCCGTGCTCCGCCGGCAGTGGCTGGCCGCTCCAAGCCTCGCGGAACTTCGCCACCGTGTCGTCGGAGATCGTCTGATAGCCGGGCAGCGAGTTGGGCAGACAGCCCGAATCGCCGCAGCCTTGCACGTTGTTCTGGCCGCGCAGCGGCGAGATGCCCGATCCCGGCTTGCCCAGCTGTCCGGCGACCAGCGACAAGTTTAGCAGCCCGTGAGCGTTGGCGGTGCCCATCGTGTGCTGCGTGATGCCCATGCCCCAGATGAGGCACGAGCCGCTGAACGGCGGAGTCGCGTACATGCGCGCCGCCTCCGCGATCTCGTCCGCCCTCACGCCGGTTATCTTCTCGGCGTATTCGAGGTCGTACTTGCAGACCGTCTCCCACCACTCGTCGTACCCCTCCGTGCGGTCGGATACGAACGAGGCGTCTGCCAACCCCTCATCTACTATCACCTTCGCCATCGCGTTCAGCAGCGCGACGTCGGTGCCGGGGCGCGGCCTGAGCCACAGGTCGGCGTAGTCGCACATATCTATCCGGCGCGGGTTGATGATGATGAGCTTGGCGCCGCGCTCGACGACCGCGCGGCGCATCCGCGACGCCGCTACCGGGTGGTTCGCGTTCGCGTCCGAGCCGATGATTACCAGGCAGCCCGACTCCTCGTAGTCTATGTACGAGTTCGACGTAGCGCCGCTGCCGAGCGCCGTCAGCATCGCCTCCACGGAAGGGGAGTGGCATAGCCGCGTGCAGTGGTCTATGTGATTGCTCTGCATCACCAGCCGCGCGAACTTCTGTTGTATGTAGCCGTCCTCGTTCGTCGCCTTCGCCGACGCCAGCGTGCCGAACGAATCGCCGCGATACTCGGCGAGCCGGTCCGTAACGTAGTCCAGCGCCTCCTCCCACTCGACCTCCACAAGCTGCCCTTCCTTGCGAACCAGCGGCTTGGTGAGCCGGTCCGGGTGGTTGACGAACGAGTAGCCGAACCGTCCCTTGACGCACAGCATACCCAGCGACGACTGGTTGTCAGGGTCGTCCAGAATCTCGATGATGCGATCGTTCGAGTCCACATTCGCTTGTATGCCGCAGCCCACGCCGCAATAGGGGCAGGTAGTCGAAACCGTCTTCACTGTCTCGGGCGGGTCTGCCTTCACGCGAATCGCCCCCGTCGGGCAGGACGCGAGACAAGAGCCGCAGGTGGTGCATACCGATTCCACGAGCGGGCGATCCATGAACGTCCCGATGCGCGCGTCGGTACCCGCGCCCAGAATATCTATCGCGCCGATGAACTGGTGCCCGTCCTGGCAGGCCTGGGCGCAGCGCCCGCACATGATGCACGAATCCATGGCGATGTCGAAAACCGGATTAGAGGCGTCCACCGCCTCCCGTTCCCTGCCGTCGTAGCGAGACTTCGCCGCACCATCCACTTCTAGCCCGTGATGCTCGGCGGCTATGGAAAGCTCCCTATAATCGCCAAGATCAGGCGACGCATGACCGTTAGCGTCGGAATCATGAATCCCATTGCCGCCACCGTCGGGAATCGCGCCATTCCCGTTGCTCGCGCCGTTCGCGTCTCCATTTGCTCCGATGGACGGGAACATACCCAGCGTAAGCTCCAGAACCCCCCGCCGCATCTCCCGCGCATCGTCCGACTCCGTAACCACCGACATGCCGTCGGCCGCCGGCACAGAGCACGATGCCGGGAAGCCGCGCATCCCGTCTATTTGGACCAGGCAGGTGCGGCAGGCGCCAATCGGCTTCATGTCCGGGTCCTTGCACAGCTGCGGAATATACGTCCCGGAGCGGTTCACCGCGTCCAGAACCGACGCGCCGTCGTCCACCGCAGTCAGCTTGCCGTTTATCGAAATGGTGATGGTCATGGTTCGTCTCTCTGCTTAGTCGTCGCTCACCTACAGTGGTAGGTAAACCACATTGTCTTTCAGGTTTTCGATGTCTCCGGCTTCGACAATTATCTGTAAGTCTTCGATGCACCTGCCAATGGGTACACGATTTTGGTGGACATAGATGACGCCATGAAAGTGGATCCCTAGCCGCTGGCGCCGTTGCGCCTCTCTCAAGAAGTCTTCATCTTCGGTGAAGACTATGCGCTCCAATTCAGTAGCGCGATCCAGCACTAGCGGGTCAGGAGTCTCTTCGTGGCCGTCCTCCTCAACCGTAATCAGATCAACACCGCGTCGGCGCAACCCGGCGACCACTGCGCCGTTCGCACAATGGTCCATGTAGAGAGCGTGCGCCACCTATGACGGTGCCGCCGCTGGTTCTTCAGCTTCCCGCGCTTCCCTAGCTTTCTTCTCCTCCCATCGTCGGAGCAACTCCGCCCGGTCAGGCTTGTAGAAGAATCCCTGCCGGTCCAACTCCTCAACGTACCGCGCCTCTGCTTCGATAAGCTCGTGGACCAACTCGTTGTTGTCGTGGTAGTAGGCAAGCGCCGAGTGTACCTGGCCCAGCGTGAGTCCCCCGTACTCCTCGCATATCTCCTCTGGCGTTGAACCCTGTCGCGTCATGATCGCAACGTATTGCACCTTGATCCGCGTGCCCGCGATCATCGCGCGCCCATCAGACATCATCAGGATATGCCTGTAACCCGTATCGCTAACTATCGGCTGCATCGCCGTTTCCTCCGCTATGTCTTGTTCCCTGCCATCTCATCCCCGAAGAAGTATAGCCCACTCAGTATCGGGTTGCCCGCCGCCTGGCCCAGTCCGCACAGCGACGCCGCGTTTACTAGCTGCGCCAGCTTTGCCAAATCTTCGACGTCCTCCGCAGTCGCGTCGCCGGTCGCCATAGCGTCGAGCGTCTGCGCCATGCGAGGCGTCCCCTCGCGGCATGGAGTACACTTGCCGCACGATTCGTTGGCGTTGTACCACGCCAGGTTGCGAACCACGTCCAGCGCGCTGAGCGTGTCGTCTATCACTATCACACCCCCCGCCCCGAGCATGACGCCGGATTCGTGCAGGAAGCCGGGCTTGATAGCCATGTCAAGCATAGAAGGCGGGAATACGCCGCTCGAAGGCCCGCCGACGCCTATCGCTCCCAACTTCCCGCTTCCCCTAGCGCCGTCAATGCCGCCGCCGAAGTCGAATATCAGCTCGCGCAGCGTCGTTCCGAACGGCGCCTCGATAAGACCCGCGCGCCGCACCGCGCCGCTCAGGCTGATAATCTTCGTGCCGCTGTCCTGACCGTCCCCTATCTCGGTAAACCGCTCCTCGCCCTCCGATATGATGAATGGGACGCTCGCCAGCGTCTCAGCGTTGTTGATGACCGTCGGCAGCCCCCACAGGCCCGACTCGGTGGGGAACGGTGGCTTGAGGCGCGGCTCGCGCCGGTAACCTTCCAGCGTATTGATTAGCGTCGTCTCGTCTCCGCACACGTAGCCGCCCGCGCCGCGCCTGACTTCGACGCTCACGCCAAAGCCGGAGCCGAGCAAGTCTTCTCCTACAAGCCCAAGCTCAGCAGCTTGCTCGATGGCGCGCGCCATCCGCTCGGCAGACAGGTTCGCCTCGGCGTTTATGTAGAAGATGATCTCGTGGGCGTCCGTCGCGTGAGCCGCTATCAGCGCTCCTTCCAGTATGCGGTGAGGCGCCCCTTCCATCAGGTGCCGGTCCTTGAACAGGCCCGGCTCGCCCTCCTCGCAGTTGACGATCATGTACCTTCTCGGCGCGCGGACGCCTCTCGCGCCTTCCCACTTCAGCCCCGCCGGAAAGTACGCGCCGCCGCGCCCGCGCAGCCCGGAAGCCTTCACTTGCTTGATGACGTCGTCCGCCCCGTCGTCCAATGCTCGCGCTAGCGCGGCGTATCCCCCATCAGAGATGTAGGCGTCTATGGACTCCGCGTCCATCTCCCCGCAGCCGTCCAATGTAACGCGCGTCTGCGCCGCCACGAATCGGGCCGCGCTCGACGGCTCGCCGGCCGACTCCGCTCGCAGCGCCATGCCGACCCGCCGCAGATCGCCCGCGTCCACACGTTCCAGACGCGCCAACTCGCCCGAGCGACACTCCACCAGTAACGTCGGCGCGGCGAAGCAAGCGCCGTCGCAGCCCGCGACGCTGACCGACGCTCGCCCTCCAAACTGCGCGCGGATGGCGTCCGGCAGATCGCTTGCGCCCGCGCTCGCGCCGCAGTGCCCGACCTGGATCACGATTCGCGGCTTGCCTTCCCGCAGCGCCGATAGCCGCTCCCGCGCAGCTTCAGCGATGCTCTCGTATCGGCTGGAAGCCGAGTTGACGTCACCCATTGGAACCGGACCTCGCCAGACTTGCCAGCTTCACTAGATCAGTCGCCGCCCGCGCGTCCACGCGCCCGTGCCACTTGCCGGATACCTCGATAGCCGGAGCCATCGCGCACAGAAAGCCGCACCGCGCCTCCTCCAGCGTAACCAGACCGTCTTCAGACGTTCCTCCGGCCGCCGCGCCGAACTCCGCCGACAGCGACTCCAAGATAGCGTCCGCTCCCGCCACCGCGCAGGCCAGGGCAGTGCACACCCGCGCCACGACTTCTCCCGGCTCTTCCACGCGCAGCTCAGTGTACGACGTAGCGGCGCCATACACTTCGGACGACGGTATGCCCAGATGCCACCCGACCACCTCCATAGCCCAGCCGGGCAGATGCCCGAACTCGTGCTGAAGATAGTGCAGAGCGGGCAGAAGCTGCCCATGCTCCCTGGGGAACCTGTCTCGCAGCTCCCGCCGCAGCGAGTTTCTATCCGTAGCCAACCCCAAGCCTCCATCATCAACACGACAAATCAGAGTGAGCAGATTCTACCAGACTTAGGCAAGCGGTGTGTGAACAGCGCAGAAATTCTAACGCAGAGCTTGCCGGAGACCGTCTCCAAGACGGCGAGTACGTCCCCATCCCGATAGAGCGAGTGGACGAAAACGAGTTGCGCGGATACAGCGACGTTCTGCAACTGTACGTATGCTGGGAAGACAGCAACCTGCGCTTCTACGACCCTGCGGAGGGCAGATACCCTCTCACCTACCGCGAACAGGACGAGGGCCGCCTGACCGCCGAATCCGAGCGCGACGAAGAGCGGGAAAGGCGTCTAGCCGCCGAATCCGAGCGCCGCGCCGCCCCAGCCCGCATTCGCCATCTTGAAGAGCAAATCCGGCGACTGGAAGGGTAGGCGCCAGCCGCCGCGTTCTCAATCGCGCCGACCACACACCTTCCCCCTTGACGGGGAGTTTGGGATGAGAGTGAAACCCTCGCGCTCACCAACCGAGCCTCCCCGAGACCGTACCTCCCCAAAGTTATTCCGGTGGACGCCGGAATCCAGAGCGCCAACCCACGACCAGCCGCCATCACCCGAAAAGACTCGCGCCCCGACTCGCCAATTAGGATATATGATTCGTAGCGGCGGGGCGCTAACTTAGCGGTGGCTACATTCATTGAGGCCTGTATCGCAAAGTAACCGTCATCAGCTGCTCAGGATAACGAAAAGATCTTTCATACAGACTGCCTATCGGTGCTCACTCAAGCCTTCAGAAAGAATCGCGCCGTAGATATCTATAAAGTGTCTTCGACACAACTCCTTGATTTCGTATGAGACATACCGATGCCAGCATACTTCTATCTCGCAACTTCTTGCTCCAGTTCTGTCCCGGTTTCCAAAATCTGGGATCATATATCTCCCATCGAATCCCATCGGTAAGAATTGCCCTGCCCCTAGATACCCTGAACCCTGACCTGGTCAAGCTATATAGTTGCTTCCTCTCATCTTCTTTAAAGTGTTTGAAGCAAGGGTCTTTCAAGGATCTTTTCAAATTGCAACCGAACTCCCTCAAACTCTTGTATTTCTTCGCCTCCACCACCCCGATATTGTTATTACTCTTCCCCCTGTACAGTACGTAATCAGCCCAGGTGAAAGCTCCCAAGTGGAAATCAACCTCAACTTCAACATTGACACAGTCCGGGTCAGCAACATCCCATCCTAAAGCGCAGAGTACTGGATCAATCAACGAATACCGCGTTTGGGTTTCGTTGAATCCCGCATCATACTCTCTCGCCACAGCTCGACTCCATGCAACAGCCGCGATCACATCCCTGAGACTTGCCACTTCCAATACTCCCTTCGATTATCTCTTATCACCTGAGCGACGACCAACCTAATGAACCGAGCATTGGGAAATGCACTAGAGAAAGAGACCGGATCATCTCGCAACTCGCCCTCAAAACTATACACCCTCCCATCTGCCCGTACAATTGCAATCCTTCCCGCAAGGTGTAGGGGGAATCGCAGTTTGAAGAAGTCAGAGTCGGAATCACGCCGTAACGCGGCAACAGCGCATCCTATACGCCACAACTCCCTCAGCTTCCCCGCTGGTATCCCCCCGTCCGCGTCCCAGCCGCGCGCGCTGTAGTACGCCGATACCATCATGGACAGATCGCCCTTGGACAACGCTACGCCAACTCCAACGCCGTCCGGCAGCGGATCGGTCAGGCCGCGGGCAGGTAGAGTGTCGTCGTCGCGCGTGTCCAGCCCTTTCGGATGTTGAACAACTGCTTGAGGTTGTTGATGCGTTCGCCCGCCAGCTTTAGCTCTCTGGCGCTCATGTTCGCCTGTACCGCAACGCCAAGTACACGACGAAACGCCGTCGCTCATCCTCCGGCGCGGCGGTAAATCCGGCGATGGCCGAAGCGGCGCGGTCAATAATGGACTCAACCTGAGCTTGGTCAAAGTCGGCTTGCGGTGAATAGTCCGCGTTGTGGCGGTCTTCCTGGAATTCGCAGAACGTCTCCGCAAATCTCTGCATATCCAGACTGTATCGGGAGACTTCTCCCCGACTGCACTGGCGCCTTGCTTGACCGTGGTCCAGCGCCCGATATGCCTGTGCCCACTCGTCGCTGGCCCTATCAGCGTCCGTAGAGCCTACGAGCAGGTCGGCGCAAGAATTCGCCAAAGTGTGGAACAGAGCATAGTAGGCGGTACTGACCGATCTGTTCAGGTCTTCTTGAGTCGGGTTTCAGCCAGTGTTCGCCTGTCGCCGGGCGGACTGAATCATCTGCTCAGGGTCCACGTTTTTCCTTCTCCATCTTCATCTTCAACTTATCGGCGGGAATGAAATCCGTTGATACTCTATTGAGTCCCATTTCCCAAAGGTCCTTGCGGATGCGTGGCACAATGCCGTTTACGACTTTGGCGTCCGGCAGCGGTCTGGTGGGTGCAAAGCCGATACGCACGGCGTAGTATTCTTCCTCGTCATCGCCGTATCCGTAGAACACACGGCGCTCTGCGATGACCGGCTCGAACTTGTAACTGTCTCCGAACTGTTCTACTAGGTCCCGCTTGACTAGCGCGGCGATGCGGTCAAGGTCCGGTTTCACTTCAGCCCTCCAATTTCATGATGCTGATGCCAGCGTATTTGAAACTCGCTTCTGCCTGATACTATGCGGACCGTACTCGAATTGCATATCCCCCAACCCCAACTCCCCCAGCTTCTCCGCTGGTATCATCCCATCTTCATCCCAGCCGCGCGCGCTGTAGTACGCCGATACCATCATGGACAGATCGCCCTCGGACAGCCCGACGCCCGCCCCGACGCCGTCCGGCAGAGGCTCGGTCAGAGCGCGGGCGGGTAGGGTGTCGTTGTCGCGCGTCCAGCCCTCTCGGATGTTGAAGAGTTTCTTGAGGTTGTTGATGCGCTCGCCCGCCAGCTTTAGCTCGTCCGCGCTGACGTCCCAGCCTGTGATCAAGTTCAGGGCGTTAGCCGACTCGTCCCAGAAGTCGTCGAACGCTTTGCGAAGGAACTTGCACCAGATTAGCGAGTCCAAAACCGCCGAGAAGTCCTCGCCGTCCGCGGTGATGCGGCCTCTTTCGACATCTGCCTCGAAGCGGTTGACGGCGTTGGAGAAGTCGGCCTCGTATGCCGACGAGCGGTTGTGGCACGCGCCGCGCGTGCTGACGGCGAGGGCGAGGGCCATGGTCTTGAGGCTGCGCGGCTCGTATCCCGGCATCTCCAGACCCTTGACGTGCATAGCCCAAGCGTCCGAGCCGCCGCCAAGCGCCACCGCCGCCATCCGTGAGCCGTCGGCGAGCAGCGCGCCGAGCCTCCCGCGACGGTGCGCTATCGCCTCCAGGCACGGTAGCAGGACGCCGGCGTTGCCGAACCGCAAGTCCAGGCCGTCCGTATCTTCGAGCGTCAACAGACCGCTCTCGAAACTCTCCATCGCCCACGCTATCGTGCCGCCCGCGCTTATCGTGTCCATGCCGGCGGCGTCGCAGTAATGGGACGCGCGGATGATCGTCTCGCGGTCGCCGACGCCCACCAGCGGCCCCAGCGCGAACGCGCTCTCGTACTCCATCCGCCCGGTGGACTTGCCCGCGCCGTCTCCAACGCTCAGAATCTTCTCGCACCCGATGGTGCAGTTGGCGCAGTGCGCGTTCTTCACGAAGTGGCCCTCGTACAGCGCCTCGCCGCTCACGTCGTCCGTCATCTCGAACGTGGACTGTTGGAAGTTGCGAGTCGGCAGCGTCCCTAGCCGGTCGAACACCGCGATGTTTGCCATCGTGCCGGTCGTGCGGTACTTCTCAGTCGCCGGGCCCAGGCTCTTGGCCGACAGCGCGCGTCCAACGACGTTCAGCCGCTCGCCGTCGAAGACCGCCGTGGGCGAACGCCCGCGCGCGGCGATCGCCTTCAGATTCTTCGACCCCATCACCGCGCCGGTTCCGGTGCGCCCCGCCTGCCGCCCGCCGTCGTTGGCGATGCTGGCGTACAGTACGCCGTTCTCGCCCGCCGGTCCGATGCAGGCCACACGGAAGCGGCGTCCGAGCCTCTCGCGCACCGCCGTCTCGGTGTCTAACGCGCTCATGCCCATCAGGGTCGTCGCGTCCTTGAATCTCACGTCGCCGTCCTCGATGACCAGCAGAGTAGGGCGCTCGGCTCGCCCAGTGATGACCACGGTGTCCACGCCCGTCCGCTTCAGCTCGACGGCGAGGAAGCTGGAGCTGAGAGAGTCGCCTATCATGCCGGTCAGCGGCGACTTGGCGGCGACGGCGAACTTGCTGGAAGTGGTGAGACGGCTGCCGACGAGCGGACTGCACGCGAACACGAGCGGGTTATCAGGCCCCAGCGGGTCGGCGCACGGAGGACAATGTTTGTACAGCAGCCAACTCGCCAGCCCCGTGCCGCCGATGAACTTTCGCAGAACGTCGTCATCTAGCGGCTCGCGCCAGGCGCGCTGAGCCGTCAGATCAACGATCAGTACTGAGCCGTGATAGCCGTACACCTCTTCACCCCCTTTGCGCCTTTGCGTTAGAACCGAGCGCAGAATCCCTGGCGCAATCAATCATCCCCCCGCTTGGCTAGAAAACACGAACACCCTGTCGCCGTCCGCGAGACTCACCGGCGTGTCTCCCATGAATGCTGCGCCGTTCAGGTTGGCGGTATAGCTCGGCATCAGCCCGCCTCCGTCCTCCGACACCGCCACGCCCACCAGCGACGGCAGCGCGCGACCGAGCGCATCCGCAAGCTCCGACGCCCCCGCGACGCTCGGCAGAACGAGCGCCACCTCGCGCGCGCCGGACACCAGCCGCGCGTGGCCGAATATCTCGACGCTGACGCGCGCGGTCATAATCCCGCCATCTCTAATGCCTTGTCCAGGTCCGCCTGCGTGTTTACGTTGAAGAAGCTCATCAGCTCCGCGTCCACTGCCCGGATATCTTCCTCCGCCACCAGCCTAACCCGCACGTCGTCGAAGAACGCGGACGCCTTCAGTTGTCGCGCCTCGATCTTACCGCGTACCGCGTCCAGGCACGACCGCGAATACGCCGCGTGCATCGGCTCGGGCCGTCCGCCGATGACGGGAACCACCGCGTCGTACCCCTCGCGCAGCGACAGCAGCGACCGGAACAGCGCGGGCGACACGAACGGCATATCGCAGGCGCAGAATGTCGCCCACTCGGTACGAGCCGCGCTCAGACCTGTGGCTATGCCGCCCAGCGGTCCCATGTTGGGGAACATGTCCACCGTCGCATCCACGTCGTCCGGAAGGTCCAACTCAGCCACTCGCGCCTCATCGTTCGCCACCACCAGCACATCGTCCGCGAACCTATGCGCCCGCCCGATCACGCGCCGGATTAGCGGCTCATCCCCAAACGGTTCGAGCGCCTTGTTGCGTCCAAGCCGCCGGCTCATGCCCCCAGCCAAGATTACGGCGGTAACTGTCGAGTCGCTTCCCATCATACTCACAGCCTACCAGAACCAATCATCACCCGCCACAGATCAGCCCCTTCAACTCCCCCATCCGCATCGTGTCGTACCCCCCGAGCGCCTCCACCTCAGCCCGAAACTCCGGCGAGCGTATCAGGCTCGGAAGCGGCGCCAGCAGCTCGGACTCGTAGAACTCTACCGGAATCGCCAAGTCGTAATCCTCGCCGAACAGCGGGACGAAATCCAGACCCATGGCCGTCGCAGCCGGCAGGATTCCCAGCCCCGTCTCAGCCTTGCCGCCGCTGATCGCCGCCGCGACAGCCAGATGGGTATACTCCTCCCGCGCATAGCCACGAATCGCGTCCGCGCCTATCCCCGCTTGACGCAATTGGAAGTCCAGCAGAACCCGTGTGCCGGAGCCGCGCTGGCGGTTGACGAAGCGCACGTCCGGCCTGGCGAGATCCGCGAGCGACGATATGTCGAGCGGATTGCCGCGCTCTACCATCAGCCCCTGCGTGCGCTCGACCAGGTGGACTAGCGCGATCTCGCGGCGCGGCGTGTAGCGTCGGATGTAGCTGACGTTGTACTCGCCTGTTTCTTCGTCCATTAGGTGCGTTCCTGCGATATGAGCCTCGCCGCGCCGGAGCGCCAGCAGTCCGCCGACGCTGCCCACGTTCGCCGACGACAGCCCTACGCCCCCGGCAACGCCGCTCAAACGGCTTGCGATTAGGTCCAGTATCATATCGTGACTGCCGATGGCTACGATGGTTCGCAGCACGTCCGACAGCGGTTTGAGCAGTTGAACCTCCACCTCCGCGCCCGCCTCCACTCCCTCGACGCCGCGCGGTATCAGCGCTAGGCCGTCCGCGCGAACCAGCGAGCTTATGACTCCCGCGCCGCGCTGAAGCGGCGTCGCCACCAGCCGGTCGCCGACCTGTCCGAGCCGCACCCGCAGGAACTCGTCCTCGCCCATCGGCGAGTGGACGCGGCGTGTAACAGACGCCCGAGCCGTGGGCCTCGGATCGGCGGCGCGGCCAAGCATCGCCTCGACGATAGGCTGTACGAACAACTCGCACGCCACCGCCGCCGACACCGGGTAGCCTGGAATCCCGATCACCGGCTTGCCCGCCGCCACTCCCAACACGATGGGATGGCCGGGCCTGATAGCCACACCGTGCGCCACGAGCGTTCCGATGCTCTCCACGACGCTCGCCGTGTAGTCTTCAGCTCCCGCAGATGATCCGGCATTGACCAGAACGACGTCGAATCGAGCCAGCGCGTCCGTGACTGCGTCGCGCAGCGCGTCCGGTTCGTCGGGAACAGGGGAGAGGCGTATCGGCTCCGCGCCCCACTCTGACAGCATCCCTGCCAGTACAAGCGAATTGAACTCGATAACGTCCCCCGGCCTCGGCTCGGCGTCAATATCCACAAGCTCGTTCCCGGTCGGGATGATGGCAACGGACGGACGGCGTCGGACGGCGACCGTCGTAACGCCCGCGGCCGCGCACGCGCCTAGGTCCGCCGGGCGCAGCCGGTGATTCTCAGGCAGCAGAAGCTCCGACGCCACGATGTCCTCGCCCAGCGGCCTGACGTGCTGGTACGGCGGCGCGGGTGCGGTGATCTGGATAGTCGAGTCGTCCACCTCCTGGACGACCTCGATCATGATAACCGCGTCGAACCCGTCCGGCACCGGATCGCCCGTATCCACCCACCGCGCCTGGCCGGGCAGCGCGAGGGTTCGCGGCATTGTCTCAGACGCCCCCGCCGTATCAGCCGACTTCACCGCCACCCCATCCATAGCCGCCGCGTCATAGTGCGGCGCTGACCTAGCCGCCCACACCGGCGCCGCCGTAACCCTGCCCAGCGCATCTTGGATCGGGACAGTCTCCGCAGTCGCCCGTTCCAGCGCGCCCGCGTCCGCCAAGGCCGCGCGATACCGCGCCCGCGCTTCATCCAACGGTACGTCTTGCAGATAGTAACGTCGCCCACGGCGGTGGGAGTGGGTCATGAAATATACACTTCGTTGCGCTCAGCCTCAAATTCATCAATTGCCGGAGTAATTATCATGATGAGTTTCCTCATCGCATCGGCGAGGGTATCGGCAAAAGCATCATCCAATGATGCACTGGTATGCGACGTCCTTATTCCATCGAATCTCGGCTGATGCGCCCGCCTTTCATAGTCACTAGGGATATTTAGTGAGTGAAGTTTGTCTTTCAATACATCAAGATCATCCTTATCTAATCCTGCTATATTCCCGATTGCCCGATACAAAAATCCCACGAATACTGTAAACTCTGAGTCTATGGTAGCCTTTTCTAAGTGATAATAGTAATAGAAATGTTCGTTCTTCCAGGGAGGCCGTGAGTACCACAGTCGGTAATATCGGAATTTGTTACTATCGCCACTCCCTGCGTGTTTACTCATGTTATCTGGCTTACTATCTTGAGGTAAATCGCCTGTAGCTTGTTCGCTAATCTGTCTTAAGAACTTTGTGATTTCGTCGTTTACGTTTCTGTTAGATGTTCGAGTTGACGACTTTCTCCGCACAATAGGAGTTTTTCTTCCAGTTGAATCTTCGATGCTTATGATATAATCGCCTATTCCTGGAACTGGTATGATAGTGTTCGACTGAATATACAACACATTGGAATTCGGATCTCTGTGTGGCGTCAACTGTATGCAGGTGATGAGATCTTCGTTTGATCCTTTCTCATTCAACCACAATGCGGCTGAGGTCACTTCTGGAGCGAATCTGTGACTTGCGAGAATGATACGCTGATCGTTGTTCAGTACATCTAGGTTGTCAGATTCAATATGTTCCAAAAGTAATTCTTCGGCTTCATGCTTTTGTATTTTCAGATAGTTCGCAAATACGTTGACTATCTCTTCCGCGCTTGCACGATGTAGATAACTCGCATATTTTATGGCCTGCCAGTGGACGTCTGCGCCAGTGTCATCACGCTTCAATTCAATGATCACCAGCTTGCCATCCGCATCTACCGCCAGAAGGTCTAGTCTCTCGTTAGTTCGGTCGAACCCACTGAACTCTTTTTCAATGATGAGCAGGTCGCCGCCCAAAATACCGGGGTTCGTAGCTATCCATTCCTGAATATCCCAACGCTCTCGGAGTCCGAGGTGTCTAAAGTCCACTTCTGTTATCCGCTCAGATTCCTTGCTTTCAGGGTTGATTCTGAACAACTGCGGCTCTGAACTCATACTACTCTCCTGTGCGCTCATTATTTCAGTACAACTGTACCATGACACCTGCTCCCGCATACAGCCCGCCGGCGTCCAGCGGCACCTGAACGATACCGTCCGAGTTGACCAGGGTGTAGATGAGGTTCGACTTGCCGAACACCGGTGTCGCCTCCACCCCGTCCGCCGTCGGCGTCAGCGAGACGGCCACATAATCCTCGCGTCCCGACTCGGACGGAATATCCGCCGTCAGCGTGGCTGATACGGCGGCGGTGTAGGGGATCGCCGCGTCCCCGGACAACGCGCGAACCGTCGGCGCGACTATAAGGTCGAACACCATAAGCGCAGACACCGGATTGCCCGGCAGTCCGAACATCGGCTTGCCCCCGGCGACCCCGATGACCGTAGGCTTGCCCGGCTTTATTGAGATGCCGTGTACCAAGACGCCCGGCTCTCCGAGCGCGTTGAAGACCGCCGCCGTCATGTCTCGCGTGCTGAGCGAACTGCCGGCGGAGAACACCAGCGCGTCCGCCGATTCCAGTCCGGCGCGCGCCGCCTCCAGCTGCGGCTCGTACTCGTCCGGCACGATGCCCGCGATATGCGCCTCCGCGCCCAGCTGAGCGATGCGCGCCGCAATCGTGTACGTGTTGATGTCGCGTATCATCCCGCGACCCGGCGTTGCGGACGGTTCGACCAGTTCATCGCCCGTCGAGACGACTGCGATGATGGGCTTGCGCCGAACCTCGACGCTCGTAATCCCCAGCGCCAGCAGCCCGCCGATGTCCTGCGCCCGCAGCCGATGTCCCGCGCGAAGTATCGTATCCCCGGCGCGAACGTCCTCGCCCACCTGTATCACGTTCTCGCCCGGCGCCACCGGACGTAGTACCTCGATGGATGTATCGTCCGCCGGCTGGGTGCGCTCGATCATCACCACCGCGTCCGTCCCATGCGCCAGAATCCCGCCCGTGTACGCCACAGCCGCCTCGCCCACGCCAAGTTGAGCGTCCGAGTCCTGCCCCGTTGGGATGTCCGCGACCACTTCGAGCAGCGCCGGCATACCCTCCGATGCTCCGAACGTATCCCGCGCCCGCACCGAAAATCCGTCCATAGCGGACCGCGCAAACGCCGGTAGATCTTCGGGTGAGCGGATGTCGCGCGCCGTTATGCGCCCCAGCGCGTCTGCCGTGGCGACCGTCTCCACCCCGACCACCGGCGCGATGTGGGGCAGCAGGTCGTCGAGCGCCTGCTTCGGCGGACGGACGTTGAAGAACTCAGGCACGGCGTAATCCTCGCCTAGTCGTCCGACACGCCCGCCGTCTCAAGACGCTCGGCGGACTGCGGCGCGTCCACTTCAACCTCAACGAACGAGAACGTAACCTGCTCGTCGTAGTCAGGCGGAGTGTATCCTTCTGTCAGGAAGGGGTCTTCCATCAACTCGATGTAGTATCGCATCGCGTCCGTGAGAGACATTCGCGGCTCATGGGCCGGGTCGTCGCTATCCGAAATACTCTCGAGACGTCGTCGGACAGCATCACCGACCGACTCTTTTGTCTCGGTCCACGAAATGTTGTTCTCAACGATACAGCCATGCAGTTCGGGAACAAAGGCTCGGTATCCGTTGGCAGTCCGCTCATACACTACGGCGAACTTGCAGATCGACGGATCTACTTCCGCGCGGCGGCGCGAGTCGCCATCGTCCCAATCATCATCGTCATCACCCCAGATCGCATCTTCATCCTCGATGACGTCGAAGTCATTCCAAGAAGGCTGCGGATTGATTTCTACTTCCAAGAATCCGAATGTAATCTCTTCTTCAGTGTCGTCGTATTCGCTCGGATCGTCTCCAAGTTCCATCCAGTCTCGTATCCCGTCAATGATGGAGTGTCTCGGTTTCGGCAAGGGGTCGCCGTCTAGAATGAGAAACTCGACGTGTCCGGTAACAGCCTCATGCATCATGCGCTGCATATCCTCCCAATCGGCGCCCGTGCTGATGCAGCCCGGAACGTCTGGCGAGTAAGCGCAGTAGTTGTTGGGCGCGCGCCCATAGACTACCAAGTAATTCATCTTCATCGGCTTCTCTCCTTAAGCCCTGCCTGCTTCATGATGCTATTCCATAACCAATTAGGAATGTCGTCGCCGGGCTTGCCGGGAATGGTCACTTTCCCCGGCTTGGTGGGATGCTTGTAATGGTGATGGCTCCCAATCGTCTTTACCCAGAACCATCCGTCTCGTCGAATGGTGCGCCTAGCTTCTCGACCTTTGCGAACCATTGGCCTACAACCCCAGTATCCTCCCCTCGTCGTCCACGTCTAGCTGGCGCGGCGAGCCGGGCAGGCCGGGCATCGTTACGATGTTCCCCGCTATCGGGTAGATGAAGCCCGCGCCGACGGACGCGCGACAGTCCGACACTTGGAACGTGTACCCGGACGGCGCGCCCTTGAGCGCGGCGCGGTGCGAAATGGAAAGGTGCGTCTTCGCCATGCACACCGGCATACTCGTTCCCCAGCCCTGCTCCTCGAACCGCGCCCGCGCCCTGCGCCCGGGCAGGGACCACAGCACCAAATTGGAGTTGTACACGCGGCGCGCCAGGGCGCGGACCTTGTTCTGGATCGTCTCGTCTATCTCGTAGGCGTAGTCTATCTCCGGGTGATCGTCCGCTTCGGTCGCCGCTATGACGGCGTGCGCCAGGTCCATGCCGCCCGCGCCGCCTTCGGCGAAGACCTTGCTCTCCACCGCCGCGAACGCGCCGGCCTCCTCGGCGCCGCGCTTGACGATGGCCGTCTCCTCCGGCGTGTCGGTGGGGAAGTGGTTGATCGCCACGACGACCGGCAGGTTGAACGAGCGGATCATGCCGATGAGATGCGTCAGGTTTGCCATGCCCTCGCGCACGGCGTCGGCGTTCGGCGTATCGAGCTGGCGAGGCCGTATCCCACCGTGATACTTGACCGCGCGCACCGACGCTACGATGACCGCCGCGTGCGGCTCCAGGCCGTTGAATCGCGCCTTTATGTGCATGAACTTCTCGAAGCCCAGATCAGCACCGAATCCCGCCTCGGACAGCACGTAGTCGGCATATCCCAGCGCGAGCCTGTCGCCGACCACCGACGAGCAGCCGTGCGCTATGTTGCCGAAAGGCCCGGCGTGGACGATCACCGGCTGTCCCTCGGTCGTCTGCACGATGTTCGGTTGGATCGCGTATCGCAGCAGCGACATCATCGAGCCAACGGCCTCCACGTCGTCCGCCGTTACGGGCTTGTCGTCGGTCGTGTAGCCGACGACCACTCGGCTCAGCCGCGCGCGCAGGTCGGCCAGGTCCTTCGACAGCGCCAGTATCGCCATTATCTCCGAAGCCGTTACGATATCGAAGCCGCTCTCTCGCACCGGCGCGTTGTTTGCGCCGCCGATGCCGGTCATGATCGCCCTCAGCGCCCTGTCCTCGACGTCCGTAACGCGCCGCCAGGTGATGCCCTCCGGCCTGAAGCCGCTGACCTGGCCGCGCTGAGCCGCGTTGTCCGTCAGCGCCGCCAAAAGGTTGTGCGCCGAGCCGACGGCGTGCGCGTCGCCGGTGAAGTGGATGTTCACCTCGTCCTCAGGCTCGATAAGGCTCTTGCCGCCGCCGGTGCCGCCGCCCTTGATGCCGAAGATCGGCCCCAGTGAAGGCTCCCGCAGCGTCGCCACCACGTTCTTGCCCAGACGACCCATCGCCTGCGTCAGCCCGACCGTCGTCGTCGTCTTGCCCTCGCCGGCGGGCGTCGGCGTGATGCCGGTAACTACCACCATCTTCCCGCGTTGCCCGTCGTCTCGAACCGCGTCCAGCGATATCTTCGCCTTGTGGTGTCCGTAGGGTATGATGTGCTCACGGCTCAGTCCGAGAGAGTCGGCGACTTCCATTATGGGGCGCATGAAGATACCTCCGTGTATCTGCCGCATATCTGCATTCAACGCAAGGGCGCGGGGACGCGAGAGGATTCGTTCATTCCATCTCGTCTTTGCGTCTTTGCGTTGAAATCCGTGTGTTGAATTTTGATAGTGGCAAGACATTGCCCAAAACGGCCCGGACGCTTGCCCTAACGCCGCCTGAATTGTAGCATACAAACTCAAACGCTAGTGTCCCTAAACCACGGGGTAGGAGGCGACGATGAAAGGCGTGATCTTCACCGGCGACCGGACCTTGGAGCTGCGCGACCTGCCCGAGCCCGAACCCGGACATGGCGAAGTGCTGCTGAAGATGATGGCGTCCGGCATGTGCGGCAGCGACCTGACTCGATATCGGATGCCCGCGTCCGACCTTACGGCGTTCCATGTCGCCGGACACGAACCGTGCGGCGTCGTCGCCGAAGTAGGCCCCGGCGTAACCGAGGTCAGTGTAGGCGACCGCGTGATGATGCACCACTACACGGGCTGCAATACCTGCTCCATGTGTCGCATCGGCTATAACCAGATGTGTCTATCCGGCAGTGTCGTGTACGGCACGGGCGCCGACGGCGGCCACCAGGACTACCTGCTATGTCCCGCCTACACGTGCGTGAAGATGCCGGACGCGCTGCCGTTCGACCAGGGCGCCGCCGTCGCGTGCGGAACCGGAACGGCGTTCCACGCGGTCAAGCGGCTCGGGCTGTCCGGAGTGGACACCGTGGCGGTGTTCGGACAAGGGCCCGTCGGCGCGAGCGCGACGCTATTCGCCAAGGCGATGGGCGCGCGGGCGATAGTGGTGGATGTAGTGCCCGAACGCCTCGAACTCGCCGCCGAGCTTGGCGCCGATACCGTCATAGACGCATCTCGCGACGACGCGGAGGCGGTCATTCGCGGCATGACCGGCGGAGAGGGAGCCGATGCCACGCTCGACGCGACTGGCATCCCGCAGGTGCGGAACAACGCCCTCGACTCGGTTCGCAACTGGGGCCGCGTCTGCTTCGTGGGGGAGGGCAACCCAACGTCGTTCGACATAAGCGGGCAGATAATCCACAGGCAACTCACCATCTACGGCTCTTGGACGTTCAGCCTATCCGGCCTCGACGAGGCCGCGCGCTTCGTCGTAGATCGCAACGTGCCGCTCGACAAGCTCATCACCCACCACTACTCACTCGACCAGGCGGAAGAAGCGTACGAACTGTTCGACACCGGCAGAACCGGCAAGCCGATAATCGTGTGGGAGTAGCCACCGGCCCTAACGACCCAACTCATTCCCTGTCGACGGGGAAGACTGGGATGGTGGTGATCCATGCACAGCCCCTAATCTTGCGTTACAATATACTAAATCAAACCACAAAACGGGAGGGAACACATGAAGGAACGCGGAGACACCATCATCGGAGACGACGCGATCAAGTTCGGAATCGAGTACCGGGACCTGCTTCACGACCAGGGCGTGTGCATCCACGTGCTGGGCGACGTGAGCGAGGACGACGAGCACGAGCTGCTGCGGTTCGACTGCTTCGACCACGAGCCGCACTACCACTACGGCCCGCAGAAGCGCAACCAGCGCCTGATGCTCGACAAGACCACCGAGGGCGACTCGCTGGACTGGACGATCCAGCAGATTCGCGAGCGGCTGCCTGAGATGATCGAGCGCGCCGAGTACCCTGAGCTGGCGCAGGCCGCCCGCGACCTCGACCTGGACGCGGCGATGGACGACCTGGAAGCCCAGTCGCGATCGCTAGCGGTAGCCGGTCGTCGCACGGTCATGCACGACCGGGGCGACGTGATACTGGAGGCGGGCCCCGTGCGCTTTGGCGTCGAGTTCCGCACGCTGTCCAACGACCGCGGCGTAGCGATCCACGTGCTCGGCGACGTGGGGGGCGAGGAGCAGGAGTTGCTAACGTTCGACTGCTTCGAGCGCGCGCCGCACTACCATTACGGCCCGCGCGCCAAGAACCAGCGTCTCTACCTCGACAATACCACGGTGCCGGACCCGCTCGGTTGGGCGCTTGACCTGTTCAAGGGTGGCAAGCTCGGCTCCATGCTCGACAGGGCAGGCTATGGCGACCACGCGGCCCGACTCAACCCGTCCCTCGTCCACACGGCCGTCGCCGAACTGGAGACGGTCTCGCGCGAGATGGAATCTGCCAACGCCCAGTAAGCAGATAGGGCAGACAAACGGCAATAGGCTGATGATCGGCCAAAACCGGCGGGGCGCGGGCTAGTAGAAAAGTCCGCGCCCCGCGTTGCGCTTGTGATAATGTATGAGTGAATGGATGGTCGTGGATCGGTTCTAACCACCAAATTCCCAGAGATAGGTGAGCGGCATGGAAGTCAAGAAGGTCAAGTTTCAAGATATACCCGAGATTGGCAAAGCCATCTATAAAGAGAAGATACTCCCTACTCTCGGCCCGGAGGACGACGGGAAGTTGGTCGTGATTGACGTTACGACCGGCAATTATGAAATAGACGGCCGAGACATAGATCTGTGCATGAAACTTTTGGAGCGAAACCCCGAAGCTCTCACCTGGGCGGAACGAGTCGGCCGACCTGCGCCATACTCTTTGGGCGGTGGTTCCGGGTTGCCATACAAGTTGCGCCTGTTGTCATGATTGCCGGCATCGTCGTCCAAGCGCGCGGCGCGCTCCATCCAAAGATAGTGGTTACTCTGTTGGTTGACGATGGAATCTTGTACTCGTATGAAGCGACGGTTGACACGGTTTCACCGGCGCGCTTACCATGCCTCTGCGACTCATCGAGTATCTAGGACTTACCCGCGGTGGCATTCGCTACGCGACTCTGGCAAACGGGCAATCAGAACGATTCGAATACTACTACGCCAACGTAGTGTGGCACGATCGACCAGAAAGGGTAGTGGTGTTCCGAGCCGAGGCCGACCCGCTTGTGGGTATGGATATGCTGCGTGGCAGCCGTCTAACGGGCGACTCTTGGGAAGGCGGCGACGTAGCCATCGAAGAAGCCGAAGGGTAGCGCGAACCCCCTACTGGAACTGCCGCAGTTGCTTCTGCGTCAGAAGCACCGCCAAGGCTACCACTATTAGCAGCGCGCCAAGTATCGCCGCCATCCACTGCCCGCCATACTCCTCTGCGATCAACCCTGCTGGCCCGACGCCGAGCGGCATGAGGCCGAAGTTCATCATGAACACGCTCATCACGCGGCCCCTGTACTGGTCGTCCACCACCTCCATGATGAGTCCCATGTTGATCGTTCGACGACCCGAATCGCCCAGTCCAACCAGCAGCATGATGGCCGCCGCGATGTAGTAGAACGGGAACGCCGCGATCAGCAGCAGCGCGACCCCGGACGCGACTGCGCCCACGATTAGCAGCATACCGCGTCGCCAGTTGCCGAGCGCCGCGATGGCGAGGGAGCCTACGAGCGAGCCGCCGCCCATGATCGCTACCAGCAGCCCCATCGAATCCGGCCCCAAGTGGTATACGTCCACCACGAACACGGGCAACAGCATCCTGAACGGCGACGCAAGAAGCGTAGTAGCCAGTCCCATCACCAGCAGTACAAGCACCATCCGGTCTCCCCGGATGTACTTCAGTCCCGCGCCTATGTCCCGAACCATCCGCATCGGCGTCCGCCTGCGGGACATGTCGGCTGGCGTTTCCGGTCGCGTCACTACCGTAGTCAGCGCCACAGCGACCACGCTCAGGCCCGTGATGATGAAATAGACGTTCGCAGGCCCGGTGGCTGCGTACAACACGCCGGCGACCGCCGGGGCCAGCAGTGTCATGAAGCTCATGCCCGCCGCGTTTATCGCCATCGCGTTGCCGATTCGCGCCGGCCCCACTATCTGCGGAATGATCGCTTGGCGCGCCGGCATCATGAAAGACCATATGGTCCCCTGGACCATCCCTGTGATCAGCAGGTGTTCCCAACGAATCGAGTCAAGCATGATCAGTACGCCCACGAAGCAGGCAAGGCCCGCCACTATGAACTGCCCGATCTGAATGAGTCGCTTGCGGTCCACCATGTCGGCGATCGCGCCGCCAAACAGCGCGAAGACCAGCATCGGAATGGCTGAAGATGCGGTTACGAGACCCAGAAGGGCCGGCGATTTCGTCAGATCGTACACCAGGTAGCCGCGCGCCAGCATCTGCATCTGCATCCCGCCCATCATGGACATCATGCCGAGCCACAGGTACAGGTAGTCGCGGTTCTTTAGCGATGAGAACGTCTGGCGCCAGCCGCGTTCGGGCTGAGTTTCGCCGCGCGGCGGCAGTGTGGCTTGTCCGCGTCTGCCAGTTGCTGGGGCGGCCGGCGACCGGGCTGAATTTCCGGATGGCGCGACGCGGCTCGCGCTATTCGTGTGCGAGTCGGGCGGGGGAGCGGGCGTCGCGCTGTCCGCAGCGCCCGCGGGTAAAGCGTCGTCGCTATCGGACGACTTGGTTGAAGAATCTTTCATGAAATAGAGTGTACAGGAGTCTGCCAAATCAGTTCAAGGGGACGCGATGGGCCCGGACTGCGAGCCGCGCTCAGCCGACTATGCGGAAGGCGCTCGCAGGTGTTCAATCCGGGCCCGTCTCAGTTTCGGTGGTGTGGGCCGTTGATGTAGCCACGGTCACATGGTAGCACACCGTGCGGCGTCGCGCCCATCCCCTCAATTCGGCTCTCCGTGCTACCATATAACAACTTCACTTGGGGGCGGGCGCCCGCGCCGGACAGTTGCCGGTCCAGCGCCCGGCTTGCCAACTTCACGCGAGGACGGGCGCATGGCTAACACTTTCGGACACTCTTTCAGAATCACGACATGGGGTGAGTCGCATGGGCAGGCGGTCGGAGTAACGGTGGATGGGTGTCCGCCGCGCTTCACCATCGAAGAAGCCGACATCCAGCGCGAACTGGACCGCCGGCGTCCCGGACAGAGCGTAATCTCTACCCAGCGGCGCGAGGGCGACCAGGCTGAGATCGTCTCCGGAGTCTTCGACGGCCTGACTCTCGGAACTCCCATCCAGATCATCGTCTGGAACCGCGACGCGCGCAGCCGCGACTACGAGGAGATGCGGCTGAAGTACCGTCCATCACACGCCGACTACACTTACCAGGCCAAGTACGGCATACGCAACTGGATGGGTGGCGGGCGCGCGAGCGCGCGCGAGACGATTGGCAGAGTCGCGGGCGGCGCGATTGCGCGCAAGTACCTCGCCCAAGAGTACGGTGTAGAGATAGTCGCCTACGTGAAGCGCGTCTGGAACCTCGAGGCGGACGTTGACGCGGACCGCGTAACCCAGGCGGACGTCGAGGCGAACATAGCTCGCTGCCCGGATGAAGACATGGCCGCGCGCATGATCGAGCGCATCCAGCAGGCGCGCAAGGACGGCGACTCGCTTGGCGGCGTCGTCGAGTGCGTCGCGCGCAACGTGCCGCCCGGACTTGGCGAGCCGGTCTTCGACAAGCTGGAGGCCGATCTGGCGCGCTCGGTGCTGTCCATGCCCGCCTGCAAGGGCTTCGAGGTCGGCTCCGGCTTCGCAGGCACGTATCTGACAGGCTCCCAGCACAACGACCCGTTCTATAACGACGCCGGCCGCATTCGCACCCGCACCAACAACTCCGGCGGCATACAGGGCGGCATATCCAACGGGGAGAACATCGTCATCCGCGCCGGCTTCAAGCCCACGGCGACGATCATGCGCGAGCAGCAGACGGTGGACGTGTACGGCAACGAAACGACGCTGATGGGACGCGGACGGCACGACCCGTGCGTACTGCCCCGGGCCGTGCCGATAGTAGAATCAATGATGGCGCTGGTGCTCGCCGACCACGCCCTCCGCCAGCGCGCCCAAGTGGGCGACGTAGGGTAGGGCGATAGGCCAGTCTCCACGTTCCTACACCACCGGCGAAGTGCCGCCGTCTATGTTGACCGCGATCCCGGTCAGGTAGCTGGCGCGGTCGGACGCTAGGAACGCTATCACGTCGCCCGCCTCCTCGCCCTCGCCGACGCGGCCCAGAGGCACCCGATCGCCCATGTCGTTGTAGAACTGGTCGAGCGTCAGGTCAGGGTCGCTCTCTTGCATCGCGCGGAACCGCGTCTCGTGCTGGCCGCTCTTGATTAGCCCGATGCAGACGGTGTTGACAAGTATGTTGTCCGCCGCGAACTCTTTGGACATCGCCTTGGTCAGCGCCACGCCCGCAGCGCGGCTGACCGATGTCGGCACCGACGCCGCGCCCGGAGCCTTCGCGCCCAGGTTCGTAACGTTGATGATGCGTCCGCCACCCTGCTGACGCATCAGCGGCACGCATATCCGAGACGCGCGGATCGCGCCGTACAGCTTCAGGTCCAGGTCGTGCTGCCACGCCTCATCGGTTACGCCCAAGAACGGCCCGCCCGCCGACGTGCCGGCGTTGTTGACCAGAATATCTATCCGCCCGAACTCCTCCATAGTGCGGTCTGTCAGCGCCTGCACCTGGTCGAGGTCCATCACGTCCGTGGGCAGCGCCAGAACGCGGTGATTGGACACCGCCCGGATCTCGGCCGCCGCGTCTTCCAGCACGTCCGGGCGCCTCGCCGCTATCACCACGTCCGCGCCTTCCGCGGCCATGCTCGCGGCGGCGGCCTTGCCTATACCTTCGCTTCCACCCGTTACTATCGCCACTTTTCCGTGTAGTCCAAGATCCATTCATAGTCTCCTGATTAGTGTGTTTGTCGTTTCAGTCCGTTTGATCCGTTTCTTGTTGATACGCCTCGTCTAGCAGGTCGGTAACGTACTTCACGTCCGCGTTCAGTCCACGCTCGGCCATGCCGTACTGAAGTTGCAGCAGGCATCCGGGATTCGCCGTCGCCAGCACGTCCGCCCCCGTCGTCTCAAAGTCATCCATCTTCGACGACAGCACGCGGAGCGAGAAGTCGCGCTCGGTTATGGTGTACGTCCCACCCGCGCCGCAGCAGCGGCCCCCGCCGGGAAGCTCAACGAACTCCACGCCCGGAATCGCGTTCAAGATCTGGCGCGGCGCGGACGTGATTCGCTGCGCGTTCCCCAGATGGCACGAGTCCTGGTACGTAACCCGGCTATCTAGCGTCGCTCGCGGCGGGGTGAAGGGCAGATCTACCAGGAACTCGTGAACGTCCTTCACGGTCTTGACGAACCTACGCGCCCTCTCCGCGTATGCCGGGTCGCCACGCAGCAGGTGATCGTACTCCTTCATCCGCGAGCCGCAGCCGGCGGATGCTACGACTACCGCTTCTACTCCCGCGTCGGCGAAGGCGTCTATGTTGCGCCGCGCCATGTCGCGCGTCGTCTCCAAGTCGCCGACGTGCGAGTGGATCGCGCCGCAGCACGTCTGCGCCTTCGGAACCACGACCTCGCATCCGTTTCGATTCAGAACCCGAACCACCGCGTTCATCTCCGGCCCGCTGAACAGCGGCATGACGCAGCCCGAAAGCAGCGCCACCCGTGCGCGAATTTCGCCATCCGGCGCCAGCGTTTGGCCCTTAGCCCGGAAGAAGCTGTTGGATACCGGGGGCATAGACGACTCCATCTCGGCCAGCGAGCGCGACGCGAGCCTTAGGGCGCGCGACTTGCGGACGAGCCACTGCGCGCCCGATCGCTGGTACAGCCGCGCGAGCGCCAGAGTGAACTCCAGCCGCCGCTGGTTCGGGATGATATGATTCAGCGCGATGCCGGACGCGACGCGCGCCGCCCATCCGGGCTTGCGCGTTCGCTCGACCTGAGCCATCGTCGCCTCGATGAGGCTGCCATACGGTACGCCGGACGGACACGCCACTTCGCACGCCCGGCACTGGATGCACAGGTCCCAGTGCCTGACCACCGATTCGGTCATGCCGATGCGTTCTTCGTTCACCGCCTTCATCAGCGCGATGCGTCCGCGCGGCGACTCGGTTTCCAGTCCCGTCTCCAGATACGTCGGACACGCCTGGAGGCAGAAGCCGCAGTGGACGCACTTGTACAGGTCCGCCTCGTCGGGCGCGTCTGATCCCGAAAACAGCAGCGCTGGGTCTATCTTCGGCTTCGTGTCAACCATCACATTCGCCCCGATACTAAGTCTGCCTACACGCAACCCGCCATTCCCGCGAAGGCGGGAATCCAGAGCGCCGCGTCCTTACAATCTATCGTCACATTCGCCCCACAAGCCTGCGCGCCCACAACCGTCGTTCCGGCGGACGCCGGAATCCAGAGCACCGCGTCCTTACAATCTATCGTCACATTCGCCCCACAAGTCTGCCTGGATTCATGATGTTGTTCGGGTCGTACTGCGCCTTCAGCCGCCGCATCACGCCGATGCCGGGCGGTTCCGCGCCCCACACGTCTATCTCGCGCTTCAGCGCCGTCGGGCAGCTTTGGACGATGACGCCGCCTCCGAGCCGGTCCATGCCCTCGCGCATGGCTTTGACTATCTGAGCGAGACTGCCCTCCCCCCAATTGCCGATAACGGGACCGGCGCCGTCTCGCTGTCGCCAGAACGATTCTACCGCGCCGAATCCCGGTTGCGAAAGTATGTCAGCTTCATACCGCCCACCTGTAGCGCGGGCAGCGTTCTCTATCATCAGGTGAACTTCGCCGACTTTGTTCGGAAGGGTCGAGACGCGCAGGTTAAGGGCGACGCCCGAATCCCGACCCCATCCGTAGTCCGACAGCGCCCGCCATACTCGCTCCACACCGGCGCCCGTCGATTGCTCTACGGCTGTCGCCCCGTTGCGCCTGCACGCTCCGCCCACCTCGTCCACCTGCCTGTCCAGCGTGCGCGGACGCCCGCCCAGACGGAAAGCGACGTAGGTTCCAGGCCGGTCATCCACGCCCACGCCGTCGGCTACGCCGGCGTCGAACGCGCTGATCGCCAGTGGCGTAACGTGCGAGTTGAACACCTCTAACGAGCAAGCCATGGCGTCTTCCACAGTGTCGAATCGCGCTACGATGGAGCTCTCATACATGGGTATGGGCGTTAGCTTGAAGCTCGCCTCCAGGATGACGCCAAGTCCGCCAAGACCGCCAATGTGGAGCCGCGACATATCGTAGCCGCTGACGTTCTTGACTACTTGCCCGCCGCTCTTGGTGACCGCGCCGTCCGGCTGGACGACCTTCATTCCGATCACGGTGTCTCGCAGGTGCCCGAAGTGCCACTTGGTATGCCCGCTCAGCCCTGCGGCGAGCGTCCCGCCGACCGTCGCGCTGCCGGGAAGCGGCGCGTCTATGGCAAGCAGCTGGCCTGCCTGCGCGAGAGTATCCGATACCGAGCGCATGGTCGCGCCGGCCTGGAACGTCGCCGTCATGTCCGCCGCGTTGTGGGAGACGACGCGATTCAACCCCGTCGTGTCAACGACGATGCCGCGCCGCGCCGGGATGTTGCCGAGCGCCATGCGCGTCCCGCCGCCCCAGGGGAAGATCGCCGAGCCGTCCTCGTTAGCCGACGCGACCGCGTCGCGCAGCTCATCTTCATTCGAGGGCTTTACGGTAGAGTGGGGAAGCACGCCGTCTATTTCGCGGCGGGATCGCCCGTCGCGCTCGCCCGTCGCGTCCATCGTCTGCGTGGTCTCGGACGACATATCGGGCGTTAGACCCACGCGCCAGGGCCGATGCGCTGTATCGCGGCGGCTTGCGCCACGTCGGCGCACGATGATCCGGTCGGGAATATCTTGCCCGGATTGAACAGGCTGTCGGTGGCGAACGACGGGCGCAGCCGCGCCATCGCCTCCATGTCCGCGTCCGTGAACATCAGCGGCATATGCTCCTGCTTCTCCAAACCGATGCCGTGCTCGCCCGACAGAACGCCGCCGACCTCTACGCACATCTCCAGAATCTCGCCGCCTATCGCCAGCGCCGCCTCGGTGTCGCCCGGCTTGCGCTCGTCGAACAGCACCGAGGGGTGCAGGTTGCCGTCCCCGGCGTGCAGCAGGTTAGCGATCGGGTAGCCCGTCCGATCCGAAATGCCCTTGATTCTCGAAAGCACCTCGACCAGCCGAGTGCGCGGCACCGTGCCGTCCACCAGCAGGTAGTTCGGCGCGAGTCGTCCGAGCGCGCCTAGCACGCCCTTGCGTCCAGACCACAGCTTGTCGCGCGCCGCCTGGTCCGTCGCCGTGCGAATCTCTATCGGATCGTACAGATTGCACACCTCTTCGACCGCCGCCACCTCCTCCTCTACGGCCTCCGCCAGCCCGTCCACCTCTACCAGCAGAACCGCGCCCGCGCCCTCCGGATAGCCCGCGTGAACGGCCGCCTCAGCCGCGCTGATGCACAGGTCGTCCATCATCTCCAACGCCGCCGGCACGATGCCCGCGCCGATGATGCCCGACACCGCCGCGCTCGCGTCGTCCAGCTCCTTGAATATGGCGAGCAGCGTCTTCACCGCCTCCGGCTGGCGCAGCAGCCTTACGGCGACTTTCGTAACGATGGCAAGCGTACCTTCCGAACCTATCAGGATGCCGCGCACGTCGAATCCTGGCGATTCGCGGTGTCTTCCGCCGACCCACTCGACCGAGCCGTCGGCATAGACGACCTCCATGCCCAGCACGTGGTTCGTCGTAACCCCGTAAGCCAGGCAGTGCGGCCCGCCGGAGTTCTCCGCGACGTTGCCGCCGATGGTGCAGGCGCGCTGGCTGGAAGGGTCGGGCGCGTAGTACAGTCCATACTGGGACACGTGGGCAGTCAGGTCGAGATTGACCACACCCGGCTCGACGATGGCGACGCGGTTCTCGGTATCCACCTCCAGGATGCGGGTCATCCGCGTCAGCGGCATCATGATGCCGCCTTGCGACGCCACCGCGCCGCCGCTCAGCCCCGTCCCCGCTCCGCGCGCCACGATCGGGACGCCGTGTTTGGCAGCCACCTTCACGCATCCCGCCACCTCGTCCGCCCCGTCCGGCAGCGCCACCACCGTCGGCATCCCGCGGTCAACCGAGCCATCGTATTCGAATACGACCAAGTCCTCAGGCTTGTGGATGACATACTCATCGCCAACAACCGCCCGAAGCTCAGCCGCAATCGCGCCCATATCAGGATTCATGCCAAAGCCTCCCGCCTAATGGTAGCCGACGGGGTTGGCGGTGGCAACAGACGAGCCGGTTGGTTAGTCTTAGTTTTGAATTCAGATGAGGAGTAATTATGCAGTTCGGATCAGGCCCTTATTGATAGCTCGTTGGCGAATCGAGTTGACATCCTCAACAGCGCGCCGAGCCTGATCGAGCCTGATATGCGGTTTCAGCCGTGTTATCTCATGGGCGATTTCGATCCCACTGAGTGATTTATGTCGCTCTTGAAGGAAAAAGGCAGTGGATAGACGTTCAAGCGACCGAGTGTCCTGCACTGAGATCTCTCTGGCCACGAACCTGATAGCGTCTTCATACCTAGTCGGAGTCTCTACCGCCAGATTGCCGCGAGGTCCCAAGAGGAATGATGGCCCATATCTCAGATGCGGCTCCACGTCCAACTGGAACCGCGCCCGCATCAGCGCCAGTTCACTTCTAAGGTCGAAACTGAACGGGCCGTGCTTGTAGATCACGAAATCGTACCCAAGGGGAACGTTCAGCAAATCCTGAAGGAATACTACGGACTTCTGAATCTGAGTCTCGCCGGCCCAACTCTCCACATCCCGCATCTCGGATACAAGGTGGCACATTACGACTCTGCGCTCTGTATGTTCGATCCTTTCCATGGACATCTCCCCTGTCTTGTGCATCAACCCAAGAGTTTCGTCTTCTTAGACCTCAACCAGCGTCGCGCGTCGGTTGCAAGGTCAGGGGCTATCAGAACGTACTCCACATCTACGACGGGTATGTTGCTCAACGCTTCAGAGAGCGCGTGTGACGATTCGATCCCACCGTCCCTGCTCAAAACAGGAAAATTCGTCTGCGCTTGCCTTGGCGGATAGGAATGTCGTCTGACTTTCGTCTCCCCATACTTCTCAATGCATGCGTCGGCTACTATGCTCAGTGGATCATCGTGTTTCTCTTTCTCGGCAACCGTCGGTGCGTATAGCAGCCGGAAGTGATCGCGGTTGGTAATTCGCCTAGCGTATTCGCCCACTTCAGAGTTCGGATTGCGCGACGCTTCTGAAATCCCTTCCAGCACTGTGTTGTCATTCAGATTCAGAAATTCATCGTCGCTTTCTGGTAGTTTGCCCCCAGGTAGCCACACTTTGAGGAATTCCTGTAAGTGCACGTCGTATGCAGTCCGAACCGGGTGGCAGTAAACTTGCATGAACATGAAGTACCTGGCCAGCAAGAGAGCTTCGCTTGAATGGATGCCTCCGAATTCGATCCCCAACGTCGGTTCATCGGAATTATCTCCGGATGGTAGTATCCTCATAGTGTCGATCAGCCGATAATGATCGAATCTACCGTATGCAACGCCTGCGTGATGCGAGTCCCTCAGAAGATAATCCATCCTGTCGGCGCCCAACGCGTCGCTGCCAATTATTTCGTACAAGAGGTTGTCCCAGTCTGTAAACTCCACGCCAGGCAATTTTTCCTGTCCAACGGACACTTTCGCGATGTCCATTGGAATAAGGCGAGGTCTCATCGAGTTCCAGATGTCAGTCATCGAATCGCCCAAGATCAGGTCGGCGGTGATGGACTCATGGCTCCTACCCTCCGGCAGCATTTCTTCCTCAGCGGCATGGGAGAAGGGCAGATGCCCTATATCGTGGCACAGTGCCGCCATCTGCACAACGTCTCGCCAGTAGTCCATGTCGCCGGACACACTGTTCACCAAGTCGAGAACCGATTCGTGCATACCCTTGCTCTTATCGGTTACGACATCGAAGATCCTGCCTGCCAGTTCCATCACGCCCAAGCTATGCTCAAAGCGTTTATGGGTTGCGCCCGGATAAACTAGATATGACATTGCAAGTTGATGAATATTCCGGAGCCGCTGTATGTGCGGTGAATCTAGTACGCGCCGCTGTTCCGAATCCAATCTGATAAAGCCGTGTATCGGATCTCTGATCTCGTGATAACGCTTAGAAGTCAAACTTCGCACTCCTACATACGATATAGAGTTATGGGATGGGGTACGAACATAATAGTATATTTGTTCGTATAGTGCAATGCCCAATTCCAACGCGTCGGGAAGATGCGTATATCCCATATAAGGAAGGGCGGCAGCCAAAGAGTGTGGTGGTAGCCTACCCCAAGAACTCCCGCATCATCGTGTCCGCGTCCGTCGTTGGCAGCTGGCAGGCGTAGTTGCGGCATATGTAGGCGGTTGGCTTGCCGTCGATGGCTGTTCTGCCTGCGAATACGGGCCAGTCTCCGGTCGGGGACGCTTGCCCGTCCGCGCCGCGCGTGGACACGACGACGGCGTTCGGCTGATAAGCGGATGCGAGACGGCGTAGCATGGGTGTCGCCGCCCGCGCGTCGTCGGCTACTATCACCGCCTCTTTGGATTCGGACAGGTAGCCGTCGAGCGCGCACAGCCAGTGGCCCGCGCCGGTGGGGAACTGCTCCATGATGCCGCGCACGCCCCGCAGCGCCTGCGCCGCTATCGCGCGGTACTCGTCGTCGCCTGTTATGATCGCCAGCCGCGTGAGTACGTCGGCCATCATGGAGTGGCCGGACGGCAGCGCGTTGTCGGTAACGTCGCGCGGCCTCACTACCAGGCTCTCCTGGTCGTCGCCCGTGTCGTAGAACATGCCTTGGTCGGCGTCCCAGAACAGCGCGATAGCTTGTTGGGCAAGATCGTTCGCCTCGGTCAACCAGCGCCCGCCGCCGCCCGCGCCGTGCAGCGCGAGCAGTCCGTCTATCAGCGTCGCGTGATCGTCCAGGAAGCCCCGCGCGCCGTTGTCGGAGTCGCTATCCGTGCGCCGGAGCCGTCCGTCATCCACCATGCGGTCGAGCAGGAACGCGGCGTTGCGGCGCGCCGCCTCCAGGTAGTCGTCCCGCGCGAACGCGGCGGACGCCTCGGCGACAGCCGCCAGCATCAGACCGTTCCAGGCGGTGATTATCTTGGTGTCCGTCATCGGCGGCACGCGCTCTGAGCGCGCCGCGAGCAGCCGCGCGCCGGCTGACCGGATCAGCTCGGACAGCGCCTCCTCCGTCATTCCACGCCGCGCCGCGACCTCCGACGGCGGAGCGGGTACGTTCAGTATGGACATCCCCTCGAAGTTGCCCACGTCCGTTACGCCGTAGTAGTCGCACACGACCGCCGCGTCCTCGGCGCCGAGAAGATCCCGTACTTCCTCCGGCCTCCATACGAAGAATTTGCCCTCCACACCCTCGCTGTCGGCGTCCTGCGCCGAGTAGAAACCGCCCGCGCCCCCCCCTGCCGATGACGTCATCTCGCGCAGAACATAATCTACGATTCCCTCGGCGACGCGGCGGTACTCCTCGTTTCCGCCTATCTGGTAGGCGTGGGTGTAGAGTCGCGCGAGAAGCGCGTTGTCGTACAGCATCTTCTCGAAGTGCGGAACCAGCCAGAAGGCGTCGGTAGAGTAGCGGTGGAAGCCGCCGCCTATCTGGTCGTGGATGCCGCCGGCGGCCATGCGGTCCAGCGTGAACTCCACCATCTCCAGCGCGGCGGGCCGACCCGAGCGCGCGTGGTAGCGCAGCATGAACTCCAGCGTGGTTGGCTGCGGGAACTTGGGCTGTATGCCGAACCCGCCGGACCGCCCGTCGAACTGCCGAGCCGCCATCTCGAACGCAGTGTGCAGGATGGCGTCCGTCAGCGGCTCGCGTCCGACTTCGGCCGTGTACGCCTGGCGCAGCCGCTCGACCAATTGCTGGCCGCTCGCGTCCACGTCCGAGCGGCGGTTGCGGTACGCGTCCGAGATCGCCTCGAGCACGCGGTCGAACGCCGGCAGGCCGCCTCGGTCTTCCGGCGGGAAGTACGTGCCGCCGAAGAACGGCTTGCCGTCGCTGGTCAGAAAGACCGTCATCGGCCAGCCGCCGTGACCGGTCATCGCCTGCACAGCAGTCATATAGACCGAGTCAACGTCCGGCCTCTCCTCTCGGTCAACCTTTATATTAATGAAGGAGGCGTTCATCATCCCGGCGATGCGCTCGTCCTCGAATGATTCCCTCTCCATCACGTGGCACCAGTGGCACGACGAGTAGCCTACACTTAATAGGATGGGCGCGTCTCTCTCCCGCGCCGCCTCGAAAGCCTCGTCGCCCCACGGGTACCAGTCCACCGGGTTCCCGGCGTGCTGGAGGAGGTATGGGCTGGTCTCATTCGCCAATCGGTTCGGCATGACAGCTCCGTTACAGTCCCGTTATTTCGAGCGTCGAGACCTCGCCGCTCTCCAGGTCCGCCACCCTGATGGCGTGGTTGTTGGTGTCGGCTATGTACAGCTTGCCATCTAGCGCGCTCACGCCCGCGGGCTCGAAGAACGTCGCCTCGTCCCACGAGCCGTCGTCCGCGCCGGCCTCGCCCGATCCGAACACCGAGCGGCACACGCCGGAGGCGGGGTCCAGCCGCTTGATCTTGTTGTTGTACGTGTCGGCGACCCACAGCGCGCCTTCGTACAGGTCCAGGCCGATGGGGTGCTGAAGGCGCGCGTCCTTGCCCACGCCGTCCACGTCTCCGAACATGAACAGGTCCAGCCCGACTATCGAGTTCACCCGTCCCGTAGCGGCGATGGACGCCGAGCGTATTGAGCTGGTCTCGCTGTCGGCGAAGTAGAGCGTCTTGCCGTCGCCCACTACGCCGCTCGGCTGCGCGAGCTCCGCCTGCGCCAGCGGGCCGTCCTTGATGCGCTCGTGCCCGCTTCCGGCGTGCACGGACGCGTGGCGCGTGTTCACGTCCAGCTTCCATATCTGGTGGAAGCCCGCCATGGCGATGTACAGATAGTTGTCGAACTTCGCCACGTCCCACGGCGAGTTGAGGGCGACGAACCTGCCGTCGCCGCCGGCGTGGAAGCCGCGCGACTGCAGCCCGGTTCCGGCGAGCGTGCGCGTTTCGAGCGTCTCGAGGTCTATCGCGCGTATGGCGTGGTTCCTGGTGTCGGCTACGTACAGGATGGGCCAGTCGAGCGCGCAGCCCTGAGGGTCGTTGAACCTCGCCTCGGTCGGGCCGCCGTCCTTCAGACCGCTCTCGCCGCTACCTATAACGGCGCGGACTTCTCCGTCCGTATCCGTCCATACGATGCGGTTGTGGTTCGAGTCGGATACGAACAGCCCGCGCTCTGTCGCCACTGCCTTGCCCGGGAAGGATAGGGGACGGGCGAGCCGCTCCTTTTCGATCTCTAGCGCGAAGTCGAGAGGGCGGCGGTCCAGCTCGCCGGCGCGGTCGTACTCCTCGACCATGTTGGCGAGCACGTTGTCCAGCGCCTCGATGGGGAACTCGCCTTCGTGCTTTCCGACGAGCCTTCCGTCCGGTCCGATGAACATGAGCGTCGGCCAAGCGCGGACGGCGTACTGCTGCCAGACCGTGAATTCGGCGTCATTGACGACCGGATGCTCGATCTCGTAGCGCATCACCGCGCGTCGCACGTTGTCCGTCGCCTTCTCGGCGTTGAACTTGGCCGAGTGGACGCCGACGACGGCCAGCTCGTTCGCGTACTTCTCTTCCAGTTTCCGCAACTGCGGAAATATGTTCATGCAGTTGATTCAGCAGTACGTCCAGAAATCCAAGATGACGATCTTGCCGTTGAAGTCGGCCAGCTTGAGCGGCTTGTCGCTGTTGAGCCAGTCGAGACCTTCCGGAAAGTCGGGCGCGTTCACCGCGCCCCTGAATCTTCTTGCCATTGCTCTACCCCTGTACGCTAAGTTACCGGCCATTCTTCCATATTGTACGCCATAGTCCAAAACATGTGCTCATACTGCGAGCTGATCAGGTACGCCGATGTCATCGCCTCGCGCTCGGCCGCCCCGGCGGACTCCGCCAGGTCGTCCAGGATCTCGCTCCAGCCGCGCACGCTCGACTCCAGAAGTCCGGTGGCGTAACTCTCCCGCCAGATTCTGAACGCCGGATGTCCGCCGGCGGGTTCGTCGAGTATCTTGCCCACCTCGTGATAGATTCGAGGGCAGGGGAGTATCGCGGCGACGCCTCGCCCGATGCCGCCGATTCGCATGGATGTCTCCATGTGGTTCTGGTAGGCGAGATTGGTGGGGGAGGGGAGGGCGGCCTCCGCCTCGTCTTCGCTGACGCCGAGCGCTTCGAACAGCGCGCCGTGCAGCGGGCGCTCGACGGGCGTCGAAACGCGCAGCAGCAGGCGCCGCGCGGTCTCCGTATCCGGAGCCGCCGACAGCGCGGCCGCGGCGGCGCGGCCGAAGCCGGCTAGGTAGTTGTAGTCCTGGAGGATGTAGTACCGGAAGTTCTCCACTGGCAGCGTCCCCGCTTCAAGCGCCTTCAGGAACTGGTGTTCCTTGATGGCCTCCCATACCGGCTGCGCCGCCTCCCAACATCGTTCGCTGAACGAAGCCAATGTAACGTCTCCTGTTCAACCTGCGTCGATCGCTGAATGCGCCGGTCCCTATTGTGTCAGGAAATCCAACTTCAGTACAGCCCAGAGGCGCTGACCTCCCGGAATGCTGGGAACTGTTCGGTGGATGCCATTCCAGCCACCAACGCCCAATCCCGGCAAGACGGGAGCCCGGAGCGCCGCGCCGCCGCCAGCCTTGGTTTCCGGAATTACCCGGTGATTGGGGTGGGTTGACGACGTTGGGCCGGGCGATCTCGTTCTGCATATGTCAATATCATGCATGGAAGCATATTTAGATAGTTGGGATGCCGGTCGCGCTCTGGGCGCAACGAGCGCATATCGCAATGATTGGATATGGCGCAGGCGGGAGGGGAGCGTCCCTGGCAGGATTCGAACCCGCGACCCGCTGCTTAGAAGGCAGCCGCTCTATCCAGCTGAGCTACAGGGACACGTAGCGATACATCAAAAGTGTACCAACGCCCCGAACGGCGGTCAAGGATCAGAGGCTCAAAAGGGGTCGTCCCAATCCGGTCGGTGAGCCCCGGGATCCCATTCCGCGAAATAGAGCCTACTAAGCTGGCGGCGCGTCTGCGCGATGCGCGGTCCCTATCCAGACGACCGCTAGGGGAGTGTCTCGCAACGCGCGGACGGTGGCGATCTCGGCGCCCGCCACGTCCGCTCGCACCGTCAGCCGGCGCTGGACTAGCCTGCCCACCGGCCGTCCCAACGCGCTGGCGACCGCGAATCCCACCAGCGCGCCGCGTATCTTGGGCCACAGCCCGCGTCCGCGTCCCGCCAGGTACGCCGCGATGCCGCCGAGGGCGACGCTTGCGGCGAAGTTCGTGCCGCAGTAGGGCGAGATTGCGAGTTCGGCGTAGCCGTCGTTCAGCAGGGAGAGCGCGTCCGACGCCGCGCTGGATACCGCTTCTTGCTCGCAATTTGCCCATATCAAGAACCCGGAGGGTAGGGAATATCCCCCTATTGGAGGCTTTGCGCCGCGCTCCAGGAGCAGCGCTACCGTGGCGTGCTCGAGCGCGTGGTTTCTTCTGAGCCGTTCGATTGCAGTTATCCGACGAGCCTGCATGAGCGCCTCCAAGTCGCTAACGCCTTTTCGGTTGCCGACTGCGCCAACCTAGCACACCACAGGCGAGGCGGGCTACCCGACGCGCGCCTCTAGATTTCAGTGGCGTTCATAAATAGCGACACGCAAAAACAGCGTGGCGCAATGAAGCATAGGCGGAATCCGGCACCATCTTGAATTTCCAACGTTTTCAAGTCTGCTAAATTATCATGAAAAGTCTTGAAAAAGTGTTGACAAGCGCGCGGATGCGGTTTAGTATGTATCCAACATCAGACACGGGGAGGATTCAAGTGACCCGCAAGACGAAGAAGATGATCGCCGTCGAAGAGAAGTTCCACCAGCCGCTGGAGAAGATCCTGCCCGAGATGGTTACCGATCAGGGTCTGTCCTCAACCGCCGACCAGCTCGGAGTCAGCAAGGCCACGCTCGGCTACTGGCTGCTCAAGCTGGGAATCAACGTCCGCCGCGTCGCCCTCGCGCCCGGCGAGACGATCGAGATCAGGAAAGCGCTCCCCAACGGGGAGAGCATGGAAATCAAGAGGGTCAGCCCGGTCTAGGTTATTCCCCCAACCGCTCAGACCGGGGTTTAGACCCCAAAGCAAAAGCCGCCGGGACCGACGACCCGGCGGCTTTTTTGGTCAAGCGCCTTGCATTCTGACGCGGGCGCTAGGGTGTCTCCTCATTGCATTCAGCGCAAAGCCGAGGAGACCCTAGAGACTCTTGATTCATTCCTTTGCGCCTTCGCGCCAAATGTTAGATCATGGAAGCGCCCCGCAGGGTCGCGGACGCTACCACCGCCGCTCCCCAATCGCCGCCCGCGCTTCCTTCTCTCGCTCTCGCTCGATCAGCGCGCGGCGCTTGTCGTAGCGCTTCTTGCCGCGCGCCACGCCCAGCTCCACCTTGGCGACGTGGTTGCGGATGTACAGGCGCAGCGGAATGAGCGTCAGCCCGCGCTGCTCGACCTGGCGGCTCATGTCTTCGATCTGCGAGCGGTGCAGCAGCAGTTTGCGGGGTCGCTTCGGGTCGTGGTTGTTGCGCGCGGCGGGGCTGTACTCGTCTATGTGAAGGTTGTGCAGCCACATCTCGCCGTCGCGCGGCCGGGCGTATGAGTCGCTCAACGTCACGCGACGGCCCCGTATGGATTTGATCTCGGTGCCGGTCAGCGCGATGCCGGCCTCCACGCTGTCGAGGATGTCGTAGTCGTACCGGGCTCGGCGGTTGACCGTGATGGTAGGGGAGAGCCGCCCTCCGTTGCCGGACGGCCCTCCCGACGATGACTTGGATCTGGTTCTCTTCTTCGCCACCTTACGCGCCTCCCGCGACGAGGCCCTCCAGGACCTCGACGGCCTTCTCGTACTGGCTGGTCTCCGCCCGCTGCCTGTCTCTGGACGTTACCTCGTGGTCCGGCTCGATGCCGTTGCCCTCGATGAGGTTGCCGTTGGGCGTGTACCACTTGCCGAACGTGATCATCAGCCCGCCGCCGTTGCCGAGGCGGTACAGCCTGTTGACGCTGCCCTTGCCGAATGTGGTGTCTCCGACGATCTGGGCGCGCCCGTGGTCCTGGAGCGCGCCGACTACGATCTC
Organism: Dehalococcoidia bacterium; assembly: GCA_034420955.1. Classification (GTDB taxonomy): domain Bacteria; phylum Chloroflexota; class Dehalococcoidia; order Lucifugimonadales; family UBA1123; genus VXRN01. Next base: position 67,917 of record DAOUKV010000018.1, read on the forward strand.
GGATGCGCTCGCGCTGCCGCCGTTGGCGAGTATCACCATCGGGATGTCCGCGAACTGCCCGCCGCCGCGCGAGTTGTGGTCTGCGCGGTTGCCGCCGCCGTCCACCTCGTACAGGATGAGGCTGCCGTCGTCGAGGAACAGGCTCACGACTTCGACGACGCTCGACAGCAGCCCGCCGGGGTTGTCCCGAACGTCGAGGATGAGCCCCTCCGCTCCGCTGGCCCGCTGCTCCCTGATCGCGTCCGCCAGCTCCTGCGCCGTGTCGGCGTAGAACGACGTCAGCCGTATGTGCGCGAACCTGTCGCCGGGACGGCTGCGAGTCAACACGCTCTCCAGCGCGATGCGGTCGCGCCGCACCACCACCTCTTCTTCTTCGACGTGGCCGATGTGCCTTACCAGCAGCGTAACTTCAGAGCCGCGCGGTCCGCGTATCTTGTTGACCGCTTCCAGGATGCTCAGCCCGACGATGCTCTCGCCGTCCACGGCCAGGATCAGGTCGCCGCTCCGCAGTCCCGCGGCCTCGGCGGGGCTGCCCGCGATGGGCGCTACGATGTACAGCTTGCCGTCCGCGTTCATCTGCACGTTGGCGCCGATGCCTTCGAAGGAGCCGTACAGGTCCTGGTTCTCTATCTGGAACGCTTCGGGCGGTACGTAGTTGGTGTGCTGATCGCCCAGCGCGGAGATGATGCCGCGTATCGCGCCCTCGTCGAACTCCTCCGGTTCCAGGCTGCCGCGGTCCACGTGCAGCTCGCTGATCAGCTTCCACACCTCCCAGGCGGTGCCTAAGTCCTCCGGCACGGGGTCCGGTATGTCTATGGGCGTGGCCGGGATGGCGGTTGGAAGCGCCATCGGATCGGGCGGGACGTCAGGCTTGTCGGCCTGTGGCGCCTCGGAAGCGTTCGCGCCAGTGGCGCCAGTCGCCGTCTGGGTCTGCTCCGCGGCCTGGCCGGCGGGCTGACCGGCAGTCTGGTCGGCCGGCTGCGCCGGCGTAGCTGTCTCGACTGTCGCCGCCGGAGGCTGCGCCGCGTCGGTCGAAGGCTCGGGCTCTTCGCCGCACGCCGCGACCGCCAAGATAACGGCGGCCAACAGCCAGATCAGGGCAGGGGAGAGCGGGCTGAATTTCTTTGTAGGAGAGGGTTTGGTAGTTGACATAATGGTATTGTAGCGCCTGTGACATCGGGCTGCGCCCGTCCAATTCTTCGGTATCTACCACCTTACATTAATAGGTACGGCTGCGGCGACTGGTTGGACTGCCAATACCGTTTCTGACAAGCTCTCCGCGCTGAAAACGTCGCCGGGCGTCCTCGAATAAGGCTCATGAAATCGTAGCGCTAACCTGAGTTTCGCGGATTTCGCTACTCTCTGAAAAGCGTCAGAGATTGGCTTGACTGAATTGGCTGAAATCGTTATCGTAAATATGGAATTGTCAATTCACGCTGGCCTGAAAACCATTGCAGATTTCATAATCCGCTTTCTGAAAAGCATGAAATCTTTATTCAGCGCTATTCGAAACGATTTTCAGCGCCGGCGATTTGGTCGTGGCTTCCGTGCTGACGGTGAACTGTCGGACGGGAGGTTTCAGCGGCGAAATCGTCAACGAAAGAAGGGGTTCGCGCAGTGGCAAAACGCACCAGGCTGACCAGGCCGTATCCGATCCACACCCTCGAAGATGCGCTTCCTATCGCCGAGACGATCCAGAACGTGAACGGCGGACTTCCCGTCGCCACGGACCTGCTCGCCAAGTCGCTCGGCACCACGGTGAAGAGCAGCGCGTTCGTCCAGAAGCTCAAGTCGTCGGCGGGCTATGGGCTGACGGTTGGCTCGCACACGTCTGAGAGCATCGAGGTCACGCCGCTGGGCGAGTCGCTCACCGCGCCGCGCGACGAGGCCGCGCGCGCGAGCGCGCTCCGGGACGCCGCGCTGGCGCCGGAGGTGTTCGGGAGCTTCTTCGAGATGTACGCCGGCAAGCGCTTCCCGGAGGAGGAGTTCGCGTCGAACGCGCTCGTCAGAGACCTCAGCGTACACCCGGATCTGGCGCAGGAGTGCCTGCGTATTCTGCGGAGCAACAGCCTGTACGTTGGGCTGGCGACCGAGCGGGACGATGGACTGTTCGTGAACCCGGCCGGATCGTCGTCCGCCGTCGCCGACTCGGAATTCCCGCCTGTGTACGACGCGACGGGAGCGCGTGCGGCTGCGCCCTTTCGACCCGTCCAAATCGGCATCGGACCGGACGATGGATCAGGAGCGTTCGGACGCGACGCCGATCCGCTCGATGACCGGTTGGGCGCGTCATCTGCATCTGGCGATGAGCGCGCGCGCGAGACGGCTACGGCGCTCATCGTCGCCCAGCCCGACGATCCGCTGGCTGAGGAGGCGCGGCGGGTTATGGACACGCTCTCTCTGCCGGTGTCGCGCATCGAGCTCGGCTCCTCCGCGTCGCGTCCGGTGCCGCAGGAGACGTCGGACGCGCTGCGCCCGGCGCGCGGCTGCGTGATCGTCTGGCCATCAGGCGATGTGGGCGACGCGCCGGACGCTGACCGCCGTATTCTCCGCGCCAGGGCGTGGATGACGCTGGGGGCCGCGTCGCACCTTCTGGGAGATAAAGTGATCGTCGTCGGAGACGGGGGTGGCGATCCCGAACTGGCCGCCGCGTCCGAGGCGCTCGATCTGACCGTGATAGACGGTTCGGACGCCGCCGGCGTATATCCGGCGCTCATGGGCGCGCTCATCGCCAAGTCCGTCGTTCAGGTGTCCTGGGGTTAGGCGGCTTCGGAATCGGTAAACGTTATGTAAAGTAGGCGCGAATCCCGTCTGGGATCAACCCCCAACTTTACATAACATTAATAGTGCGAACCAAGAGGGCTGCCCTGCTGCCGACCAATGGTGTACTATGGGGAGACTCAGGGGGCAGAGAATGACTACAGATGAACGCAGGGTGATGTGGGTGGTGTGGGCTTTTTTGGCCGCCATCGGACTTAGCCTCGTCCTGGCATACGTGTACTGGCGCCTCGGAGTGCGCTGGCTGCCTGTAATCCATGGTGGCGCGGCTGTCGCGTTCGCCCTCCTGTTTGCACTGCTGCTATGGCGCCCCTCCCTGACACAAACACATGCGCCCGGGTGCCACGTCGTGTCGATCCTGTCGGGCGGGGATCGCTGCGCCGCGGGCTGCGTCCATTGCGACCATTGCGGCGCAGAGATCCTCTATGCGATCAATGACCTGGTGCTATGCGGGTGCGGCGTCACCGCGATCGATGAGTGGGCGGGTATAGACGCGTGTCTACTCCGCGATCTCGTGGGACGTCCCGGCCCAGCTGCATGGCGCGGAACAGGAGGATGGCATGGTGATGACGGCGATTAGAGGGCTGTTCAGGTCAGCGAAACCGGCTGCTCCGACGCCCGAAGACTATGGATGGGAACGAATTGGGGAATGGGCGCATCCTCACGGGGTGCCATACGGTAGTGCCCTGGACAGTAAGCGCATTCCCCTATGGGTGATGCGTGCGTTCCACGCGGGCCATAAGGGCCGTCTCAAGGGGCGGACGTATGAGTACCTGATAGTGCACCCCCAAGACGAGTACTACGCGGAGTTCTACCGCCGCCAGCGTCGCCGCCGTCGCTAGAACTCCCCCCGCCTGAGGTAGGGATGCCCGTGCCGCCGGCGACGTCGCCTCGGCCTCGACGGACCCGGTGTCGGCTGGCGGCTCCGACGTCGCCTCGACCTCTGCGGAACTCCCGCCGCCCGCTCAGCCGCGGCCTGAGGCGTGCTCGCCCGACCCGTCCGAAGCCTAGACCCGGCGAAGCGGGCGCGCCGGGGATCCATGCGTATGATCCCCCCGCGCTCAGTGAGCACCGCGTCGTCGGTGCCGGCGATGCGCAGCCGTCTGTCGGGCTGCTGGGCATCGCTCCACTGCTGGACCTCGAGGCCCTCCCCGCCGTCGCCCGATCCGCGCCACTCTCCGACGTCCGTGACCTCGCCGGTTCTCAGGTCGTGCCTGACCCTCCTGCCGTTGTCGTGGTCGTACTCGACGACGCGCGGGTAGTTCGTCCCGTCCCCTTCGAGGAGCGCGCGCCTCGGGCCGTCGTCATCGTCGCGGCGCCTCGATGGGCGGCCCCCGCCGCGGGGCGGCCGGACTCCCCCGCCCTGCGCCGCGGCCTCCTCGTCTCGTCTCGCCTCGGCGGCCCTGGTAACTTGGGCATCACGCGCTCCAGCGGCGCGGCCCGGCGCTTCCCCGGTCGCGCGCGAGGCGGCAAAGCGGAGCCGCATTCTCTCCAGCGGGGTGTCGGCGCGGCCGGGCGGCTCCTTCCCGGCCGCGGCCCTGTCCGCCCTGGCCTGCTCTGCTTCCCTTGCAACTCGTCGCTCTTCGATGACCTGGGCGAACCTGCTGCCCGCCGGCGTCTCCGGCCTGTCGCCGCCCCGTCGTCCGGGGGGCGTATCCCCGCTCGCCGCGGCTGTCTCGCCCCTCGCCCTTTCTGCGCGCGCGGCTCGTATCGCGGCCACTTCCTCCGGGGTGCGAATGAAGCGGTTGCCCTCCGGCACTCTCGATACGGCGTCTGCCAGTCGCGCGAGCAGTTGCCGTTCCTCCGCTGCCTGCCTTCTGGAGGGAGGCGCGGCCGCGGTCGCTCGAGTGTCCGCCGGAGCCTCGAAGCGCCGCAAACCGCCCGATTCGCGGGTCGGCGCGAAAAACCGACGCTCAGAAACGCCCGCTAAGGCGTTATTTCGGAGGGGGGTGGTGTCATACCCCTCGACTCGCCTGGAATCGGCAGAGGCGTCGCGCTGTGGCGCGTCAGGGGCGTCTATTTCGCCTATATACCGTGCGGTCTCCGGCTCGGCGGCGCGGGTCGTCGGCTCGAACCGCCTCGCGGGAGTTGACGGGACGGGGCCTAGGCGGACGGTCGTCGAGTCCGCCGCGGCAGCGGACCGCACCAGTGCCGGCGCCAAGCCGTCAACAGCCTGGTCAAAGTTTCCGGTCGGAAACTCTGCCACATCGCCAGCGGATCCCTGCGTCCTCGCGGCAGATGGGCGACGTTGCGGGGCGTCGGCCCCGAGACCCCTGCTCCGTCCCGTCCGCGCGTCTCTCAGCCCGCGCAGCGCGTCCACGTCGGCCAACACGTTGGCCCACACCCGCTGCCGATAACTGGGCGTGACGAACCCCTCCGGCGCGTACAGCGCCGAGCCGCGGCGCCCGAACGCCTGCCTGCCGAGGTAGAACTGCCGGCGCGACACGTCAGGCGCGACCCCGACGAACTCGGCTAGCCCGCCGGCGGCAGGCAGCGTCACCTCGATCTCCTTGGCCCCCTCGTACGTCTTGCCGGGCGTGGACAGCGCGTCGGGAATGGCGGGCCTCGACGCGGCCTCCAGCGCCTCGCGGCGGCTCATCCCGCCCGCCACCAGTAGCGCAACCTCGTCCGGGTCCGGTTCGACGCGCGTCCCGAGCGCGCCCAGCCGGTCGCGAGGGACCTGGAGCGTCTGAGGGTAGTCATACTTTGGATCTGTAAATCCAGACCGGATCACCACCATGTCGTCAGCCACCGGGGTCCGTATCACCATGGTGCCCGGCTCGATGTGCGGCACACCAGTGGCGGACGTGTACGTAAATCTGTGTGCCGGCTCGGGCCCAGCAAAAATCGCATCTTCGACGGTGGGTAACTTTTCCCGGTATGGCATCACCCTTCCGGCCTCTATGGGCGCCATGTCTCCCAAGTGGTAGTACAGCGACGTGTCCGGGTTCAGCTCGTGCAGGAGCTGCGATCCCCTGGACGGTCGGAACGTGATCGGCGCGCGGCCCGGCCTATCGACGACCACCGGCCGCCCCTCTGCCAGGGCGCGGTTGATCTCGATCGCCAGCTCTTGCGCGCGCGGGGTGTTCGCGGGGATCCGCAGCGTCATCTCCTGGCCAAAGGCGCGCGGCGTAAACCCCCCGCCGACCACGCCCGGCCCGAAGCGTCTGACGCCGCCGCGGACCGCGATCCCGACCGGCTTAGTGGCCGGCCCGATGAGCAGGTCCCCCACGCTCAGGCCCATGTCGATCGCGACGCTGCGTCGCTCGGCGTCCGTCAGGTACTCTCCGCCGGGGGAATCGGGCTGTCGCGCCAGGTACAGCGCCCTGCCCGCGCCGACGAAGGGCACCAGCGATATGCCAGTCTCCACCGCTCCGGACAGGCGCGCGTCTGCCCGTCGCTCGGCCTCCGCTTCCACCGCCGGCATAAGGGCGCGCTCGTCCTCGGACAGCCCGGCCTCGAAGTCCGCCATTACCTGCCGCGACCGCTCGACCCCGAAGCGCGTCGCCGCGGCGCGCGACTGGGTGACGGCCGCCTCGTAGCTGTCCGTCAGCGCCGACAGCTCTTCGGCCGCCGCGCGCTGCGTCGCCAGGTCTGCGGCCACGTCGGAGATGAGCGCGTACTGCGCCTGTGGAGTCAGCCCGTCGAGGGGCACCCCCTGCGGCGTGGCGACCGGCGGCAGGGCGCTGACGCCTTCGGCCACGCCGCGCGACTGCGGACGGCCGGCGTAGCGCTCGCTGAAGCGCTCCGCTCCCTCGATCGTCTGCTCGCGCGCCCGGACCGCCTCCTGGTAGGCGTCGTGCGCCTCCCGTGTCGTCAGTATCGCCCCGCCGTCGGGGGTGGACATGATGATCAGCCCAGCGTCGCGCGCGGCCTGGGCGACGTCCAGCTCACCCGCCTCCGCGGACGTCAGCCGGTCGTCCAGCCTCATGCCCGCGCGGATCGCATCGAGGCGGGCCGCCTCGCGCTCGCCGGCGAGCTCGCGCCGCTCAGCCTCCCAGAGCTGGACGGCCAGCGCCGTGGTCTGGCGCATCTGGCGCAACTGGGCGGCCTGGCGCTCCGGACCTAGCTCGTCCCATTCGGCCTGCGCCAGCTCGTCCTCCAGGCGCATCCGAGCCAGGGCCGCGACGATATCGTCTCGCGAGAGTGGAGTCGTCCCCGTCTCCGGGCCGAGTTCCGCCGTCTCGTCGAACGGTGCGTCCAGACCGGCCCCCGCGGCTCCGACGTCAGCTGGCGCTCCGGACGTCGTCGAGCCGCCTCGAAACCGCGCGTTGTAGTGGTCCACCACTGCGAACCACCCTCGTCGAGCCTCCCCACTCCCCTGCCGGAGCGCGCCCACGCCGATCGCCTACCGCTTGGGCCTACGCCGGGATGACGCGCGCCCGTGCCCGCGCGCCCAGCGCCTCGTCTATCCGCTCCAGCAGATCTTCGACTCCCTCGCCCGTCAGCGCCGAGACCCGCGCCGCGTCCGGGGGCATGTAGTCCAGCTCGTCGCCCGTCCAGCGCTCCTCCCCGTCATCCGCCAAGTCGCACTTGTTGAGCGCGGTGATGATCGGGATGTCGGCCGCGCCGATGTCTTCCAGGATCTCGTTGACGACGCTGACCTGCTCGGGCGCGTTGCGGTGCGTCGAGTCCACGACGTGGATGATGAGATCGGACTCGGTTATCTCCTCGAGGGTCGCGCGGAAGGCGGCGACCAGCGTCGTCGGAAGTTTGTGGATGAAGCCGACGGTGTCGGTCATCAGCGCGGGCTGGCCGGAAGGCAGCCTGACGCGCCGCGTTACAGGGTCGAGCGTCGAGAACATCAGGTTCTCGGCCCTCACTCGCGCGCGGGTCGCGGTGTTGAGCAGCGTGCTCTTGCCCGCGTTGGTATAGCCCACCAGCGATACGACCGGCAGCCCGTTCGACGCGCGCTTGGAGCGATGCAGCCCGCGCTGTCGTCGAACGCCCTCGATCTCTGACTTCAGCTTTTGGAGCCTGCCGCGGACAAGGCGGCGGTCAGTCTCGATCTGCGTCTCGCCCGGGCCGCGCGTGCCGATTGGCCCTCCCGCGCCGCCTCGTCCTCCGATTCGCTCCAGGTGGCTCCACTGTCCCGCGAGTCGCGGCAGCAGGTATTCGTGCTGCGCTAGTTCGACTTGCAGGCGGCCCTCCCGCGTGCGGGCGCGGGACGCGAACACGTCCAGTATCAGCGCGGTGCGGTCGAGCACCTTGCGGCCTTCCATTGCGTCTTCGAGGTTGCGCTGCTGCGTGGGTGTCAGTTCGTCGTCGCAGATGACCGTATCCACCTTCAGCCGCCGGCACGCCTCGACTAGCTCCTTCACCTTGCCCTTGCCCAGGTATATCTGGGTGGGCCGGTTCACGCGCTGCGACATGCGATCGACTATGGTCGCGCCGGCGGTGCGCGCGAGCTCGGCGAGTTCGTCGAGCGAGTCCCGCTGAGACCACAGCGGCCGGCCTCGCTTGACCGATACGCCGACGAGCATGGCTCGCTCGCTCCTCGGCCTGGTTGACCTCATTTTCCTTGCGATTGTTCTCGCTCCCGGGCCGCGCCAATCGCCTGATTACTGACGGGCTCCCGTCCACTTGGCGATTCGGTCTAGGCCCTCCTCAAGCTGTTCGTCGTCTATTGTGAGAGAAAATCTTATGTATCCTTCGCCGCTCGGGCCGTAGCCCGCGCCCGGCGTCACCACGATGTCGCACTGGTCTAGCAGCGCCTCGGCGAACTCGCCGCTGGTGTATCCGTCCGGTATCCGCGCCCACACGTACAGGCTCGCCTTCGGCGGGTCGGTCTCCAACCCGATGTTCGCGAGCGCGTCCAGGACTTTGTCGCGCCGCCGCTGATAGACGGCGTTGCGCTCGTCTATCCACTCGTCCGACGTGTTCAACGCCTCGATGCCCATGTACTGGATGGCCTGCGGAACGCCCGAATCGAGGTTCGACTTTACGATCAGCAGCGCGTTCATCATCTCGGCGTTGCCGACGGCCATGCCGAGACGCCAGCCCGTCATGTTGTACGTCTTGGACAGCGAGTGGAACTCGACGCCGACGTCCATCGCGCCCGGAACTTCCAGGAACGACGGGTGCCGGTAGCCGTCGAACGTAACGTCCGTGTAGCAGGCGTCGTGCATGACGGCGATGTCGTAAGCCTTGGCGAAGTCCACCACTTTCTCGAAATAGCCCCGGTCCGCTACCGCCCCCGTCGGGTTGTTTGGGTAGTTCAGCCACATGACCTTGGCCTGGCGCGCTACGTCTTCCGGTATGGCGTCAAGATCCGGCAGCCAGCCGTTCTCCTCTTTCAGCGGCATCCAGTGGCACTCGCCGCCCGCGAACCACGTGCCGACCGAATAGACCGGATAGCCCGGATCGGGCACCAGCGCGATGTCGCCCGGCTCTATGAAACACAGCGCGGCGTGGCCGATGCCCTCCTTCGCGCCGATGAGCGAGATGACCTCGCTGTCAGGATCCAGCGATATGCCGAAGCGTCGCTGGTACCAGTCAGCCGTCGCCTTGCGGAACTCGGGCAGCCCGTCGGATTCGGGGTATCGGTGGTTCGGCAGGTCGCCTGCGGTCTCGCGCAGCGCGTCAACCACGTGCGGAGGCGTCGCGAGGTCAGGGTCTCCTATCCCGAACGAGATTACTTCTATGCCCTCCGCTCGCTTCGCCGCGATCTTGCGGCTTATCTCGACGAACAGATAGGGCGGTATCTTTTCCACTCGGCTGGCGAATCTCAATGTATGCTCCTGATAGTTGTCTGTCTGTTTACATGGTATGCGAACTTGCGCGGCGGGTAAAGACGCCCGGGTTCTAACTCAGAGGCGCAAAGGATGGAGTTAGGACGCCTCCCCCCTCTCACTCTATCTCCTCACTCCTATCTTTTATATCCTAATCTCCCCACTCCCCCTCGAAGACCCGTTCGACTGGCCCTTCCATGACGACCTCGCCGTGTCCCGGCCAGAATATGGACAGCTCGCCGCCCGGCATCTCCACGACGACCTCGTCGTCAACCAGGCCGCGCAGACGGGCGGCGACCATCGCAGCGCACGCGCCGGTGCCGCAAGCGAGCGTTATGCCGGATCCCCGCTCCCACACGCGGACGCGTATCCTGTCCCGCGCCAGCGTGTTGACTATCTCGAAGTTGACCCCTTCCGGGAACGTCGCGTGGCGCTCCACCAGCGGCCCGATCGTCGTCAGCGGATAGTCTTCGACGGCGCTTTCCATAAACTGGACCGCATGGGGGTTGCCCATCGAAACGCAGCTCAGACGCAGCTCCTCGCCACGGACGGACAGCGGCAGGTCGAGCGCGGCTTCGACGGCCTCCGATCCGACTGGCGTGACCACCGGCACCTCAGAGGGCCTTAGGCGCGGCATCCCCATGCTTACCGACGCTCTTGTCATCACGTCTCCGGACCATATGGGCCGCACGTTCAGCACGCCGGACGCGGTCTCGATATCAAACGCGCCTTTAGCGGAAGACAGCGCCGAAACATCCAAACCAAAACGCACAAGACAGCGTATTCCGTTGCCGCACATCATCCCTTCCGAGCCGTCGGCGTTGAACATCTGCATCCGGGCGTCGGCGACGTCGGAGCCGCGCAGCAGTATCAGGCCGTCCGAGCCGATGCCGAAATGCCTGTCGCTCACGCGCCGCGCCACGTCTTCCCAGTCCGTCGCCTGTCCGCTGGAGTCGGCGTCGCGGGCATCAACGTAGATGTAGTCGTTGCCCGCGCCGTGCATCTTGACGAATCTCATTGGAACTTCTCCTGCATAGATTATAATTTATGTTGAGGTATGCGATTCGGCCCACCGAATCGCATACCCGGCGGCGGCGTCCACCTCGTCCAGGTCGAACCACCGGATACGGTCGTCGTCCGCCTTGAACCAGTTGGCCTGCTGGCGAATGTAGCGGTGGGTCCGGTACTTGGCGCGTTGTATCGCCCCAGATAGCGAACTGGTCAGCTCCGCGCCGTTCAGCAGGTGGTCGACAATCTCACTGTATCCAATGCCGGACATGGCTGGCAATTCCGGTCCGTATCCCGCGTCCAGCAAGGCGCGGACCTCCTCGACGAACCCGGCCTCGATCATCTCGTCGAACCGTCGGTCGGCGCGTTCATAGAGCCGATCGCGCGGCGCGGTCAGCCCGATGATCGCGGCGTCGAAGTCCGGCGGCGCCCGCCGCGCGCGGTCCGACGCCGCGTGGCCGGCCGCCGCCCGTTCGATGGCGCGGATGACGCGGCGCGGATTGCGGAGGTCTATCTCGTCCGCCGCGTTCGCGTCCATATCGCGCAGCTCGGCGACGAGCGAACCCAGCCCACGGGACTCGAGCCGGGCTTCCAGCCGGCGACGCAGGTCGGCGTCGGGTGGCGCGGTTGGGACGCGCCATCCTTCCAGGATGGCCATCACGTACTGGCCGGTGCCTCCGACGAGAATTGGAAGGTTTCCCATAGAGTTGACGTTTCGGATTGCTTGTTTAGCCACAAAAATATACTGTCCAAGAGAAAATCCGTCATCGGGGTCAACCACGTTCACGAGGTGATGAGGGACGGCCGCAAGCTCGGCGGGCGTGGGCTTGGCGGTCCCGATGTCCATGCGCCGATAGACCTGGCGGCTGTCCGCGCCGATGATCTCGACCGGCAGCGCATCTGCGATCCGCATGGCCAGCCCCGTCTTGCCGGACGCCGTGGGGCCGACTATCGCCAACAGCCTGTCGCGCCCCGGCGCCCGCGAAGTCACCGCCCTACCCTGTCGCCCCGCTCTCCGGGACGTATCTGATGCCCGCGGCCCGGATCGCGCCCCTCACGATGGCGACGAACGACTCCGCATCCAGGCTCGCGCTCCCGACGAGCGCGCCGTCAACGTCGGGCTGCCCCACGTAATCGGCGATGTTGTCCGCGTTGACGCTGCCGCCGTACAGAAACGGCGTCTCGTCCGCGACCGCGCCCGCTCTCGCGCGAAGCGACTCGCGCAAGCCGCCAATCATGTCCTGCGCGAGTTCCGGCGTAGCCGCGCGGCCCGTGCCGATCGCCCATACCGGCTCATATGCCACGACTACGCCGTCCAGGTCTTCGCCGCTTGCGATAGACGCAAGCCCGGCGTCGAGCTGCGCGGCCACGTACCGCTCGGCGTCCCCGGCGTCTCTGACGCTCTCGGGCTCTCCGACGCACAGGATTGGACTCAACCCCGCTCGAACGGCGGCGGCTACCTTCGCGGCGACCAGCTCGTCGGTCTCGCCAAACAGCGCGCGCCGCTCCGAGTGGCCGACTATGACGTATTCCCCTAGGTCCGACGCCATCTCGGCGGACATCTCGCCCGTGAACGCTCCGCTAACTTCCGGGTGGATGTTCTGCGCTCCGACGCTGATTCCGCCCGGCGCGCGACCTCGCTCGGGACCAACCGCTTGCAACCAGAGCGCGGGGGGACACAGCGTCACCTCTACCCCTTCGGGCAGTTTCCACAAGGCGCGGCCTATCTCGGAGGACAGCCGCTCAGCGTCGCGGCTCGTCGCTATGTTCATCTTCCAGTTCGCAACGATCATCGTCTTTCGCATTAGTCGGATTCTCAGCCTCTCGGTCTAGTTCTAGTCGTCTTGGAGCGGCGGCGTCACGCGCCGAACTTGTCCAGTTTGCCCGCGTGCGCCATCAGCTGCATCATCAATGATGTAGCGGGCTGCGTTCCCAGGCTGCCGGTCTGGAACTGGCGCTCTGAGAACGCCGTCGAGCCGACGCCGCCGGTCCAGCGCGAGTTGACCAAGGCCGGAACGGGATGCCAGCTGTGCGCGGCGAGCGCCGAGGGCGTCGAGTGGTCGCCCGCTATGGCGAGAGTGTCCGCGCCCAGCGCCAGGACGCGGGGGATGCGGCGGTCCAACTCTTCGAGGGCGCGGACCTTGCCGTCGTAATCGCCGTCCTCTCCGGCCGTGTCCGCGTGCTTGTAGTGGAGGAAGGCGAAGTCGTGCTCGGCGATTCGCTCTTCCAGCGTGTCGAGCTCGGCGTCGAAGTCCAACCCAGTGGGGATGACGCGCATTCCGACCAGGCTGGCGAGTCCGCGATACATCGGATATGCGGCGACGGCGCACGGGTCGAGCGCGTAGCTGTCGCCGAAGCGCGGCCACGTTGGAACGCTCGAAAAGCCGCGCATCAGGATCATGTTCGCGGTCGCGCGACCGCCAAGAATGTCCTGCGCCGAGTGTATGAACTCCGACGCGAGCGCGGCGGTCGTCCGGGAGGGCGGGTCGGCGCCCATAGGCTCCGGCGGGCGAACTCCGACGCGCTGCGGGTCCGTATCGCTCACGTTCTGTCCCAACCCCTGCCCTCCGTATCCCCAGTACTCGCGGAAGACGACGACGAACCGGTAGTCTTGGACGTGCTTGACTTCCACCTCAGCGCCGTCCAGTTCGATGCGCGCTAGACGCTCGACCAGCGGCGCCGCTTCCGCTGACGGGATGCGCCCGGCCCGGCGGTCGGTTAGCCGCCCGTCGCCGTCCACCGTGCAGAAGTTGCATCGAACGGCGACGTCGCCCGGCCCAAGCTCGACGCCGATGCCCAGAGCTTCGAGAACGCCGCGCCCGATGACGTACTTCAGTGGGTCGTATCCGAACAGCGCGAGATGGCCCGGTCCGCTGCCGGGCGTGATTCCCGGCCCGACGGGAACCGTCAGCCCGCAGGCGCTGCGGCGCGCCAGCTCGTCCAGGTTCGGCGTTTGCGCGCGTTCGAGCTCGGAAAGCCCCGTATCGGCGTGCGGCAGTCCGCCAAGCCCGTCCACCACTAGGAGCACGATCTTGGAGTCTGTCCGCGCGCAAAGCTCGGCTAAGAATGGGTGATCTATCATCGGTCCTGTCTTTCCGCCCTCACACAGCCCTATCTATCAACCAACGCCGCGATCCCCGGCAGTTCCCTACCCTCCAGGTACTCCAGCGTCGCGCCGCCTCCGGTGGAGACGTGGGAGAACAGGTCCGCCAACCCCAGCGAGCGAACGGCGTCCGAAGTCGAACCGCCGCCCGTTACCGTGTAGGCGTCGCGCAGCCCGGCGATTGCGTGGGCAATTCCCCGCGTGCCGCGCGCGAACCGCTCCCACTCGAACACGCCCATCGGCCCGTTCCAGACTACTGTTCGCGCCGACGCCAGACGCTTGGCGTACATATCCACCGTATCGCGCCCGATGTCCAGAATCAAGCCACCCGTCGCCGCGCCCACTCCGGCGACGCTGACATTTCGCGCGGTCGCGACTTCAGCGAACCTGTCCGCCGCCGCCACGTCCACCGGCAGAACGACCTCATAGCCGCCATGCGTCGCGCCTTCCAGGATGCGCTGCGCCGCCGCCCGTTCATCCGAATCCGAGTCCCAGCCGTAACCCGCCGCCGCCAGGAACGCCGCCGCCATGCCGCCGCCTATCAGGAACATGTCCGCTATGCTGGACAAGTTCTTGATGACAGGCAGCTTGTCCGCCACCTTGGCGCCTCCGATCACGACGGCGTATGGGTGATCGGGCGCCCTCGTAACCCTGGAGAGCGCGTTCATCTCGCGCTCCATCAGCAGACCGGCGGCGGCGGGCAGCATCCGGGCTACGCCGTAGGTGGATGCGTGCTTGCGATGCGCCGCGCCAAAGCCGTCGTTGACGTAAAAGTCCGCAAGCCTGGCGAGCTGAGCGGCAAAATCGGCGTCGTTCGTCTCCTCGCTCGTGTGGAAGCGCAGGTTTTCGAGGAGCAGCGCGCCACCGTTCGACACGCCGCCAACGGTTCGCTCGGCTTCTGGGCCTACGCAGTCTCCGGCGAGCGGCACAGGATCGCCAAGCATCTCCGATAGCCTGCGGGCGACCGGCGCCAGGCTGTCTTCGACGGTTCGACGCCCGCGCGGACGGCCCAAGTGCGAGCACAGAATGACTCGACATCCGCGCTTGGTTAGGTATCTGACTGTGGGAAGCGACGCCTCGATGCGGCTATCGTCGGAGATTTGCCGTGTTCCAGGCTTGAACGGGACATTGTAGTCAACGCGAACGAGTACGCGGGTACCCGGTCCAAGCCGAAGGTCGCTAATGCCGTTCATGTTCGACGTCGCCATCACGCGCCCGCGGCCAGTTCGTCGAACAGCGTCTCGACCACGGCTCTACTGCCAGCGTCAGGAAGCGCGGACGCCAGGCTGTTTCGCGCGTCGGAAAGCAACGTTTCCATTTGTTCCCGCGCGTCCGCCATGCCGCCCATCTCATCCACCAGGCCCGCCAACGCGCGGGCGTCGGACGGCTCCAGCACGCGCTTGAAGTAGTAGTCGCCCAGCCGCCTCCGCTCGCTAGGCGTGGCGGTCTCGAACGCTCGGACGACGGGGTACAGCTTGCGCTTGTTCATCACATCGTCGGATGGCGCGCCTTCTTCGCTGAGCGAATCGTCGAGCTGTCGCAGGTCTTCGCCGATCTGCAAAGCCGCGCCGAGGTTGCGTCCCGAGTCGGCGAACGAGCCGCGAACGTCGCCGTCCGCCCGCGCCGAGAGCGCGCCTAGCTCGACGGCGCACGCGAACAGCGAGCCGGTCTTGGCGCGCGCCATCCGCAGGTAGGCGTCCGACGACATGTCGAGCCGCTCCTGCGCCTCCAGTTCGGTGAACCTGCCCTCGCACGTCGCTAGACTGGCTCGATCCAGCAGCCGCACGGCGTCGAACGTCGCGTCCGAGTCGAAGCCACGTTCCATCATAGCCAGCAGCGCCATACGCGCCAGGGCGTGCATTCCGTCTCCTGCGTTGATCGCCTGCGCCGGTCCCCATCTCCACCAGACCGCGTCTCGCCCGTCTCGCCCTATTCGCCCGCTCTGAAGGTCGTCGTGTATGTCGCAGAAATTCTGCGCCAGCTCGATGGCGGCAGACCCCGTCAGGGCATCTTCCGCCGCGCCCGATACGGCCTCGCACACCGCCAGGCACAGCGCGCCGAGTCGTCGGCTCCCCGTACGGCCCGGCTCATGCCCGTCCGTGTCCCAGCCGAGCTGGTGCTCCATCATCGAATACAGTGGCAGCGCCCGACCGGACACGACGCGTCGCAGCTCGCCATCGACGAGCGGGCTGAGACGATCAAGCTGTGAAGCGGTTTCCAATGGCAACTCCCGACGAGATTCTACACCTGCCCAATAGCCTTTGCCACCCGCGCCACTTGCTCAATCTCCGCGCGGCTCACGGCGCCCTCGCGCAGAATCCGCGCGGGCGTCGTCGTCGCGTCTATGACCGTTGACGGCTGAGACGCCGGCAGCTGTCCGCCGTCCAGCGCCATGTCCAGCCTGTCGCCCAGCGCGCCGGCGACGTCGGTCGCCGACGTGAGCGGCGGCGTTCCGCTGACGTTGGCGGATGTGCCGGTGATCGGCGCCCCCAGCGCGGCGGCAAGCGCGCGGGGCGTCGGATGGTCAGGGACGCGCAGGCCGACAGTATCCAGGCCGCCCGCGACTATGGACGGGATGCGCTCAGAACGGCGCGCTACGATGGTAAGTCCACCGGGCCAGAAGGCGCGCGCCAGAGCGATGGCGTCCTCCGAGACGTCTTCCGCGTAGCGGAACAGGTCTTCGGCGTCCGCGATCAGAACCGGCGACGGGCTGGTATCCGCCCTGCCCTTCAGCTCGAACACGCGGCGGACCGCGTCCACGTCCAGCGCGTTCGCCGCGATTCCGTACACCGTATCCGTGGGAATAGCTATCACGCCGCCCGCGCGCAGGATCTCAACCGCGCGTTCCAGAGAATCCGAAATCTTGGCTTGGGCGGTCATCGCGTCTCCTTCACTCTGAGTTGACTCTACCTTACCAAATTTAACGCAGATGACGCAGAGGCGCGGAGGACTAAAATTGCTCTTCGCGCCTCTGCTTCTCTGCTTAAAACCTTGACCGGCTCGCGCCGCATACGCTACCTTGAATCTACCATTCTCATGCCTTCCACACGCTGCGAATCATCCATCGGAACGCCGCCTTCCGGTCCTGAATCGGAAGCGTTGGCGCATACCGGCGGCGTGGCATCCGGCGAGACCATCGTCATCATAGACTTCGGATCGCAGTATTCCCGGCTCATCGCCAGGCGGGTGCGCGAGGCGAACGTCTATTGCGAGTTGATACCCCACACCGCGCCCTGGGAGGCGGTCGAAGCGTTGTCGCCGCGCGGTGTGGTGCTGTCCGGCGGCCCGGCGAGCGTCTATGACGACGGCGCTCCGCTAGCCCCCGACTGGGTTTACGAATCCGGACTGCCCGTGCTCGGAATCTGCTACGGGATGCAGGCGATGGTTCACCAGCTTGGCGGGCGCGTCGCCCCGTCCTCATACCGCGAGTACGGCTACGCTCGGCTGGAAGGCGTAGCTTCAGCAGACCCGCTGTTCGCCGGCGTATCCGACGCCCCGCAGGTGTGGATGAGCCACGGCGACCGCATAGAAGAGCTGCCCAGCGGATTCCACGCGATCGCAACGACGGACAATTCGCCCATCGCAGCGCTCGGCGACGGCTCGCGCCGGTTCGGGCTTCAGTTCCACCCGGAAGTTGTGCACACGCCTGAAGGCGGCGAGATAATCCGCAACTTCCTATATGAAGTATGCGGCTGCTCAGCCAGTTGGACGCCCGGCAACTTCGTAGCCGAGTCCATAGACGCCATACGGCGGCAGGTGGGCGACCGCAAGGTGATCTGCGCCCTTTCGGGCGGGGTGGATTCGGCGGTCGCAGCCTCGCTGGTTCACGCCGCCATAGGCGAGCGGCTGACCTGCGTGTTCGTGGACAACGGCCTGCTGCGGCACGGAGAACCGCGCCGGGTGCGGGATACCTTCGCCGGCTATATGTCCATGAATCTCGTGTATGCGGACGCCGCCGAGCGATTCATCAGCGCGCTTCGCGGCGTTACGGACCCGGAGACCAAGCGCAAGATAATCGGAGCCGAGTTCATCCACGTATTCGAAGAAGAGGCGACGCGGCTGGGGCGCGTGGACTTCCTGGCGCAAGGCACGCTGTACCCCGACGTGATAGAGAGCCAGGCGCCGGGCGACGACGCTGCCGCCGTATCCGCCAACATAAAGTCGCACCATAACGTCGGCGGACTGCCTGAGCATATGCGCATGGATCTGGTAGAGCCGCTGCGCTACCTGTTCAAGGACGAAGTGCGAGACGTTGGCTTGGAACTCGGCCTGCCAGAAGAGGTAGTGCACCGCCAACCCTTCCCCGGACCGGGTCTCGCCATCAGGATAATCGGAGAGGTTACCCACGAATCGCTGGCTACTCTCCGCGACGCGGACCGCATCGTCCAGGACGAGATCGAGCGCAACGGCCTCTACCGCGAGCTTTGGCAGAGCTTCGCGGTGCTGACAGGCTCGCGCTCCGTCGGAGTAACCGGAGACTTCCGCACATACGGCGATACGATCGCCATCCGAGCGGTTACGAGCGACGACGCTATGACGGCCGACTGGGCGCGAATCCCGTACGACACGTTGGCGAGGATGTCCGTCCGCATCTCGAACGAAGTGCCGGGAGTGAACCGCGTGGTGTACGACGTTACCAGCAAGCCTCCGGGCACCATCGAGTGGGAATAGAGCGAGCGGGAATGAAGTCTCGAACGGGCATGAAGACGCTGATCGTAGGCAACGGTGCGCGCGAGCACGCGATCGCTTGGGCGCTCGCTGCCAGCCGTCATGAACCGGAGCTTCTGATAGCCCCCGGCAACGCAGGGACGGCGCCGCTTGGAAGAAACGTCCCCATATCCGCCGAAGACATCCCCGCCCTGCTCGAATTCGCCAAGAGCGAGTCGGTGGAACTCACAGTCGTAGGTCCGGAGGCGCCGCTCGCCGCCGGAATCGTGGACAGGTTCGCCGCCGCCGGCCTGGCGGCCTTCGGACCCACGGCGGCCGCCGCGCGTATCGAGTCGAGCAAGCGCTTCGCCAAGTGGGTGATGGCCCAGGCCAACGCGCCCACGGCGCGGGCGATAGCGTTCACCGACTACGAATCGGCGATGATGCACGTGATGGCATCCAGTCCGCCGTTCGTGATCAAGGCGGACGGCCTGGCCGCCGGCAAGGGCGTAACGGTCGCGCGCGACGTCGCGGACGCCCGCGACGCGCTGGGCGAGATGTTCCTGGACCGCGCTTTCGGCGCGGCGGGCGATACCGTGCTCGTCGAAGAGTACATGGAAGGGCGCGAGCTAAGCGTGTTCGCGTTCGTGGACGGCTCTACCGTGTCCGAGTTCGCCGTCGCCTGCGACTACAAGCGCGCCCGCGACGGCGACTCGGGCCCTAACACCGGCGGCATGGGCAGCTACGGTCCGCCGCCATTCTGGGACGACGATCTGGAGCGCGAGGCGCGAACCCGCATCATGCAGCCCGTGGCCGACCGCATGGTCGAGTTGGGCTGCCCATTCAGAGGCATCCTGTACGCCGGCCTGATGTTGACGGATGGCGGCCCCAGAGTGGTCGAGTTCAACTGCCGTATGGGAGACCCGGAAGCGCAGGTAGTCCTCCCTCGCCTCGAGACCGACCTGATGGACATTATTCTTGCCGCGATGGAGGGCGATCTGTCATCCTGCGAGGTGAGATGGTCGTCCGACCCGTGGGTCGGCGTCGTCATGGCTTCTAATGGCTATCCCGGCGCTTACGACACGGGACGCGAGATTAACGGAATTCCACCGGACAATGATGGCCGCGTCGTCTTCCATGCCGGCTCTGACCTGCGCGACGACGGCGTCGTCGTAACGTCGGGCGGGCGCGTGCTGACGGCCTCGGCGCGGGGCGAGTCGATCGCCGACGCGCGCGAGAACGCTTACGCCCTCGCCGACTCGATCGCCTTCGACAACGCATATTACAGAACCGATATAGCCAAAGGAATCTAAGGAGAGCAACCGATGCCACTGGTAGGCGTTCTAATGGGCAGCAGCTCGGACACCGGAGCGATGGAGCCGACAGTCGAAGTACTGAACCAACTGGGTATAGATCACGAGGTGCAGGTAATGTCCGCCCACCGCACGCCGGACAAGGTGCGCGAGTACGGCATGACGGCGCGCGAGCGCGGCGTCGAGGTCATCATCGCGGGCGCCGGCGGCTCCGCCGGCCTGCCGGGCGTGCTGGCGTCCTGGACTACGCTGCCGATCATCGGGGTGCCGATACCGTCCAGCGATCTGGAGGGCATCGACGCGCTGTACGCGATAGCGCAGATGCCGCCCGGCATACCCGTCGCCTGCGTCGCCATCGGCTCTTGGGGGGCGCGCAACGCCGCGTTCCTGGCAGCCCAAATCCTCGGCGGCAAGCACGACGAAATCCGCCAGGCATACGACGATTACCGCGAAGGACTCAGAAACCGATGATAGAACGATACGCCAGGCCCCGCATGAAGGCGGTATGGTCCGATGAAAGCAAGTACGACAAGTGGCTGCTTGTCGAAATCGCCGTCTGCGAGGCGTGGACGGCTGCGGGCGTGATTCCCGAAGAAGATATGGCTAAGCTCCGCCCGGCCCGCTACGACATAGACAGGCTGAACGAGATTCTGCGCGTTACGCGGCACGACATGACCGCGTTTCTCGGCTCGGTAACAGAGAGTCTCGGCCCCGAAGGGCGCTGGCTGCACCTGGGACTGACCACCAGCGACGTGTGGGATACGGCCACCAGCCTGAAGATGGTCGCGGCGGCCGACGCCCTGGAAGACGAGATAGACCGCTGCATAGACGCGCTCGCCAATCGCGCCAGGGAGCACAAGGACACGCTGATGATGGGGCGCACGCACGGCGTTCACGCCGAGCCGGTAACGCTCGGCCTCAAGCTCGCCCTGTGGTGGGACGAGATGCGCCGAAACCGGGAACGGCTACGCGCCGCTCGCGCCGACATCGCTGTGGGCAAGATATCGGGACCCGTCGGAACGCACGCCACCGTGCCGCCGAGCGTCGAGGCGCGCGTCTGCGAAGAGCTTGGCATCGCGGTCGCGCCCGTATCCAATCAGGTGGTGCAGCGCGACAGGCACGCCGCGTTCGTTACCACGCTGGCCGTCATCGCCGCGTCGCTCGAAAAGTTCGCCACCGAGATACGCGGCCTTCAGCGTACCGAGATACGCGAGATCGAAGAGCCGTTCTCCGAAGGGCAGACGGGTTCGTCCTCCATGCCCCACAAGCGCAACCCCGAGCTTAGCGAGCGTATCTGCGGCCTGGCGCGGCTCATTCGCGGCCATTCGATTACCGCGCTGGAGAACGTCGCGCTGTGGGGCGAGCGGGACATCTCCCACTCGTCGGCGGAGAGGCTGATACTGCCCGATTCGTGCATGGCGCTCGATTACATTCTCGACCTTTTCACCGGAATCGTCGAGCGTATGCGCGTCTATCCCAAGCGTATGCTCCAGAACATAGAGCTTACGCGCGGCCTGCTGTTCTCGCAGCGTCTCATGCTGACGCTCATAGAGAAGGGCGTAAGCCGGGACGACGCATACAAGACGATGCAGTCTAACTCCGCTCGCACGTGGGATGAGGACGCCGACTTCCGCGAACTCATTCGCGCCGATCCCGCCGTCGCCGCCCACCTGAGCGACGATGAGCTGGACAATATCTTCGACTACGGCTATTACATCCGATTCAACGACGAAGTGTTCGACCGCATTGGCTTGGCCTGAAGGCCGACGCCGATCCCAATACTGTCCACTAGGGAGGAGTCTCCAATGACTGCGACCATCACCGAAACGAACATGCCGGGCCTAATGCACCGGGGCAAGGTGCGCGACACTTACCCGCTCGGCGACGACAGGCTGCTGATGGTAGCCACGGACCGCATCTCCGCGTTCGACGTGGTGCTGCCCACCGGCATACCGGACAAGGGCGTGGTGCTGAACAACATCTCCGCCTTCTGGTTCGGGCTGACCTCTCACATCGTCCCCAACCACTTCATCTCGCTCGCCGCCGACCGCGCCGACCTGGACATTCCGGCGGAGGTGGCGCGCCGCGCAATGGTGGTCAAGAAGGCCGATCGCATAGACGTCGAGTGCGTGGTGCGCGGGTTTATCACCGGCTCCGCATGGTCCGAGTACCGGCGCGCCGGCACCGTCCAGGACAACCCTATGCCCGCCGGTATGCGCGAAGGCGACCCGTTCCCGGAAGTCCTGTTCACCCCGACGACCAAGGCCGAGGTGGGACACGACGAGAACATGAGCTTCGACGAAGTGTCGGACATGGTGGGCCTGGAGATGGCGGAGCGGCTGCGAGACACCACGATCGAGGTGTACGAGTTCGCCCGCGACTACGCGCGCGAGCGCGGCATAATCCTCGCTGACACCAAGCTGGAGTTCGGTACCATAGACGGCGAGCTGATCCTGATAGACGAGGCGCTGACGCCCGATTCCAGCCGCTTCTGGGACGCCGACGGCTACGAGCCGGGCAAGTCCCAGCCCAACTACGACAAGCAGTTCGTCCGCGACTGGCTGGACGAATCCGGCTGGGACCACGAGCCGCCCGCGCCCGATCTCCCCGCCGACGTCGTGGACCGGACGGTCGAGCGCTACGCTGAGGCGTTCGCAAAGCTGACGGGCAGCGCGCTAGAATAGATAGACGCGCTGCGTTGCGGCGACAGCGACAACCCACACCGGAGAGCTACGAACGACATGGCATCGAGACAATCTCGGACGAGAGCAACGCCGACACAGGCTCGCCGCGCGCGGCGCCTGCGGCGCGAACGGCGGCGGCGCATATACAGGTACGCCATCGGCATCGGAGTCGCCGTCATAGCGTCCATGCTGATAGCGTCGCTAGTGCTGCCGGGGTTGCCTCTGGACGTCTGGTTCGGCGGCCTGACCGGCGGCGCGGACGGTCCCGGACAACGCATCGCGGACCAGGGACGAGACCACATAGCGGTGGGCGAAAGCCACCCGGCGTACAACTCCGTTCCCGGCACCTCCGGCTGGCACTACAACGTGCCGATTGCCCCCAAGCGGCACGGCATCTACGATGTGGAGATCGAGGACGAGTTTCTGATCCATAACCTCGAACACGCTTACGTCAACGTCCACTACGACTGCCCGGACGGATGCCCTGAGCTTCTCGCTCAGCTAACCCCGATGGTGCAGGATTGGATAGACCGTGGCGGCAAGCTGCTCATGTCGCCTTACTCGGGTATGGGAAACCGCATCGCCCTGACCGCGTGGAACTACATAGACAAGTTCGACGAATTTGACGAGCAGCGCATCCGCGACTTCGTAACCACACACGAAGGCTCCCGCAACGCCCCGGAGTGGAACGCTCTGAGGTAACGACGCGACTGGCGAGGCAAACCCGGAAATGTACCTGGCGCGCATCTACATAACCCTAAAACCCGGCGTCAACGACCCGCAGGGCTTGACAATACGGGGCGGCCTCCACCAACTGGGCTTCGACACCGTTCAGGATGTTCGCGCCGGCAAGTACATGGAAATCCGGCTGGACGACGCAGACCGCGAACGAGCGAACGCGCGTATAACCGAGATGTGCGACAGGCTGCTGGCGAACCCCGTAATAGAGCAATTCCGCTTCGAGCTGGACGAGGTGGGCTAATACCCCTACCCCGAAATCGTCCCCTTGGTGCTGGGTACCGCGCCGCCCCGTCGCGGGTCTCCCTCCAGCGCGCCGCGCAGCGACCGCGCCAGGCTCTTGAATAGCGCCTCGGCCTTGTGGTGGTTGTTGACGCCGGACACGGTCCGCGCGTGCAGGTTGAACCGGCCCTCGCGGGCGAATGACTCCAGAAAGTGACGTACCAGGTCGCCCGACAGGCCGCCCATGTCGCTATCCCCAATCTCGGCGTCTATGACGGCGTAGCCGCGTCCGCCGAAGTCAACCGCCGTGAACGCCAGCGTCTCGTCGAGCGGCATGTAGGTATGCGCCGCGCGTCGGATGCCGGCGCCCTCCCCTACCGCGTCGGCGAGCGCGCGGCCCAGCACGATGCCCACGTCCTCGACGAGGTGGTGCAAGCCTACTTCGGTGTCGCCCGACGCCTTGACGCTCAGGTCTATCAGCCCGTGCCTGGATAGCTGCGCGAGCAGGTGCGCGAACATGCCGTTCGGCACGTCCACGTCGTACTCGCCGGAGCCGTCTATGTTCAGCGAGAGCGCGATCTGAGTCTCGGCGGTGTCGCGTTCGAGCGATGCCGTCCTGTCGCCGGAGCCTGTCGTCATCCCACAATCTCCATAACGCAGTTCAGGAATGCCGCGTTCTCATCCGGCGTGCCGATGGCCACGCGGAAGCAGTCCGCCAGTCGCTCCGAGCCGAAGCGCCGCACGAAGATGCCGCGCGACGCCAGGCCGTCCACCATCGAGGCGGCGGCGTCCGCGCCATTCATCTGGCACAGGATATAGTTGCCGAATGACGGCCATGGGTTGATTCCGTCAACATCTTGCAGCGCGGCGAACAGGGACTCTCGGCTTTCCACTATGGACCGCACGTTGCCCAGCAGGTACTCGCTGTCCTCCAGCGAGGCGATAGCCGCCGCCTCGGCCGCTATGTTGACGTTGTACGGCGACTTGATGTCCACGATGTGGTTCACCAAACCCTCGTCCATTATGCCGTAGCCTATTCGCAGCCCGGCAAGGCCCGCCCACTTGCTCATCGTCCGCAGCACCACCAGATTGTCGTACTCCTCGATCAGCCCGGCGACGGTCTCGCCGCTGAACTCGTAGTACGCCTCGTCTATCACCACTATCAGGCCCGTTTCCAGCAGCGCGCGCGTTTGCTCCTCGGTCGCCAGGTTGCCGGTAGGGTTGTTCGGGGAGCTTATGAAGATTATCTTCGTGCGCTCGTCCACGGAGTCGCGGACGGCTTGCAGGTCTATCTCGAACAGCTCGTCGCGCTGTACCAGGCGCACCTCGCCGCCCGCTACGCGCGCGCAGAAGGCGTACATGGCGAAAGTTGGGTCGCAGTCCAGTATCGCGTCGCCCGGCTCGATGAATAGCCGGAACAGCAAGTCTATCAGCTCGTCGCTGCCCGCTCCGGCGATGATGTTCTCCACGCCGAAGCCGGTGTAGTCCGACAGCGCGGCTCGCAGGCGGCGCTGGAACGGGTCGGGGTAGATGTGAAGCTCCGCGTCCGCGACGGCTGCGGCGGCTTTCGGAGACGGCCCGTATGGGTTCTCGTTGCCGTTCAGCTTGACGACGGACTCAGTGGGGATGCCGGCGCGCTCCGCCAGCACCTCGGGCGGATCTACGGGTTGATACACTTGAACGTCTTGCAGGTGCGAACGGATTAGCCGCTCTGCGCGCTTTTGCGCCATGATTGTGTCTCCTAACGTAATACCCCTTCCCCCTCGACGGGGGAAGGTTGGGATGGGGGTGGAACCTATTTTAGCTCTCGCCGTATCTCCGCCGCCTCCGCGTGCGCCGTCAGTCCCTCGGCGCGCGCCATGGTCGCGGCCGCTTCCGAGAGCGCGATTGACTCCGCGTCGTCGAGCGCGATAATCGGTATGGTCTTGAGGAACGTGTGGACTCCGACGCCGGAGTTGAACCGCGCCGTGCCGGATGTGGGCATGACGTGGCTGGGTCCCGCCACGTAGTCGCCCAAGACCTCGTGCGAGAAGTCGCCCACGAACAGCGCGCCGGCGTTGCGGACGGCGCCGACCCACGCCCATGGGTCCTCGACGCTGAGGCACATGTGCTCAGGCGCGAACCAGTTCGCGAGTTCCATCGCCTCCGCCACGTCGTTTACGACTGCTATGCACCCTTGCCCCTCTACGGACGCTCCCGCAATCGCCGCCCGTTCTAGGCGCGCCAGGCGGGCGTCCACCTCGCGGTTTACGCTCTCGGCCAGAGTGGCGGACGTGCACACCAGTACCGGACGCGCCATAGGGTCGTGCTCTGCCTGCGCCAGCAGGTCGGCGGCGCAAAGCGTGGGGTTGGCGTGGGAATCCGCGATAATTAACGTTTCGGTTGGCCCGTAAAGCCCATCTATCCCCACGTCTCCATAGACCAGCTTCTTGGCGAGCGTTACAAACACGTTGCCGGGGCCGCACACTAGATCCACGCGCGGCGCTGTCTCCGTTCCGTATGCCATGGCAGCCACCGCTTGCGCGCCGCCTATGGCGAACACCCTGTCCACGCCCGCTATTCCGGCTGCCGCCAGCGTCGTGTCGTGCGGCAGCCCGTTGGGGCCGGCTGGCGAGCACAGATATACGTGGCTGACGCCCGCGACACGGGCAGGTATCGCCGTCATAAGCGCCGTCGAAGGCAGCGGCGCGCCGCCTCCAGGCACGTAGATGCCGACAGACTCGCACGCCCGCGTCAAGCCGCCGTAGCCGGAGCCGAAGTCCATCCAGTCTCGCGGCATGGATGCCTCGTGGTATCGTCGGACGCGCTCAGCCGCCTCCTCGAACGCGGCGATGACGCGCGGATCCACCCGGCTCGCCGCCGCTTCGATCTCGGCGCGTCCAACCTCCAGCGTCTCGTATTCCTTGCCCTCCAGATCGCGGGTGAAGCGTCGGATGGCGTCGTCGCCGTCATCGCGCACGGCGTCTATGATGCGCGAAACCGTCTCGACAGGGCTTAGCCGCTCTCCGAACACGCGCTCGGTCGTGTCCAGGAACGACGGCGGAACGGAGGCCAGATCGAGACGTCTCCCCTTGCCGAGTTCGCGGCGGGCCGCTTCGAGGCCGAGCGCTATCTTCATGATAGGTAGCCCTTGAGCGCGTCGGCGAGCGTGTCTATCGCGGTTTCGGTAAACTCGTCCACCGCGGACTGCGGAACGGACTCGCGCAGCGCCGCCAGCGAGCCGTCCACCGACTCCAGGAAACGCTCCGTATGGGCGAACGCGGGGTGCGTCTCGTCCCCCGCCGAGATTCGACGCGCCATGAAGCGCAGCCGCTCCCATGAGAAGCCGCCGTCCACCACCCGGAACACCCACTCCTTCCACATCTCGAGGTCTGAGACGGGCAGGAAGCGGACGCTGACGCTCGACGGCTCTATCTCGGTTCCAGCGATAGCGAGCCTCGCGTCTTCCCAGACGCGGCGGTCGAAATCGAGCTGCATCGCTCGGTCCAACACCTTGGCAAGCTCCTTGTCCTCGAACACGCCGTCTATGCCGAAGTAGGGCCTGAACATTCGCACGATGTAAGACTCGTCCGCCATCAGATGCGTTATGTATCCCGCCATGAACGCGCGAGTTGGGCCGTCGCGCTCGGCGGCGTTCATCAATTCGGGGTAGGCGGCGAACATGGTCTTGACGCCCGTGCCGATAGTCTCGAAATCCAGCTCTACGAAGTGGTACTCCGACCGCGCCCGCTTCGTCAGCGCGCGAATGTCCGGCGCCGTCGCGCCCAGCGCGAAGTAGCCGCGCTGCGACTCGATGTCCGGGTGGCGCAGCCGGGAGGCGGCCAACGTAGCCAACTGTATGTGCGTCGGCAGGTTAGGCATCGGTGGATACCAGTCTGGGATACGAGCGCAGTTCGGACTGGAACACATACGCCGGTTTATCTACTCGGACGCTGGTTCCTCCTATCTCGCGCAGCTTGTCCACCGCGGGCAGCAGCCTGTTCTCGGCGATTATCACAGTAACCGCGAACCAGCCCGCGCCGGACGGCGTGAACACGCGCGATATAGTCGGCCCCTGAAGACCGGATATATCCGGGTGGCGCAACACGTACTCGGCCACCTCCTCCGCCGTTTCGCCCTTCATGTTCGCAGTAACGCTCACGAAGCCGCGCGCGCCCAGACGCGCCTCCATCATTTCCAGAAGCAGGCGCGCCGTCTCCAGCTGCGCCGAGTCCCTCTCTACGGTCATCCGGCGCGATACTACGCAGGCCTCGGAAGTTATGGCGGTGCCGCCGTCTATCTGCTTGAGGTGATTCTCTCGAATCGTCGTGCCGGTCTCGGTTATGTCCGCTATCATGTCCGCGAACCCCATCGCCGGCGCGGCTTCCAGCGTGCCGCTGGACGGGATGAGCCTGAAGTAGTTGACGCCGTGCGCCAGCAGGTGCCGCTGAATCAGTCGCGGGTACTTGGTCGCCACGCGCAGATCCTTGCCCTCGCCGCGAAACTCCATCGAGATCTCCGCGAGGTCCGCTATGGACGTTACGTCCGCCCACGAATCCGGCACTGCCAGGACCAGGCTGCTGCGCCCGAACCCAAGCCCATCCACCACGACGCGGCTATCGCCGTCCTCGCGTCGGTTCTCCAGGAACTGGTCCTTGCCTACTATGCCCATGTCAACCGTGCCGTCATCCACCTTCATCGTAATATCGGAGCCGCGCTGGAACATGACGGCGATGCCCGGGACCGAGCGCACGGCGGCGATGTACCGCCTGCTGTTGGCGCGAGACACCGGCAGCCCGCACGCCCGCATGAACGCTATGCAGGGATCGTGCAGCGCGCCGCTGCTCGGCAGCGCCAGCCTTAGCGTTCGTCCGGCCCCGTGGCCGCTTCCATTGTATTGGATTGTCATCGAGCGGCCTCCGCCAAGGCGTCCACGTTCAGCGCGAAACCGCACGCGACGGTGTCCGCGCCTCCGAACGCGCGCACCAGATCGTCGTATCTGCCGCCGCCGCCCAGCGCGTTGCCGTGGCGATCCGTGAACTCGAATACGATGCCGGTATAGTACGCCAGCCCGCGCGCGAAAGACAGATCTATTTCGATGGAAACGTCATCCGCAGGCAGGGGCATGACGCGCTCGAGTGTCGAGCGCAACTCGTCTAGGCTGTCGAGAGACGCGCCGCAGGAGCGCATCACGCGCTCTATCTCTCTGAGCGGGTCGTCGGGAGCGACGCGCGCGCCGTCGAACTCCGCGCGCTCTGAGATGAGCGCCGAGACGTTGGACAGCGCGGCTCTGAACTCTGACTCCGACGCCGCCTGGCGCATCCGGCTGGCGAGTCGCTCCATGATGCGCTCCGGCGCCCGTCTGCCGGTGGGTCCCGGCAGCGGGTTGCCTAGCGATTGGAGCGCGGCAATCGCGTCGCCGTTCGATATTGGACCAATGGGCGCCGGTGTTGCGCGCCCGTCCGCGCCAACCAGACCGGCGGCCGTCGCGCGTTCGGTTAGCCGGTCTATGCCGTCACGACCGCTCGCTAATCCATCCAGATTAGACATGATGAACATTTGCAGCGGCTCGGACAACCCTTGGGCGAGCGCCAGGTCGCGGACGATGCCGACGTGTCCGATCCTCACCGCGTACTCCCCTACACCGGAATCGCTGATGCATTCCGCCGCGGTCAGCAGTATCTGTCGGTCTCCGGAGCCGCTTCTCGTTCCCAGCATCTCGCCGCCGCACTGCGTGTACTGGCGCGGGGCGTTGCCGTTCTCGCCGTATCTGAACACGGGACCGGCGTAGCGGAACTTGCGCGGCTCCGGCGCGCGAACGTTCTCTATGTACCATCGGATAACCGACGGCGTGAACTCGGGCCGCAGGCTTACGTCTATGCCGCCCGGATCCGTGAACGTGTACAGGCTGCCCGCTATCGCGCCGCCGGACTTGCGGACGAACAGATCGGTTCGCTCCAGCAGAGGGGTGTCGAGCGGCTGGAAGCCGCGCGCATCCAGCGTCATGGATATGCCGCTAGAGATGCGGTGAATGACCTCGAAACCCTGCGTATCGTAGTCGCGCATCCGCCGCAACCTGGCTATACGGTTCGTCTCCAACTTGGAAGCGCCTCCCTGTCCGCTGAATTTTACACCGCCGCGCTGTATCCTGTACACCTATGATGCCCCAGCATACAGTCGCCATCGTCGTTGACAGCGCCGCTTCTACCCCGTCGGCGTTCGAGGACAGCCCGACCACGTTGATCGTGCCGATGCTCGTCCACGTCGGCGGCGATACGTATCGCGACGGCGTGGACCTGTCCGCCTCCGACTTCTACTCGATGCAGCGCCGCGGCGCTCGGACCCGCACGTCCGCCCCATCGCCCGGGGCGTTCCTGGAAGCGTTCGAGCGGGCGTCAGAGATAGCCGACTCGATATTGTGCATCACCGTATCCGCCGAGTACAGCGCGAGCGCGGCCGCGGCTGAGACCGCGCGCTTGCGCTTTCTGGAAGAGCGTCCGGACGCCGACGTGCGGATACTGGACTCTGAGACTGCGATCGGCGCGCAGGGGTTGATAGCGTGGGAAGCGAGCCGCGTCGCCAGCTCCGGCGCGGACTTGGATGCGGTGGAGCGCGCCGCGCTGACCGTCCGCGAGCGCGTCAGCCTTCTGGCATACGTGGACACGCTGCGCTACCTGTGGAAGGGCGGGCGCGTCCCCGTCATCGCGCACCTGGCGACGTCAGTCCTCAAGATAAAGCCGGTATTCGAGCTGCGCCGCTCGAAAGTAACGCCCTTGGCTAGACCGCGCACGCCACGCCGCGCCGTCGCGCGGATGCTGGAATTGATGCGCGAGCGCGCGCCTACCGACATGCCCTTGCGCGTTTCCGTCATGCACGCAGACGCGCCGGAGCGGGCGGCTCTGGTTGCCGATGCAGTCCTGGCGGAGTTCGATTGCGCCGAACTGTTCCATTCGGAAGTTACCCCGGTCATAGGCGCGCACATAGGGCCCGGCATGGTGGCGGTGGCGTTCTGGGGAAGTCGGCATTACCCGTAGGTGGGCCGGAACTGCGAAAGTGGCGCGCCCGGCAGGATTCGAACCCGCGACATCTGGTTCCGAAGACCAGCGCTCTGTCCCACTGAGCTACGGGCGCGCGCAACCCTATTCTAGCAAATCGCGCACGAATTGGCGAAATTCCCGCGAGCCGGTGCGCCTGAGCTCCGCTTCGCCCGTGAATTCGACGTCTCCAACGTCCTGGAGTACCTCGACGTGGGCGACTACCTCAGACAGCGCCATGAACAGGTTGCCGCCCGTCAGCTTGCGCCGCTCGAACACGCCGCGCGTTACCTCTTCCAGCCCGGCGGGACGGTCGGATATCCGGTCTAGTATCTGACCCATGCGCTCGCCGTGGTGGTCTATCACCTCGCCCGCGCGTCCAACGGATACGAAGTTGAACTTGCCGCGATTGAACAGCCGGTGCGCCGGCAGCACGGCGCAGTCGCCGTCAAGGTCATTTATCGTCTTGAGCGAGCGCATGTACGCTTCCAGCCCGTATGCGCTGGAAGGCTCGCTGAACGCGGCCGGTATGTCGCGCATTACGTGATCCGAGTAGCCTGCTTTAGTCGTCGGATGAGGGGTTATCTCCGGTAGCACGTGGTCGCCCGTGAACACGACGCCGTCCAGGGTCAAGCATAGCTCGTCCGGCGAGTGTCCCGGAGCGTATATGAACTCCAGATCGCCGATGCGGTCGCCGTCGGTTACGTGGTGGTGGACGGTCAGCCCCTTGCGCGCCTCGACATAGCGGCGATTGCGCGCGGCGTAAGACTCGCTGCGCCTGTCCGATCTGCCGGACGTGATGCGGTTCATCTCGCGGTGGATGGGCGACGACTCGCGCGTCTGCACTTCCCAAGGGCTGTACGACAGCAGCGCGGCATACATGGTATGCGCCCACAGCTGCGCGCCGGTGGAGCCGACGACCTGCGCGGTGGAGCCGTCGTGGTCCGAGTGGCCGTGCGTAACGATTACGCGATCTATGTCTCGCATAGAATAGCCGCACGCCTTCAACCCATCCTCGACCTCTGGAAACGAGCCCTGCGCGCCGGGGTCTATGAGAGTTACGCCCTCGTTTTCGAAGACGTAGCACCACGTGGGGCCGGTTCGGGAGGGCCAGTCTTGCGGCACGCCTATCGCGTGAATCACCTGCCCGCGCCGCGTCTCAAGCCTCAAAATCATGCGGTTGCCGTGCGGGTCGCCATCTCGAAGCGTATCCACAGAGGCGAATCTAGACGGCATCAGGCGATTCTCCTGGTTGGCGTAGGGAAGGGTTTGAGAGCGCCGTAATCGAAAAGAGTGGGGTGAGCGAGGGGATTCGAACCCCCGATCTCCAGGGCCACAACCTGGCGTCTTAACCACTTGACCACGCCCACCACATTCACGCCGACGATTATAGCGCCGCGAGCGCTGGGCGGTCAATGGATCGCGCTGGGCGCGCCCCAGTTATCCCCCGCTATCTCCGGCGGCGTCCCCCGTTTCCTGCGGCTCCATCAGCTCGTGCAGGTCGCGGCTTGTCAGCGCCTCCAGAAGCTCGGATACGATCACGTCCTTCTTGGTGTGATGCCTTAGCGGCAGCGTCGGATCGACGCTGTACACGTTCCTGCGCCCAGACTTGCGGCGCGTGATGTATTCCGCTTGTTCCAAGTCTGAGATGATCTTGTGGGTGGTTCTCTCGGTAACGCCGATATGCTGAGCGATCTCCCTCGCGGTGCTTGTCGGGTTGTGAGATATGTAGCTCAGCACGAGCCCGTGGTTGGTGATGAAGGTCCACCGTGAGGAGCTGGTCAAGGTACGGGCCTCCAATGGTTAGTTAACACATACTAACATAAACGGCGCGCCTAATCAATTGACTAGAGCGTCGTCGCCAACTCGACCAGCGTTCGCACCGGCACTCCTGTGGACCCTTTCGGGTTTATGCCCTTCGTCGAAGTAACCCGAGTCGTGGCGGCGATGTCGAGATGCGCCCACTTCGCGTCGCCGGCAAACTCCCCGATTATGAGCGCGCCCGTTATCGCGCCCGCGCCCGCGCCGCCGGTGTTCTTGATGTCCGCGATGTCGCTCTTGTACTCGTCTCTATACGACGCGAACGTCGGCAGCTGCCACATCCGCTCCCCCACACCGTTGCCCGCGGCGATCACCGTGTCGGTCCACGCCTGGTCGTTGCCGAACACCCCGGTCGCGCCGTCGCCCAGCGCCACGCGAACCGCTCCCGTCAGCGTGGCGACGTCCACTACGCGCGTCAGCCCGTTCTCGACGGCGTAGCACAGCGCGTCGGCTAGAACCAGCCGCCCCTCGGCGTCCGTGTTGCCTATCTCGATGGTCTTGCCGTTCATTGCGCGCACCACGTCGCCGGGACGCTGCGCGCGGCGTCCGGGCATGTTCTCCGTGGCCGGGACGATTCCCCATACGTTGAGACGCGGCCTGAACGCGCCGATGGCCTTCATCGCCCCGATGACGCACGCGCCGCCGGACATGTCGCTCTTCATCGTCAGCATACCCGCCGCGGACTTGATGTCCAGGCCGCCGCTGTCGAATGTTATGCCCTTGCCCAGCAGGCCCAGATTGTTGTCCGGGTTGTCCGGGTCGCCGTCGTACCGGATGACTATGAACTTGGGCGGCTCCTCCGTGCCTTGCGCCACGCCGACGTAGGCGCCCATGCCCATCCGCTCCACGTCGGCGCGGTCGAAGACGGTTAGCGACATGCCGCCCTCGTTGGCGACTTCCAGAGCGATCTCGGCCATGCGCGTGGGCGTCATGTGATTGGCCGGCTCGTTGCCCATGTCGCGCGCCAGGTTCACGGCGGCCGCTATCGCCTCGCCTCGCCGGATGCCCTCCCCTACTACGCCCAGCTTGCTGCCGTCGAATTCTACGACGGTCACACGTTCGATAGAAGAGTCTTTGGCGTTGGCCTGGTACTTGTCGAACGAGTACAGCCCCAGACCTATGCCCTCGACGGCCGCCTGCGCCATAGCGCCCGCGTCCATGCCGCCGATGCCCGCGCCATGCAGTATTGTGGAGTAGCTGCCGACGCCCTTGGACGACAGCATCCGCGCCACGCCCGCGTGAATCTCGCGCGCCGCGTCGGCGTCGAAGTAGTCCACGTTTCCCAGCCCCGCGACGACGACGCGCTTGGCTGGCGCGCGTCCGAGCGTGTAGATAAGGGTGTTCTCGCCGCGTTTTCCGGTAATGTCGCCCTCGCGTATCAGGTCGCTGATGGCGCCGTCGAGCGCGCTGTCCATCGCGCCCGTCGCGCCGCCCGGCGACGTTACTCCCTCGAACAGATTCACCACCACAGCGGCGTCCTCGGTCTGAGCGATGTCGCCTCGCGTTGCCTCGATCTTCATATCGTCTCTCCCAAGCGTCGTAATCTGAACTGTCGCTTACTATCCGAGACATTATACGCCACACCCGCTCTCTCTGCTATAATCGCCCCTATCAAAATCCGTCTTCAACCTGGCCCGATAAGGATTGGAACCATGCCGAACCCACAGACCGAACACGAAAAGCAACTTGTGGAGCGCGCCCACCGCGTGCTGCCCGGCGGAAGTCTGGGCAACGTCAACCAGGACGTAGTGATAGTGCGGGGCGAAGGCAGCCGCATCTGGGACGCCAGCGGCAACGAGTACGTTGACTACCTGCTAGGCTCCGGCCCCATGCTCATAGGACACAGCCACCCGGAGGTGATCGAGGCGGTAAAGGAGCAGCTCGACAAGGGCACCACGTTCTTCGCCACCAACGATCACGCCATCGAGCTTGCCGAAGCCATCGTGGACGCCGTTCCGTGCGCCGACAAGTTGCGCTTTAGCTCCACCGGAACGGAGGCTACGATGTACGCCATGCGCGCGGCGCGAGCGTACCGGGGCAAAGACAAGATTCTCAAGTTCGAGGGCGGATTCCACGGCATGAACGACTACGCGCTGATGAGCGTGTTCGCCTCCGGAGAGACCGAGTTCCCGCGCGCCGAGTCCAATTCGGCGGGAATCCCCCGCGCCATACAGGACCAGGTGCTCATCGCGCCGTTCAACGACCTCGATACGACGCGCGCCATCATCGAGCGGCATCACGACGAGTTGGGTGGCATCATCGTAGAGCCTTTCCAGCGACTGATACCGCCGCAGCCCGGCTTCCTCCAGGGTCTGCGCGACCTCGCGACCGAGTTCGGCATCCCGCTCATATTCGACGAGGTGGTTACAGGCTTCAGGTTCTCATACGGCGGCGCGCAGGAGCTATACGGCGTAACGCCCGATCTGTGCACGCTCGGCAAGGCCGTCGCCGGCGGCTTCCCGCTGACGGCCGTCGCCGGACGCGACGACATCATGGCGCACATGGACGCCGACTCCGTGCCGTCCGACGGCTTCATGCCGCAGATCGGCACGCTTAGCGGCAACCCCATCGCCTGCGTCGCCGGACTCAAGACCCTCGAAATTCTGCGGCGTCCGGGCACATACGAGAAGATGCGCGCCGACGGCGACGCCCTGCGCGGCAACCTCCAGCGGATGCTCGACGAGGCGGAGATCCCGGCGCGTGTTACGGGCGAGTCCGTACTGTTCGACGTGTACTTCACCGACGAAGAGGTTACGGACTACCGCAAGACGTTGGGCGCGGACGCGGCGACGATGGATAAGTTCAACGCCGGGGTCGTCGAGCGCGGCGTGTTCAAGGGATCTTCCAAGTTCTACGTATCAGCCGCCCTGACCGGTGAGGACGTCGCCCAGACGCTCGACGCCTTTCAGGACACTGTAAACGAGCTGCGCTAACGTCCGCGAAGTCCGTAACGCGGCATCGCCATTTCCGTGTACCTCCACGCCTGGCTCGGTGTGGGATTTCGTGTCGCGCTCACCATGCCGTATGTGAATTTCCGAACGCGCCAAGGGATGACGTGTGTGGAAATTCGAGCCATAAACCCTATAATGCAACTGTTTTTCTGAAATTATAGTTTGCATAAATAGTTTATACACAGAGATTCATAAAAATATAATCATTATCACGCTTGACAACTTATCCAGCGGACGGATAAGTTAAATATGCGGGCTTGAGGTGGGACTTCCCCCGGATATATCGTGTGATTGATTCTTTTTCAGGGCTCTTTGCGCCCCGAAATACCACATACTGCCCTTCCGCGTTAGGAATCACTTGCTCGATTGCCGATGAAGTCGAGATTTCCTCACAAGCCCTCAGAACTATTCTCGGATCGTTTCTTGGGAGGTGGCTCAGGTGAATATCGGACCAATCGCTATCAACTTGCTGAAGGACGGAACATTCATGGTGGATGGAGGAGTGGTCTTCGGGCAGCTTGCCCGCAGCCAGTGGGAGCAGTTCATCAAGCCGGATCGAAGGAACCGCGTGCGCCTCGGCCTAAACGCCGTTCTGATACAGACAGCGGACCACAACGTGCTGATAGACACCGGCGCGGGCAGCAAGCGCACCGTCGAAATGAAGGCGGATTTCAGCCTCAACGGCAACAAGCTGGTCAAGGGCCTAAAGTCGTTTGGCCTGACCGCGCGAGATATTGACATAGTCGTGCTTACCAACCTGCACTTCGACCACAGCGGCGGCTGCACCAAGCTCGACCGCACCGGCACGGCAATCCCCATGTTCCCTAAAGCCCGGTACATAGTCCAGAAATCATCATGGGAGGCGGCGACGGCGCCGAACGCCCGCTTCCTCGGATCGTTCTACGAGGACGATTTTGAGCCATTGGCGGAACGAGACATGATCGAGTTCGTCGAAGACAACGCCGAAATAGTGCCCGGCGTCAAGGTGAGGCTCATGGAAGGCCCCGCGCAGGGCAACCAGGCGGTATTCATCGAGTACGGCAGCGAGCGCATCATCTACGCCGGAGACCTCATCCCTACGCCGTTCCACCTGCCTCCGCATCACATCCCGGCCACGGCCGAATTCCCCAACGATACGTTGGTTCAGAAGCGGGAGCTTCTCGATATGGCGATTCAGGATGGGTGGATGATCATCTTCGGGCACGGCAACGAGTGCAACGGCGCCTACGTTCGCGACCGTGGAGGCGTACCGCAGATGGTGCCGGTGGACATCTAGGTTCCACGGCTTATTGCGCGACAAATATCCCTTCCCCCTTCGATGGGGGAAGGTTGGGCTGGGGATGAAACGCCGCCTACGTCGGAATAACCGCCCGTACGCTATCCTCGTCCACCGCTGTGAGCGTGGCGTCCGTAATGCGGTTCTCCAAGTTGAGCCAGCTGGGCGCGCGTGTCCTGATGTAGTTGTCCGTAAGACCGGACCACGTAGGTGGGCGCGCGCCGCCGCCGTGGCTTGTCGTCCGCTCCCACAGCGTCTTGCGGGTATGCCCGACGAACCGCTGGCGGTGCTCGCGCGACAATTCGCGCGCTACCTCTCCCAATTCGGCTGCCCGCGCGGACTTGATCGCGGGATCAACATGCTCATCGTAGTGAGCCGCGCTGGTGCCGGGCCGAGTCGAGTAAGGGAATACGTGAACGGACGCGAGTTCCGCTTCCACGCACGCATCGAGCGTGGCGCGAAAGTCGCCATTCGTCTCGCCCGGGAAGCCGACTATTGCGTCGGTGGTGATCGAAACGTCGGGAATCGCCTTGCGTATCCGCACGACGGTATCCAGGAACTCCACCGTGGTGTACCGCCGCCGCATCCGCCGCAGCACCGCGTCGCTGCCGCTCTGGAGCGGCACGTGGAAGTGCGGGCAGAGACGCGAATCCGACCACAGCTCCAGCAGTTCGTCCGAAATGTCCTGCGGCTGGAGCGACGATATGCGGATGCGCGGCAGGTTAGTCCGCGCGAGCATAGCCTCGACCAGGGAGCGGATGTCTGCGTCAGGCAGGTCGAACCCGTAGGAGCCGAGCTGCGTGCCGGTTAGCGCGACTTCCTGACAGCCCGCGGCGGCATAGGCGTTCGCGGTCGCCACGATCTCGTCCAGAGGGATGCTGCGTTCCCTGCCCCGCACCTTTGGCACGATGCAGTAGGCGCAGACCTGATCGCAGCCTTCCTGTATCTTGACCATCGCGCGGGAGCGTAGTCTGAGCGCGGTCGCTATCGCGGCGCCGTCATCCGGTGTGGCCAGCGGAACCGTCCTGAACTCCCCGAACTCTGCGGGCGCGTCCATACTCCAGTCCGAAGAATAATCCGGAGCGCGCTCCGGAAAGGCGTCTCCCAGCATCCGAGTCAGCGCCCCCTTGTCGCGGTTGCCGATGACCAGGTCCACTTCCGGCATCGCGCCCAGGTCTCCGGGCGCGCGCTCGGCGTAGCAGCCGGTGGCGACTACGATCGAGCGCGGATTGCGCCGTTTCGCCGCTCGCGCCGACTGCCGCGCCTTGCGGTCGGCAACGTGCGTTACGGTGCAACTGTTCAGCACGAACACGTCCGCGTCCTTCCCCTGCCCTACCACACGGTAGCCCGCCGCCGCGAACTCGCGCGCCATCTTCTGCGTATCCGCCTGGTTCAGCTTGCAGCCCAGAGTCTCGAAGCGCACCGTTGGCGCGTCGCTCTCGCCGATCAGCCTCTCTGCCATGTCGTCGCCTCTAGTTATGGTTGCTTCAATGGTAGCATGGGAGCGCGCGCCAACTACACATACCCCTTGACCTCCCACGCCTCGACAACCGATGATTGCCCCATGACCGATAACCAAGACCTTGCCAGATGGGTAGATCGCGCCCGGCGCATGGCGGAGTACCGGGCGGAGGCGTCCGACTTCGTTCGCCGCGCCGCCGCCGCGATGCTGCCTGCGGTCGAGTCGGACGTCGAGCTGGTCTGCCGGCTGTGGGTCGCCGCCGATGAGCGGGACGTTCCGATATGCGAAGCGCTCACCATGTTCGACGAAGCGCTGTTCGACACGCCCGGCGATCTGGAGATCACGCGCGGCGCGGAGCCGAGACCGTCCCCGGACGATGAAGACCGGCTGCTCTACGTGTGCTCGTGGACGCTCAGACGTGAAGACGGGCGCGCCGTGAGCGTTGCGCTGGCGGCAGACCGGTTCACAGACGCGATGACGTTCGAGGTTCTGGATCCGGTGGGCATGGCCACATCCGTCCCGTCTCCGGAGGGCTTTGGAGCCAACGAATTGTACGAAGCGCTTTCGCTCGCATTCTTCACCATGCGCG
The DNA here is from genome assembly GCA_034420955.1 of Dehalococcoidia bacterium. Classification (GTDB taxonomy): domain Bacteria; phylum Chloroflexota; class Dehalococcoidia; order Lucifugimonadales; family UBA1123; genus VXRN01. The sequence goes on from DAOUKV010000018.1 coordinate 106,253, forward strand.
GCCCGCCCCAAGTTGATATAATCGCCTAAACCGTTACGCCGAGCATACAGTACAGTCCGCTCGGGGCGACCGCCAGTACCGAACGTCTGGGCGGCCCCGCGCCCCAAGTAGCCGATGGAGGGCTGACGTGACAATACCAAACCGCGTCGTAGTTACCGGAGTGGGCGTAGTTAGCCCCGTTGGGCTGGATGCCGATTCGACCTGGAACAACCTGCTGGCCGGCAAGTCCGGCGTCGATCAGATAACCGCGTTCGACGCTGACGGCTATGGCACGACCATCGCCGCCGAGGTCAAGGGCTTCGACGCCGAAGGCCTGCTCGGACGCAAGGAGGCGCGACGCATGGACCGCTTCGTCCAGCTCGGCGCGGGCGCCGCGCTCGAGGCGGTGGAAGACGCCGGCATCGCCGTTACAGACGAGAACCGGACGCGCGTGTCCGTCATGGTAGCCAGCGGAATCGGCGGAATCATAACGCTCGAGGGCCAGATCGGCGTGCTGGACAGGCGCGGTCCGCGCCGGGTCTCGCCGTTCCTCGTTCCGATGATGCTGCCGGATATGGCATCTGGGCAAATCTCCATGCTGCTGGGCGCCAAGGGGCCGAATTACAGCACGGTTTCCGCCTGCTCGAGCGCGGCCGACACTATCGGCCAGGCGTTCGAGGCGCTGCGGCGCGGCGACGTGGACGTCGCCATAGCGGGCGGTTCGGAGGCGGCGATCTGCCCCATCGGAGTGGCGGGATTCAACGCCTGTCACGCGCTCTCCAAGCGCAACGACGATCCGCAGGCGGCGTCTCGGCCCTTCGACGCCGACCGGGACGGCTTCGTCATGGGCGAGGGCGGCGCGGCGCTGATTCTCGAGACGCTCGAACACGCGATGGCGCGCGGCGTGGAGCCGGTGGCCGAGATGGTGGGGTACGGATCGACTGCCGACGCGCACCACATCACCCAACCCGCTCCTGAGGGCGAAGGCGCGGCGCGCGCGATGAACAACGCGCTGGAACAGGCGCGGACTCTGCCCGAAGAGATCGGCTACATCAACGCGCACGGCACCTCCACGCCGCTCAACGACAAGTACGAGACCATGGCGGTCAAGGCCGTGTTCGGCGAGGAGGCTTACCGCATCCCGATAAGCTCCACCAAGTCTATGACCGGACACCTGCTCGGCGCGAGCGGCGCGCTAGAGGCAGCTGTAACCGTGCTCGCGCTGTCCAAGTGGGCCATTCCTCCCACCGTCAACTTGGAAACCCCTGACCCGGACTGCGACCTCGACTACACCCCGCACATGCCCCGCCGCGGACGCATCCGCTCGGCGATGAGCAACTCGTTCGGGTTCGGCGGCCACAACGCCTCTCTCGTCTTCCAGGAATTCGAGGAGTAGGCGGTCGCCCACTCATTCTAGCCAAGCCGGGATCAGGAACGCCGTGTCGGTATCTACACTGACTTCGTGAAGCGCGAGCGACGCCGCGCCTATTCGACTATGGAGCCTGCCCTTGAAACCTACCTGGCGAGTCCATCCCACTGTTCCAGACCACATAGTCTCCCGGCTCGGCTTCCCCAAACCGCGCGCGCAGTTGCTCTACAACCGCGGCATCGACACCTACGACGACGCGACCTCATTCCTCACTCCCAATGAAACCGACTCGCACGACCCGTGGCTGATGCCCGACATGGACGCCGCCGTCGAACGCCTCAGACGCGCGATAGACGAAGGCGAGCCGATCGGCGTGTTCGGAGACTTCGATATAGACGGCGTCAGCGGCACCGCCGTTCTGACGACCGCGCTGCGGAATCTCGGCGCGAGCGTCGTGCCATACATCCCCAACAGGGCGAGCGAAGGGCACGGACTTACCGCTGAGACGGTTAGCGCGATGGTGTCCAGAGGCGCATCCGTGCTGGTTACGGTGGACTGCGCTTTCAGTACCCAAGACGGCGCTGATATGGCCGAGTCGCTCGGGGTGGATGCCGTGATTACCGATCACCACGTGGTCCCGGACGCGCCGCCCTACCCTTTCGCCGCGCTGGTCAACCCGCACCGTCCCGATTCCGAGTACCCGTTCCCGAACCTGACCGGCGTCGGCGCGGCGTACAAGCTGGTGCAGGCGCTCTACGAGGCGACCGGCCGGGAGGAGCCGATAGAGCTGCTCGAGTTAGTAGCCCTCGGCACCATCGGCGATGTAGGCCCTCTGCTGGGCGAGAACCGCTACTTCGTCGCCGAAGGCATCCGGCGTATGAACACGCATCGCTCGACGGGGATTGCCGCGCTTGCCGACACAGCGGGATTCGGCGAACGTGAACTCGACACTAATGCGATGTCGTTCCAGATAATCCCGCGCCTAAACGCCCCCGGACGCCTCGCCGACGCGGGCATAAGCCTGGAACTGCTCACGACCACGAACCGCCGCCGCGCGCAGTCCCTCGCGGAGACGATAGACGGTCTCAACGTCCAACGCAGAGAGCAGACCGCCGCCGGCGTCGAGCTGGCGGAACGGCAGATACTCAAACGGTGGGAAGGTTCGCCTCCCGGCGTCATCATGGTCGGCAGCCCCACGTGGGGACACGGCATAGTCGGATTGATCGCCGGGCGTTTGGCCGAGAAGTACGGTCGTCCCGCGATCGCGGTCGCAGTTGACGGCGCCGAGAGCCGAGGCAGCGCGCGCAGCGTCCCAAAGTGCAACATCTTGGAAGTGATAGACGATTCGGCGCGGCTGCTGACGCGTTACGGCGGCCACGCGCAGGCGGCGGGCTTCTCGATACCTACGGAGAATCTGCGCGCGCTCGCCGATACGTTCGAGCGGCTGCCCGCCAATCGTTACGGCGCCGGCGAGCCGGAGTTCGAGATAGACTTGATCGCAGACCCGTCGTATGTGGAGCGCGAACTGTTCGGGTTCGCCGAGTCGCTGGCGCCGTTCGGCAAATCGAACCCGCGTCCCAAGTTCGCTTCATCCCCGCTGCGCGTTCTCGACGCCTTTGTGGTTGGGGCGGGCGGCGCGCATCTGAAACTCCGCCTGCAGGACGGTCAGGACACATGGGAGGCGATAGCCTTTCGGCAGGGCGACCGCAAGCCGGAAGCCGAACGAGGCTCCGAAATCTCGATCGCCTACCAGATGGAGCGCAACATGTGGCGCGGTCGGACGCGGACCCAGCTCGTGGTGGACGACATAGCTCCCGCGATCTAGCGCTGGAGTCCCTTCCCCCTTGACGGGGGAAGGTTAGGATGGGGGTGACTCCCCTTCACATTAACGGGTTCCCACCAAACATAAACGCAAGACCCCAATTATCCATTTGCGCCTTCGCGTCTTTGCGTTGATCCTATCCACGTCTGTCCCTCCGCCGCTCGGCTCGCGTTCGCCGGTCCACCGGGTTCGTGAATTCCTCATCCGCATCGCCGGCGGCTACCGGCCGAGCCTTCCACAGCAGCAGCGGAACCGTAATCGCGAGCACGCCGAGCGCTATGAAGTGCGCCTCCTGCATTCCGAGCGCCCAGATGCGGTCCTCACGCATGAAGGTGACGCCGAATCTGCCGATCGAGTACAGCGCCAAGTACAGCGCGAACAGCATCCCGTCCGGGCGCAGACGGTTGCGGAGCTTCCATATCAGCGCGAGCGCGAGCAAGTTCCAGACTATCTCGTACGCGATGACGGGCTGAACGGCGACACCTATGCCGTTCGCGCAGCGCCCGGCGTCCGACGCCGGATCCGTCCACACGAAGCCGAGCGCGAAGTCCCACGCCTTGGCGCAGTGTTCGCCGTTTACGATGTCTCCCAACCGTCCGATGGACTGCACGAACAGCATCGCCGGCGCGGTGAGGTCGGCTATCACTCCCACAGGATGGCCCCGCCATAGCGCGTAGGCCGCGCCCCCCGCGAATCCGCCCAGTATGCCGCCCCACAGCCCGATGCCGCCGTTCCACACGGCGATTATCTGGCCCGGCGCCGCGCCGTAGAAGTCCCAGTGGTCTATGACGTGGACGATGCGCGCGCCCACGATGCCGCTGATGATGGCGAATATGGCTATGGAGTAGATGTCGTCTGTGTCTATGCCGCGCATCGGCGCCCACCGACCGACCAGATATACCGCCGACGCAACCGCGATGAAGCTGAAAAAGCCGTGCCAACTGAGTATGAACGCCGAAAACGCGGTCAGGTTCGGGCCAACAGTGATTTCAACCATATCTGGAACTGTCCTCCGCTTGGTCGTGGCGGCTACGCCGCGCAATAATCGGTCCCAGCGGTCGGCAACTGGCCGGCATACGCGCCCAGCACACCCCTGTCGAGGCAGAGCCGATGAGAGACCGTCTTGAAGATTTTCTCCATTACATGACCGTCGAGCGCGGCGTGTCTCCCAACACGCTCGCCGCGTACCGGAACGATCTCACCCAGCTTATCGAGTGGTTGGAAGCTCGCGCCAACGGCGCGTCGCCGGCTCCCGCTTCTTGGGAAGATGTTTCCGAGCAGACTATCAGCGAATACCTGTTTCACCTGCGCGACTTAGCATATTCGGAAACTACGCGCGCGCGCAAGACCGCTTCCGCCAAGTCGCTCTTCGGCTTCCTCGTCATGGAGCGCGTTCTGGAATCGAACCCGACCGTCAACGTCTCCACGCCCAAAGTCGGGCGGTCGCTGCCCGCTCCTCTTACCATAGACGAGGTGGAGCTTCTGCTAGCCGCCTCGACCGGGATGGACACGCCCGAAGGTGTGCGGGACGCCGCCATGCTGGAGTTGCTCTACGCTACCGGTATGCGCGTAAGCGAGTTGATCGCGCTCGATCTCGAAGACGTGAACATCTACGACGGCTTTGCCCGCTGCTTCGGCAAGGGCGGCAAGGAGCGAATCGTGCCGATTCACCTCGGCGCGGCGCGCGCGCTGGAAGACTACATCGAGCGCGCCCGTCCGGACTTGGAGGGAGACAAAGAGGCGAAAGCTCTGTTCCTCAACCGTCGCGGCGGCCGCCTGACGCGGCAGGGATTCTGGCTCATCCTCAAGAGACACGCCGCCCGCGCGGGCTTGGAAGGGCGGGTAACGCCCCACACGCTGCGCCACAGCTTCGCCACCCACTTGCTGCGCGGCGGCGCTCCCCTGCGCCACGTCCAAGAACTTCTCGGACACGCCAGCATCACCACTACGCAGGTATATACGCACCTGACCAGCGAACACGTCCGCGCCGAGTACGACGGCGCGCACCCGAGGGCGTAGCCTTCGAGTTTAGGGGCAAGTGGGGGCTTCGAGCGCAGGCCCCTTGGAGTCGCGGCCCCGCGCTGGCGATGGCGCCATGCTGTATAATGAGCGCAGCATCCAACCGACTAGTGGCCGATAGGTAGAGGTAGCCGATGTCGCCCCAAGCCCGGATACGGAAAGCCCGAACTCTGCTTGCGGAAGGCAACCGCGCATTCGACTCCGACGACGTCCGGGAAGGTTCCCGACTCATGTGGGAAGCCGCGAAGTCCGGCATTGCCGCCGTGGCCGAACAGCGCGGCTGGCCGCGCGCGACGCGCGACGACCTTCGCCAAGTCATCTATCACCTCGATCACGACGGCGACAACCCGCCCATGGAGGTGGACCCGCTCACAGCCTACTACGGGAAGTGGGTGATGGCTAAGATGTATCTTGAACACGCCATAACCGAGGACGACGAGTGGGACTACGATGGCGAGTTTCGCGTTGATCCGGAGTCTCTCAAGTACAGCCAGAAGTCTATCCGGCTCTTGATAGACGACCTCGAGAGTGAAATCGCCCGATCCGCCGAGTCTGCATGAACTACGAACGGCACATTGCGGCCGCCGTATGGCATAGCGCTCAATGTTGGTTTTCAGGCCGTTCTTGGAGACTTGCACAGTCATTTCTATGGCGGACACCTAAGCGAAACCGAATTGGCAGATTCGTTGATTATGGGCATAAGGTTCGTATCCACCATGATGGAATTGGCGGCGCGGGAACTGCCTGAACTGGAGAGAGCCGATTGTATGTAACTTACCCAATCTTGTGAATTGTGGATAGCGTTTGCCGATTTGCAACCTACGCCCAACATCACTATCATCAATATATAATCAGGCCGTAACAGGAGCAGACTCCACATGCCCAGCAGCAGGAACAGGCGCAGAGCTCAGAGCCAGGCGCAACTGAGCGGGCGACGCCGAAACAGGGGCGGACGACGGCAGCGAGGGAGCTCGGTCTCCCAGCAGTCTCGACGCCGGACGGCTCCGGATCCGGAGGCGACAGCGGCAAACGGTCCAGACCAGGCCGCTGTCCAGACGGCGGTTCAGGCGACTCCCGAAGCTCCCGCCGCGACGCCGGCGCCCGAGGCGGCGAATATCATACGCCGTCGGCCCACTCGCGCGCGAACGCCCGCCGAGCCGTTGCAGATGTACCCGTATCTACGGTCCGAGCTGACGCGCATAGGCGTCCTCACGGCGCTCATAGCCGTTGCCCTGGGCGTGCTGACCTTCGTTCTTGGCTAAGGGGCGCAGGCCCACGTTTAGTCAGCCCAATGCGTCAACACGGTTGCGTTTTATGGGCTAAGAGTCATTGTCGCCGCGAGGGGCAGACGTGACAGCTAACGAGACACCGGACTTCACCCAGCGCATCCGCGCCCTGCCGCAGAGGCCGGGCGTTTACCTCATGCGCGACCGGCGAGGCGAAGTCATATACGTCGGCAAAGCCGCGAGCCTGCGAAACCGGGTATCTTCCTACTTCGGCAGCCCGCATGGGCTGGTTCCCAAGATACGCCGCATGGTGCGCCGCATCGCCGACTTCGAGTTCATCGTAACCGAGTCCGAGCAGGAAGCGCTGATACTCGAAAGCAACCTCATCAAGGAGCGTCAGCCCCAGTACAACGCGCGGCTGAAAGACGACAAGTCCTACCCGTTCATCAAGATAGACACCACCGAGGACTTCCCAATCGTCTATGTAACCCGCCGCGTGCGCGACGACGGCGCGCGCTATTTCGGTCCGTTCGCCAGCGCGTCCAGCGTCCGCAAGACGCTCGCGCTGCTGAAGAAGCTGTTTCCATACCGGTCGTGCACCAAGACGATAACCGGCAACGACGACCGCGCCTGCCTCGACTACTTCATACACCGTTGCGCGGGCCCCTGCATCGGCAAGGTGGACCGCGCCGAATACCACGAGATCATAGATCAGGTGGCGATGTTCCTCGAAGGCAGGACCGACCAGGTTATGCGCGGCATCCGAACGCGGATGATCGAGGCGTCCGAAGCGTTGGAGTTCGAACGCGCCGCCGCGCTGCGCGATCAGATACAGGCGATCGAAAAGGTGCATGAGGGTCAGAAGGTGCTTCACCTGTCCAACGAGAATGTGGACGTCATCGCGCTCGCGCAGGAAGCGCGCGACGCCTGGGTCGAGGTCTTCTTCATACGGCAGGGTAAGCTGGTAGGGCGCGAAAACTTCTTGATGCACCGCTCGGACGGCGACGAGCCCGCCGAAGTGCTCGCCGCGTTCGTCAAGCAGTTCTACACCGCCAACCCATACGTCCCGCGCAGCGTGCTGCTTCAGGATCTGCCGGACGACATGGCGGCGATAGAGGGGTGGCTGCGTTCCAAGCGGCAGGGCGCCGTGCGGCTGCATGTCCCGCAGCGCGGCGAGAAGCGTCGGCTGGTGGAGATGGTCTCTCAGAACGCCGAGCAGGGACTCAAACAGCTCCGAATCCGACGCATCCACGAATCGTCCAACAACGACCGCGCAATGGAAGAGCTGCAAGAGGCGCTTAGCCTGCCCGAACTGCCCCGTCGGATAGAGTGCTACGACATCTCGAACATCCAGGGTACCAACGCCGTCGGCAGCATGGTCGTCTTCGAGGAAGGCAAGCCGAGAACCGACCACTACCGCCGCTTCAGGATCAAGTCGGTCGCCGGAGTGGACGACTACTCGATGATGCGCGAGGTGCTGACACGCCGTTTCAAGCGTCTATCGGATGAGCGCAAGAGGGGGGGCGCCCCACAAGTGTCAGGGGGCGACGACTCCGTCTCGCCCGCGTCATCCACAGCGCCGCGCAAGCGCCAAAACCAAAAAAGCTCCAACGCATGGGGCATCATCCCGGATCTGGTGCTGATAGACGGCGGCAAGGGCCACCTCGGAGCCGCCCTCCAAGTCTTCCTGGAGTTGGGAATCAACGACATTCCCCTGTCCAGCCTCGCCAAAGAGAACGAGGAATTGTTCGTTCCCTACGTCAGCGATCCGATAGTCCTGCCTCGCAATGCACAGGGGCTGTTCTTGGTGCAGCGGCTGCGAGACGAAGCGCACCGCTTTGCCATCACCTTCCACCGCGAGCGACGTTCCAAGAAGAGCGTACAATCTACGCTGGACATGGTTCCGGGCATCGGACCCAAGCGCAAGCGGATGCTGATGCGGCGCTTCGGCTCGGTGCGAGGCGTCCGCGACGCCACAGTCGAAGAGATAGCCGCCGTCCCTGGCCTGACCATGACAGTAGCCCGCGCGATCAAAGACCATATCTAATTCGCCGCGTCAGTTCCCTTCCTCTGTCAACCCCCATTCCCGCGAAAGCGGGAATCCAGAGATCCACGGTTGAATGCGCCTTGATTTCTCTGAACTACTGATGCCCTCAACCGTCATTGTCGAGAAGGCGGGAATCCAACTCGCTACGCTGGGACACGAACCAGGTTCATACTACGGGGACTAGCCCACTTCAACCGCCAAGTATCTGAACTCGCGTCCCCTGCCCGCTCCCGGAACCGCCGAATAATCTCGCCAGCGTAGGTTATACGACCCTTCCAGGCGGACCGGCTCCTGTCTGTTCTTGGTAGTTCCGGCACCGACATTTTCCGACCATCCCATTACGCTGGTGAGAGTACTGCCCTCATGGATGCGGAACGAAGCGTCACTCGTCGTTCTCCAGCCAAGCGCTGGACTAGACCAGTAGGCGCGGGCGTTGGTCAACATCACCGCAATGCCTCGCGCTCCATACTCTTTCGATACACGCTCTATCCTCCGTATATCGTTGATGAAGTCATAGCGGCGTAATGGGTACGCGACGTGGTTCTTCAGCGCAAATCGCTCTCCACCGGATAGGACGTCCATCTCTCCCGTCGTGTATTTCAACTCAATCGCCATCTTCATAGTTGGGACCCAGATGTCCAGGGCCATGTTCTCACGACGAAAAGGGGGGAACTCCAAGCGTATCTCGCAATCCGGCATCCGCTCCTTGATTTGCCAAGCTAGGGCGAACTGGAAGTCCGCCTCCGAGTGGAAGATAGGCCGGCGGCCTGCCAAGTCCCGCATCATCGAATGAATGTTCATGTGGTTAAACCTCTGAGAATTTTCAGCAACATTGGCAAAACTCGACATTTTGGCAGTTTCAGATTGATCGTTAATCCTCCAATTGCGTTTGAAGTGGGATGAGCGGGACTTTTGGATTTTCGGTATGGTGCATCCTGCAAATCCGGCAGTCCCGCTCATCCCACTTCAGGCGAGGGCAGGCGGCTTAGTCCCCGCCATTGCCCCATGCCCGGCGAACGGAGCGGCTTAGTCGCCGCCGTCAGCTCTCTGCCCATTTCCCGTTGCGGCCCCGGTAGCTGCATTGATGAACGGGTTGAGCAGCCCGGTAAACTCCATCGGGAAGATGAACTTCGTGCTTTCGCTTGCGCCGAGCGATTTGAGCGTATCGAAGTACTGAAGGCTGAGCGTGTTCGAGTCTATGCTCTCCGCTACGCCGGATATCTTCTCCAGCGCCGTGCTGAAGCCCTCGGCGCGCAGAACCGCCGCCTGCTGGTCGCCCTCGGCGGTCAGGATCTCGGACTGCCGGTGCCCCTCGGCGCGCAGTATCGCCGCCTGCTTCTCGCCCTCGGCCACGGTGATAGCCGCCTGGCGCGTGCCTTCGGCTTCGATCACCTCCGCGCGGCGCAGCCGCTCGGCGGACATCTGCCTGTTCATCGCCTCCTGGATGTCTCGCGCAGGCTCGATCTCGCGTATCTCCACCTGCGTTACCTTGATGCCCCAGCGCGCCGTTATCTCGTCCAGCTTCGTCCGCAGCGCCTCGTTTATGCGCTCGCGCTGCGAGAGCACGTCGTCCACGTTCATCTCGCCGATGACCGCGCGCAACGTCGTCGTGGCTATGCCGACCACCGCGCCGTAGTAGTCCACAACCTCCAGAACCGCGCGGTTCTCCTGTCCGTCTATCACGCGCATATAGACCAGGAAGTCTATGTCTATCGGCGCGTTGTCGAGAGTGATGTTCGTCTGGCGCGGGATGTCCAGCACTTCCTCGCGCAGATCCACCTGCTGCGTCTTATGAAAGGGCCAGAACAGCACGTTGAGGCCCGGCCCCTTGAGTCCCGAGTATTTTCCGAGTGTGAACACCGCCAGCCGTTCGTACTGCTTTACAGTCCTGATATATGGGATCATCACAAGCTCCTTTCGAGCGCTTCCAGGCTATTTTCTCTGAAGACTTTGAGTACGAGGCCGTCAACCTCCGACACTACCACGTTTTCCCCGGACTCGATGGTCTCGCCCGTTCCCGACTCAGCCGTCCACAGCTCGCTTGCCACCTGCACGGTGCCGGTCGGGTCTAGCGCGGTCCGCACCTCGCCTACTTGTCCGACTATTTCTGCGGCGCGAGGCTGCACGTGGACCGCCTTCGCCTTCCGCGAGAAGTAGAACAGCCCGCCGACGCTGAGCGCGAGGAACACGCCCGCGACCGCAAGCGCGGCGTAGCCGACGCGGACGTCCGGCGCGGGCAGTCCCGGCTGGCTGGTGTCGCCGAACAGGAAGAACCCGCCGACGAGTATGGCTACGCCGCCCGCCGCTCCGAACCCGCCCCAGCCGGGCGCCTGTATCTCCCAGAAGATGAGGCCAAGTCCGGCGGCTATTAAGATCAACCCTATCCAGTTCACAGGCAGGCTGACCAGCCCGATAATGGCGAGCGCGATCAGCGTAGCGCCGGACACGCCGGCGACCCAGCCGCCCGGACTGAGCGCTTCGATTAGTACGAGAATGCCGCCCACCGCCAGCAGCAGGAACACCAGCGTCGGGTTGGCGAGCCAGCCCTGGGCGCGCTGCACAGGCGTCTCCGTTATGCTCTGTGGAGTCGCGTTTACGCCTCTCAGCGTAGCGTCTACTCCGTGCACGTTGACGACCCGGCCTTCGATCTTGGCGAGCATGTCTTGGGTGTCTCTGGCTATCAGGTCAACGATTCCAACTTCCACGGCCTCCTCGGCAGAGTACGACTTGGCCTCGAATATGGTGGCTTCCAAGGCGGACACCGCGTCCGGGCTTCGTTCTCGCTGGTTTGCGATTCCTCTAATGAGGGCGGCGACGTCTTGGGAAACCTTCTCCTTGATCGTTTCGCCGAGGTCTCTCGCGGCCGAATCTACTGGCGACGCAGCGCCGATCGTCGTACCCGGCGTCATGGCCGATATGTGCGCGGCAGAGACGATGAACGTGCCCGCCGACGCCGCCTGCGCGCCGGAAGGGGCTACGATGACGGCTATCGGAACGCTCGACTCGAGCATCGCTCCGGTCATATCGCGCATCACGTCCGCGGATCCTCCCGGAGTGTCCAGCTCGACGACTACCAGCGTGGCGCCGCGCTTCGCCGCATCGTCCAGCCAACCGCGCAGCGTCCGCGCCGATATCGGATCGATCGCCCCTTCGATTCGCCCGACCAAGACCGCGCCGGCCTCGCCGGTCTGAGCGTTGGCTATCCCGTTCAATGCAAGCGCGAGCGCCACGAGGGAGACTATCCCCAACGAGATGCGATAAAGAGTTGAGATTGCGCTCTGCCTCATCGTGCCTGCTGCCATAAACTAATCCAATACCCTCCCCCGCATTATAGCAACAAGCCGGAGCCGGCGTTGGCCCAATCCCCCGCCCCACCCGGAGTTCAACGCGGAGGCGTAGAGGGATGCAGATATACGCAGAGGGTTTTGATTCAATGTATATTCTCGAACGTAGCAGACATACTTCAGAGGGCGAAGAATCACGATCTATTCCCTCTGCGTCCCTCTGCACATCTCTGCGCCTCTGCGTTGTAATCCCTACTCCGCGATCTCGCATCCCATCGCCGCATAGAAGTCGTCGTCCACGCACGCTATGGGAAGTCCCGTCTCCAGGGCGGTCGCCGCGACCAGCGCGCTCAGCATCGCCGCCGGCACGTCATCCGCGTCGAGGTCCCGGGCGATCTGCCCCGCACGCCGCGCGATGGCAACGTCCACGTCCAGAGTCCTGACCGGCAGCATCAGCAGCGCCGTCAGCTGAATCTCGGCGCGCCTGTCAGGGGCGACGCGCGCCAGTTCGGCCACCGACGCCGCGCTAATAGTAGCCGCCACCTCGCCATTGGCGACGCGAGACAGCCACTGGATCCCCTCGCCGCCGGTCCACAGACTCTCGACGATGACCGTATCCAGGATGATTTCGTTGTCGCCGATCATCTCTCTACCGCCTCGCGGAGAATAGACTTGACTTCGTCGTCCGTCAGTTCGACCGGGGAGCCGAAGGGCTGCCGCGCCTGCATGGAGAGGTACTCGTCGTCCCAAATCGAGCGCGCCGTTGCCGCCGCCGGACTTTGTCCATCTCCGCTCAGCGCGGCAGCGAGGGCGTACTCGATGAACTCTCTCAGCGGCATCCGCATTTCCGCCGCGCGAGCCTTGGCGCCGAGGTACAGGTCTTCCCGGATCTGGGCGTAGAGTTGCCTGGTGGGTACGTTGGACTTCTCTCTTGGCATATTGATATTGCCTCCTAACCGGACTCAGGAACATATTATCACACATTGATTGGATATGGACATCAAAGGATGTGGAAATATAATATATGGCAATATGATATTGATGTAATTGGTGATATGTACATTGCAGGTATGAGCGTGTCGGAGATTTCTATATCGCTTTCGCTGGGTTGCTGGGGGGTTAGGCGATATTGAGATTGCAGTGACGCCGATTTTCAGTGGGGATGTCCACACCTATCGATACCCCTTCCATCCCTCTCAAACGGACTATCTCTGATTGCCCCGAATCCTGTAAATCCCGATTCGGACAGGCTATAATGCCCAGACCATGAAGATCGTACTTGCCCCGCAGACATTCAAGGGAAGCATATCTGCCCTCGACGCGGCAATTGCTATGCGAGACGGCGTGTTGCGAGCGCTGCCCGATGCGGAGACTATCATGGTTCCCGTGGCCGACGGCGGCGACGGGACGCTGGAGACGCTGGTAGAAGGCTCGGGCGGGGATATCCGCTCCGCGTCCGTAACCGGGCCTCTGGGCGAACGGCGCGACGCGGAGTGGGGCGCGATGGGCGATGGGGTGACGGCCGTTATCGAGATGGCTAGAACATCCGGACTGGCTCTGGTCTCGCCGGATGCGCTCGACCCAATGAACGCGACGACCTACGGACTAGGCGAGGCGATCCGCGCGGCGCTGGACGCGGGATTCCGAAACTTCATCGTCGGAATCGGCGGCAGCGCGACGAACGACGCGGGCGCGGGCATGGCGCAGGCGCTCGGAGCGTCGCTCACCGACGCCGACGACACTCCCCTACCCTACGGAGGCGCGGCGCTCGCGAATCTCGCCCGCATAGACCTGTCCGACCTCGACCCGCGCGTCTCCGCCTCTACGTTCATGGTCGCCTGCGACGTGACGAATCCGCTCACCGGCCCGGAGGGAGCGTCCGCTATCTACGGACCGCAAAAGGGGGCGACACCGGAAATGGTCGCCGCGCTCGACGCCGCGCTCGTCCGGCTCGCCGAAGTGGCGCGCGCCGATTTGGGCGTTGACGTAGAATATCTGCGGGGCGCGGGCGCCGCCGGCGGACTGGGCGGAGGCATGGTCGCGTTCCTCGACGCCGAACTCCGCGCGGGTGTGGACATCGTGCTGGACACGGTGGGCATAGACGCCGCCCTCGAGGGCGCAGACCTCGCCATCGTCGGAGAGGGCGCGCTAGATTACCAGACGGTCTATAACAAGGCGCCGGTCGGCGTAGCGCAGCGGGCGGCGAAGCTCGGAGTGCCGGTGATCGCGATTGCCGGCACGCTCGGCGATGGCTACGAGGCGGTGTATGAACATGGCATAGCCGCGGCCGCGCCGATCGTATCCGGGCCAATGGCCTTGGAAGACGCCTCCGAACGCGCCGCTGAGTTGATTGCGGACGCGACCAAGCGTTCGATCAGAATGATGCGGGCGCTGCAGTAGCCGAATCCCCTACCCTCTCATCCAATCAGCGCCACGCGATTTTACCCTTCGCGTCTTTGCCTCTTGGCGCCTTTGCGTTTAATCCCAGCGCGCGCGCCTCTGCGTTTAAATCCCCATCACCCAATTAGTACCATGTGTACCTCGCCCGGCCCATGCACGCCCGTAATCAGCTGGTACTCGATGTCGGCGGACCGGCTCGGCCCAGTGATCAGGTTCATGTAGCTTCCTAGCCTACCGCTGGCGAAATCATTGCGCCGGAGCGTGAACAGTTCGTCGAGACTCGGCAGAACTTGTCCGCGTTCGACGATGGCTAGGTGGACGGGCGGCACCAGCGACACGAGCCTGCTCGCGCCCGCGCGCGGGATGATGACCGCCGTTCCCGTCTCGGCTATGGCGTAGTCCACGCCGGTTATGGCGAGGTCGGACGCTTCCATGATCACGCGCAGTTCCGCCTGCGATCGAGCCTTGGCCTCCTCGCTCTCGCGGTCCAGCGCTACCGGCGTTAGCTCGACGCCGCTGCCGTCGAACAGGCCGCCCGCCAGCGCGTTGCGAACGATGGGGTGCAGCGAGTGGACCACCGACCGCGCCTCCAGGTCTCTCGCAAGATCGAGCGCGTACCGCCCCGCCTCCCGCGCGTCTGCCACGCGGACGACGTTCCAGTTGGACGCCTCTGCGGTACGCGCCAAGACGTTCATCAAGTTGTCGGAGTCGCGCCCCATAAGCTCGGCGACGTGGCGAACGCGATCATGCAACTCTTCCGGCGGCCCCAGCGTCGACGGAGCGGGGCTAACCTGAGCGGACGGCGGCGCGTCCCTGCCAAGCCCTTGGCTGATGCGCTTCAGGAAGTCCTCCCTGTTCGTATTCGTCATCGTCATCCGTCTTTCAGTTCGCCCCATCTGGCTCGGAACGGACGCTTGACCTCCGGCATGTCGCGGCTCCCAGTCCACCCCGAAAGCGGGCCGTTCGGCGACTTGGGAGCGACACGCTGTCCGACTCTGCCCAACAGGTTGGCGGCGCGCATGGACGCGCCGGACGACATCGCGGCTCGCCAGCCCTTCATCGCCGCCGCCTCGCCCGCGCTCGCCGACTTCTCCTCCGGGTAGTTATCTCCCTGTGTCAGTTCCTTCCTCATATACAGGAGCATCCGTGGAATGTCTATCTTGACCGGGCAAGCCTCCTTGCACGCGCCGCACAGGGTGGAGGCATACGGCAGGTCCTTCCCCGCCGACAGTCCAGTCAGCATCGGCGATACGATCGCGCCGATCGGGCCCGGATATACCCAGCCGTATGCGTGGCCGCCGACCTTGCGATAGACCGGGCAGGCGTTCATGCACGCGCCGCAGCGCAGGCACGTCAGCGCCTCGCGCATCTCGCGGTCCGCCAGAATGCGCGACCGTCCGTTATCGACTATCACTAGGTGGAACTCCTCCGGACCGTCTTCCTCCTCGTCGCGTCGCGGACCGGTAACGGTCGTAACGTAGCTAGAAATCATCTGCCCCGTCGCCGAGCGTATGAGCAGCCGCAGGAACATCCCCAGGTCTTCGAGCGACGGCACCACCTTCTCCATGCCGGCGACGGCAACGTGCACTTTCGGCATCGAGGTGCACATTCGCCCATTGCCCTCGTTGGTAACCAGCGTTACCGTGCCGGACTCGGCGACCAAGAAGTTCGCGCCCGATATGCCCATGCCAGCCGCCATGAACTTGGCGCGCAGCTGTCGCCGGGCCTCGCGTCCAAGTTCCTCGATGTTCGCGGCTCTGTCGGAGCCGAGCTTGTCCGCGAAAAGCTCCGCCACCTCTGGCGCCGACTTGTGGATCGCCGGCGCGATTATGTGGAACGGCGTCTCGCCCGCAAGCTGGATGATGTATTCGCCCAGGTCGGTCTCGACTGCCTCGATGCCCTCCGCCTCCAATCGCTCGTTCAGCCCCATCTCCTCAGACAGCATGGACTTGCTCTTGACGATCATCTCCACATTGTGGCTGTTGGCGACCGATAGCACGTAGTCCGACGCCGCCTGCGCGTCTTCGGCGAAGAATACCTTGCCGCCGGCCTTCTCCACGTTGCGCGAGAGCATGTCCAGATAGTAGTCCAGGTTCTCGATGACGTGCGTCTTGATCTGTTGGCCGCGCTCGCGCAGCCCTTCCCAGTCGTCGGTAGCCGCAGACGCCGTCAGCCGCGCCGAATGGAAGCCCGAGTACAGCCCTTGCAGATTGCGCTGGATCTGCCCGTCCGCCAGCGCGGATGCGGAGCCTTGTCTAAACTGCGCCGTTCGAGATTCCATATTCGTTAACCTTTATATTAAGGAAGTGGCTTCACAAGCCGGTCCGCCACCAGCTCCGCCAGATGCGCCGTTCTGACCGCGCTGCCTCGCCGTCTCAGGCCGCCGCCGATGTGCATGAGACAACTCGCGTCGCACGCTGTCACCGTGTCCGCGCCGCTCGCCTCGATGTTGTCAAGCTTGTCGCCCAGCATCGCCCCCGATATGTCCGGGTACTTCACCGAGAACGTCCCGCCGAATCCGCAGCACACCTCAGCCTGCGCCATCTCCACGCGGCTGATTCGGGGCATCGAATCCAGAATCGCCTTTGGCGCCGCGTCTATGCCGAGTTCGCGCTTGGCGTGACAAGCCTCGTGGAAGACGACGTTGGCATGTGGCGTATTCGACTCTGCCGCGCTTGCAAGCGCCGCGAGTTCGCCCGCCCCGACCTTCGCCGCCAAGTACTCGCTGAACTCGAACACGTTGCGTCTGAGCCGGTTCGCGCGGGCCAAGTTGACCGGATCGTCTGCGAACAGCTCGCCGTAGTAGTTGCGAATCATCGCCGCGCACGAGCCTGACGGCACGACGACGGGCGTATCGGGGTCGAGCTGTCCGAGCAGTCGCCGCGCGACCGGGCGGGCGTCATTCCAGTAGCCGGAGTTGAACGCGGGCTGTCCGCAGCACGTCTGCGCGGCGTCGAACCCCACCTCCACGTCCAGCGCGCGCAGAACGCGAACCACAGCCTCGCCGACCTCCGGGAACAACTGGTCAACAACGCAGGTAACGAACAGTTGCGCCCTATCGCCCGCGCCATTGCCTAGCGCTCCCGTCACAGCAGCGTCTCGCTAACGATGCCCCGGATGATGAATCCGACGATCCAGGCAACCATGAACACCGGGCCGGCTGCGAACAGCGCGCCCTCGGTGGCGCGACGCGCCGGGCCGTGCGCCGAGAGATACGCGAGGAACGCGAACATCCCGATCGCCACCAGCCACACCGCCACCGAGTTGGCGCCCAACGCAAGGCCTATCGCCAGCCCAGCGACGCCCCAACTGATCCAGTGGTCAACGCGCCGCAGGGTCGCGGCGAGCCATGGCGGTCTAATTGATTCCATCGCATCACTCCAAGCGCCTGCCTGAAAATAGTCCCAGAAAGCATACACCCGCCGCGCCCCTGATGCAACGACAGGGTTTGCGAATTGCCGCGCCGAGCCGCCTGCTGTACACTCGCTCCACATCACGAATTGGAGGACAGCATGATAATCGGGTTCAACCACTCCGGCTTCGTAGTGAAGGACATAGACGCAATGGTCGCCTTCTACCGCGACACGCTTGGGCTGACCGTGATGCGCGAGGTGGACAGCGTAGCGCCGCCGGAGGGCGACCACACAGGCATCCCCGGCGCGCGTAGGACGCTCGTGTTCGTCGGCAAGCCGGGTGGCGAGCACGCGCTGGAGCTGGTCCATTTCATAGACCCGCCCAGCCCGGATGGTCATCTCCACCGCCACCAGTTGGGCGCCGCCCACATTTGCTTCGACGTAACCGACCTTGCGGCTATGGCCGAGACCCTGAAGGCCGAAGGCATCCGTTTCATCACCGACCCAATCTTCCACGAAACCGACGACGGCAAACGCCGCGGCATCTGCTACATCATGGACCCGGAGGGCAACTACGTAGAGCTGATACAGCCGCCTGCGTGAGGGGGGATGTACCACCGCTGCGTTGCGGCAATGGCAAGTGGTTGGGCCCGACTGGGCCGTTCCACAGTATGCCTGCCTACTCACCACAAATCGGCGTTGCTCCAGCCCAAAGGTTCCGGCACCATCGCCGGAGAGATGACACGCTCGATGTTCACAGGTCGGATACTTCGTCTCCGGAACTTTCCAGCAGGTCGGCTAACTCGGTTACCGTACAACCGACTTCTTCGAGTCTGTCGAGCGCGTCTAAACTTGGGTATGGTAGGTTAACTCTGCTGATTATCGCCGCCTAACGCAACGTTGATTTACTCAGTTGGTTCAATGGAGAAGCCGGCTTGAACAAAATTCTAATCATATGCGTATGCGGTTTGCATTTCATATTTGAGCATGACAACGAAGGAGATGCAATCCGTCAACGAGTATTGTTTATCGGTATGTCTCTCAAAATAACGCCACGCCTCCATGAGAAGAGGTTCATCTATGTGGATCAACTTAATATCCGAACTGTCGAGCAAAATTCTCCCAATCGCTACTGCCTTGTCATGGTAGCCTCTGGATACAAGAAAGGTGACAATCTCGTCTAAGACGTATGTGGTAGTTGCCAAGTCAAGATCATCGCGTGAGACGCTGTTCCAGTGAATAGTAGCGGATTCATGATGATGGTCCCGAGCCATCTCTAAGGCAATTATGTATCCGGTATCAATGAAGATAGTTGACAAGTCAAGGCATTCCTAGTAGATATATTTATCGTGGTTTACAGAGGCGTCTTCAATATCTAGATCAATTGGGTTTTTACCCAACCTGAAGACGGAGTTATCTGTATCCACCGGAGATACTATGATTACTCCATTCCGCTTCCGGACGTTGACCTCATTTACGTCTGGCAGGTAATGTTTCGGAATCGTCAGGCCTCGCTCAGTAACTTTGATTTTCATTGGCAGTTTCCTCTACTATGGTCGTGCAAATCATTCGTCTCTCGGCTATTGAGCGTGCACTTCGTTATATATTTCGCTGAGGAGTCTGTCTTTGTAAGTCCAATATAGTTGGGCAGAAACCCTAGTAGTATAACCTAGTAACTGCTGAGTGAGTGTTGTGATTGAATGAACCTCATCCTGGTAACGCACTGTAGTTCCACCATCAACAACCTGCACTGACGCATCACCGCGAGTATAGTTCAACTCGGCCTCAACTGGGATTGTCAAGTCGTCAAATCTCAGACGAGGCCTCTTTTTCTTTAGGTTTTCAGATGCCAACTTGGACTGGGCATCTATGCTACTGAGATCACCACTGTGGTCATCGGGCGTCACCTCTTCAATCTTGATCGCGTTCAAAATCGGTATTACCTGATCAGGTTCAATCTCAAAGAATTCTCTCCTAGGTTCAGACGGGGAAAAGCACTGTGAAGTCCCTTTTCGACCTCACGGTAATTGGCTACCTTAACAGCGTACACGCAATCAAATGGCAAGGGAACCCCCGCTCCACCCTGTGTGTACAGTTCGCCAATTCGTAATGATACATCATCCCTCTTGGTACTGCCAATCTTCACTAGGCCCGGCATAGCAGGATTAGTGACAACATATACTACGCCGACATCAGGTTGCTTGTCTTTATTGTCACTCATATTATCCCGCTCCACTGCCTGTTTACCATATACTGACCCTTGATTGTCTGCCATTATTTTGCTGCCAATTCCAAGATGCGCCATACTACAATCGCATCGCATGACACCTTCATATGGCGATGAGTTGACGGCACTGCTATCTCCCCCTACCCATACACCTGGAACCTGTGCCTATTAGTCTCCACCACGTACAGCCTGCCCTGATCGTCGAACCTTACAGCCACCGGTCCCCAGAAGTACGGCTCAATCTGCGATGACGTGTGGTAGGGCGTCTGCAGATGCTCAGGCAGAGTCTCCGGAGCCAGGTCGGATACCTCGCGCAGCTCCCACTCTTCGGGGTTGGACGAGTAGTAGTCCATTGCCCACTGTGACAGTGTGGCCTGTCCTCGCATGGTCGTCGCCAATTCGCCATCGGCAGTGAATATCTGGACGCGCTCGTTGCCCCAATCGGCGACGGCGACCGCACCGTCGGGCGAGGCGGCGACGCCGGACGGACGGCTTAGATGCCCCGCGCCTATCGTCTGCAGATGCTCGCCGTCCGCGGTGAACTTCTGGACGCGGTCGTTGCGCCAGTCGGCGACGTACACCGCGTCATCCGCGCCGACTCCGACGCCCCACGGCAGATCGAACTGCCCATTCTCGGTACCGGGCTCGCCCCATCCCGCCAGCGGCTCGCCGTCCGCGTTCAGCTTCTGGATGCGCCCGTTGCGCTGGTCGGCGATGTAGATGTTGTCCGCAGAGTCTATGGCGATGCCTGACGGTCCGTCGAACTGTCCGGGATTCGAGCCTCGCTCGCCCCACTGCGAGACGAACGAGCCATCGGCGTCGTACACGCACACGCGGTTGTTGTACTCGTCGGTTATGTACAGCCGCCCCGCGCTGTCGAACGCCATTGCCACGGGCCAGACGAACTGTCCGTCCCCGTCGCCATAGCCGTTGCCGAACTCGTAGAGGTAGTCCTCGTCCAGGTTCAGCACGCCGACCCGGATCGCTTTGGCGCGCGCCGGATCGCAGCGGTTGAGCACGAATATGCGTCCGTCGGGCCGGAAGGCGATGTCGTAGGGGTTGGCGAAGCCGCGCCCGTTGTCGCCGTTGTTGACTATGCCGACCGTCTTGATATAGTCGAGACTGAACGTGGTCACGGTGTCATTCCCCCACAATCGCGCAGCGAGCCGACGTCACGCGACGCCGGCCCGCTCCGGTCATTCTTTGCTATTAATGATTGACGGCCTCGCTAGGCCAGCTGATACTCTTTGGACGATGCGATGAGGCGCATGACGTTGGCCACTGCCTGCGTAGAGTCTTCATCGTCCATGTCCACATCGCCGAACTGCGCGGCGAAGCCGATGATCGCCTCCCGGGTGTCGTCCTCGACCGATAGAGGCCCCATCAGGTCCAGGCAGCCGTCAACTACCTGTTCGGGCGACTGGTGGCGTCCGCCGTCGCGCGCCAGCCGGTCGGCTATCGAGCGCACGCCCGGATTGGCTGGGTCGCCCA
Source organism: Dehalococcoidia bacterium (assembly GCA_034420955.1). Classification (GTDB taxonomy): domain Bacteria; phylum Chloroflexota; class Dehalococcoidia; order Lucifugimonadales; family UBA1123; genus VXRN01. The sequence goes on from DAOUKV010000018.1 coordinate 127,470, forward strand.
GCTCGGCGGCGGCGAAGTTGACGCGCTCGACGAGCGAGCCGCTGTCTATCCACTCGATGCCCTCGTGCCAGCCCTCTACGGTCGGCGGCTGCAGAAGCCCCTGCCCCATGAAGAACGCTTGGCTCGCAAGCTGGTTGACTCCCAGCGTCGGCTGGCGGTATGAACCCGCCATGCGAACCGCGCCGACGACGGTTTCGACCGGCGCCTTGACCCGGGCATAGCGCGCGCCCTCGCCCTTGAAGTAGTCGGAATTGAACAGGGTCCGAAGCACCGAGCGGATCTCGTAGTCCGACTCGAAGTAAGACGCCATCATCTGCTCGATGGTCGCCTCTCCCGCTTCGTCGATCTCGTCTGCCGCGAAGAACTGGAACAGCCTCGTGCACACGAAGCGTGCCGTGGCGTCCTGTCGGCAGATGATCTCCACTATCTCGTCGCCGCCGAAGTCGCCGCGCTCGCCGAGGAAGACCTTCTCGCCCGTGTCGTGGTCTTGGTCGCGGAACTCGAAGTGCCAGGCGATGCGGCTGTACGGCCAGATCGAGTCCTTCATGGCGCGCATGGACATGTACTCGGCGTTCTTGAGCGTCCAGCCCGTGAACGCGCGCGACGCCTCCTTGACGTCATCCTCGGTATAGTTGCCGATGCCCATGGAGAAGAGCTCCAGCAACTCGCGCCCGTAGTTCTCATTGATCGCGCCGTTGTGGTTGTCGTTGTTGTCCAGCCAGATGATCATGGCCGGGTCTTTGGACAGCTCGACCAGTATGTCGGTGAACCTGCCGAAGCCGGCGCGCCTGAACATGTCTATCTGGTTCAGCAGCGCGCGCGCCTGGTTCAGCTTGGCGTAGCCAGTGGCGAACAGGCTGTGCCAAAACAGGGCCATCTTCTCTTCCAGCGGCTGGTTGGTGGTGATCATCCGGTACATCCAGTTCGCGCCCGCGCCCGAAAGGTCGCGCATTTCGGAATGCTCGACGTGGTAGCGGCGGATCAAGTCCTCGGGCAGAGTCTGCCGGTCTCCGGACGGGTTCAGCAGGTCTTCGACCACGTTCTCGTAGCCGCGAGCGACCTTCTCCTCGAGCTCCTCGCGCCCAGCGCCGAAGCCCGCGCGCCGCATAAGGTGCGCCATCAACGCAAGGTCTGTGGTGGTGGTAGTCGTCATAGTAGTTGCCTCCTTGTGGCCAGTCATTAGTCGTCAGTCGCTGGCGACGATCGCGCCAAAAACCAACAACTTATGCCGGCAAGAAGTCGTACTGCTCGAACCTGCCGTTGACGATAGGCCCGGAGTCTATGCCGAACCAACGCTCCAGCAGCGTCGAGTAGGTCGTTCGGAAGTCGTTGTTGAATTGCAAGTCGCCTTCGAGCTGGTCCTCAGGGGCGATGGATGGGTAGTTGCCGTACAGGCCGCCGTTCACCTGCCCGCCGATGACGAACGCGCTGCCGCCGGAGCCGTGATCGGTGCCGGAGCCGTTGTCCTTGATGCGTCGCCCGAACTCGCTGAAGACTAGAATCGCCACATCGTCCTCGCGCCCGTGTTCGCACAGGTCGTCGTAGAAATCTCCGATCGCGCCCGCCACCTCGTCCCACAACTTCGAGTGGGTTTCGATCTCGCCAGAGTGCGTGTCGAAGCTGCCGTGCTGCGTGTAGAAGATGCGTGTGCCGAGGTCGGCGAACAGCGTCTGAGCCACGTTCTTCAGGCTCTGCGCTATCGGATTCGCGGCGTACTCGACGCTGGACGAGTAGCGCTCCGGCGCGGTCCGCAGGATGTCCGCGCCCTTCAGCGCGTCCCTGCCCGTCTGGCCGAGGAAGTCCATCACGCGGTCGCGTCCCTGCGAGCCGCCGTACATCTGGGAGAATGCCTCCAGCGCGAAGTTTCGCATCATCTCGTCCTGCATGTCCGGGAACAGGCCGTAGGTTTCGAGATTGCCGACGGACGCGACCGGCACGCCGCGAACGCTGAGCGCGCGCGGCAGCCCTCTGCCGAAGTTCACTGCGGTCAGCACGTTGTCGCCCTTCGGGTCCAGCTCTCGCGTCGCCAGGCCCAGCCAGCCGTCGCGTCCGATGTCGTCCGGCAGCGCGGTGTGCCAAATGTCCATGGAGCGGAAGTGCGACCTGTTAGGGTTCGGATAGCCGATGCCGTTGATGACGGCGACCTTGCCCTCGTCCCACAGCCGCTTGATCGGCGCCATGCTCGGGTTGAACCCCAGGCCGTCGCTTATCGGCAGAACCTTGTCGCCATCCAGCTTCACCTTCTGCCTGAAGTCGTAGTACAGCCCGTCGTTGTAGGGCACGACGGTGTTGAGAGTGTCGTTCCCCCCGGAAAGCTGAACGACTACCAACGCCTTGTTGTCGTGATTGCCATTGCCGTTCTGCGTTGCCCCGTTCTGCGTTGCCATTGGTCGCTCCCTCTTGAACGATTCCAGAAATTGCCGAATGCCTATACCCAAAATCTACTACTTCCCGTCATTTTATGCAAGGGTCAGGCTATCGCAAGCGTCCCTTCCATTAATCTCAACGCGGGGCGCGAAGGCGGTGAGAATTGCGAGTTGCGCCCCGTGTCGCTCTGCCCCTTTTTCGTCAAAACCCCGCCGCGTACGCTATTGAGTCGGTTCAGCGCTAGAATTGAACAAACCCAACGGAGGATGCCTCAATGAACGAACACTTTCCCACCGGCGCCATCCAATCATGGAAACGACGCGTCGAGGCGCACCACGCGCAGTCGCTGCGAGTGATGGACGAGACGCGGCGGACCGGCGATTTCTGGAAGCCGGTCGCGGCGGGTTTCAGGGCCGACCCGCGCCGAACGGATGATGAGGCGCTGAACGCGATCTCCGAGCTTGCGCCGAACGGCTCTACGCTGCTCGACGTTGGCGGCGGCGCGGGGAGGTTCGCCGTAGCTCTCGCGTTCAATAGCCCCGCCGTAACCGTGGTCGATCCGTCGGAGGCGATGCTCGATCAGCTGCGCGAAGCCACGTCTGAGGCAGGTCTCGACAACGTGAGCGCGGTGCGCGCCGAGTGGCAGGACGCGCAGGTCGAAGCGGCAGACGTCGCGTTGTGCTCGCACGTAGTCTATGGCATCGCCGACATCGAGCCGTTCATGGCAAAGCTGTCCTCACATGCCCGCCGCGTGATCATGCTGTCGTACATCCGCTCGCCGCAGTCGGGGATAGCGCCGCTGTGGGAGCCGGTTTACGGCGAGCGCCGCATAGACCTGCCCGGCCTGCCGGAGCTGGTCAACGTACTCTGGGAGATGGAGATACATCCCGATATCAAGATGCTCACCCCGTCCGCGCCGCAGACGTTCGAGAGCGTGGAGGACGCGGTCGGAGACCTGGCGGGGCGCCTGTGGATATCCGACCCCGCCGCGCGTCGCCGGCTGGAAGATTGCATCGAAGACTACCTCAAGCCGGTGGAAGACGGCTACCGTATGCGCGGCGTCCGCCCCATGCGACTGGGCGTGGTGTGGTGGGACGTGTGATACAGCATCGAGCGGATTGCGCCATCCCACCCAGGCATCGAGGTATTGACTAGACATGGCGGGACGTCCCAACTGGTACTCGCAACACCCGCCGGCTTGCACTTGCGCGAGGTGCAACGAGGGCAGGCGGAGACGGCGGGACTTGCATCCCGTCTGGGACTCAGCCCTGAACGATTACGAACTTCCTCCTGAGCCTCCGCGCAGGCGTAGGCGCGGCTTCGCCACCGGCTTCTTCATCACGCTCGCATTGGCGTTTCTCGTCGCCGCGATCGGATTTGTGATTTACGACTCCGGCGTTCTGGATCGGCAGACTTCCCCTCCCGCTCTGGCGCCGCCGGCGATAACATTCCCCACGCCGACGTCTACACCCACCGGTACCGCGACCCCCGTTCCAACCTTCACGCCTTCCCCCACGGTGACGCCCATAGCGACACCCACTCCCACGTCTTCTCTGCCGTCAACGCCTTCCCCCACGCCAATGCCTACGACGATTCCCGCTGCCTACTATATTGAAGATTTATACGTGTCATACGTGGATTCCGGCGCGGATGCGGTGACTGTGGATTTCTCCATATCGTTGTCTCGAACATCTGGGAGCGGCTTTGTTGAGGTGAGAATGGCCATAGACGGCGGCGAGCCTGAGTTGATCACGATAGTATCCGGGTTTGCGTTGGGCGAGTCTAGGTCATTCGTCTTTTCCAGGGAGTTCGCTCCGGGCAGGTACGAAGTGGAGTTCATAGCCGGAGATGTGCGGGAATCGGTTGAGGTGAACGTCCAGCCCGCTGCCGTAGCCATGGTTCTGCCGACTGCTACACCCACCGTCACCCCGTCACGAACGCCGACCATGACCCCTATGCCTCAAGCCACGGCGACATTCACGCCTACGCCGGAACCGGCGGCGATTCCAAGCGCGACGCCCACACCTGTTGTACGGCAGATAATCCGGCAGACGCCAACTCCAACGCCGACGATAAAGACCTTGGAAAGGGCGCAGCAGTACATGCTCGAACTAATCAACCTCGAACGTGAGAACGCAGGCTTGAATCCTGTCGAGATGGGCAGCAACCGCGCGGCGCAACTACACGCCGAATCTAGCCTTGAAAACTGCGTCAGTTCGCACTGGGGAATAGACGGACTGAAGCCATACATGCGATACAGTCTGGCAGGTGGCTACCAGTCCAACGCCGAAAACGGCAGAGGCCTAGATTACTGCTATAAAGCCAGCGACAGGGTGAGAGGACTAGGTGATCTAGACGAAGAGATGGAAGAGGCGATAGAAGGATGGATGAGCAGCCCGGGGCACCGCCGCAATATGCTCAACCCAACACACAGGAAGGTCAACATTGGAATAGCATGGGACGACTACAACATCAATGCGGTTCAACACTTCGAGGGTGATTACGTTCGATATGATCGGATTCCCACAATATCCGACGGCGTTCTGTCCATGTCCGGCAGCCTGATCAATGACGCTCATATTGCTGACAGAGACGACCTTGGGGTGCATATATACTACGACCCGCCACCGCATCCACTTACCAGAGGTCAGGTCAGCCGCACTTACTGTTATTCAAGCGGCGTGAGGGTGGCTTCTCTTAGACCTTCTCTACAAGCAGGGTGGTTTTATACGGATCACTCGTACACCGCTACTCTATCATCATGCCCAAATCCCTACGATGTTCCATCGGACGTCCCCGGTCCGGAATCCGCCAATGAAGCGAACAGGGCCTGGCAGTCGGCATACGATTTGAGCAAGAACAGCCCTGAACAGACGATAACAGTTCCGTGGATTACGGCTTCGCGTTGGGAGACGACATCTGACAGTTTCAAGATAGAGGCGGCTTTAGGCAAGATCCCGTCGGGCGTGTACACGGTCCTAGTTTGGGCAAAGCTGGGCGATGAGCGCGAGCCCGTGTCAGGGTACTCCATCTTCTATGGCGTGAAGGCGCCGGACACGTACAGTCGTTGATTGCGCCAATCGCCAATCCGCGCCCCACCACAGACGCCGCGCTGATGAAGATGTCGTTCGACTCGTCCGCTACAGCCTCTTGTGCCATGGGCGACAGTCGTTCGCTGACGACAAGCCACCACAGGAAGGCGTGAGTGTCCAGCAGCAGGCGCAACTAGCGGCCTTCCCATGCGGCCAGTTCCTCTTCCGGCAGAGGGTCGAAGAAACTATCGTCAACGGAAGCGCGTCCTCGGAACTTGTCCGGCTGTCGTCTTCCGCGTCGCTCCGCCGACACGAGGCGCGCGACAGGCTTGCCGTTGCGCGTGATGACCACCTCCTCGCCGGCTTCGACTCGCGCCAGCAGCCGCGACAGGTGCGTCTTCGCTTCGTGTACGTTCACTGTAACCATGTTCAGTCTTGCTTAGCTAGGCGTATAGCTAATTGAGAGGTGTGTCAAACGCTTCCCCTACGCAGGCCCCTCCGCGTGCGCCGAGTGGAACGTGTCCACGCCCGCCCTGAAGTCGCCGTCCCCCGCGCGGACGATGGCCGCAGGACTTGCGAAGCTGGCGAAGCCGCCCTGGATGTGGTTGTCTCCGATGGCGTAGAGGCGGTGGCCCCGCGACTCCAGCTCGGCGACGACGGAGGCGTCCAAACGCGGGTCTATGCTCGTTACGGGCAGCGAGCAGTCCAGGCGCGGCGAATCTATCGCCTCCTGCGGCCCCATGCCGTAGTCCACGACCTTCGAGATTAGCTGCGTTACGCAGTTGGTGATGCGCCGCCCGCCGGACGCGCCGACGGCCATGCGAACGCCGTCTCCGTCCATGACCAGCGAGGGCGTCATGTTATTCAGCGGGTACTTGCCGGGCATGATAGAGTTCACGCGACCTGGAACCGGGTCAAACCACATCATGCCGTTGTTCATCACAACGCCCGTCCCCTTGGGCATGAAGCCCGAACCGAAGCCCGCCATCAGCGTATTCGTAAGCGACACCGCGTTGCCGTCGGCGTCCATCGCGCACAGGTGCGTTGTGCCGCTGTCCAGCGCGGGCGCGCTTCCGGGCAGCCGCTCGCCGGGTTCGTCGGGGTCGAACGCCCATGGATCGCCTATGGATACCTTGCCCAACCGCTCGCCTATCTCCGCGCGCCGCGCCTTCGCGTAGCCGTCCGACACCAGCCCCTTCCACGGAACGGACACGAACGCCGGGTCCGCCATGTATTCGAACCTGTCAGCATACGCCAGCCGCGCGGCGTAGATGTAGGCGTGCAGCGCGTTGGCGGAGTTGTGCCCCATCGAGGCGACGTCGAAGCCGTCCAGCAGCCGCAGCGTCATCGCCGACGTCGTTCCGGCGCACTGGAACGGAGGCACGCGAACCGTATGGCCGCGATACGCGAACTCAAGCCCGCCTTCCCACACGAAGGGCTTGTACTCCGCGAGGTCCTTCTCCGAGAGGATGCCGCCGTTCGCCTGTATGTCCGACGCGAGGGCGTGGGCTACGTCGCCGGAGTAGAACGCCGACGGTCCATGCTTGCCGATGCCTTCCAGCACGTCGGCGAGGTTGGGTTGGCATAGGTTAGCTGGCGTCGTCGCGTCGCCGGACGGCAGCTTGCCGCCGGGCATGAACACGCTGCGAAGCTCGTCGAACTCGAACAGCCGCGACGCCATCAGGCCGAGCGAGTACATGTTGTGCCACCCCGGAGAGTGTCCGTCGCGCGCCAGCTCGACGGCGGGCGCGACGACTTCCTTCAGCGGCAGCCGTCCCAGCCGCCGGTGCGCCTCGCACAGTCCTGCCACCGCGCCCGGAACGGCGATGGAGCGCGCGCCGTCCAGGTTCTCGTCGTTGACCACGCCCGCCCAGCCGAAGTTGCCGACCGCGGCCTCGCCGGTCAGCTCGTACATATCAGGTTTGGCGGCAAGCGGCCCCTTCATCGGGAATCCGACCACTCCCCCGCTGTCGCCGACCTGATAGACCAAGTATCCGCCGCCGCCGATGCCGCTGGACATGGGCTCCACCACGCCCACGGCGAAGCACGCGGCGACCGCAGCGTCCACCGCGTTGCCGCCCATCTCCAGCATCCGAACGCCCGCCCGCGTCGCGTGAATGTCTTTGGTAGCCACCATCCCGCCGGACGCGCGGGCTTCGGTCTTGCTAATGGTCGTCTGAGTGGGCGCTGAAGTGGTCATTGGCGATGCTCCGTAGTTCTGTCTGCTCTGTGTGTTCTGACGCGCATAGTTTATAGTGTCTGGCAGCTGTTGCAAACTATCCGGCGCAGATTCTCAAAGCGGGCGAGAAAGCGGTATGATAAACGTATGGGGGTGAAATATGCTGCAGGCTGAAAATGAACTCAAATATGCCAAGATATTGCAAGCGCGCGCCGAGGGCGTTCAAGAGGGCATCAGGCGCGTGAAGAGACTGTTGGAAAAGAACAAAGTCGAAGTGCCGCCCGATGTCGCCAAGCTGATCTTCGACGAGCCCATGAACTATGACGAGCCCGAAGAAGGGATGACCTTCGCGGAGAGATGGAGGGGTGTGGTTCGAGAAGAAGACCTCAGGGGCGACCCGCGTTTCGACGCGCTGATGAAGAAGTACCCCAAATGATCCTCTTCGACACCGATGTGCTCTTAGACTTCGCTCTGGACAGGCAGCCACATTCGGAATTGGCTACTGAGCTTCTGGAGCGTATCGAGCGCAGCTCTGAGGGCGCATCCATCGCGTGGCATTCAGTGTCTAATTTTCATTACATAGTGAGCAGAGCGCTTGGAGACGCGGTGGCTCGCGAGTTCATCGCGCATCTGCTTCACTTGGCGTCTGTGCCCGCTACTAAAACAGAGGATGTCTATTTCGCCATGGAATTGCCTATGTCGGATTTCGAGGACGCTATGCAGGTTGCCGCCGCCCGAGCCTGCGACGCTCGGATCATCGTTACCCGAAACGTCAGGGACTACGCAAACTCCCCGGTCCCCGCCGCGCATCCCAGCGAGGCGCTTGCAGATTTTATCTAAAGACAGCCCTCCTCTTACGCCAGCCCCGGAACCTCGTCTGCGCCTGTGACTATCTCGATGGACGAGCCCTCGAAGTCGTCGCCGATGGGCTCGTATCTGCCGCCGATGCACCGCGCCAGGAACGCCTCGGCTACCGCCATGAAGGCGAGGCTGTTTTCGGGACGCGCGAAGCCGTGTCCCTCGTCGCCAAACAGCGCGTAAGCGACTGGTATGCCGCGCTCGGTCATTGCATCGACTATTTGGTCCGACTCCGCGCGCTTGACCCTGGGGTCGTTCGCGCCCTGCGCTATCAGCAGCGGCTTTGTGATAGCGTCCACGTGGGAGAGCGGCGAGCGCGATTCCAGGAAGCGCCTCCCCTCCTCCGTTGATATGTCGCCGACGCGCGCCTTTTCCATCTCCGCCATCGGCTCCCAGTACGGGGGGATGGTTTCGATAGTGGTGATGAGGTTGGACGGTCCAACGATGTCAACGCCGCAGGCGAATACGTCCGGCGTGAAGGTCAGCCCTACCAGCGTGGCGTATCCGCCGTAGCTGCCGCCCGCGATGGCGATTCGCTCCGGGTCGGCTATGCCGCGCTCGATGGCCCAGTTCACTGCGTCTATCAGATCGTCGTGCATCTTGCCTCCCCACTCGCGGTCGCCCGCGTTGAGGAACGCCTTGCCGAACCCCGTTGAGCCTCGGAAATTGACGGATATGACCGCGTAGCCGCGATTGGAAAGCAGCTGGTGCATGGGGTCGTATCCCCAGCTGTCGCGCCACCAGGGGCCGCCATGAACGTCCAAGACCGTCGGCAGAGGTCGGGATGGCGCGCTCTCCCCGCCTGCCTGCGCGGGCAGCGTGTAGTAGGTGACCAGGTCCAGGCCGTCCCTCGATTTGACGACGGCGGATTCCATCGGGCGCAGGTCATACTTCTCCAGCTCAGGGCGGTTGGTGAACAGGTACTGCATCTCTCCGCTCTCGCGGTCGTACAGGTGGAACGTAGTGGGGCTGTCGTCGTGTTCGTAGGCGATTACCCATCGTGAGTCGTCTTGGGAGCGACTGGTTACCTGGAACTCGCCGCTTCCCGCGCGTCGGATGCGGTCGAGATCGGCGGTTATGGAGTCGTCCAGAACCTGCCAACGCACCCTGTCATATTCGAAAGAGACCGCCTGAACGCGCTGGGTGGCTGGATGCACCAAGAAGTTGAAAGAAAGGTCCGCGCGGTCGTCGGACGCCAGAATCGTATGCTCGCGGGTATCGAAGTCGAAGGTCGCCAGCGCCGACGTGTCGCGGTTGCGGCTGTCCTCCAGGTACAGCGTCTTGCCCGTGAAGTCCGTTCCCAGCGGCATGGTCGTCAGCCCGTCTTCCAAGCCTACCTCCATGAAGGGCAGCCACTCGCCGTCGCCATCGTCGGGATCTGCGCGCTCTAGGAAGGACGATCCGCCGCCCTCGGTCGTAGTCACCGCCAGCCGGACGCGGAAGTCGTCATCCGTAACGAAGCCCATCGCGCCTATGTCGTTTTCCATTACCAGCGACATTTCGCCCGTGAGAATGTTCACGCGGTGAATGTCGTGGTACCGGGCGTCGCGGTCGTTCAGCCCGATGAGCGCCTCGTCCGGGAAGTTGGACGACATTGTCGTAAGGTAAGCGTGGACGCCTTCGAACGGCGTCAAGTCTTTCGTCTCGCCCGTTTCGACGTTGACGGCGTAGATATGCCAGTCCTCGTCGCCCTCGGTGTCTTGTATGTATAGCAGGTGGTCCGGGTTGTGAGTCCAGACGTAGAACTGGATGCCGCGCTTGGAGTCGGACGTAACCGCGCGGGCGGTGCTCGGATCGGACGTGGGCGCGACCCAGACGTTCAGTACGCCGTCGAGTGGCGCGAGAAAGCCGATGCGCGTCCCGTCGCGGCTGATCCGCACCTGTTCGCGCTCAGGATTGCCGAACAGCGCTTTTCGAGGTATCAGGCTTGGCGCGTTGTCGTTCATCTGCCAATTCCTTTCAGGCAAGGGTATGACATCAAGCGTATCTAATCGAACGCAGGTGGCGCAAAGTTTCATTTAACGCAAAGGCGCGGAGACGCAGTGAGTACTAATCAATTCTGCCGCTGCCTCTCCGCGCCTTTGCGTCTCTGCGCTAAATCCTGTCGTCCGGCCTCAGAACGCCGATGAATGGCAGGTTGCGGTACGCCTCCATGTAGTCGAGACCGTAGCCGACTAGGAACTCGTCCGGCGCGTCGAAGCCCACGTACTCGATGTCCACGTCCGCGATGCGCCGCGCCCGCTTGTCCAGCAGCGCGCACACCGCCACCGACGCCGGACGGAGCGAACGCAGGTGTCCCAGCAGCCAGTTCAGCGTCATGCCCGTATCCACGATGTCCTCTACCAGTATGACGTGCGCGCCCTCTATGTCTATGTCCAGACCCTTCGTAATCCTGATGTCCGGGCCGTACTCGCCGCGGTAGTGCGAGATAGACATGAAGTCCATGCGCGTAGGCAGCGAGACCTGGCGCATCACGTCCGCCATGAAGCAGACCATCCCGCGCTGGACGCCTATGAGCGCCGGACGCCGCCCGTCGTAGTCGTGGGACAGTTCGCCGCCAAGCTCCCCTACGCGCCGCTGTATCTGCCGCTCCGAGTACAGCACGCGCGATATGCGCGGTATGCTGTCGTCCACCAGCGGTCCGAATCCGAACTTGGCGAGCAGCCGGTGGAAGTCCTTGCGGTACAGCAGCCTCACGTTCACGTCCGGGTACATCTGGCGCATATGGCGCAGCTTGCGGTTCTTCTGGGTGACGAGCGACTGGCGCATCGTCGTAAGTTCGAGGTACAGGTCGAGGTCTGGAAGGTAGAAGTCGGGCGTCATCATCTCGAGTACGCGCTCGCCCTCCCACCGTAGTGGGAAGGACAGCGGCTCATATTCCCACCGCAGCCCGTAGAAGTCGAGAATCCGCGCGAACTCGCTCTCGCTGGGGTGGGCGAAGCTGGGCCTGTCGCCCCTCACGACGTTAGGAACGGGTCCGAGCTTGGAAGTCTGCGAATCAACCAACTGGCGCCTCCCGCGTGACGTTCTATGTCGCTTGCGGATAGTTTAGCATAATATGTTCTAGTTCGTGTGGTACAATGTCCCCGCATCACACAGGCGGAGGAACAGCAATGGCGACGACGACCGCAACCAAGCCGAAATATGCCGTCAGAAAGCTAATTACGGCAGAAGAATTGCTAGAACTCCATTCCAAAGGCGTTCGCGGCGAGCTTATACGAGGGGAGCTAAGCGAGACCATGCCAACCGGGGAAGCGCACGGCAACGTGGTGACGAAACTCGTGTATCTGTTGATGATGTTTGTCGTGCCGCGCAGGTTGGGTCGAGTAACGGCTTCGGATTCCGGCGTTCGTCTCGACCGCAGGCCCGACACGGTGCGCGAACCGGACGTTGGGTTCTTCTCGGAAGAGAAGTTCCAGGGGGCTGAGCCGGTCGCCGGCTATTCGGAAGCAGTCCCCGATCTGGTGGTTGAGGTAATTTCACCCAGCGGACGCCTGTCCGCGGTTCACGACAAGGCGTTCATGTGGCTGCGGTACGGAACGCGCCTTGTGTGGGTGATCAACCCGAATCGGCGCCAGATCGCCGTTTATCGGGAGGGCGAACCCATCCTCTCGCTGACCGACACCGACTCTCTAGACGGCTTGGACGTGATCCCGGGATTCGCCTGCGCCGTCAGCGATGTGTTTGACTTCTATTCGGATTGACCATCCCCCATCCGCAACATATAATCCCCACAACCATACAGGGAGAGGCGCGAACGTGACGACAGCGCAACTGAGTTCGGCAAGGCTGGAATTCGACTCGTACATGGAAGTTGTCGAGACCTACATGGAACGCGGCTGGACGGACGGCCTGCCCATCATCCCGCCGACGCCTGAGCTTGTGTCGGCCTGCCTGGAGGCGGCTGGGCGCAACCCGTCCGATATTCTGGCGACCGAACCTACGAAGGGGCGCGTCATCACGGCGGAGAAGGTGGCGGTGAACGCCGTGATGGCGGGCTGCAAGCCGGAACACTTCGCCATAGTCGCAACGACCGTCGAGGCGATGTCCGAGCCCAAGTTCAACCTGCACGCGATGACCGCCAGCACGATGGGAGCGGCTTCGCTGCTCATCGTGAACGGCCCCGTGGCGCGGAAAATCGGGCTGAACTCGGGCGTCAGCGTCTTCGGGCCGGGACACCGAGCCAACGCAGCGATCGGGCGGGCGTTGAGGCTGGTCATCATCAACGCCACAGGCTCAGTCTCCGGCGAGATTGATAAGGCGACGCTTGGGCATCCCGGAAAATATACGTGGTGCATGGCTGAGGCCGAAGACGTGTCGCCTTGGGAGCCGTTCCAAGCGAACCGCGGCTTCTCGGAAGAAGACAGCACGGTATCGGTGTTCGCGGCGCTGTCGCCGATACAGGTGGACAACCACGCCTTCCAGCGCCCTGAGGAGATTCTGACGTCGTTCCGCGAGGCGATGTTCGTCGGCGGAGTGGGCATGAACCAAGGCGAAGTAGTCGTGGTTCTGTGCCCCGAACACGTTGGGAACCTGAAGCGCGCGGGCTGGACGAAGGCGCAAGTCAAGCAGTTCCTGTGGGAGTCTGCCCAGCGCCCGGCGTCCGAATGGAGCCGCGCCGGACGGCTCGTCCGCGACGCCGCGCCGGACGACGCGATACCGTGCGTGTCCTCAGTGGACGGCATATCGGTAGTAGTGGCCGGCGGAGGAGCCGGAGCGTTCTCGTGCGTTATCCCCCTGTGGGGCGGCGGCACGGGTTCGATGTCCGTAACGAGGGCAATCTAGGATTGAAGAATGACGGAAGATTCGAGAGGAGTAAGACCAATGGTAGCTACGAACGGACACATAACGACTCTGGATCCGACGGTGGCGCCGCTGCCGGCGGATGGCGTCGTGGCGGACCGTCCCACGACGCTCGACGGCCTCACCGTCGGGCTGCTGGCGAACGGCAAGCTCAACTCCGAGGAGATGCTGACCGCGCTTCACGACGCGCTGGCGGACAGGTTCGAGTTCGGCGGCGTGGTGGAGCGGAACAAGCTCAACGCTTCCCGCCCCTGCCCGACCGAGATAATCGACGAGATGGTTGACCTGTGCGACGTGGTGATTACGTCGTCGGGCGATTGAGGGTCTTGCTCATCGTGCAGTGTGCACGACGGACTTACCCTGGAGCGGCGCGGCGTCCCCACAGTGGTGATATGCACTGAGCCGTTCGTAACGAGCGCGGACGCGATGGCCGCCCTGGGCGGCGTGCCGGACTATCCCTACGTCGTCGTCCCCCACCCGCTGGGCAGCAAGAGCATGGAGCAGCTACGCGACCTGGCCGCGGCCGCAGCGCCGGACGCGCTGTCCATCCTCATAGCGCAGAGGTAGAACGCGAAGGTTAAACGCAGAGGCGCAGAGAACGTAGAGAGATAGGGGAGAATACAAGATCCCCCTTCATTTCCTCCGCGTCTCTGCGTCTCTGCGCCTCTGCGCCTCTGCGTTTAAATATAGTCGCAGCTTGTGGCGGGAGCGAGAGGGAGTCGAACCCACCGCGCCAACCGCTGGGTTGCCGCCGGACGGTTTTGAAGACCGCGAGAGCCACCAGGCCCTATCCGCTCCCATGCAACTGAAATCGAGCGCGCCCGCGCAAGCCGCGCATCCGCGCGCTCGAGATCGCTGCCCTCCAGACTGCTCGGAATGGCTAGAGCGCCCAGAGTGTGATGATAGGCGACGCTAGGCTATCGCCTCTTCCACGCGCTGCTTCAGCATGGTCTTGGGCAGCGCGCCGACGATCTGGCCCGCCGGTTTCTCGTCTCCGCCGCCGCTGAAGATCAGCAGCGTCGGGATGCCCCGGATTCCGAACTGCATTGGCGTCTTGGGGTTGGAGTCCACGTCCATCTTCGTGAACTTGACCTTGCCCTCGTATTCGCCCGCCAGCTCTTCCACGATTGGCGCGATCATCTTGCAGGGCCCGCACCACTCGGCCCAGAAGTCCACAACCACGGGCGTATCCGAGTTGACTACCTCATCGTTGAAGGTGGCGTCCGTTATCTCTACTGCGTTTGCCATGTCATCTCCGTTTCTGGTTTCGATGCGGGTGATTATCTCTATTATATTGGATGCGCGGTCATTATGACAGGTTCAGTTGGCGGCTATCGCCTGCGGTACTCGACGTAATCCCCCACCACCTCATCTATCTCGTGCCACCAGAACGAACCTAGCGTCAGGTTCTTGGGCACGTCGAAGATCATCCAGCCCTGCACTTGGAACTCGCGGTTGAGCTCGATGTCGCCCCACAGCAGCGGAGCATAGGCGTCCTCGTCCTCGCTAGCGTGGTCCACCACCTTGTAATCCTCGAACGGGTTCCGCGCTTCGATGCGCTCGCCGCGCCTGTCGCCTATCCGCGCCGCTTCGGGGTTCACCAGCAGCGGCATGGTCGTGCTTGTGCGGTTGACAACCGTGACTTCCACCAGGGCAAGCTGCCGGTTGGACGCGCGCGGTCTGATCTCCCGGTGCTCGCCGCCGAACGAGTAGGCTACCTTCTCCACGACCACCGGGCGCTCGGCGTGAATCTCGATGCTACGCCCCCTGACGGCGATGATGTCCGGATCATCCGAGCAGGCCGCTGTCATGAGAGACACCAGGGACGCGACGCAGGCGAGCGCGACGAGCGACAGCCTTCTGCCATCTAGTGGCGAGTAGAGTTGAGCGAATCGCGCCCATGAAGCGCTGAGAGGGTTAAACGAGTTGATAATTGTCGGATTCAGCTTATAATCTCCGGCTTTTGTGGTTTTGGTTTGCTTGTGTCGCTAGACGCCTGATAGCGAGGGCATCGCCCTCAGCTTTCCGACCAGCCCCGCGAGGGTCTCTATAAGATAATCGGCGTCTTCTTCGGTCGTCTCTCTTCCGACGGTAATACGCAGGCTGCCCTGCGCCAGATTCGCGGGAAGCCCTATCGCGGTTAGCACGTGCGAAGGCTCGAGGCTGGCGGATGAGCACGCTGAACCGCTGGACGCGCAGATACCGGCGAAGTCCAAGCCCAACAGAATAGGCTCGCCCTCCACGTCCTCGAACGACACGTTGACGTTGTTGGGCAGTCTGCTGACGGGGTGGCCATTCAGCCTCGCGCGCGGGATGCGCTCTTCGATGCCGGCGATGATCTTGTCGCGCAGATGCGCGGCGTGTCTCGCAGTCTCGACGCGCTCGGCCTCGGCGAGACGCACCGCCTCGGCAAGCCCGACTATCGCGGGCACGTTCTCGGTGCCTGAACGACGCTCGCGCTCCTGTCCACCGCCCATGATGATTGGCTCGAACGGCGTGCCGCGCCGTATGTACAGCGCGCCTATGCCCTTGGGGCCATGCAGCTTGTGTCCGCTCAGGCTGAGCATGTCCACGCCCAGCTTCCGAACGTTCACCTCTATCGCGCCCACCGCCTGCACCGCGTCGGTATGGAAGTAGATGCGGTGGCCGAGCCTGTCCGCCTCGCGCTTCACCGCGTCTGCAATCTCGGCGACCGGCTCTATCGTACCTATCTCGTTGTTCGCCAGCATCACGCTCACGACAGTCGTGCCGGGCGTTACGGCGTCAGCGACGTCGCGCGGATCTACCATGCCATCCTCGTCAACGGGCAGGTACGTAACCTCGAACCCGAACTGTTCGAGCTGGTGGCAGGTGTGCAGTACGGCGTGGTGCTCTATGGCGGTGGTGATAATGTGTGCGCCGACGTTGCGAAGCGCGACGGCGACGCCCTTGATGGCGGCGTTGTCCGCCTCGGTGCCGCCGGACGTGAAAACTATCTCGCTGGCGCGACAGCCGAGCGATCGGGCGATCGAGCGGCGTGAGGCATCAACCGCCCCCCTGCTCTGCTGCGCCATCTCATAGATGCTGGACGGATTGCCGAAACTCTCCGAGAAGTACGGCAACATGGCGCGAACGACCTCCGGCCTGACCGGGGTGGTGGCCGCGTGGTCCATGTATATCAGCTTGTCCGTCAGCGCCATCGTCGCTTTCCGCCGTTTGCCGCGTGAGCGCCATTATAGATGTCGTATCAACGCCGTAGATGTGATTGTAGCGCAATCGCCGCGCCCGCGTCATCGGCGCGATGGCGCGTTCGCATCGAATTGCGCATACGCCATCAGCTTGTAGGCCAGCCGCGCAGCTGTCGAGGAACACGCGACAGGCCCCTCCTCCGGGCTAAGCTCGACGACGTCGAATCCGATGATCCGGTGGCGTAGGGACACGGCGCGCAGCAGCCCGATGACGTCCCACCAGCTCATGCCGCCCGGCTCGGGCGTGCCGACGGCGGACATGATCGCCGGGTCCAGCGCGTCCAGGTCTATCGAGATATAGACGTTGGGAGACAGGCGCGCGCTCACCGCGTCAGCGAGCGCGTCCGCGTCCAGAGGCGACGGCCAAGAATGCAGCGTTACGCGCTCGGCGTTCCGGGAGTCTTGGGCGAACTCGAACTCCTCAGCGCTGATGGACCGGACGCCGACGGCGACGATCGGGCACATCTCGGACACGCGCCGCGCTACCGAGGCGTGTCCCCACCGACTGCCCATGAACGAATCGCGCAGGTCTCCGTGCGCGTCCAAAAATAGCACGGACAGATCCTCGTACCGTTGGGCGCAGGCGCGGACGCCGCCCACGGTGATCGTGTGCTCCCCGCCCAGCAGCGCGGGCGTCTTGCCGTCGGATACGGCCCGCGACGCCGCGTCGCAGACCTGCTCGATCACCCGCTTCGGGCCGGACGCGTCGGGGACAAGCTCCGGCAGCGTATAGATTCCCGCCTCCGACGGGTCGCGCCCGAGTTCCACGTCGTAGTCCTCCAGTTGGCGCGAAGCCTCTATGATCGCGGCTGGGCCGTACCTCGCGCCGCCTCGGAACGACGTCGTGCCATCGTACGGAACCGGGATTACCACGAACAGCGAGTTCTCGTAATCGAGCTCCTCCGGCGGCGTGTCCAGAAACGTATGCCATGCGTACTGAGACACTCTAGCCGCCACCGCTCGCGTCGCCGCCGGATGTGTCGCCGGATGCGCTCAACTCGACGCGCTCGCGCACCATACCCGAGTACGCCTCGCGGTCGCTCAGGTACTCCAGCCCGCGTTCCAGAACGCGGCTTTCGATGCGGCGAAGCCCGAAGCGACGCTTCACCAACTCCGCCGACTCGTCCGCGTCGAACGGTTTGCACGAGAAGATGTCCACGTTCAGATACTTCCGCTCAGGGAAGGTGTGGACGGAAATGTGGCTCTCGGCGATGAGTACGAAGCCGGACACGCCCCAGTCCTCGTCTTTCTTGCCGTGATAGGTATAGACTTGTGGAGGCGCGATCTTGGTCATGCCGATGCGCGCGGGGAACCCGTCCAAAAACTCGTGGACGAGGTCCACGTCCGTCAGCGGAGCGCGGTCGCGAGCGTAGCCGTCTATGACCAAGTGCAAGGTGTGCAACCCCCCTCTTCTTTAGAAAATCAGCATAGCGCTCTCCTTTTCGCATCCGCTACCCTTGAAAGCCTCGAATCGCTTGATTTAGAATCCCGTAGGCTTTCGGCATAGGCGGATTCTACTGAATCCCGGATACGATTCGGTTCGTAGTCATAGACGAACCGGGGCGACTGCCCGGATAGTTTGCCGAAACGGATTGCCGAGATAGGTTGGACGAATGATAGAAGTCAACGGCGTAACCAAATACTTCGGGAACTTCCCCGCCATCACCGACATCAGTTTTCGTGTGGAGCCGGGTGAAATAGTCGGCTTCCTGGGCCCGAACGGCGCGGGCAAGTCAACGACGATGAAGATCATCACCGCATTCATGCCGCCTACCGAGGGCTCGGCGAGCGTCGCCGGCTACGACGTGACGAACCAGTCCCTGGAGGCGCGGCGGCACATCGGCTACCTGCCCGAGACCGTGCCGCTCTACACCGAGATGACCGTCCGCGAGTACCTGGACTACATGGGCAGGATTCGCGGCATGGACAAGGACCGCATCCGCGTCCGGATAGACGACGTGGTTGAGATCTGTCACCTGGAAGACTACTACACCTCGATCATCGGCAAGCTCTCCAAGGGCTTCCGGCAGCGCGTGGGCATCGCGCAGGCGATAATCCACGAGCCGGACGTGCTGGTTCTGGACGAGCCTACCATCGGCATAGACCCGATCCAGGTCGTCGAGACCCGGCAGCTGATCAAAGACCTGGGCGGCGAGCATACGCTGATAGTCAGCACTCACATCCTGCCCGAAGTCAGCCAGATCTGCGAGCGCGTGATCGTCATACACGAAGGGCAGATCGTTGCGATAGACGAGCCGAACAACTTGGCTCGCCGGTTGCTGGGCCGCGAGCGGGTGGACCTCCAGGTCAAAGGACCGCAGCAGGATGTGATAGCCGCCCTGCAAGAGGTGGAGGGCGTGCAGACCGTTGAGCAGTTCGACATACAGCGCGGAGTCATCCCGCAGTATCGCGTAGAGTCCGAATCGGGCGTCGAGATACGCGCCGCGCTCGCCCGCAGAGTCATAGAGGCGGACTGGGAACTGCACCGTCTTCAGGCCGTTACTATGTCCCTCGAAGAGATTTTCCTGAAACTGACCACCGAAGAAGACCTCGGTGAGCTCAACGATGAAGAGAACGCCGCGTGAATACGTTCCACATAGCCTGGAAAGAGACTAAAGCATACTTCGGCACGCCCGCCGCCTACATTGTGGGAGCGATGTTCCTTGGACTTACGGGCGTCTTCTACGTGGCCGACGTTACCTCGGCGTTCGCCGAGGCGAGCGTGCGCGGCATCGTGGATTGGGCGAGCTTCTTCATCATATTCCTCGCTCCGCTGCTTACGATGCGGCTGCTTGCCGAGGAGCAGAAGCTCGGCACGTTGGAACTGCTGCTCACGTCCCCGGTCCGCGACTGGGAGGTGGTGCTGGGCAAGTATATCGCCAGCCTGCTCGCGCTGACCGCGATTCTCGGCGTTACGCTCTACTATGCGCTGCTGCTGTACGCGTTCGGAGACCCGGATACCCTTCCTGTCATCAGCGGATACATCGGGCTGCTGCTCTACGGCGCCGCCGCGCTCGCCATTGGTATGCTCGGGTCGTCTCTATCCGGCAACCAGATCGTAGCCGCCGTCGTCGGCATCGCCATACTGCTGATGTTTTCCTTCGTCAACCAGATATCGAACATCGTAACCGGCATCGCGGCCGAGGTGTTCAACGGAATGTCCATGAACAGGCACATCCTGGATTTCAGTCGAGGGGTGATAGACACGTCCAGCGTCGTCTTCTTCCTGTCTCTGACCGCCGTCTTCCTGTTCCTGACTATAAGATCACTCGAAACGCGCAGGTGGAGATAGTTGGCCAGGCAGCCCGACAGCAGACGAACGGTAAGCATGGACCTGCTGGACGCGCTCAAGTCCGCCGGGTTCTGGAGCGCGATAGGCGCGGTGGTTGGCGTCATCGCCACCATCGCGGGCGTCGTGCTGTTCCTCACGATAGACGAGCTTCGCAACTTCTCGATCTCAGTGCTGATAGTGGGGCTATCGCTGCTGTTCGTGGCGCTGGTGCTTTCGCCCCGGGCCGTCGCCATATTCATGGCGGGTCGGCAGGGACGCTACGGCGCCAACGTCGCCATCATGACGGTCGCGTTCTTCGCGATCATCATCCTGATAAACTTCCTCATGTACCTCACGCCGCAGCGCATAGACGTTACCGCCACGCGCGTGTTCACGCTGTCGCAACAGACGATCAAGGTGCTCGATTCGCTGGAGGGACCCGTCCGCGCCAACGCGTTCTTCGTCCCTGCCGACGATCAGACCGCCTTGGCGCGGCAGCAGGCCGAAGACCTGCTCAACGAGTTTTCTCGCCGCAGCGGAGACTTCACCTACCGCTTCATAGACCCGGAGCTTAACCGCAGCGTGGCCGTCAAGTACGACGTAAGCGAATTCCCCGTCGTCGTGTTCGAAGACATTGACACCGGCGCTCAGCAGGGCGTGTTCAACCTGACGGAGCAAGACTTCGTAACGGGTATCCTAGTCGCCACGGGCACGGCTCAGAAGCACGTTTACTATCTCACGGGGCACGGCGAGGCGTCGGTAACGCGCCAGATCACCGGCGAGACGGACGATGATGGCTTCGATTTCGCCATCCAAGGAATGCAGCGAGATAACTACCGCGTCTTCCCGCTCAACCTCAAGCAGGACGGCGCCGTACCGAGCGATGCCGCCGTATTAGTCATCCCCGGACCGAAGCAGGATCTGGACGATGCGGAGCTTCAAGCGCTTGTCAATTATCTAGGCGGCGGCGGCAAGCTGCTGGTCCTGCTGGATCCGGACGCCCCTCAGACCTACCGGCAGCTGATTGCGCTATGGGGAATCAACGTCGGCAGCGATCCGGTGGCCGATCTCATCAGCAACGTCGCCGGCGAGGCCAAGTCGCCGATGATACAGCGCACCAACGCGCAGTTCAGCGCCAGCGCGCTGACCGGCGTGCAGATAGCCGACCACATCAACAACGTATTCTTCACCGACGCTACGACTACACTGCCCGTCATCCCTCTGGAAGACTTCCCACAGTTCATTCAGTACAGCTGGCTCGCCCGCACGACGCCCGCGAGTTGGGTGGAGACGCACCCGGAAGAGACCGTCTATAACCCCGGCGAAGACGTGCAGGGGCCGCTGGACGTGGCGTCCGTGGTGCAGGCCGGAGGCTCGCTTGGAGGGCAGCTCGTCATAAGCGAAAATCCGAACACCCTCGCCAAGCTCGTAGTCATAGGCGACTCTGATTTCGCGCGCAATAAGTTCTTCTTCCAGAGCGACAACGCTAACCTGCTGCTCAACTCGGTCAACTGGCTGGCCGAAGACTACGAGCTGATCGCGATTCGAGTGCCGCCCATCCCAGTCCGCGAACTCGTGCTGAACCAGCGAGAGCGCAACTTCATCAAGTGGACGGGTTGGTTCTTCCCGCCGACGCTCATGCTCGTCATCGCGGCGGGCGTATGGTGGCGCAGGCGCTAGGCTTAGGTCTAATGAATCTGAAATACACAGCCGCCCTAATTGCAATCGCCGTAGTGATGATTGCGTTCGCCGCCGCCGTGACCGGGCGACTGGGCGACACAGCGTTCGGCTTGGTCGCGGACTACACCCCGTTCGCCGAACGTGAGGAACGAAAGGCGAGGGATCCCTGGTTCTACCAGGTGAGTTTCGACGACATAATCAAGATCGAGGTCAACGCCGGCGACGATACCGAGCGCTTCTACAAGAACGACCAGGAGTCTTGGGTCTTCGAGCGGCTGGATGGCATCCCTCCGTCGCACACACGCTGGGGCGGCATTGTGCTGCTGCTCAGCGGTCCGCAGACGCGGCGCGACTTCTCGACCGTCCGCGCCACCATAGACGACCCGGCAGAGTACGGCTTGGACGATCCCAAGCTGGTAGTCAAGCTCGGACTGACGGGCGACCGCGAATTGGAATTCCGCCTGGGCGACGAAACCACCGACGGCGACCACAGCTATGGGCAGGTCGTCGGCTTCCCGCAGCTCTTCCTGATTGCCAGCATCTGGGGCGAGGTGCTTGGACGCCTGGCGCATGAACCTCCCGTGCCGAAGTGGTGGGAGTACCGCGATCCGAGTTCTATCCGTGAAGTGAACGTCTATCTCGGCGAGTCCGGAGAAACGAAGGCGCCCTATCTCGAGATCACGCAGAAGGACGGCGTGTGGTCCGCCCGCACCACCGAGGGTACGGAAAACGCCGCATACGAGCCCGTGGACCCCGATAAGTGGGCGGAGTACACGCACCTGTTCGGAGGTCCGGGCGAAGGCCTGCGAGTCGAGAAGTACCGCGTGCGCGACCGCGACTTCGTTGACTGGGGCATAGAACAGAACGGACACTCGATAGAGATTCGCTTCTCCGGCACGACCGAGCGCGGCACCGCCTACACGGACGGCGTCCTGTTCCTCATCGGCAACAAGACGGACGATGGGATGTACTACTACAGCACCCCGGCCCAGGATCAAGCGACGACGCCCATCCTCCGGATACCGGTAGAGTGGGCCGACGCGCTGTTCGATCTCGTCCACAACGTGCCATACGCAGAGGCCGCCGACAACTAGGATACTCCATCTAGGCAAACGATTCGGGCGTAGGGGCGGTTCTCAAACCGCCCCTACTGCGTCAAAGCCCTTCCCCCTCGACGAGGGCAGGTTGGGATGGAGGTGAGAAAGCCCCCTCTCCCTCAGGGAGAGGGTTGGGGTGAGGGTGAGACTATGAACGCTGAGATAATCTCCATCGGCACCGAGCTTCTGATGGGCGAGACCATAGATACCAACTCGTCCTACATCGGAGAACGACTCGCCCGCATCGGCATAGATCTAACGTGGGCGACCAAGGTTGGCGACCACCCCGGACGTCTGGAAGAGGCGATCAGCCGCGCTTGGGAGCGTTCCGAGGTTACCGTCACCACCGGCGGCCTCGGCCCCACCTCCGACGACCTGACGCGCGAGTCCATAGCCGCCGCCATGGGCGAGACGATGGAGGTGCAGGACGATCTGCTGGCGAGCCTGAGAGCGGGGTTCGAGAGTCGCGGCATACGGATGCCTGAAACGAACGTCAAGCAGGTTACGCTCATCCCTTCAGCCGAGGTGATACCGAACCCCATGGGCACCGCGCCTGGCTGGTGGGTCCGGCGCGGAGATCGCGTCATCGTCGCCCTGCCCGGCCCGCCGCGCGAGATAACCGGCATGTGGGAGAACTTCGTGGGTCCGCGCCTGCGAGATCTGAACCCCGGCATCGCCATAGCGACGCGGACGCTCAAGACGTTCGGCATCACCGAGGGCGGCCTGGACGAGATGCTGTCGCCCCTGTTCGAGAGTGAGAACCCGTCGCTCGGCATATACTCGAAGCGGGACGGCATTCACCTGCGCGCCATAGCCCGCGCGTCCTCAGACGAGGAAGCGCGCCGCCTGATCGAGCCGGTGGAGGCGGAGATTCGCCGAATAGCGGGCCACGCCATCTGGGGCGAAGACGACGACACCGCGGTAGCCGCTGCCCTGTCCGCCTTGTCCGAGCGTAGGCTAACGCTGGGGATCGTCGAGGGGTTCACCGGCGGCTTGCTGACCGGTGCGCTGATGGAGTCGCCTCGAGCTACGGACGTCGTGTCCGGCGGACTGACGCTGGGCGGTGGTGGCGCGGCGCTTCTGTCTGGAGACATCCCCGCCGATATGCCCAGCCCCGATTCTCAAGACGCGGCTGCGTTGGCCGTCGTCGCCCGCGACTTCTTCTCAGCCGACGTCGGCTTGGCTATCACGCCGCTCGTATCAGTCGAAACCGCAGACTCCGGACCCGTCGGAACCGCCCATGTCGCCATAGCTACCGGGGACGGCGCTGCCCACACCGGCTCCGCCCACTACCCTACCCGCCGCCTCCGCATCCGAGAACGCGCCGTAACCCACACCCTGCTGGAGCTTGCCCGCGCGCTAAAGACGGGCGCGGCGGGGCAGGATAGCGACTGGGGGTAGGGAGGACAAGGCGAACTTCTGGTGTCCATAGCAATAGCCGGCCTAGCCATTCAGGTGTGGTTGACCACTGTACCGACCGGAGAAATGGTCTCAGCGCACGACAATCTGCTAACGACGGCGGATTGGATGGTGAAGGCGTCAATCGGCGCGCTCTTGGGGTTCGCCGGTGGCGCAAAGCTGGCGTCACGAAGCGAATGAAGGTTCCGGCATAATGAAAACGGGCCGCGACAGGGAAACCGTCGTGGCCCGTTTGGCTTGCTTGGGTTATGCCGTCCAGCCCTACATCGTCAGCCGCTTGTAGAGGAACAGCAGACGCTCCGGCAGGTCGTAGATGTTGTCCAAGACCTCGTAGCCCATGTCGGCGCACATGGTCTTCAGGTAGTCGTGCCCGTTCTTGTCAACGGTCAGGCAGAAGGCGTTGATGTCCTTGCGGCGCGCCTCTTCGAGCGCCATGCGCGTATCGTGGACGGCGTACTCCTTCTCCACGCCCTCGCGGGAGTAGCCGCGGTCCTGCGGACGACCGTCGCTGACCAGGAACAGGATCTTGGTGCGCGCGTCGGCGGCTTCCAACTTGGCCGTGGTGTGCCGGATGGCCGGTCCCATGCGGGTTGCGTGGAGCGGCGCCACGCGGTCTATCCGCCGCTTCACGCGGTCAGAGAACGGCTCGTCCAGATCCTTGATCGTGTAGTACTCCACGTTCTCGCGCCCGTAGCCGCTGAAGCCGTAGATGCCGTAGATGTCGCCAATCGCCTCGAGGGCGTTGACGATAAGCACGATAGCCTCTTTCTCGACGTCAATGATGCGCTTGTAGGTGCGCCGCGCCGCCTCGCCGCGCCGGGTGCGGAGCCAGACCATGTACTCCACCGGGTCGTCCGGCGCGTCCCAATCGTCGGCGCCGCGTTTGCCCTCGTCAATCGCCTCGGCGGTGGACGCGCTGGTGTCTATGAGGAAGGCGGCTGCAACCTCGCGCTGCACCTTGTTGCGGCGCCAGTAGAACTTGTCCGACGGGCTCGAGCCGGTCTTCATGTCCACTATCGCCTCGATCAGGTCGTCTATGTCTATCTCCTCGCCGTCTTCGAGCTTGCGGACGCGCCTGAACATCTCAGGCACCATCATCTCGAACTGGCGGCGGATCCTCGACACCAAGCCGCCATAGCTGTGCAGCGTGCCGCCGAAGAAGTTGGGGTCGCCTTCAGCCATCGTCTTCTGGCGCACTTGGCACCAGCGCGGCTTGTAGTCGTTCGCGCGGAAGTCCCACTCGTCGTAAACGAACGTCTGCGGCTCGTTGGCCTCCAGCGAATCCCCCTGCTCGTCAACGTGGACGAACGGGCCGTTGCTGAAGTCCGGGTTGTCGGGCAGCTGAAGGCCGGCCTCCTTGAGCAGGTTATCGGCGAACATTCCCTGCGTCTCCTGGATGTCGCCTTCCACCGCCTCGAAGTCCAGCTCCGCGGAGTTTTGGAGAAGCTCCTCGAGCTGCTCCTGCGTTATCGGCTCGCCTTCGCCGTCTTGTCCGCCCTCCTGCATACGGAGCTGTGTCAGCAGCTGCGTAAGCTCGGGCTTGAAGTCGCCGCGGTAGTCCACCTCCTCAGACGACTCGTAGTCCTGCTCGGCGTCGGGACGCATCTCCATATCCATGCCCATCGCCATCTGCTGGATTAGCTGCTGCATGTCGTCCGGGTCTTGGTACTCCTCGTCCTGCTCCTGATCTACGTCCACGTCTTCCCAATCGTCTTCGTCAACTTCCTCGTTGGCGATGCCTGAGACGATGGCGTAGATGCGGAGCGTCGCCTCTGCGGTGTCTTCGACCGTCGCCTCGGCGTCGAGTATCTGCTTCGCGATTGCGGTTATCTGGAGCGCCTCCTCCACGTAGTCGCTCGGCGCGGGAATCTCGCGGTACTGCTGAAGGCTGAGCCGCACCAGGAACTCGACCAGCGCCTCGCGCGCGGGCAACTCGGTTATCTCCGGCCTGCCCTCGCACGAATCCAACTGCACGCGCTCGTACGCCGTCTTGATGCCCGGGTATTCGTACTTCACGCGGAAGTCCAGCCGTCCGTCCTCCACCACGGTGAAGATGTCCAGCGCCAGCTTGCGGTCGTCGAACAGGTTGAAGAAGCGCTGCATATCGGTAATCCACGCCCGCTCCAGCCCTTCGCCGGTCAGATCCGCCCCATCGTTGGACAGGTCGACCGCGCCATTGGTCGCGGCGCCGTTGGGAGACTCGGCCTCGCGTTGCGCTTCGGCTTCGTGGCGTAGGTCGTCGAACAGCTCGGCGGGGCTGTCGAACTCGAACAAGAAACTGCCGAACTCCAGGCGCGCCACTTGGTGGGTTGAGACGACCTTGAACCAAGAGAAGTTCTCGTCCTTCGTCTGGTATCGGTCAACCACATCCGGCACATACACCGTCGAGCCTTCCGTAGTTGGCGATGCGGCGGATACCCAGCCGATGTTGCGCTCTACAAGTTCCGGCGACGATGCCAGACTGACTTCCTCGCCCGCCAGGCCGCGGCAGTACATCTCCATGATCTGTTTGATGCGCTCGAACTCGACGCCGGACGACAGCGCTTCCAGCATCGTCTCGGAGTGCGCCGACTCGATCTTGAAGTACGCCAGCCCACCGTCCGGGTTCTGGCGCAGCAGGTTCACGCCCTCCTCGTACCAGCGTTCGAGCTGGTTCATGGACAGCTTGTCCATCACCTGCGCGGACGCCTTGATGAACTCAGGCACCGCTTGGGGAGACTCCGCGATCAGCCGCTCGGCGAGCGTCAGCACTTTCTCGTGCTGCTCCGGGTCTATCTCGGAGAACGCCTGCGACGTTTCGAGCATCACGCCCGGAATGTTAGAGCCGCCGCGGTGAACCATATCCTCGGCTATCTTCAGGAAGCGGAAGCGCTGCTCCGGGTCTATCTTCGG
This sequence comes from Dehalococcoidia bacterium, assembly GCA_034420955.1. Taxonomy (GTDB): domain Bacteria; phylum Chloroflexota; class Dehalococcoidia; order Lucifugimonadales; family UBA1123; genus VXRN01. The sequence continues at coordinate 154,295 of DAOUKV010000018.1, forward strand.
CAGCGCCTTGGCGCCGGCGTCGAAGAAGCTCTTGACCTCGCGCCAGCCTGAATCCACCAGCGCAGACGCGAGCGTGATGAACGCCGTCTTGTCTTCGCCGATGAGCGGGAATATCTGCGCTCCCAGCGCGAGGCACTCGGCCGACAGGTCGTAAGACCTGTGAGCGAGCGCGTCCAGGAACGCGACGAAGCGTTCTAGCTCCTGGAACGTGAGGCTGTCCATCAGCGCGGGGCTAAAGGTGAAGAACTTGCACGCCAGCGTAGAAGACTTCCAAGTGCCCTTGTACAGGCTGCCGCCGAGCGAGGCCCAGCTTTCGATGTGACGCGAGCGCAGCTTGCTCATCGCGGCGGGCGACGCCTCGAAGTAGGCGGCGGCCAGCGTGGGCGACTCGCGGCACAGGTCCGCGCCGCAGTCGGTCCACTTCATGAAGTAGCTGAACGGCATGTACGCGACGACCTTGGGGCTAACGCGGAAGTACTGAGAGGTGGCCTCCCAGGAGCGCACCGTCTGATCGGCTATCTTCAGGCCCGCGTTGCCCCACATGAGGATGTTGCCGTCATCCAAAGTGCGCGGCATACGCGCGCGGGCCTTGTCGAACTCCTCGACGACCGGGGCGGGGAACCTGCGGAACTCCGTCCTCAACTGCTCTAGCGTGGGCGTTTGTGGTGTAGCCACGAATCCTCCTTCTCACGGCGGCCAAAGGGTTGGCCTGTGTCGGCTCAGCCGGTCAGCGACAGGAACTGGTCGAGTATTCTCGCGGTCGCTCCGAAGATGACGTGCCCGTCGTGCACGAATACCGGCATCGTATTGACGGCACCTTCCTTCAGTCGAGCCTCCGAGCGTCGCGCGTTAGCATCATACAACGCCGACAGCGGCGCTGTAACCACCTCGGCGACTTCTCTCTCCGATGGCGTGAACTCGTAGGGCGACGGCAGGACGCCAACGTAGGTGGAGATCATGAACCCGCTGATGGTCGGGGTGTCGTCGAGGCGGCCCAGCACATCGACGTCGGCAGGGTCTATGCCCATCTCCTCGCACGCCTCGCGGAGCGCGGTGTCCAGTAGAGAGCCGTCCGCCGCGTCCACCATGCCGCCGGGGAACGAGATCTCGCCTTTGTGATGCTCGACGGTCTCAGAGCGCTTTTGCAGCACGACGCACATGTCCCCGTCCACGCGGTACAGCGGCAATAGTACGGCGGCGGGGGACATCGAGTGTCCGTCCGCGACCGACGGCGCGCGGTCTCTGAGCGCGCGTCTGGTCTTGGCTATGAATGTCGAGCCCAAGTCAGGGCCTCTTCGCCTACTCGAAAATCGAGGTTGTCAACTCTTCGATGCTGCGCTGGATGTTGAAGTCGTCCGTCACGGCCCAGTTGACCGCTACCTGACAGGCGCGGCGCGGCGGGATGCCCTGCGAGATCATCTGGCCGGCGTAGATCAGCAGGCGCGTGCTCGCGCCCTCTCCGAGGCCGTGCTCCTTGAGGTTGCGTATCTTCTCGCCGAGCTTGGCTAGCTGCATGGCCGTGTCGCCGTCGCAGCTCGACTCGTGCTCGATTATCTCAGCCTCGATGTCGCGCGGCGGGTAGTCGAACTCAATGGAGATGAACCGCTGTCGCGTGCTGTGCTTGAGGTCCTTCAGCGCGCTCTGGTAGCCGGGGTTGTACGACAGGATGAGCAGGAAGCCGTCCGCCGCTTCCAGAAGCTCGCCGCGCTTCTCCACCGGCAGGATGCGCCGGTGGTCGGTCAGCGGGTGGATGAGGACGGTCGTGTCCTTGCGCGCTTCCACTATCTCGTCCAGGTAGCAGATGCCGCCGGCCTTGACGGCGCGTGTAAGCGGTCCGTCTATCCACACCGTCTGGTCGCCTTCCAGCAGGTATCGGCCCACAAGGTCGCTGGCCGTCAGGTCCTCATGGCAGGCGATGGTAACCAGGGGCAGATGGTCGCGCTCGTCCGCTTCGGCGCCATTGGGCGAGCCGCCCGGCCCGTCGTTCTGCTGAACCCGCGTCAGAGGCTGCCCCAGCCGGTAAGACATGTACTCAACGAACCGCGTCTTGCCGCAGCCCGTCGGCCCCTTGAAGATTACCGGAATCTTCTGCGCGTACGCAGCCTCGAACAACTCGATCTCATCACCGATCGGCACGTAGTACGGCTCCTCGGTGAGGTGGTACTCCTCTATGATGTAGCTCCGGAAGAGAGTGCGCGTTGGGGAAGTCATCTGGCCTATTGGTCTCCTTGTACTCTTGGCGCCACGCGACGCTTCCAATGCGCCCGCACAGCCTGTTCCAGTTCATCCTTGCCGCGGTCGTTGGCGATGACCACGTCTGCGTGGCCGACGCGTTCGTCCTGCGGCATCTGCGAATCTATTCGGGCGTTCGCCTGTTCGAGCGGCAGTCCCCTGCCGGTTAGCCGCGCCAGCGCCGTCTCGCGCGGAGCGGTCAAAACCCAGACCTCGTCGGCGATCGGCGTCCAGCCCGCCTCTATCAGCAGCGCCGCCTCTACGACGACGACCTCCACGCCGTCAGACGCCAGCGCGTCTATCCGCTCTTGGAGCATTGCGTAGATGCGCGGCCAGACGATGGAGTTGAGCAGTTCGAGCTTCGACGGGTCGCTGAACACGATCGCGCCCAGCTTTGGCCGGACGATCTGCCTGTCCTCGCCAACGATGTCTTCGCCGAAGGCGTCCACTACCGCGCGCCACGTCTCAGTGCCGGGGAGGTAGGCTTCATGCCCCACAAGGTCTGCGTTTAATATGGTTGCCCCGAGCGCGCTGAGCGTTTCCGATACCAGCGTCTTGCCTGTGGCAATGCCGCCCGTAAGGCCGATTGCGAACATACGATTGACCGTCTCGTTTGCGAAAGTTCTCACATTCTACTAGGTTGTCTGAAAGGCGGTCAAATGCCATTCCGAGCGCCGGGAATTTAACGCAGAGGCGCGGTGGAACACTGAGACGCCGGGGAGACATGGCAAGATTCCTTTGAGCCTCCTCCCCACTGCGTTAGATTCGCCTCAGCATCGTTGCGACGTTTCGTCAAAGGCAGTGTATAATCTGCAACCGGAGAGGAGCCGTTTTCGCATGGTTGCCAAATTCAGGGCTATCCCGTCGGTCAGCGAAGCTCTGGCGGACCCGGAGGTCGCCGGGCTGGTGGGCGCGTATTCGCACGATTCCATAGTAGCCGTCGTGCGCGAAGTGTTGGACGCCGCCCGCGACGTCGTGCGCGCCGGCTGCGATCCGCCCGCGCTGCCCCAGGTCGTCGCAGCGGTTGCCCGGCGCGCGGAGGAAAAGTGGCGCCCCTGGCCGCGCGGCGTCGTCAACGCGACCGGCGTGGTGCTGCACACCAACTTGGGCCGCGCGCCGCTGAGCCGCGCGAGCGTGGACGCCATGCGCGTCGCCGCCCTGGGGTACAGCGACTTGGAGTTCGACCTGGAAACCGGCTCGCGCGGCTCGCGGCAGGCGCACGTATCGCGGCTCATCTGCCAGGCGACGGGCGCTGAGGCGGCGTTCGTAGTCAACAACAACGCTTCGGCGGTCATGCTCGGCCTCGCGGCGGTGGCGTCGGGCAAGCAGGTAATCGTCTCGCGGGGCGAGGCGGTAGAGATTGGCGGCGGCTTCAGGATTCCCGACGTGCTGCGGCAGAGCGGCGCGGAGCTTGTAGAGGTCGGCACGACCAATCGCACTTACGACAGCGACTTCGCCAACGCCATCAACGAGAATACCGGCGCGATACTCTCCGTCCACGCATCCAACTTCCGTGTCGTCGGATTCACGCACGCGCCGACGACAGCCGAACTGGTCGAGGTGGGCGCTCGCTCCGGCGTCCCCGTTCTGCACGATCTGGGCAGCGGCTGCCTCCTGGATACGCGCCCCTACGGGCTGGCTCACGAGCCGATGCCCCAAGAAAGCGTAGCGGCCGGAGTCGCGCTCGGCTTCTTCTCAGGCGACAAGCTCATGGGCGGCCCGCAGGCTGGTATAATCGTCGGCAAGCGCGAATGGGTGGACGTCGTTTCGCGCCATCCGCTCGCCCGCGCCGTGAGGATAGACAAGATGAGCATGGCGGCGCTTTCGGCGACAGCGCTGCACTACATACGTGGCGAGGCGCTGTCCGAAGTGCCGGTATGGAAGATGATCTCGGCGCCCCTGGACTGTCTGGAGCGCCGCGCGGCGGCCTGGGCGAGCGACGCCGGATGCGTGGCGACAGTCGTTCCGGCAAGGTCGGCCATCGGCGGCGGCAGCCTGCCGGGCGAGACGATGGAATCCGTCGCGCTGCGAATTAACTGCGAACGGCTTGGCTCCAGCCCGGAGATGGTTCTCGCGGCGCTGCGCGGGCGCGAACGGCCAGTCATAGCGCGCATCGAGGACCGCGGCGTGATGCTGGATCCGCGAACCGTGCTGCCGGGTCAGGACGATGCGGTGGCGGACGCGCTGCGAGACATTCGCTAGCTCCTTGCCCCTCGATGGGGGAAGGCCATAAAGTCCCCTCTCCCTCAGGGAGAGGGTTAGGGTGAGGGTGAACCCACAAGATGACCCTCTTCGATCACTCGCGCCGCGAGCGTCTGCGCGACTCCGCGCCGCTTGCCGAGCGGATGCGCCCGCGCTCGCTGTCCGAGTTCGTGGGACAGGAGCGCGTCATCGGGCCGAACAGCGCCCTTTCGCGCTCAATAGCCGCCGGACATGTGCCGTCCATGGTGCTGTGGGGTCCGCCCGGTTCGGGCAAGACGACGCTGGCGCACCTGATAGCCAGGCTGACCGACGCGCACTTCGAGCGCGTTTCCGCCGTAACGTCGGGCGTCGCCGACCTGCGCCACATCATCTCCGAGGCGCGCGACCGGCTTGGGATGAGCGGTGGCGAGACCATCGTCTTCATAGACGAGATACACAGGTTCAGCAAGTCGCAGCAGGACGTCATCCTGCCGCACGTCGAGAACGGCACGATCACGATGATAGGCGCGACGACCGAGAATCCGTCGTTCGAGGTCATCTCTCCCCTGCTCTCCCGCGCCCGCGTCTATACTCTTGAACAGCTCTCGGCCGACCATGTATCGCGCATCTTGGATAGCGCGATGTCCGACGCCGAACGTGGACTGGCCCGCCTGGCGCCGAGCCTAGAACCCGACGCCCGCGCCGCGCTGGTCTCGCTAAGCAACGGCGACGCTCGCGCCGCGCTCAATTCCCTGGAGCTCGCCGTCCACGCCACGTCGCCGGACGCCGACGGCGCACGCGTCGTTTCGCTCGATACGGTAGAGGACGTCATCCAGCGCCGCGCGACGCTGTACGACCGGACCGGCGACCAGCATTACGACACCATATCCGCCTTCATCAAGTCGGTGCGCGCGTCGGACCCGGACGCGGCAATCTACTGGCTGGCGCGGATGATCGTGTCCGGCGAGGATCCGATGTTCATAGCGCGCCGCCTCGTCATCCTAGCCGCCGAGGACGTGGGCTTGGCCGATCCGAACGCGCTGACGGTCGCCGTCGCCGCGCAGCAGGCCGTCCACTTGGTCGGGATGCCTGAGGGCCGCATACCGCTGGCGGAGGCGACGGCCTACCTGGCGAGCGCGCCCAAGAGCAACCGCGCCTACGCAGCCATCGGCGAGGCGATCCGCGACGCCGAGCGGGCTGTCAACGAGCCTGTGCCGCTCCACCTCCGCAACGCCCCGACCGGCCTGATGCGCGACCTCGGCTACTCCAAGGGCTACCAGTACGCGCACGAGCACGACGGCGCGTTCACTCCCACCCAGAACCTGCCGGACAACCTGAAGGGCCGTCGCTACTACCGCCCCTCCGACCGCGGCTACGAGGCTGAGATAGCCGGGCGGCTGCGCGCGTGGTGGGGGGATGGGGGTGACGGAGATTCCCAACGGCGGGATGGGACGTCCCCGTCGTCATCCTAGCCAGATAAGAACAGGGCCGGCGGCGTATCGGGCATGGTAGAATGGGTGTGGAATCGCAAGCGAACGGGGAGACGACGCCTTGATTAGCAGAATGAAAGCGCGATACTCCAAAGGCGTCATCGTGCCGATGGAAGCGCACGATCTTGAAGAGGGGGCGGAATTGCTCATTGACGTATCCGTAGCCTCCCGCAGGTCGGACAAGGAGCGGATGAAGCGAACCATGTCCGCCGCCGGCGGCTGGAAGGGTGAGCGCGAATCGTCACCCCCTACGCTCGATGATGCGTTCGACGAAATCCGCAAGTCGCTCGCCCATATTCCGAAGGAACCTGGCCCAACGGACGGCGCGAAGAACTACAAGCATTATCTCTATGGGCGTTCTAAGGAGGATCATATGAAAGCCAAAGTCAAGGCGATATATTCTAATGGCGCACTCACTCCTACGGCTTCTCTGGATATCGAAGACGGCGCCGAAGTAATTCTGCACATAGATGAACCCGCGCCCTCGCCCGCTGAAGTCCGTCGAGCTTTGAAAGCATCCGCCGGCGCATGGAAGGGCAAACACGACCCCGACGTCCTTATACATATGCTATATGAAGCGCGGCTGACTGGTTCGCGTGTCGAGCCGAGTCTATAACGCATGATGTATCTGGTTGACACTGATTGGGCGATTGAGAACTTGCACGGACGTGAACCTGTGGTCAGTCGCCTCGACGAGTTGGCAGATGGCGGGTTGGGATTGAGCGTCGTGTCGCTAGCCGAGCTTTATGAAGGCGTCTTCTATTCGACAGATCCTGAATCCGAAGCTGGCTCACTGCGAAACTTTCTGCTTGCAGTGCAAGTCATACAGCTTGATGATGAAATCTGCCGTATATTTGCCCAAGAAAGAGGGCGTCTGCGCGCCGCCGGCGCTCTCATCGGCGACCTGGATATCCTCATAGGCTGCACCGCGATCCGCCACGGTCTCACGCTGCTTACCAACAACCGCCGGCATTTCGAGAGGTTGCGGGGACTGAATATCATATCGGTATGAACCAACGCTCCCCTCACAAGTTCAGCCGCCCCGCCCGTCGCGCGGCGAGCCACAGGCCAGCGAGGGTTACGATGACGCCGCCTATGCCGACGGCGAGCGGCGCGCCGAATAGCGTCGCCATCGCGCCGGTGTAGAAGCCGGACGCTCCCGATATGCCCCACATCATCGTCTGGAAGCTGATGACGCGCCCGCGCATCCGGCTATCCACCCCTGCCTGGATTATCGTGTCCGCCGCCGCCTCGTACACTGCCGTCGCCGCGCCGGTGAGCGCGAACAGCGCGAGCGACACCGGGAAGAATCGAGACAGCGAGAACGCGAGCAGGAACGCGCCGAACGCGACCATCCCGCCCGCCATCATCCAGCCCTTGTTGCGAACGTCTCCGAGCGTTGATATGACGAACGCCGCCACCGCCGCGCCGGCGCTCGCGGCCGCGAACAGCATCCCAAGCCCGGACGCGCCCAGCCCCAGCGTGTCCCGCGCTATAACCGGCAGCATCGGCTCTACCGACCAGCCGAACACTTCGCTCACCAGTATCACGCCCAGCACAACCCGAACTATGGGATGGCCGAGCGAGTACCTGGCGCCCGCCACGAAATCCTGTATAGGCGAGCGGCGCGCCACCGGCGCTTCGGACTGTTCCGGCCTTGGGATTCTCAGAACGCTCAGCAGGCCGATGAACACCGCGTCGCCCGACGCGATGACCACGTATGCCCATCCGATGCCTACCGTATCTGCCACCGGCCCGATGGCGAGCGGTATGGCCACGCCCACTATCGTCATGGAACCCATGCGAAGCGCGGAGCCTGCCAGCAGATTCTCGCGCCCGGCGAAGTCCATAACCAGCGTCTTGATGCCCGGCACGCGCACCGATGCCGTCATCCCGGACAGGAATGAGTAGCCGATCACGTGCCACAGCTGTATCGAATCGGTGAAGATGAGCGCGGCGAGCGACACGGACAGCAAGCCGCGAATCGTCGCCACGCCTCTGACAAGGTCTCGCTTGCCGAAGCGGTCTATCAGCACGCCGCCGATGGGCGCGAACAGGAACAGCGACACGCCGCCCACTCCGGCGGTCGCGCCCACCCAGAACACCGAGTCGCTGACTTCCAGCGCGAGCCAGCCGTGAATCGTCCAGTAGGCGATCAGGCTGACGTCGCTGAAGATGCAAGCCACCCAGAACAGCCGAAACCGCGCATTGTTGATCAGCAGGTGCATGGCGATGAGACACGAGTTGGGAGAGAGGAGCGAGGGGGATGTAGCGTCCTGAGTGGCAAGTGAGCGATTTCGGCTAGATTAACGGCGAACGGAGCGGAACCGCCGGTCGGCATCCCGCCCCGCATGGCTTTGCCCAAGATCAGAGTGAAGACTCAGCCCTCCCCAAACACGTCTCGCACCGTTTCCAGCGTGTAGTCTATGTCCGACTCGGTGATGCCGTAGTGGGTTACGTAGCGCCAGCGGCGTCCGCCGCCTCCGCCCTTTATGCCGCGCTCTACCAGCTTGGCGTGTAGTTCAGCGCGGTCCTCGCGCTCTACCTCGAAGAAGACGAGGTTGGTAGGCAGCGCGTCGGGGTCTATAGAGATGCCGTCTATCTCGGCAAGCCCCTCGGCGAGCTTGCGCGCGTTGGCGTGGTCTTCGGCAAGCCGGTCGACCATCGAGTCGAGCGCCACGATGCCCGGCGCCGCCAGCACGCCGACCTGCCTCATGCCGCCGCCTACCATCTTGCGCCAGCGTCGCGCCTCCTGGATGTAGTCCGCCGAGCCGACGATGACCGAGCCGACCGGACAGCTAAGCCCCTTCGACAGGCAGAACGTGATCGAGTCCGCGTCGCTAGTAAGCTCGGCCACCGGCGCTTCCAGCGCGACGGCGGCGTTGAAGATGCGCGCGCCGTCTATGTGCAGCCCAAGCCCGTTCTCGTGCGCGACGTCCGCAATCGAGCTGATGTCGTCCTGGGTCAGCGCCGCGCCGCCGCAGGAGTTCTGAGTGTTCTCCAGGCACACCAGCGCGGTGCGCGGCATGTGGGGGTCGTTCGGGCGGATGGCGGCGCGAACGTCGTCGGGATCCAGCATCCCGCGGGCGTCGTTCGGCACGGTGTGGAACGATATGCCGCCGAGCACGGACGAGCCGCCCGCCTCGCTGCGGAATATGTGCGACTGGTTGCCGAGAATTATCTCGTCGCCGCGCGTGGTGTGCGCCAGAACAGACACCAGGTTGCCCATCGTCCCGCTGGCTACGAATACGGCGGCCTCCTTGCCGAACCTCTCCGCCGCCATCGCCTCCAGCCGGTTCAGCGTGGGGTCGTCGCCGAACACGTCGTCGCCGAGTTCGGCCTCGTACATCGCCCTCCGCATCTCCTCGGACGGATGCGTAACCGTGTCGCTGCGCAGATCCACTTCTCTCATTCGCCAAAACCTCCCTATCGGCTCGCGCGCGGCTCATGCCCCGCCGCGTTCATTCTATCAAGCGTCGGTTGGCAACGCCATAGGGGGATTTTGACCAAAGAGGTTGTCAATTTACAACCTGCGCCCCGCTCAAACAGGTCAACCAGTCTGGATTTGTAGCGCGGCGCGGTGTATGGTGCGGTCATGGACAGTTATGGCGCGGACAACTTCATAGAATCCAAGTCGGGCATTGGCTGCGGGGCAGACATTGCAGGCGTTGTCGAAGATTGGCAGAAGAAACTTCTCCAGCTTGATAGGCGCAATCGGTTGCTTTACTTCAAGCCCGGCAGAACCGCCGTGATGATTGATGAGCATACCCCGGACAGCATAGCGAAGGCGCTGAGCAGGGCGAGGCGCGGCTTGAAGTTTGACTTTGTGGAGACGCGGCGGCGAAAGGGCGCGGACGACAACGACTGGGATGCGATGGTCCCCGGCGACATCCGCGGCGACTGCCCAACGGCGGAACTCCAGCGCAGGCTCACCAACCTGCGAAAGCGCGCCAGGGAATGGCAAGAGGAGCAGGGGCTGAACATACTGTCGGTGGCGCTGGGAATGCTCCACTGGATAGACAAGGATAGAGAGGAGGCGGTATCCCCTCTGCTGCTGCTTCCGGCCCAGCTAGACAAGGTTTCCCCTTCCGAGCCTTTCGTTCTGTCCGAAGACGACGACGACATTGCGGGCAACCCTACCCTATCCGAGAAGTTGCGCTTGGACTTCGGACTGGAGCTGCCGCCCTTCGATGGCAACGGCGATGCAGGCGATTACTTGAGGAAGGTGCGCTCGCTGGTGGAGTCCAGAAGCGGATGGCGCGTTGAAGAGTCCGTTTACCTGTCGGTCTTCGCCTACTCCAAATTGGCAATGTGGCAGGATCTGGAGCGGGTGCGGCGGAACGGGACGAGTCATCCCATCGTGCGGAGACTGTCGGGGGACAAGTCGCCTGCGCGCATGGAATCAGAGAACATTCCGCGCGCCGTGCTGGTAGAGAAGATGGAGGGTCAAGTCGCCGGCGGTTTGGACGACTTGCTGAACGTCCGCGAACAGAACGCGGTGATGGAGGCGGACTACAGCCAGCTTATCGCGTTGGAAGCCGCGAAGTCGGGCGCGAACCTCGTCATTCATGGCCCGCCGGGAACGGGCAAGAGCCAGACGATAGCGAACATCATCTCGGCGACGATTGCGGCGGGCAAGACAGTGCTGTTCGTCAGCGAGAAGACCGCCGCCCTCGATGTTGTGAAGCGGCGTATGGACGACGTGGGGCTTGGCGTGTTCTGCCTTGATCTGCACAGCGAACGCGGCAGCAAGACTAGCGTTTACGAACAGCTAAGGCAGTCGGTCAACGACGCTAGGCAAGTGAGTCCGGGTCAGTTCGACTACGAAGCTCACGCTGCGCTGAGAGACGAGCTCAACCGCACCGTGCGCGCTCTTCACGACGCGCGCCAGCCGCTGGGCGAGTCTGTCTTCACGATGCACGGGCGTTTTGCCGAACTGCGCGACAAGCCGCACGCGGCGTTCGAGGTGGAGGACATCGGCGCGATGACGTCTCGCCAGTTTGCCGCCATCCTCTCGGCGGCAGGGAGGATAGCCCAGCATCCCGCAGAGTACCGCGAGCATCACACCAGCGTTTGGCGCGCGCTTAGGCCTATGACGCAGTTTCTCGAACTTGCCAACATTGTGCGTGATGACATGGCGAGTCTTATCGCGGCGGTCAACCGCCTTGCGGACGACACTGCGGGCATCGGCGAAGGGCTAGGCTTGGGCAAGCCGCGTTCGCGCGGGCAGGTTGCAAGGACTCGGAACATCGCAAGCCATCTATCCAGCGCCCCAGGCGTTCCCGCAAAGTGGCTGACTCTCAAGGCGCGGAAGGGGTTGCAGAAGATAGCCAAAGAGGACGCGGATTCGCAGCGCGCGCGGCAAGGCTTGTTGGAGAGACTCGCGCCCTACTTCGGAGAAGACCTGCCCGATTGGGACTTTGAGTCTCTGTCGAAGCTGATGGAACTGGAACCCCGCGAGGCTCAACTGCTGAGGAAGTTGCTGGGCAGAGACTACTCCGCCCTTCTTGCGCGCCCTGGCTTGGGTGCGTTCCGCGAAATGGAGTCGCTGAACGCCTCGATAGGCGAACTCAGAAGCGCGGCTTCCGAGTTTGCCGCCTTCATGAATCTGGACGCCCCCGCTACCCTAGCTGAAATCGCCGAACTGACAGCGACAGCGTACAAGGCGGCTGAGCTCAACCCTGTGCCGGAGCCTCTGCTGGCGCCCGGCGCGCAGCAGCGCGTCAGGATAGCGGTGGATGACGCGCGAAGGCTTGCCAACGATCTGACCGAAAAGGAACGCATTCTGTTTTCGATGTTTGAAGAGGCGATGCTAGAAAGCGTAGATTTGAGGATGGTGACGAGGTACCGAACCGATCACCAAAGCGGCGTCCGTCGCCTCTTCTCCGGGAGTTACAAGAGAGACAGGAACCTGTTGCGCGGCGCGAAAGTCAGCGCCGGAAAGTTGAGCTTCGAAGATGAACGCGGCTACGTCGAATTGGCGGCGCGAATAAACGGCCTTAGAGCGGAGTGGGAGGCGGGCGAGGACGCTCTTTGGCAGCTGTTCGGGCGGTTGTATCAGCGCAGGAACACGGATTGGAATGGACTAATCAAATACGCCTCCGATGTTTGGGAACTTGTAGGCGACTGGCGCGGCTCTAGGGTTCCCTTGGCAATTTTGACGGATCAGCGGCAGCGTGGGACGTGTGAAACGAAAGCGGCAAACGTGGACCGCCTTCTGCGACGGACGCGGGAACACATGGCGGCGCTGGGCTTGCATGAGCAGGCTAACGGCGCATCGGACAGTTCGCTCAACCTGTCCGAGCTTTCCGAATTGCTGAACCTATGCGGTCCAACGCTGAACAGGCTGAGGTCCGCGATTGAAGCCCCGTCGCAAGTTGCATTGAGGCGCATAGACAACTTGGAAACTTTGGCGTCCCTGCTGAAGTGCGGCAAGAGTGTCCGGGAAATGGAGCGCGAGCAGGAGTCCACGGCGGACGCGCGCAGGGCCGACTTTGGCGCAAGATACGCCGGCTTCGATACGGACTGGAGCAACGTCAGCGAAGCGCTGGAATGGGTGGGAAAACTTCAATCGCTTCTCGAAAGAGGACGCGCGTCGGACGCCTTGGCTCGCCACTGCGCCGAGCCGATGGAGCCGGAGCGGTATGGCGACATGGCAGCGAGTCTGGAACGGGCGGTCTCGTCGTTCGATACAGCGATTCGCTCTTTGGAGGAACGCTTCGACTTCGCCGTTGGACGATGGTCTGAGTGGGACGACGCGCTCTTTGAGCAGATCATCGAATGGGCAAGTGACCTGTCGGAGCGCGCGGACGGGGCAGGCGACTGGCTCATCTACCGCGCCGCCGTCCGCGAACTGGAAACTGCGATTTCAGAAGGCGCGTTCGATGCGATATACGCCGTCGCCCCAAGCGCTGAGGACGCGCCGGGCGTAGTGGAGCGCCGCATAACTTCGGCTTGGCTGGACTGGGCATATTCCGAAGAACCCGCTCTTGCGAACTTCACTTCCGCCAGACAGGACGATAGCAGGGCAAAGTTCAAGCAGCTAGACGAGTTTCTCCCCGTCGCTGCGCGCAATGAAGTGCGGCGCAGGATATTTGAGGAAATGCCCAACACCGCAAGCGCGTCAACGGCAGCGGGTCAGCTAGGGACGCTTAACCACGAACTCAACAAGCGGCGTCGCCAACTTCCGGTGAAACAGCTCATCGAGCGGATTCCGTTGCTCATCGGTGCCATCAAGCCGTGTTTCATGATGAGTCCGCTCGCGGTCAGCCAGTATCTTCCCATATCGGACTTGGAATCGGAAACGCTTGGATTCGATGTTGTGATATTCGACGAAGCGTCGCAGGTGTTCCCAGAAGACGCCATTCCAGCGATACTTAGAGGCAAGCAGATTGTGCTGGCGGGCGACCAGAAACAGCTTCCTCCTACGCACTTCTTCAGGAGCGGCGCGGGCGACTCCGATGACTTCGCTGACGACGAATACGAAGAGCAGCCAGATCAGCTAGCCGACATGGAGAGCATTTTGGACGCCGCGATTGGGCAGTCGGGCAGTCTGTTCGCTGAGGCGCATCTAAACGTTCACTATCGCAGCCGAGACGAAAGGCTGATTCAGTTCTCAAATCGTCACTTCTACGATGACCGTTTGTTTACATTCCCGTCGCCAAGACATGGAAACGGTTGGCTGGGCATGAACGACGTTTATGTTGAGGACGGGGTCTTTGAGAGTCGCGTGAACGAGGCGGAGGCGGAAAGGGTGGCGGACTTGGTGTTCGAGCATATGCGGTGTCGTCCATCCGACGAGAGCGTGGGTGTAGTGGCTATGTCCAGAACGCAAGCCGACCTCATCTCGCAGATAATTGACGACAGACGTCTGGACGAGCGCGGCCATGACGCCCGATTCGCAGACGATGTTACTGAGCCGTTCTTCGTAAAGAATCTGGAGAATGTTCAGGGAGACGAGCGAGACCACATGATTCTCAGCGTCGGCTACGGCCCAAACCGGCAAGGCCGGACGTTCAACAGGTTCGGGCCGATTAACGCGCAAGGCGGACAGCGACGGCTGAACGTGGCTATAACCAGGGCGAAGCTGCGCCTTTCAACCGTGCACTCTCTCAAGCCTTCAGACATCACCGCCACAAGCCAAGGGGCGCGCCTGCTTCGCAGTTTCTTAGAGTACTCGGCGAACCCGAACATGGCTACTCAGGATGAAACGGCGGAGGATGATGGAGTTGAGTTCGATGCGCATGCGCCATTCGAGGAGACCGTCGGCAGGGCGCTGGAAGCGCGCGGCCATCGCATTGAAAGGCAAGTAGGCATCGGCGGGCATAGAATTGACTTGGCGATACTGGCGGAAGACGGCCCCGGCATGGACTTGGGGATAGAGTGCGACGGTGCCGCCTATCACAGTTCGCCCTCGGCGCGAGACCGAGACTGGCTTAGACAGCGGGTTCTGGAAGGGCTGGGCTGGCGCGTTCATCGGGTGTGGTCCACGTCTTGGGTTAGGAACCCGGAGGGCGAGATTGCCGCAATCGAGGCGGCGTTGGAAGAAGCGAGGAAAAGCCCTCCCTTGCCGTCAACTCCCGTGCAGCCTTCGCCGATCGCGCCGCAGCCTGAATCGGTGAACGCGCCGGTCGGCGGTGGCGTAGAAGTTCCGGCGCGGGATAGCGCAGAGTTCGATGAGTACGTGAAAGCGGATCTAAACGCCTTCCCTCCATCGAATCTTCTTACGCTCCAAATAATCCGTGTAGCAGAGGTCGAGGGTCCGGTTCACATAGAAATTGTCATCAAGCGTATATTCGACCGCCGGGGAGATCTCCAAGGCAGGGAATGGATCAAGAGCGTGATCGCGTCAGAGGTAGCCAACGAGCATATCCGAAGTCGAGACGATTTTGTGTGGACAAGTGACGAACAGCTAACCAGGCGTCCAAGAAAGCCGGGCTCGGATGGAGAACGAAGGACGATTGATCAAATATCCAAAGATGAGCTTCGGATGGCGGTTTTGGCTACCGTCAGGCAAATGTACGGCGGCTCGCAAAGCGAGGTCGTATCTCAAACAGCGCGGAACTTGGGATACCAGAGAACGGGCAGTCTGATAGGGCGAAGACTAAACGAAGTGATTGACGATATGTTGAATGACGGTGAGTTGGAGCGTTCGTTCGGGTCTATTGTGGCGCAGTGATTCTTCACAAGATGCGCCCGCTCCCAAAGGTGCGCTACAATTGAGACGCGCTGACCCCGACAGAGACGCGCCGGCGCGCGCAGACACCGAATCATGACAACCCACATCACGCCCCAGCCCATCACCATCAATAGCGGAGACCTCCGGTTGGAGGGCTTCCTGCACATGCCGCCCCCGTCCGACGTCTCCGATGATCGCGGCGCGCCGGGTGTCGTTGTGTGCCACCCGCACCCGCGGCAGGGTGGCAATATGCACAGCGGCGTGGTGATCGGAGTCGCGGACGCGCTGGTGGCGAGCGGGTTAGCGGTAATGCGCTTCAACTTCCGGGGCGTTGGCGAGAGCGAGGGCGCGTTCTCGTGGGGCTCGGGCGAGACGGATGACGCGGACGCCGCGCTAGACACGCTGTCGCTGACCGACGGGGTGAACGGCAGCCGCATCGGAATCGCCGGATACAGCTTCGGCGCAGCGGTCGCGCTCCAGTGCGCCAAGGACTCGCCGCTGCCGCAGGCCGTCGCCTCTATCGCCTGTCCCTCCAGGTACTTGCAGACGTTCAGCGGCCAGGAGCTGCTGCAGCCCAAGCTGTTCGTTCAGGGCGATGACGACCACAACTTCCCGGCGGGCCAGTTCCGCTTCCTGACGCGCCGCTACGCCGAGCCGAGGCAGGCTGAGCTGGTGCGGGGCGCGGACCACTTCTTTCGCGGACAGGAACGCGAGGTCGGGCGGATAACGTCCGACTTCTTCACCGAGTGGCTGAGGCGTTAGCCCATGATGCGCCAGTCAGCCATAGGCTTCTACGTCAAGAAACTGGAGCTAGAGGGCGTGCTCGCGTCGCCTACGGATGGCGGCGCGTCCGAGGCTCCCGCCGTCGTCGCGTGCCACTCTCACCCCGCGCTGGGCGGCAGCATGAACGACCCTGTGGTATCCGCCGTGTGCGCCGCCGCGGTGCGCGAGAACATGTACGCGCTGCGATTCAACTTCCGGGGCGTGGGCGGCAGCGAGGGCGAGTTCACGGGCGGCGAAAAGGAGCGGGACGACGTTCGCGCCGCCCTGGACGTGATGCGGCAATGGCCGTCTGTCAGCCGCAAGCGGATCGCGCTCGTCGGCTACTCAACCGGCGCGACTACCATCCTCGACGGGTTTGGCAAGCTGCGCCGCGCCTCCGCGTTCGCGCTAATCGCCCCCACGCTCGGCGCGCTCCGAAGCCGCAGATTCACGCGCGATAAGCGTCCACGCCTGGTGATCGTCGGCTCCGAAGATCGGGTGGCGCCGTCAGTCGAAATCCAGCGCGTACTCGACGACTGTCGCGGTCCCGTCCAATTCCGCGAGATGGTCGGCGCCGATCACACGATGCGCGGCTATGAGAACCAGGTCGCGGCGGTGGTGGCGGAGTTTCTCAAGAGCAACCTGTAAGGAGACAGAATTGACAAAACCAGAAAGATTCAGGTCCGAACGCGATTCGATGGGCGAGTTCGACGTGCCGATAGACGCCTATTACGGCGCGAACACGATGCGCGCTCGGCTGAACTTCCCTATAAGCGATCTGCGCTTCAATCGATCGTTCATCGAGGCGATAGCGTCCATCAAGCTCGCGGCGGCGCAGGTGAACCACGAGCTCGGCGCGCTCGACGCTGAGCAGTCGGATGCGATCGTCGCCGCCGCGCGCGAGGTGGCGGGCGGGGACTTCGACGACCAGTTCGTGGTGGATATCTTCCAGACCGGCTCCGGCACCTCGACGAACATGAACGCCAACGAGGTCATCTCCAACCGCGCCATAGAGATGCTGGGAGGCGCCAAGGGGTCGCGTGATCCTATACACCCGAACGATCACGTCAACCTGGGCCAGTCGTCGAACGATGTCATACCGACGGCGATACACGTCGCCGCCCTGCGCGCGATTCACTTCGACCTGATACCCGCCCTCGAAGAGTTGCAGGCAGACCTCGAAGCGAAGGCCGACGAATTCATGCCGGTGCTGAAGACTGGCAGGACGCACTTGCAGGACGCCACGCCCGTTCGTCTGGGCCAGGAGTTCGTGGGCTACGCGGGCCAGATGGAGCGCGGCATAGCGCGGCTGCGCGAGGCCGAGAACGAGTTGTCGGAAGTCGCGCTGGGCGGCACGGCGGTAGGCACCGGCGTCAACATGCACCCGGACTTCGCAGCCGGCGTCTGCGCCAAGCTGACGGAAGCGCTCGGCGTGCCGGTGCGCGAGACATCCAACCACTTCCAGGCGCAGAGTACGCTGGATAACATCGTGGCGGCCAGCGGCGCGCTCAAGACCGTCGCCGTCAGCATGATGAAGATTAGCAACGACATCCGCTGGCTCGGCTCAGGCCCCCGCGCGGGCATCGGCGAGATTATGCTGCCGGAAGTCCAGCCCGGAAGCTCGATCATGCCCGGCAAGGTCAACCCGGTCATACCCGAATCCGTCTGCCAGGTTGCCGCGCAGGTCATTGGCAACGACGCGACGATAGCCGTCGCCGGACAGTCGGGCAACTTCGAGATAAACGTCATGATGCCCGTGGCGGCGTACAACCTATTGCAGTCCATAGATCTGCTCGCCGCCTCGGCCCGCAACCTGGCTCGCCAGTGCGTGAGCGGCTTGGAGGCCACCAGCGCCGGTCCCGACATGGTGGAGCGCGGACTCGCCATCGTAACGACGCTGGTCCCGCACATAGGCTACGACGCCTCGGCGGACATAGCCAAGGAGGCGCAGGCGACGGGGCAGACGGTGAAGGAAGTTGCGCTGGTCAAGACCGACCTGTCCTCCGACGAGCTTGATGAGATACTCGACCCATCCGGCATGACCGAGCCGGGACTAGGCGCGGGGGTGGCTGTCGGCTAGTTGGCGGTTAGCCCGCGGACCAAGGCGCGCTCGTCTTCGGCGGTCGTTGCGTCTCCGTCGATCCGCGCCGCTCGAAGGCGAGCCAGCGCCCGTCCCACTTCCGGTCCGCGCTGGATGCCCATGCGTATCAGGTCGTCGCCGGTCAGGTGAGGCTTGACGTCGCGGTGGCGCGACAAGTATTCCTCGAACCGCCGTCGCGCCGCGTCCGCCGACGACAGCGCCGCGCCGCGTATCGCGCTCTCGCTCAGCGGGTCCAGCATCGAAGCCAAATCGCTGTTGGAGAGGTCCCTGATTTGCATGGTTTCGGACGCGACGATTCGTCGAAGACTCGCCGTGTCCTGAATCGCGCGTCTCGACGCCGCGTTGGGACGCAGCCGCGCGACGATCGCGATCGCGTCCGCATCCGACGCGCCGAGGCACAGCAGCGCGTAGCCGACGCCGGCGCGCTCTTGCGGCCCCAACCCGGAAGTCTCGGACGGGAACTGTTCCCACGGCCGCGCGTCGTAGCGCAGAGACGGGTGTATCGCCGACAGCGCGTCCCATGCGTCGAGCAGCATCATCGCCGCGCTTGCCGAATCCGGTTCGTTGAAGATTAGCTCGAGCTCGTTGCGTACACGCTCCGGCGACAGGCGGGCGATGAACCGCGTTGAATCGAGAACCCAACCCAGCGTATCCGGCTCCGGCGCCATGTCCAGCCGCGCAGAATACCGCGCCGCGCGAAAGATCCGCGTCGGATCGTCCCGAAAGCTCGCCGCGTGCAGCGCGCGTATCAGGCCCGCGTCTAGGTCTGCCCTGCCCTCATGCGGATCCAGCAGCTCACCCCAAGACGCGGCGGACAGCGATACCGCTATGGCGTTGATCGAAAAGTCGCGCCGCGCCAAGTCCTGGCGCATAGAATCGGCGGGGCGAACGACCGGCAGGCTGCCGGGAGTTGGATACTCCTCCGCGCGAGCCATCGCCAGGTCAATCGCTATCTCGCCCAGCGCCAGCCGCGCTGTGTTGAACTGCGAACGTTTTGTGAGTTTGCCGCCGGTCAGCGAGGCGATTGCGTCGAACGTAGCCATATCCGCGCCGACTAGGGAGATGTCGAGATCGGCGTTCCCAGCGCGTCCGAGCAACATATCGCGCACCGCGCCGCCGACAAGGTAAGGCTCCGCGCCCGCGCGTTCAGCGGCGTCGCCCACCGCGCATAGCGCGTTGAGCGTGTCCGGCGGCAATCTATTGAGCGGCAATGCCTGTTGGAGAGCGCTCACGACGAATCAGGCTCCTAAAGGGTTAAACGCAAAGGCGCAAAGACGCAATGAATCTCAAATTGATTCTTTCCTTTGCGCCTTCGCGCCCGTGCGTTAGATTCTGGCGTCTTACCCCGCCGCGTTCGCCACCTTCTCTTGGAACGCCGCCGCGCCGGACGCTACCCACGCGGGCCAGCCTGTCATCATGAACTTGACGCCGCGCTCGATGTAAGCCTCGACGTTCGCGTCGCTGGCGAGCGCGCCGGGAGTGCGCCCTGCGGCGGATATCTTGTCCAGCGCGCCGTTGATCGTGCCGACGACCTCAGGGTGGCTCAGCTGGCCGATGTATCCCATGGACTGCGCCAGATCGCTCGGCGCGACGAAGAAGACGTCTATGTGATCGACTGTGAGAATCTCATCCAGGTTGTTGACCGCCACTATGTCCTCTATCAGAACGACTAGCAGGCTCTGGTCGTTCGCCTCGGCGAAGTAGTTATCCACGCCATAGCTCTGGCGGCTGCCGAACATGCCGCGCTCGCCCAGCGGCGCGAACTTGCCCGCGCTGACGACGGCCTCGGCCTCTTCCTTCGTGTTCACGTGCGGCACCACGATTCCCTGCGCTCCGACGTCGAGTGTCCGGTAGATGACGCCCGGCACGTTCTGGTTCACGCGCACCACCGACGTCATGCCCCAGATGTCCGCCGCGCGCGTCAGGTCGGGTATGTCCTTGTAGTCAACAGGGCCGTGCTCGCCCTCGATCCAGACCCCGTCGAAGCCGAGCGGCCCCAGCGAGTCCACTATATCGGGCGTCAAATGCCCGGACAGCACAACCGACACCTCTCCCCTGTTCAACTTCGCCTTTACCCTGTTTTCTCTCATGGACGCCAATTGATTACCTCTTCTCGCTGTGGGTATTGGTCGCGCGGCGCGCCGCCCAACGCAGTTTTGGGCAATTATAGGTTTGGGCGCGGGCGCGGTCAAACGGGGCCGGCTCGCCCTGAACAGGCGAGCGGCAGGGCGCGATGTAGGATACAATGGCGCGCGCGTGCCGGAGCGCGAGCGCATCGAGCGGCTTGCCGACGAACTGCCGGCGCTGGCATAGGAGGATTGGAACATCCATATGGCATCCGACTACACATACTGCCACCGCTGCGGCTCCAGAATGGGACGGGCGGACGTCGCGGGCAGGCAGCGTCCGAAGTGCGACGAGTGCGGCGCGGTGGTGTTTCTCGACCCGAAAGTGGCCGTGGTGGTGGTAGCGTCGCTCGACGACAAGATACTGATGGTCAAGCGCGACATCGATCCGATGTTCGGCAAGTGGGCGTTCCCGTCCGGCTTCGTGGACAGGTTCGAAGTGGTGGAGGAAGCCGCCGTGCGGGAGGTGGAGGAGGAGACGACCGTAAAAGTTCGCCTCGACGGTCTGCTGGGCGTGTACTCGCGTCGCGGCGACCAGACCATCGTCGTAGCCTACGCCGCAACAATCGTAAGCGGCGACCCCACCGCCGCCGACGAGACCCAAGACGCGCGGCTCTTCCCGTCCGACGCCCTGCCCCAGCTAGTCTTCCCGCACGACGAGAAGATCATTGAGGCGTGGCGGGAGCGGGTGGCTCAGTTGTGAACGCCGGCCTTGCGTAGATTCTTCGCCAAGTACTTGCCTTCTCGCCATGCTTGGTAGGTCTCCTCGTATCCCAGATTTCTGGCTCGCTTGACTAGGCTTCGGCCCCATTTAGGATTGCCAGTAACGAAAGCGCAATGCGCCGCGTTGTCCAGCGCCATCCCGTTGTCCGGACTTTTGTCGATAGCGATTCCCAGCATCTGCAACGCGCCCTCATGGTCTCCAGTTCTTCGGCGGGCAACTCCAAGGTTCAGGGCGAGATGTGATGATAGGTCTTCATCGTTCACTGCGATTGCCTCAAGGTGTTCTCGGGCTTCATCTGGACGATCGGCGTTCAGCAAGATGATTCCTACTTCCACTTTTGGCAGTTCCCATGAATCATCAAGCTGAGTCGCTATCTGACATTCCAAAATGCCCTCGTCCACCACACCTAATTCGCCAAGCGCGCCACCAAGATGGAAGTGATACCATGAACTGTCAGGCTCATGAGTGACCGCCTCTCGCATTAGGTCAACCGCCGTAACGAAATCGCCCGAGTCTCGCGCCTGAATCGCAAGTCGCATTAGCTGTTCGGCGATGAGTTCTGGGACATCGTCCCCGATGAGCTGAGCTATCCCCTCCAATTCTGTTATCTCTTGCGCTCGGGAACTGGTCTGGTCAGATTGGCGGATCCGGAGAGCCGCTTCCAAATTCGCCTCAATGAACTCTTTGGGGATGCCGGTATGTTCATGGGTGCGCTGAACGACTTCTTCGAGGGCACCAAGATTGCGGAGAACGTTGGTCAACCTCTGATCCCACGGCTTGAACGCGGCGTCTAGGTCGGCTGACCACACTGGGTCTTCCTCTTGTCGCCACAACGCGCGAAGCAAGTGTTCGCACGAGATGAATCGAACGCCGTATATCAGGACAAATACTTGGCGCTTAGCGCCCGATTCGTACGATAGTTTGCTGAATTCTCTCAGTCCAGCCAGATTTCGGCTTACAAAGCGCATCAACGCGGTACCGAGTTCAATCACATGATCGCGCCCAATGTGAGATTCTAAGAAATCTCCGATACTGTAGAGTATGTAATGGAGGTGGAGCTTTCGACTGAGGTCGTCAACCTCATATCCATCAATGAGGGGAGCCAACTTCTCCGCGATCATGAGAATATTCTCGGAATGCGGTCTCGTGTTCGCATAGAGCCAATTATCGGCGGCGGTAGGACTGACGTTGACCGTATCGGTGAATTGTTCATGTGTGATTCCTGCTTGGCTAATGAGTTGTTTCAGAAAATCTGAACCTCCCTTGGCTTGCACCCAAGCTGGTTCTCCTTCTTCAGGAGTAGGAGTGTCCGCTAGCCATAACACTGCGGATACCCTCAACGCCAAGTCAATGATTGCTAGCCGGAAATAGGCAACCGCCGCTAGGTCTGGCCGATCTACCGGCGCCGATGATGCACGCATCCTGCCTACTAGACCATCCCAGTTCTCTGACCACATGATCAAGCACAGGGCGATGGTGCGGTCGAGCGTCATCTCCTTCTGCTCCATAAACGGCAGTTCAGGGATCAGTCCAAGGTCAGCGACGGCAGCGCCGATGGTCTCGAATACCTCAGACTTCTTGTCCTCAGATATGCGACCGTTGCGAAAGAGCCTCTGGGCGTTCTTCTTTATCCTGTCCGAACCCAAGTCGAGTTGGAGCAGCTTCACGACTTCACCGATGATCGGGCCGCTTAGAGGAGCTCTGTATGGTTTGTAGTAGTTGCGATTCGTCATATCACTATCCTTTACTCTATCTGGCCCCATACACCGGCATCCCACGCCTGTTGATCCGCTTCACCATCCGCCCCTGCCGTTCGAGGGAGCGTATCGCGTTTAGCACCTTCGGTTGCCCGTGTCTCCGGAACTTGCCGGTTATCTTGCTGCGCGTCTTGCCAGTTTCGCAGAACTTGAGGACGTCAGCAGCAAGCGCGTCTTCCAGGGTTGGGATGCGCTCGGTTGG
The DNA here is from genome assembly GCA_034420955.1 of Dehalococcoidia bacterium. GTDB lineage: Bacteria > Chloroflexota > Dehalococcoidia > Lucifugimonadales > UBA1123 > VXRN01. The sequence continues at coordinate 177,048 of DAOUKV010000018.1, forward strand.
CGCGATGTAGGTGCAGCCCATGTTGCCATCCATCCGCTCGCCGGGCGTGTACTCCAGATAGTCGCCGAGCCTGTCCAGATAGCAACGCAGCCGCTGGCGTAGGACTCCGCCCTCGCCGGTAGAGCCGTAGCCGTGCACTACCGTTAGCGTTACCCCGCTTCCGTTGCCGTTATCGAGCGCGGCGTTGTAGAACGTGATGAACTCATCCTGCGACTCGCGCCATGTCTTGCCGTGCAAGTCCAATTGGGTGTCTGCCATGTTCGGCTCACCTGCCCTTCCGATGTGTTATGGCACCAGTTTAGGGCGTTATGCGCGGTCAGTCAGCACAAGTCAACTGGACAAAAAGCGATTCAGGCCCGGAATGAGCGTCATTCTCCCACCCCTAAACCCCCACCATTCCCCTCACCTCCCATACTGCATCGAGCATGTGCGTCGGGTGGAACGCTGCCACTGGCCACTCGCGGCCGTGGCGCATCCACGCGGTTCTCATGCCGACGCCGTGGGCGCCGCCGATGTCGGCCAGCGCGTTGTCGCCGACGAAGATGGTCTCGGACGGCTCCGCGCCTATCAATTCGAGAGCGCGTCGGAATATGGACGGATCTGGCTTGTTCGCGCCGAACTCTTGCGAAACGACAGCGGCGTCCACGAGATCGGAGATGCCGGTATTTCGCATCTTGTTCCACTGCTCTTCGGTCGGACCGTTGGTGACCACTCCGGTCGGGACGCCGGACGCTCGCAGGTCGCGGAGCATCGCCTCGACGCGGGAGTCGAGGCGCACCATGCGGGGCATCGTTTCCTGGTGGGCGGCCATGCCTTCGTCCACGCTGTCGAAACACCCGGGCCAGATGTTTAGCATCCTCACGTACACGTCCCTCGGGTTGAATGGCTCGGGCAGCGGTTCGAGCATCGCGGCGACGAACTCTTCCTCTGACGCGGGCCTGTTCATGCGGGGTCGCGTACTGTACCAGTGGCGCTGGAGGCGAACGACTGCCTCCAAGGTGTCCAGCAGCGTGTCGTCTAGGTCGAACAGGACCGCGCGGATTGGTTCGGACGACAGTGGCGTGGATTGAGTCATGGCTGTCCTTTGGCGTCTTCATTGGCGCTTGGCGCGCCTGGGTGAGCGTGGCGACGGATCGGATACAGCGTAGCTATGGCGACTACGGAAAGCAACGCGACGGCGCTGAATCCGACGCCCCAGCGCAGCGCGTCCGGAACGACGTCGAGCGCGGCGCCGATCACAACCGGCCCAGCGACTCCGCCCATGAAGCCGAGGAACGCCTGCAGCGCCATAGTGGAACCTAGCGCGCCGGGTGGCGCGGTCTCGGTGGCGGCTGTGGTGTAGATAGACGAGTCCGCCGAGATCGCCCAGCCTAGCGCGCAGGCGACACCCACGATCACGGGCCACGGCGCGAAGGTCATCCAGCCGAAGGCCAGGCTCAACAGCCCGCTCAGCGCGAATATCGCCATCGCGCTCCGCGCGCGTCCCAGCTTGTCGGACACCGCGCCGCCCAGCACCGGTCCCACCGAGCCGGCGGCCAGCGCGATTCCGCCGACCGTCGCCGCGCTCGCCGCCGCGCTCGCCACGTCGTGTCCGCGAGCGACCAGCGCCGCCGCAAGCAGTGCGGGCATCCACACGCGGACGGCGTACAGCTCCACCGCGTGCAGCGAGTAGCCGGCGATGTACGCCCGCGTCAAGGGATTTCGCAGTACGCCGAAGTCCAACCGTCCCGTGCCTTGCGGCGCCGTCGAGCCGCCCGCGCTCCTCACCAGGAAGAACGCCATCGGCACGCTGATGCTCGATAGCGCCGACAGCGCGAAGTACGCGCCGCGCCAGTCCATCTCCGGGAGGCTTACCACGGGCGCGCCGCCGAGCAGCAGGCCGGTGGCGGCGAGCGACACGGCGTTGGCGGTGTAGAACGACGTTACGTACATTCCCATCGCCACGCCGCGCCGTTCCGATGGGAACGCGCCGGCGATTATCCGCAGTCCGGGCATGTAGATTCCGACCAGTCCGACTCCGGCGGCGAACCTGAGCGCGAGCGCCGCCGGGACGTTGTACGCCGCCAGCGGGAACAGCGCGTTCGCCACGACGGATACCGAAGCGGACACGACGAACACCCAGCGCGTGGGAAGCCTGTCGGTCAGTGGCAGCACGAACAGCGCGGACACCGCGTATCCGGCCAGGTAGCCCGAAAATACCAGGCCGGCCATGGTGTTGCCGATCCCCCACTCCGCCCGGATGAACGGCAGCGCGGCGACGTAGCTCGAAAACGGCGCCAGCGCGATCATCAGCATCGCGCACATGCCGAGCAGCCATAACAGGCGGAGGGTGGGCGACGCTGCGAGATTCATCTCACGGCATGGCGGCCAGTATCTGGCGCGCCACCGTTGCCAGCCGTTCGTCGTCCGACGTCTCTATCACGCGGTGTAGGTCGTCTTCCGCCCTGGCGCGGTCTCCGGTGGCGAGATATACCTGCGCTCGCACGAGCAGCAGTTCGTTGTCGTCCGGCTCCAGTCTGCCGGCGGCGCGAAGGTCGTCGAGGGCGGATTCGGCGTCGTCGAGCGCGAGATAGACGCTGGCGCGGCTGATGTGGGCGTCGGTCAGCGTCGGCTCCAATTCGATCGCGCGGCTGAACTCCAGGATAGCCTGCTCATGGCTGCCCGCCGCGTCGAATACCAGGCCCCGATAGTGGTGAGCGATAGCTAGATCCGGGTCGAGCTCTTGGGCGCGGCGCAGGTCAGCCACCGCCGATGTCAGATCCCCAAGCGCGATGTAGATGAACGCGCGGCGCGCGTAGCCCTCGGCGTTGCGAGGGTCGGCGCGGACGGCGGCGTCGAACTCCGCGAATGCCTGGTCTATGTGTCCCGCTTCGATAAGCTCCGCGCCGCGCTCCAAGTGTGCGAATGCCGCGCTGCCGCCGCCACTATCGCTATCGCCACAGGCGGCGAGGAGCGCCACGAGCGCAATCAGTATCGTGGCGGACGATAGCGGGTAACATTGCAATCGCATATGGAGTCACGCTCCAATTCTTACGCGTGGGACCTTGACGCAAAGGCTCGCGGTCGGAGGGAATTCTATCTTGTCTTTGCGTCCCAGCGCCTCTGCGTCAAAAACTTGAACCGCCGGCCTACTCCTCCGGCCGCCAGACGCGCCGCTCGCCGTCGCGGACGAACTTGCCGAAGCCCGGATCCGGGAAGTGGCCGGACGCTACGAGCGAGCCTTCGCTTTCCAGCCTGTTCAGTACCGCGTGGCGCGTCTCGCGGGCCAGGTCGGGGTCGGTGTCGAAGCCCGGACTCCAGTCGGTGTACTGCGCCTGAGCGGGACTGTGCGCCACGTCGCCCAGAACGAACGCCGTCTCGCCGCCCGATGAAATTACGAGCGATATGTGGCCGGGCGTGTGTCCCGGAGTCGGCAGCGTCTTGACCTCAGGCGTAACGTCGTACTCGTCCTCTATCAGGTCAAGCACGTTCAGTCCTTCCAGCGGGATCATCTGCGCGTCCACGTGCGGCGCTTCGGCCCGCACTTCCGGCTGCGTCCAGTGGTCCCAGTCCACCTTCGTTACCAGGTACCGCGCGTTCGGGAACGTCGGGCTGCCGTCGGATAGGTTCCAACCCACGTGGTCGGGGTGTATGTGAGTCAGAACGACGAGGCCGATGGCGGCGCGGTCCACGCCCGCGTCGTCCAGCTGCCGCAGCAGCGTGCCGTCCGGGCCGCCCAGCCCGGTATCCACAAGAACCGTCTGCCCACCGGAACTGAGGACGAACGAGCCGAATCGCGGATGAATCAGCCCCGCGTCGTCCAACAGGTCGCCGTACTCCGACCGCCAGATGTCTATGTCGCTGGTCGGAAACACGTCCGCCGGCGACATATCCCCCTGCCCGTCCGAAACCGAAACTATCTCCACGTTGCCGACCGTTAATCTCGCGCCTGCCATCGCTCGCCCTCCCATTTTGTTCGTTTTGATGCTGCGGTGGTATTCTATCGCCGACGGCGCGATAGCGCAAAATTTAACGCAATGGCGCAGAGGAACGCAGGGAGTATTAGATAAACATGATTTCTTTGCGTCTCTGCGCCTTTGCGTCTCTGCGTTAAATTTTATGATACAGTTGCGAGTGTCAAGACTATGCGAGAGGTTCTCATCATGCCAAGCTCCACAGCAGACTATCTCATACGCGGCGGCCTAGTAGTGCGCGGGAGCGGCATTACACGAGAGGATATAGCCGTATCAGGCGAGAAGATAATTCCCAACGCAGAATCCATCAGGGATGCGGACGTTGGCCGCGTGATAGACGCCTCCGGCCTGTTCGTGATGCCCGGGATCGTGGACGCGCACAACCACCCGGTTAACGCGGACCGGATCGAGACGTTCTCGTTGTCCGCCGCGCACGGTGGGGTTACGACGGTGGTGCCGTTCATCCAGAACCAGCGGCGGCGGGGCATCGAAGGAACCGTAGTCGAGATGATAGACGAGTTCATGGACGAGGCTGAGGCGACGTCCTATCTCGACTACGGCATCCACGCCATCCTGCTTGGAGACGACGATGTTGACGACCAGGTGCCGAAGCTGATGGACATGGGCGTCATCTCGTTCAAGATGTACATGACCTATCCGCGGCGCGGGATGATGATGCCGGACGACCGGATGCTGCGCGCTATGGAGCTCGCCTCCGACGCCGGCGGCATCGCCATGGTCCACGCCGAGAACGGCTACTGCATAGACCACCTCGTGGAGCGCGCCATCGAAGCGGGGCATACCGAACGCGAACACTACGCGCCGACGCAGCCGCGCGTTCTGGAGATAGAGGCTGCGAACCGCGCGGCAACCTACGCGAAGGTTACGGGTTGCCCGCTGTACATCGTCCACCTGTCGGCGCGCGAGATCCTGGGCGTACTTGAGAATTTCAGGGGCGACGAGGACTTCCAACTCTACGGCGAGACCTGCCCGCAGTATCTCGACCTTACCAACCAGGCGATGCTCGACCACGGCGCGCTCGCCAAGATCGGGCCGCCGCTGCGCGAGCGCGAAGACAACGAGGCGATGTGGCGCGGGCTGTCGTCGCGTCTGATAGACACGGTGGCGAGCGACTTCTGCGGCTACACCAAGGCGCAGAAAGACGCCAACGACCCGTCGGTGGAGGGCGCCCACCCCGGTTCGATCTTTGACGCCACGTTCGGCGGAAACTGGGTCGAGCAGATGCTCTCCGTCGTCTATCACGAGGGCGTCAACAGGGGGCGGCTCACGCTGCCGCGCCTGGTGCAGGTGATGTGCGAAAACCCGTCCAAGATATTCGGACTGTACCCGCAGAAAGGCTCGCTCGACCCGGGCGCGGACGCCGACATCGTGCTGTTCGACCCGACGATAGAGCACACGCTGAGCGCCGAATCGCAGCACTGCAACGCCGACTACACCATGTTCGAAGGCAAGCGCGTAACCGGCAAGCCCGTTCTCACGATGCAGCGCGGCGAGATACTCGTAGAAAACGGCGAGATGCGCCGACCACAGGGCCGCGCCCGCTACCTGCCCGGAGACACCGGCCTGGCGGCGTACGCGGCCACGGGGCATCCGGTGGGGTAGCCAATAGCGCGTCCTCTGTGAACGCCCGCTTGATGAGCGAGACGCGCGGACGCGCCTTGCCCATGCTCCACCGAATTTCAGGTAGATTTCGTCCTGATGATTGAGAGCGTGATACGGCCGCTCACGCATTCTGTTTGATGCATGGCAAGAACATTCCCTAGAATGAGTCTGGGAGAGACCCGCTATCAGTTATTCGGGCCCGAGAAACATATGGACGCCTACCAAAAGATAAGACAGACTCAGAAAGCTTGGGCAAAGCTGAAGGGTATTTCTTTCGACTCGCGTGGTTACGTGCGGCGCGTTGAGGACAACTTATGGAAACCTCTAACTCCGCACGCTAGGAAGGCATTTGAGACAGGAGCCGGCAATGAGTTGAGTGGCCATATGAGAGCACTCCACTCATCTTCGGCGCTCGTGGCAAACCTCTTCGATTACTGGACCGCCAAGGACATGAAACCTCTCTTAGCAGCCTTGGGAATGGAATACGTCGGCGGAGAAACCCTTGACTTTGAAGTTCAATTCTACACAGGACTACCCGGTACTCCACCCCATCTCGATGTAGCAATAACGCAGAATAGCGGCTTCGTGGTCGCGGTTGAGGCGAAGTTTACAGAGCACATGAAGCGTGCAACTAAGGGCAAGTCGAATTTCACGAAATCTTACTTTCCTATATCCCATGAGTTATGGGCCGAGAGAGGTCTTCCCGCTTGCCAAGCTCTCGCTCAAGAACTGTGGTCAGAGGAACGCCGTGGTGGCAGACAACGATTCGAGTACCTAGACCCACGACAACTGCTTAAGCATACGTTAGGGCTAGCTACCCAACTCGGCGGTAGATTCAGCCTCTACTATTTGTACTACGACTACCCAGGCGATCGGCCAGATGCTCACAGGCAAGAAGTTGATCTCTTTGAAGAGGAAGTGGGACATGAGATTGGCTTCAAGGCATTATCATACCAGGAAGTCTACGCAAAGTTAGGAGACATTATGCAGGCCGATTCTGGATACTTAGAGTATCTGGGGACTAGGTACTTTCAGTCATCTACACTGTAGGTCCATTGGACCTAGCTACACTAGATGGTCTGGTTGGCGATGCGCGTCTCGTCGTCGACGCCTAAAGAATCACTCCGTCCCTCGACTGTTGTCCCGCGTCTCCTTGATCAGTCTTTCGATCTCTGCCAGCCGTTCATCCGGAGTCATGTCCTCGAATCGGGAGGCAAGCTGCTGGCGCTCTTCAACGCGTCCTTCCACGCGACCTTCTTCCCGGCCCTCCACGCGACCTTCTTCCCGGCCCTTCTCTTCTCGCCGCTTCAGAAATATCTCTGCCAGCATCGTAAATCCCTCCACGCCAGCAAAAGAGAATGCTGCGCTTAGCACTACTACCTATTCCATCTCGCCGCCCATGGCTACGATGGTAGCCGACAGGCTGTCGTCCGTGTTCTCGAAAACCTCGACGATCCATATCGGAATCAGTCCCAAGACCACCCCGACGAGGAAGCAAATCAGATACCATGCCACATGTTGCGGCAAGTGCATTATACAGCCTCCTGTCCCCTAACCACATCATGATTCGGGTAGCGATACTGTATTCGCTCCTCCACGCCTCTATACAACTGCCACTATGGGCAGCGTGATGTGGGATGGCCGCTCGGCATCGTGGTAGATGGTCTGGTTGGCGATGCGCGTTTCGGAGTCCACACCGAAGTCGTGGCCGGTGTTCGGGTTGCGGTCGAACTGCGGGAAGTTGCTGCTGGACACCTCGATGCGAATCCGGTGCCCGGCCAAGAAGCGGACGCCGGTTGACCACAAGTCTATCTCGTACCGATAGACCTTGCCGGGCTCGAGCGGCGTCGGCTCCTCCCAAGAGTCACGGTAGCGCGCCCGGATGATGCCCTGGGCGACGTTGATCGCCGTTCCGTTGGGAGACACATCCACCAGCTTTGCGGTGAAGTCGGTATCCGGCGCGTCGGACGCGGCGTAGAGCGTCATACTCACCGGGCCAACGGCTTCAACGTCGCTCTCGAGCGGCGGCGTGGAATAGACCAGCACGTCCGGCCGCCACTCGACCTGCTGCTGGTCGCGCGGTCCCATCGAGACGGGCGTAACGTCTTCGCTGCAGCAGGTGCTCCCGCCGACGGTCATCACGGGATGGTTTGGATCATATACGAACTCGTCCGGCGGCTCGTCTCCGGGCGCCGACCTGTCTAGCGTCCCGTCTCCGAACAAGGAGTTGGCGTTCCCGCCGCTGTGGAGGTAGTGCGGCGTGAACTCAGTACCGGGAATGGGCCAATCAGCAGCCGTCCGCCACTCGTTCGCGCCCATGACGAACACGTTGACCGGCGGCTCGTCGGCGATGCCGTTGTCTATGCCCTTCAGCCAGTAGTCGAACCAGCGCAGGTGCTCTTCGAGCAGGTCTATCAGCACGGCGTCGCCGTAGTCCACGTCGCCGGTGCTTGTCAAGGAACCGGTGGCGCCTAGGTCGTGAACCCAGGGGCCTATCACCACCTTCTGGTTGTCGCGTCCCGGTTCCCTACCCTCGCGCTTGATGCCCATGAAGTTGTTGAGCGTGCCTTGCAGAAACACGTCGAACCATCCGCCCATGCCGTACACGGGCACGTCAACGTCCGCGTAGCGCTCCTCTACGGGATTTAGACCCTTCCAGTAATCGTCGTAGCCGGGATGATCTATCCAGTCCTTCCAGACGCGGCTCTGGCGTCCGGCGGCCTCGTCCATCGTCCGCAGCGGCAGATGCCAGTGCAGGTTCGTCAGGTGGTTGTCGTCCGGCAGCCACAGGTACTGCACTTGGTTGGTGCGCGTGTGCATCTGGATAGCCGCCCAGCGGAGGTTGAAGGCGAGCTGGAACGCGCCGCCGGTGTACGCCCAGTTGTGATAGAAGTTCGAATAGCCTACGCGCGGAACCATCGCCTTGAGATACTTGCTGCGCAACGGCGCCGCTTGGAGCTGCACCATGGCGACGTATGAACCGCCCGCCGTGCCGACGTTGCCGTCGCACCACTCTTGGGCGCCTATCCACTCGTGCGTGTCGTAGCCGTCCTGAGCTTCGTGGACGAACGGGTACCACTCGCCCGCCGAATCCCAGCGTCCTCGCACGTCCTGGCAGACGGCGGCGTAGCCGCGAGAGGCGAAGTACATGCACTCCTCCACCATGCCCTCGGCATTGTTGTTGTACGGCGTCCGTATCAGGATCGCGGGCGAAGGCGCCTCTGTGTCCGGCAGGTAGATGTCCGTTGATAGCGCGACGCCGTCTCGCATGGGAACGTCTATTCCCAGCATCATCTTCACGCCGTGAATGGGCTTTGATAGTTCGGTCATGTCCAATCTCCCAATTATGGCTTTGGCGCGCATTATACACCTCCCGCCACGTGTCCGCCGCAATGTCTGTCGGATCGCGTCGCTGTGCTATACTGTACACACGTCAACATGAGATTCGAGGGAGGGAAGCGATGGTAGCGACAAGCGCCGAAGTCCGTCTGACAGAGCTGGCTAGCTGCGCCGGTTGAGCGTCCAAGTTCAGCCCCGAGGACCTGGGACAGGTCCTGAGCCAGCTTCCGGCGGTGTCCGATCCAAACCTGCTGGTCGGCGTCAACACCGGCGACGACGCGGCGGTCTATAGGCTCGACGACGACACCGCGCTCATCCAGACGGTGGACTTCTTCCCGCCTATCGTTGACGACCCATACGCCTTCGGGCAGATAGCCGTGGCGAACGCGCTGAGCGACGTTTACGCCATGGGCGGAACGCCTCTGATCGCGCTGAACGTCGTCGGCTTCCCGGTCGCGCTGCCGAAGGACATCCTCGGCCGCATCCTCGTCGGGGGCGCGGACAAGGCGCGAGAGGCCGGAACGCTGATCGTCGGCGGCCATACGGTTGACGACGAAGAGCCTAAGTACGGCCTGTCCGTAACCGGCGTAGTCGCCCCGGGCGCCGAGGTTACGAACGCGGGCGCTCGGCCCGGCGACAACCTTGTGCTGACCAAGCCGCTCGGCACCGGCGTAATCACAACCGCCGGCAAGCAGGGTGTGGCGTCCGACGACGTGATCGCGGAAGCCGTGGACGTGATGGCGACGCTGAACAAGGCGGCGGCGCACGCGATGACCGCGGATGGCGTCCGCTCCGGCGTGCATGGCTGCGTGGACGTTACCGGCTTCGGACTGCTGGGACACCTGCGCGGCATGACGCGCGCCAGCGGCGTGGGCGCGACGGTGCGGCTCGGCGCGATTCCGTTCATACCGGGCGCGAAAGAACTAGCCGAACAGGGCGTCGCCCCCGGCGGCACCCACCGCAACCTCGACTCGCTCGAAGCGGACGTGAGATGGAACGGCGCGATAACCGACATCCAGAAACTGCTTCTCGCCGATGCCCAGACCTCCGGCGGGCTGCTGATAGCCGTCGCCGATTCCCACACCGGCGCGCTGCTGGGCTCTCTCGAAGCTCACGGCGTTGAGACGCGGGCGATCATAGGCTCGATAGACGAGCCGGGCGAGGAACCGTCCATCAGCGTCGTCCCATAGCCGCCGACTCCCCGGCATTCAAAAGGAAACCGATGATTGCGAAGACCGCGATAGAAGAGCTTGTGCGCGGCGCGCTCGACTCTGCCCAGAGTTCGGGCGCGCTGCCCGACGTCGATATAGAAGACCTATCCATAGAGCGCCCCCAGAAGGCGGAAAACGGCGACTTCTCCTGCAGTCTCGCCATGAAGCTGGCGCGTCCGATGCGGATGAACCCGCGCGTCATCGGCCAGGCGATGGCCAACGCCCTGTCCGACTCGGACATGGTCGGGCGTGTGTGGCTCGCGGGGCCGGGCTTCATCAACTTCGCGCTGGACGACGACTGGCTGCGCGGACGGGTGGACGAGGTGATCGAACGCGGCTCTACCTACGGCGACGCCGATGCGCCGCGCGGCGTGAGCGTGCAGGTCGAGTTCGTCAGCGTCAATCCGACCGGTCCGGTCCACGTGGGCCACGCGCGGGGCGCGGCGCTTGGGAGCGCGCTCGCCAACGCGCTCGACGCCGCCGGATACGACGTACAGCGCGAATACTACGTCAACGACGCCGGACGGCAGATGGAAATGTTCTACGAGACGGTGTACGCGCGCTATCTGCAGGCGCGCGGCCTGGACGCCGGCGTGCCGGACGACGGCTACCACGGCGATTACATGGTCGAGCTTGGACGCGAGATCGAGGCGGCTCACGGAGACCGCTTCGTCAACATGGAACGCGCCGCAGCAATCGCCGAGATAGGCGAGGTAGGCCTGGAAGCGATGGTCGCGTCCATACGCCGCTCGCTCGAAGGCTTGGGCGTCAGCTACGACAACTGGTTCCGGGAGCGGACGCTGTTCAGCGGCGGCGATTTCGAGCGCGTCATGGCGCTTCTGGACGAGCGCGGCTACCGCGCGGAGGCCGACGGCGCGCGCTGGTTCGCGGCTACGAAGCTCGGCGAGGAGAAGGACGCGGTGCTGATCCGCTCCAACGGAATCCCGACGTACTTCGCGTCCGACGTCGCCTACCACTACGACAAGTTCATCGGGCGCGGCTTTGACCGCGTGGTGAACATATGGGGCGCGGACCACCAGGGCCACGTCAGCCGCATGAAGGCCGCCGTAGCCGCGATGGACGTGGACCCCGACCGGCTGACTCTGATGATCTACCAGATGGTTACGTTCAAGCGGGACGATGAGCTTGTGCGCCTGTCCAAGCGTTCCGGCGACATAATCACGGTTGACGATCTGGTTGCCGAAGTCGGCGCGGACGCCTGCCGATTCTTCTTCCTCTCCCGCGCCGCCGAAACGCAGATGGAGTTCGATCTGGAACTCGCCTCGCGCCAGTCGGCGGACAACCCGGTATATTACGTTCAATACGCACACGCGCGAATCGCCGGCATCATCGCCAACGCCCGCGAACGCGGCATAGACGTATCCGGTGGAGACGTATCCCTGCTCCGGCACGACGCCGAGCTCGCCCTGATCCGCAAAATAATCCAGCTGCCCGAGCTGATAGAGATGATGGCGGATAACCTGGAGGTCCACCATCTGCCCCACTACGCGCAGGAGCTGGCGACCGCCTTCCACTGGTTCTACCAGCAGTGTCGCGTGATCTCGCCCGAAGAGCCTGAGCTTACGCTCGCGCGGCTGCGCCTCTGCCAGGCCGCCCGGATAGCGCTGGCGCGCTGCCTGACGCTGATGGGAATGAGCGCGCCCGATAGGATGTAATCCCCAATTCTAACGCGAAGGCGCAGAGACGCAAGGAGATAATCGAGCATCCAGCAGTTGTCAGTCCGTCTCTGCGTCTCTGCGTTAGATTCAAGCCCGATTCAGGATCCAAGCCCTTCGTTTCGCAAGTATCGCTGCGCCTTCTGGATATAGACGCCCGTGAAGTACTCGCCCAACTCCATGTGCCGGTCCTGTGTTTCGCCACGAATACGTCCCGGCACGCCCGTTACGATGGACTTGTCCGGCACTTGCATGTCGTCCAGCACCACGGCGCCCGAGGCAATGACGCACTCGTCTCCAATCACCACGCCGTCGTTGACGACAGCGCCGTTGCCGAGCAGGGACCGGTCGCCGACACTCTTGGCATGACACACCACGCGGTGGCCGATCGTCACGTAGTCGCCTATCGTCGCGTCCGTGTCGCAGTGAACGACCGAGTTGTCCTGGACGTTCGTGTACTTGCCGATGGTAACGCGGCCCATGTCGCCCCGAACCACCGAGCCGGGCCACACGCTCGAACCCTCGCCAATAACCACGTCGCCCACCACGTAAGCCGCCTCGCTTACGAACGCCGTAGGGTGAATCTGTGGGCTGATGCCGTCAAGTGATCGTATCAATTCGCTCTCCTCGCAAAGTCATGGGCAAAACCCAGTTCGCCAAACATCCGTAGCTTATCATAAGGGGCAATCGTCTATACTGTATCCGCAACTCTCGAAAGAAGGCCCATTCGATGCCAAGACTCATACTATCCATTGCGCTGATCGCTGCGATCACGATGATGGCGTGCGCGACTCCCGCGCCTGAGCCGACGCCCACGCCCGAACCCACCGCGATCCCCGAACCCACGCCGACGCCGGAGCCGACTCCCATCCCCGCTCCCGAACCAACGGCGACGCCGGAGCCGACACCAACGCCCGAGCCTACCCCTGGACAAGTATCATCGGGCCTGTTCGAGTACATGCGAGCCGTCCGCCTGCTGCGCGTTCAAGAGTTCGGCGAAGCGGTCATACAGTTCGACTTGGTGATACGGCTGCAGCCCGACTTCGCGCGCGCCTACTATGGACGGGGCGAGGCGTTCTACGGAGATGAACGTTACGAGCTCGCGCTGCAAGATTTCGAGAAATCCATAGAGCTCGAACCGGAATTCCCGGGCCCCTACATAGGCCGCGCCAAACTGCACATAGACAGCGACGAGAGGGAAGAAGCGCTCGAAGACCTCAGGACCGCGTTGCGCGTTGCGAACCCCATTCGGGACTGGCGGCACATCCAGGAGGCGGAGGAGATGCTGGCGGAGTTGGAGGGTTAGCCGCTGCCCGGCCACGACTTCCGCCGAGCCAGCCAGTGCAGCCCGGAGTGTTCCGCAGCCGTCTTGGGCCGCGCGTCCAAGCCCAGCGCGGCGGATACGCCCCGCGTTACGGCATCCCCAGGCGGAGCCGGCATATCGGCGAAAGCGGACTCGATTCGCCGCGCCGCTTCGCCCACGGCAGCCGCGTGGAGCGCGGGCAGAACTACGTTCGCCACCGTCGCGCGCGCCATCCCGGTTCCGATGTTCGGCTTGTTCTCAACCTCGCGCAGCAGGCCGCGCGCGCCGTCCCGCTCGAACGTATCCTCGAAGCCTCGCAGCAGGCCGAGCTTCAGATTGCCCGCGATCAGCGGCGCCACGCCCCGCATCCGCGCGAGCGGCGCGTTGGTAGGACGGACGCGAAATCTGCTCCACGCATCCGCGGGCAGATTGCGTCCGGCGCCCAGCCGTCGCGCCACGCGGCGCATCTGAACGCGTTCGCGCTCGTTCACCTCTCCAAGCAGCCCGCCGCGCGCCACGAACGCCGACAGGATGGCAAACTCCGCCGCCGCGCGAGGCTCGTCCGCCAGTCGCCCCAGCCGCTCCACCGGCAGCAGCGCCGCCAGCGCGCGAAAAGGCTTCCGGTTGCGCGCGTAGCCCATGGCGTCCAGCAGCCCGGTGTAGAGCGGTTGGCCCGGGTTCGACGCCGACTCCATCTCCAGCCTGAACCCCGCGCTCTTGGATCGGAAGCGCGCTATGCCGAGCGCTTGCAGGTTTGGGGCGTCCAGATATTGGCTATCGGACGCATCGGCGGGTTCGTTGGCGGAGTCGTCGTCTAGTTCGTCGCTCAGTGGGCCGAACCGCGCCACTGCGGTCGGCGGCGCGGGATGGGAGACGCCGGAGCGTCCCGCTTTCAGAACCACTTGCAGCACGACGCCGCGGTAGTTGGGGTCGGTGTGATGACCGTGCGCCCTCCAGCCGCTTGGATCCAGGTGAAGCTCTACGTCTCCGCCAATGGTACGTCCGTCGCGCCTTAGAGCCGCGCCCAGGAAGTCCGGCCCGGCGCCCTGGTTGCGAACGCCCGGAAAGACCACCTCGTAAGCCACGCCGTCGCGCCCGATTACACTGGGGCGCAGTTCGAGAGCGCGTTCCCAAAGGTCTGAGAACGCCTTCTCCGACGGTATCTCTCTTTCTCGGATTACCACCTTGACCGCCCTACCCCTGTTATCTTCTCTGCGCTTCGCGCCTTCGCGTCAAAACCCCTACCTACACCACCGGCCATCTGGGAGCGAACTCCACGCCCGCGCGGCGCATCATGTCCGTGCCGAACGACTGCACTTCCTGGATAAGCTCCCACTCGTCCACGAAAGTCGGCGTATGGTCGCGTACCACAACCCTGCCATCCACGATTACTGTGTGGACGCTGCGCCCGTCCGCCGAATAGACCAGGTTGTTGACCGGGTTGAACAGCGTTCTCCACTCCGGCCTGCGCGTGTCGAACAGCACGAGGTCAGCCCGCTTGCCGGGTTCGATAGAGCCTATCGCATTGCCCATCCCCAACGCGCGCGCTCCCGTGATCGTCGCCAGCTCGACGGCGGTTTCCGCGGGGATCATGGAAACGTCCTCGCGCCCGTCCTTGTACAGGATTGCGGCGAGATACATAGAGCGCATCGTCTCTATCAGGTTGGAGTTGTTGGCGGCGTCGGTTCCGAGGCCTACGCTGACTCCGGCGTCGAGCAGTTCCGGCAGCAGCGCGCTCCGCGTCATGCCCGATCCGCCCTTAGCCGCGGCCGTCGGACACATCGCCACCGTCGCGCCGGAGCGCGCTATGACGCTAACGTCGTCGCGCGTTATGCCGAGCGCGTGCGCCAGCAGCATCCCGTCATCCAATACGCCGATGGTGTCCAGGTACTCGGTTGGCGTCCTCCCCGTCCGGTCGAGCCAGCGGCTGCGCGACTCCGCCGTGTAGCTGTGGTGCGTCGTCGTTCGGACGCCCAGGTCGCGCGCGATCTGAGCCGCGCCGGACAGTAGTTCCGCAGATGCGAAGTCCGGCGAAAACGGCATCGCCCACGCGCTGACCATGCCGTCCAGCGCGCCGTTGAAGCTGCGTATGGCGTCGCGCGTTATGGCGAGAGCGTCCGCGGTTTCGTACACCGGCACGTTCAGCGGATTGTCCATATCCGCAACTTGGACGCCGGTAACGATGCGGCATCCCGCCTGCGCGTACGCGGGCAGGCAGGCCTCAATGTGCTTCGTGCTGCCCGGATCTATGAACGTCGTGGTGCCGTACTTCAACAACTCCGTAATCGCCAGTAGAGACGTCAGCCGCTCCTCCTCCGGTGTCATCACGGCTTGCAGCTTGAACACGTTGGGCAGATACGCCGCGCCCAGGTCGTCCGGGAAGATGCCGCGCGTGGCGTGCGCGTAGCTAATGTGCATATGCCCGCTGACGAAGCCGGGCGTAACCACGAAGTGGCGCGCGTCAATGACGTCATCCGCCGCGACGACCGCCAGCTCGTCCGTCTTGCCGACTGCGGTAATCGCGCCGTCCGAGATCGCGATGGCCGCATCCGCAACGATGCGGCGCTGATCGTCGAGGTTTATCGCGTAGTCGGCGTTTACTATCTTGAGGGTGGCCGGGGCGTCTGAATAGTCTTTGGAGTTCAATTTGGTCATCCTGTTCCAGAAATATGGGAGCGGCGTTGGAATTCTCTATATCTCGGTATGTTCTTCATCCAACACCTCAATCATACGATTGACGAAATTTATCCCCTCCGATAGTTCTGCGCGCAACTCAGTGTCGTTCAAGTGGCCGTTGTAGAAATGCGTGTGCAATTTTCGGATTATGTCGTGTAATGCGATACTCAGGTCATCGCCTAGACCTGACCCGCTTAGGAGTTGCTCTACGACATAAACCCGCGTGGCGTTGTTTCGTGGATGACGACTGACGCCCCGAGCGTGATTGGCGGCGTTTATGACTTGGATGGCCGCGCCCCAAATGGCTTCGGCTGCGACGAGTTTGGATCCGTATTCCATCAACAACTCTTGAGAGGCGAGACAGAGTCTTGCCTCAACAATGTGTTGCTGGTAGTTCATTTGGCCTCGCCATCCGGATCTGTAAGCTCTGATAGCATTGCGGCGAACCGCTTCATGGACTTTCGCCCGGCGCGGGTTTCGGGTTCGGACCACTCGAATTCTTCCAGTTCGAAGTTGCCGTCGCCGATCTCCGCTCGTTCCCGAAACGTGTCTGCGAGTGAGAACCTTAGGCGGTACCTGTGGAAGCCGTTCGCCAGCTCCGGGTCGTCCATCTCATCCAGGCGGCGAATCGTTTCTTTGAGATCGTCTATCGTAGCGTGGGGCCATCCTCGCGCCTCGGCGACGGCGGATATGCCCGCGATGGCGGCTTCCCACAAAAGCTGCGAGCCTCTGCGCGTGTCGTTGTAGTCGAAGGCGCGGTCTGAGGCTTCGAGCAACTTCTGAGCTTTTCGCAGTTTGTATTGGGTCTGCATCGTGAACTCCGCGCCGACAGGGGGCATAACGAGCCTGTCCGTAGCGAATTGTATCACACATACCCCTCCCGCTCGTCTTGCTCGCGAGCCGTCGCCGGCCGGTTGGCCGGGTCGCCGTAGCCACCGCCGCCGGACGACAGCGCGACTATGCGGTCTCCAGGCTTGACGACTACGCCCGTCTGCTTGGTATGCAGTACGGTCTCGACGCCGCCGGAGACGATGGAATAGCGGTGCGGCAGGCCGGGCTTACCGCCGAGCGCTCCGAACGGCGGCACTATCGCGCCGTCGCCGGCGGTGTTGAGCAGCGCGTCGCCCTCGCCCTCGTAGATTATCTCGCAGACCGCGCCGAGTCCGCCGCGCCACTGGCCGTCGCCGGCGGAGCCGGGACGCAGCTCGTGGTTGACGACGAACAGCGGGAACCGCTCCTCCGTAACCTCGACGCTGTTGGCGCGGATTCCGCCCGCCACGTTGACCTCGCCGACGCAGCTCCAGCCGTCGTGTCCAAGCGAAGCTCCGCCGCCGCCGCGCGCCATGAAGAAGTGCCACAGGAAATGGTCGCCCGTGCGCGGGTCCTTGCCCGTTATGGCGTAGCGCAGCCGCCGCGAAAATCCGGCGCTTACCGCCTCCGGCACGGCGTGGGACAACGCGCGGAAGACTGCCTCTACTATCTCCTCGGCGCAGTGGTTGGTGCTCATGCACACCGGCGCGGGCGCGTCGGCGTTCACTATCAGGCCGCGCGGCGCGATTACGCGCACCGGCCCCATCGAGCCGTCGTTCTTCGGGATGTCGTAGGGCGCGAGATACATTATCGCGGCGTGCGCCAGCGAGCGCGTGTTGGCGTAGGCGCTGTTGACGAAGCCCGTTACCTGCGGCGCGGACTCGCTCAGATCGAGCGTCAGCGTGTCGCCTTCTATGATCGCGCGGCATCGGATGGGGATGAACTCGGCGTCGAAGCCGTCGTCGTCGAGGAACGACTCGCCGAAGTATTCGCCGTCCGGCCAGTCGGCGACGAACGCGCGAACCTGCGCTTCGGTGGCGTCGAGGATGCCTTCCACTATGGACGCGAGCCGCTCCGCGCCGTAGTGATCCACCAGTTCGCGGATGCGCCGCTCTGCGGTCAGAACCGAGCCGATCTGCGCGTTCAGGTCTCCGAGGAAGTTCTTGGGGTAGCGCACGTTGAACGACATCATCTGGAGCAGGTCGTCACGCGGTACGTCGGCGTCGTAGATCCGCAGGGGCGGGATGCGCAGCCCTTCATGGAATATCTCGCTCGCCGACGGGTTGTAGCCCCCGTGCGTGCCGCCGCCGACGTCCGTGTGGTGCGCGCGGTTGACGGTCATGAACGCCAGCTTGCCGTCCACGAACACGGGACGGATGACGGTCAGGTCGGGCAGGTGCGAACCTCCGAAGTACGGGTCGTTGAGCAGGAACACGTCGCCGGGACGGATGCCGTCCCCCCCAGCTCCTCCAAAATAGTCCAGCACCGCGCGTCCCGCGACCGGCAGCGCGCTGACGTGGACCGGGATGCCCTCGCCCTGCGCCACTAGGCGGCATTGGCTGTCGAGTATCGCGGTCGAGAAGTCGCGGCTTGCGTTCAGTATCTGCGACAGCGCGGTTCGCAGCATCACGTCCATCATCTCGATGGCGATAGATTCGAGGCGGTTGCCGACGACCGACAGGGTTACGGGGTCCGGGGGTTGAGCTGCGGATAGAGAGGAGCGAGCGGCGTCTGCGGTGTCTGCGGCGGGAACCGTTATGTAGAGGATGCCGTCCGCGTCCGACGATGCCGCGCAGCCCTCGCCCACGACTATGGTGTTGTAGTCGGTGTGGATGACGGCGTGGCCGCGCACGTCCGCCGGACCTCCGGCAGCGGGCGCGGATGACCGGGCCGTATCGACGTCTGAGCCGTCGCCCAGCCGCCCGACCGCGCTTGCGCGCAGCGTGACGATGCGGATGTCCTGCTCCTGCTGGCGGTAGGCGTAGAGTCGCTCGAAGCGCTCGTGCATGTTCTCGGCCCAGCGTTCGCGCAGCGCGTCGTCGCCGAGCGACAGATCGGGGACGGCGACCGTTACCTCGTATATCTGGTCTAGGTAGCGCATGTCGGCGCTAAGCTCAACGCTGATGTCGGATTCCGCTGCGCCCGCCGCGCGGATGCGTTCCCTGCCCCGCTCGGTCAAATCGTCGAACGCGGTTCGGATGGCGTTCAGGTCAACGCCACTCAGACTCGCCGGGTGCGACGCCGCCAGGTCGAACTTCAGGTCGGACGCCATCATTCCAAAAGCGGACAGCGCGGGACCCGCCGGCGGGATGATGACCCGGCGTATGCCGATCTCGGCGGCTACGCGGGTCGCCACCAGGCCCGCCGCGCCGCCGAATCCCATCAGCGCGAACTCGCGCGGGTCCATGCCGCGACTCACGGACGCAAGTCGAATCCCCTCGGCTATCGAGCTTGAGACGACGCGCAGGATACCTTCGGCGGCGTCCGCTACGGACAGTCCGAGCGGCTCGGCTACGCGCTCGCGTATCGCGTGGTTGGACAGGTCTGCGTCCAGCCTGACCGAGCCTCCGAGGAAGCGGTCGGCGTCCAGCAGGCCGAGCGCGAGCGCGGCGTCGGTTACGGTGGGCAGTTCGCCGCCGCGTCCGTAGCACGCGGGACCAGGCTCCGCGCCCGCCGACTCGGGGCCGACTCGCAGCACGCCGCCTTCGTCCACGCGCGCAATGCTGCCGCCGCCGGCTCCGAGCGTGTGGATGTCCACCGTCGGCACGGCTATCTTCCAGCCGGACTCGAACTTCTCGCCCGCAACGTGCGGCGCGCCGTCTTCTATGATGGTGATGTCTGTGCTGGTGCCGCCCATGTCCAGCGCTATTACGCGGTCTTCTCCAAGCCGCCGCGCGACGTGGGCCGCGCCCGCCGCGCCGCCCGCGGACCCTGACAGGATTGAGCGGACGGCCTGCTCAGAGCTGTCGGCGACCGGCGCGATGCCGCCGTTGGACTGGATGACGAACAGCGGCGTGGGCGCGCCCGCCGTAGCCTCGACGCGCTCCTCCAACCGCCGCAGGTAGCCGGAGAGCGACGGTCCGA
This sequence comes from Dehalococcoidia bacterium, assembly GCA_034420955.1. Classification (GTDB taxonomy): domain Bacteria; phylum Chloroflexota; class Dehalococcoidia; order Lucifugimonadales; family UBA1123; genus VXRN01. The sequence continues at coordinate 196,723 of DAOUKV010000018.1, forward strand.
CGTATGCGTTCAGCGCCGTCGTGGATAGCCGATCGAACTCCTTGATCTGGGGCAGGATGGCGTGCGACGCGGTTACGTAGGCGTCCGGCATGATCTCGCGGACTATGCGCTCGGCTTCGCGCTCGTGGTCGGGACGCAGGAACGAGAAAAGGAAGCAGATGGCGACCGAATCCACGCCCTCGGCCTTCAGGTACTCGACCTGGCGGCGCAGGCCGTCCGTATCGAGCTCCTGCCGCACCGTCCCGGATGCGTCCACACGCTCGCGGACGCCGACGCGCAGGCGGCGCGGCGCCAGCGGCTCCACCTGGTCCATGCGGAGGTTGTACCTGTCCTCCTTCAGACCCTCGCGGATCTCAAGCAGGTCCCGGAAGCCCTCCGTGGTAATCAGCCCCACGTTCGAGCCTTTGCGCTCTACCAGCGTGTTCGTGGCGACGGTCGTACCGTGTATCACCACGTCCGCGTCTCGCAGCAGCGAGCGGGCATCCGTGTCCATAACCGCCGCCAGCCCCTCCAGGCCGGCTACAACGCCGTCCGACGGGTCCGTGGGCGTGGTCGGCGTCTTGAACACCACCGGCTCGGAGTCGCCGCCGCCCATAGCTACCAGATCGGTAAACGTGCCGCCAACGTCTATGCCTATTCTCAACTGCGCAAGTCCTTTCCCATGCGGATAGCCGATGGGTAGGATAGCATAGCCGGGCGGGATTGCGGGGACGGTGCGGTTCGGCATGCGAGTCGTGGCTTTCGACCGACTGCGCTGGCACACCGGAAACAGTGGAAACCTCTGGTTCGAGGATCACAACGACAACGACCGCAACGACGCCGGGCTGCGCGTTGCCACCTCGAGTTGCGGGTAGCGGACACTAGGTGGCGCGGGATCGGAGCCGATCAGCCCAGTCAACTCGTCTATGGTCGTTCCCAGCATATCACTGGGAACGACTACTGATTTCTACCTCGGACATCTTCTCCATGAAGTCCCAGGCGGGTTCCTCAAACAGTATGCTCAGGGTGAAGTCGTCCGGCTGTGAGTGGCTGGCAATGTCCGGCAGGCCGCCGGATCGCTCAATCCAGGCTAGGATAGAGGCGATGGCGTCCGCGGCGGTCACGGGGCTGCCGTCGGGGAAACGAGCGTCATTCCTGAGATTGATAACCCATTCGGTACCGTCAGCGGTTGTCCCCCAGGACACTGCAAGGTCCGGCTCCGCCCATCCGGAGGCGCCTATCCGTGTCAAGCGGAAACCAACTGCCGGCGCGGGCGTCGGCGTGGCTGTCGGCGCGGGCGCGGGCGTGGCGGTTGGTTGCGGAGTCGAAAAAGTGGGAGGCGTCATGTGCGGCGGGGGCGCAGGCGTGGCGGTTGGTTGCGGAGTCGAAAAAGTGGGAGGCGTCATGCGCGGCGCGGGCGCGGGCGTGGTTGGCGCGGGCGCGGGCGTCGCGGCCTCGGCTTCAGGCTGGGTGATGGTCAACGTGTAGGATCCCGTGCCTAGGCCGTAGCTCTCGACTAGAACGTAGTACTCGCCAGAACTCGGAGCTCTCCACACAATGCGCGATGCCAGGGTATCCGAGTGGTCGTCATTCGATGCCAACGGCGAGGTGTGCCCGGCATCGTCGGAGTCATACAGCGCCAACCACGAGTCGGACAGCGTGCCCAGCGTGACGTCTATCTGGTAGGTCACACCCTCCTCCACCTCGAACGCGAAGATGTCCTGTTCGCCATCGTTGTCAAGCCCACCTTGTACAGCCTCCCCAATTTTCACAGAGGTTGCGTCGTCAAATGAATCGGGAAGCGGCACTCTCCTTATCACCGCGGGCTTAAGGGGAGCTGCGGGAGCGGGCTGGACCGTGGGAATAGCCTGGGCCGTGGGAGCGGGCTGGACCGCCTCCGCCTGGTCTTCTTCTCCTGAGATAATGTCAGGGTAGCAACCGGCGTCATCCAGGAGCGCCAATGTCTCCTCGCGGAGCGCCTGGCGGGCCTCTTCTACATTCTGGGCTGCCGCAGCGAAATCGGAACCGAAGAATTCGCCGAAAATCTCTTGCTCTCGCTCTTCGATCAGTTGTTCTTTCTCGTCGTCGGTCTTCGTCGTATCGAACCCAATCTCGAACGCTACCTCTATGAGCTCGAAGGCAACCTCCAGGAACTCCTCGATGAACGAATCTTCGCTGGGACGGCTCCGCGCATGGGCGAGCAGAGCTTCGTATGAGCGCAGGTTCGCATCGTGGTACTCTTGGATCTCCTGCGGCGGGTTGATCTGGTCATAGGCGCCTTCTAGGGAGCCTAGAAGCTCCGCGAAATCACCCCAAGTGAAGTCTTCGTCCTCAGCGACGGTTATGTCGCCTGCCACCTCAGAGACCGCCGCTTCGCATAGCTGGGCGTAGGCGGCGACACTCAACCCGGCGGGCGCCGGTGTGTGCGTAGCCGTTGGCGTCGGAACAGGGGCGGCGGTAGGAGTCGCCGTCGGCTCCGGCCTCGGTGTGGCCGTCGGCGCGGGCATAGAGGTATTGGTCGGAACGGGAACGGGGGCGGCGGTTGGAGCCGCCGTCTGGGTGGCTGCTGGCTCCGGCGCGCTAGCCGGCTCCGGCGTTGGCGCGCTAGTCGGCGCGGGCGCCGCTGCGACAGTGGGACTGGGCGCCGTCCCGGCAGCCGACGGCGCAGGACTTGGCTCATCAGAGCACCCGACCAGTATTATGGCGAATAGTATCGCTCCCACGCCCAGCGCGGTTATTGCTAACGACTTCGACATTATCGCCACCTCTATATCAAAATGGTAGTTATCGGTATTAGGCTTCGCCTGAACCATGCGGCAATGTCCGACACTCTCCACTTTCGGAGAATAGATGAGCGTGTATCAAGGCTTATGCGGCACTGATCATATCATACACTTTAAACTTAAGTATGATCTCAGGGGCATATCGTCATTAACACCTGTTAAATATCCTTGGGCGCGTATTCAGCCGTTATCCGCAATCGTTTTAACGCAGAGACGCAGAGATTTTTGATGATGTCCTTCGCGTTTTTACGTCTTCGCGTCGAATGTGGCTTATAATGCGCGGGTTATGAACCTGCTCAAGCGCAGGCCGGCGTCGTTCGAGATGCTGGCAGAGGTCAACTTCAGACGATACTTCATCGCGGATCTGCCGTTCGAGGTCGGCGCTACGGCGCGACGCTTGACCATGGGTTGGGCGGCGTTGACGCTCACCGGGTCGCAGTTTTGGGTCGGGCTGGTGACGGGACTGCCTGGGCTGACGCTCGCGCTATTCGGGCCGGCGGCGGGCGTGGCGGTTGACCGCTATGACCGCCGGATGCTGCTGATACTGGTGAGGGCGTCGTTCGTCGCGCTGTCTCTGCCGCTTTGGGCGCTGGCGCTGAGCGGCGCGTTGCAGCCGTGGCATCTGCTGGTCGCCACGTTGTGCGTCGGAGCGGTTCGCGCGCTGTCTCTGCCCGCGCTCCGCGCGTTCCTCACAGACCTTGTTGGGCGGGAACGGCTGCTCTCCGCCAACTCGCTCACGGGCGCCTCCGCCTCGGCGGGAGAGCTGATCGGGCCGCTCATCGCGGGCTTTGCGGTGGCGTGGTTCGGCGTAGGCTCCGGCTTTCTGATAACAGCGGTCGCCTATGGAACGTGCGCCCTGATACTGCTGAGAGTGAGGTCCCGTCCCGCGCTCGATGTTCCCCAAGCGACGATAGGAGCGCCGATGGGCAGACAGCTCGCGGAGGGCATAGCCTACGTCGTCAAGACGCCTCCTCTGCTTGCGCTGATGGTAGTCACGGCGACGCAGTTGCCCGCCGGCGTCGTAACCCCGCTGATACCCGTTTACGCGCGCGAGATCTTGGACGTGGGCGCGACCGGCTACGGACTGATGGAGGCGTTCCTGGGTGTCGGCTTCTTGGTGGGAGCGCTGCTGACGTCCTCCATGCCGGACATTCGCAAGAAAGGGATTGTGCTGGTCGTTACAGCCCTATGCTGGGACGCGGGCGCGTTGGCGTTCGGGTTTTCCCGGTCGTTCCCGTTGTCTCTTGGGTTGCTGTTCACGATGGGAGTTTCGGGGGCGGTTCACTCGATATTCCTGCTGACGCTGTTCCAGCAGGTTGCCAGCGACCGGATGCAAGGTCGGGCGCTCAGCATGTACGGCGTGTTGACGGCGTCGTTTCCTCTGGGCTTCATACTCGGCGGTTGGCTGGCTTCTACTTTCGGAAACGAAGCCGCCATCATGATCGGAGTTGCCATCAGCACGCCCGTCATGCTGGCGACGTATGCGCTGTCGCCGGGGTTGCGGGCGCGGTGAGGGCGATGAAGGCAGGGCAACTCTTCGATGGAGGATCCACCATCTTGCTTGGGGCAGCAACGAGTACGCCAACGAAAGCCGGAGGGCGCGAACCAGTTATCGACGTTCCTCAGCCTGACGGGCAATTGCCCTGATCATCCCGCGAAATATCCAAGCATGGACCGGGTAGAGGGCATACCAATATAGAAGTCCCATCAGACCCTTGGGAGCGAAAACCGCCGACTGCTCCAACCATGTCGATCCATCTTCTCTTTCTCGAGTCTCGAATTGGAGCCATGCATCGCCGGGAAGCTTCATCTCCGACCTGAGCCGCACCAACAGATCCGACTGCACAGCCTCAACTCTCCAGAAATCGAGCGCGTCGCCGACCCTCAGCTCATCGGGGTGACGCCTTCCCCTGCGCAGACCGGCCCCGCCCAGCAGCCGGTCCAGCATCCCGCGCAGACTCCATGCCCAGTTCGCGAAGTACCAACCGCGCGCCGCTCCAATGCCGGCGCAGATCTTGTGAACTCGTGTGGCCGGGGCGGACACGGCGAGCCGGCGCCGCTCGACTATCAGACCCTCCCTCACCTCGAGGCTTACCAACCTCCTGGGACTCGTCGAACTGCCGGCGGCGTCGCTCCACGAGGTGCCAATACGGCCATCGCTGAGGTCATTTAGCGTCCTCTTTATGGATGTGGAGTAGTCCCCTGGCGCGATGTCGGGAAAGAGAGCCTCCGACTTGGTGTTGGTCACCACGACTTCGTTGCGAAGTCCTTCGGCCAAGGCTTTGGCGATCCCTGCCGGGATTGGGGTCATCCAGTGGACCCAATAGGAAGAGAGGCGAGGAGTGAGTACCGGCACAGGGATCAGCAATCGGCGCAGCCCTCTTGCCCTAGCATAGCCCAACATCAACCCCTTGTAGGTAGTAACTTCTTTTCCTCCGACCTCTATGGTGTGACCGCTGGATGAGGCTAATCGTAAAGCAGAAGCCAGATACTCCAGAAGGTCATCCACAGCGATGGGCTGGATTTGGGAGTAAATCCAACGAGGGCATATCATCACGGGCAGTCGCTCCACCAAGTGGCGGACCATTTCAAAGGACAAGCTGCCTGACCCTACGATCACACCCGCCCGAATCTCGGTTACAGGTATGCCGCTCTCCCGCAGCGCCTCCCCACATTCCTGCCGGGAACGCAGGTGGGGGGAGAGGTCGGAATCCGGGTCGCCGAGACCGCTCAGGTAGATTATGCGCCTCACTCCCGATTGCCGGGCTGCCTGCCCAAAATTGCGCGCCGCTCTGAGGTCTAATTCACGGAAGTCCGGGCCGGTAGAAAGGCTGTGAATCAAGTAGTACGCGGCATCCACTCCTTCCAGAGCCGCCGCTGTCGTCTCCGCATCCAGAGCGTCGCCGACGGCTATTTCCACCCGGCTTGCCCAGGAACGGGAAAGAACCCTGTCTCGACTGCGTACGAATACCCGCACTCGATGCCCCTCCTCGAGCAGCCGAGGAACCAGTCTGCCCCCGATGTATCCGGTGGCGCCGGTAACCAGAATGGTCTCCCGTTCGGTCAAAAAGTTGTCTCCTTGGTACAGTGGCGAAAGCGGCTCATATATCCAGCTTATCACGTAGGGGTTGTTTCATTTCCCCAATTTCATTTTGGCTGACATAATTCTGCGACATTTCCCCTCTATCGTGGCGGCGTCACAAATGGATACACGCCACGAAGGGAGTGGAAAGATGACTGCAAAGAGACTGATCAAGAAGACATGGCTGGTTGGACCGATAGCGGCGGCTAGAGCGGGTAAGAGTCAGCCGACGCAAGATGGGGATATAATCTGGACCGCGTGAGTATCCTGGAGATGGACGCGTCGAGTCCGAGACCGGTTCGGGGGATGGCGATGAGCGGCACGGTACTGATAGTCGAAGACGATACGAGGATAGCGAACTGGGTGAAGCTGTACTTCGAGCGCGCGGGATTCTCCGCCGAGGTCGCTCACGACGGTCTATCCGGTCTGACGCTGGCGCGCGATCTGGCGCCTGACCTGATAATCCTCGATCTGATGCTCCCTCGTCTCGACGGCGTGGATCTGTGCAGGATCCTACGTCGGGAGTCGGACGTTCCAATAATCATGCTGACGGCCAGGGAGGCGCACGCCGAGCGAATCCTGGGACTGGACAGCGGGGCTGATGATTACATCGTCAAGCCGTTCGACCCGGATGAAGTCATCGCGCGCGCGGAAGCCGTGCTGCGTCGGGTCAAGGGCAAAGTCCAGCAGGTTCTGACGCGCGGCAACATCACGCTCAACGAGACAACCCGCAGCGTGACGGTAAACGAAGAACCCGTAACGCTGAGCCAGGCGCAGATCGCCTTGCTGTCAACGTTCATGCGCCATCCCAACCAGGCGCTCACCCGCGATCAGCTAATCTCGCTGACCTTCAACCACGAATTCGACGGGTTCGACCGCGCCATAGACAGCCAGGTCGCCCGTCTGAGAAGGCAGATCGCCCGGGATGGCAGACAGCCCATTCAGACCGTGTATGGCGTCGGCTACAGGTTCGTGCCGGAGGAGTATGAATAATGTCTCTGCGCTGGCGAATCATGGGTCTCACCGTCTCGGTCGTCGCTATCACCGTCCTGGTCAGCGTTAGCGTGGGCTACTACGCGACCCAGGCGCGCCTGGGCGTGTTCGTGGACCAGATAGGCGATGACGAGGCGACCCGGTTAGCCCGGAACCTCAGCCGGGAATACACCTCGTCCGGTGGTTGGGAAACTACGGAGAGGGCGCTGTCCGAGGCAGGATACGTATCCGGCGGGGTTCCACAGGTGGAACGACAGGGCGAACGATCCGAAGGAAGCGGGGAGGAGTCATCGGAGCTATTCCATCAAGACCGGATACGAGTCGTCATCGTCGGGATGGATGGACGCGTGGTGGAGGACAACCTGTCCGATCTGCCGCCCGGAGCCGTCGCGCCCGATCTTGGCGGTCGCCGCGAGACGGTGTTCGACCTGACTACGGACCAGCCTGTGGGCAATGTCTATGTGGATGTAAACCGCGAGTTTCTGGCGACCGAGTCGCACGGATTCCTCAGCGCGCTACTGTATATAACCGTTATCGGCGGATTGTTGACGGTCGGCGTCGCCATACTGTTGGCGGCTTGGCTGTCCAAGCGGATCACGGCGCCTGTGGCCGCGCTGACGGAGGCGACACAGGCGATTTCCCAGGGGGATACGGCCCGTCTGCCGGTTACGTCCTCGGACGAGCTGGGACGGATGAGCGCGGCGTTCAACCGCATGACCTCCGACCTGCAAACCCAGCGCGAGCTCCGCCGCCGGCTGATAAACGACGTCTCGCATGAGCTGAATACCCCGCTGACAGTCATACGGCTGGAGGCGAACGGGCTGCGGGACGGGCTTCAGACTCCTGAGAGCGCGTCCGACCACATCGTACAGGAAGTGGACAGACTGCGCGGTCTCGTAACCGATTTGGACTGGCTTGCGGAGACCGACAGCGGCGAATTGAGCCTCACGCTCGAAACCGGGTCGATCTGCGATCTTCTCAGCGCAGAGGCGGAGCGCTGGCAGCCACAAGCCCAGTCTCGACAGGTAGCGCTGTCTCTGGAAGTAGCCGCCGACCTCCCCGACATGAACCTCGACAGGATGCGGATGAGCCAGGCGTTGGGAAACGTCATTGGCAACGCCATCCATGCGACGGATGCGGGCGGGAGCGTTGCGCTCCGGGCGGCGCTGGAAAGCGGCGATGAGTTGGTCATGTCGGTTACCGATGACGGTATCGGCATGGACGCGGCGGACCTGCCCCACGTCTTCGACCCATTCTACCGCACCGACCAGTCCCGCAATCGCGGAATAGGCGGCACCAGGCTGGGATTGGCCATCGCCCGCGCCATAGTAGAAGCGCACGGGGGCGCGATAGCCGTGGCAAGCGACGGGCCCGGCCGGGGCGCCGCCGTGACCATACGCCTTCCCCTGAGCGGGTGAATTCTGGACGGTTCATGGTCGCCTTCCTCCAGACTTGGGTCTGAGCGTGATAGTTAGCGCGCATCCGGCCAGCCGCGGCGCCGGTCGTCAATTCACTGTCAGATCGTCCCCATCTGCGTGAGTGTCTCGCATCCATTTTCGGTGACCAGCACGGTGTCTCCCACCGCCATTGCCAGCTTTCGATCCCAGTCCAGCAGGATCATGTGCATGAAGATCACCATATTGGGCTGCAATACCACCGGGTTATCCTTGTAGATCATGGGCCAGTCCATCCATGTTGGCGGATACAGCGCCCCAAGGCTATAGCCGCAGGCGTTGAGCCGGTGTTCCCCGAAACCGGACCGATCCAGAGAGTCGGCATGAGCGGAGAAGATGTCGCCGAAAGTGGAGCCTGGCCGGGCGGCGTCCTTGCAGGCTTGCAGGGCGTCTCGGCACGCGGCGTGCATAGCAAGCTGTCGCTCGCTGGGTTCTCCGGTAAGGATCGTCCGCATCAGACAGGAGTGATAGTGCCGGTAAGCTCCGCCGAATTCCAGTTGTAGTTGGTCATTGGCGCCTAGCGTACCGTAGCCCGTGAAGTTCCGTATCATCAGCGCGTTGTCCCCCGACCCTATGATGAACCGGGAGGCTGGGTAGTCGCCGCCGCCTCGAAAGATCGCCGACTTCATCCCGGCCAACACATCCTGCTCAGGCGTATCCGCCTGAGCCAGCCGTTGGGCCTCCGCTAGGGCGTCGTCGGCCAGAGCCGCCGCCTTGCGGACGTACTCCAACTCGGCATCGCTCTTGATAAGCCTCAATCCGCTCACCAGTTCCGAGCTGTCCTCGTATTCGCAGCGACCCTCGATAGCCGTCCTCACATTTTCCCAGCGCTTCCCGGTCAGGCACCACGCTTCCAACTCAACGCCCAGCCGCCGGCCCCGGCGCCCCTCTTCTTCCAGGATATTCCAAAGGTCCTGCCCCGGGTTGCTGTCCGCGCCGTCCACCCAAATGCGAATGTCTTCGATCACGGAAGTCAACCGCGCCTGCCGCAGATCCGCGGATCTTGTCAGCAGGACCAGCTTGCCGTCATCGCCGAGATACAGGCATTGGAACTGCGAGTAGCCCATGGTGTCGTACCCGGTCAGGTAATACATGCTTTCCTGCCTGAAAATCAGCAAGGCCGCCAACCCCCTGCGCCGCAACTCGGCCACGACTTTCTCCCTGCGGTCGGCCAACTCGCGCTCGGTGAAGTGCAATGGCATTTCGTTCCTCCTGTCTCCGGTCGCACGGACCCAATCGACTATTATGGGAAGGTTTACTGATTCTAGCGCCGCGTAATGAAGCCAACAATTGTATAATCCGATGAGAGGCAACTCCCGAAGGAGGTTCCCGTGCCAACTCCTAGAATAATCTACCAACCCAAACCGGGCAGTCCGATTGACGTCGACCGGGCATTCTACGGACGCCTGGGCCGGGAGACGGAGACTCGCAACCAGCTCGAACAGTTCGTGGTTCCAATACGTTCCGGCAGAGCCTGGCCGGTACTGGCGGGCCAGATATGCCGCATTGTCGTGGTGGAAGGGGCGCAGGTTGCCGACTTCAACGCCTGGAACCTCAATAATCCCAGAGAACGGTTCTGGGCGGCCCGCACCAAGCAGCTGCACCGAGCCCACGTCAGCGCGTTCGACCGGCTATGGTCGTGCCTCCCGTACCTGCGGCCCATGCTCACCATCATCGCAGACACGGTGGACTACCCTCTGGACGAGGACGGGGCCGGATGTCATGACCTGCTGGGCACTCGCTGCGATCCATACGTTCACAAGATGCTGAACGGCGAGGACTTCGACTACTGCTGCCACTCGAACTTGGTGCGGGCAATCGCTCCGTACCATCTCGATGAGAGCGACGTTCACGACGTTCTCAACATATTCCAGGTGACCGGACTTACCACCGACGACCGCTACTTCGTGAAGCCCTCGCCCGCCAGGCAGGGAGACTACTTCGAGTTCTTCGCGGAGATAGACCTGCTCTGCGCCATTTCCACTTGTCCCCAAGGAGATCTGTCGGTCCAGGCGTGGGGACAAGACGCTGGAGATCCCATAGACACCTGTCATCCGCTGGGCGTCGAAATCTATCAGCCCCATCCCGGACTCATCGAAGGCTGGCAGTCTCCCCCAACGAGCGATTACCGAGGCATCCATGGCCTTGACCGTCAATGAGAAGAAGGCGTTGCGTATGCGGTGAGGCTGTATGATCGTCAACCGCAGCAGTTTAGCCGGAGGAAGAGATGATAGTAGTAACCGGAGCGGCGGGTAGGCTGGGACGTATGGTTGTGCAGATGCTGGTGGACCAGAACAGAGAGGTACTGGCGACTGACCGGTTGGCTGCCGACGGACTTCCAGCTGAGTTTGTACGTTGCGATCTCACAGACGCCATGGCGGTAGAGCGCATTCTCAGGGATGCGGAGTCGGTGGTTCACATGGGCGCTATCCCAGGCCCGCTTAGGGAAGACCCAAGCACAATCTTCGACAACAACGTGGCTAGTACCTTCAACGTCATGACGTCCGCGGCGGAGTTGGGACTTCGGCGCGTGGTGTTCTCGTCCAGCGCCTTCGGCATGGGATGGGCCGAGGATGGGAACGCCTTCGTTCCGCTGTATCTGCCGCTGGACGAGGAACACCCCATGATGCCTTTCGAGCCTTACGGCCTGTCCAAGCAGGTTGGAGAGGACATCGGTAGAATGATCGCCCGCAGCTCGGACACTACCGTCGTCAGTCTGAGGTTCACCAACGTCGCGCCTCCGGAAGTCCAGGCGGAGTTTCCCTGGCAGGAGCCGACGCCGGAGAACCCCCTCACACTGGTGATGTGGGCCTACGCCGACGCCAGAGACGTTGCAGAGGCGCACGTACTGGCGCTGGATGCGGAGATAGAAGAGTATGAGGCGTTCATGATCGCCCAGCCTTCCAGCAGGTTCAAAGAGCCCACGATCGATCTTGTCAGAAACAACTTCGGCGACAGGGTGGAGATACGGGAAGGGCTGGGCGGTACCGCCAGCGTAATCAGTACGGAGAAGGCGCAGCGACTGCTCGGATGGAGACCTCGCTACGATTGGACTGAAGGGAGGAGCTAAAGCCGTCCAAGCTGAGGGTTCACCCAAGAACGCCGGCGCAATTGTACTTGGCGCCGGTCGTCTCTGGGCGACGTAGAGGCTGTCGCGGACTTCGCAGGGCTAGCTTCGCAGGTATCGGTCGAAGAAGTCGGCAACGTCCGACAGCATCTGCCGAACGTTGGGCAGCGTACCCACGTAGAAGCCGTCGTTGGGGTACACCTTGTATTCTGCCGTCTTGTAGAGCCGCTTCATCTCCACCGCGAAGTCCCTCGAAGTCTCGGGCCAGTCCTCCCTCCCCTTCCCATGTAAGACGAAGGTCGGCGTGGTCGCGTCTTCGACCTTGTAGATGGGCGAGCAGCGATGCCAGACGTCCTCGTTTCCCTCGAAGACGCCGAACTCATGCTCCAGGAGTTTGATGTGCCGCAGTTCCAGTTGGTTGCGCAACGCCGGCCAATCGCTGTAGCCGGACATGGGCACAGCCGCCTGGAACGCGCCCGGCGCAAAGGTTACCGCGCACATCGTGAGGATGCCGCCGTAGCTCGTCCCCGTAATCCCCATGGCCTGCGGGTCCACGTATCCGAGCCCCTTGAGGAACTCGGCGCCGGCGATGGCGTCCTTCAGGTCGCCTCCGCCCCATTCCCTGTCGTTTAGTTCTTCGAACGCCTTGCCGTAGCCCGAGCTACCCCGCACGTTGGGCATCAGAACCACGTAGCCTCGTTGGACGAAATACTGGACATATGGCTGGAAATCATCGATGAACTGGTTGGTTGGTCCGCCGTGGATGAACAGCAGTCCGGGATATTTCTCATCTCCCGACCGGTTCTCCGGACTGTACAGATACGCGTGGATGACCAGACCGTCAAAGCTTTGGTAAGCGATCTTTTCCGGCGCGGCAAGCCGCTCTGTCAGTCTGTGATCGACTCCTGAGTCGGTCAGTTGCCGCACCCGTCCGTCTTCTGGCGTAACGACCCAGAGATCCATGGGAGACGTAGGAGTCCCATATCGGAAGACGATCTGCGAGCCGTCAGGCGACCACTGCGGCGCCGAGCATACTCCCACTTCCGGCGAGAAGAGCGCCTCGGACTGGCCGGTGGAAGCGTCCGCCACCCGCAAATCGAGCGCGCCGTTGCGGTTGGACGTGTAGGCTACCCGCTGACCCGCCGGAGACCAGACAGCGTGATCCTGCTCGGCATCCTCGACAGACAGTGGCTCCGGTTCGCCGCCTGCCAGGGGCGCCGTCCAGATGTTTACGTGTCCGCTGCTCTGGCTGCGAAAGAGGACTCGCTCACCGTCAGCAGAGACCAGGGGATAGCCAAAGGTCCCACCGTAGCTGTAGTCGAAGAAATCCGTATCCCGAACGACGACTTCCTGTTCTTTGCCGTCTAGCGAGATCCCGATCACGTCGTGATCCTCCCACCTTTCATCCAACTGGACGTACAGGATGCGCCGACCGTCGGGAGTGAAGACCGGATTTACCGCGTAGAGCGGGCTATCTGTCAGCCGCGCAGACTTGCCTGATGAGACCTCCACGACATAGATGTCGTACGAGCCGTAGCGATTGCAGGACACCGCGACGCTCCTACCGTCGGGAGACCAGCTCATCGAGTGGATGCGCCCGCCCAGCGATGTCAGTTGGAACCCTGCGCCGCCGTTGGCGGGCCACAGCCAGACCTCATCCACGCCGCCCTTCCTGCAGACGTAGGACACATAGACGCCGTCCGGAGACCAGAGCGGGATGCGAGGGGCTGAACCCCCGGCGCCGGCTCCTACCGTCAAACGGGCCGGAAACCCTCCGTCGGAAGGGACGCTCCACAACTCGGCCGCTTCTTCCCGGTGGGTAGAGACGAATGCGATTCGTGAGCCGTCAGGCGACCATCGAGGCGTCTCTGCGGCGACCAGAGGCCGGATGGACAGGATCTGGTCCAGACTCAGCTTCGATTCATCCATCCTGATCGAATTGGTCATATTCTCAACTTCCTTCTTGCCGCGCTTGCTTCGAGTCTCCTGAATGTGAACAGATGATAGCGCTTTGCAGAACTCCTGCGCCGTAGGCTTGGATGACGAGGACTAGCCCATATCAACGGGATGACGTACTCTTACACTACGCGACGGGGCGCGAAGCCGTCATTAAAGGAGAACGCATACCATGACTCGCCAACTTGCCCGACACAGAGAAGAGATCGTCGCTCGCTCTAACTCTGCGATCGATGATTCGAGACAAGCCCTGTTCGACCTCTCGAAAGACATCCACTCTCACCCGGAGTTGAACTACCAGGAGCGCTACTCATCCAGCGCCTTGGCCGGGTTCCTCGAGAGTCGCGATATTCAGGTGGAGCGCACTATCGGCGGGTTGGACACGGCGTTTCGGGCAACCATTCCCGGCGGCGCCGGCGGAGGCCCCACGATCGCCGTCCTGGCTGAATACGACGCCTTGCCAGAGATTGGGCACGGCTGCGGACACAATCTCATTGCGATGGCCGCGATGGGCGCCGCCCTGGGGCTGCGGGCGAACGCGCAGGACTTGCCCGGACGCGCGGTGGTAATCGGAACTCCTGCGGAGGAGGGAGGCGGCGGCAAGATAAGGCTGTTAGAGGCCGGTGTATTCGACGGCGTGGATGCCACCCTGTCGTCCCATCCGTTCTCCAATCGCACTCTAGCGCCGACCATCGCGGCGGCGGGGGAGAGTTGGAGCCTGGCGATGGTCGGCTACCGGTACATGTATCATGGGAAAGCCGCTCACGCCGCCGCCGCTCCTGAAGCCGGAATCAACGCGTTGAACGCGGTTATCCACCTGTTTACCGGGATCGATGCCCTGCGACAGCATTTGAGAGATGATGTTCGCATCCACGGAGTTATCACCGACGGAGGCATGGCGCCCAACGTCGTGCCGGAATTCGCCGCCGCCAACTTCATGTTGCGATGCCGGGACCGGCGATACCTGAGCGATGTGGTGGTGGGCAAAGTGAAACAGGTGGCGGAAGGAGCCGCGTCTATGACGGGCGCGCGTCTGGAAGTTCAGGAATTCTACCCTTTCTACGAAAACGTACTGCCCAACGTAACTCTGGCGCAGGCTGTCGGAACCAACGCGAAGACATTGGGCATCAGGGTGGACGAACCCGTGGCGGGTCGTCCGGGCAGCGGAGCTTCAACTGACTTCGGCAACGTCAGTCAGGCAATGCCGGGTTTCGAACTGAGGTATGCCGTTAGTGAAGAGCCCGTCGCTTCCCATACGAGAGAGATGGCCAAGACCGCCGTTACCGATCTGGCCCTCTCGAACGCGCTCCTGGTGGCCAAGACGCTGAGTCTGACGGCAAGCGATCTGTTGCGCGATGGGACGCTGTTGGAGTCCGCGAAGACCGAGTTCGCTGACCGCAGCGGCTGACGCCTACGCCGCCACCCTATACGCTATGCAGTTCACAATCTCTATGGTCAATGGCGGCTGCGCCAGACCGGTAGTCCCAATCACAGCCCTGCACGGCATGGAGGAGATGAACTCACCGTAGATCTCGTTGAGCATCGGCCACTTGTCCATGTCCGTCAGGAAGACGACAAGGGTGACGACGCGATCGTAGTCAGTTCCCGCGGCTTGGAGCGACTGCCGCACATTCCGGAACGCCGCGCGGTACTGTTCTTCGTCGGATTCTCCGGCGAGCGCGCCGTCGAACCCGGACGCCGTCGTTCCCCTGACGTGAACTTTGATCGCTCTCACCTTCAGCATACGCGTCAGGTCTTCGTCGAAGTAGTCCCCGTACAGCCCGACGCGGTACGAGTCGAGGTCTGTCGTCTGGCGTCGCCCGTCTGCGATAATGAGGTCCAGAAGCGCGTCCCTTTCCTCGAATGACAGCGCCTGGGCGTCCTCTATGCTCATGGCGTCCAAATCGGCGAGAGTGTAGGTCATCGTAATTCTCCTGGCAACGATGCTCGATTATCATCCATCTCGGACAGCGCCGCGACTAAACGGAAGACAGAAAGGAAAGAATAATGAAATTCGGCGTCAACCTTATCAACTTCGGTCCGGGCGCCAACCCCGAGTCCCTGACCCGCTCCGTCAACCTTGTCGAAGCCCTAGGATACCACCTGATCATGAGCTCCGACCACATCGCCGTCACGCCGGACGTCAGCGCCAGATACCCGGCCCCCTTCTACGAGCCGCTGACGACTATGGGTTGGCTCGCCGCTACCACCCAGTCCATGGAGATTGGCACCACGGTCGCCATTCTACCCTACCGGAGTCCACTGGAGACCGCGAGGGCTGGGGCCAACGTCGATCAGCTTAGTGGAGGTAGGTTCATCCTCGGCGTCGGCGTCGGCTGGGCCGAGCGGGAGTTCTACGCGCTCAATGTCCCGTTCCGCCAGAGAGGAGCCATCACCGACGACTACCTAGCGGCCATCAAGACGCTGTGGACGCAGGACGTCGCCTCGTACGAGGGTCGGTACGTCTCGTTCACCGACGTAGATACCGCTGCCCGTCCGGTCCGCGAGCCTCACCCTCCCATCTGGGTCGGGGGCGCAAGCGACGCCGCGCTCCGCCGGACGGCGCGCTACGGAGACGCCTGGCACCCGATCAGGATACGCGTGTCCGATTTCAAGGACAGGGAGATTCCTCGCCTCCGCGAGATGGCCGAGCGCGAGCGGATGCCTATGCCCGCGCTCTGTCCGAGGATACGCCTGCGCATCACCGAGTCGCCCATGCCCGAAGACCAGCGCATCGCCGGTGAAGGCAGCCTCGACCAGATCAGGTCAGACCTCGAAGGTCTGCAGGCCCTCGGCTGCACCCATGTCTTGCTCGACACGTACTACGACGACGTCGAGGCCACAACCCACCACGAAACCTCGTGGAGGATGCTCACGACAGTAGCCGAAAAGGCCGCCGACCTGAGAAACGAAACGGTGCGGTGACATCCAATGGCAACGCTTGCCGGTAGGGTAACACCGATCGAGAGTAGCGGTTTACGGTCGCGGGGAGCTTGAATTCGGATGTCCGACGTGTGGTATGGTAAGCGTGGAATTCAGCAAGCGAATATAGGGTATCGTGGAGCCTGTGAATGCCACACCGTGATACTGCAAACGGCTCGGGCCGCTTTGGTTGAAGAGCTACGCCCCTTCCACTCTAGGACTTGATGCGGGAGACGATAATTGATGGAGAACGCTATTTACACCCCAGAGGGCTACACGGATCGAATACGACAGGAGCTCGAAAACTGCCTAGTCGAGACGAACATTTCTCAGGGTGAGAAGATCACCGGCAAAGTGCGGGATCGATACGATCTTGGAGATCGTATGGTCCTCATCACCACCGATCGGCAGAGCGCCTTCGACCGTGTGCTGGCCGCCATCCCGTTCAAGGGGCAGGTCCTCAACATGACGAGCGCATGGTGGTTCGAGCAGACCCGTCATATTGTGCCAAATCAGGTTCTATCCATCCCCGATCCAAATGTCACGATCGCCCAAAAATGTACCGTCTTCCCGATTGAGTTCGTGGTGCGCGGATACATCACCGGAACCACGAACACCTCCCTCTGGACGGTTTACCAGAGTGGCGAACGCAACTACTGTGGCATCCCTTTACCCGAAGGCTTGGTGAAGAACCAGAAGCTCCCGACGAATTACCTCACCCCCACCACCAAGGAGGAGGATCACGACCGTCCGATTAGCCCTGACGAGATCGTGTCCGAGAACTGGATGACGGCCGATGATTGGGAACAGTGTAGCCGCATCGCGCAGGAACTCTTCGCTTTCGGTCAGGCCAAGGCAGCCGAGCACGGCCTGGTTCTCGTCGATACCAAATATGAGATGGGCCGTGACGAAAACGGTGAGATCCTTCTGATCGACGAGATCCACACCCCTGACTCCAGTCGCTACTGGATCGCCGACTCTTATCAACAGCGTATGCGCGAGGGACAGGAACCCGACAACGTCGATAAAGAATTCCTCCGGCTCTGGTTCACCGAGAACTGCAACCCCTACGAGGATGAAGTCCTGCCGCCGGCGCCGGATGACCTTGTGATCGAGCTCTCAAGACGCTACATCTACCTCTACGAGAGGATCACCGGTGGCTCTTTTGAGTTTCCAGAGGTGGACCAACCGATCGAGACACGCTTGGAAAGCAATCTTGAAGGAATCACATGAAGGTACGCGGAGGGCAGGCGCAAAAGTGAAGAAGTACATTCTCTTCGACCACGATGGGGTTTTGGTCGAAACAGAATATTGGTATTACTTGGCGAACAAACGAGCGCTGGCGCCTCTCGGGATTGATCTCCCACGAGACGCGTATTTGGTCGATATGGCCAACGGAGTTTCCGCATGGGAGGCGGCGCGAGTTTCAGGAATATCCGAATCTGAGATTAAACGTGGCCGAGAACTAAGAAACCGGTACTACCAGGAATACCTGATGACCGAAGACATTGAGATCGATGGTGTCCTGGAAACGCTAGCTGGACTCGCAGATACGTACAGGATGGGCGTAGTTACTACATCCAAGCCACCTGATTTCGCCTTGATACACCAACGGCGATCCATCTTGGATCATATGGAATTCTATTTGACTCGGGAAGATTACGAGCGAGCCAAACCGCACCCCGAACCTTATCTGAGAGGACTCCAACGCTTTGGCGCTGCTGCCGCTGAAACGGTAGTCATCGAAGATTCTGCGAGAGGGTTGAAGTCGGCGATAGCTGCGGGCATTGACTGCATCGTGGTCGCTAACGAGTTCACTGCAGCTCACGATTTGTCCACGGCGACTGCCAAGGTAGCTACGTTCAGGGAATTGCCATCTGCGATCAGGGGCTTGACGAGTTAAGCAGGGCGACGCTGAAGCGCGCGTCCGCTTTGAGCGCCGGGTCTCCGGAGCAGATCGACCTTGCCAATCGCAGTGTCTGGCGCCTACGCTTGCGCGATCCTTAGACCACCGGTCGCGCCAGAGTCTCGGGCGACACCTTGCGCGGCAGCCATTCGCCATCGGACGAGGCGCCGACCAGCTTCCCGTCCTCCACTATCACCTTGCCCCTCAGAATCGTCTTCACAGGGTATCCCTCGCACTCGAATCCCTCCCAGATGCTATAGTCGGAGTCGGCGTGGAGGTCGTCGAGCGTGAGCGTCTTGCGAACGTTCGGGTCTATGAACACAAGGTCGGCGTCGCTGCCCGGCGCAATGACCCCCTTCCGCGGATACAGCCCCAAGATCTTCGCCGCGTTGGTCGAGATTATGTCCGCGAATCGCGTCAGCGACATGCCGCCCTGCGAGACGAACTTCGTGAACGCGACAGGTATCCTCGTCTCGATGCCGTTATGGCCTCCGCACACCGTCTCGATGGTCTGGCCCCAGAACTTGACGTCCTTGTACGTGGTGTATTCGTCGGTAGCCGTCGTGGATATTCGACCGTCCATCAGCCCAAGCTGAAGCGCGTCCCTATCCGACTCGTACTTGATCGCCGGGTACGTGTGAATCCCAGTGCCGTTAGGCTTCATGTAATCGTCGCAGGTGAACTCGAGGTAGTTGTGCAGAGCCTCGCCGTACACCGGCTGACCCCGCTCCCTGGCCTCGGCGATAGCCGCCACGCCCTCCTTGGCCGTTACGTGGACGAAGTAGGTCGCCACCTCCGCGTGTTCCGCCATCCTGATCACCTTGCGGAACGAGACGTCCTCTGAGATGTTGCTGTGTACCAGGTGCAGGTTGTGACCTTGGTGGCGCCCCTCGCGCTTCAGCTTCTCCTCCATATAGGTCACCATGTCGTCGTCCTCTGCGTGGACCGCCATGATGCCGCCGTTCTTCGAGACCTCCTCGAAGATGGCCTGCAGGTGACCGTATGGCACGCGACCGCCGAACGTCGTGAAGATCTTGAAGCTGGCCTGGCCGGCTTGGATCGCCTCTCCGATCTCGCCGATGGTCTGCGGGCTCACTGCGCCCGCGAGTATGTAGTGGTACGCGAAATCAATATAGCTGTGACCCGCGAACGCCTGCCGCCGCGACTCCATCTGCCGCATGATCGGGTCCGGAGAGACAGGGTCGTCAGCCGTTACCGGCAGCGTACCCGCGAAATCGAGCAGCGTGGTGACGCCGCCGAACGCCGCGGCCCGCGTGGCCGCCTCCGGGGGCTGCGTAAACACCTCCGGCCTACCGGCCCACTGCTCAGGCACCGGAATGCCGATGTGCGTGTGCGGTTCGATCCCTCCCGGGAGTACGATCAATCCCGACGCGTCGACGACCCGCGCTCCTTCAGTCGAGAGTACGCCGGGACGCGCCAGCGCCGCGATTCTGCCATCCGAGATGGCAATGTCCGCCTCCAGCGCCCCTTGCGGAGTCACAACATGCCCGCCAGCGACAATCGTATCCAACATGAAGACCCACCTCCGCCTGAACTTACAAGGCGGATGGTATGTCCGAGGTCGTACACTGTCAAGTAGCGGCGCTGATGCGGTTGTCTCTCGGTTCGTTCTGTCGCCCGTGGAACCGTCCACGCCTCTGTTATTGGTCTGGAAGCGTCCATGCCCGCGTGGGGCTGAACGAAGGCGACGCAACCTATCGAATACGCTGGAAGCGCCGTCCCCTTTCCGGCGTCCCGCGTATGCGTAGTGAAACAGTCTCCTTGCGTGGCGTTTCGGGCAGACGGAGCGCAACGGCTCCGTTGAGTCGGGCGCACGCGCCCATGTCCCGGCTACCCAGCGGCAACGGTTCGGCCGCCCCCTCGGATGTTTGCCATTGCTCCCATCCGAGGGCCAGGATGTTGTGAGCCGCGTTGTGGTAGGCGTCGTCCATGTTCCCGCAGGATTCGCAGACGTCGCTCTCTTCGTCTCGTCCTCCGGGGGGCGAGGCGCCACACCTGGCGCACGCTTGGCTCGTATTCTTTGGGTCAACGCGCGCGAACGGAATACCGGCGCTCTCAGCCTTGTACTCCAGATATGTCAGCGCCCTGCCCCACTGCCTCTCCAATATCGAATGATTCAGTCCGCTCTTCCGCCGGACGCGGGAACCGGGTTCTTCCGGCGTGTCCGCCGCGCTCCTCGTCATATTCTGCATGTTCAGGTCTTCGACAGCTATGAAGTCATGCCTTCGCACGATGTCGGCCGTCCAGCGGTGGAGCGCGTTGCGAGAGCTGACTTCTTCGCGCATTTCGAGTCGCGCCAGTCGCGCCTGCGTTTCGCGATAGCTCCGGCTCGGAGCCGCGGGCGAACCGTCGGCATCCAGCCACTGAACGAAGTACCGCCGCGAACCGTCCTTGCCATAAAGGTATGAGCCATCCCGGCGACGACGCGGTTCCTGCCGAGCGCGTCCATCGTTCAGCGCGGCGCGGCGTTGTCTGTCCAGCTTGCGTAGAAGCCTCCGCTTCTTCCGTTGCCGCTCGGAATCGTCGCGCGTTGGCAACGACTCCCCGCACGAGAGCATGGCGCGCTTGTTGATGCCCATATCTATGCCGACCGGCGCGCCGGGCTTGTTCCGCCAGACCGGATCGCCGTCGCGCTTCACGCTCACGGACTCGCAATCGAACTCGAAAGACATCGAGACCCAGACCTTGCCGTTCGGCTTGAGGGTTATCTTCATGTCCTTCGGTTGCTGACCGACAGGGACTAGGCGGCATCTGAACCTGAGCGTTGGCAGGCCTTTGATCTTGATTACGCCTCTACCCGTGTCCGAATCGTAGCTCTTGAGGTAGTTGTTCGCGCCGGAGTATATCTGAACGGTTCTAAATCTGTGCGGATTCTTGAATCGCGGGTATCCGGGAGCTCCGCCGGACTGAACGCGGCGGAAGAAGGCGTCGAACGCAAACTCCAAGCGTTCCAGCGTTCCGATGCTCAGACGCCGGTCCACAGCGCCCAGACCCGGGTCTTCGGCGCGAGTCTGGGTCAACTCTTTGGACTGGACCGCTTTCGTAACGCTGGCGGATTGCCAGGTGGGGCATAGCCGGGCGGTCCTTACAGATTCTCGCAACGGCGCGGCCGTTTCGCAGTAGCAGTTCAGGCAGCCGTCCACCAGTCTCCTGTGTCCGCATCGGCGAGCCTTGCAGTCGGCGCAGTCGTCTCTGTGAGCTTTTAGCGCGCTCTCGAACCTTTCCTTCGACTGGCACAACACGCATGATTTTCTGTGCAGGGTGAAAGTGCACTTCGTCCAGCGCTCTTGCCTTCTGAGCTCCAAGTCGGCGCAGGTGGCGCACTCGGCGTCAGCGGCGGCGCATTCGCTCTTGTGCCTCTTTAGAGGCTCGGCCAGTCGCGCGTTCTCAATACAGGTGGCGCATCGCTTCTTATGCCAGTCGTACGCTGTGCGCCGGTGTTCGAGCGCGTCGTTGTACAACTCGCGCTGACGCTTCATAACCTCGAACAGTTGAATGTATCCGGCAGGGCGCAGGTATGCCCGCGTCTGGATCACTCGCCCTGTGAGCCTATCGGTCAATAGACGACTTCTCCTTGGTCATGCTAGTCTCCTCAGCAGATTCAGGGCGAGTGGCGATGGCGAAGAGAAGCGCCCGGGCCTCAAATCCAATTTTGCCCGGTCGCGCGTCTGCCGCTCGCATTGCGGGCAGAGAAAACCAGATAAACCCTACACCACGCGGTATATTACAGAAGTATTATTAGGGCG
Source organism: Dehalococcoidia bacterium (assembly GCA_034420955.1). Lineage (GTDB taxonomy): Bacteria > Chloroflexota > Dehalococcoidia > Lucifugimonadales > UBA1123 > VXRN01. The sequence goes on from DAOUKV010000018.1 coordinate 218,632, forward strand.
TAGTTTTGTGTGAATTATTGTATATGTATTATCGACCTGCGGTAAAATCAAGCTGCGGCGCTGCAAGACCCCCGCCACACCGACCGTAAGGGTCTGCGCCAAGGAGAAAGAAAATGGACCAGTCAGACCGTAGGGACCGGGAGATCGAGGCCCTGAAGCGGCGTCTGTCTCGGCTCAGCGAGGCCAGCCTCCGCATCAACGAGAGCCTCGACTTCGATGATGTCCTCCAAGGGGCGTTGGACTCCGCCCGGTCCCTGACTGGCGCCCGCTACGGCGTGATGACGCTGTTCGACCATCAGGGCCAGGTGCAGGACTTCCTGTCCTCCGGGCTGACTAGCGAGGAGTCGGAACTGCTCTGGATGACGCCGGAAGGACTCCGCATCTTCCAGGCCCTCGCAGACATCTCCGAACCCATGAGAACTCCCGACTTGATTGAGCGTATCCGGGATATGGGTTTCGCTCGGTTCAGCATCCCCCTGCCGGTGGACGGGGCTTTCCCCTTTCTAGCGATGCCTGTGTTCCACAGGGGCGGACGGGTGGGCCATGTCTTCGTGGGCGGCAAGGAAGATGGCGAGGAATTCACCGTGGCCGACGAGGAGACCCTGGTGATGTTCGCCTCCCAGGCAGCCCTGGTCATCGCCAACGCCCGCACCCACCGGGAGGAGCGTCGGGCCCGGGCCGACCTGGAAACCCTGGTCAACACCTCGCCGGTGGGCGTGGTGGTCTTTGACGCGCGAACGGGAGCGCCGTTGTTGGTCAACCGCGAGGCCATACGCATCGTGGACAGCCTTCGGGACGGAGACCAGTCGGCTGTGGACCTGTTGGAGGTGGTGACCTGCGTGCGCTCGGACGGAAGGGAAGTTTCACTGCGGGAACTGCCACTAGCCGAGGCGCTCAGCGTGGGGGAGACGGTCTGGGCCGAGGAGATCGAACTGCAGGCGCCCGATGGGCGGAGCGTCCGCGTCCTGCTCAACGCCACGCCGATTCGCTCGGAGGAGGGCGAGATCGAATCGTTCGTCATCACACTTCAGGATCTGACGCCCCTGGAAGAGCAGGAGCGGTTGAGGGCCGAGTTCCTGGCCATGGTAAGCCACGAGCTGAGGACGCCCCTGGCGACGGTGAAAGGCTCGATCACCACGCTGCTGGAAGCCGCGGGGGAGATGGACCCGACCGAGATGACCCAGTTTTTCCACATCATCCGGGACCAATCGGACCAGATGCACTTCCTCATTAGCGACCTGCTGGACGTAACCCGCATCGAGACGGGCGCGCTCGCAGTCTCTCCTGAGCCGGTGGATTTGCAGACGCTGGTGGACGAGGCTGGGACCAGGTTCCGGAGCGGGGATGCCCGGAATCCCCTGTGTGTGGAGTTGGCGGAGAACCTGCCCCTGGTGATGGCCGATAGGCGGTACATTGTACAGGCCCTTAGCAACCTGCTCTCCAACGCCTCCAGTTACTCGCCAGAGGGGTCTCCGATTGTGGTGAGCGCGGCGCGGGATGGGGTGCGCGTGGCGGTGTCCGTCTCTGACCAAGGCCGGGGCATACCGGCGGAGCTGATGCCGGAGCTGTTCCGCAAATTTTCGCGGGCCGACGTCGCAGATAAGCCATCCGGCCTCGACGGGTCGGGACTGGGCCTGGCTATCTGCAAGGGCATAGTGGAGGCCCACGGCGGACGCATCCGGGCCGAGAGCGACGGCCCGGGTCTGGGGGCCAAGTTCACCTTCACGATCCCGGCGGTTGAAGCCACGACAACCGCTCCGGCTCCAGCTTCCCGTGATTCCCGCCTGGCGACCAGGGGCCGGGTGCGCGTCCTGGCTGTGGACGACGACCCCCAGGCGCTGCGGTATGTGAGAGACGTGCTCACCCGGGCGGGCTACGCCCCCATCGTTACAAGCGATCCCGCCGACGTGCCCCGCCTGATGGCGGAAGAGAAACCCCACCTGGCGCTGCTCGACCTGGTGCTGCCGGGCAGCGACGGCATCCAGCTGATGAACGACATCCTGAAAACGGCGGACCTGCCGGTCATCTTCCTGTCGGCCTACGGCCAGGATGAGACGGTGGCCCGGGCCTTCGACATGGGGGCGGCGGACTACGTAGTCAAGCCTTTCTCGCCGACGGAATTGGCGGCTAGGATCAGGGCGGCGCTGCGACAGCGGCTGGGTCCCTCGCCGGGCGAGCCGTCGGCGTCCTACGCCGCGGGAGGTCTGAGCATCGAATATGCCCAGCGCCGGGTGACGGTGGATGGCGAACTTGTGGCGCTGACGGCCACAGAATACGCAGTGCTCTATGAACTGGCGGCGCACGCTCCGCGAGTGCTGAACCACGACGTGCTGCTCCAGCGGGTCTGGGGTCCGGAGAGGGTGGGCGAGTCTTGGCTAGTGCGGGACGTGGTGAAGCGGCTCCGCCGCAAGCTGGGAGACTCCGCGGGCAGCCCCAAGTACGTATTCACGGAGCCCAGGGTGGGCTACCGGATGGGACCGGCTGCCCCTGATCAGTAATCCTCAACCGGGAATACCAGGATGGTGAGGTCGCTGAATTTGGTATGCTCCGATGCCAGTGACGCGACCGTGTACGAGTCTATTATTTCTTGAGGTAGAGACAACCGCTGCATGGCATATAGGGGTGTGTCAGCCTCTATCCCCTCCTCGATCAGCAGCGAGGCTATCGCGGACGGCATGAGATCGAATGGCCTCGGCAACACGATCAGGTTGCGACGGCGCTGCCTGAGCTTCTCGACCAGTTCACGCAGGCCGTGTTCGTGCCCGTCGCGGGCGTGTAGCGTAATGAACACAGAAGTCTCCATGGTCAAGCCGAGCCGAGCGCACGCCACCTGCACCGAGCTTATTCCCGGTATAAGCTCTACGTCGGCTCGTCTTCGCACACGGTCCAGTAGTTCCTTGGCCGAGAAGTTGAGGTCGCCCCAGGCGCAGACCACGCACTTCTTGCCGGCTTCGGCGTGAGCCGCCAGCGATTCCAGTACATCCTCCTGGTCGCGGTAGCGCATGGGCATCGCTTCTCCGGAGATCCAGCGTCGAACTGGCCCCAGTACGGTCTCGAAGCCGGCAACGTAGTCAGCCTCGCAAATCGCGTCCCGCGCTTTCAGAGTAAGCAGATCGGGATCGCCGGGGCCTATGCCTACGATGGTTATGGTCGCCACCGCGCTACCTCCTCCTAGGCTTCCGATACAATCGTGGGGAGCGCTCCGCCGTTCACGATGTGCCGATTATAGACCTGTCTGATACCGGACAGGCGTTCGCGAACTTGTGAGGCCGCCCTCTCGGCAATTGCGGGATCGTCCTCGAACAGCATTCCCAAAACCGCGCCGCTGTGGGCTACGTTGACGCCGAGCGCGCCCAGATCGTCTGCCAATCTCATCACGGATTCCAGCTGCGGCTTGTACAGCGCCTGCTGATTGGCGATTGCGCTGAGCGTGGCGCCGGCCGCCACATCTTGGGGGCGACATCGTTCGATACCCGTAACGATAAGCGCGAGCGCCTCCTCGAATGTGGGCTGCAATCGTCGAAGCATATCTTCTCTATTTATGTTGTTGAAGTCGAGCGTGTCAATACTGCCACCGAAGTCCAAGACCACGACACGCATTGGCGGCGCTGGGCCGAGCGTACGAGCCACACCGCCGTTCCGGTGATCGAACATCGAAACTCCCGGCAGCATAAGACCGTCGCTTGGTTCTATGCTCAGGGCCAGTCTGCCTATCTCTTCAGGAGTCGCTTCGTTCTCGCAGCCGAGCGCGGTGGCAGTGGCCGCAATCGCCGCAGAGACGTCGGCGGTGCTGCTCGCCATCCCCTTGCCGCGAGGCAGTGGACTGGACAGGCGGAGTGAAGCGTCCACGTCGGGGTGGCCGAAACGCTCCAGCGCCAGCGCGACGGCGCGGCTCGCCTTCGGCGCATGAACCGGAGCGAAAACTCGACCGCTGCCCCGCGAGATTTCCACCGACGCCGTGGCGTACATGTCGATGGGACAGCTCACGAGAAAGTACCCGCCATCGATGAGGCCCTGCGCCAGTTCGCCGCAACTTCCGGGAACTCGCGCCGCAGCCCGGGAGACGCCGCCGGCTTGGATGAAGTGTGTAACTTGGACAGCGCTCAATGAAGCGCCATCCGGCGATGCCGGCAGACGGGTCGTCTTGAGATTTCTCAGAACTCGAGTCCCGGCTGCGCCTTGATCCCCTGCTCTTTGTACGGATGCTTTATCTCCCGCATCTCGGTAACCAGATCGGCGAACTCGACCAGCGCCTCAGGCGCGTATCTGCCAGTGATGATGACGTGCAGCATGCGCGGCTTCTTCTTCAGAGTCTCGATGGCGTCCTCGACCGGTACCCAGCCGTAGTGCAACGGGTAGGTGAACTCGTCGAGGATGATCACGTCGCGCTCGTCGGACAGAATTGCCTTCTTGCAGACCTCCCACTGCTCTCGCGCGAGTTCCGCGGTGTGATCGAGGTCTCTGGAGCGCCACGTGAAACCGTCGCCCAACGCCTTGATGGGTATTTCCAATTTGTCCGCGGCGCGTTTCTCGCCGAAGCGCGCGCCCGTGTGCTTGATGAACTGGAACATCTCGACACGCATGTCCCGCCCCCAAGATCGGAACAGCACGCCGAGCGCGGCAGTGGTCTTCCCCTTGCCGTTGCCCGTGTTTACCACGACCAGTCCCTTGTTGATGCGCGGTCCTTTTACGGACTGGGGCTGTCTAGTCGGATTGGCGTCATTCGTCATAGAGACCTCCCGGACGTTTCAGATTCAGGCATTTTCGGATGACCGGTCCCGCCTCAGCAGGTACGCGAAGCCCACGGCCATGAGTCCCCAAGTCAGCAGGTGGCCGACGAGAGAGACGTGATTGAACTGCAACAGCAGGTCGGCGGGGACCTCCACACGGTCAGGGTTCCCGGGGATGACCCAGAAGATTAGCAACACGAACGCCCCGTATGCCACCGCGGTTAGCGCGTACAGGCGCAGGCGCGTCGCTTCGGACCGCACGCTTCCCTTTATCTCATTCACCGCGAGTATGACCCCGGCTACGCCGAGCGCCGACAGGACGTAGAACAGCAGGTGAAAGCCCTGTCTGAAGATAAGAGTGTCTTCGGAGCCGATTCCCGGAGGCACGAACGGGAATTTCAGCGATACCAGGAACGACAGCGCCCAGAATCCGAGCAATCCTGTAACGATCGCCAGCGCGATCGGAGCGGAATCCGGCAGCGCCAGGCGGAGCAACCCGTAGGCGCCGGCGAACACAAGCCCGAATACGGCGCCCAGGATGCCCATGCCGATAGCCATGCCTATGCGCTGCGCCCCCAGCGAGACCAGGGGAGGTTCTACCTCTACCTGTGTCCCGGGGGGCAGCGCGGCGGCTGCGCGTTCCTCCTCCAACGTTATGGCGCGTTCTATGACCGGCACGGTGAAGATATTGTGGAACACCCCTACTATCAGGCCTGCCACGACCCCTACCAGAACGGCGCGCAGAATCAATCGCTGCATTTCACTACACCTCCGTTTTCACGCGCAAGCTCCCTTGCGGCCCGCCCATAGCGTCGTATAGCGGGAAGTCCTAGTGGCACATTAGCGCCACGTGTCTGCCGTGGTGGAAGAACTCGTGCACGTAGTTCATGGCCGCGCCACTGTCGCCGACGAAGGCGGCGGCGTGGACGCTGCCGTCCACGTAGCCCATCGCGTACAGAAGAACGGTCGCGCCGGCCATCCAGGGGACGACGCCCATAGCCTTCCGCGCCAGCTCATTGGTGTCTCTTGCCAACGTTGTCATTGCCTTACCTCCTATGGTTGTCGCAAAATCCTACGGTTCCGATCTATTCGCGTCCCAATCTTGTCTTCTACCTCCGCGTGTCCGCGCCCTGCGCCCGCCGGACGGCGGCGCTTATCGCGGTCGCCCGAAGTTCGTCTAGGGGGACGTACTCGCCTCCCAGCGCCTCGGCCACGCGCTTTGTGAGGCCGAACCTGTTGGAGCGCGGAGTGGGGTCGAGCGCGACGGCGTTGACTTTGTCTTGTCTCAGGCTCTCGCATATCCGTAGGGCTTCCTCGAACGGGTCTAAGCCCGGATAGCCATTCTTCATACTCACGTTGGCGCGGCAGTCGGATACTACGACGAGCAGGGGCGGAGTATCCGGGCTGCGCTGTCGCTGCTGCCTGATGAGCCGATGGGCGTCCGCGAGCGCCTGCGCCATGGGCGTCCTTCCGCCGGTTGGCAGGTTGTCGAGGCGCCGCTGCGCCAACCTGGGGCTGTCGGTGGGCGGCAGAACCACCTCCGAGGTCGCGCCGCGAAACGCGATCATGGCGACGCGGTCGCGTCGTTGGTACGCGTCCATCAGCAGCGACATGACCGCGCCCTTGACCGCCACCATCCGTTGGTGAGCGCCCATAGAGCCGCTGGAGTCCACCACGAAGACCACGAGGCTGCCGACACGAGACTCGCGCACCTTCTGGCGCAGGTCCCAAGGTTCCAACCTCAGGGCAAGATTGTTGTACGTGAGCGCTCTCCGACGCGTCTGGAAGGGAGCGGCCTCGCGGAGCGTGGCGTCCAGGGCCAAGTCTGTGACGCCGTTCTCCGGTGTCTCGGCCCCCACATAGCGACCGCGTCGGTCTCGAACGCGGCTCGTGGCGCGTCTGCCGCGACTGGCGCGGGGCTGCCTGTCCGGCGTATCGAGATTCAGAGGCCGGACCTTGAATAGCTCGCCGGTGGCGAACACGTCCTCTTCCGATCCGGGCTGCGGCGGCTGATCTACGTCAGACATATCCGGCGGTTCGACGTCATCCGGCGCGGGTTCCGGGGACTGAGATTGTGAGTCCATCAACTGCTGCGCCATTTCCCGCAGTCGTTCGTTGTTGAGCTCGGGGTCATCGAACGGCTGGCGACGCATTCGATGCAGTAGAGCCATCTCAGCCACCCTCACCACGTCCTCAGGAATGACCCGACTCCTACCCTCGTATGCGGCCAGCGTTTGGGCCGCCTTGTATATCACGATGTCGGCGCGCAGGCCATCTACCTCGTGGCTGGCGCATAGCTGCGCTATGAACGTTACGAGGCCGTCATCTACTGAGACTGTCGGCAGAATGCCTATGGCGTCGGCTATGCGTCGCCGCTCAGCCTCCTCCTCCCGCTTCCACTCCTGCCGGAAGGCGTCGGGGTCGCGTTCGTAGGCTATGCGTCGCCGGATCACGTCGGCCCGCCGCTCAGCGTCCTGGATGTGGTCTATCTCGACGGCAAGACCGAACCGGTCGATGAACTGTGGGCGCAGGTCGCCTTCCTCGGGGTTCATGGTGCCGATAAGAAGGAACCGGGCCGGGTGCGCGAACGATATGCCTTCGCGTTCGACGACGTTGCGTCCCATGGCAGCGGAGTCGAGCAGTACGTCCACGACATGATCGTTCAGAAGGTTGACTTCGTCGATGTACAGGATTCCCCGATGCGCAGAGGCGAGCAACCCCGACTCGAAACTGCGTCGTCCTTCCCGGATCGCCACTTCGATGTCGAGCTTGCCCACTACGGCCTCTTCGGTCGCGCTCACGGGCAGCTCCACGAGTCGTACCTGTCGCTCGACCGGCCGCCGATCGCCCGCCGCGCAGAACTCGCAGCCGTCGAACGGCTCTGACGGCGCGCAGCTATACTCGCATCCCGCAACGATGTCGATCTGTGGCAGCAGCGCGGCGAGCGACCTTGCCGCGGTGGACTTAGCGGTACCCTTCTCGCCGCGAATCAGAACGCCTCCTATGCCGGGGTTGATGGCGTTCAGGACGAGCGCGAGCTTCATGCGATCCTGTCCGACGATCGCGCTGAACGGGAACGCGCTATCTCGTGAGTTGTATGAGACGTTGGTCGTCATGCGACACCCCGCTCCTGCCGCTCTTCGAGCAGCGCCTCGGTTCTCAGGTACACCCGGCGAAGCTCGTTCAGCATCTCTTCAGGCGGGTCTTCCCACATCTGCCGGTCGGCGGCTTCCATCAGCCTCTCGGCTATTGATCGCAGCGCCCACGGGTTGCTCTGCTCGAAGAACTGTTGCATCTCCGGGTCGAGAGCGTACCTTTCGGTAATCTCTTGGTACATCCAGTCGTCTATGATCTGCGCGGTCGCGTCGTAGCCGAACATGTAGTCCACGGTAGCGGCGAGTTCGAAAGCCCCCTTGTAGCCGTGACGCTTCATAGAGTCCATCCACTTGGGGTTGACGACGCGAGACCTGAACACCCTTCGGGCTTCTTCCTTGAGGTCGCGGGTGCGAAGGAGGCTCGGATCCGACGAATCGCCGAAGAACTGGCGAGGGTTGCCGCCGGACAGCGCGCGCACCGTAGCGATCATCCCGCCGTGGAACTGCATGTAGTCATCGGAGTCGAAGATGTCGTGCTCGCGGTTGTCCTGGTTCTTGGTAGCCACGTCAATCGCGGCGAACCGACGCTGGAACTCCCTTACGGCGCTAACGCCATGGCTCCGTCTGCCGTAGGCATACGAACCCCACGCGGTATAGACGTCCGCAAGGTCTTCGTCAGACTGCCAACCGCCATCGTCAATCGCCTGCAGGATTCCCGCGCCGTAGGCGCCCGGCTTGCTGCCGAATATCCTGAAGAGCGACTCGACCTCGGCGGTCTCAGCTTTCACGCCGGACGAGACCTTCTCGCGAACCTCCGCGACGTAGCGCTTTCTTATGAAGTTCTGGTCTTCGGGTTCTTCCAGATTGGCGACTATGTGAAAGGCATCGTCCATCATGAGTATCAGGTTGTGGAAGGCGTCCCGGAAGAAGCCGCTTATGCGGACGGTAACGTCTATCCTGGGGCGTCCCAACTCTGCCAGGGGTATCACCTCGAGCCCGGTTACGCGTCTGCTCTCCTCCTGCCAAGTCGGTCGGACGCCAATGAGAGCGAGGATCTGGGCAATGTCGTCCCCGTGCGTGCGCATGGCTGAGGTGCCCCACACGCTAATGCCCACGGACTCCGGGTACTCGCCTTCGTCGGCAAGGTACCGTTCCACGAGCGAGTCGGCGAGCTGCTTTCCGATCTGCCATGACGTCTCAGAGGGGATGCTGCGCGGGTCCATCGAGTAGAAGTTGCGCCCCGTGGGGAGCACGCCCGCCATTCCCCGGGTCGGCGCGCCCGCCGGACCGGGCGAGATGAAGCGGCCATCGAATCCGCGCAGGAGCGCGTCAATCTCGTCGGTGGTGCGCTCCAGGGCCGGATGGATGGTATCGCAGACATACCGCAGTACGTCGCGCGTCGCGCCGCTTTCGGGTAGGGCGTCAGAGACGATTTTCTCGACCTGCGAGCCTTCGAACCGGGCGTCGGCTAGCCGTTCGTACAACTCGCGCGCGAGCGCCTCCAGCCTTTCCACCACGTCTCCGGCGCTGCGAACCGGCGAACTTCCGTTCGCGCCGATGGCTTTGGGAATGGAGTCGGCTTCTACCGGCGCGCCCCTGTCCTGGAGAAGCGTGGGATAGTCCAGGCCCAGCGCGTCGCCTATCGCGTGTCTAATTCCCGGCACGGGTCCGTTGTTCAGCCTCGTCAGAGCCAACAACAGTCCAATCAGCATCTCATCCTGCGGGGCCACGCCGAGCGTGTGCAGGCCGTCGCGTATCTGCGCGTCCTTCAACTCGCAGATGTATCCGTCGATGTGCAGGATGAAGTCGTCGAAGTCGTCGGGTATCTCGTCCACGCCGAGGTCTTCGTTCAGTTTGGCCCTCTGTACGATCTCCCATATCTGCTGGCGCAGCATGGGCAGCTTCTGCGGGTCCATCCCTTGCGCGCGGGCGTACTCGTCCATCAATTGCTCGCAGCGCGTGATGTCGCCGTAGCTGTCGGCGGTCGTCATGGCGGGCACCAGGTGGTCTATGATGACCGCGTGGCTGCGCCGCTTCGCTTGGGTCCCCTCGCCCGGATTATTGATGATGAACGGGTAGAAGTGGGGCAGGTCGGGCAGGCACACCTCGGGCAGACACGAGCGCGAAAGTCCGACTCCCTTGCCCGGCGTCCACTCCAGCGTGCCGTGTTTGCCGAGATGCACTACGGCGTCGGCGCCGAAGCCGTCCCGCAGCCAACGGTAGAACGCGATGTAGTGATGGGTGGGCATCAGCTCGGGGCTGTGGTAGATGGCGATGGGGTTCTCGCCAAAGCCGCGAGGCGGTTGTATTCCCACGAACACGTTGCCCAAACGAAGGCCCGCCATGAACAGGTGGCCGTCGTCTATGTACGCGCTGCCGGGGGGGGCGCCCCAGTCCGATCTCATCGAATCCTGAACGTCCGATGGCAAGTCGTCGAACTGCGCCCGGTACTGACCCGCGCTAACGCGTCCTTCTGCGTGTCTCATCTGCTCAGGAGTCAGGAAGTCCGCGTCGTACGTGCATCGCTCGATGAGCCTTCGCATCAGCTCGTCGCCGTCGGATGGGATGTCCTCGATAGTGTACCCGGCGTCTTTCATGGCGTGAAGCAAGTTGATGGCAGACGCCGGAGTGTCCAAGCCTACGGCGTTTCCAAGCCGCGACGCCTTCGTGGGATAGTTGCTGAGGACGATCGCGACCTTGCGCTCGGACACGGGAGTTCCTCGCAGCTTCGCGTACCGGGCCGCAAGCGCCGCCACCGAGTCGGCGCGTTCCAGGTTCGGAACGTAACGGCGCAGCTCTCCGGCCCACGCCCCCTTTCTGCGACACGGACTCCTTGAACGACACCGGCGCGGTGATGACGCGACCGTCCAGTTCCGGCAGCGCGACGTTCATCGCGGTATCCAAAGGGCTGAGTCCTATGTCTCTCTCTTCCCACGTCGCCTGCGGCTCAGTGGCGACTATCGCCTGGAGGATAGGCCTGTCCAAGCTCTCCAGTATGTCCACGTCCCAGTTCTCGTCAGAGCTGTTGGCGACGTGGGGACCGCGATTCTGGCTCATCGCAAAGCTCTGTGTGCACACAACCACGTCCACAGTGGCGCGGCCTTCCTCGTCCATCAGGTACTTGCGAAATATCGCGCCGTCGTCCTCGCGGAGACTGGAACAGAACACCGGAAGAGCATTGCAGCCGCGTCGTTCGAGCGCGTCCAGCATGGCGTCTATGAACTCGACGTTCTGGCTTACCCAGTGAGCGCGATAGAAGAGCAGCGCCGCCGTGGGTTTGTCGTCGTCGCAGTACAGCCGGCGATACTCGTCGAGGGGAACGGCATCCGTTCTTCCGGGGCGATACACGCCATCTTGGGGCAGCGGCAGCGGAGGCCCGTATCCGTAGTCGGTTCCCCGGACCTCATCGCTCAGGAATCGGAGCAGGTTATCCAGGTTGGCGGCGCCGCCGTGGTTGAGGTACTCGAAGGCTGTCTGCGCCAAAACCGGGGGAGTGGTCGAACGCCTCTCGAAGACCGCGTCGCGCGCCGGCTCCCCAGAGCACGTCACCAGGGGGATGCCTAGGTTTCGACATGCCTCTTCGAAACGCGTGAAGCGTTCGCCCATCGCCTTGTCCCCTCCAAGGAGGCGGACCAGCGCGAGGGTAGCGTCCGGCAGGGTCTCGCTCAGAAATCGCTCGGAGGCGTCTTCATCCTGGAGCGGCGCGAACGGGTTGAGCGCCAGCGTATCGCCGAAATCTGAAGGCAGATCGGGCCTTACGCGGTCAAGCGTCAGTATGTCAGTGTCGGATGTGGTTAGAAATACAATCATCTGCCCAGGCAAGCGCCGTTCGCATGTCCTTTCGATCGTGTCCGGTTGGGCGTTCGACGTTGGCGGACCGCCGGGCGGATGTCGTACAAACAAAAACGCTCCGACTTTCGGTGTCGGAGCGCATTGAGTGGTCTATACCTGCTAACCGCTTGGGTGCATTGTTTAGCAGGTATGGAAGCGCTCCCACCAGCGAGAAGCCAACTTCCAACGCGCGGGACAGGTATCCTGACTCGCGGATCGTAACGCCTGCGACGCCTTCCCAGTCGAATTCCAGATCAACCAGTGGCTGCTGTCGCGGCGCTCCCCGCTTACAGTGGCGCGGCCGTGGGAGATTTTCACTCCCTTCCCTGCTACCTGCGCGTTAGTTATGGAATTTCTATTAATGTGCGGTTAGTATCGGCTACAAGGTATCATCGGCGAGGATGGGCGTCAACCCCTGCGACGGGTTGGGCGTCAATCTCCGGCGTATGGCTCGAAATCGGTGAATTCGATGTCGCTGAACAGATCCGGGTACAGTAGCTCCGCCGTGCTTTCGATACCTCGAACGTTCCAATGCGAGAGCGTGGTGTAACGGCGGGAATCTACCAGGTGGACCATGTCGTTGGCCACGGCGGGGACCCCCGCCAACGCGGCATTGTTGAGCAGGTCGTCTCTGAACTGGGTTCCTCCGAAGTCGGGCGGTTGCGTAACGAGGATGACGTCAGGACTCATGGCGGCTATGGACTCGATGCTTATCTCCTGGTGGGCGGAGAGGCCCTCTTCCGCCGCGGCATTTACGCCACCGCCGGTTACGATGATCCCGCCTTCCGTGGTGCCGCCCCCCGCCGCGTAGATCTTGTCGGAGTAATTGGTGAGGGCCAAGACGACAGGACGCGAGTTGTCGCCAACAGAGGGCACTCGTTCCATCACCGTACTCAGCCTGTTCTCGATCTCGGCGGCTAGTTCCAGCGCGCGCTCCTCCACTCCCAGCATGTAACCAATCAACAGGATGTTCGGAATGTTCCCCTCCGCCGAACTTTCCAGCGCCGGACGGACTACGGTTACGCCGGCCTCTTCGATGAGGTCAACGATGTCCGCGTCGGTGTACTTCGAGACTATGACGAGATCCGGGTTTGCGGCCAGAACGTTCTCCACCCCCTTTTCGTAGATGGGCAAGGTGGCGGCGAAGTCCGCGACATTGGAGTAGGCCGGATCCGCAGTGTATTTGCCGATCGCGGCTATCCGGTTTGTGGGCGCCAGCGCGAGTACCATCTCGTCGTGACCCAATGAGTATGAGAGAATCCGTTGGGGCGCATCCTTTATCTCGATCACGCCGTCCGGCGTCTCGATTTCCCTCGGCCACCCGCGATTGGATGCGTCGACGATTCCCGCCACCGAAGGGAACGGGACAACCGTCGGCGTGGGAACCGGAGTGGCAGTTGGATCGGGGATTGCCGTTGCAGTCGGCTCAGGCGTAGCCGTGGCGGTCGGGGTCGCAACCGCCATCGGTTCAACCGTAGGGCTTGGTTCGGGCGTTGCGGTGGGCGCCGGAACCGGCGTGGACGCGGGAGCCGGCTGAGATGCGAAAGTGGGCGCCGCGCCGGAAGAGGCCGTCGATGGGGATTCCGCAGGCTGAGTTTCACCCCCACATGCCGCGAGACCAAAAGCGACGATTGCTCCGATCAGGGTCGCCAAGCATCCTGAGTATAGTCTTGAAATCATCTCACCCTCCGTTGTCGAGGCTAGAGCTAAAGCATTGACGCGCGCGCTTTGTTTCGGGCCAGCAGCGCCAGGAAGAACGGGGCGCCTGTCAGCGCGGTAACCACCCCGACCGGCGCCTCCGCCGGATCTATGACGGTCCTGGCCAGTATGTCGGCGGCGAGCAGGAACACTCCGCCGCCAATGGCGCTGAGCGGTATGAGGACGCGGTGGTCGGCGCCGACGATCAGCCGCAGCGTGTGTGGAGCGATGAGACCCACGAAAGCGATCGTGCCGGAGAACGCGACCGCGGCTCCGGTGATTAGCGAAGTGGCGATCAGAAGCGAATTTCTGGTAAGCGCTACACGCGCTCCCAACGCGCGAGCTTCCTCGTCGCTGAGCATCAGGAGGTTCAGGTCTCGGGACAACATCACCGACACTGCGATGCCCAGGAGGACGAAGGGGGAGGAGAGTCTGACATCCTCCCAAGTCGATGCGCCCAACCCGCCGGCCAGCCAGAACAACATCTCTCGCTGCGCTTGGAGGTCCGCCGTGAACAAGATGATGGCCGAAATGACGGCTGCTATGAACGCCCCTGTCGCTACCCCGGCGAGCAGGAGGGCGGCCATGGAGAACCGCCCGCCGACGGACGCCACTATGTACACGACAACGAGGGTTGCCGCAGCGCCGGCGAAGGACATCGCCGGCAGAGCCAGCGCCACGAGAGCGCTTGCGCCCGTGGCGATGGCGATCACCGCGCCGAGGGCTCCCCCCGCGGATACCCCTATGATGCCGGGATCGGCCATGGGATTGCGAAAGAGGCCTTGCATCACCGCTCCGGACACGCCGAGGGCGGCCCCGACAATCAACGCAAGTATGATCCTCGGCATCCTAATGCTGACGATTATGGCCCGTTCGGTATCCGACGCGGAGGAGCGCCCGAAGCCCAACCCCTCCAGCAGGATTTCCACGGCGCGCGGCGGGGGGATCGTATATGGGCCGACCGAAGTAGCCGTCAGAGCCAGCGCGAGTCCGACAGTCAACAGCGCTGTGGCCCCGATAGCGAGTCTCAGCAGGACGGGAGAGCCGGCAAGCCATGAGACGAGCCGCAATGATTTCGCGTTCAGACGCTGCGTCTGAACGCCGAAACCCGGCCTGTCGTCGTTGGAGCGCAGGTTCGGCGCCCCAGAGTCCGCTGTCCGCAACAGAAAAATCCCCGCCGCTCTACTGCGACAGGGATCGCGTCTTCCGGTCTTGGCTCGATGGTGAAGCCGTAACCGGAGCCCGGCGCTCTCTGGGACGAAGAGCGGCCACTCGGCCCTACCCGGCAGGTCTCCTGGCTCCCGGATCATCGCTCTTCCCGCGCCTTCCCGTCCTGAATCGGACAGTGGCTTCAGCGGGTGGCTAGCCGGTTACAGTGGCGCCTCCGCAGCGGATTCTCACCGCTTTCCCTATTCGCGTTCGCTTCTCGAACGCACCGGGCTGGGTTGGCCTTTCTTGGCTGCGGGGATACTAACAGGGAGTGTGAAGGCTGTCAACCTATCGGTTGCTAGGTCGCCGTACTCTTTCAGAAAATCACGATAATGCGTCCTACGTTCGTCCCTCCCGCAGCGAACCTCACCACCAAACCGCCACTCGAACTCACGAACACGCCTAACGACTTGAACTGGTTTTAGACCTTTCCAATTTTTAAAGGCGGCTCTCTCTTCCGTCAATCTCTTATCAGTTCCTACATTCCCTGAAACAGTTCCTTCAGGATGTTGACGCGACAGATGATACAAGGTATCATATCCTATTCTGCGAAATTCGAAATCGTAAGCAATAAGTTGAAAGGAAGGACACATGAGCAAACAGAACAACGGACGGCGGCGGGATAAGGCATCGGAAGAGTCGCGACTCCACGAAGTCGCAATAGTGGGCGCGGGGGCGACCGGGCTGGGATGCGCGGTTGCCCTCAGGGAGTTTGGCGTCGACGACGTCATCGTCCTCGGTCGCCATGAGGTCGGCGCCTCGTTCCGGCGATGGCCCCAAGAGATGCGCTTCATCACGCCGTCGTTCACTTCGAACGCTTGATGTAGCGGTGTACACGGATTCCAACCGCGTTCTTTATGTGCGCACGCAGGTACAGACCGAACTCGTCGCAGTCCACCACTCGGACGTCTGGGTCGTCTATGTGCTCCGCGAGCCACTCCGTCGATGCCGGCAGCTCCGGCCTGGCATAGTCCTGATCGCTCATCTGTCGCTCTCCTGGGGAATTTTCGTTCGTGGCCGCATTGTACCAGCAATGTCCATTGGTCACCTTACATGGGGTAGATAAAGGTGTGCAGACGAACCAGCATACTCCCTCTCCCTCAGAGCCTGCCCCGTACTTGATACGGGGGTGAGGGTGAAAAGTACGGATACCTACCCCTCTCAGTTCCTGGCCATTGAGGACGTGATTTTGAAGGTGGGATCAGCGTCCTTTGCAGGTATCCCGGAAGAGAATCGTCAGACAGGCCTGATATCGAGAATTGGAATCGCCCCTGTGCAATCTGCTAGAGTGAACTAGTGTAGCGAACCGGGTCCCCCGGGATCGAGCGGCATCTGTCCATCGACATTTCCCCCTTCCTAATCTCTCCCAGCCCGTGCCGCGCTACTCTGTTTCACCCCAATCACATCAAGGAAGACCCTCCCCGTATGACCACCGCACCCCCATCTACTCGCCGTCGCCGCTCCGGACTCAGACCACAACACGCCGTCGTCTGCGCTGACTGCCGCAAGTCCACTACCGTCCCGTTTCGTCCGGCTCCCGACAGGCCCGTGTACTGTCGTCCCTGCTTCAGAGATCGGCGGGACGATCAGGCGGCGACAGAACGAAAGACCGAACCCCGATCAGACACCGCGAGCCATGTGTTTCCGAAAATCTCAATGAGCGACGTCACAAGGGCAGCGATTGCCCGGATGGACATAACGGAGCCTACTGCGATCCAGTCCAGGTCCATCCCCCACCTTCTCGATCGACGCGACCTCATTGGCCAGGCGCGCACCGGCTCAGGCAAGACACTGGCCTTCTCGATACCCATGGTGGAACGCTGCCAGCGGTCGGCTCGGAAGGTACAGGGTCTCGTACTTGTTCCCACAAGGGAGTTGGCCATTCAGGTCGCCGGTGTAATGGAGGCCTTGGCCTCGCCTCACCGGTTGCGGGTGACACTGCTCTACGGAGGGAGGTCACTGAGGCCGGAGTACGCAGCACTGGAGAGCGGCGCGCACATCGTCGTCGGCACTCCCGGGCGTACGCTGGACCACCTGAAGCAGGGCACACTGGACCTGAAGTCGGTGAGACTGCTCGTTCTGGACGAGGCCGACGAGATGCTCGACAGGGGTTTCGCGCACGATGTCGAGGCCATCCTGGGCGGTACGCCGTCCGAACGCCAGACGGCGCTCTTCTCTGCGACCATGCCGGAGTGGGTGGCGAAGACCGCCAGCAGCCACCTGCGCAATCCCGTTAACGTTGAGGTAGACGCCGACCTCCGAACGCTGCCGACGGTGAATCACCTGGTGTACTCGATACGCAGAGAAGACAAGATCAACGCGCTGAGAACGCTGCTGGATGAGCGCGACGATGGTCCGGTCATAGTATTCGGCCGCACCAAGCGCGGAGTCAGAAAACTGGCAAGGCAGCTTGAAACGTTTGGGTACAGCGTGAGTGCGCTCCAGGGCAACATGAGCCAGAACGCGCGCGAGCGGGTGATGAAAGACTTTCGGGCCGGCGACACGTCTGTGCTCGTGGCTACCAACGTGGCGGCTCGCGGCCTGGACATCGAGGGCATCGAGCACGTCATCAACTACGACCTGCCGGACTCGGAGCTGCTCTTCACGCACAGGGTGGGCCGGACCGGACGCATGGGCCGCGACGGTGAGGCAGTCACGTTCGTCACCTCTGACGAAGAGAAGAAATGGAACGAGATCGAGCGCGGCCTGGGCAGCCGGCTCACTCGCAAGCCCTGGACCGCCTACCGACGGAGAGCTAGGACGAGCTAGGCCTGTTTCGGCTTCCCGCGTTCCCTTGTCAGCGTGGACTGCCCCTGTAGGGCGTTACCCTGAACGCTCCGGCCATACGGGGTCGTGGTAGCCGAGGGGCACTGAGGGACGCGCCCAGTATGGCTGGGTCTCAGAAAGCTGGACGACTGGCGAGAGGTGTCCCAGTCGTCCTCCGGGCACGTCGGTGAATGTCGACCAGCTCGCTATCTTTTCGGGGGTGAAGTCCTCGGGCACGTCGTGGAGTTCGGACTCGGGCGCCTGTCCTCGGTTAACGAGCCAGCGTCCGGTCTGGGCGAGGGAGATCTGCACCAGCCAGCTTCCGCCTTCGCGGACTCGCCGCGCCAGCGCGACCATGGCGCCGAACGCCATGAGGTAGCCGGTGATGTAGTCTATCGCGGACACAGGGTAGAACTGGGGGCCAGGCTTCGCGCCGGGGAACAGCTCGCCCTGTCGGTGGGTTATGCCGCTGACGGTCTGCACCACGGTGTCGAAGCCGCGACGCTGAGACCACGGCCCTATCCTTCCGAAGGCTGACAGGGTTATGTACACGATCCCCGGACGAATCGCAGCCAGGTCTTCGGCGGATAGGCCCCGCTTGGCGAGAGCGCCGGGTCTGTATCCCTGGGAGAAGACGTCTGCCTGTCTTACCAGCTCGCGCATGGTCTCCATATCGCCGCCGTTGCGAAGGTCGAGGTGTGCGGAGAGCTTGCCATGTCCGGTGTCGTACTCCTGGGCGCCTATGCTGGGGAGATGCGGGGCGGTAATCTTCATCACGTCTGCGCCATGCTCAGCGAGAGTACGGGCGCAGGTCGGGCCTGCCAGCACTCGGGTCAGGTCCAAGACCCTCACTCCAGATAGAGGTCGGGAGCCCTCTGGCAGGGCCTCCGGCGGACTGTCGCCAATCTTCGTGATCTCAAGCAGGGGGAGAGACGCGACAGCGGCAGCCTGTGGATGCTCGGACCACTCGGCCATGGAGCGCACCATGCCGCCGGCTCCGTTCGCAGCGATGATCGCCTCCTCGAGTTCGAGCGCGTCCCACTTGGCTACGGCTCTGCGGACCGCCTCGCCGTCTTCTTCCTCTACTCCCAGCGTTCGCAGCGCCGCGTCGCGGTGGTTGGGAAAGTTGCAGTGGAGGTAGCTCCAGCGTCCAGCCTTGGCGGGATACACGCCCATGATCGGGTGGCGCTCGGCTCCGGCGGGATTGCCGTCCATGGTCATGTACTTGCTGCTGCGTAGTGAGGCCGTGGCGTGACGGGTGTCCACGCTGACTTGCTGCGCGCGTCCGGCGCGCAGCTTCCAGAGGTCGGAGGCGGCGAGTCCGACGGCGGCAAGACTCGCGGAAGCTGTTTCGCTGATTCTGAACGGCGTTGGCAGAATGGGGTCGGTACCGCCGTGTATCTCGACTTCGGAGGCGCGTGTCGGGTCCCATCCGGCAATTGGAAGCAGGGTGGATAGGGGGCTGTCGATAGCTGTCGTCATGGTTCATTGCCTCCAGGCGCGCTCAGAGAGCGTGGTTCTTCAGTCGTCGCTCATAAATCTCGGCATCACCTTCGTAGCGAATGTCTCGAGGTTCTTCAGTGTTTTGCTCAACGGCATTCCCATGTGCGAGAAGCTGACCAGCAGGTAGTCCAGGTTGCACACCTCCCGCAGTTCCTGGACCTTCTCCACCACGTTCTCCGGAGACCCCACAAGCAGAGTGCGCGGCTCCAGGAAGTCCCAGTCCAGCTTTGAGTCTGGATCCAGGACCTCACCCGGGTTGGTGAAGACCTGCCTGCCCCGGAAGGGGTCGTTGAAGATGAAGGCTGACATGACGGCTTCTTCAGCATGGCGCCGCGCCTCCTCCATCGAAGAGGCGACATACGTGGAGCGCATGACTGCCTGGTCTTCTCCCACAGTGAACAGCCTGCCCTCCAGCTCGGTCCTGACCTGGGCGTATAGTTCCATCCGTTGTCTAATTCTGAGAGCCGGAGGCTGCCAGTAGCACGCTTTCAGTCCGAGCTCAGCCGCGGTCGATACCGACCGATCAGTCGAGACCGTCATCCACAGCGGAGGGTGCGGTTTCTGGTATGGCCTCGGAGTGACCCTTAGCTTCGTCACCCTGTCTCCGTCTTGCCAGTCGGGATTAGGCGGATACTGGGGATGGGAGAAGACGGTGCCCTCAGCCGGGAAGCTGTAGTTGGATCCTCGATACGAAAAGTACTCGTTGGACCATATCTCCCTCACGATCTCCACCGTCTCCCTGAACAGTTCCCTGTTCTCCGCGTCCTTACGCGGGTCTGCGTTGGGGTGAAACTGTGGGCCCTCATACGGCCAGATCCCCCTGCCGAAACCGACGTCCACACGTCCGCCAGTCATATTGTCCAAGATCGCGAGGTCCTCTGCGAGCCTGATAGGATGCCACCACGGGACTATGTTGGCCATCTGCCCGATGCGGATCCTCGATGTCCGCGCCGCGAGATCCGCGCCGAGAAGAATCGGGTTCGGCAGGTCGCCCAGTCCATAGGGCCCGAAGTGGTGTTCACCGAGCCACATGGCCTCGAAGCCGAGTTCCTCAGCCAGGACCGTCTGCTGTCTGAGGTTGTCAATGTGCTCCTCAGCGCTTGCGGCCTCCCCTGCGGACGCCGCTACGGTGGTGAATGCTGCGAACTTCATGTCAGTATCTCCATTCAAGTCGGCGTACTCTGCCAGCGCCACGATGTCATCGCCAGTAGGTTAGAATGACCTCAGAAGCGCGGAAACGCAGGCTATCGAGCGACTGGGGTCCCACTTCCCCTGTAGACAGGTTACACCATGAGCAGTCCTGACAAAACAGAATCACCCGAAGTTCAGACTCCGGCGTCAGGAGGACGGATTATAGTTCCCGGCCTGTCCGTCGGTCACACGGTGTTTCACTGGATCGTGCAGAGCTTTGTCGTGGCGCTGCCTGAGATCCAGCAGGCGTTCAATCTCAGCAGCGTGGGCGTGGGCGGGATACTGTCCGCCCGGGAGCTGGCCTCCGGGCTGGTCGCGCTGCCTGGAGGCGTGCTGGTGGACATCCTGCGCAGGTACTGGGGTCCGCTTCTGGCGCTGTGCCTGGGGGCTTCGGCTCTGGGCTGCTTTATCATAGGAGTCTCGCCAGTTTATCCGCTGCTGTTGGTTGGAATGGCCGTCGTCGCGATTTCACACTCCATCTGGCACCTGCTCGCGTCGGCCTCGCTATCCCACCACTTCCCGAACCGGCGTGGGGCGGTACTCGCCGCTCACGGGATAGGGGGCGGTGTGGGCGACGTTGCCGGCCCACTGGTCACGGGAGCGCTGTTGGCGTTTCTCACATGGCAGGAGCTACTGAGCGTGTACGCTGTCGCGCCGCTCTTTCTTGCAGCGATGGCCGTCTGGGCGCTTCGCAACATCGGCAGCAGCGAGAAGAGTGAACCCATTGCAGGATCACAGCGAATCGAGGCGACCAAGAGTCTGCTAAGGAGTCCAGTCCTGTGGGGTCTCGTCCTGGTGCGAGGTTTTAGAGCAATGGCGCTGGTGGCGTTGGTAGTTATTCTACCGCTCTACCTCGACAACGAACTTGAGATGAGTACGACGTTGAGAGGCTTCCACATAGGGCTGCTCATCGCAGTTGGCCTGATAGCCAAGCCGGTCGCTGGTCTCCTCTCCGACCGGTTCGGACGCAAGCAGACGCTCGCGCCTGGTCTTGTGTGGTCGTGCCTCGTGGCGCTCGCGCTGCTGGCATTCGACAGCGGAATCCTACTCACCGTCACGATCGCTCTGCTTGGACTGTTCCTATACCCGGACCAGCCAATACTGACCGCCGCAGTGTTCGACGTGGTCGAGGATGAAGTGGCCTCCACCGGACTGGGGATAGTGACGTTCGCCGGATTCTTGATGGCTATGTTCTCCCCACTTATCGCCGGAGCGCTCTACGAGACACTTGGTTTTGATGCGACCGTGTACTATATCGGCGCGCTGTTCGCCGGAGCTGCGCTGGTTCTGGTGATGATTCCGATTTCTGCCGACCGCTAAGCTGTCTGGACAGAGTCGCAAGGAGGACGAGGATGCTCGAGGGACTCGGCCGCTGGGAAACGAACCTCGATCGCCGATGACATCCGCATCTCTATCAGAAGGAATCGAAGACACACAACCGCGCGGCTGGGCGACACTACTACTTCACCACCTCCAGATCAGCAGTCTCAGGCTATCCTCGTTCGTGCTGGGCATATTCCTCCCGTTCATAACCGACGATCTGGGGCTGACTCCGCTACAGGCCGGATTGCTCCAAGGGGTCTGGTGGATTACGGCGGCGGTGGCGGTACTGCCGTTTGGGATATGGCTGTCGCGCTTTCGTCCGGTTCCCATGAACCTGGTCTCCATGCTGCTGGTGACACCGTTCCTGTTCGCTCAGGGGCTTGCGTTCAACTTCCTGAGTCTGTTCTTTGCGCGCTTCTTCGCCGCGTTGTTCCACATGATAGGCCTCGCGGCTCGTCCGATGCTGTTTCAGCAGTGGGCAGCCCGGCGTCAGTACACGCTCATCAACGCCGTCGGACTGTCCCAGCACAGCCTCCTGCTGGCCGCCGCGATCAGCACGGGCGCGATGCTGATCACCGCGCTCGGAAGCTGGCGTCTGGCCTACTTCATCCAGGGAGCGTTTCTTCTGTCGCAGATGATTACGTGGATGATCGCGGCCCGCGAGAGTCGCGCGCCGACGCGGGAGATCGCACAGGCGCTCGCCGACGCGCGACAGGCGCCTCTATCGGCTCTCAGAAAGTACCCGCAGGGCTGGCTCGTTGGAATGGTGATGTTCTCGCTATCGGCCACGTGGACGGCTATCGTAACCTTCCTGCCCACGCTGTTGATCGAAGACAGGAACATACCCTTGAGCGTGGGCGGGCCTTTGCTCGGCTTCCTGTATTACGGCCTGATACCCGGCGCGCTGGCCGGAGGCTACGTCAATCGCAAGGCAACCAACCGCAGGATGCTTCTCGCGGTACCGGCGACCCTGAACGTTGCGCTCGCGCTGGGAATTACGCTTACCCACGATACCGTACCGCTCGCGGTCATGATTGCGGGGATGGGGCTGGTGTGGGTGGCAGTCCCCGCCCTGGAGATGCTGCCGTTCGAGTTCGAGGACATCGCTCCCCGCGAGGTGGCCGCCATTAGCGCGCTGATCGTCACGCTGTCGGCGATCGGATTCGCGGTGGGGCCGATGATCGCGGGCGCGGTGGCGCAGATCACAGGCTCCCTGCAGACCGGACTCGTGGCGATGTCGCTTGCAAGCTCCGTCGGCATCGCGGCTGGACTGATGTACCCGGTACGACGGTGAGTGGAGCGGCTGTTCCGCGACGCGCGCGCAGTGTCCGCACACGTCGCCATGCGGCCCGCTACACCGGCCGACGGAGGCGCGCTGCCGCTGGGCGAGGGGCCGAATATGCCCGGCTTCTGGGGAGCTTCTCAGCAGCCGGTCGCAAGTCGAGTTGAATATGGTACACAGGCGCCTACGCCCTTCCCTGCCGCCTCCGTTAGACTGGACGAGAAGGCCTCACATCAGTCGACGGGGTCTCCGAATCAGGTAGGAAGAAGGCACACTATGTCCAATGACGATATGACGGGCGCCAACGTCGCGTTGCTTCGCGGGATCAACGTTGGAGGGAGGAACAAACTGCCGATGGCGGACCTCGCCGCCATGTTCCGGGAGGCGGGATGCGGCGACGTTCGAACCTACATCCAGAGCGGGAACGTTGTCTTTCAAGCCGATCCATCGCTGGTTGAAGACATCCCATCCGTGATTAGCGCGTCGATCCTGGACCGGTTCGGCTATAGCATTCCGGTGATTACCCGCACGGCCACTGAATTCCAGGAGATCGCGCGCGCCAACCCCTTCGCGGCGACCGGAGCAGAAGCGAACAAGCTGCACGTCATGTTCCTAGCTGATCTGCCTGACCGCGCGCGCGTTGCAACTCTTGACCCGAATCGGTCGCCAGGCGACGAGTTCGCGGCGTTGGGGCGTGAGGTCTTTCTCTACTATCCGAACGGGACTGCCCGGAGCAAGCTCACGAACGCCTACTTCGACTCCAGGCTCTCGACCACCAGCACATCCCGAAACTGGAGGACGGTGGGGAAGCTCCTGGAGATGGTTACGGAGACCGCCTGAGTCGCGGCCGCTAACGCCACCCGCCGTAGCTCATCCCTTCGCTTTCATGAGCCAATCCTGCTCTTTCGCCGGACTGCCGAGCCAGACCTCGACATTCCTCTGGCGCTCTTCCGGCACCTCCACTCCCAGACCGTCCGCCAGGCGGGTCATGAAGTTGAACGTGCAGGTGATGAGCGCGACCGACAGGATCTGTTCGTCGCTTAACCCGCACTCCCTGAGCTTTATCACATCAGACTCCTGCATGGCGGTGGGCTCGCGTGTGAGTTTTGTGGCGAAGTCCAACATCGCCCTGATCTCAGGATCCAAGTCGGCGTTCCTGTAGTCGTGCATTATGTGGCTCGCCAGTTCATGGTCGTCTGACACGTTACGGAGAAACTCTCCGTGAGCCATCGTTCAGAACCGGCACTCGTTCTGGACGGACACCGCGGTCGCTATCGCCTCTTCCTGTGTTCGATTGAGCGCGGACGCCCCGAACGTGATGGCGTTATTCAGGTCGTTGACGGCCTTCATCGCCTTGGGATTGATGGACATGACGTTGATGACATTAGCCCAGTGCAATCGCTCTTCCGCTTCGCGTATCCAGGACATGGTAAGACCCTCTCTGATTTCTGGCCTAGTGGGTTGTATGATGAAGCGCGCGATGGCGATCCATCAGAATACTATACTCCGGCATCGGCAATACGCAGCCGGGCATGTGGACTACGGGCTGAAACCGTAGTCGCGTTCCACCCGCGCCACGCGCACCTTGTAGCTCCTGTAGTAGGTGTCGCGGCCCCGCTCCTGGATGACGAGATGCTCAGCGAGCTGCTTGAAGGCTCGTATCGACTCGTCGCTGTCCCAGTACGATACGGCGATGCTCAGGTCATCGTCGCCCGCGGCCTCGATGCCCAGAAAGCCCGGTTGCCGCTTCGCAAGCTCAAGGATCGTCTCGGTGTCTTCGGGGTATCCGTCGTGATTGCCGGTGTGCGTAGATGAGAAGATCGCCGCGTAGTACGGGGGCTGAGGTGTGTTCGCCTGTGTCATCTGTACTGCCTCCTTGTGAAACTGCCGATGATGCGCGGATTATATCTGTTGCGGCTTACGCTCCTTGCCGCGCCGGGAACACGCGACCGATGACCTCCCTCGCCTCCTCTATCGGGATGTTGTTGGCTACGGCGCAGGGGGCGGTCTCGGCCAGGATGGCGTCGGTGTTGCCGAGGAGGGTGTGCTTCTTGTACTGGTCTTCGTATTCGATGCCGAGGGCGCGGCCTACGAGGGTGAGGTAGTGCTCGACTCTGACGGGGTATCCGGATTCGAGGCCGCACATGTGACGCTGGCAACCGTGGTAGAGAGTGGCGTAGGTGTCGGCTCCGGCGTCAACCGCCTTCTGGACCCATTGGCCCGACATTTCGTCCCACGCCTCGGGGCCTATCTGTTGGCGGACGGCGGGGGTGCAGTGGCGGCCAAAGCGCTCGTCGCTGCCGATGTCGACGACGGCAACGCCTGGAAGAGCGCGGAGGAGGGTCAGGGCGCTCCGGGCCTCGGAATCAGACTGCGGGCGTCCGGTGTGGTAGTGGAGAGAGACGATAGTCTCAGGCTGGGGCCGGAGATCCAGCTTGTCGAGATTCTGGACCAGGTACTCGGTGACGTGCTGGAAGGCGAAATCCTCGCGCATATCCATGATGTCATCGTAGAAGAAGATGCACGACGGACACCACATCACCACCTGCTCAGGCTCGAACTTGCGGAAGTTGGCGGCGGTGGACTGGGCGATAGAGTGGGCCGACGCTTCGTCGCCGCGCTGGTGGTGCTGGATGCCGCAGCAGTAGGACGCGCCGCCGACGGCGGTGAAATCCACGTTCAGCAGTTTGAAGACGTCCGTGACCGTGCGCACGAGATGGGTGGTGCGCATGACGTTGCAGCCGAGATACAGCACGATGTCGGACTGCTTGACGTCGCCCTTGGGGGTGGTCAGCAGCCAGTCGCGCTCTTCGGGGGTGGATTGCAGGCCGTGGAGGACGTCAATCTCGCGGAAGTAGTTGCGGTAGAAGCCGCGTTCGGTTTGTGCGCCGGCCATGTCCGTCTCCTTGCTCGCCGAGGTCGATCAGCAGTGACATTGTACCACCTTTTCACCTCCTGCCCCGTATCAAGTACGGGACAGGCTCTAACCCTCCACTTCGATGGAGAGGGGACTAATCAATGAGCTTCTGTCAGTTTGGTAGGCAATCGATATAGGGATAGGGGCGGTTCGCTAACCGCCCCTATGGGACATGCGCGCGAGATGCCCGCGCTCCGTTCCATGGTCAACTTAGGGACACCTGCCAAGGGAGGTGTGGGCGCGGACGGCGGTAGGCGACGTGGTGAGCCACATCATGCCGAGGGCATGAGGATTTACACCGTGACACTCCAGCCCAAGAAGATTAGACAGTTCGTCTATCTAGCCCGGAGCGGGAGGCAGAGGTCGGTAACCAGCTTCGCTGGGGGAGTATCCATCGGTGAGTTGTGATAGATCTCCATGCAAGGTCGGTCGTCTAACTCTTCGCCACTCTGCGGAAGCCACGATCCGAACAGCTCTTTGTAGGCCGCTGCAATCCCCTCGTAGGGACCCTCAAGTGTGTAGACGGCATACCGACCAGCTCCGAACTCTTCCAGCAAGATGTCGGAAGGGGGGGCGACGTCAGTGCGAAGCTCGACGCACACGTCGGACCGCAGGCTCTGCGACGCAACATCGTCCGGGTCGTCGTAGGAGAGAGTAAAGACACGTCCGGGCTGTGCACCGGTGGATGCCGCCCACTCAAACAGACGCTCGAAACTCGGCCCCACCTCGTCATATGGCCCGACGTGACGGATGCGGGCCACCTTGGTGTCGTCGAACTTCTCTATACGGACTTCCATCTCAATTCCTCCTGTAAGGATATCTATGTCGATTCGATGCTCTTCCGGATGGTACCTGACTCGTGTTGCTGTACTTCTGTATGCGGGAGGCGACCTGACAGTGCGATAGCGGCCGGGACTCATCCCGTAGCCCCGTCGGAAGGCGCGCGAAAACGACGCTTCGGAGCCGTAGCCGACATCGAGAGCAACGTCGATCACATTAACTTGCTCGTGACGCAGACGGTAGGCGGCGCGCTCGAGGCGCAGTCTCCTTACCAGCTCTGCAATCGACTCACCGGTCATGGACCGGAAGATACGCTGGCAGTGAAACCGCGAGAATCCGGCCTCTGCCGCTACCTCTTCGACCTTGCATGGGCGGTCAAGGCGGCGTAGAACGAGATCAAGTGCCTTCTTCAGCCGAATGTAGTGGTCTTCAATGGTTGTGTTGCGCATGAACATACTGTCTCACAATAGCCGCATGTTGACCTTACCGATTGTGCTGATTTTGGCCTCCCCAATTCTCTGTAGAGCATCATGAGGTGTCCTTCGACAAGCTCAGAACGAATTGTCGGGTTTACCCTACCCCCGTAAGCCCCCTTGAAGGGCAGTCCCTGAGCTTGTCGAAGAGCCGTCGGTTCACCACTCCTGATCAGCTCGCAATTTGCTCTGGCTTGCGCCTTGGGATACACTGGTGCAGTCTGCGATGGTAGGCGGCAGATTCTCGATCTACCCACATCCTGGAGGAAACCGAATGGCAAACGCCCCCTTGTTCCCCGTAACGGTCGTCGGGAGTTGGCCCCGATCCACCGAGCTGGTCAGGGCCCTGCGCCGCAAGGAAGCCGGCGAGATCACCCTGGACGAATTCAACGCGGTGGCCGACGACGAAGTGTTGGCCTGCATCCGGGCGCAGGAAGAAGCCGGAGTGGATATCATCAGCGACGGCGAGCTGCGGCGGGACAACTTCTACTCTTTCGTCACCGATAAGCTGGACGGAATGCGCCTGATGAAGGTGTCGGAAGTGATGGACTACTCGCGGGACCGAGCCAGAATGGAAGAGATGCTGCGGGCGCTCGACGTACCGGCCTTCGCTATCAAGAGCCCCATCGCGGTTGACCGCCTCGGGAAACGACAGGGCCTGGCCCTCGACGA
Source organism: Dehalococcoidia bacterium (assembly GCA_034420955.1). Classification (GTDB taxonomy): domain Bacteria; phylum Chloroflexota; class Dehalococcoidia; order Lucifugimonadales; family UBA1123; genus VXRN01. The sequence goes on from DAOUKV010000018.1 coordinate 246,102, forward strand.
GTTGGCATTCCTGCGGGAACACACGGACCGGCAAATCAAGGTTCCCCTGCCCGGCCCATACATGCTGACTCGCTCCAGCTGGTTCGAAGGCCTCTCCGACTCGGTGTACCCTTCCCCCGAAGACCTGGCCGCCGACGTGGTGGAAATCCTCCGGGAAGAGATAGTCGCCCTGCGTGACCAAGGCTGCGACTTCGTGCAACTGGACGAGCCCATCCTCAGCCAGGTTGTCTTCGGCGAGGAAAGCACGGAGACCTTCATGTGCGCCGCCCTGCCCAACCGCCGGGACCCCACGGACGAACTGGAATTTGCAGTACGGCTGATGAACCAGACGACAGAGGGAATCACAGGGATCAAGACCGGAGTGCACGTCTGCCGCGGCAACTGGAGCCGGCAGGAGGGCGTGCTGCTCTCGGGCAACTATGGGCCGATGCTCCCATACCTTTCCGAGATGAACATCGACCAACTGGTGCTGGAGTGCGCCACGCCCAGGGCCGGAGAGATGGAAGTGTTCAAGGAGTACAGGAACGAGAAGGAAATCGGCCTTGGAGTAGTGAACCCCCGGTCTGACGACATCGAATCGCCGGCACAGATTGTCGCCAGGGTCAAGGAGCTACTTCAGTACTTCGACCCGGACAAGATATACCTCAACCCCGACTGCGGATTTGGCACCTTCGCTGAAAGAAACGTCAACACTCGCGAGATGGCCTTCAAGAAGATGCAGGCAATCGCAGCCGGCGCCAAACAGGTGCGGGCGGAATATCAGTATGCCGGGGTTTAGAGTTCTCGCCGAACTAAGATCAACCGGCGTTCACAAAGGAGTTGGAAATGTCTGAAGAGAGAGACCTCAACGGGTTGCCCCGTGAAAAGCTGACCGAAGTCCTGGATTCCTTTCGTGACCCGGAGGTGTTCAATGCGGTAACCGGGCCATGGAAGTCGCGGGTGGTCTGGCAGGACGGAATGCAGGCGCGCGCCTACATGCGGAATCACCAGGTTGACATGGATGAGCCCGGCGACCTGACGGCCACCGACGTCGCCGCCAGCGCCCACGAGCAGTTGTTGTCGGCTGTCGGCAGCTGCATGACCGTCGGATTCGTGGTCAACGCCACCAAGCGAGGCGTCCGCATCCATGACCTGGAAGTGGCCGTGGAAGGGTACTTCGACAACATTCGCAAGTGGGCCGGTGTGGAGGACGAGGGCAACCCCGGCTATGGCAGGATATCGGCCAAGTGCTTCGTGCGCGCAGACGCAGATGAGGACACCCTGCAGGAAATCTGGCGATTGGCGGTGGAGGGATCTCCAGTTACCCAGTCTGTAGCCAACCAGACCTCTGTCGAGACCGACTTTGAAATGGTCGGTTGATGGTCACGTTCGTTTCCGCTGACTGGGTTTCTGAACGTATCGACCGGCCAGGATACCTGATAATCGACCCCCGGTCGGCCATGCGCTACCTGATGGGCCACTTGAGAGGGGCGGTCAACGTCCCTTTCAAGAAGCTGCAGGGAGCGGATGGGCGTATCGGCCAGCCGGAGCAGCTTGCCGCCGCCTTTGGGGAAGCAGGGCTGGGCGACCACGTTACTCCGGTGCTCTACGATCATCAGGATGGCCGCAACGCCGCTATGGCGGCCTGGGTTCTGGAATACCTGGGCCGCGACGACGTTCATGTGATGGACCTGCTGTTCGACTCATGGAAAGAAGAGGGTCGGGAGGTTCTCTACCGCCCCGTCCCAACGGAGCCGAGAGTTTTTACACTTCACCTCAACTCGTCTGTGCGGGTTACGATGAACGAACTGGCCACCCACGGCGGATCGAAGCTCCTCGATACACGTACGCCGGAAGAGTATCGTGGACAAACGGAGATGGACCATCGCCCCGGGCATATCCCCGGCGCAGTCAACTTGCCTCACTCCGAGATGGCCGGCGCCGGAGGAAGACTGCTCATCGAGCCCGACCTGTTGAATCGGTGGCTGGAGGCAGTCGGCATCACGCCCGGCGATGCGGTCGTGGCATACTGTCGCAGCGGCGTCCGCGCTTCACTGGCTTACCTCTCCATGCAGCAGGCCGGGTACGACGTCCGACTCTACGACGGCTCCTACGCAGAGTGGATGGACAGTAGTCACCCAGTAGAACTCTGACTTTCCCGGCCTGAGACCTCTTCTGCGAGCAATCGGCTTAGGTGGGCGCCGCTCACTGGTGGGCGCCGGGCTGGTGCCTGTAATGCGAACGGCGGACTCAGCCCACTGAGCCGGTCCGCCGTAGATGTCTGCCTATGTGGTTCGGGCTGACCTGGCTACGCCAAGCGCTCGTGAATGAACGCGGTCATCTCTTCTAGGGTCTGCTGCGCTACATCTGTGGAGAGGTCCGCCAGGAGCCCTGCGCCCTCCTCCTCGAAGATCGTCACGTCGATCTGCCCACCGGAGTTGCGGTACTGCCTGATGAACTCGTCCAGGTCCGGGCGTGGGTGAGATGCCTCGTAGTCCCGCGCAAGGCACAGCGTCGGCGGCAGCTCCGTGCGCTCGCCACTTGCCAGGATTCGCGCCGGAGCGCCTTCGGCCATCGCCTCTTCGGTTACCCAGTACATATCGTGCATCGCTACGGTGTTCTCGCCTACTGACTCTGGCCGCGCGACATCGTCCCGAAGACCCTTGGCGTAGTGATAGCGACCCAGGGGGTCGATCACCGGGGAGACCATGATCACGCAGTCCAGCGCGCCGTCCACGTCAGACACGCCGTTGGTGAGCGACAGCGCAGCGTAGCGGGAGTCGTGGGGCCTCATGCCCAGCAGCATCGCTTGGTGAGCCCCGCTAGACGTGCCCATCGCGCCGATCTTCTCCGAGATTCCGTTCCAGCTTTCGGCGTTGGCCTTACACCAGCGGACTCCATAGTGGATGTCGGCCAGGGATGCGGGGTACGACGCCTCCGGCGGAACGCGAAAGTCCAGGGCCGCCACGATGACGCCGTTCTTCGCCAGCGCTTCGTTGGCGACGTTGCCGTTCTCGCGGGTGCCGTTCACCCAGGCCCCGCCATGTAGCTCGACCATTACCGGGAAAGGTCCGCTGCCTTGGGGAATGAAGAGGCGCGCCAGAAATGGCTTGTCACCGTGCCGCAGGTATTCTACATCTTCGACTTTGACTTCATAGCTGGTCCGTGTGATGGTCGTCATGCCAAACTCCTCTTTGATCTTCTGAACTCCAAATGTGGACGAGCCTAGATTAGACCTCTGGCACCCCGCCGTCAATCGGTGGGCTGAAACGGCGCTGCTCTGACCGTGATTCGTCCCGAGCGTCTGCGCTGGCGCCTTTGGTTTCCCATAGTGGAGGTAAGCTGGTACAGAAGCCGCCGCCGTAATATAATCTGACTATCTTCAGCAAGGAGACCGATACTCATGACGCTCCAACTAAAGGAGTTTAGTGTACGAAACCGCCCTGTTGTTTCCGGCAGAAGGCTGGATCCCAATATGTCGGAGCAGATGGCGAACAACATTCGAGATGCCGAGACGCAGATCGCCGAACCATTCAGGGGACTGACTGCCGACGGCCAGGTAGTCCCGGGGCTGTTCAGCTTGCAAGAGGCCGGCCCGTCCAATGAGGGGATGAAACAGGCCGCCCAAGCCTGGCTGGACTCTATTGACCCCGGTCAGCGCGATTCCGCTCTCTTCTCAGTGGATAGCGATGCCTGGCGACGCTGGAGCAACATCCACGTCTTCCTGATGCGCCATGGCGCGATGATGGATGACATGACCGAGGACCAACGTGACCTCGCTTTCAATCTGCTGAAGGAGAGTTTCAGTCCCACCGGCTTCGAATTGGCCCGCAACATCATGAAACTCAACGAGTCCATGCGGGAGATCACCGGCAGCGACGAGGAACTGGGGGAGTGGCTGTACTGGCTAAGCGTCCTGGGCGAGCCTTCCTCGGACGAGCCGTGGGGCTGGCAGTTCGACGGCCATCATCTGAACGTCAACTGCTTCCTGCTGGGAGGCCAGATAGTGATGACACCCATGTTCATGGGATCCGAGCCGGTGGCGGTGGACATCGGCAAGCACGCCGGTACGCGCGTCTTCCGAGCGGAAGAGGGCGTCGCGCTGAATCTTGCCCGCACGCTGTCCGCCGAACAGCGAAGCAAGACGATAATCTCTGACGACGTCCCCTCTGGCGTCTTCACCGGCGCCTTCAGGGACAACTTTGAGATGCGCTACGAGGGCATAAAGTTCAATGAGCTTACCAGTCATCAGCAGGCCCTCATGTTCGATCTGATCGGCGTCTATATCAACCGGATGCGCTCCGATCACGCGGCGTTCAAGATGGAAGAGATCAGGCAGCATCTCGACGAGACTCACTTTGCCTGGATGGGCGGCGTCGATGAGGAAAGCGTCTTCTACTACCGGGTGCACAGCCCGGTGGCGCTTATCGAGTTCGACCACCAGAGCGGTATCTTCCTGGACAACGACGAGCCTACGCGAAATCACATCCACACCGTGGTGCGGACTCCCAACGGCAACGACTACGGCATCGACCTGCTGCGGCAGCACCGGGAACAGGTCAACCACCACAGCCATTAGCAGGCTCCGGCTTCGCTTCGTTCCTAGCCAGTCGAATATCCTTCACATCACCTGGGATACTTGTCCCCCTCACTGCCGACCGGCTTTCTCGGCGGCGGCGTGGCGATGGTCAGGATGGCGGCGAAGACCATGAGGCCAACACCCACCCACCACGTGGGATCGTACGTGCCGGTGAAGTCGTAGATGTAGCCAGCGACAGGCGCGCCCAGTCCACCGAGCACAAGATTGATCGGGTTCACCAGTCCGCGGATGCTGCCCACGCTCTCGCGTCCGAAATAGTCGGCCCAGATGAAGTTCTGCAGGAACATCATCCCGCCGATACCTAGACCAAACACCGCCATGGATACGAACACGATCAGGATGCTGTTCGCATAGATGGTCAGGACGCTGGCCGTTGCAAGCATCATGAAGCCGGTCGCTCCGAGAAATCGCGCAGGAATGTACCTGACCAGCATCCCGAACGAGAAGGTCGACACGCCCGCGCACACGGCGTCGAACGCGGTGGCGAAGGAGATGAGCGTGGGATCGAGACCCTTGTCCATGAAGGAGGGGATCCTGTGCAGGCCGACAGTGCTGGTGGCGAGCGACACTGCGCTGAACACGATCACCAGCCGCCACAGCGTCATGGACCGCATCGCTTCTGAAACGGTCCATGAGACCTCTTCGGAAGCCGCTCTCGGCGCGCCGGAATCACCTTCCTTCGAGTCCCGCGCTACAGCGCCGTCGGGCAGGAGTCCAATGTCCTCGGGCTGCCTGCGTACGAATATGCCGGTTAGCGGAACGACCACGCCTATACCGATGATGGCCAAGACTATCCAGGCCATCTCCCAGCCTCCGACGTTTATGAGGAGCTGAGTAAGAGGGATGAAGACCAGCGCCCCGAAGGGGACTCCCAGGGACATGAAGGCGACGGCCCTTCCCCGGTCGACGACAAACCATTTCAGCACCGGCACAGACGTAACCAGCGCGCCGGGACCGCTCAACCCGACGAGTCCCATGATGGCGAACATGACGACAAGCTGCCACGCATGGTCGATGTATGCGAGCCCGATCATGGACCCACCGGTCAGAGTTACTGCAACCGGCAGCATGACGCGGGCGCCGTACCTGTCGAGCAGCCAGCCGACAACCGGGCTGGTGACGGAGCTAGATACCTGGCGCGCTGTCTGCGCCCAGCCAAAATCGGCGCGCCCGATCCCCAGCTGGTCTCCCATGGGCTTGATGAACAGACCGAAATTGAGCGACCCCATACCCATGGTTACGGCCCTGGATATGGCCATCACGGCCACAATCACCCAGCCATAGTAGAAGCCCTGTTCCCTATCACTCATGGATCATCTTGATTTCTCTTCTCCCAGGTCCCCCCTAATATCCCCGCCCCCGCTCAATACAGTATGATACCACTAATGCGTCAACGGCTAATCAGAAAGACATAACGAAACAGGGTGGATTCAATGAAGTTCGTGATGTACAACGACAACCAGCCAGGCATCCTGTCCGATACGGGCATCATAGACATTGGCGACCTCTGCCCAGGTGGCGGCCAGGCAGCGATTTCCCATCTAATCGCCAACTACGACGACCTGAAGTCTCAGCTTGAGACCCGCGCCGTCGAGGGCGCTCCGGTCGCTGGCGCACAGCTGCAGGCGCCATTGCCGCAACCCAGGAAAATCCTCTGCATGGGCGGTAACTTCCGCGAGTTCGGCGCGCGGGAGCCTGCGCCAATGTGGGGCTTCACGAAGAGTCTCCACAGCATCCTAGGCCCAGGCGGCGCTGTAGTCCTCCCTGAAATAGACGCCAACATCTTTCACCATGAGGCGGAACTCGTGCTGGTATTCGGCAAGGGCGGCAAGGACATACCGGCGTCTGAGGCGATGGACTACATCTTTGGATACACGGCGGGCGTGGACGTTTCGGCGCGAATGCCGGGAGGCAGAAGCGCCCGCGCGCCTGGCACACTGCCCATCGCGGAGCACAAGTCGCACCCCACCTTCTGCCCTCTTGGCCCCTGCATTGTAACCAGGGACGAAATCGCGAACCCTGAGAACTTGCAGGTAACCCTGAGCGTAGATGGCGAACTGCGCGTCAACTACAACACCGACGACCTCGCCCACTCAATCGCAGAGTCAATCGAGTACGTTGCGGCAATCGAGGAGATCAGCCCCGGCGACGCGCTCTTCATGGGCACCAACCACCAGGGCCTCGGCGCGATGCAGGACGGCGACAACATCGAGATAGGCGTCGAGGGCGTAGGCAGCTTCAGCTTCACGGTCAGCGATCCGCTCAAGCGCCGTTGGCCCAGGGGCGTCGACGAGGCGACGGCCCGGGACCTGAGAGAGGGTACCGGCGGTCCCGGCCAACGGGCCCGACCCTTGCCGGCCGAATAGCGAGAGAAGGTGTTTTTGCCAAAGCCCTTGTCCCACTGGACGGCTCCAGCGCAGTCGTCAATCTTGGCGAATTACGGCTCCAGCGGTACGACTACCGGGCAAAATCACCCCAATGAGTTGGGGTTGATTGGAGTGGGCATGGCCTGGACTTCCGGAAGGACCTTCTCGGCGAAGAGCCGGAGGCTCTTTTCTGCCTTGTCCCTTGGCATCCCGCCGTAGAACATGTGGATCACCACCTTTTCGAGGCTGATGGTCCACTGCATAGCGCGAATCTTTTCGATGATCTCGTCCGGCGTTCCAATGGGTTGGGTTGCGCGCCGGGCGGCGAAACTGGCGTCCGCCGTACCGACGTCGGCATTCTGGCGTTTGAGATACTCCTCGTAGCCATGTATGCCTTCGTAGCCTGGATTGTTCCACTCGAAGTAGTGGCGCTGGGCCGCCGTGAGTTGGTTGCGGAAGTAGGTCCAGCCCTCTTCGGCTTCCTCCGAGGTTTCGGCGCAGTACATCCACAAAAGGGTGGTCGGCTGGTCAGGCGGGAGTCCGAGCTCACTCCTGATCGCGTTGAACCTCCGCACCTTATCTGTCATCTCATCGACGTCGTCGCCGGCAACAAACATCTGCCCAAGGCCGTTCTCGGCAGCCATCCTCGCTGATGCCTCTGTGGAGAACGCAACCTTGATGTCCCTGGTCAGCTCGCCTTTGTGGCGAGCCTGGGGTCGGATGGTTGTTGGAGGGATGTCATAAACCTCGCCCTTGAACTCGAACCGTTCCGCTCCGTCAGCGGCCTTGATGGCGTTGATCACGTCGTAGAAGTACTTGTGCGACTGCTCGATCGGGTAACCCAGCGAAGCGTATTCATGAGGCGCGATACCGCGACCGATGCCCAAGTGGAGCCTCCTCCCCTGCAACAGGATGTCGAGCATGGAGAGCTCGGAAGCCAGCCGGACCGGGTTCCACCACGGGGCGACTACGACAGCCGTACCCACGTCGACCCGCTTGGTGCGACCTGCCCAGAAGGCGAGGTATTGCAGTGGGTTGGGCTGCATGGAGTAGGCGGAACCGTAGTGTTCGGTTGCCCAGATTGAATCGAACCCCAGCGGTTCGACCAGTTCCCCCATGTAGAGAGTGTCATCCATATTACTGGCGTCCGGTATCGCCGGGGGACGGCTATAGTCTTCCTCCATCAGGCGGGGCCAGTCGCCCTGGTTGTAACCGGTGACCATCACTCCGCAGTGCATTTATGAGTTCCTCCTTCAAGTTCGCATGGTCGATTCTAGCACGATCCATTCTTCGACATGGTAATTCTACCTATGTCTCACGGTGAGACTACTGACCCGGCCGCTGTCCCGCCAAACAGTATCTGTTGCCAGAGACCGCCCAGAGCTGACGTAGCCGTTGGTTCAAGCAGCGACGGGGTTGGGGATTCTCGGCCACATGCCAGGAAGCTAAGCGCCGCTCCCCAGACCCAGGTCTTCCATGATTACGTGGGCGGCGTTGTGGCCGGGAGCGCCGGTCACCTCGCCGCCGGGATGCGTACCTGACCCGCACATGTACAGGCCCCGAACCGGGGTGCGGTAGTCCGTCCAGCCGGGCAGTGGACGCCTCGACATCATCTGCTGCGGCACCATGTCGATGTGCCTGATGTTGCCGTCGGTCAGCCCGATCCTGTCCTCGATGTCCTTCGGGGTCAGCAGAGTCCAGTCCGCAATCGCGTCCCTCAGGTTGGGAGCGTATTCGGATACCAGGTCGATCAGGCTCTCGCCGAACTGCTCGGCGCTGTCGTCCCAGGAGCCTTCCGCGATGTGAGGCGGCAGGAAGTATATCCACATCGACAGCACATGATGACCGTCTGGAGCTATCGTGTCGTCGTACACGGACGGTATCTGCACCTGGATCATCGGCGCTTCGGGAATCCTGCCGTTCTTGGAATCGTTCCATGCCTTCTCAGGGTTGTCGATCGAGGGGCACAGGACAATCATCGCCAGCTCCTTGGGATCGTGCTCGGTCCCAAGGTAAGTCGAGAAGTCTGGCAGCTCCTTCAGGGAGCACAGCAGCTTGGCGGATGCAGACTCCGTCTTGAGGGCCCGGACCTCTTCGATGAAGTCTTCGTCCAATACCGAGTCGCTCAGCAGCCCGAGGAACGTCCGCTTTGGGTCGGCGTTCGACACCACCAGGTCGGCAGGAACAACCTCACCGTCGGAAAGCTCGACCCCTACGACCCGTTCGCCCTCCGTCAGTATCCTGCTGACTTCCGCGCCGGTCCTGATCACCACACCGCTCGCTTCGACAGACCTCTTCATCGACTGGGTGATACTCCCCATGCCTCCCTGAACGATGCCGTAGTTCTCCATGTCGTCCCGATAGGCGCCGTACCTGTACAGGGCAGAGATGTACGCGCTTCCGGGCGCGCTGATGTCGCCCATGTCGAACGAGCCGGTGCTGACCATGGCCCGCACCTCATCCGACTCGAAGTATCGGTCGATCAGATCACGAAACGGGACTGTCAGCAGCGTCTCGAGCAACTCCTCCTCGCCCTCTTCCTTGAACCTCGCCGAAAGCTCGGCCAAAGAAGGAGGAGGGGTCAAATAGTAGTCGCTAAGAATCCGCACCGACCGCGTCCAGAAATCGGCCCACTCCGCCCATGCGTCAGCGTCATGCGGGGAGAACTCCCTGATCTCGTCCGCAGTGCGGGCGTCGTCGTGCCACAGCCGGATCACATTGCCATTGGGGTGCGGAAATATCCGCGCCGGGTCGAGGGAGTAGACGTAGAATCCGTACTTCCTCAGCTCCAGGTCGTCGATCACCTTCTTCTGGAGGATGTGGCAGATGTAAGAGCATGTCGAGATATGAAAGCCTGGGAACCACTCCTCTGTGACCGCGGCGCCGCCAACCACGTCCCGCCGCTCGAGCGCCTCCACGTCCAGTCCTGCGCGCGCAAGGTACCCTGCGGCAACGAGGCCATTGTGTCCCGCACCGACGATGACAACCTTTTTCCTGTCAACCATGGCAACCCTCCCTCAACCGGCCCTGTCACATGAAGAGCGCAGCCTTCTGCTATAGTAGGCAGTCTACATAAACCGCTCGCGGCTGAGTACCCATCCTGACCTTCAGATGCTGTACCAGTTTGGTCGGTTATACACATGTAGGGGAAATCCCTTAGCCAACAAAGGAGACCGCAATGACTTCCGACCCGGCGACGACCGCCGACCGCGTTCTCAACCTTTTCAATGCAGCCGGACAGATGGAGTACCACGGCGAGCAGGTTTCGCAGCTTGAACATGCGCTGCAGGCGGCCCACCTCGCCGGAGAAGACGGTGGAGACGAGCAGGAAATCATCGCCGCCCTCCTCCACGACATCGGCCACATCTGGCCCGTCGAAGGCCGACAGGTGACCAGCGTTGGCGTAGTCGAGCACGATGAAGTCGGGGCGCAGGTCCTCAGGGAGCTGGGCTTCTCCGATGACGTCGCCGACATAGTCAGCGGCCATGTCGCCGCGAAGCGATACCTCGTCGCCACCGACCAGGACTATGCGTCGAAACTTTCCGACGTCAGCGTCGAGTCCCTTCGTCTCCAGGGTGGCCCCATGTCAGCCGGGGAGGCGCAGGACTTCACACGGTCACCCAACTGGCAGTCCATGGTACGCGTCCGAACCTGGGACGATCGCGCCAAGACCCCCGGCGCCAATGTCCCCGGCCTCGAGAGCTACCGCGAACTGATCACGGCCCACCTCTCCCGCCAGCAGGGAGGCGACTGACGATTCCGCTCAACGGTTCGCCATCCAGAAGTCATCAGCTCTCTTGTCGAACTTCCCGTGCCCCGCCAGATCGTCCAGCCACACCCAGGTCTTGTTCAGCCACCTCCACCGGAAGTTCCTGATGAAGAAGCGCGGTATCGCATACATCTTGTGTGGCGGTTTGGTCCAGGCGCACCTGCGGACGCACGTGCTGCAGGTGCTCCCGACACGGATCTGGAACGTGCTGCACTTCTCCGCATCCACCTTCCACGAGAGCACTCCCTCTGAGTTGCTCTTGGCCAGGGGATCGAAACTCCGGTCGCCCGTGGTGATGGCTTTGGTGCCACACTTCGGAACGCACTTCTGACATGCGTTGCAAAACTCGGTGATGCCCGAGTCCACGGCTCCGGCGGGCTCCAGCGGTAGGTCGGTGAAGATCTTGGAGATACGGCAGCGCGACCCCACCTTTGGGTTGATCAGAAGACCGTGTCTCCCAAGCTGACCGAGGCCCGCGTCGACAGCCAGTGGGATGCTCAGGGCCGTGTCGTTAGCCATAGGGATGGCGTTATACCCCAGCCCTCGTATGAACTCAGCCGTCATCCATAGCGTCGGCGCCATCCGGGCGTATGCCA
>DAOUKV010000019.1:0-29027 GCA_034420955.1 Dehalococcoidia bacterium
ATTACTGACATGGCGTTTGCCAAGTCCGAAGAGAGTTCGCAACGGTTCTACAGTATGTCGTCGCAGATCAGCCGGGAGCGGGCTGAGTACTACCGCGCGCTGGAGAGCGCTCAGCGCGGGACGACGGACGTTACGGATTGGCTACTCTGGTTCCTGGGATGCTTGGTCAGGGCTATCGAAGGCGCTGAGACGAATTTGGCGCGGACTCTGGCTCGCACGCGGTTCTGGGACGGTATGGCGGGTTCCAGCATCAACGAACGGCAACGGATGATACTGAACCGTCTGCTGGGGGATTTCAGGGGCAAGCTGACGACCTCGAAGTGGGCGCAGATCGCCAAATGCTCGCAGGATACGGCGCTGAGAGATATAAACGAACTTGTGTCTCTGGGCGCGCTGAAGCGAAGCGCGGCGGGCGGACGAAGCACGAGTTATGAGCTGGTGGATTAGTCTGTTTCCATTGTATGGATTTGGCGCGAAGGCGCAAAGACGCCAGGGGTCCGCGGTTGTGGAGTTAGAGAATGACGCCTTTGTCTTGGAGGCGGGCGATGTCTTCCCAGGTGTAGCCGAGTTCAATCGAGGGCAACCCCTAGGGTCGCCTATACGTGCTGGGTGGGAGAAACATGAACTCCATCGGGCACTCTACGCGCATCACGCAGAGTACCCGACCGACGCATAATTTGTGCTGATGATGGGCTCCTATATGTTCAAGCAATCTCAGTTCCTGTTCTTCGTGAACGGAGGTAGGCGGTGATCATCAGTCCTGAGCATACTCCAGTGGTTACTATACAGATGTAGTACACAACCGCGAAAGCTGAGGTTGTATCTATGAGCACCAACCACACACATCCAAGGAAGCCTAGTATCAGGAGCACGGTGGACGTCTTCAGAGCGGCCTTTGCAAGCCCGGCACCGATGTAAAGGAAGAAGGCGAGGAATATCGCAAATATGCCAGCGCCAAATACGTCTTCTGTTGTGGACGTTACTCCGCCTTCAGAATCATCGATATCCTCCCCTGCTATCTCTTCAACCACTTCGGCGACTGCGCCCGTGCATGCCCCGGCCGCGCCTCCAAAAAGCAGAAGCGTAGCTGAAACTAAGCCAATTACCAATGTCGCCGTTGTCATGCTCACACTCCTAGTTACGGTTATGGTTTCTCCAAGGTAAACCTATGCTAGTATGCCGACCGAAAGGTGAGGGAGTTGAATGCCATCAGCGGAGTATGCAGTCTTCCATGTAGATACTTCCTATGATGTAGTCTCCGACTTTGCAGTCTGCCATCACCCTATCGCCTCTGTTCAGGGCGATTTGTTCCTCTCGAGACAGATCTTTGAGGACGACACCAAACAGACCGCTCGTGTCCATCCCAAATCCGGTAGCATCTACTCCGAGAGTAACGTTTCCGCCGTCTATCTTGACTACCTGTCCCCTGACGCCGATTACCTTGTCTTTCAGTTCGTAGTCAAATCGGGTGGCATTCGCCTCTCGCGCATCGTAGAGTTGCTGGGCGGTATACAGGGGTACAGGTGTGGTAGCGGTTCTACGCTCGGTGGGAGCGGTTTGCCCGGGTTGAGCGGGAGCCGAAGCCTGGGTACTGTCAACTTGGCTGCTGTCATCGGGAGCGGTTATCACGCTGCACACTATCATAGCGGCAAGTACGCCGAGATAGCCTATCCAAATGACCTTGGGGGTCAGGGTCGGTCGTGTCTTAGTCCAAATTGTCCCGACCAGCATTGGGGCCAGCGGTAAGATGGTCGGCACGGCCAATATCCACTGCCACCAAGGATATCCTCTTGGGCTAGGTTCATGCTCTGTGGTCATAGATGTCTCCTTATCGCATCGTTGAAGATGGTTCTATGCATTGTGGCAGTTCCGAGTCCCACGCCAAAGTCGGCGGATAGGTGCAATGCGGCATACTCCAATGGCGCGAGGAAAAGAGAAACTCCGGGCGCAAATGGCGTCCGGAGCCGGAGTTTAAGGGAGGGCGTAGAAAAGCGCCGCCCACGAGGGGAATAGTCAAGAAGAAGCAGCTACTGTCAGCAGTATGCTTGCGCATCAAAAAAGCCCCCCTGCGGCGAGGATGTCGGCCACTCAGCACAAGCACCTAGATCCTAGCGTGAGCCTCAAGGGGGCACATGTGAGGCCCCCATCAAGGCCACGCTCACGCTTTCCCTAGCCAGTGACGGCAGGGGGATTCTTAAGGGTTGGACCAATAGGTGAACTTGTGCTGAGTTCAAGGGGATTGTAACACACAGTCTGTCACGCCACAACATCATGGGATCATGGGATGCGGCTTAGGCTGCATCAGAATCAAGAATTGGGCAGGTGGAGAGGGGTCGCGGAGGTAAGAGCGGGGACGGGGATGTTGTTTAGAGGATGACGCCTTTGTCTTGGAGGTGGGCGATGTCTTCCCAGGTGTAGCCGAGTTCGAGGATTATCTCTTCGGTATGCTGGCCGAGCTCGGGGGCGAGGGAGCGGATGGAGTGAGGAGTTTCGCTGTATGCGACGGGGTGGTTGGCTAGGCTGACACGTCCCAAGTCGGGGTGTTCGACTTGGGTTATGTAGTCGTTGGCGATTATCTGTGGGTCGTCGGGAAGCTCGCCGAGGCTCTGGACGGGCGAGAAGATGAAGTCGCCGGAGCGTTCGAGTATCTCAGCCCACTGGTCGTAGGTCTTTTGGGCGAAAGTTCTATCCAGGACGGCGATCAGCTCATGCCGGTTTTCGCCGCGCGAGATGGTGTCGGCGAATCTGGGGTCATCTATCAGAGCGTCCAATCCTAGCGCGGCGGCGAAGGTGGGCCAGTAACGGTCGGCCTGGAAGTTGGCGAGCATGATCCATCGGCCGTCTGAACATTCGTAGTAGTTGGCGAGCGGGTTGTAGGCGTCGGTTCTGGGCGGGTTGTAGGTCAGGTTGATCTCGGAGTCGGGCTTGTGCCGGGTCAGCAGTCCCATGCTGACAGCCAAGCCCTGCAGCCAAACGGAGCTTGAGAGGTGCGATACGTCCACGCGCTGCCCGACGCCGTGTATGGAGCGAGCGACGAGGGCGGCGAGGATTCCCCAGCCGAGCGTGATGCCGCCTATCTGATCGCCGACGACGCCCTGCACCGGGTAGGGCTCGGCGCCGTCGGGGCCGGTGGCGAACATCAAGCCGCTCCGGGCCTGGGCGGCGGCGTCGAGCGCTGGGCTTTCGGCGTCGGGGCCGAGCGGTCCGTAGCCGGAGCCGGAGGCGTATATCAGGGTTGGGTTCGACTCTCGCAGGGTTTCGTAGCCTAGCCCAAGCCGCTCGGCGACGCCCTTTCGGAAGTTCTGGATGAATACGTCGGCGTCGGCGGCCATCTTGCGGGCTATCTCGACGCCTTCGGGCTGCTTGAGGTCGAGGGCGATACTTCGCTTGTTGCGGTGGTTGGCCTCGAAGTAGGCGTTGCGTCCGGCGGGCAGGCTCCTGTCAACCCCTGACGCGGAGAAGACGGCTCTGCCCGGGTCGCCGTCGAGCGACTCTATCTTGATGACTTCGGCTCCGAGATCGCCGAGCATGGTCGCGGCTACGGGGCCGAACTGCCAGATCGTCCAGTCTATTACCTTGATGCCCTGAAGGGCGTGGGGGTGGAGGTTCATGGCGACGCATCCTCCGCGCTGTTTGGATAGGGGCGGGTATCGCTCAAGGCGTCTGCCAGGATGCCGTCGTCGAGGATCGCATCGGTGGCGGCGTAGGCGTCGAGTTCGCCGGAGCGCAGGCGCGCCAGGACACAGGCGGCGGGGTTGTCGGGCATACTGGCGTTGGACATGACGCGCTCGATGGCTTCGGACGCGGCGGCGTTCAGCAGCCGGGCGACTTGGCGCCGTGAGTGGAGGGCGCGACGCTCGGCGAGTTGACCTGTGGCGCGCATGGCGTCCAGCCGGGCTTCTATCTCACACATGAGGGGAGGCACGCCTTCGCCTACTCTCGCCTGGGTGAGCAGCACGCGTGGCTTGACCTGGACGGGGCGCGGGTCGAGGGCCACGGTGGCCCGGATCGCGGACGCCATCTGTCCGGCGCCGTCGCGGTCGGCCTTGTTGACTACGAACACGTCTGCTATTTCGAGCAGGCCCGCCTTGAGCGTCTGAACAGTATCGCCCGCCTCAGGCACCATGACGACGATGACGAGATCGGCTACGGCGGTTATGTCAAGCTCGGACTGTCCGACGCCCACGGTTTCGACCAGAATCACGTCTTTGCCGGCGGCGTCGAGCAGGGTGATCGCGGCGCGGGCGACTGACGCCAAGCCGCCCTGCGCGCCGCGCGTGGCGATGCTTCGGATGAAGACTCCGACGTCTTGGTGGTGGGACTGCATACGTATGCGGTCTCCGAGCACCGCGCCGCCGGTGAAGGGGCTAGTGGGGTCCACCGCGAGGATGCCGACGGTCTTGCCATCGGCGCGCAGGGCGGCGGCCATGATATCCACCAGGGTTGACTTGCCCGCGCCGGGCGGTCCTGTAACGCCGATTACGGATGCGCGTCCGGGGCAGTCGCGGGCGAGGCGCATCACAGCGCGGAGGGCTTCGGAGTCGCGCTCGATGCGGGTGAAGAGTCGGGCTAGGGCGCGGCGGTCGCCGCGCGCGGCTTGGGCGAACAGGTAGTCGGGAGCGTGACGGGAAGTCATGCGGTGTCTATGGCTCTTGCGAGGTTTGCCATCTTAACGGCCGCTATTGCCGCGCCGTATCCGTTGTTGCCCTGTTTGCCGCCCGCGCGGTTGATGGCCTGCTCTACGGTGTCGGTGGTGAGCACACCGAAGATTACGGGGATACCTGTATTTGCCGAGGCGTTGGCTATGCCTTTGGCCGCCTCGCCCGCTACGTGGTGGTAGTGGTCGGTCTCGCCACGGATAACGGCTCCGAGGCAGATGACGGCGTCGTGCTGGCCGGAAGAGGCGAGCTTGGCGGCTATGAGGGGCAGCTCGAACGAGCCGGGAACGGAGGCTACGGTTACGTCGTCATCCCGGACGCCGTGCGCCGCCAGGCCACCGAGCGCGCCATCGAGAAGGCGCGATGTGATGAAGTCGTTGAATTCTGCCACTACGATGGCGACTCTCAGCCCATCGCCGTTCAGCGAACCTTCCAGCTTGCGGGTCATTGGGACATCCTCTAGCGATTGTTCTTGGTTGGGCTGGGCTTGGGCGATTTCACCCTCACCCCAACCCTCTCCCTGAGGGAGAGGGGGCTTTCCACCCCCTCCATCACGTTGACGGGGGAAGGGACTGTACGATTATGGAGCGGCTTCGACGAATTCGCTGTCTATGGAATGGAGGTCGTGTCCCAGCTTGTCTTGTTTGGTTTGGAGGTATCGGCGGTTTTCGCTGGTTACATCGGCGATAATCTCTACCTGATCGACTATCTCCAGTCCGAAGCCTTCGAGGCCCACGCGCTTTTGGGGATTGTTGGTGAGAAGCTTCATCTTGTTGACGCCAAGATCGAGAAGTATCTGGGCCCCAACGCCGTACTGTCGGGGATCGGGGGCGAAGCCGAGCGCGATGTTGGCCTCTACCGTGTCCATGCCCTTGTCTTGGAGGTCGTATGCCTTGAGCTTGTTGTGGATGCCAATTCCCCTGCCCTCCTGCCTCATGTAGAGGAAGATGCCTGAGCCTTCGCGCTCGATAGCCTGGAGGGCGAGTTCCATCTGGCCTCCGCAGTCGCAGCGGATGCTGCCGAAGACGTCGCCTGTCAGACATTCGGAGTGCACCCGAACCAGCACGGGGTCGTCGGACGTTACCTTGCCTTTCACGAGCGCGATATGTTCGTTAGGGTCAACCAGGCTGCGGTATGAGACGGCCATGAACTCGCCGTGCTCGGTAGGCACGCGTGCTTGCGCCACGCGCTCGATGAGCTTTTCGTGCTCGCGGCGGTAGGTGATGATGTCCGCGACGGTAACTATCTTGACGTCGTGCTTCTTGGAGAAGGCTTCGAGCGAGGGCATCCGCGCCATTGTGCCGTCATCGTCCATGACTTCGCAGATGACGGCGGCCGGGTAGAGGCCTGCGAGGCGCGCGAGGTCCACGGACGCCTCGGTCTGTCCGGCGCGCTTGAGGACGCCGCCTTCCATGTAGCGCAGGGGGAAGATGTGTCCGGGGCGTCCGAGGTCTTCCGGTACGGTGCCCGGGTCTATCAGCGCGCGGATGGTGGCGGCGCGGTCGAAGGCGGATATGCCGGTGGTGGCCCCGCGCAGCACGTCCACCGAGACGGTGAACGCGGTGCCGAGCCGGGCGGTATTGTCCTGGGTCATCAGCGGCAGGCGCAGCTGTTCGAGGCGCTGTCCGAGCATGGGGACGCAGATCAGGCCTCGCGCGTGCGTCGCCATGAAGTTGACGGCTTCGGGAGTAATGAGGGACGCCGCCATCGAGAGGTCTCCCTCGTTCTCGCGGTCCTCATCGTCACAGATGATTACCATCTTGCCGGCCCTGACGTCGGCTATGGCTTCCTCGACGGTAGCGACGGGCATATCAGCACCTCCGGCGCTTGCTCAGAGCTCGTTGGCGTGGTCGAACGCGCCGCGCGGCGCGGTTGCCAATGGTTCGACGGATTTGGCGACGTACTTGGCGAAGATGTCGGCTTCCAGGTTGACGGTATCGCCAAGTCTTCGACTGTGAAACACCGTATTCTCCCAAGTGTAGGGGATGATGGTAACGGAAAATTCAGATTCGTTGCAGTTTACAACCGTGAGGCTGGTTCCGTCCACCGCAACGAACCCTTTTTCGACTACGTAGCGCATGATGTCCGGCGCGGCGCGGAACGCGATGTTTCGGGCCTCGCCCTCCGGGGTAATCGAAACGATCTCGCCTGCGCCGTCCACGTGTCCCTGAACGACGTGGCCTCCGAAGCGTCCGTTGGCGGGCATCGAGCGTTCGAGATTGACCGGCGATCCGGCGGACAGGGCGCCGAGGTTGGTCCGGCGCAACGTCTCAGGCACGGTGTCCACGCTGAACGTCTGGCCGTCCATGGCGGTTACGGTGAGGCACGCGCCGTTGACGCAGATGCTGTCGGCGACGGCCAGGTCGTCCATGACAGCGGACGCGGCAATGACGAGGCCGGAGCCGGTGGCCTCGGCTATCGCGCCGACTTCTTCGACTATGCCGGTGAACATTCGGTATCTCCCCTGCCCTTTTGGATTGGTTGGGTAATGTTAGCGGAGATTGGGGGGAAGGGGAAGAGGGGGATGGGGAGAGCGGAGTGAGCGGCGCGCGTGGAGTTTGAGAGGTTCGAGCTTGGCGGGCGTGTAGGTCATCTGGCTCAACCTGCGCTCCGCTCAGGTTGAGAAGCAAGGGAGAAGGGGACCAGAGTGGGGGTGTCGATCAGATTCGGTCCAGTTCGGCCATCAAGCCGGACAGGCGCTCGTCAATGCCGAAGGCTTGCCTACGCGCAAGGTCGAGGAGTTCACGAAGAGGGGCCAGCTGATTTCGCATCACATCCGACTCCAGCCGTCCCAATTCCAAACCGCTGCCATCCAAGACGATAAATGAGTGCGAACCACCTCCTTCCGCGACGTACATCACGGAATCACCGATGACTACTGTGAATCTGTCAGTTGCGCCTGTATCTTTCCAGGCGATTTTGCCTTCGCGGGTGCGTTCCAGAACCTTCGTCAGCACGTCTTGCATATCTACCATGGCTTCCCTCAGCGGTTTCGTGTTGCGAGCGCATCATAGCACATAGAGGCGCTCCAGTTCCCCAAGCGCCGGCATTGATTTAGGCGGGTTGGGACAGGCGCTGGGCGAAGGATGTGAGGGCCTCGGCGGCCTGGTTGAGCAGGTCGGTTACGGTCGGGTCGGTGATGACGCCGTCGTCGGTCATGAAGTTGGTTACGGTGGGCAAGAGAACGCGGGGCTGGTGCAGGACGATGGCGCCTTCGGATTCGAGGCTGTACGTGGCGTGCATGTGCATCCGCGCGCAGGCGGAGCGTCCGGGGCCTGTGCCAATCACGAAGAATATCTTGCCCTGCAACACGTTGCCGCGACGCGATGCCCACTCGAAGGCGTTCTTGAGGGCGCCGGTCATGGAGGAGTTGTACTCCGGGCAGGCGACTACGATGGCGTCGGCATCGAGGATCGCCTGGCGCATCGCCTCAGCTTCAGGCGGGATGCCCTCGGCGGCCTCGCGGTCGGGGTGGTACATGGGAACGGGGTTGAGGTCGAAGACGGTAGTTTCGGCCCCTCTGTCGGCGATGGCTTCGAGGGAGCAGGCCAGCAGTTTGCGGTTCCAGGACGCCTCTCTCAGGCTGCCGCAGATTCCGAGTATCTTCATGTGGATGTTCCTTTCTTTCGAATAGATGGTGATTTCAGTATAGGGGAGATAAGAGATAGGGGCGAGGCTGTCCCAGTTTGGTAGGCGCTGGTTCCGGGAATCGCCGTTGGCGAGGGCGCCGAGTTCTGGATTCCGGCGTTCGCCGGAATGACGGTTGGGGGCGAGGGCGGTATCCAATATCAAGCGGCTACGAATCTGGGACAGGTTCGATAGAGGCAAGTTTCGTACCGAGCTTCCAAGACAAAATGGGCCGGAGTGGACGATCATCCGCGCAGCAGGGAGGGAAGGCGCTTGAGGTGGTCTATGTGGCTGGCGGGGACGAAGTGGTCAACGTAAGGCATGGCGGCCTGGAGTCCGCGCGCCAGGGGCTGGAAGTCGGGGGTTCCGGCTAGGGGGTTCAGCCAGATGAGGTTTCGGACGCGGAGGCGCATCCGCGCGAGTTCTCGGGCGAGTTCGCGCGGCTCTCCGGTCTCCCAGCCGTCGCTGAGCAGGAAGACCGTGGTGAAACGGTCTTCGAGGTAGTCGTAGGCGGTGTTGATGCGGCGCAAGCTTTCGCCGATGCGGGTGCCGCCGGACCAGTGGTTGACGGCCATGCCGACGCGGTTCATCGCCTCGGGGAAGCCGGGAACGGACATCTCGCGGGTTACGCGGGTTACTGCGGAGCTGAACACGAACGTCTCCACGCGGCGCGTGTGCTGGCCGACGAAGTAGGCGAGTTGGAGCAGAAGCCGAACGTAGCGATCCATGGAGCCGCTGACGTCGAGGATGAGCAAGAGTCGAGGAACGCGCGGCACCCGGCGCAACCGGGGGATCCGGATGGGGTCGCCGCCGGTGGACAGGCTGAGACGCATCGCGCTCCGGAGGTCGGGCACACCCTTGCGCTTGTCGCGCTTGCGGCGGCGTCCAGGGCGGGAGGCGAGGGCGCGGACCATGCGGGCGGCGATGCGCGAGAGGTCGGACAGGTCTTCGTCGGCGAGTGGCGAGAGGTCGCGCTGCGCAGTTGCGTGCCGCGCTGAGGCGCCGGTTCTCAGAAGCTGGATCACGGTGTCTTTGGATTCGGGGTCGTCTTCGGGAACGCCGAGTCCGCGCGGCAGGCGTCCGACGGTGCGGGTTTGGCCGAGATTGGGCGTTGGCTCAGGTTGTCGTTCGGGCGAGCGGCTCAGCGGCTCGAAGTTCCAGAACTGCGCGAACAGCCTATCGAAGACGGAGAGTTGCTCCCGCCGCGATACCAGCAGGGCGCGCAACGACCAATAGACGCGGGCTTCGGTCATCAAGCCCATCCGCTCGACGGCGCGGATGGCGTCCGCCGTCTCCTGCGGGCCTACGAGCAGGCCGTGTTCGCGCAGCGCTCGGCAGAAGCGCGTGAGGTGGGCGATGAGGTCGTATGCGGGGGGCATGGAGCGGCTTAGATGAGGTTGCCGGATGCGTCGCCGGCGCCCTGTTCCGCCCATGCGCCCTGCTCTACCGCCGTCAGGAAGTCGAACACCAGGCGGTTGAACAGGTCCGGCTCTTCCAGGTTGATGGCATGGCCGGATTGGGGTATGACCGCGAGGCCGGACTTGGGGATGCAACGTTTCATGAAGACGCTGGTCTCGATGCAGGGTTCGTCCTCGTCGCCGGTCATGATTAGGGTCGGGACGCGCAGCGCCTTCATCCGGTCTTCGAGTGCGAAGATGGTGGGGCGGCGTCCCTGCACGCCTGCGAAGGTGAGTGCGGATCCAATGGGCGAGTGCTCCATCAGCCCCTGTCGGAACTCCTCGAAGCCGAGCGGGTCTTTGCGGAGCAGCTGGGCGCGGGTGTTGCTGTTGGAGTAGTCGTCCATCGCGTCCATGCCACCCGCGCGCATGGCGTCAGCGCGGCTGTTGACGTTGACGCGGAAGGCTTCGGTATCGGTGGAGCCGGCGCCGGTGCCTGCGACTACGAGCGAGCGGGCCATGTCCGGGTACGTCAGCCCGAAGTTGAGCGCGACGTTGCCACCCATCGAGAGTCCGGCGATATGGGCGAGGTCTATGCTGAGATGATCTAGCAAGCCCTTGAGGTCGTCCACGGACTGGGCTTGGGTGTAATCGTCTATCGAAGTCGGAACGTCTGACGGCGGGTAGCCGCGCGCGTTGTAGGTGATGACACGGTATCGGCGGGCGAAGAAGTTGACTTGCTGGTTCCACGAACGGTAGTCGCCCGCGAATTCGTGGCTGAATACGAGCGGGAAGCCGGAACCATGCTCTTCGTAGTAGAGTTCGATGCCGTTAACGGGGGCCAGGGGCATGGGAGGTCTCCTAAAGTTTAAGTGTGCCTATCTTTGGACGGGTGGGAATTTAACGCAAAGGCGCAAAGATGCAAAGACGCCAAGGGATGGGTTGGGGTTGGTTGCGCCTAGCGGATTCCAGTCGCCTGGCGGGTATGAATGAGGGTCTCCTGATGGTTGGCGGTTGGAGTACAGCGGTGGTTAGGATGGGTCGTATGTGCAGTAAGCGGTTGCGCTAGACTATAATATACCGCAAGGCTGAATATCCATCGGAGGTTTCAGGTTGGCTAAAGTGCGTATCATGTACTGGAAGGAGATTCCCGTGCAGGCGCAGGCTCGGGACGAGTCGGGCGCGGTATCGCGGCAGTTGGACGCGCGCTTCCAAGAGGGGGTGGACGCGGTGGCGATGTTCGACGGCTCGATGGGCACGGACGACTACCTGATGGCGTGGGAGTGGGGCGAGTGGGCGGAGGCTCCGGGTTCGGCTGCTGACGCGGCTGACGCGGCGTCGGCGCGGCTGAATGACGGCTTTCCGCAGGACTTCGTGGCGCGGATTCGGGACATGCACAGGGAGGGGCAGCGCGATCCGACGCCGGGCGCGGTGGATCACTGGATTAGCGAATAAGGATCAGATCGGAAAGGGCGAACTCATGGCGACGATTCTGGAACGGCTTCAAGCGGGCGAGACGCTCATTTCGGACGGGGCGACGGGGACGTATCTTCAGCAGCGCGGGCTCGAGGCGGGCGGCTGTCCCGAGGAGTTCAACGCGAGTCACCCGGACGTAGTGCGGGGCATGGCGAGGGACTACTTCGACGCGGGATCGGACATGGTCCTGACCAACTCGTTCGGCGGCTCGCTGTTCATGCAGAAGAAGTACGGCTACGGGGAGAGGGTGCGGGAGTTCAACCGGCTGGCGGCGGAGCACGCGGCGAGCCAGAAGCCGGATGACAGCCACTACGCGCTCGGCTCGGTGGGGCCGACGGGCGAGATGATGGAGCCGCTGCCTGACGGGGTGAGCGAGTCTGAGATGTACGACGCGCTGGCTGAGCAGATGTCGGCGCTGGAGGAGGGCGGCGCGGACGCTATCCTCGTCGAAACGCAGATGGCGCTGGAGGAGGCAGTCGTGGGGATCCGGGCGGCGCGTGAGAGTACGAATCTGCCGGTGTTCGCCACGATGGTGTTCGACTTGGGGCCGCGCGGGTTCTTTACGATGATGGGCGTTACGCCGGAGCGCGCGGTGTCTGAGCTGCGGGCGGCGGGCGCGGACGTGGTGGGCGCGAACTGCGGCAATGGGATTGACCGGATGGTGGACCTGGCGGCGCAGATGCGCGCGGTGGACGACGGGTTGATGCTGATACACTCGAACGCGGGCATCCCGGATATGAAGGACGGCCAGATCATCTACAACGAGGGGCCGGAGTTCATGGCGGAGCGGTTCGCGCGGCTGGCGGATATGGGTATCAACATCCTGGGCGGCTGCTGCGGGACGGGGCCGGATCATATTCGGGCGCTGAGGGCGGTCATTTAACACGGAGGCGCGGAGACGCAGAGTATTTAACGCAAAGGCGCAAAGGTTAAGGCAGGAGTTGGAGATGGCGCAAGGGACTGTTATTCGACGGGGGCGGGTGGCTGAGAAGCTGGCGGAAATCGGAACGTGCCTGGAGCTGGTGCCGATGGATACGCATTTCGGCAATGTGTCGGTGGGACTGTACTACAAGGACGGCTACTGCACAGTCTGGAGCTTCAGCCAGGCGGAGGGGATCGAGGACCGGCTGCGGGAGATCCGGGATCAGATGGTACGGCTGGGCGGCGCACAGGCGGTGGAGGGCACCGATAACCAGTTTATCTTCCCGTGCGGGATTCTTCACATGAGGCCGGTGAAGTTTCTGCTGTCGCAGGCGGTGACGAAGGCGGCGGACTTCACGCATCCTGAGGGGCCGATGAGCATTAGGGACTCGAAGTCGGCGCTGACGCTAGGGGTGTCGGCGGAGGAACAAGACGGCGGAGGGTTCAATTACCGGGTATCGGGCGAGGGCGAGGTTCGGAATCCGGCGCTCCGACTGCGGATGGTGGTGGCGGGGTTCATGCGCTACGGGGAGATGGAGAAGGTGGGGGATACGGAGGTGGCGTTCATCTGCCGGTGGCGACACGATGAGCTTGTGCGTCTGCTTCTGCCCTACTCGCGCAACATCAGCGCGGTGGAGTCCATGCTGGAGGCGGAGGCGACGCGAGGCCAGATGACGACGGGGACTCTGGGGTTTTCGCCGTTGTAGGGGGCTTCGGTTTTCTGGATTCGACGCTGGGAAATAGCGCAAAGACGCAAAGATGCAAAGGCGCGATAGAATGGTATGAAGTTTACGATGGAGACGGACGGTCGCTGGATAGCGGAGGTGATGGAGCTTCCGGGGGTGATGGTCTATGGCGTAACAGTTGAGGATGCGGTGGCGCGGGTTCGGGCGTTAGCAGAGAGGGTGATTGTGGAGCGGGTTGAGCATGGAGAGGTGAACATACACTGATGACTCAGAAGCTAGGGAAGATAGAGAAGGTTGACATTAGAAAAGTATGGGCAAGTGAAGCAAATGACTTCACGCCTTGGCTGGCGGATAACTTGGACCTGCTTGGTGAAGAGCTCAACCTGAAATTGGAGTTAGACAGTATCGAAGCTCCTGTTGGAAACCTATCACTGGATATACTTGCCAGAGAAGTAGATAGGAACGCCGTAGTCGTCATCGAGAACCAGATAGCGAGCTCGGACTCTAGACACTTGGGTCAATTGATGGCCTACGCCGCTGGCCGCGACGCGGGAATCGTCATTTGGGTCGCGACCGATTTTCGAGATGAGGACAGAGCTGCGCTCAACTGGCTAAACGAGCGGACAGATGGAAATACTGAATTCTTCGGAGTTGAAATCAGCACAGTGAAGATTGGAGACTCGCCCTCCGCTCCGATGTTTCGTCTAATTACAACTCCCAGCACATGGGTCAAGCACACCAATCCTTTTGCTACGACCGAACTGACTGATAAACAGCAGAAATATGTTCGATTCTGGAAATCGCTAGTAGAAGAACTGAACAGTAATCACGGATGGAACGTCAGAACCTACAACACATTGTCCTATTTCGATATCGGTTCAGGAATGGGATTCGGCAGATTTGGACGTAACATGCGCTTTACCGACAATGGTGAGGCTAGAGTCGAAATTCATTTTAATGGACCAACTAAAGAATGGAACGAAACTGTGTTTGACCAGCTACAAGAATCACAAGACGAGATCCAATCTAAGCTGGAAACAACGTTGAACTGGGATCGTCTGGATCACGCTAAGACGTGTCGGGTAGGCGTGTCCAGATACGGTTCAATAGAAGACTCGGAGCAAGATCTTGATGAGATCAAATCTTGGATGATCGAAAACGTCGTGAAATTTCCAGATGTATTCCGAGAACACTTGGGAGATGCATTGAATAGAGTGGAGAACAACCCGTGACACAAAATACTTATGTGGCATCTACCGGCGTTGGCGAAGATGATTCGCTCGTCTTTGACGGGACGCTGGTACCTGTTAAAGAGCTGCAAGATTATATGAGGAAAGATTGGAACCTGTATGGTTTTCTGCACAAATTCCCGACCGTTAGCCGTGAGCAGGTATTGGAAGAGATAGATAGGGCAGCCAGAGAAACAGCTAAGCGCATAATTGATTCGGGACAGGATGGCGCGCTTGTATTTGAACGGACTGAAGTTCCAGTCAAGTACTTGTTCGATTATCTTGCAGATGGTCAAGCGTTGAAAGACTTCCAGTGGGACTTCCCATCAGTCTTTGTGGAAGACACTCACGACGCGGTGGTGACTTCCGGCAGGATTCTTGAGGTTTGCGCTTATCGGGGACTTGCCCAAGATATGGTTAGCAGCGACCGAGCGGTTGTAAGCGGAGCACCCGTATTCACCCGGACTCGCCTGCCGATCAGGATTTTCTTTGATTACTTGGCGGACAATCAGATGATGAAGGATTTTCACTACCATTACCCATCGGCAACGCCTGACCAACTCATCGCGGTAGTCATTGCGGCGGGAAAAGCCCTGGAGCGAGAATTTCAAGGCTGAACTTGCCTAATCCCATGCAAGGAGATGAAAATGCCATTCACTGAGACTATGACGCCGCGCGAGCGGACGCTGGCGGCGCTGAGGCGGGAGCCGGTGGACAGGCCGCCGGTGGCGAATCCGACGAATGTGGCTACGGTGGACCTGATGGACCTGGTGGACGCTCCGTTCCCGGATGCCTGCCGCGATCCGGAACTGGCGGCGCGGCTGGCGGCTACGGGGTACACGGAACTGGGCTTCGACGCGGTGGCGCCGTACTTCACTATCATCCAGGAGTCGTCGGCGCTGGGGTGCGAGATGCAGTGGGAGGATAAGGACAACTGGCCGACTGTCCGCATGTACAGGCCGATCTGGAAGGACTCGCGGGACGTTCACATCCCGTCCGGGTTTCTGGAGCATCCGGATAACATCACGATCACGAAATCCATCGAGATTCTGAAGCGGGAGATCGGCGACGAGGTGGCTATCATCGGCAAGACGATGGGGCCGTGGACGCTGGCGTATCACGTATTCGGGGTCGAGAACTTCCTGCTGATGACGGTGGACGACCCGGAGGAGACGATGCGCTGCCTCCACAAGCTGAAGGAGCTGTCGGTCTTGTTCGGTGAGGCGCAGATAGCGGCGGGGGCGGACGCGCTGACGTTCCCGGACCACGCGACGGGGGATCTGGTGAGCGGGGAATACTATCGTCGCTTCCTGCAAGATATCCATATCGAGATGGCGGAGCGGCTGGACGTTCCGCTGATCCTGCACATCTGCGGCAACACGCTGGACAGGATGCCATACATCGCGGATACGGGGATGGACTACTTCCACTTCGACTCGAAGAACGATCCGCAGGCGGCGATGGATACGGTAGAGGGAAAGATCGGGCTGGTCGGCAACATCAACAATCCGACGACGCTGTACGCGCGGGGGCCGGCGGAGGTGCGCGAGGAGGTGTTCGCGTGCCTGGACGCGGGGGTTCAGATGATCGCGCCGGAGTGCGCGGTGCCGCTGGCGACGAAGCTGCAGAATCTGATGTCGATACCGGATGCGGTGCGGGAGTGGAGCCAGACGAATTTGGGATAGCGACGTCAATTGATTTAACGCAGAGGCGCAAAGACGCAGAAAGGCGCACAGGGATGAATGAAGTCTCCCGTTCCAGCGCTGGTTAGCAGGAGAGGATTGGGGTTTGGTAGAATCTCTGGTGTCGTGTCGGTGTCTGTGAGAGTGAAGGTAGTGAGATATGCCGGTAGTCCATGATGGGCTGGAACAGGAACTCGGATGGGTAACGCGCTCGTTCGAGCAGGAACACATTCGGGGGCAGTGGGACGATGCGGACCCGCTGATGCAGGAGATCAGCTACGAGCTCATCGTGGGGGATCACTTCGCGGTGGACAGGCTGACCCGGCAGGCGCTGGCGGACGGGTTCGAAGCGAATACGATTTTGGACGACGGGCTGATCGCGGGGATGGCGATTGTCGGCGTCAAGTTCCGCGACAATGTAATCTTCGTGCCGGAGGTGCTGGTGGCGGCGAGGGCGATGAAGGCGGGCATGGCTCACATCGAGCCCATCCTGTCGGCGTCGGGCATCGAGCCGGTGGGCACGGTGATCATGGGCACGGTGAAGGGTGACCTCCACGACATCGGCAAGAACCTGTGCATCATGATGCTGCGCGGCGCAGGGTTCATCGTGCACGACCTGGGGGTGGATACGGCGCCGGACGAGTTCGTGGACGCGGTGATGGAACACGAGGCGGATGCGCTGGGCATGTCGGCGCTGCTGACTACGACTATGCCGAACATGGGGCGCACGATTGACACGTTCGAGGAGTATGGGCTGCGCGACGCGGTGAAGATCATGGTCGGCGGCGCGCCACTGACGCAGGAGTTCGCGGACGATTTCGGCGCGGACGGGTACGGGGCGGACGCTATGGAGTGCGTGGAACTTGCCAAAGGGTTCGTGGGGGTTGGCGAAGCTGTGGGCGGTTTTTAGTCGTTAGTGAGTGAGGCGGTGCGCGATATGGATAGCGACGGGGGCGATGCGAGCGCGGCTGCGAGCGTGGACAGGGAACGGTACCGGCGGAGCATGGCGCGGCTCTCTGAGATCATGCGCGGCATCAATGATACGGCGAACGCGGTCTCGACCTATCGCTGCCCGTACAAGAACGCGCGGGACAGGTGTACGGCGAAGTTTGGCTGCCGGAATCAGAACAGGCGGGTGCCTCGGGGGGAGTTGTTCATCTGTACGGGGGATGACAAGCTGGATTACAGGTCTGCATGGGAGTTGTAAGCGCTTGTTGGGATTTTAACGCAGAGGCGCGGAGAGGCAGGGACGCAGAGGGGTAATTGGGGTCTCACACTCTTCTCTAATCCAAGTATGGAAGTGATGATTTCTGCGCTGGTGTGATTGGCGTGATTCTTAACCGTTTGTTGACGCGCTCTTAACATCGGGCTGGTATTGTGAAATTGGACACAATGCTATGCTTGCAGAACGACAGACGACAAGTTGGATGCGCTCGCTGGCGCACCACTACCAGCGGACGCGAGCGGCATACCCGGATGATGAACTGATAGCGCTGTTCGACGTGGACGGCACTATCGTCGATCTCAGGCCGATGATGCTGCGTCTGCTCCATCGCTACGACCATGAGCGGGGCGCTCGCTACTTCCGGGGGCTGGGTCTGGAGGATTTCGACGTTACGGAGAACCAGATCGAGTCTCTGCTGGACGGGATGCCTCACCTTCCGGACGACGTCCGCGCAGACGCGGCTAGATGGTACAGGCGACGGTACTGGAACCGCGACGTGATGCTGGAATCGCACCGCCCGTTTTCGGGCGTTATGGAGGTGATGCGCTGGTTCCAGATTCAGCCGGGAACCAGCGTGGGCATAAATACCGCGCGGACGGAGCGGATGCGCGATGATACGCTGGCATCACTCAACGGGCTTGGGCGCGAATTCAAGGTCGAGTTCAAGAGCGAGCTGGTGTTCATGAGTCCATACGGATGGAATTCGGACATCGAATCGGCGAAGTGCGAGGGCATCCGCTACTTCCAGCGTATGGGCTACCGGGTGGTGGCGTTCGTAGATAACGAGCCGGCGAACCTGGAGGCGGTGGCGGAGATGGAAGGCTCGGAGGGCATCCTGCTGCTTCACGCGGATACGCTGTTCGAGTCCGCTCGCTCTCGGCTTCCGGCGAGCACGGTAGGCGGCGACACATACGACATCACGGAGCTTGCATCGCCCGACGCGCAGCTGAGACCCGTGGGGCCGGCGCAGTTCGTTTGGCACGGCGTGGATGACCGCGACGGCCTCCGACGGTTCGTAGAGTCGGACGTCCAGTGGTGCGAGATGGCGGTACGCACCGATCCGGCCACGCGCGCGCTGACACTGAATCGGGAAGAGACGGACGAGCGGCATCCGGCGGACCTACTGATCTTGGATGAGGCGCTGGATGTTGCGCTCGGCGCGGGCAAGTCCGTAAAGTTCGATCTGAAAGAGGACGGGCGGACGCTGGACGCGCTGGTGCGGGTCATTTCGGCGCGGCGGACGGAGTTCGGCGATCTGTGGTTCAACGCGAGCGTCCACACTCTTGGGGAGGACGGATTCCTCCGGCTGCGACGCGAGTACCCCGATGCGGTGATACAGTGTCCGGTAGATTTCATGACTCCGCTGATAGTGGCGATGCCGGATGAGGCGGAGCGGTTGTTGGCGACGATCGCCGGCTGGGGCGTGAACCGTATGTCCATCAGTTGGAAGACGCCGCTGCGACGCCAGATCCTAGACGCGCTCGAAGGTTGGAGATACGAGATCAACATCTATAACGTGCCGGATTTGGAGTCGTTCCTGAAAGCTGCGCTGCTTCTGCCGACGTCATTGACGTCTGATTTCAAGCCGGGCGCGTGATGGGTGAGGCGTGGGCAACCACAAGGGTTGCCCTTACGAGTTGGTGGCGCAAGGTTGGTTGGGGCGTGGGGCTGGATTCCGGCGTTCGCCGGAATGACGATTGGGGGCGGGGATTTTCACCCTCACCCCAACCCTCTCCCTGAGGGAGAGGGGGTTTTCGCCCCCCGTCGAGGGGGGGAAGGGATTTGATTCCAAGTGCAAAGGAGTTTTGATGGCGGCTGGAGTGAGTGAGGAGACGGTTGAACTGGCGAGCGGCAGGCGCGCTTGGTCGGAGCGGCGACGCGCGTTCGCGGGGGAGGCGGTCGGCACGTACATCATGGTTCTGTTCGGCACGGGATCGGTGGCGGCGGCGGTTGTTACGGGCGCGCAGGTGGGGCTGTGGCAGGTGGCGGTAGTCTGGGCGTTCGGGGTCGCGCTGGCGATCTACGCGACGGC
Organism: Dehalococcoidia bacterium; assembly: GCA_034420955.1. Lineage (GTDB taxonomy): Bacteria > Chloroflexota > Dehalococcoidia > Lucifugimonadales > UBA1123 > VXRN01. The sequence goes on from DAOUKV010000019.1 coordinate 18,934, forward strand.
GAACGTGTCCGGAGCGCATCTGAATCCGGCCATCAGCTTGGCGTTCGCGTGTTTCCGGCGGGCGGAGTTCGGGGCGCGGATGCTGCCGCTGTACTGGACGGCTCAACTTACCGGGGCGGTTCTGGCCGGGCTTACGGTACTGGCGGCTTTCGGTCCGTTCATCTTGCGGTTCGAGAGCGAGAACGGCCTGGTTCGCGGCGAGGACGGCAGCCAGTTGTCTGCGATGGTGTTCGGTGAATACTTCCCGAATCCGGCGATGTATGGGACGGGCGAGACGGCGGCGGGGCTTGTGTCTCCGGTGAGCGCCGCGCTGGTGGAGGGGTTCGGGACGGCGGTTCTGGCGTTCGTGGTGTTTTCGGTTACGGAGCGGCGCAACGCGGGACTTTCGACACGGAACCTCACTCCCCTGCTGATCGGGTTCACGGTGGCGGCGCTCATCAGCCTGTTCGCGCCGATTACGCAGGCGGGATGGAATCCGGCGCGGGACTTTGGGCCGCGCATCGTGGCTTACTTCGCGGGATGGGGTTCGGTGGCGATTCCCGGTCCGTCGGGCGGGTTCTGGGCGTACATAGTGGGGCCGATGATCGGCGCGCCCATAGGGGCGGCGGTTCATGAGTTCTTGGTGCGACCGGGGTTGGCGCGGGTTCGGGGGGAGTGATTTAACGCAGAGACGCAGAGAAACGCGAAGGCGCGAAGGGTTGAGGGGGTTCATGATGACTACGGCGTTGTTTGTTTGCGTGCATAATGCGGGGCGGAGCCAGATGGCGGCGGCTATCTTCAATCGGATGGCGCAGGAGCGCGGCTTGCCGATGTCGGCGTCTTCGGCGGGGACGCATCCGGCGGACCGGGTGCATCCGAACGTCGCGCTGGCGATGGAGGAGTGGGGCATAGACCTTACGCGAGTCAGTCCGCGTCTGCTGACGGATGAGGCGGTGTCGGCGGCGCGGCGCGTTATCACGATGGGTTGCGAGGTGGACGGGGACGCCTGCCCGGCGCTGTTCCTGAAGGACGTGGAGGATTGGGGTCTGGACGATCCGGCGGGGCAGGATGTGGAGAAGACGCGAATTATTCGGGATGAGATCGAGCGGCGCGTTCGTGGACTGATAGATGATTTGTTGGGTGAGAGGTAGATTTTAACGCAGAGGCGACGCACCCCCATCCCCCGTATCAAGTACGGGGCAGGCTCTAACCTTCCCCAGTCGAGGGGAAGGGGCTTTCCTCCCACCAATCTAGATGTCCAGGTGGGGGAACTCTTCGTCGTCTTCTATGGAGCGTTCCAGAATTACGAGGTCGCGTTCGGCGCCGTTTAGGTCTATGACTCGGCCTTGTAGAACCGCTATCAGTTGGAAACCGGCGGCTTGGGCGGCTTCGATGGCGGGCTGCTGACGGTCGCTGACCAACTCGAAGACCAGGCGGCGCAGGTCGAGGTCTCTGCCGATCTGGATGAACTCGCGGATCAGGCGCACGCCCAAGCCTCTGCCTCGGTATTCGGGCGCGACGACGATCCGCAACTCTCCGACGTGCCGGCGGGCGGCGCGCCGGCTCCGGTGGAGGGTGGCGTCGGCGATGATCTCGCCTTCTCGCTCAGCCACCAACGGGATCGTCTGCGACAGGTCTATGCGCTCCGTAAACTCTCGGATGACCCTGGGCGCGGTTACGTCGCTGTTCAGGTAGAACCTGTCTTCTTCCGGCACGCTCTGAAAGAAGCTGAGCAGCGCGTCCTTGTCGTCGGACGAGAGCTGGCGGATAGTTACCTGGATGCCGTCGTACAAGGCGGCGGCGCATGGGAATCTTCTGAGATATGGCGGTGTGGTGGTCATGGAGCGTCCCTCGCTATGCGAACCTGTCCGGGACGAAGCCGGATACTGGCAGGTCGGTCTTGCCTTCGACTATCAGGTCGGCGATTGTCTTGCCGATGGCGGGGCTAAGCAGAATGCCCTTCTTGCCGGCGCCGGTGGCGAGGTAGGCGTTGTTCCAACCCGGGGCGCGTCCGAGAATCGGCATCCAGTCGGGCGACAGCGGACGGAGGCAGGCGGTGTGCATGACGATGCGAGCGTCCGCGGTGTCGGGCATCAGGCGAATCGCTCCACGCATCAGCGTCTTGCGCGCCGAGTCGGACGGTTCGAGATCGAAGCCGCGATTCTCCTCTGTGGCGCCTATCCAGACTTGGCCTTGTTCGCGACTGTTGAGGGAGACGCCGCCGACATCCTCGAAGTCCGCTGGGAGAGGGCCGCTCGGCAGCGTCGTCCGCAGGATTTCGCCCTTGAACGGCTCGACTGGGACAGGGACGCCGAGCCAGTCTCCGACCTGCGCCGCCCAGGGGCCGGTGGCGAAGACGACGGCGTCGCACGGAAGGCTGCCGGCGGTGGTCTCGACGGCGGTTACTTTGGCGCCATCCGTCGCGATGCCCGTCGCATCGGCGATCATGACCTTCGCGCCCATCGTCTCGGCGGCGGCTGCGAGCGCTTGGGTGAAGCGTTGGCTGCTGAGCGTCGCGTTGCCGCGCGCATCGAGGGCGCAGATCGCGTCGTGGGAGATTCGCGGTTCGAGTTCGCGCAGTTGCGCGGCGTCGAGCCATTCGGCTGTGAAGTCGGCGTCGGCGTTGGTGAAGATGTCGTGGGTGGTTCGCATCCCCTCGATGTCGGAGTCGTTGAACGCGACACGGACGGATGAGATTACCTGCGGCTCGAAATCTATGCCGGAGCGCTCGGTTAGGTCGGGCCAGATTGCCTGGTGCATCCGGTGGGATGCGATGGCGAGGGGGCCGAGCGGGCCGGGAATGCCGGCGCCTTCCAGCGGGTTTAATCCGCCGTTCGACCAGGCGGAGGCGTATGCCGAGATAGCGTCGCGCTCGACGATGGTGGATGAGACGCCGGCGAGGGCGAGGTAGTAGGCTACGGCGCATCCGGCCGCTCCTCCTCCGATGATGGCTACGTTTGTGGGGGTGGTCAATGTGGGGACTCCTGGGTTTGGGCCGCTCCGGTCTGAAGGTATTTTATCGCAAAGGCGCAGAGGCGCAAAGGGGAACGTCCAAGAGGGGCGCTTAGGGGCGTAGCTTCAGGAGCAGGCGGATGGGAAGCCAGACGTTGCCTTTCGTTGGGCGCTTCGCGTAGAAGATGAGAACGGTCGCCACGGCGTAGGCGCAGAGCGCGTATGACCAGAGGACGGTGTAGCCGCCGGTCCACTGATACAGGAGGGCGCCAAAGGTGGGGCCAAGTCCGAGGAAGACCATCTGGAACGGCCCGGTCAAGCCCGTGATTGTGCCGTAGGAGCCGCGTCCGTAGTATTGGGCGAACATCATGCTGCCGAGCACGTTGAGTCCGCCGGACGCGATTCCCCAAACGACGGCGACCGCGAATCCGCCCCAGCCGCCTCCGGTGGGGATGAAGAAGGCGGCTGAGAATAGGGCGAGCAGGGTGGCGCCGGCGGCGAGCAGTCTTGGCTGGTACCTGTCGGCAAGGACTCCCCAGACCGGGTTGACCAACGCTCCCAGCGTGGAGCTTAGGGTTACGGCGAGCGCGGCGAAGGGCTGGGAGATGTCCGAATCCACCAGGAAGGGAGCGATCTGGAACCCGATGGCGCCGGAGGTCAGGATAGTGAGCACCTCGGCGGCGACGATAAGCCAGAAGGCGGAGGACGCGAGGGCTTCGCCGGCGGTCCAGCTGTCGTCTAGGGGCTGGGAGGACTCGTCTGGCGCTTGCCGGGCCGAGTAGGCAGGCGCGGGCGGCGGCCTGCTGTCTCCATCCGGCAGTAGCCCGATGTCTTCGGGGCGTCGTCGCATTATCAGGAACAGGGGGAGGGCGAGGAGGATGGAGAAGACGCCTAGCATCCGGTAGGCGACTCGCCAGCTCGACAAGGCGGCTATGAGGGAGATTAGCTGGATATTGATGCCGCCGCCCACGGGTCGGAAGGTGGATACTAGGCCGATTGCCAGACTGCGGCGCCGGTGGAAGAAGTTGACGGCGACAGTGCGGGGCACGACGCCGACCAGACACGGATTGGCGATGGCGCGTCCGACGATGTAGGCGGCGTAGAAGTGCCAGACCTGGCTGATGCCGCCTAGCGCGATGAACGACGCGCCGGCTATGAGCGCGGCGGGGGGCATGAGACGGCGCGGACCGAATCTGTCTGCGAGGACGCCGAATATGGGGGCGAGGAGACCGGACGTCCAGGTGCCGGCCGTCACGGCGAAGGCGATGGTCGAGCGATCCCAACCCATGTCTTCGAAGATGAGGTTCTGTATGCCGCCGATGACGACCTGCGCTACGCCTGTCGCGGCATAGGTTCCGAGCGCGGCCATCGAGAGAACGACCCATCCGTAGAAGACGGGGGTTCTGGGCGTCCATTCGACTATTTTTCTGATGGATTGCAATAGTTTGCTGAATCCGCCGGGTGGATCTTGACGCAGAGGCGCAAAGAAGCAGGGGAGCGCGGAGGGTTTTGTCCACACGCGGTCGCGGGGTCAATTTCGCGCAAGGCATTGAACGGACTTACGCGCTAGGGTACAATACCCCGTAACTTGGCGGAGTGGCAAGGGCATCGTCCCTACGCCGCTCGGCTGGGAATAGGCAAACATAGCATAAGTTGACGAGGGAGCCTGCGAATGTCCAATAGCGACCTTGCCCTGATCTCTCACCTGATGCGCCGGGCCGGGTTCGGCGCGACCAGGGCCGAGCTCGAGGAGCTTACCAGCAAATCGTATGAGGATGTGGTCGAGGGTCTGCTGCACCCGGAGCGGACCGAGGACCTGGAAGAGGACGCGCTGAAGCGCTACAACCTGGAACTCGCTTACCACGACGCGGTGCAGTTGTGGGCGGGACGCTGGGTGTGGCGGATGACGAACTCGCGCCGTCCGCTGGAAGAGAAGATGGCGCTGTTCTGGCACCATGTCTTCGCCACCGCGTGGTACAAGAGCGAGCACAGCCCGACGATAGTGGGGCAGATCGAAATGTTCCGAGAGGTCGGCATGAGCGATCTCAGGACGATTCTGCTGCGTCTGTCGAGGGATCCGGCGATGAACTACTGGCTGGACAACTGCGAGAATCACGCCGACCAGCCGAACGAGAACTGGGGACGCGAGCTGCTGGAGCTATTCAGCATGGGCGTGGGCAACTATACGGAGGACGACATCAAGAACGCGGCGCGCGCGTTCACGGGGTGGACGTTCACGCAGCCGATTCCGCTGTACCCGTTCGGCCACTACGAATCCGAGTTCAAGTACCTGCCGGAAGACCATGACGAGAGCGAGAAGACGTTCCTCGGCGAGACGGGCAACCTGAACGGCGAGGACATCATAGACATCGTGGTCCGGCAGGAGCCGACCTACCGGTTCATCGCGCGGCACCTGTACAACTTCTTCGTCGCCGACGAGCCCCAGGTTCCGGCGTGGAACATCGAGCCGCCGAACGATCCGGAGGCGATAGATGCGCTTGTCCAGGCGTTCGCCGACAACGACGGCCAGATACGCCCGGTATTGCGGACGCTGTTCAACTCCGACTTCTTCAAGGCGGCGCAGTTCCGCAAGGTGAAGAACCCGGCGGAGCTGGTGGCCGGCACCATCAAGCTGGTGGGCACCTACGACGTAGTGCCGGCGCCGGGCCAGTCGGTCGGCGCGCTGAGCGGCGCGACGTCGGTCATGGGGCAGACGCTGATGAACCCGCCGACGGTGGAAGGCTGGCACACGGGCCATGAGTGGATAGACGGCGGCACGCTGAACGAGCGCGTCAACTTCGCCGTCAACCAGTTCAACGACACTTCGGCGCCCGGCGTGCAAGACATCATCTCGCGGCTGTCCGAGGACGGCTCGCTGTCGCCGGAGGCGCTGGTCGAACGCTGTCTCGACCTGGTTGGGCCCATGGAAGTGGGCGAGGATACGCTGAGCGCGCTCTCGGCATACGCCGACAGCGTGGGCGACGTGGACCTGAGCAGCGACCAAGCCCGGACGGACAACGCCGGCAAGGTGGCGAGGATGCTTCAGCTGATCGTGGCCTCGCGCGAGTACCAGTTCGCCTAAGGAGTATTGACACCCTCACCCCGACCCTCTCCCATCAGGGGAGAGGGAGAATATTCAGAAGGAGCGAAAGATGGCAGGCAACGGCAACGGAAAAGACCCTGTGTTCGTAATCGTGCAGCTCACGGGCGGCAACGACTTCATGAACACGCTGATTCCGTACACCAGCCCGGTGTATCACGACAACAGGCCGCTGGTCGGGATACCGCAGGAGCAGGTGATTCAGCTGGACGACACGCTTGGCTTCCATCCGCAGATGGGGCCTTTCAAGGAGCTGTACGACAAGGGCATGGTCGGCATCGTCCAGGGTATCGGCTATCCGAACTCGAACCGCTCGCACTTCCGGGGCATGGATATCTGGCACACTTGCGAGCCGTTCGAGGTTTCGACGATCGGCTGGCTGGGGCGCACGCTGCGCGAGCTCGACCCCGAGGGGGAGAACCCGCTGACCGGCGTGAACTTCGGGGTGGGTCTGCCGCGCGCGATGGCGATGCCGGGCGTTCCGGTAACGAGCGTGTCTAATCTGGACAACTACGGCCTGATGACGGGCATCGAGATCGAGAACGAGCGCAATCAGGCGCTTGACATCTTCAAGCAGATGTACGGCCAGGCCATCGGCACCGGCCCTGTGATGGAGTATCTGTCGCGCACGGGCCAGGACGTGCTTTCGGGCGCCGACTTGATCAAGGTCGCGCCGGAGAGGTACGAGTCCAGCGTCGAGTACGCGGACAACCCGATTGCGAAGAGCCTGCGCGACGTGGCGCGCGTCCACACCGCAGACCTCGGCACTCGGGTCTTCTACACCCAGCACGGCGGCTACGATACGCACGCCAACGAAGTGCCGACGCATCCGAAGCTGATCGGCGACCTGTCGGGCGCGATCCACGACTTCTTCGACGACCTGGAGGAGCATGACGCGGACGACAACGTGGTGATGCTGGTGTTCACGGAGTTCGGACGGCGGATCTACGACAACGGCTCCGGCACCGACCACGGCTCCGGCGGCGGGGCGTTCCTCATCGGCAAGCCGGTGGCGGGCGGCCTGTACTCCGAGTACCCGTCTCTCGACCGCAGCCGGTGGGCGAACGGCGAGGACCTGGAGCACACCATAGACTACCGCGGCATCTACGGCACCGTTCTGGAGCAGTGGCTGGGCGTGGAGGCCGCTCCGATAGTGGGCGGGCAGTATGAGCAGATCAATCCGTTCAAATAGGGGCGGATAGGAATGAGATAAAGAGGAGTGAGGAGCGAGGAAAGAGAGATTCCTCATCCTCACTCCATTCATTAACGGAGGTTCGTAAAATGGGCAGGCCATATGGTCTTCTGCGGTCGGGATTCCCTTACTATCTGACCATGGGGCAGCGTCGCGTAACGTCGAACCCGGTGGACATCGGGTTTGGCGAGGAGAACGTCTATGTTCTGACGCGGGGCGGCCTCGGCACGGAGGTCCGCGTCATCAACTGGGAAGACGATAATCTGGGCACGCGCGGCACGGGCGCGTTCACCTGGCCAACGGCGCTGCTGGTTGACGAGGACGAGAACCTGTACGTGTCGGACGAGGCGAAGCACAGCGTTACCATCATGGACAAGGACGGGGAGGTTCTGGACAGCTGGGGCGAGCACGGCTCGGAGCAGGGCCAACTCAACCGGCCTTCGTCCATGCAGTTCGACGGCGACGGCAACATCTTAATGTCGGACACGATGAACCACCGCATCCAGCGGTTCACGCGGGACGGCAAGCATCTTCAGACGATAGACAACGGCCAGGGCAGCGGCGAGGGCGAGCTGAATATGCCGTGGGGCGTCGCGCTGGACGAGTTCGGCGACATCTATGTGGCGGACTGGCGCAACGACCGGGTTCAGAAGCTCAGCCCGGACGGCGAGTTCCTGATGAGCATCGGATCGTCGGGGAGCGAGAAGGGCGAGTTCAACAGACCGGCGTCGGTGACGGTGGACGCGCATGGCGACATCTACGTCGCCGACTGGCTGAACGACCGCGTGCAGATGTTCAACGCGGAGGGCCGGTTCGTGGAGCAGTTCATCGGCGACGCGAATCTTTCCATATCGGGTCGGCAGTACATTCTCGCCAACTCGGTAACTCTGCGGCTGCGCGAGATGACGGATCTGGAGCCGACCAAGCGGCTGAGCGCGCCGTGCTGCGTGCGCGTGGACTCGGACTTCCGGCTGTTCATCTGCGATTTCGGGCAGCACCGCATCCAGGTGTACAAGAAGGAAGCGTATCCGCTGACTGAGGAGGACATCGCTCCGCCGATGCGGAACCCGATACTGTTTACGACGTAGGCGACCACAGGAAAATCTGTGGATCGAGCAAGGGGCGCGGCCGTTAGAGGTGGCGCCTCTTTTCGGTTAAAGAGTTGACGGACGCGGATGGCGCGAATAGTATGCTGGCAGAGATGTTTAGTGGTCTGCACTTTATGTGGACGCTGGGGGTAACCGATATGGGGACTGCTGACAAGCCGCACTTCATCGAACGGGTTAACGCCAAGGGTTTGCACGGGCGCTTTGACTTGGACATCTCTTTTCAGGAGGAGGTGAACATAGTTCACGGGGTCAATGGTTCGGGGAAGACGACGCTGCTTCACATCATCGCAAATCTCCTTACGGCTGATCTTGAAAGATTTCGGAACCTCGAATTCCGCTCCATAGAATTGACCACGTCCGCCGGGGAGACTGTTGGCGTCAGTCGGGATAAACTGGAAGGTAATGTCGCACTTTCGATAAACGGGCAGACGGTCCCCGACCACTCGCTTGACGACCGCGAAGAAGACCGCAGACGGCAGCTCAGGCGAGCACGTCGTCTAGGAAGATATGATGCTGAGCCACCAGATCACGCTCGACTCGAACTCGATGCGACATACTTTCCTGCTTTTCGCACGATGATTGAAGCGTGGGCAATCATGAATGACGATACGCAACCTCGGCGCCCTTTCCAAGCCCGAAGGTATAACCCGCAGAGTAGGCACGTGCACAAGTCGGTTTTCCGAAAATTGCACATAAACGAAATTTATGCCCGATGGGGGGATACGCTTTAATATGCCCCGTAGATGTGGAATATCCAAATCGCTGTTTTGGCGTGGCAGCCACAATCTGGCAGATTGGACGAGGTTCTCCATCTGAGCCGAATGCTACCCCCAATTCGTCGGCGTTGGGAAGCTCAGAGAGGGTGGATTTCGGCTTGAACGCGGGTCTGCTGCGGTCTGGAGCGCATCGAGCGTCTTGGAAGGCAGTTCAAGCCACGCCCTACCTCCAACTCCTCGATGCCGGCAGGACGCGGGGCTGCTTGATGCCCTGGACGCGGGCGACGACTATGTTCATGACGCTTCGCCGTAGGTATGCTCCGCTCCATACCATGAGGCCGTGAGGGCAGGTTTCGTAGCGACTCTAAAACTCCAGTGTGGACACACAGGGAAGATGATCAGCCCTTCGCCTTCACCAGACTGTACGCACGCGTCTCAGCGCACCCGTCGCCGGCAGAAGCGCTCTGTTGTCGGCGCAGGCGCGCAGCGGCGGCGACGGCGAACGGCTACCGTGTCGGCGTGGCTCTGCGAGATTGGCTGTACGGACTCCACTTGTCGGCGCACACGCCGCTGAACACGATGACGCGCACGTCATACGCCACGGCGTCCAGAGCCACTCCCACCTGGCCGTAGCTCTCGACTCCCGACGCCGACGCGCCTATGGTGAACGTCTCTACGATCGCGCTCCGTCCGTAGTCGGCGAAGACCTCGTAGGCGCCGCTGTCGCTGTCGTTCGGCTCTTGCGCCGTAACGAAGGGAGCGTCGCGCCAGGACGCCGTAGCCTTCTTGTAGTTGACCTCGTATCCCGACGAGGTACCCGTGATGAAGCACGAATCTCCGTCCCACTTCCAGGAAACGACCAGCTGACCGGGACTCGACCCGGCGACCACGCCCGTGATTGTGGGCGCTTCCGGCCGCGGCTGCGGCGTGGGTGTGGGAGTAGGCGTGGGCGGCGAGGATGTCGAAACCAACAGCGCCGCCGACGGCGCTCCGAACACCGCGCGGTACGTCGTCCCGTCTCCGTATGCGCTGACGCGGAAGGCGTA
>DAOUKV010000020.1:0-136173 GCA_034420955.1 Dehalococcoidia bacterium
CGGGACGCCGTGTTCCACGTTGCGCCCAACGGCGCGCAGACGCCATCAGCGGGGTTCACATTGGAAGAATCGTTCAATCCGTACTTCTCCAACAAGCAAAGCCCCCGCTTTGGTATCCAAAACGGGGGCAATCCCGCTCATTCGTTGCCCGGACGGGCCGCATCGCCCCGTTACAGGGGCCTAACCACCTTGGGGAGCGTGGTGAACCCAGGTAGGCGCTTGCGACCGTAAAGCCGCACTCTCTCAATGCTCCTCTAATTGTAGCACAACCCGGGCAAGCTGAAAACTCACCGCCAGTCCTCCGAGCCTGTACCGATTTGGCAGGTGGATGCTTTGGATTTCGGGGGTGGTTGAACGTCTAGTTTGTCATACCTCGACCCCGAAATCGAGTTTGACCTGAACGCGGCAACTGCAGTTTAGAGACGGTCGAGCGCTTGGTTTGTCACATGCTAATCTTCTTCTCGCCCGACAGGTACGCCTCCGGCTCCCGTTGGAAGGCGCGGTTGCAGCCCGGACCGCAGAAGTAGTACGTCACCCCCGCGTGATCGAAGCTCCCGCCTGGAGGCTTGCGGACGTCCACCTGCATATCGCACACTGGGTCGGTGGCGCGGTCCGAACCGCCTCTGTTGAAAAGCGGTAGTCTCAGTCTCATTTCGTATCTCCTGGATGATTTTAACGCAGAGGCGGCGGGGGAGTGAATTAGGCTCTCTCGTTCCTCGCTCCTCCCCTGAATCCCTTCAGCCGCAGCGAGTTGGCGACTACGGTTACGGAACTGAACGCCATCGCCGCCGCTGCCAGTATCGGGTTCAGGAAGCCGTACTCGCCGAGCGCGGGACGCAGCGCCTCCGGCGTTCCGTTGGCGGCGAACAGCGGATACAGAATCCCCGCCGCCACCGGAATCAGCGCGACGTTGTAGGCGAACGCCCAGAACAGGTTTTGCCGTATCACGCGCATCGTAGTCCGGCTCAGCGCAATCGCCGTCGGTACGCCGCGCAGGTCGCCGCCAACCAGAGTAATGTCTGCGGCTTCGATGGCTACGTCGGTTCCTGTGCCGATGGCTATGCCGATATCCGCCTGCGCCAGCGCGGGCGCGTCGTTGATGCCGTCGCCGACCATCGCCACCGTCTTCCCTTCCACCATGATGCGCTCGACCTCGGCGGCTTTCTCCGCCGGCAGAACCTCCGCGACCACGCGGTCTATGCCCGCCTCCGAAGCGATGGCGCGGGCAACGCGCTCATCGTCGCCCGTCAGCATCACTACTTCGATGCCCTGCCGTCGCAGCTCCGCGACGGCGGCGGACGCCTCCGGCTTCAAGGTATCCGCGACTGATATGGCGCCCGCCAGCCGCCCATCCACCGCGACATATACGGTCGTGGCGGCTGAGCCGTAACCCCTATCTCCTATCCCCTCGCTCATCACCCCTATCTCACGCATCATCCTGACGCTGCCGACCGCCACGCTCAGGCCGCCAACCGTACCAGTCGCGCCCTTGCCCGGTATCGCGGCGAAGTCGTCCGCGTCCGCCGTCTCCAAGCCGCGCCGTTCGGCTTCCGCCACTATCGCCTCGGCGAGTGGATGCTCGGACAGCCTCTCTACCGACGCGGCGAGCGACAGCAGGTCGTTCTCTTCCATGTTGGCGTCCGCGCTGACGGACGTTACGGTCGGTCGCCCTCTGGTGAGTGTCCCGGTCTTGTCCAGAACCACCACGTCCACGCTGTGCGCCCGTTCCAGCGCTTCGGCGCTCCGTATCAGTACGCCCAGCTCCGCGCCCTTGCCGGTTCCGACCATGATGGCCGTCGGCGTCGCCAGCCCCATCGCGCACGGGCAGGCGATTATCAGCACCGCGACAGCAGTGAGGATGGCGGTTACGTAGCTCGGATCCGGCCCAAATGCCAGCCAGACCGCGAACACGAGCGCGGCGACGCCGATGACCGCCGGCACGAAGTACGAGGATATGAGATCGGCGAGCCTCTGGATCGGCGCCTTCGAACCCTGCGCCTCCTCGACGAGCTTGACGATGTTGGCGAGCATCGTGTCGCGCCCGACGCGCGTCGCGGTGAACGCGATGCCGCCGCGTCCGTTGACAGTCGCGCCATAAACCTCGCTTCCCGCTAGCTTGGCTACCGGCGCGCTCTCGCCGGTCAGCATGGACTCGTCCACCGACGACGTGCCGCTTTCGACCACGCCGTCCACCGGAATCCGCTCGCCGGGCCGGACGATGATGCGATCGCCGACGACTATATCTTCTATGGAGATGTCGAGCGTCTGCCCGTCCCTGGCTACTCGCGCCGTGGCGGGTTGTAGGCCCATCAGCGCATGAATGGCGTTCGACGCCCGCCGCTTGGCGCGCGCTTCCAGGAACCTGCCGAACAGCACGAGCCCTATGATCGCCGTCGAAGTGTCGAAGTACGTATCGGTGGCGCGCCCGTCGAAGAACGCCGAGTCGCCGAATAGAGTTACGACCGCCGAGTACGCGAACGCGACGCTCGTGCCGACGGCTACCAGCGTGTTCATGTTCGACGTAAGCCGCCTTGCCGCGCTCCACGCCGACTTGTAGAAGACGAGTCCGGCCCACAGTTGTACTGGGGCGGCGAGCGCGAGAAGCAGGTAGTCCATCTTGAACGGCAGCAGGTCGTGAGCCGCCGGCGCCGCCATCAGCGCCATAATAGCGACAGCGGCAGCTAGGCTGCCGATGAACTTCAGCTTCAGACCGCGCAGGTCGCCGTCCGCGGCCGCATCGTCCCAACTGTCGTTGATAACCGGCGCCGCCCCATAGCCGGCGTCCTCGACCGCGTGACGCAGGTCGGCGATGCCGGTTAGCCCCGGCGCATACTCGACGCTCGCGCGTTCCGTAGCTAGGTTGACCGACGCCGACGCCACGCCCTCGACGTCCGTGAGAGCGTGTTCGACGTGCGAAACGCACGCCGCGCAGGTCATTCCAGAAATCCGTAGAGATACTTGTGAAACCGGCGCAGCCGCCATAGCGCTTCACCTGCCTTGTAATGTGCGCCTCAATTGTAGCACAGAGGCAGCCGGCAGGGGCGATTGCGGAAATTTAACGCAGAGGCGCGAAGACGCAAAGAATTAGGTCATATCTCTGCGTCTCCGCGCCCCTCCGCTTGAATCTTGGTCAAGCGCGTGGCTTGCTAGACCGTCCGGATGACGCCTACAACCTTGCCGCGTACCGAAACGTCCTTGGCCTGCACAATGATCGGCTCCATCGTCGAGTTTTCGGGCTGCAGCCGCACCATGTCGCCTTCCATGTAGAAGCGCTTGAGCGTCGTCTCCTCGCGGGAGTTGAGCCACGCCGCTACCATTTCGCCGTTGCTCGCGTCGGTGGCGGGTTCGAGCAGCACCAGGTCGCCGTCCGCCACCAGCGCGTCTATCATCGAGGTGCCCTTGACGCGCAGCGCGAACACGTTCTGCCGGTCGCCCGTCAGGAAGGGCGGCAGGTCAACCGTATCGTGGCTGTCGCTGGCGTAGCTGGGCGCGTCCGGCGTGTACAGCGGCTCGCCCGCGGCGATGCTGCCCATGATCGGGATGCTGACGATATTGGGGTCAGAGTCGGGCAGTCCCGCGCCGATGAGCTGGATCCCGCGCGACACCTCCGGCTGCCGACGCAAGTAGCCCATCGCCTGGAGCTTGTGCAGGTTGTAGTCAACCACCGACGTCGAGCTAACCTCGCAGCCGTACTGGATGTCGCGCACCGTTGGCGGGTAGTGGTTCTCATCCATAAACTGCTGGATGAACGCGAGTATTCGCTCCTGCCTCTCAGAGAGCTTGGCCTTCATGATAGTTCCCTCCCATGTACTAATGTTCTGCGAACAGAATACCAGAGCATTTGTGCGCGGTCAACCCCTAAAACTGATGTTATACTGTGTATCGAACATTTGTAGATGATGCGAGCCGCAACCGCAACGGAGGCCACCGATGAAACTTGGACTCTTCCTGATGCCGTCACACCCGCCGGAGCGTTCGACTTGGGACGCGCACCAGTGGGATCTCGACTGCCTTGAGATGGCCGATCGCTACGGGCTGTCCGAGGCGTGGATAGGCGAGCATTTCACCGCCCCGTGGGAGCCGGTGCCGACGCCGGATCTGCTCATCGCCCAGGCGCTGATGCGGACCAAGAACATCATGCTCGGAACCGGCGCGCACCTGCTGCCCTTCCACCACCCGGTGGAGCTGGCGCACCGCGTCGCCTATCTCGACCACCTGGCGCAGGGGCGATACATGTTCGGCATCGGTTCAGGCGGGTTGCTCTCCGACCATGAGCTGTTCGACGTTGATTTCGACGAGGGCGAGCACCGCGCCATGACGCGCGAGTCGCTGGACATCATCCTAAACGTGTGGGAGCACATCGAAGGCCCATTCAAGTACGAAGGCAAGTTCTGGAACGTGAACATCCCCGACCCGAAGGAGTACGAGTACGCCACGCTCAAGACGTTCCTGACCCCGTTCCAGAAGCCGCACCCGCCCATAGGCGTCGCAGGCGCCAGTCCGGGATCCGAAACGCTGAAGATTGTGGGAGAGCGAGGCTACATCCCCATGAGCCTCGGCCTCAACGCCGTGTACGTCGCCAGCCACTGGGACGCCGTGATCGAGGGCGCGAAAGCCGCCGGCAGAAAGCCGCCGTCCCGATCCGAGTGGCGCATCGTCCGCGACGTTTGGGTGGCGGACACGGATGAGGAAGCGCGCGAAGGCGCGATGAACGGGATGCTGGGACGCGCCTGGCGAGACTACCTGCATCCGCTATTCTCATTCGGCGCATACCCGTTCGTCAGCTTCATGAAGCACGACGAGTCCATCTCCGACGACGACGTTACCCTCGACTACATGCTCGACAATCTGTGGATCGTCGGCTCGCCCGAAACGGTCGAGCGCAAGCTGCGCGACCTGTACGACACCGTAGGCGGATTCGGCACACTGCTGTGGCTGACGTTCGACCATTCCGAAGACAGGGAAGCCTACGAGAAATCCGTCCGCCTGCTGTCCCAGGAAGTCATGCCGCGCCTGCGGGATCTGGAGATCGGGACGGGTTAGCGTCTCGAACGCGAGGCTCCCGCCCGGCTAAGACCCGGATAGCCACTTCCTGAGCGCGCGAATGTGGTCTGGCCTCGTGCCGCAGCACCCTCCGATTATCCGCGCTCCTTGCTCTCTCCAGCCCCGCGCGTACTCCAGGTACTGCTGCGGGTCCAGTGGAGAATGACGTGAGAAGTGGGAGTAGGCGCCGAAAGTTCCAGGCCAATTCTTCTTTACAATCTCCAGGCCGGGTCCCGTGTCGTCCACCAGTGTGTGCATTATGAACACCGTTGCGATGTCCCTGTCCTTGATGGCGTCCATGGCGTCCTGAAGGCTCTCGCCTCCATGCCTGTCCTGGATGCCCAGGTAGAGTTCGTCTCCATCCTGTACCAGCGAGAGCCCGACCCATACGGGGAGCCCCAACTCCTCTGCCGCGCCTATTACTGCCAGCGTGTCTGAAATCCGGATCAGCATCTCGCCCACCGCCACGTCCGGGCCGCCCTTGGCCAGCGTTCCCAGCTGCTCCCGGTAGGTTGCCAGGGCCGTCTCATAGGGCACAGGAATGTCCGCGCGCTCCTTGGGTCTCATCGTAGATACGGAGGCGGCAATGACCACTGTGTCCTCAGTCCCCGCGTTTCTCCTCGCCTGCGCCGCCGCTTCGATCCCCTGCTCGTTGGCCTGGGTTATCTTGTCCTCGAGACCGGCTGCCTCCAGCACGTCGCGCCCTGTGCTGAAGGTGTTCGTGATGATGATCTCGGCGCCGGCCTCTATGTATTCCTGGTGAATGTCCCTCACCAACTCGGGATGAGACAGCATCGGGCCGCCCGACCACGTTTCGCGGGTTGTCAGCCCTCGTCTATCGAACTCCGAGCCCATACCCCCGTCCATCAAGACCGTCTCACCCGCTTCCAGACGCCGCTGCAGTTTCTCGAAGTTGCTCATGTCTCCCTCCTGGTGAAATCGGATTCTGCCAGTCCGTACGCGTCGTGAACAAATACCAAATGAGATCGAGGCGCGGTAGCGACCCAACTCGAGGAAGCGTCCCGCGCCAGCAAGGAGCGTCCCTACGCGCGTTCCTCCACCCGCCGGCGCAGGACGCTCGGCAGCGCGGCGAATATCGCGGCCTGCAACAGGACGGAGAACGCTATCAGCAGCGTCGCGTCGAAGAAGAAGCTCTGCGGGAACATGGCTATCAGGTAGTCGCGGCGCGGGTCCAGCTGCCACAGGTCGTTGCTGAAGCTAATGAGGTGGAAGGCCAGGAACAATCGCTCGAACCCGAACAGCGCGCCGAGTCCGACAACCACGACCAGCGCGAACGTCGCCACGCCGCCCCAGCGCATCAGCCGCGCCAGCCAGGGCCAGAACGCCCGCCCCTCCAGCAAGAACCCTGCGGCGATTACGATGGCGAGGTAGGCGCCCGTTATCTCCGACACCCGATATACGCCCTGCACAAGCGCCTTCACGTCGCGCATGTGCAGAACCTCGCGCTCGTTGAACAGGTTGTCCACCACCACGCCCGGCGGTATGGTAACGCGAATCTCTATCAACTCGCTGTCGTCGTTGAAGTAGGTTCGTATCTGCTTGCCGGCGGAGATTAGCTCCTCGCGCTCTATCCCCGTATAGTTCTCTATCCCGTACCTGTCGAACCCATACGAGTACAGCGGCGGAAAGTTGATGACCCATCGAACGTTGAAGGCGATGAGGAATATGGGGACGACGAAGAACATAGTCGCCGCGAAGCGAACGACGCTCCGAGCGATTGCCCTAGTTTCCATCGTCGTCAGGAGGCGCGGTCGGGACGGTTATGGCCGAGCCCCGTAGGAGTTCGTAGGCCGCCTCCGCTCTGGCGCGGTCTAGCTCCGTCCCTTGCAGTCGGGTCTCAACGCTTGCGCGGAGGTCTCTGATCTCCGTTCGCAGCCTGTTGGTTTCTTCCCGAAGTTCCTCTCGCAAGGCTGCACTGTCTTCTCGCGCTTCCGCGCGGACGGTGTCAATCCTCTGGCCCAACTCGGTTCGCGTCTGCTGTATCTCAGTTTTCAAGTCTCTCGACAAATCTCGCATCCACTTGTAGAACAGCGACATTGCCAAGATAATGAATGCGGCAGTGGCGATTACCGACTGCAATGGCGTTATGTCCATCGGAGATTCCCTTCTGTGCCAAAACCGACCTGCGCCACCCCCGCGTCAAGCGCTAGTATAACACACGTCCATCTAACCCGTTTCAGCCGCTAAGGATGAGCCAATGCCAACCGACGCCACCTTCCCGTCCACCTTCGACGGCCTCTACCGGCTCGCCGCCCACCTCCGCTCTCCGGACGGCTGCCCGTGGGACCGCGAGCAGACCCCGGATACTCTCAAGCACCTGTTCCTCGAAGAGTGCTACGAGCTTGTAGAGGCCATCGAGTCCGGCGACCCTGAGAAGGTAACCGAGGAGCTGGGCGACGTGCTGTTCCACGCCGCCTTGCAGATTGTGATAGCGGAGGAGGGCGGCGCGTTCTCCGGTGAAGACGTGTTCGGCTCGGTCATCGCCAAGCTCGCGCGCCGGCACCCGCACGTCTTCGGCGACGCGAAGGTGGACAGCGCCGAGCAGGCCATACCTCGCTGGGACGAGATCAAGCGCGCGGAGATGGTGGGCACGGACAAATCGATCCTCGACGGCGTGCCGAAAGCCATGCCCGCGCTCGCCTACGCGCAGGCGGTGCAGGGACGGGCCGCCCGCATGGGCTTCGACTGGGACGAATACACTGGCGTGCCGGAAAGGATCGCCGAAGAGATGCGCGAGATGGAGGAAGCCGCCGACCCCGACGCGCGCGAGGCGGAATTCGGCGACGCGCTGTTCTCCATGGTCAATGCCAGCCGGTGGCTCGGCATCGAAGCCGAAACCGCGCTGCGCGGCTCCAACCGCAAATTCTACACCCGATTCAAGCATATGGAACGGCTCGCGCGGGAGCGCGGCCTGGACTTCGAGTCGCTCCCCATGCCCGAGAAGGATGCCCTGTGGGAGGAAGTGAAGGCGTTGGAACCGGGGATAGTCGGCTAGGCAAGCCCGGCGTCTTCAATCGCGTCGTCCGTCAGCGGGACGCTCGGAAGGTCCACCCGCAGGAACTGCAACTTTGCGATGATCTATCCTTGCCGCCGCCGCCCTAGCCTGATACGCTCAGACGGCCTTTCCGAGGAGTAATGAACCATGCCAATACTGAGTGGCGGCGAAGCTTTGGCGAAATCGCTGGCAATGGAAGAGGTCGAGGTCGTATTCGGCATCCCGGGCATACAGATATATGGGATTGTCGCCGGCCTGCGGGACGAGCCTGGCATCCGCATGATCACGACCCGCCACGAGCAGGCAACCACGTACATGGCGGATGGCTACGCCCGCGCGTCCGGAAAACCCGGTGTGGCGCTGGTGGTGCCCGGAGTGGGCGTCTACAACGCCGCGTCCGGGCTGACGAACGCGTACTCCCGCTCCTCGCCTGTACTCCTCATCGCGGGCCAGATTCCACGCGCCTTGATTGGCAAAAACCTCGGCGCGGTCCATGAGATCGCCGACCAGTCCGGCGCGGTTCGCTCCGTGACCAAGTGGCAACAGACTGTGTTCAGGCCCCGGGACGTTCCGGACGCCGTGACCGAGGCGTTCAGGCAGATGCGGACCGGTCGCCCTCGCCCCGTTCTGGTCGAAATGCCTCCGGACGTTGGAGTGGAGCGCGAGGACGTCACGCTGCGAACCCCCGCCCCCGTTTCGCGGATTGTCCCTAGCCCGGAACAGCTTCGAGAGGCGGCACGAGTCATCTCCGAATCCAGCCTGCCCCTGATTTACGCTGGCGGTGGAGTGGCGCGCTCGAACGCCGAAGACGCGCTCGTCAGGCTGTCCGAAGCCACTAACATACCCGTCGTCACTTCCAGCGGCGGCAGGGGAGTCATTCCGGACAACCATCCGCTGTCATACGGCTCCTGTTTCAGTCCCCGGGGCGAGCGACAGGAGATGAACCAGCTTTTCGAGGTGATGCAGTCCGCCGACGTCGTTATTGGGATTGGCGCGCGATTTTCGCTGGGCAACCCTGCCGGCGAATCGTCAACGCTCATCAACATCAACATCGACGATATGGAGCTAACCAGGGTCCAGTCCAACACCATGCCCCTGCACGGCGACGCCGCAGCGACCATAGAAGCCTTGCTTCCCTACCTGATCGAGGCGGATGCGGGCAACCGCCCGTCGCCTGCCGCTGCGGTCAGGGCGGCTCGAAACCTGATCTCACACTACGACGTCGCTCTCAAGGAACCTCTGTACGAGTTTTTGGATACACTTAGGAGCGCAACCCCGGAGGACGCTTTCGTAGTATGGGACATCTCGCAACTGTCTTTCTACGCCCGCACCCATTGGCAGGCGAATCACCCGAAGACGTACATAGACTCCGGCTACTCGTTCAACCTGGGCTTCGCGTTTCCCACTGCGCTGGGCGCCAAGGTGGCGCAACCCGACCGGCCCGTGGTGTGCCTGGCGGGCGACGGAGGGTTTATGTTCAACTCCTCCGAGCTTGCCACAGCGGTCAAATACGGGATCAACGTAGTTACCGTTATTTTCAGGAACGACTCCTACGGCAATGTCGCCCGCGACCTCGACGAGTCGTTCGCGGGAACATACGAGACCGATTTGGCTAACCCGGACTTCGTTAAGTTCGCGGAGTCGTTCGGCGCGGTCGGCATGAGGGCGGATACTCCGGATGACCTCGAAACGCTGTTGCCACTCGCGCTGGAACGCCAGGCTCCGGTGGTGATAGACGCGCCTATCGGAGATATGCCGATTCCGACCGCTCCCCAGGTTGCCCCCCTCTACAACCTGCCCTGGACACACCCCCAGGAAGGCCTGATAGTTTCCTGACGGCCGCCCCGCGCCAGCTTCCTTTGGCTCGGGCGAGCGGCTATCTATGAAGTCTGCTACGATCCGCAACTATGCAGTCGTACTGCTATCTCCCTTCATACCTTTGCGTAAAAGCCCTCTGCGCCTCTGCGTCAAGATTCCGCAGCGCCCTTATCCGCCACTCCGCCAGCGTGAACAGTCCAGCCATCGCTCAACCGCACTTTCCCATCCCTGCAAATTGATACCGATTCCCATAACTGAATGTTGGGCGATTGCAACATATCGAAGTGTGGTACAATGCCTCCACCCTTGACGAGGCCCAGACGCGCCGCATCGCCTCCGCCAACAGGAGACCGATCATGACGACACTGCCCACAACGGCTAAGACCACTGAAAGGCGTCGCTACACACTGCCGCCCGGTATCGAGCCGGCTCCGGACATTCTCGACGACGATATGCCGGATCCCATGTTCCAACACCCTTTCTTCTTCGCCATCATCGAACTGCTCACCGCCTTCTTCGAGAACAGGTCCGGTACGCTTGTTGACGGCGATGGCCCCGTCTATTACCGAGACGACGATGGCGTACAAAGATACGTCAAACCCGACTGCACGGTCGTCTTCGATGTGGATAACGACTACATCTACGCGCGCAACGGCTACTTCATCGAGGAGGTCGGCAAGCCCCCGGACTTCGTGATGGAGATAGCTTCGACGACCACCGCCGACAACGATACCGGCCACAAGCGCGACCTTTACGAACGCATGGGGGTGCATGAATACTTCGGATTCGACCGCACCGGTGGCGACTTCTACGAGGTTCCCCTGTTCGGCTGGCGCCTGCGCGAAGGCGAGTACGTCCCGGTGGAGACGACGCGGGACTCCGACGGCGCGACGTGGGCATACAGCGAGGTTCTGGGTTTGTACTTCCGCGCCGCGCTACACTCGCTGCGCCTTTGGGATCCCGAGAGCGAGGAGTTTCTCAACAGGCTGAGCGAATCCGAGCGGGCGCTGAGCGAATCCGAGCGGGCGCTGAGCGAATCCGAGCGAGCGCGTGAACGGCTTGAATCGGAATTGCGCGTCGAACGTTTGGCGTCGCAGACAACCCGTGAAGCCCTGCAATCCGAACGCGAAGCCCACCGAGCCGAGCGCGAAGCCCGCCAAGCCGAACGCGAAGCTGACGCGGCGCGAATCAGGGAGTTGGAAGAGCGGCTACGCGGATCGAGCGGTGAATCGTAGCCGATGGACCCACGAACGTCGCGCCCCTAAGCATATTCGGCTATGCGCGAGAAGATGCGCTCGACCCGAACCCTGTCGGCTTGGGGCAGGTACGGCATCTCCATCGCCCGGACGTTCGCCTCCAGGTGCGCGAGGTTCGACGTTCCCGTAATCACGCTCGAAATCGCCGGATGCTCGGCCGCGAATTTGTATGCCGCGTCTATCACAGACTTGACGTCCCCGCGCGCCAGCCAGCCTAGTGGGTCCACGTTCGGCAGCGAGTCGCGCGACAGCAGACCGCGCGACTTCCACTCCGCTATCGTCTCCGCCAGCAGCGCCGGGTTGGGCAGGCGTATCCGGACCGCCGCCATGTTCAGGATGCCGACGTTGTGTTCGAGCGCAATCGGCAGCGTCTCGCGCGCCATCCACTGGTTGAGGATGCCGTACTTCAGCATCACCACGTCCCAGAACTCCGGCGCGCGCTTGAGGCCGGTTAGAGCGCCGCGCTGCTCCGGGTCCGCGAAGTAGCGGGCGCTGAGCCCGCGATAGCCGATCTTGCCCTCATCACGCAGCCGGTCCAGGACAGGTCCGTAGCGCTCGACCGCCATGTCGTGATGCTCCGGCAGCAGCCCGTGAAGAAGCAGAACCTCGATGTGGTTCGTGTTCAGTCGGCGCAGGCTGCGCTCCACTGAGCGGGCGAGGTCTTCGGGGTCGCGCTCGCCGTTCGGGTCGCCGTCTCGCGGATACGTCCACTTCGTAACCAGCGAGTAGCTATCGCGCGGAACGCCGTCGAGCGCGCGTCCGAGAATCTCCTCGCTGTCCTTGTAGCCTTCGTGCGTATCGAACAGGTTGACGCCGAGTTCGAGGCACCGCCGGATCAGACGGTTCTGCTCCGCCTGCGCCGCGCCCCGATTCTGCCCGAACATGCTGGGACCGCCTGTCCCCTGGCTGAGCAGCGATACGCGGATGCCGGTTCTGCCGAGCGTGCGATAATGCATGGTATGGAAACTCGCCCTTAAGAGTACCTTCCTCCTCGATGGGGGAAGGTTAGGATGGGGGTGAAAACCCTGCCATCTCACATCCCGTATCGTCCCTGCCACAGCCGACGCTCGATGTGCGATGCCACCGACTCGACGAGCGTGTCCGCCGCCGGGCCGAGCAGCCGCTCGCGCAGCCCCCGCTGCGGGCGCAGGTGTATCGTCCGCTTGGGGATGCCGGCGGCGCGCGCGGCAAGATCCAGCGCGCGGTCGAGATCGCCCATCTCGTCCACCAGCCCCAGCTCCGTCGCGCGAGGAGCGAGATATATCTCGCCGGTCGCCAGTTCGCGCACGCGATCTTCGTCCAGTCCGCGACTATCGGACACGACGCTGACGAACCCGGCGTACATATCGTCTATGAGCGCCTGAATCTTCTCCCTCTCCGCATCCGTCATCTCGCGCCAGGGCGCGCCCAGGTCCTTGAACTCGCCGCTCTTGTTGACGTTGACGTCGATGCCCGCGCGTTCCAGGAGTTGCTGTATCATGGGCCTGACTGAGATGACGCCGATGGAGCCGACGACTGAGCCGGGCGCGGCGATGATGCGGTGCGCGGCGCAGGCGATCATGTATCCGCCCGACGCGCCGACGCCCCTAATCGCGGCTACGACGGGTTTGCGCCGAGCTACGCGCCGAATGGCGCGGTAGATGTAGTCGGACGCCGCCGCGTCGCCGCCGGGCGAGTCTATGTCCAGCGCGACGGCGCGGATGCGCGGCTCTTCGAGTACGCGGTTCAGTACACGCTCCATGTCAGCGGAGCGTACCCTTGAACCGATGCCGCCATGGACCTCGATGACGGCTATCTTGGGCGAAAGTTTGGCTATGAGCATGGGTAGTCTCCGAAGTGTAGGCGGCGGCAAGTTCAGATTCAGATTTCATCGCCGATTTGACCGCGCGGCGCCCGTACCGTGATTGTAGCACAAAGCGCGCAAGCTTAGCCTTGATCCTAAATTCATCGCTTTGCGTTAAATCCAAGCGTTGTTAGACATGCCGCGCATCCGCCCGTTAGCACGGCGCGGCGCCGGGCGAAACCGGACGAATTCGCAGTTCGCGCAGTGTATTCGCATCGAACGGGTCCTCGCCGGATCGCAGCTCTTCTATCCAGCCGGCTCGGCTTTGGTGGTAGGTCTCCCGGCAGCTATCCTTTGGCGATGCGTCAACCCACGCCAAGAATGCCTCGAAGTCATCTATCGCCTTCTCGTCGCTTCCGGACAGGGCGTGGGCCAGTCCCCGGCCCTCCCGCGCCTGTCCCGCTGGCCCCTGCGCAACGGACCGTTCGCAGTAGCGCAGAGCCTCTTGAAGCCTGCCCGATACCGCCAACTGCCAGCAGAGTATCCGGCTGTAGTCCGCTTCGTGCGGATTGAGCATCTGCGCCCGTCGCAGGTCGGACAGAGAACCGGGCATGTTCTCCAACTCCGAATGTACCAGCGCCCGGTTGTAGTAGGCCGTGGGAGAATCCGGCGCCAAGGCGATCGCGCGGCTGAATTCCGCCTCCGCCAGGCCCATGTCGCCTTGCGAGTTTCGCGCGATGTAGGCGTTTCCACGAACCAGGTACGCCGCCGACAGGTCCGGCTCGCTGTCGAGCGCGGCGTCTATATCCTCGAAGGCGCGCTCGATGTCCCCGGGACCGCCCCTCGCCACGTAGGCTCCCGCGCGGTTGACGTATGCGCTCGCGTATTCCGGTTCGATCCTGAGCGCATCCGTCAGTTCGGCGATGGCGCTGTCCAGGTCGGCTTCCGTGCCTCGCTCCACGTAGGCGACGGCGAGGTTGACGTATGTGGCGGCGCGATCGGGGCCGATAGTCAGCGCATGAACCAGGTCGTCTATGGCGCGTTCGATGTCCCCTGCGCGTCCTCGCTCCAGGTAGGCTATCGCGCGGCTGTTGAGCGCCTCCACCGACTTGGGACGCGCCGCGAGCGCCTGCGTGAACAGCCAGATGGCCTCGTCGTAGTCCGCGAAGTCGCCGCCCAGGTATGCGCGTCCAAGCTGGAATCGCAAGTTGGCCAACGTAGTCGGGTCGGTCGGGTTCTGGTCGGCGGCGTGCAGCAGCGCCGTCTTCGCCAGGTCGAACTCGTCGCGCTCCATGTAGAGTTGCCCCAGCGTGAGCAGCGCCACGTACCGAACCTGTTCGGTAAGCTCGGCGTTGATGGTGGCGGGCAGATCGGAGGGCGACGAGGCGATGTTCACCACCTGCTGGTCCAACTGTGTGGAGCGCGCTCGATGCGTCGTGAATCGCGCTATCACCCGCCCGCTGTCGTACTCGCCCCAGATGACGACGACGGCGGCGGAGCGTCTGCTCGCCTCCTCCGCGTCGGGCTCTGAGGATATCTGCTCGGGCCACTCGATGGCGCGGACGCCGGACAGTCCGGCGGCGTAAACCTCGTTGTCTATCTCGTCTTTGAGACGGCCTAGCACGTTGTATCCCTGCTGTCCGCCGGTGTAGTTGACGAATGGAGACATGATTATCAGCGACTCCCCGGCCATCGCCGCCGGGTACACAGTGTCGTCTCTCAGAATCATCAACAGGGCGACTGCGACCGCTGCGACTGCCAGGATACCAAGCGCGATTGCCGCCAGAACTCCCCGTCTCTTGAGCGGCGACCTGGCATCGCCTCCATCTTGGTCTTCCCCCATCGAAACTCTTAGTTCTTCCTCTCCCTCGGCGGGGGAGGGTTGAGGTGAAGGTGAAGGCGCTCTCGACACCTCCTCTTCCTCGACAGGCGAGGAGACTCTTGTAGCCTCCTCTATTTCGATGGGCGAGGACTGAGGCGATGGCGATGGAGCCGTTTCGGGCGAGAACCCCGCGGCCAGCAAAAATTCGTCCGTTTCCGACGGGCTGAGCCGCAGCAGTTCCGCACAGCGCGCCACGTCCTCGCGGTAGCGGGGACGCGCGGTAACCCCCTCCCTCCATCGGATGAGGGTCGGGCGGCTAACCGGAATGCGGCGCGCCAATTCGGCGTCGCCTATGCCGGTTCGCTCCATGTAGAACGTCAGCAGGTCTGCGAAAGTCCTCATCTGTTACGTCTTCGATTCGTCAGATACACTGAATGAGACACTTTTGACGTTGGGAGTGTACACCATTCCATACGATGCTGGCTGTGGACGCGGACGGAGCGGGATCCTACCGCCAACCGCAACCGCGTACACAGGCACATCAACAGGAGGTGTGAAGGATGATTAGCAAGGTTATCGGAATGATTGGGCTGGCGGCATTGGCCGTCGTGCTAACCGTCGCGCTGGCCGCGTGTTCCGCGGAGGGACCCGTGGAGCCTGCCGCGCCCGCTGCGCCTGCACCCGCTGCACCTGCACCCGCTGCGCCCGCGCCGGCTGCCGCGCCCGCGGCTGCCATGATGGAAGGCTTCAATACCATCGGCGGGTCGGCCACCGTGAACGACGCCGCCTACGATCTCACGTTCTTCAAGCACTACGGCGTCAACCCCTTCATAGACACGGAGGACGCCAACCTGTCCACGTTCGCGATTGACGTGGACACGGCCTCGTACACCGTCGCTCGTCGCTTCGTTCAGGACGGCAACCTGCCCCATCCCGACTCGGTGCGCGTGGAGGAGTTCGTCAACTTCTTCGATCAGGGCTACGCCCCGCCCGAACAGGGCGCGTTCGCCATACACGTTGACGGCTCGCCCTCGCCGTTCGGCGGCGAAAAGCATTGGCTCATCCGTGTCGGCCTGCAAGGCAAGCATGTCTCCAACGACGAGCGCAAGGACGCCACGCTCGTGTTCGCTATAGACGTATCCGGCTCCATGGCCCGCGAGGACCGTCTCGGATTGGTGAAGAGGTCTCTCAGGCTGCTCGTAGATGAGCTGCGCCCCACCGACGAGGTTGGAATCGTGATCTACGGCAACGCCGGCTCCGTTCTGCTCGAACCCACAGACGGCGACGAGAAGCGTTCCATCCTCAGCGCCATAGACAGGCTCGAGCCGGGCGGCTCGACCTATGCCGAGGACGGCCTGCGGCTCGCCTACGAGATGGCTCTATCCGCTCCGTCGCGTTTTCGTCAACTGTCGGAATCGCGTCGCTCTGGGCGCGTGCAACCCGGCCGCGTAACCCGCGTCATCCTGCTGTCCGACGGCGTGGCGAACGTGGGCAACACCGGCCCCGAGTCCATTCTCAAGCAGATAAGGGAGCGCGTTGACGAAGGCGTTACCCTGACGACGATCGGCGTCGGCATGGGCAACTTCAACGACGTGCTGATGGAGCAGTTGGCGAACGACGGCGATGGCTCATACTACTACGTGGACACGCTGAACCAGGCGCGGCGCGTCTTCGTCGAGAACCTCGTCGGCACGCTCCAGGACATCGCGAAGGATACCAAAGTGCAGGTGGAGTTCAACCCTGAAGTAGTGAGGAGCTACCGGCTGCTGGGCTACGAGAACCGGCGCGTGGACGACGAAGACTTCCGCGACGACACGGTGGACGCGGGCGAGGTCGGCGCGGGCCACAGCGTTACCGCCCTGTACGAGATGAAGCTGCATGAAGACGCCGCCGGCTCGTTGGGTACGGTGTTCATGCGTTACGAAGACCCGGATACGGGCGAGGTGAGCGAGATAAGCCGCGAGTTCGACCGCAGCGAGCTGGCAGTGGGGTTCAGCGAGGCGTCGGCTAGGTTCCAGCTATCCGCCGTAGTAGCCGAGTACGCCGAAATACTGCGCGAAAGCTACTGGGCGCAAGACGGCAGCCTGGAGAGCGTCGCATCAGAGGCGGACCGGGTGCGGAGCCTGCTCTCGTCCGACGACGACGTGGCGGAGTTCGCCAACCTCGCCGCCCGCGCGGAGGGCATCCAATCCGAGAAGTAGCCCTCATGAGAGCGTAGCGGCAGCGTTCGCGGCAACCCAGGGGCCGACCATGTGGTCGGCCCCTCTTTGTGTTCTCGACCCCGCCGCGCAAGTGTCCGTTCAGCTCGCCGCAGACTCTCGCGCCGATAGTTCGATCATAGTGACTACGAAGGCTCTGCCCGTCTCCAGATGCCTTCTTAGCTCCGCGTCGCTCAGCCGCCCGGTGTAGAAGTGATTGTGTAGGTTCGTTGCCGCACCCATAAAATGGCCGGACAACTGTGATTCTGTATCGTACTTCTCTTCAAAGTAACGGAGTACGGTTCTCCGCTCCCGATTGCTGCCCGCGTGCCGATTGACTCCCCGCGCGTGGTTGGCTGCGTCTATTACGTGAACTGCTGCGCCCCACGTGGCTTCGGCTGCGAGAACCGCGGCGCCGGCTTCGGCAAGCGGAGCCGCGTGATATAGGCAGAGGTCCGCTACTTCGATATGTTGGGCGTGATTCATCGGATCGCGGGATCGCGCTGAGCCAACTTCTCCACCGTGGAGAGATATTTTTTGAGTGCCTTCCGACCATCTTGGTAATCGTACTTATCCCAGCGGAACTGTGGCCATTCGCACTCGAAATCCCACTCTGCCTGTTCCAAGAACATCCCTGCGAGACCGAAAAGGGTGAAGTGGGGGTAGGGCATTATGGACGATTCGTAGCCCTCCTTTCGCTCGTCCAGCCGGCTGGCGGCCTGTTTGAGGTCGTCCGTTGTTTCGCATGGCCAGCCTCGGTTCTTGGCGACGTCGGATAAAGCAGCGACAGTTGCTTCCCACATCAGCCGCGCCCCTTCCGGCGAAGTTTCATCCCCCTCGAACGCTTGATCCGCGGCTTCGAGGAGTTTGCGCGCCTTGTGAAGACGATATTGGGATTGCATGAATGTTCTCCGGCTATTTCCGGTCCGACCGATTCAGTCCATGGGTTGATTGTATCGCAAACTACCCCGACATGTGCGCTCCCCCGCTCAGCATACGCGGGTTCCAGCCGGGCATGATCACGTCCCACGGCAGGACGCCGCACCGTTCCGCCCACTCGCCGTACACTCGCTCCAACTCCCGAGACATGGGCAGGTTGCGCTCGTACAGATCGTTCAACTCCGTCCGGTCCGCCTCCATATCGTAAAGCTCCCACGGTCCGCCGACCGCCGACACCAGCTTCCACTGCCCGGAGCGCACGGCGCGGCTGCCCTCGTGTTCCCACACTATCGGACGCTCGCGCTCCCAATCCCGACGCGCGATCGCAGGCAGCATACTCTCGCCCTCCAACGGAATCGTCGCCTGTCCCGCTCGCTCCGCCAGGTACGCCGCGCCCGCCGCATCCAGGCACGTAGGCATTATGTCTATGACGTGCGCCGGAGAGTGAACGATGCCCGGTTCCGATATGCGACCCGGCCAGCTGAGGATGAACGGCGTGGATATGCCGCCCTCGTGCGTCCAGCGCTTGAAGCGTCGGAAGGGCGTGTTGGATGCGTTTGCCCAGGGCAGGTCGTAGCTCATGAACGTCGCCGGCCCGCCCGGACGCAGCCCCGGGATGTTGCCGACGACGACGGGCGTCCCGTCCGGGTTCGCGCCGCCGTAGCGCGCCGGTTGCGGCATGGCGCCGTCCTCTGCAAGGAATTCGGCGCATCCGCCGTTGTCCGATAGGAACATTATCAGCGTGTCTCGATCCACGCCCGCCGACCGCAGCGCCTCCAGAATCCTGCCGATGCCCTGATCTACGCGGTCTATCTGCGCAGCGTAAACCGCCATGCGGATGTCCTGCCAGTCGGCGTCGGGCGCGTCTTCCCACGCGGGGCTGCCGTCGTCGCGGGGGCTTATCTCCCACTTCTCGTCCAGCAAGCCGTCGTCCTTCATCCGCTCGTGGCGGTCGGCTCGCAGCCGGTCCCAGCCGCCGCGATACTGGCCTTCGTAGCGCGCTATGTCTTCTTCGAGCGCGTGCAGCGGCCAGTGCGGAGCGGTGTACGCTACGTACATGAAGAACGGATCGGCGTCGCCTCCGTCGCCGCCGTCTCGCGTCGCCTCGCCGATCATGCGGACGGCGTTATCGCTGATCGCGTCGGTCAGGTAGAAGTCTTCGAGTTCCGACAGTGGCGTGAACGTATCCTGGTCCATCAGCGTCTTGGGATAGTAGAAGTTGCCCGCGCCGGCCAGTATGCCGAAGTAGCGGTCGAAGCCGCGCTGCGTCGGCAGCGGGAAGCCGGGCGCGCCGGGAGTCCACGAATCCGGCGCGGACAGGTTGTACTCGCCGCCCACGTGCCACTTGCCGGACATGTACGTCGAGTACCCATCCGCCTTCAGCGCCTCGGCAATGGTGACCACGTTGTCTTTCAGGTAGCCCTGGTACTCTGGAACGCCCAGGTCCGCCACCATGTGCCCAATGCCCGCCTGGTGCGGATTCACCCCCGTCAGCAGCGCCGCGCGCGACGGACAGCACCGCGCCGAGTTGTACATCTGCGAGAAGCGCAGCCCGCCGGCCGCGAGCGAGTCCAGGTTCGGCGTCCGTATCTCTCCGCCGAAAGCGCCGATGTCCGAGTACCCCATGTCGTCGCACAGGATGACGATGATATTCGGGCGCGCTGGCTGATCTTGCGACATGGTCAAGGCCTCCGTGAAGTCGTTGATGGCGCGAAAACGGCGCCCCGCGAGTCTATGAGCCGCAAGGATGGGGTGTCAAGCGACGGATGGAATTTTAGATTGTCCTGTCGCGCCCGCGTTTGCCCTAGCGCGCCGCTGTCCGTATAATCTCAGTGGTTATAAACGGCGGATGGCGCGCGCCGTCATCACATCTCATACACTAGGGGTTGGCTGCAAATGGACCTTACGCTCAACGAGACTCAGACGATGCTT
The DNA here is from genome assembly GCA_034420955.1 of Dehalococcoidia bacterium. Taxonomy (GTDB): domain Bacteria; phylum Chloroflexota; class Dehalococcoidia; order Lucifugimonadales; family UBA1123; genus VXRN01. Next base: position 19,808 of record DAOUKV010000020.1, read on the forward strand.
CAGACTTCCGCGCGGGAGTTCATGGAAGACCAAGTGCCCAAGACGCGGGTGCTGGAGATTGACGACAGCGAATCCGGCTTCGACCCTGCCCTGTGGCAGCAGATGGCGGAGCTGGGCTGGCCGCTGCTCACCATCCCCGAAGAATACGGCGGACTTGGGCAAGGCTGGGTCGATCTGGGCGTCATCTCAGAGGTGATGGGCTACTATGCCTGCCCCAGCCCGCTGCTGTCGTCAGCCGTGCTGTCGGCGCAGGCGATCATAGCCGCCGGCTCCGAGGAGCAGAAGCAGGCGATGCTGCCCGGCATAGCCGAGGGCCAGCAGATATACGCGCTCGCCTATACTGAGCCCGACTACTCGTGGTCGCCAGGCGCGATTCAGACGAGCGCCGCGCCGAGCGACGGCGGTTACGTCGTCAACGGAACCAAGCTGTTCATCCCCGACGCCAATGTCGCAGACCGCATCCTCGTCGCAGCGCGGGCGTCCGAAGGCGGCTCATCGCAGGACGGGTTGACGCTGCTGGCGGTCGATCGCACCTCGCCCGGCGTCACCACTCGCGTAATGGACGGCTGGATAGGCCCCAAGGCGTGCGAGGTCAACTTCGAGAACGTCGAGGTCGGCGCCGACGACGTTCTGGGCGAGCCCGGCGCGGCATGGGACGCGATAGAGTACGCGATGGACCGCGCGACGGCGGTTCTGTGCGCGTTCATGGCGGGCGGCTCCCAGGCCGTGTACGACATGACCCGCGAGTACAGCCAGACGCGCATAGCCTTCGGTGTGCCCATCGGCACCTTCCAGCGCGTCCAGGACCACGTAATAGACGCGCTGACCGATGCCGACTCTGCCAAGTGGACGGCGTTCGAGGCGCTGTGGCAGCTGGATGAGGGCATGGATGACGCGCCCATCGGCGTATCTACGGCCAAGTCCGTCGCCAGCCTCGGCTTCCCCCGCGCCTGCGACGCCGCGCACCATGTCCACGCCGGCATCGGCGCGGACCTCGAATACGGCCTGACCCAGTACACCAAGCGCGCCCGCACCCTCCAGCACTACCTCGGCGACCACGTGTACCACAAGGCGCGCATGGCCCGTCTCATGTCCCTGGCGGGGTAGCGCGTTTCGGCGAGTGCGCCAGGGTCCGATTAATAGTAAGGGCGCCCCCTTGTGGGCGCCCGATCCGTTACGGGGGCGAAAATGACTACACAGACCACACTCCAGCCCCGACGCTTCAATGTGGACGAGTACTACAAGATGGGCGAGCTTGGCATTCTGCCGGAGGGCGGCTGCGAGTTGCTCGATGGTGTGGTGTACATGAAGGGCGTCGGCGGACCGTGGCGCTTCAGCGTGGACGATTACTACAAGATGGCTGAGGCGGGCATCCTGACCGAGGACGAGCGGCTGGAGCTCCTGAACGGAGAGATTATCGAGATGTCCCCAATCGGTTCGAGGCACGCCCATGCGGTCAATTGGCTTACCCACCTGCTTGTAACCCTTCTGGGAACGCGAGCGTGGATAAGCGTGCAGAATCCGCTGCGGCTGAATGGGCAAGCCGAACCGGAACCCGACGTTCTGATCCTGAGATGGCAAGACGACTTGTACGAATCCGATCACCCCACGCCGGAAGACGTTTTTCTGCTAATCGAGGTCTCGGACTCGACTCTCGACAAGGATCGGAATGAAAAACTCCCCATGTACGCGCAAGCCGAAATCCCCGAATGTTGGATCGTAAACATCCCCGATGGCGTAGTCGAAATCTACACCGACCCGGCAGGCGAAGAATATCTGACCCGCCAAGTATTCGAGGTCGGCGAGAGCGTCAACCCGTCTGCCTTCCCGGATGTGTCCATTCCGGTTGGCCGCATCGCGCCGGCGTAATTCACAATCAGAAGCCGTAAGAAAGAGTTAGTGAACAATGGCAGTTGACCTATCCCAAATCAAGGCTCTGACTTTCGACGTAGGCGGCACCGTGTTCGATTGGCGAGGTACCATCGAGCGTGAGGTTGGCGAACTGGCCCGGCAACAGGGCGCGGATGTGGACGTACCCCAGTTCGCCTCCGACTGGCGGCGCGGCATGTTCGCCATGCTAGCCCGCGTCCGCTCGCGCGAGCTGCCGTGGATGAACGCCGACCAACTGCACCGCGCCGTCCTCGACGACGTGATGGCAAAGCACGACTCGCTAACCCTGTCCTCGTCCGAGCGCGACGACCTCAACAACGTCTGGCATCGTCTCGACGCTTGGCCCGACGCGCCCGCCGCCATCGAACGGCTGCGGAGCCGGTACACCGTCGTCGTGCTGACGGTGCTAAGCTGGGCTATCGCCGTCGACTGCTCGAAGCATAACGGCATCGCCTGGGACGGCATCCTGTCCTGCGAGTTCCTGGGCGACTACAAGCCCGACGCGCCCGCCTACCACGCCGGCGTCCGCCTGCTGGGACTGGAGCCGGGGCAGGATCAACAAGTGATGATGGTCGCCGCCCATGAGGGCGACCTCAACTCCGCGATGAACGCGGGCTTGCGGACGGCATACGTCCACCGCGAGGGCGAGAGCGGATTTCGCGTGTTCGAGACCCAGCCGGCCGCCCCCATCGAGTACGACGTCAACGCCGCCGGCTTCAGCGAACTCGCCGATATGCTGCTGGCCTAGACAGGCGCCGCCTATACAAACGCCAGCAGCCGCGCGGCGTTGTCCCGCGTCATAGCGCCGATCTGCGCCTCGGTGAACCCCCGGCGGCGCATCCGCGGGATGATGTTCTCGAAGATGTGCCCGTAGCCGTGTCCGCCGTACCGCGCCTGCCTGTGCCGAGTGCAGATGTCGTGCGCCAGGACGATGCGATCTGCACAGTCCAGCTCGTCCACCACGCGCTTTATCACGTCCATGCGCTGGCCGTCCGAGGGCATATCCACGTCCGAAAGCGGGTAGTGGCTGGATTCGTTGCCGAACAGGTCCCACTCCAGCGCGCATCCGGTGGCGGCAAGCGAGCGGTAGGTGTCGAACTCGTTGATCGTCCGGTCCAGATGCCCCATGATGACGCGGCTGATGTCCGCTCCCGCGCCGTCCAGAACGTCGAGAATCTCCAACGGCGCCGTTTCGTATCTGCCGGGGTGTATCAGGATGGACGCGCCGGTCTCGCGCTGCGCCGTCGCCGAAGCGCGGAGCGACTTGCGCTCGTTGTCCGTTAGCGGCCAGGTGCATCCGACTTCGCCGATGATGCCCGCCCGAACGCCGGTCCCGTCCGCGCCTTCCACAATGTCGCCTTTGATGGTTCGCGCCAGGTCTTCCTCGCTGCGAGAGTCCATGTCGTCCGGGTGCACGGCGTCCACGTAGAACCCCGCGCCCATGACGACGTTGATGCCCGCGTCCCGCGCGACCGTCGCGAGCCCGACCGGATCGCGCCCTATGCCGATGGTCGTCGCATCCACTATCGCCCCGCCGCCCGCCTGTCGGAACAGTTGCGCCTCCTCGGTAGCGACGCCAACGTCCGTAAGCAGCAGGTTCGGCAGGCTGGAATAGTGGTTGTACGCGATCCATCCGCGATTTTCCAGCGTGATCTCCTCGCGGGCGCGGGCATGATCGTCGACGTCCGGAGGCTCCCGGAACATGAAGCGGAAGTCTATCAGCAAATGCTCATGCGTTGTTGTAAGCCCAAGCGAGCTTGGGTCTATCGCGCCCAGAACGGTCTGAACCTTGCCTCGAATGTTGCCGCTCACTCTATCTCCTCACTCCTGTTTTCTATTTCCTCGTTCAGTTCACCCGCCGGAATCCGCCGTTCAAGACCCCGAACGCCAGACTGACCACGGTAAGGATGGCGCCGCTTATCAACAGCGCGTCAGGGGTGCTGCCGCGCCACTCGGCGAGGTAGCCGAACGGCAGCGCGGTCAGCGGCATTATGCCGAACGTCATCATCCCAATGCTCATCATGCGCCCGCGCATATGCGGCTCGGCGAGCGTCTGCATCATCGTCATGGACATAGACATCGAAATAGCGCTTATGACGCCGAGCGCGAGCAGGAAGGGGATGGCGACGAGATAGTTGTTGACGACCCACGTTCCCACAACGATCTCGAAACTGCCCACCTGCGAGAAGCCTGCGAGCGCGACGCCCCACAGGACCGACGAGCCTATCAATATCAGCCCACGACGAGGCACGTTTCGCATGGACGCCAGCCCAAGCGTGCCGAAAAGCGCGCCGACGCCCATTATCGTCATCAGTATCCCCAGACCGTCCGATTGCACGTTCAGCGCCTCGCGCGCCCACGCCGGCATCAGCGGGAAGTACGAGAACCCGAACAGCGACGTTATCAGCAGCAGGATCATCAGCCCAAAGCGCCCGGTGTCCTCCCGCGCGTACTTCATGCCATCTACCATGTCGCCGAGCAGGTTCTTTCGCGATGTCGTGGCGGGCTGCTTGCCAGCGTCAATCATCATCGCCGAGATAACCGAGAATACGTAGGTCGCGCTCACCACGAAGAATACGCCCGCGGTATCTATGAACAGGATGAGGAAACCGGCGACGGCGGGGCCTATGATGCGCGTTAGGTTCATGCCCGAGTTGTTCAGGCTTATCGCGTTCATCAGCTTGTCTTCCGGAACGATCTCGGAGAGTATCGCCTGCCGACTCGGCATATTGAACGCCATCAGAGAGCCGTTGATGAATCCTATGACCATCAGGTGCCAGAACTGGACGACGCCGGTGAAGTCGAGCAGGCCGATGACGGCCGTCAGCAGCACGTTTCCCGTCTGGCTGACGATTATCAGGTACTTGCGCGGCATCCTGTCCGCCAGCGCGCCTACAAGCGGCGACACCGTAGCCATCGGCAGCGCGAAGCTGACCATGACCCACGTGAGAGCGGTCGGCGAATCGTTCGTCAGCCTCAGGATGAGCCAGCCGCGCGTCATCATCTGCATATTCATCGCCAGGAAGGAGACGAACGAGCCGATGAGCATCCACCGGAAGTCTCGGTATCTGAGAGACTCTATGAGCGCCACTCGCCCGGAGGGCGATGGCTCGGCATCAGGCGCGGCGGCCGCTTCCGTCCCCTCCGGCGGTTGCGGTTGCGGTTGCGGTTCTGTGGCGGCTCCTGTACGTTGTGCCAAAATTTACACCAAGCCTGTGAAGTCAGATTACGGAAAATATCTGCAATGTATGGACGCTCAGGTTACACCCGCAACAGAGCGCGGGTCAAACTGCTACAATGCTCGGGCGCCATAACGCTTAGGCGGTGAAAAGTTGATACGGGACAAGATCGAATCGAGAGTGGCTCCGTCGCTCTGGTCGCTTGACTTCATCCTAAACCTGATAGTCGCCCACTGCGTGTTCGTCGCGTACACCGCCATGTCTCCTATCATCCCGCTGTACGCCGAACACAGGGGCGCGGCGGACATTCGGCTGCCGATTGGCGTCGGCGATTTCGCGCTGGTCATCTCGCAAGAGATACAGCTTGGCATCATCGTCGGCTCATTCGGGCTGATAGGACTTATCGTGCGCCCTTACACCGGCAGATGGGTCTATACGTTCGGCGCGAAGCGGATCGCTGTCATAGGCCCCATCGTGCTGGGCATGGCGACGCTGCTGCACATATTCGCCGTCCGCGCGTGGCTGATAATACCCGCGCGGGTGGCTCAGGGCATCGGGCTCGCGCTGGGCCCGGTAACCACCTCGACCATAGCCGCCAACCTGGCGCCCGACCACAGGCGCGGCGAAGCGCTCAGCTACATGAGCAACGTGATCTCGTTCTCGATGGTCTATTCGCCGCCGCTGGCGTTCTTCATATACGAGATGTTCGGATTCTCGGCGTCGTTCATCTACGCGGGCGCGGTGGCGTTCGTCGGCTCGGCGGTGGCTATGCGGCTGTCGGCGGAGCGCACTCGCCTTCCCGAACGACAGGACGCGGGAGACGACAACGTGCCGCTGATAAACAGACGCGCGCTGTTCCCCATGATCGTCTTCCTGACCTATACCTTCACCACCGCGCCGGTCTATCTGTTCATGCCCGGTATCGCCGAAGAACGCGGCTTCGGAAACCCCGGCCTCTACTTCACAGCCCAGTCGCTCACTTCTATGGCGACCCTGCTAATCTCCGGCAGGCTGTCCGACAGATTCGGGCGAGGCTCGATGATCGTCCCCGGCCTATTGATCGTAGCCGCGGGCATGTTCCTGCTGGCGACTGCCGATGTGAAGTCTCTGTTCTGGCTCTCCGGCGCTCTCGCAGGGCTGGGGTTCGGCATGATCCAGCCGTCCATGCAGTCGTGGACTGTCGAGCGGGTGCCGCCGCACGAGCGCAGCACGGCATTGGCGACGCTCCAGCAGGCGTGGGATATAGGAGGCTCGTCCATAGGCGCCTTTACCATGGGCGCCGTAGGCGCGATCACCGGCGCGGCTGCCACTTTCGCCATAGCCGGCGCCGGCTCCATACTGGGCGCGACCGGGTTCGTGGCGGGGCAGTTCAGGCGTGGGCGTTAGACGGCGAACAAACTCTCCAACGGCGTCTCAGGCGCCGCCCCCGACCCCGCGCGCATAGCTCTGAACTTGTCTAGAGACTGTACCGTCTCCCACACCTCGCCGAAGACCTCATCGGCGGACATCAGCCCGTCCACCGTCACCCACCTGTCAGGCTCGGCGCGGACGAGCGCATGGTACCCCCGTCGCACCCGCTCGTGGAACGCGAGAGGCTCCTCCTCAAAGCGCCGCGACGACTCGTTGTCCATCCGTCCCTGCGCTTCCGTCCCCCGGCCATCCATGTCAAAGTCGAACAGCTGCGCCTGCAGCGCGCCGACGCGCTTCAGCCCATCCGCAGGCGGCGCGTCTATCAGAAATGTAACGTCCGGCATCACGCCGCCGGTCGCCAGCCGGTTGGCGGCCTCCACCAGGTCCAGCGGCAGACGGCGTCCATAGGCTTGGTACGCAATCGTCGAATCCGCGTACCTGTCGGCCACTATCACCAGCGGATCACGCGTAACCTGATGCGCGAGAACCTTGCTAACCAGCTCCGCGCGCGCCGCTGCAAACAGGAAAAGCTCAGCCGTTGGCGAGATCGTCTCACTGCCCCACGGCCTGCCCTTGATTATCTGGCGGATGTGCAAACCCAGATTGGTCGAACCCGGCTCGTGAAGCTGTATCGTCGGGATGCCGGACGCGGTGAACTCTCGCACAAGCCGTTCTACTTGCGTGGTCTTGCCGGAGCCTTCCCCGCCCTCGAATGAGATGAATAGCGCCAATGGTTCATTCCTCGTTATATTCGCGCCTTTGCGTTAATTCTTAGCCCCGGTCAAGCGCCTCACTCGTTACTTATAAAACACCACGCTCCGCATCGGCTCCTTGCCCACGCTGTGCGAGGTCAGCCCGTTCTGCTCGGCTATCTCGTGCTGGACGTGGCGAGCGTAGGCGTTCTGTGGGCTTAGCTGCACTTGACGCTCGCCTCCGATGATGCGATTCGCTGCGGACTCGGCTTCGCGCATCGCGTCATCGAGCGCCTCGTCGTGCCGACCGTGCCGCTTGTCTCGCGTGATCGCGCGGATGAACTGCTCGATCTGGGTCGTTGTGTTGCGACGCAGCACGTACACCGGCTTGCCCCTCTGCTCTGCGGCCTGGAGCGCGTTCGTCTTGCGGCGGTAGTAGTTCTTCGTCGTCAGCAGCAGATCCGCGCTCTTGATGTCGTCCACTACGTGAACCGGCGAACCCGTGTGCCGCACCGCCTGCTGCAGCTTGCCCTTGTTCACACCGTAGGGCATGATGTGAGTAATCTTCACCGGCTCCGGTCTCGGCTCCGGTTTGCGTTCGCGTCTGTCCTCCCTATCGCGCCTATCGCGTTTGGCGCCCCTGCCTCGCCCGTTGCCGTTGAACGGCGTCCCGCGCATATCGTCGCCGTCCGAATAGGGGTTGCCGTTGCGCCGCGCGCCGTTCTGTCCGGTGGAAACGGGGACTCGCTTCGTCGTAACCGAACCATCCGCGTCAACCGAGCGCTGTTCGGGCGAGATATTGTAGCCGCGCAGCATCCGGTCAACCGTGTCTGCCACGTCGGGATGCACCGCCACCTCAGTCCAGCTTTGGATTTCTACCAGCACGTCGAACGTCGGCGGCGCGCGGCGTTCCAGAACGGTCTTCTGCGTGCGCCGCCGACGCGCCTCGATGTCGCCCAGCGTTACCGACTGGATGCCGCCCACAAGGTCGGACAGCGTCGGATTCATCACCAGGTTGTCCAGCGTGTTGCCGTGCGCCGTCGCCACGAGCTGCACGCCGCGCTCGGCGATCGTGCGCGCGGCGTTGGCGTCCAACTCTATGCCTATCTCATCTATGATGATCACCTCAGGCATGTGGTTCTCCACCGCCTCGATCATCACGTTGTGTTGGAACGCGGGAGAAGGCACCTGCATCCGGCGCGCCCGCCCGATGGCGGGATGCGGGATGTCGCCGTCGCCGGCGATCTCGTTCGACGTATCCACAACTATCACCCGCCGGTGTGCGTCGTCCGCAAGCACGCGCGCGACCTCGCGCAGCATCGTCGTCTTGCCCACGCCGGGCTTGCCGAGCAGCAGCACGCTCTTGCCGGACATTATCAGGTCTTCTATGACGCGAATGGTCCCGTACACGGCGCGCCCGACACGCAGCGTAAGCCCGATGACGACGCCCGCGCGGTTGCGTATCGCCGAGATGCGGTGCAGCGTGCGTTCTATGCCTGCGCGGTTGTCCTCGCCGAACTGGCCGATTCGCTCTATCGTGTACGCGATGTTCTCAGCCGACACCTCCGACTCGCTGAGCGCAACGCTCTCGTCGCGGAAGCGCGCTTCTGGAACGCGCCCCAAGTCCAGCACCACCTCTAGGAGCCGGTCCAAATCGTCCCTGCTCCTCAGCGGCGTCTGGATGTGTGGCGGAAGTTTGTCTATCAGAACTTCCAGATCGCGGTCTGTTGTCAATTCCAAGCGGATTAGACCCCCTTCGCCCTTCTCCGGTTCGTTACGAACCGTCGCCCATCATCTCCTGAACCGTCGCCCCTATCTCGCCCGGGGCGGGAATTATCGAGACTCCGGCGGCTGCCAGCGCCTTCACCTTTTCGCTCGCCCTGCCCGCGCTGCCGGTGATTATCGCGCCCGCGTGTCCCATGCGCTTGCCGGGCGGCGCGCTCTGCCCGACGATCAGCGCGGCGACGGGCTTGGTGAACTCGTCGCTGCCGATGAACTCTGCGGCCTCCTGCTCCTTAGCGCCGCCGATCTCGCCGATCATTACCACCCCGTCGGTATCCGGGTCGGCCTCGAACAGCCGCAGGATGTCCACGAACGACGAGCCGTTCACCGGATCGCCGCCGATGCCCACGCAGGTGGATTGGCCGATGCCGAGTTCGGTCAGCTGGCCTACCGCCTCGTAGGTGAGCGTGCCGCTGCGCGAGACGACGCCCATGCGACCCGCCATGTGAATGTGGCCCGGCATTATGCCCATCTTGAAATTCTCGCCCGGCGAAATGATGCCCGGACAGTTGGGGCCGATGAGCGTCGTATCCCTGCCCTTCAGATAGCGTACGACTTGCACCGTGTCCATGACAGGGATGCCCTCTGTGATGCAGGCGATGACCTTGATGCCGGCGTCGGCGGCCTCGACGATGGCGTCGGCGGCGAACGGCGGCGGCACGAATATCAGCGAAGCGTCCGCGCCCGTCTCCGCAACCGCCTGCTCGACGGTATTATAGACCGGCACGTCGCCGTCGAACATCTGCCCGCCGCGCCCGGGCGTAACGCCCGATACGAGATTCGCGCCGTATTCGCGGCTGCGAAGCGCGTGGAAACTGCCCTCACGCCCCGTGATGCCCTGCACCATCAGCTTGGTGTCCCTGCCTACCAATATGCTCATTCGGTATAGTCTCCTGATTCTCATTGCGGGCGCCCCAAAAGGGTTGCCCCTACATAATTCTTACCCACAGTCCGTATGAACGTCCCTTGTGGGCGTCCGGCTTGCGCTAGGCCTGCAATGCCGCCGCCGCTCCGCTCAGATCGTCCACCAGCGCAACGTCCAATCCGGAATTGGCGAGCGCCTCCCGCCCCTCATCCGCGTTGGTGCCCAGCATCCGCACCACCATCGGGCGCATCTTGTCCGGCGCGCGTTCGGCCGCCAGTATGATGCCGCGCGCCGCCACGTCGCACCGCAGGATGCCGCCGAATATGTTGACCAGTACCCTCTCCACGCTCTCATCAGACAGCACGATGTCCAGCGCCTTGGCGACCTTCTCCTCGTCCGCGCCGCCGCCTATGTCCAGGAAGTTCGCCGGAGACGCGCCCGCGGCGTGCGTAACGTCCATCGTCGCCATAGCCAACCCCGCGCCGTTGACGATGCAGCCAACGTCGCCGTCCAGCTTCACGTAGTTTATGTCGAACTCGCTCGCCTCCACCTCCAGCGGGTCTTCCTGGGCGACGTCGCGCATCCCCGATATGTCGCGCCGCCGGAACAGCGCGTCGTCGTCTATGTTTATCTTCGCGTCCATCGCCAGCGCGCGGCCGTCGGCGGTAATGCCCAGGGGGTTTATCTCCACCAGCGAGCAGTCGTTGCCGACGAACAGATCGTACAGCGCGCTCATCATCCCCGCCACAGGGCGGTTGAGCGCGTCTGGGACATCCAGGCCGTAAGCCAGTTTTCTGCCCTGGAACGGCTGAAGGCCCAGCACAGGATCTATGGCGACGGTCAGTATCTTCTCAGGCGTCGTCTCCGCCACCTCCTCGATCTCCATGCCGCCCGCCGCGCTTGCTATCGCCACCACGCCCTCGGCAGAGCCGTCTATCGCCATGCCGACGTACATCTCCGTATCCACGTCCACCGCCTCCTCGACCAGCACGCTGCCTACGGGCGCGCCTTCCGGCCCCGTCTGAAACGTAACCAGCGTCGAGCCGATCATGCGCTCGGCGGCTTCGGCCGCGGCCTCCGGCGAATCCACGACGGCGATGCCGCCCGCCTTGCCGCGCCCGCCCGCGTGGACCTGTGCCTTGACGACGACGCGCCCGCCCAGCTCGGCGGCGACCTCGCCCGCCTCTTGCGGCGTCTTGGCAACCCGCCCTTTCGGAACGGAAATGCCGTATCGGGCGAATATCTCTTTCGCCTGGTACTCGTGAATCTTCATGTACTGCTCCGTATGTTCGATGCCCTAATGCCGCCCGTATGCCGGATGTATCTACAAGCCGGTTCGCTTTGTCCCAGCTTCCCCCATTGTACAGCAGATGGGCAACGCGGGTCAGGCGCGATTATCCCCCGCGTTTGCCACTCTGCTACACTACCACATCCCACCCGCGAACCGGCACACTTGAAAAGACACATTCGGCGCCCCGGCAACATATTCTACGGCTGGTACCTGGTAGCCATATCCAGCTTTCTACTCATGCTGATGGCAACCACGGTCTTCCAGGGCGTCGGCACATTCTTCGTCGCGCTGGAGCGTACATTCGGCTGGAGTCGAACGACGCTGTCTGGGGCGTTCTCGCTCTCACGCGCCGAGGGCGCGTTGCTCGGCCCGTTCGAGGGACTTCTCACCGACAGGTTTGGAACCCGCCGGATGGTCGTCATCGGCTACCTCATCATGGGCGCCGGCTTCATCTGGTACTCCTACATCCAGGAGATATGGCACTTCTACGTAGCCTATCTCGCCATATCGCTCGGCTCCGGCGTCGGCGGATGGCTGCCGATGGTCGCGCTCATCAACAACTGGTTCTCGCGGCGTCGCGCGCTCGCCATGTCCGTAGCCGTAACCGGCATCCAGTTCGGCGGCTTTCTCGTACCGATCATGGCATGGGGCATAGAGAATCACGGCTTCCGAGTCGTAACCCTGTGGATCGGCATCATTCTGATAGTCGTCGCCTTGCCCGCCTCCCGCTACATCCGAAATCGCCCTGAGGAGCAGGGACTGCTGCCCGACGGCGAGCCGGCGATACCGGCGGCGGCAACCCCAAGCGCCGCGTCCGGCGCTTCCGAGAATCCCGAGTCGCCCGCCATCGCGTCCAGCAGCGCCGGCGGTTCGGAAGACATGACCTTGCGGGAGGCGTTGCGGACCCCGGCGTTCTGGATAATCGCGGTATGCAGGCTAACGTCCGTCGTCTCCATCGTATCGCTCGCCGTGCACCTCGTCCCTAAGCTGACCGACGCCGGAATGTCGTTGGTCGCCGCCAACTTCATCGTGCTGCTGTACACCGCCGCCGCGATGCCCGCCGGCCTGGTCGCCGGATACCTGGCCGACAGGACTTCCAACGTCCTGGTGTTGTTCGTGTGTATGCTCTTGCAGGCCGTGGCGGTGGCGATAATCGCCGTCGGCGACAGCCTTGTGATGGCGTTGCTGTTCGCCATCCTGTGGGGAGTCGGATTCGGCGGGCGCGTCCCGCTGCTAACCGCCATCATCGGAGAGTTCTTCGGACGCCGGAACTTCGGAACCATCCTCGGCGTGAACATGATCCCGTCGAACATCGCCATGATATTCGCGCCCCTGTTCGCCGGCTACATGTTCGACGTAACGCAGAGCTACCTAATCCCCTTCGCCGCGTTCGCCGCCCTCGGCTTCGTAGGCGCCTTCCTGATACTTCTGGCGCGCGCGCCGGGGCGGGCTAGAAGCTAAATACACCCTGCTTTGACGGTGGAGGCGGTTCAACGAAAGTGATCCGTGTCCCTTTGGGGAATGTTCGCCGCCGCCGCTTTGGTTTTGCAACGACTTCAACGGTGCGCTGTTCTTCCATCCATGCTAAGCAGTCTGTGAGTTGACCTGAGTGGAATTTAGTTTTGTCAGAACGCATAAAGCCTTTGATCTCTTCAATGTCCAATTGCTTGTCGAGTCCAAATGCGCCGATCAGTACACACCCTAATTCTGGATTTGATACAGCTGGATCGAACTTCATCCCACCTAGGGTGCTGCTCCTGAACTCGAAGTTTCCGAACGGATCGACTGTCCACATCGCCTGCTTCATTTTATCTGATCCAACTTCATTCCTCGTTGCGAAGAATAGCGAATATACTAGTTCGTTCCCTCTGTACAGATCGAAATTGTGAACGTACTTGGCCCCAGATTTTTTCAACTGACTCTTATACAGTCCGTACAGGAAGTCCTTCCTTTCAGTCGCGTCGTTAATGCTCAGCGCTTGTCTCCAGTCGGGCGTACCGTACAACCCATCCATGGAAACTGAGAACTCAGGGATAGAAATAAAGCGGTTGATGAATTCGTACATGACGGAAATGTACACTTCGGACCTTGAGTTCTGTAAAATTCTACTGATGATGCTCATTGGTGTTTGCGATACACCAAATGGATCGACCATTACGAACATAGGATCATCTTGACGCCCCTCCATTTTCAGAGTGCCCAGCAGTTCAGACATCTTATCGGTAAACTCGTCTGTATATACTCTTGCTAAGCTACCGGCTGGCAGTGCCTTGCTTCTAACCAGCCTCTCCAGATGCGCTGCCCTTTTTCGATGGTTCTCAACGAATATGAATTCAAGTGATCCGGTCATTTGGGGAGTTGTCCGGTGCTTCTGAAACGTATCAATGGCCAGCATGGGAGACCCGAGTCTTCCGTCTGAATACTCGCCCGGTCCTGCAAATCCGTCAACGAACGTCGCCCTACTGAAGCTCGTTAGGATAATTGGCAACCAAGCCTTGAGATAGGCTTCCAGAACCATGTGTTTACCAACGGTATGTCCATCCAGCTTCCATAGAGTACTGCTAGGAGGCATATCTTATCCCTTCATTGTCAATTCAGGAAACTCAATCCAAGTCATACCGTCAATCACCGCCTCCCGCCCCGACCGCTTGCCTCGCTTGCCCCCAAGCTGCTTCAGGAAGAACGCCACGCCCGCCTCCCGCGACTGGTCGCGCAGACCGCGCGCCCAATCCAGGTCCATCGGCCTTGCGCGGACGCCGCTTTCGCCGCCGGCGATTACCCAGTGCAGTGTGCCGTCGTTCAGCCACTCCGTAAGGTCCAGCGCGCCGAGCAGCGGCTCGGCGGATACGAACCGCGTCGCCGCCGGAATCCTGCCCAGTACCGTCAGGCGCGGCGCGTACTTCTGGCTCTCGACCGACGTTCCGATCCACACGTTGTCCGGCCACGCCCCAAACTCGCGCTCGCCGTGAAGTTGCCACCAGCCCACCGCTCGCCCGGGTCGTTTCGTCAGCACTTGGAAGATATGCTGCGGCGCGTCCCGCATCGTGTGGAACACGTCCGTAACGAACTCGTAATCCACGCGGGGATGGAACAGGTCGGACATGCTGTTGACGAACACGCGGCGGGGGCGTCGCCATTTGAGCGGCGTCTGGATGCGTTCCGGCAGCATCCGCACCGTATCGGGAGTTTCCTGGTAGCCCGGAACCCCCATCGCCCGCAGGCGCGGGTACAGCGCGAACATGTAGCAGTTATCGCAGCCTGGCGATACGCGCGTGCAGCCGGTTACGGGGTTCCAAGTCTCGTCCGTCCACTCGATGGTAGAGGGCATGGGCGCGGCTCCTGGAAGCTGAGTACTGCATTATCCGAGAAACATCATATAGTATATGCGTTCTAGTATGCAAACTCAACCGGCAGCACCCACATCGGCTCGCCGCCCGTCTCGAACGTTCCGATCCTGTCCAAGCCGCGCGTCGCCGCGTTCACCCGGTAAGCCGCTATCGTTCCCGAATCCAGACCCGCCGCGTACATGAACTCGCCCGCCGGGTCCAGGCTCAACGCGCGCGGCGTCCGCTCCGACGGCACGATGGCCGTGCGCTCCAGCCGACCGTCTCCGGAGACGGCGAAGCAGGCGATGCTGTCGTGCCCCCGGTTCGGCGCGAACAGCATCGTCCCGGATGGGTGGATCTGTATCTGCGCGCACGAGTTCCGGCCCGACCATAGCGACGGAAGCGTCGAAACCGTCTGGAACGCGCTCAGCGTCCCCAACTCGGCGTCGAAGTTGTAAGCCGTAACGCTGCATCCCTGCTCGTTCGAGACGTACACCGTGTCCAGCGACGGGTGGAAGCAGAAGTGCCGCGGTCCCAGTTCGCCGTCCTGCGGAACCGTCGGCGGATCGTTTGGCGTCAGCCGCCCCGTCGCCGCGTCGAAACGGAACTGGAATATGGCGTTGGGGCCGTTGCCGCCCGCGATGTGCGGCACGAAAGCGAAGCTGTTCGAGCGGTCCGTCTGCATACAGTGAGCGCCTCCGCCCGTCGCCCGCCACTCCACCGGCGGCGCCTGCGCCACCCCGTCCTCGCCTATCGGATGCACCGCGCATCGCCCCGCGATGTAGTATGCCGACAGCAGCCACCGCCCCGTCCTGTCCGTCGCTAAATAGTTCGGGTCCGACTCCAGCGGCGCGACGCCAAGCAGCGACAGCCCGCCCGATTCCGCGTCTATCGCGTAGCTCGAAAGCTCGTTCACGTCGCGCCGCGCGACGTACAGGAACCGCCGCGACGGGTCCACCGCCATCGGCGCCGGACGCCCCGGCGCTTCCACCTCATCCAGCATGTTCAGCGCGCCGGACTCGGCGTCCTGATCGTATATGATGATCTTGTCGTCGGCAGATGCTGTAACGTAAACGAATGTGGGCATGATGCAAGCGCCTTTCTGATTTCGGGATAAAGATTTAGAACAAACGTATTGACAAGGGCAATTTCCTATGCTAGATTCATTCTATCACCAGAAATCGAACGCGGCGCGCGCCGCAGGCAGGAGATGACACTCATGGATAAGAAGAAGCGTGAAGCCTTGGAAGTTGCGCTAGGCCAGATAGACCGGCACTTCGGCAAGAATACGGTCATGCGGCTTGGGGAAGACAGCGGGCAGACGCATGTTCCCGCCATCTCGACCGGCTCCCTGCTGCTCGACGAGGCGCTCGGCATCGGCGGAGTCCCGCGCGCGCGCGTTACCGAGATATACGGTGCGGAGTCGTCCGGCAAGTCCACGCTGTCGTACCACATCATGGCAGAGGCGCAGAAGCAGGGCGGCACCGCCGCGTACATAGACGCCGAGCACGCGCTCGACCCATCCTACTCGGCCCGCTGCGGCGTCAACCTCGACGACCTGCTGCTGTCCCAGCCCGACAGCGCGGAGCAGGCGCTCGAAGTCTGCGAGTACCTCGTCCGCAGCAGCGCGGTGGACGTGATCGTCATAGACAGCGTCGCCGCGCTCGTTCCAAAGGCGGAGATAGACGGGGACATGGGCGATACCCACGTCGGCCTGCAGGCAAGGCTGATGTCCCAGGCGCTCCGCAAGCTAACGTCCGCCATCAGCCGCTCCGACTGCGCCGTCATATTCATCAACCAGATACGCGAGAAGGTAGGCGTCCTGTGGGGCAGCCCGGAGACGACGCCCGGAGGCCGAGCGCTCAAGTTCTACAGCTCCGTTCGTCTCGACCTGCGAAGGATCGAATCTCTCAAGCAGTCCGGCGAATTCGTCGGCAACCGCGTCCGCGCCCGCGTGGTCAAGAACAAAGTCGCCCCGCCTTTCAAGACCGCCGAGTTCGACATCATGTTCAACGAAGGCATCAGCAAGGAGGGCGAACTGCTGGAACTGGGCGTCGAGAAGGGCGTAGTCAAGAAGAGCGGTTCGTTCTACTCGTTCGGCGACACTCGATTGGGGCAGGGCCGTGAGAACTGCAAGCGATTCCTGCGAGAAGACCCGGATATCGCCGCGCATATCGAGTCGCTGATCACCGGCAAGCCCATCCCGGCCGGCGCCGGAAGAGACAGCGATCTGGTGGTGCTAGTAGGCAACGGAGATTAGCGCATGATTGGCGACATATCCTCTTACGCGGGCGGCGCGCCGGTCGAGGAGATTGGGGAGGCCGAGCCGGCGCCCGCGCCCGGAAGCTTGACATTCGACGACAAACCGCTGCGACGCGCGTTGGGACGCGCGCTAAACCTGCTATCCTATCGGCAGCGCACCGAGCGAGAGCTGCGCGACCGGCTGTCCGATCGCTTCGATCCCGACGTGCTCGACAGGGCGATAGACCGCCTCAAGGAGCAAGGGCTGGTGGACGACGCGGCGTTCGCGCGCGCATGGGTGGACAGCCGAGCGCGCAACAGCCCCCGCAGCGCGAGGGCGCTCGTCCGTGAGATGACTGGCAAGGGCGTAGCTCCGCATCTCGCGGAGGGGGCGGTGGAGGAGTTAGACGACCTTCGGGCCGCGCGGGCGGTGGTGGCGAAATTCGAGCGACAGTTGTCCGGCGCCGACTACGAGCGGTTCCACCGCCGGATGTGGCAGCGCCTCCGAAGACGCGGATTTAGCGCGCCGATCACGCGCCGGGTGACCGTCGAAGCGTGGCGGAGGCGCGAATGAGACGCATGGGAGATTTGCTATCATGGCGGATGGAGGGTTATTCAGTCTCGCTGTCATAGGCGTACTTCTGGTTCTGTCCGCCTTCTTCTCTAGTTCGGAGGCGGCGTTTCTGTCCGTGCAGCGCACCCGGATCGCCCACCTCGTGAGCGAGGGGTCGCCGCGCGCGAAACGGGTTTCGGACATGATAGCCGACCCCGAGCGGCTGCTGGCGACTATCCTGTTGGGCAACAACCTCGTCAACGCCGCTTTCACGTCGGTCCTCACGGTAACCGCAGTAACCATCGTTGCGAGAATGGTTGGCGACGACAACCAGGGCGCCGGCGTCGCTGTCGCAACCGCCGTAAGCGCCATATTGCTCGTTATATTCGGCGAGATAATCCCCAAGTCCGTCGCCGTTCGCAAGGCTGAGCCGGTCTCCATGATCTACTCCTACCCACTGAAGTGGACCGAATACCTCATGTGGCCGTTCGTAATCATCCTCCAGGCCATTACGCGAGGCGTAAACTCCATGCTCGGGGGATCGAAGGAACAACCACTGATTACTGAGGGCGAGTTCCGGACGCTAATAGACATCGGCGAAGCTGAAGGCGAGTTCGAACCCGCCGAGGCTGAAATGCTCGAGAACGTCTTCCAGTTCGGAGACCGGCAGGTGCGAGAGGTCATGACCCCCAGAACCGAGATGGTATCCATCCAGCTTGGAGGCTCGCTCCAGAGCTTTCTCAAGATGTACTCTCAGCACGCTCATACTCGCTTCCCGGTGTACCGCGAAACGCCGGACGAGGTGGTCGGCATCCTGTCGTCCAAGGACGTTCTTCGTTACATGTCGCGCGAGGACGTGAACCCGAACAGCTCGGCGACCGAGGTCATCAGAGACGCATACTTCGTACCGGAAACGAAGCTCATATCCGAACTGTTCGATGAACTGCGAACTACGGGCAACCAGATGGCGCTGGTGATAGACGAGTACGGGGGACTGGCCGGCCTGGTAACGCTCAAGCGACTGCTCGAAGTGGTGATGGGACCTGTCGGCGAGGAGGGCGAATCGCCAGAAGACGAGTTCACCGCCATAGACGAGTACACGTTCCACGTAGAGGGCGGCATGAGCATCGAGGAGGTCAACGATGAGATAGGCATCGAGCTCCCCGACGGCGAGTACGAAACGCTTGCGGGCTTCGTCCTGGACGTCCTCGGCCAAATCCCCAGCGAGAGAGACCAGTTCGACTATGGCGACCTGAAGTTTGAGATACTGGAAATGCAGGCGCTGAAGATAGAGCGGGTGCGAGTAACCAAGTCGGACTGACGGTTCTTGAGGGGAGACAGTGAAGCTAATTTTGGTCAGACACGGAGAGACCGATGCCAACAAGCGCGGCCTGATACAGGGTGTGAGCGCGGCGCCGTTGAACGAGCTTGGGCTTGCCCAGGCCGAAGCCGCCGCGCGCGAGGTCGAGTTCGAAGCGCCGTTCGCGCTGTACGCAAGCCCCTTGCTCCGAGCCGCGCAGACGGCGGCCGCGATAGCCCGGCGCGCCGGCATCGAACCCGTAACCGAAAGCGGCTTGATCGAGATGGATGTTGGCGATTTCGATGGTCTTACAGGGCGCGAGTTGCGAGAGCGTTTCCCCGACGTGATGCGCCACTGGGACGAGAACGCCTTCGACACCGTGCCGCCGGGTGGTGAGAGCCTCTCCAATGTCCGCGACCGCGCCTGGCGGACGATCCAGAATCTAGCCCAACGCCACGAATTCGATACCGTCGTTGCCGTAACCCACAACTTCACTATCCAGATGATAGTGTGCGCCACGCTCGATATGCCGCCCAACGGCTTCCGTCGGCTCAAGGTTGATCTCGGCTCCATCACTCGAATGAACGTGGATCCGGGCCGGACGGCGCTGGTATCGCTTAACGAGACGATGCACCTGCGCCACGTCCACGGGGAACGGCCCGGTGACTGAATACATGGACGCGGCGGCGGCTCGCTCCGCCACCCGCAAGTTGCGCGTCGCCGTGCGTCGGCAAGTCGAGGCGCAGGGTCTGGACGGAGCGACCCTGCTCATCGCCGTGTCCGGTGGACCGGACTCGCTCGCGCTGGCTCACGCGCTCGCTGGGCTGCGCGACGACATGCGTCTGCGCCTGTTCGCCGCCCACCTCGACCACGGCCTCCGCCCCGAGGCGTCCGCCGACGCCCTGTTCGTTCAGGAGAGGATGGACGCCCTGAACATGCCGCTGACCGTAGGCGCTGAGAATGTTGACGCCTACCGCGCCAAGCGCCGCCTGTCGGTCGAAGAGGCAGCCCGACAGGTGCGCTACGATTTCCTGGCGCGTGTCGCCGACGAGCGAACCGCCGTCGCCGTCGCCGTGGGCCACACGCTCGACGACCAGGCCGAAACGGTTCTTATGCACCTGCTGCGGGGCGCGGGCATCGCCGGACTGGGGGGAATGACTGCGCTGTCCCAGATCCCGGTATCGTCCGGAAGGCTCACGCTGTTCAGGCCGATGCTGAGCCTCAGCAAGGGGGATACCACCGCCTACTGCGTCGCCAACTGGCTGTCGCCCCGTTTCGACGAGACCAACCTGTCCGTGGACATGACGCGCAACCGCATCAGGCTCGATCTGCTGCCACGCATGGCGGAGTACAACCCCGCGATAGTCCCCGCGCTGGGCAGGCTCGCGGAGTCGGCCGCGCGCGATTACGACTTCATCATCCAGGAGGTGGATAGAGTCGCCGAGCGCGTGATCAGCGAGGATGCGAACGGCGTCTCGCTTGACAGGCGCGCCTTCCGGCAACTACACCCCGCCGTCCGGCGGCATCTGCTGAGGCGCGCCGTCGAAACGTTCAGGCAGAGCCCGGCGGAAGCGGCGGCTCAAGGACCCACCCAAGCGTATGGCGACCTAACCTTTGCCCACGTCGAGGAGATGAACCGGCTGATGCTTGGCCCGTCCGGCAAATGGACGCGGCTGCCCGGCGGCATAACGCTTCAGGTAAGCTACCGCCACGCGCGGGTCGCCAGGTACGTCCCACCGCGCGCCGACCCCGCCACTCCGCCTCCGGACTAGATCCGTCTGTCCAGCCTCGGATTGGCGGTAACGCCCGGGATGCGACCGCGCTTGGCGATCGCTCTTCCTTCGATCTCGTGAATATCCGCCGTGAAGTTATTTGGAGGCGCGTCCGATATGTACGCGCCGACCAGGAATCTGTCCACCAGCGGCCCCGCTTTGACGAACTCCCGTATGCGCTCAGGATCGAACCCGCCGCTCACGGCTATCTCGACGTGGCGCAGCCCCTCCTGGTCCAGTCGCGCCCTGACCTCGCGCACCAGTTCCACCGACACTCCGCCGCGCTCGCTAGGCGTATCCAGGCGAATCCCGCGCAGGTCGTCGCGCAGCGCCTGCCCCACGTTCAGCGCCTCCTCCGCCTCGTCCTTGAACGTATCCACCAGCGCCACGCGCGGCACGCCTTGCGGCAAGTATCGGTGGAAAGAGTGAATCGCCCGCACAGTGTCGCCGAGCAGCAGAGGCAGCGAGTGCGGCATGTCCCCCTCCGGCGTAACCCCCGCCAGGCGCGCGCCGACGATCGTCGTGCAAGAGGTGCATCCGCCTTTGATCGCTGAGTAGTCTATGGTCGCGGCGATGTTGGGGTGGACGTGTCGGGCGGGCATTGCGATGACGGGGATGTCGGCAGCGGCGTCCACGCACTCGCGGGCGGCGGTAGCCCAAGCGGTGCAGGAAGACAGAATACCGCATATCGCCGTCTCGTACACCCCGAACGTAGCGAATGACGACCGTATTCGCAGCGCCACCTCGCCCGCGGAGACGCGCTCACCCTCTTCCAGGGACCATACCTCGCTGCCCGCGCCGGGCAGAACCGAGTCCAGCAACTCCAGAGCCTCATCTATCCCGCACAGCACACCGCTGCGCTGGGGCGAAAGTTCCATGGTGACAGTCGGGTTGACGTTCTCGTTCCGCAGTATCGCAATCGCGCGACTGAGATGGATGTCGGCGGTATCGCCGACACGAATGGCTTGCCGAATCTGGAACCGTTGTGAGTTTGAGCTGATGTTTACCATTTCGGAAAACGGCGCGCGTGGCGGCTCGGGTCTGTCGCTATGCGGGGCCGACCAGCTTGACGCCTAGAATCTTCTCCATATGAGCCAATGCGTATTCGTGAGCGTCCTGATCGAAACTCGCTACGCAGTCCACCGGCGCCTCCACCACATAGTCGCGGTTGCGAGCGTCGGACGCGGTGTGCATGACGCAGATGTCAGTACACACGCCGCACACGATGACCTTGTCCGGATTCAGATCCGCGAGCCGCCGTTCGAGGTCGGTCTCGAAGAACGCGCTGTATCGACGCTTGCCGATCACCACGCCCTCGTAACCTCGCAACTCCTCGATGACCTCCGGCTCCTCGGTCCCGCGCACGCAATGTACCGGGAACATCTGGAACTCTAGGTCATCGGGATCGTGCGTATCGCAGATGAAGATGACCTCGCCGCCGTCCGCCCGCTCGCGCTCTATCAACTGTTGTATGCGGGGGATGATCCGCCTGGAATCGTCGCCACAGTAAAGATTGTGGCCCGGCTCCATGAAGCCGACCACCATATCTATCACAAGCACAACATTGCTCATGAATCGCCTCCCATCAGCGGGAACATCCCGACCGTATCACAGGCAGCGCCTGTCAATCAGAATGTTAGCGCGGCGACGGTGATTGCGCAAGATTGGATTGGAGCTAGAACGACGGGCGAGAGAACTACGCTGGCTTGTGCTTCTCTAACAGAGCGATCACCCTGTCGTCTATGTCGTAGTCGTCGGGGATTTCGCGTCCGGCGTCGTGCCAAGCGATCACCAGATGGGCGTCGCGGTGAAGCTGCTCTCGCTCCGGCTTGTCCTTGTAGCCGTCCTCGATCTCTCCGAAGAGGGCGTCTATATGCTCTTTCCTGAAGGCGGGCATGGGTTGACCTCGCTGTATGGAAGCGGTGTGGGCTTGATTTTGGGATGCGCCTTTGACCGCGAACGGAACGCGGGGCCGACCTTGGCGCCAAGACCGGCCCCGTTCGCTCCATTCGTTACGGTGGCAGGAGAGGGGACGAAGAGAGGCTCTAACTCCTAACTCTCCTGCACTGTCGGGCTACTCGTCGCCGCGCGTCGTCTCGCCCGCCGCGAGGATCGCCTGAAGCTCGGTTACGAACTCGTCGACGTCGTTCTGCGTAGGCTCGCCGTTCGACTGCAGCTTCTCCTTGAACTCGTTGAACAACCACTCGTCCTTCTTCCCGTGCGGGAAGTCGAAGAACGCGCGTGTGAACTTGGGCAGCTTGCCGGGGCCGTAGTAGCCCTTGTCCCGAAGCTCGTAGCCTTCCAGGTTGTCGGTGCCCTTGCCGAGAATCTCTCCGTCGGTCTCGACGTAGTGTTCCATCACCGGCTTCAGGCCGTAGCGCTGCACGGGGCAGACCTTCATGCACACGGCGCAGCCCTCGTAGGTAGCCATGACAGGGCGGCAGCGGTCGTAGATCAGCTTGTTCTTCTCGACGCCGCGCCACCAGACCTTCTCCTTCACCAGGGCGCGACCCGGGCAGCGGTTCACGCAGACTTGGCACTCCTGGCAGAACTGGTGGATGCCGTAGTCTATCGGCTCGTCGTAGGTTACGGGCGCGTCGGTCGTTATTATCATCAGACGCGCGCGCGAGCCGAAGTGCGGCGAGAGCAGCTGGCCGTTCGCGCCCAGCTGGCCCAGACCGGCGGCGACGAACATGGGAATGTACGCCGCGCTGTTGTCGTTGGGACTGTGAACCTGCGCGTGGTAGCCCAGCTCGCGGATGTAGGCAGCAAGCTCCAGGCCTGCCGCGCCCTCTATCTCGTAGGTGCCGAAGTGCGCGAACTCCGCGTCCAGCGACGGGATCGTCTGCGTCTGCCAGTAGTCCTGCTCCAGCGCGAGGCAGATGGCGTGCTCGTACTTGATCCAGCGGCGCTTGCTCTTGTAGGCGTAGTGGCGGTCGAATCGCGTGAAGCCGACCTCCCCGAACCCGAGCTCGCGCGCCTTCAGCCGGATCACATCCGTCTGGTCCACGCCGATCTCCGGCGTACCCGTCGGCTGGATCTCGCCGGACACCGCTGCGGCGTCCACGAGCGGCTGGTTGACCTTGTCGTGCTCCTCGCGGTAGTGGTAAACCTCGGGCGTGTACACTGTCCACACCCACTCTCGGTCAGCCGCCTTTTCGATGTTCTGCGACTCGAGCGGATCGACTCGCGTGTAGAACGAGACGTCCTCGTCGATCTTCCGGATCCCGGGCACAGTAACCAGCGCGTCAGGAACCGGGATGTCATAGTCGTCGTGGCCCAGAAGCCTCCCCGGACGCTTGACGACGTGGTGGACAGCCTTAGCAACCATATTCGTTTCCCCCATATGGATTATTCTGCGAACCTAGCCTACGCCTATTTCAGGAACAAGTCAAGATTAATAAAGCATGAATGCATATACACTCAAATTTTCGCCTCAGCCGGCGCGTCAAGCGCGCGTTTCAGCCTCCGGCCCGGCTCCTCGTTCCCTTCCGGCCCTCTTCGCTTGAACTATCTGTCTCAGTATGAAGAGCGCGCCGCCGACGGCGATCACGCTGAGATAGGTTATTGACCTGTCTATTATGACGATGGACGCCGCGTCAGCCGCGCTCGACTCTATGAGCAGCAGACCGGTAACTCCCGTTTCTACGGCGCCCATTCCGCCCGGCGTCGGCGCGGTGCTGAGCACCGCGTGGCCGAGCGCGACAACCGGGATGAGCGCGAAGCCGACCTCTATGCCCAGCGCCTCTACGACGAAATAGAGCCGCGCTATCTCCATCAGCCAGCCGATGGCGCCCAGCGAAAGCGCGGCGGGCAGACGGTCGAAACTCCTCAGCGCGCCTTCTTGGAAAGCGTGGTACGCCCCCGCCAGACCGCTGGGCAGGATCCGGGCAAGGCTCGCGCCGTAACGCTTCATTAGCGCGGCTGCTAAGCTAATGGCGAATGCCATGACCATCGCGATCGCGATGATGTACCACCACCACGCCCCGGGCAGCCCGCCGGTAGCGGCCAGCAGCGCGATCGAGACTACGATGAGCGCGGCTACCGTGACCATGTCCAGCACCCGCTCGGCGAACACGGTGCCAAGACTCCACGAAAACGTCGCGCCCGAATCGTTGCCCAGGGCGTAGGCGCGGTAGGCGTCGCCGAGTCGCAGCCACGTTATCGAGTTGACGAACCAGCCTATCACTATCAGCCCGCCGATCCACAGCGAAGACGGCAGGCGAACTTCGTCCGCGTCGTCGCCGGCATCACCGTCTATGGCGTTCTCCGCGAGGATTCGCCAGCGAACTCCTCTGAACGCGAAGCTGGAGTAGTATGCGAACAGCGCCAGCGCGTACATCCACGGGTTCATCGCTCGGATGTTGCTCCACGTCCGCTCCCAATCCAGGTCGAACGTGGTCGCCAGAACCGCGATGAGCGCCGCGGCAAGCGCGAAAGACAGCAGCGTGGGCGCCGAAAGAAAACTTCGCCCGATAGAGCTTCCGGGCGGCTGCGCTCCTCTGAACGGGCTCATCCGACTTCGCGGCCGGCGCGCCCCGCCTGACCCGAGCCGCGGCGTGGGCCCCGATCCGGGTCCATAAGCGGACGCTTGGCGGGAACGCCGGCGCGGCGCGGATAACGCGTCGGCGTCGGCGCGACCTTTTCGATGACCAGCAGCGTCCGACGAGACTCCGAACCATCTGGACCGGCCGGACCCGATTCGCCCGGATGTCCCCCGGAATGTTCGGACAAAGGCCCAACCGGGCCGCGAATCTCTCCGCCCAACTCCTCGATCGCGTGCCGAGCCGACTCTATCTCCTCAGCCGCGTCCAGTGTCTTGTGGACGATCGCCCACCCGCCAACGCGGCAGAACGGCAGCGTCAACTCCGCTAGCGCGGGCATCGGCGCGACCGCGCGCGCCAGCGCGACGTCGAACCGCTCGCGCATCTCCGGCAGCCGCGCCAGATCCTCCGCGCGCCCACGCGCTACCTCCAAGCCGTCCAGCGAAAGAGCGCTCACCATCTCGCGCAGAAAGCGCGCCTTCCTCTCCGTTGCCTCCACCAGCGCGCCCGTCATGCCCGGGAACGCTATCTTCAGGGGAATGCCCGGCAGCCCCGCGCCGCTTCCCACGTCCACGAACCGCCCGCGTTCCCAGATGCCGTCGAAGACGCGCGCCGTCAGCGCGCCGCGTACCGACAGCGAATCAAGAAAGTGACGTCGCTGCGCCTGCTCCCACTCCGTAACCGTCGTCAGATTCACCCTCGCGTTCCACTCCACCATAGACATGTAGTACCGCCGGAACAGGCGGGCCTGCTCCGCGCTCAGACAAACGCCAAGCCTGGCTGCGCCGTTCATCAGCGTCCGCGCATCTAAGTTGTAGCAAGACAAACTCATAATCACCCGCCACAACCGCTATCCAACCGCCACCACGTGGCGTTGTAACTTGCGAGGGCATACATAGTTTCAAGAGTCTCAGGGGCCATTAGACCAGACAAGATACCCGCTCGGCAACAAATCTAGCCGGCATACCCAAACGTATGAATGGTGAGAAACATGCGCTACGAACAGGCGGAAGACAACAATCTGATAGAGGCGATATGCGAAAGAGACCGCCACGCGCTAGAGGCGCTCTACACGCGCTACTCCGGCCCGGTGTACTCGCTGGCTATGCACATGCTGAGGGACCCGGGCGCGGCTGAGGAAGTGGCGCAAGACACGTTCTTCAACGTGTGGCGTCGAGCCGGCAGCTACAAGGCGCCGCGCGGCAGCGTGAAGAGTTGGCTCTTCAGAATCGCGCACAACCGTACGATAGACGAGCTTAGAAAGCGCAAGAGACATTACGACCGCGTACGGCATGGCGTGGACCTGACCAACAGGCCATCCGAGTCGCGCGACGGCGACCCCTCCGAATATGCCACCGCGCAGTTCGAGGGCAGCCGTCTCAAAGACGCGCTAACCACGCTCAGGCCGGAACAGCGGGAGGTTCTGGTACTGGCGTACTTTGGAGGGATGACGCACTCCGAGATCTCCAAACGCCTCGATCAGCCGCTCGGAACCGTCAAGACCAGAATACGACTGGGCATCAGAAAACTCAGAGACACGATGGGAGCGCAAACCCCTGGATAAGCCGAGTGTAGCCAAAATAGATTGCCGAGCGGCCATCGAACTCATATGGCCATACTTGTCCGGCGCGATATGCGAGACGCGGCGTTTGCCGGTCGAATCGCACCTAGAGACCTGCGAGCTATGCGCGCGTACCTTCCGGCTCGCGTCCGGCTCGCGCTTCACCCCAAACGTCCCAAACGTCTCCTGTTACGAAGACTCCATAGCCGAGCTTGCCTACTCGGCGCCCCAGCGCGTCGTCCCCGATAGGGTCCGGCGTCGCCTCATGCGCCGCATCGAATCCGAGCGTCCCGCCGCCGGAGCGTTCGAAAGCCTGCTCAGCCGTCTGACCGGTCTGCGCTCGTCCTCCCCCTCGACCGCCATCGATCGGCGCCGCCATCCATGCCCCTGACCCTGTGGCGTTCCTAACCCCCCTTCACACCTCCCTGTCCACGCCTTTCTCCACGGGGTCTAGCTTGTCGAGCCAATACGCTGTATCATTCACCCTAGCTCCAATGTTAGACTCGACTGGATAGGGCCAGACTGCTATCATAGCTGTGCCCAATATCTGGGAGTTCGACGCCGCAGGGCCTGAATGGAATTAGGCGGCGTCCAAGACTTGCGCGGCGACCTCTAGGAATTGCCGCAAATATCGCCGCTCAAGCCCTATGCTTGACTTGCGCCATATGGTAGTGTATCAACGGTACAAAATTGTTTGAGACTTTTGATAATATAGGTCATCATCCTCAATACTCTAGGAGGGGGACATTAAGTATGCCCAGGTCTAAATTCCTACTCGTCTTGACCCTCTTGCTGCTGCTGGCGGTACCCGCGACAGTGGTCATCGCCCAAGCGACGCCGGTTGGCGAAGGCTCTGCCGTAGTCTTCGATGACGCCGCCGTCAGCGACGGCATAGAGGTCAATATCAGCGGGGCCACGCCCGCGGCTGAAGGCATGGAGTACGTCGCGTGGCTCGTCGCAGACGAGCAGTCCGGCTTCCTGAGACTCGGTTCTCTGGCCGTTGATGCATCCGGCAACGCGAATCTCAAGTTCGGAGCCGAGTCAGCCAACTACGTCGGGGCGAATCTCATCGCCATGTACAGCGGCTGGGTCATCTCAGTCGAACAAGCGGGTTCGTCTCCGGACCGACCCACTGATCAAGGGATAGCGTCCGAAACCTTCACGGCCCAGACGGCTGAAACGCTGCGGATGCTCATAAGTTCCGGCGCCAATCTCAACATGCAGATCGAAGTGGCGGAGATGCACGCCCAGCTTGCGGCAAGCTCGGAAACCCTCGAGGGGGCGAAGGCGCATGCCCAGCACGTCATCAACATCCTGGAAGGGTCTGAAGGCGCCAACTACATGGCCGAAGGCGGCGACCCAGGAGACGGAGTCGGCGCCTTGGCGCACGCGGCAGCTGCCAAAGCCGCCGCGATGAGAGCAAGCTCCATGCCTCGGGATGGCTCCAACATGGCGATGTATTCGTCAATGGCCGCAACCGGGTTCGGCAACGCCGAGATGTGGATGATGAACGCTCGGGATGCCGCCGTCATGGCTCTCGGCCAGGACTCGCTCCAGATCGCCCAGATATTCATCGGTCCGCCGGCAGGCACGTTCGGCTCGTCCGGTCGTTCCGTGGTCGCCTACTTGGACGTCGCCGCCAACGGCTTCGACGTCAACGGCGACGGTATGCTCGGCCAGAGAGAAGTAATTGATGAGGACGATGATGAGGCGCCGCCCATGATCGTGGCCGAGACGAGCGAACACGGCGCGATGATGGCTTACGAGAACTCACAGAAGGCCGCGACCCTGTCCGTGGTCGCCGGCGGCCTGCCGATTCTCGCTACGCCGACACCCACGCCGGCTCCGACCGCCACGCCGACGCCGACGCCGCTGCCAACGGCCACGCCGACGCCAACGCCGGTCCAGCCCACGGCGCCCGGTCTGCCCGGAGTAGGCGACGCCAGCGCATCTGCAGCCATACAGCTCGCAGCGCTCATCGCGTTCGCGCTGCTTGCGGTCGGCGGCGTAATGTCCATACGCGGGCGCAGGTCGCGCAACAAAGCGTAACCGAACCGCGAACCGAACCGTCTGAAAAGCAGATGCCCCGCAAAACCTGCGGGGCATCTTGGCGTTTGACGAAAATCCCGTCGTTCCCGTGAGGGTAGGAACCTAGGGAGGCGGTGTTGGGCATCCCCGCTGTTGCCAGTTGATAGGGGCAACAAGCCTCGTCCTCCCAATCCCGGTCAAGCGTGTGGCTTGCTACCCGCCTATGTGGTACATCTCCACCTTCTTGCGCGGGGCGTCCGTAAACATCGTCCGAATCTCCGAGTAGCGATCTTCCCGCGCTCCCCAGGTTCCTCGAACGATGTCCTCTATCTCCGCGTCCGTCGCGCCGTCTCGTAGCGGCGTCCGCAGATCCGTGCCGGAAGACGCGAACAGACACGTAACTATCCGGCCTTCCGGAGACAGCCGCATCCTCGTGCAATCGCCGCAGAAAGGCTTGGTTACGGACGCTATCACGCCTATCTCGCCCTCGCCGTCCGCGAACCCGTATCGCATCGCCACCTCGCCGGTGTAGTTCGCCGAGACAGACTCCAGCGGCATCTCAGCGTGGATTCTTTCCACTATCTCGTCCGCCGGCACCACGTCGTCCATCTTCCAGCCGTTCAGAGTGCCTACGTCCATGTATTCGATGAAGCGGACGATGTAGCCTCGCTCACGGGCGAAACGGACCAAATCAACCATGGTATGATCGTTCACCCCGCGCTTGACGACGGCGTTTATCTTGATCGGGCTGAAGCCCGCCGCGTCCGCCGCCGCGATGCCTTCCAGGACGCGCTCCGGACCGAAGTTGCGCCCGTTCATCACGCGGAAGACCTCGTCGTCCAGCGAGTCCAGGCTGATGGTGATGCGTTGGAGGCCGGCGTCGCGCAACTTCTCGGCGAACTGCGCCAATAGGTAGGCGTTCGTCGTCATCGTCAGGTCTTCGATGCCCTCCACTCCGGAAAGCATCGAAACCAGCCGGTCTATGTTGGCCCGAACCAGCGGCTCGCCGCCCGTGATGCGCGCCTTGACCACGCCCAGCCCCGCGAGGATGCGCGCGAGCCGCGCAATCTCCTCGAACGTCAGCAGTTCGTCGCGCGGCAGAAACTGGTAGCGCTCGCCGTAGATCTCCGCCGGCATACAGTATGGGCAACGGAAGTTGCACCTGTCGGTTACCGAAATACGAAGATCGCGCAGCGGACGCCTGAAGCGGTCGCGCAAAGCGGTATCGGGTCCAGTATTTGCGAGTGTCATACGCTCATTATACACAAATCACCGGCTGCCTTCTTTGCAGTGACCGCCCGGTGACTGACCGCGTTCTTCCTCTCGGAAGGCAGTTCAGCCATCGTCATCCCCTCGTCCGGCAGCAGGAATACCGGATCGTACCCAAACCCGTTATCCCCTCGCGGCTCATCCACGATCAGCCCCTCACACGCGCCATCGTACAGCCGCGTCCGCTGACCGGGCGCCGCAACCGCGATTACGCAGCGGAACCGCGCCGTGCGCTCCTCCGACGGCGCGTCCGCGAGATTGCGCAGCAGCAGCGCCACGCGATCCGCATCCGTCGCGTCTTCGCCCGCATACCGCGCCGACAGCACGCCCGGCTCGCCGTCCAGCGCGTCCACCTCGAGTCCCGAATCGTCAGCCAACGTCGGCAGGCCGCTCAGATCGCGGTACGTCTCGGCCTTCAGTGTGGCGTTCTCCTCGAACGTTCGCCCCGTCTCCTCCACGTCCTCGACGATCCCCACGTCCGACAGCGATACTAGCTGATACGGGATGCCGCCCAGCAACTCCGCCAGTTCACGCAGTTTGCCGGTGTTGTGGGTGGCGATTAGAAGTTTTCTGGTCTGAGACAAGGATTCCCTCCACTAAAGATGCTAAAATCACCGCCGGAGGTGATTCGATGCCCGGAGCCCTTTCAACTTACCGGATTGTAGAACTCGGAGACCACCCGGCCGTAGCCGTACTCGGGATGCTCCTCGCCGACCAGGGCGCGGACGTGGTAAAGGTCGAGCCGCCCGGAGGCGATCCGATGCGCGGCAGCCCCGTCTTCAGCGTCTGGAACCGCGCCAAACGCTCCGTGACGATCGCTCCCGATGGCAAAGGCGCGCATCTACGCCGAATCCTGCGCGACGCGGACGTCGTCATCGAATCGTTCTCATCAGGCGTCAACCCCTACGGTGTGGATGCCGCCTACGCGCGGAGCGTCCGCCCCGACGTCATACACCTGTCGCTGCCCGGATTCGGCGAAACCCACCCACAGGCTGCCACGCCCGGCCCTTTCCCCGTCCACGAACTGCTAATCTCCGCCGCCACCGGCGTCTATGCGGATCGAAGTCCGGATTCTGACGAGGGCGCTAGCTTCATCGCCCTGCCCTACGCCAGCATATTCGGCGCGATGGTCGCCGCGTCCGCGATCGTCGCCGCGCTGTTCCACCGCGAACGCGCCGGCGCGGGACAGGATGTCTCCGTACCACTGTACGACGCCATGTTCGCAGCGATGGGATCAGCCCTCGTCCGCCGTCCGGACATCCCCGCCGCGCCCGCGCCGCTGTCGCCCGCCATCGGACGCTTCTACCGCTGCGGCGACGGACGCTGGATAAACCTCAACGCCGGTTACGAACGTTCGCTCCGCCCCATCCTCGACGTCCTCGGACATCCCAACTGGTACGTCCCGCTCACCGACGATCGCCTCCGCGTAAACGTAGAGGAGCGCGAGGAGTGGGCGGCTCGCTTTGCCGAGCCGTGGCTGGACCGTCCCGCCCTCGAATGGGAGACGCTCATGGCGGACGCCGGCGTTCCCCTGACCATGTGCCGCACCCTGCGCGAGTGGATGGATACCGACCACGCCTGGGCGTCCGGCGCTATGATCGAAGTCCAAGACGCCGAATTTGGCCCCATGCGCCAGGTCGGAATCCAGGTCAACATGAGCGACACGCCGGGCGGCGCGCCCACGTCGGCGCCCCGGTTGGGCGAACACAACCATGAGCTGCTTGGAGATGATACACATGACCGCTAATCCATATGAGCCCGCCGCCCCCACAGCCCTCGACGGAATCCGCGTTCTCGACCTCTGCATCATACTCGCCGGCCCCACGTGCGGCAGAACCCTGTCCGAGTACGGCGCGGACGTGATAAAGGTCGATCCCGAACACAGGATGCCCGCGCTCACGCCCTGGCTCGACGTCGGGCGCGGCAAGCGCAGCGTCTCCATCAACATCACCAAGGACGCTGGGCTGGAAGCGTTCTACAAGCTCGCCGACACGTCCGACGTCATCTTGCAGGGCTTCCGCAAGGGCGTTGCCGAGCGGCTGGGCATAGGCTACGAGCAGCTGAGCGCGCGCAATCCCGGCATCGTGTACGCTTCGATCAACGCCTTCGGGCAGGGGGGGCCGTGGGCGATGCGTCCCGGCTTCGACCAGAACGCGCAGGCGGCGACCGGAATGCAGATACGCAACGGCGGCGTGGACGGCGACGACGGCGAACCTGGTCCCCCGCCCTATACCTTCAACGACTACGGCACCGGCATCATGGCGGCATACGGCGTCATGCTCGCCCTGCTCGAACGCGAGCGCACCGGGCGCGGGCAGAAGATAGACACCTCCCTTGCCCACACCGCCTCCACCTTCTCATCAGCGTACATGATAGACCACGAAGGCTTCGAACCCGACGAGATCAGCGGGCCGCAGGCGAAGGGAACGGGGCCGCTCTCACGGTTGTACCGGACATCGGACGGCTGGATTGCGCTGTCGGCTGAAGAGGGCGACCTCGCCCGGCTGTCCCTGCCGGAAAGCGAGAGCGATCTGGAATCCGCATTCTCCGACCGCCCGGCGTCTGAGTGGATGGACGCCCTGTCCGCCGCCGGAATACCGGCGACTCCCCACCGCTCGCTCGCGGACGCGCGCTCGGACGACTACGCGCGAGAGCGTGGCCTGGTCATCGAAGAACGACATCCCACGTTCGGCTCCATAGAACACGGCGGAACCCCACAGCGGCTGAGCGAGACTCCCGCCCGAACCGGAACGTCTCCCGTATTCGGCGCCGATACCGACGCGATACTGGCGGAGCTAGGCTACACCGACGCGCATATAGCCGCCATGCGCTCTGATGGCGTGATACCGCCGGCGGGTGGACTGCCGCTCAGATAGCCAACCCCGCCGCCGTCTCGCGCGCCCTTGCCGCGAACCGGTCGGCGAGCAGCCCGCACGCGCCCACGTACCGCGTCGGGTCCAGCAGCGCCTCGATCTGCGCGTCGTCCAGGTTCTCCCGAACGTCCGCCTCGTCCGCCAGCGCTTCAGTGAACGATCTGCGCTCGACCACCGACGCCTGCGCCGCATCGTAGATCGCGTCGTGGGCGCGCTGCCGCCCGATGCGCCGGCCCAGCTCAAGCATCAGCGCCTCGGACATTATCAGCCCGCCCGACAGGTCGAGATTCTGGCGCATCCGCTCCGGAAAGACCTGGATGCCGCTGAACAGCTCTATCATGTACTGCAACATGTCTCCGACGATGATGGCGGACTGCGTAAGCGCGCGGTCCATCATCACGCTCGTCGTGCGGTCCGCTTCGTGCTCGGTCATCATGGATTCTAGCGCGAGCGGAACCAGCGCGCGTACCTGCGCCGCCGTCGCCACGATGTCCTGGCTTATCTTCGGGTTGCGCTTCTGCGGCATCGTGCTGGAACCCACCGTGCCGGGCGGCACTGGCTCCTCCATCTCCCCGAACTCCTGCTTCATCGCCGTATAGACCTCGCGCCCGATCTTCGAGCAGGTAGCCGACAACATTCCCAGAAGCGCCACGTACTCGCAGAGGTGATCGGCGGTCGTGCGCGACGGCATGGGCATCGGCTGCATATCCAGCTTCTCAGCCATGAGGTCCTGGATGTCCAGCCCTATCTCGCCCAGCGAACCGAGCGTTCCCGCCCCGCCTCCCAGCATGGCGACGAAGACCCGCCCTTCGCACTCGCGCAGCCGCTCGACGTGCCGGATCAGCTCGTCAATCCACACCGCCACCTTCAGCCCGAACGTCGCCGGAACGGCGTGCTGACCGTGAGTGCGTCCGGGCAGCGCGTAGTCGCGTGTCCGCTCGGCGAGATCCGCCAGCAGTTCGAGGATGCGCCCAAGCTGCGACAGGTAGATGCGGTGCGCCTTGCGAAGCTGTATCAGCTTGCCTGTTTGTGTGATGTTCTGCGTCGTAGCGCCCCAGTGGACGTAGCCGCCGGCGTCGCCGTCGCACACGCGGTCGAGCTCCCAGATCAGCGGCACAAGGCCGTGCCCCGTGCGCGCAAGCCCCTCGTCGATGGCGTCGCGGTCCATATACTCCAGCTTCGCCTTGCGCGTTATCTCCGCCGCCGCATCCGACGGGATTACATCCAACTCCGCCTGCGCCTGGGCCAGCGCAGCCTCCACGTCGAGCCACGACTGAAGCCTTTGGCCTTCCGAGAATAGCTCTCGGATGCCCGCATCCTCCATTCTCAGAGCGGTGGGTTCCTGCTGCATGGTACGCGCGCCTCCTTATATCGCTAATTTCCGCCGCAACCGAGTTTATGAACCCGCGTCCGCCCTGTCAACGGCTGCCCCTATACCACTTTGCATCTGCGCCCCCGCGTTAAGAATTTAAACAAAGGAGGGACGGCTTTCACCGACCCCCTTGAGAAAGATTGATGGAAAAGACCGGCAGATCGACTAGATCCTGCCTCTGCGTTCCCTGGCGCCTCCCGAGAAGATCGCTCTGACTCTGACGAGATGGCTGTCGCGACGCTCCCACGCCGCGACTATCGGCTCATTCACGGCCTCAGATTCGTCCGTGCGCCATGGACTGATCCGGCTCCTGTCTCCAATGCCTATCCTGCGTGTATGAACCAGTTGCATTTCCATACCCCCGGCAACGTATCTTAATAGAAACGATACCAGCCGGAGCGTGGCGCCTTCTAGCGGCCGCCTGTTCAAAATTTGAGACTTTTCTTAGAAATTGCACATTGCATGCATTGATGACAACCCCTCTGAAGCGAGAAGCCTGTCGCGCCGGACAAATACCGGTCGAGCGCTCGGCTTGCTAAGGCAGTCGTCGGATCTTTGGCAGCGAGAGCGCCGTGGCCAGGCTGATGCCCAGCAGCGCCGAACCGTTGATGAGCAGCGCGCGCGGCGCTCCGAACGCTTCCGCCAGCGCGCCGACGCCAATGTGTCCGACCGGCGCGACGCCGATGCTGAACACCCACGCGCCCATCGCTCGTCCGCGCTGCTCGTTCGGGACGACCTCCTGCATCAGCGTCTTGTACAGTGTATCCACAGCTGCGGCGCAGGCGTTGATGAAGGCGAGCGCGACGACGAATAGCGCGAACCCGCCGCCCAGCGAGAACGCCATCTCGCCCAATCCGAACCCGCCCGCTATCACGAATATCAGCAGTCCCTTGCGCCGGAAGCCCGCGCCGCCTCCCATAGCCGCCAGTAGCGTCAGCCCTATCACGCCGCCGCCCTGCTGGAACATGCTCATCAACCCGAACACGAACGAGCCGGCGCCAAGCTCTTCGCGCGCCAGCACCGGCAGCAAGCTCTGGTGAGTAAAGCCGAATATCTCCGTAGCCGCCGCCAGCAGCATCAGCGTGAGCAGCGTGGCGTTCTCTCGCAGAATTTGCCAGTAGCCCACCAGGTTCGTCCACACGCGCTCCGGCGTTCGCGCCGCCGCCTGTCCCTCCTCGCGCGTCCAGAACAGCAATACGGTCGAGGCCGCGTAGCATACGCTGATGGTCAGAAACGTAGCCTCGAACCCGACCACGGCGAGTATCGCGCCCGCCACTGGCGCCGACATCACCTGCCCCAGCCGCTGGCTCAGCGCCGACAGCGACATTCCGTTCAGCGCCGCCTCCGGGCCTACGATGTCGTAGGTGTACGCCTGGCGCAGCGTCATGCCGAACACCCACACGACGCCCATCACCACCGTCAGCGCGATGATCGGCCAGACGGGGTTGTAGGCGACGTTCAGGACGGGAACCGTCCAGTCCGGCGCGTAGTCCACGTACAGAACGAGCGCGGTAAGCGCCGCGACGCCTGCCCCCGCCAGCGTCATCCAGCGGACGAAGATGCGCCGATCTACCCGGTCGGCCACCGCGCCCGATACGAAGCCCATCACGAAGAACGGCAGCATTCGGGCCGCAGACGCCACGCCCACCCACAGTGGAGAGCCGGTCATATCCAGCACCAGCCAGCCGAGCGCGACGAACTCCATTCCCATCCCGACCGACTGCACGACGGACGACAGCCAGAGATAACGGAAGTCTCGATACTGGAATGACGCAACCCATGCGGGGACGCGCCGACGGCGGGTGAGCGGGACCATGTCTTCTAGGCGCTCCCCTAGGGGCTAGATGAACGCGCGATGCTGGTGCCGAAGGTCGGACTCGAACCGACACGGGTTTTATCCCACCGGTTTTTGAGACCGGCGCGTCTACCATTCCGCCACTTCGGCAATCGCGGCTGCTTTTAGATGATACCACACAGCCGCCGCTTAATTCCTACTGGCTTGCAACCTCCAATGCCGCGCCCAGCGTCTCGCCCCTCCAGTCCGGCGTGTAGTACGAATAGACTTGCGACGTTACGGGCTGCGCCTTCACCGGGTGCAGCGCCACCGCCTCGAACTCCAGGCTGATGGACTCGTTCGGCGCCATGTCCTCCACGTACAGGATGACCTTGCGCCCCGCTACGTCGTAGTGCTTCAGCTTGGGCGTGTCTTCCACCAGCGCCGCGACCGTATCCGCGACCGCCGCGAAGCCGGTCGGGATGGCTATGTCTATCACCACCATGCCCGAGTCCGCCGGCGTCGGTGGGGTGAAGGCTGCGACGGCGGTTATGGCGATGCGGTCGTTCACCTCTATCCGCTCAGCGCTGTACGTTACGTCTATCGTGAATATGTCCTCGCCCACCGCCCGTACTTCCGGCATGTTGAAGCGATTGACGACCTGCATCACCACCTCGCCCGAACCGTCAGCCGCAACGCTCAGGCTGTCCCCGGCCGGAATTTCCACGATCTGCACGACATCGGCGTTGGAAGCGTTGACGCTGACGCTCCGGCTCCACGAGCCGGATGCGAGCGCAATGTCAAGGTCCACGTCGAACCGCGCATTGGCGGCGAACTCGCTCAGCGCCTGCAAGCCGACGACCGTATCCTGGGTAGAGCCGTAGCCGCCGAACGAGTTGCGCTGCGTTACCAGCCACCGCGCGGCCGCCGACGCGGTCAGCCTGTCGCCGCCTTCCAGCAGCGCGAGTATAGCGTAACCCGTCGTCTCCACAGCGGCGGAGTTCGGGACGCTCGTTCCAACCGGCAGCGTGTCCGACCTGTACGGAACCGGCCCTACACCGTCGTCGTCAGACCAGTAGATGCCGTCGTCGGACTGCTTGGCCATAGCCGTGAGAATATCCAGCGCCGCGCTCGTGGAGTCGCTGCCGGCAAGGGCGAGCGCGTAGGCGGTTATCGCCATGCCGTAGGCGTCGTCTATCGAGTCCAGCTGATCTTCGAGATAGGCGATGGCGGACTTGGCGCGGGACGTCTCGCCCGCCTCAAGTAGCGCGATGGCGACGTATGCCGTCAGCGCAGCGCTGCCCTGCAGTCCCCCAAGCAGCTCCTGGTGATGCAGGAACCCCACCGGCTCGAACGAGCCGTCGGATTGCTGGTGGCTGCCGATCCAGTTCGCCGAGTCGGCAAGCACGGCGTCGTCCATGTAGATCAGCCCCTTCGCCTGCGCGAACGTCTTGAGCACGAACGCGGTTAGCCACAGGCTGCCGGACTCGTCGCTGTCGCCGAAAGCCGAGAAGCTGCCGTCCGCGCGCCGGTAGGTCAGCTCGCGCTGGTAGCCCGTCGTCATCAGATGCTCAGCCTTCGCCATTATTTCGGGCTTTATCTGCCCCGTCTCTTCGAGATAACGGGCGACGAACACGTTGGGCGCGAACAGTATCATGTTCTGCTCGCCGCATCCGAACGGCATCTGGAGCAGATTCTCCAACCCCTCGATGGACTGGCTAAGGTAGTTGCCGCTGAGCGCGACGACCGCGCGCGACGAGCCGTCCACTGCCCCGGGCGGCGGCTTGATGGTGAACGTCCCGTCATCGCCCGCCGACAGGATGACGTTCTCCACGAACTCGTGGCTCACCCCTTCCGGCTCCACGATGATGGGCTTTATCACCGCGTCCGCGGCGTCCACGCTCCGCGCCGTTACCTCGATTGGAACGCTGCCCAGCTCCGTCATGCGGACGCTGAACTCCACGCCGCCCACGTCGGAGCCGCCGACCGTTACCGACTTCTCCGCCTCGTCTAGCAGCATGTAGTCGTCCGAGTCGGCAAGCTCTACGAAGAACTGCTGCTCGGTATCCAGGTAGTTGTACAGCGCGACCTTGACCGGGAACTCTTCGCCGCGCACCGCCGAGTACGGCAGATCCACCGATACGAAGAACGGCTGGAAGACGCGCATCTCCGCCTCCGCCACTCCAAGCCCATGCTCTTTCGACAGCGACACCGCGCGCAGCATCCACGTCGTGATGCTGTCCGGCGCCTCGGCGCTGACGGTGGCGTCGCCGTTCGCGTCGGTCTCCACGTCCTGCCACAGCCACGTCTCCGGGAAGAACTGGCGAATGCGCTGGACTTCAGCCAAATCACCGCCGGCATCCTGCGCCGTTAGCGCGGCGGCGGCGGGCGCCGTTAGCGCGGCGGCGGCGGGCGCCGCTGTCGGCGCCGGAGCGGCCTCCATCGCCTCCGCTTGCGCTCTAAATACCAATATCTCGCGCTCGTACCTCTCGCCGTCCGGTACCTCCTTGTTTGTCATCACCACCAGCCCCGCCTCCTCGAACGTCTCCTCCGCGCCCCGCGTGGTGATGGTGTCCGGGTGGTAGTCGTGCAGCTCGAACTGTGGCTCCTGGTACAGGCGCTCGAGCTCCGCGAACACCTGCTGAAGGTTCAGCCGATTCTCTGCCAAGATGAAGACCGAGCGGTCCACCGCCGCCAGCCCGACCTTGGCAACGCCCTGCGTCTTGATGCCGATGTTCACCGATTCGCCCGGCTTTACCTCGTCGCTTGCGAGCTCGATGGACGTCTGCATCGGATACTGTCCGCTCACGTCGAACGGAATGTAGTCGGCGGCGACCTCGCTGCCGTCCATGATGCGATAGACGATCAGCCGCGACGATGGCGCCATGACCGGCGAGACGGTGAACTCGATGTCGTCCGTGCGGCTGACGTCCGAGAACACAACCTTGCCGCGCGACATCACCTCGTAGTACGTGGACGGCGCGTCCCTCGTCGCGTGAACGGTGAACGAGGCTGTGTCCCCCACGCTCAGCGCGGCGGGCGAGGTCTGCTCGACGTGGATGAAGCTGTCCGAAGGCGAATGGCTTGCTCGCAGCGTTCGCACAACGCTCAAGTAGTCCACATACGCCTCTACCCGCATAGCGACCGCGTCCTCGCGCGTCGTTATCTTGAACAGAGCCTTGCCGCCAATGGTGTTGACGGTGCGGGTCTCCGTGTGCGTAACCTCCAAGTCTTCGTCCAAGTGATCGATCCTGACTTCCACGGCGCGGTCGAGCGGATCGTTGCCGGGCGACTCGGTGATCAGCAGCGCCGACAGCGGCAGCGACGGCTTGAACGCCGGGCTGTCGAGGATCAGCCGCAGGACTGTCGGCGCTTCCGCGATGGTCAGCAGCCGCGTCGTCTTCTCCACGTAGCCCGTGGCCCGCTCGCTGACAGTAACTTCGAGCCGGACGTTGCCCTGTCCGCCCGCGGCCGGAACGCCCGCCACGTAGTCAACCGCCGGAAGCTCGAACTCCACCTCCCCGTCAATGTCCTCGTCGAACGTGGCGTACCGCTCCCACTCTCCCACGTACCGGTACGCTTCGATGCTAACCTCGCCGCTCACGGGCTTGCCGAAGCTGTACTCGGCGCCTATCTTGCCCTCTATCGACTCGTGCGCCAGCGCCCAGTCGCGGGGCAGGCTCACGTCAACCTCGTACTTGGGCAGCGTGTAGCGTTCCACGCGCGCGTCCGTCTGCGCCGATCGCTCGCCGTACTGCGCGGTTATCTTCCACACTCCCAGGTTCGGCTCCGTAGAGAGCGGCATCTCGACCGTAGCCATGCCGTAGTCGTCCGAGGCGACCGCCTCCTTGAAGACTTTCAGCCCCTTGGCGTCCTGTATCTCCACCGTAACCATGCCGGGCGCGGGTTTCAGATCGGCATTCAGCCGCAGCGCTCGGACGCGCAGCGGTTGGCCCGGCTTATAGATAGGCTTGTCGGTCTCCACGAAGATGATCGTACCGTCCACCACGTCCAGCTTTGCGGAGTCGCTGAAGCCCGGGCCTCGAACTCCCAACTCGTATCTGCCGTCCGCGTCTGCGGAAATTTCGAGCGGGATGGTCTCCGAGCCGTTCACTGTCCGCTTAGCCTCCGCGACGACTTCGCCACCACGCGCCAGGATGACCGTAACCTCGCCCCTCGCGGGCGCCGAACCGTCGAACATCGATACCGTAACGCCCTCGCTCAGTCCCGCCCGCATCGTCGCCGGCGCCGATACCAAGTACCCGTCCACATCCGCCGACGTCGGAATCTGTGTCCCCACCGGGATTTGCGCCGGCCTGAGCTGGCCCGTATCGTCCAAGCAGGCCGACAGCGCCAGCGCCAAGGCGGCTATCGCCAGAATGGTCGCCAAAGTTCTTGCGGAAGTCATAGTCTCAATCTCCCAATGCGTGCAGTTTGCGGGATAGCCCCGTTACTGTTCAAGACGACGGCGGACCGCGAAAGGTTCCCCCAACCCTACCCCCAATCTAAACTCAGAAACGCAGGAGAGATACAAATTAGAATTCTTTGCGCCCTTCCGTTAAATTTAGGTACAGTAGAGAAACTATTGGAACA
This sequence comes from Dehalococcoidia bacterium, assembly GCA_034420955.1. Classification (GTDB taxonomy): domain Bacteria; phylum Chloroflexota; class Dehalococcoidia; order Lucifugimonadales; family UBA1123; genus VXRN01. The sequence goes on from DAOUKV010000020.1 coordinate 60,123, forward strand.
GAAATCGGAGGCAGTCTGAAAATGCAAACATCCGAACAGATAGAGGCTGGAGTATCTTCCCAGTTGGACGCGCTCGGCGTCGAACACGAGATGTTCGAGATAGATCCCGATTTCGCCGACACTGCCGCCTTCTGCGAGAAGTACGGCTACCCGCCGGAAAACTCCGGCAACACCATCGTCGTCGCATCCAAGCGCGGGCAGAAGAAGCATTGCGCCTGCATCGTTCTCGCCACCGACAGGCTAGACGTGAACAAGCGCGTCAAGGGGCTGATGGGCGTATCTCGCGCCTCGTTCGCCGGCGCAGACGAGACGATGGATCTGACAGGCATGATGATAGGCGGCGTTACCCCATTCGGCCTACCCGAAGACCTGCCCATATACGCCGACGCCAAGATCCGCGCCCTCGACTACGTGATACTGGGAGGCGGCAGCCGCTCCACCAAGCTGAAAGTCGCCCCCGCGGAGCTCGCCAAGCTGCCGAACCTGGAGTTCATAGACGGCCTGTCCCTCCCCCCAAGATAGACGTAGGGGCGGGTTTCAAACCCGCCCCTCTATTTCCTACCTCTTATCTCCCATCTCTTAGAACGGGATGCCCCACAGCGCGTACCAGTCTTCCAGCTTCCGCTGCACGGGTATCTTCTCCGCGCGCATTATCTCGCCTATACGCATCTCCAGCGCGTTGTCGCGCTCGCGCTGTCCTGTCGGAGCGAACGGGTAGAAACGCCCCTGCTTGTAGCTGTAAAGCCAGTAGGCGGGTTTGCCCTCGAACTCGAAACCGAACGCCGCCGCCAGCAGCCGGTCGGCAAAGCCGTGATCTACTATCGTCTCCGTGATCGTGTGGATCAGACTTACCAGGTCCTCGAAGTCGGGGTCGTCCAGAACGATCCAGCGAGTGCCGAACTCATCGTCCTCGATTTCGAACCGCGTGCCGGTAGCGCGTCCGCTCACGTCCAGGAGCTGTCGAATCTCCGAGTTGAGGTTGTCGAAGTACGACGACTCCACCGGGTTCACCACCACGCCCGCGCGGCGTGTCGAGCGGAAGTCGGCGCGCGTCTCGATGCTGACCGCCGCGCCGACTATCGAGAAGAAACGCTCCCTGTCCGGCGTCTTGGGCTTCGTGTGTCCGAAGATCGCTGCCCAGATGCTCATTAGACGCGCCCTCTCTCAAGTTCGCTCTGCATCTGCCGCAGCCGTTCGATTCGCAACTCCGTCGGCGGATGGCTCGACATCAGCCGCGCGACCCCGCTGCCAGACAGCGCCGGGACGAACATGAAAGCGTTGGCGTGTTCCACCTCGCGCAAGTCCTTCTCCGGAATGCGGTACATATCGTTGTCTATCTTGGAGAGCGCGGACGCCAGCTGCATCGGCGCGCCGGTTATGATTGCCCCGCTCCTATCGGCGGCGTACTCGCGGTAGCGCGACAGCGCCATCACCAGCAGCTGCGCCAAGAAGTAGATGGCGATGGTTCCGATGTACACCGCTATCATTATCAGGAAGAAGTTGCCGCCTTCACCGCCGCCGTCGCCATCATCGTCGCCGCCCCCGAAGCCGAAGCCGCCAAAGCCCCCGAACAGGCTCATCCAGAACAGCATCTGCATCAGGTAGCCCGCCGCGATTACTATGAGGCTCGCCCACGTCATCACAGACACGTCGCGGTTCTTGACGTGCGCCAACTCATGTCCCAGCACCGCCTCGACCTCGCGGTCGTTCAGCCGGTTCAGCAGGCCCCGCGTAACCGCGACGACGGCGTTCTGCGGGTTGCGTCCGGTGGCGAAGGCATTGGGGACGTGCGTCTCCATGATGGCGATCTTCTTCGGCTTGGGCATCTCGTACATCTGCGCCAGCCGTTCGATCGTACCGTGCAGCCACGGCTCCTCCTGCGCCGACACCTCGCGCGCGCCGGTGGACATCATAACGAGCTTGTCGGAAGCGTAGTACTGCATCACCACGCCGATGATGGCGAACCCAAGCACCAGGAACCAGGGGATGCCCGCCCAGAACAGCAGCCCCATGAACACGACCCACAGCCCGGCCAGCATCAGCATGGTGAACCCCATGCGGAAGCTGAGTCCGAAATCCCTGCCGATGGCGCGCTGCCGCATGTCTGAATCTCCTGTTCAGGCTATCCTCTTAGATTATACAACGGCGCGGGGCGTATGTGGGTTAGCCCACCGGAGGCTGAACAAGCTCAATAAGTACGTTGTCGGGACCTTCGATGTACGATAGTTTCGCGCCACCGGGAACCTCAGTTATCGGCAGTACCACGCGGACGCCCGCCGCTTCGAGCCGCGCCATGTCCGCCTCGATGTCCTCGACATCGAACCCGAAGTGTTCCAGTCCTAGCCGGTTCAGCTCGGCCTCGCTGTGGATGTCCGGAGTCCCCTCCGGTTTCGACGAGATGTTCAGGTGCACCGGCCCACCGGCGTCCATACTCACGGTGATCGTGCCGGGCATCACCTCCCGCGCTCCCAGAACCTTCGCGCCGAAGTGTTCCGCGTACCACGCCGCCGAAGCATGCGGATCCTTCGCCCTTATGTGTACGTGATTGATGGCGTATGGCATCGAATGCCTCCCTTCCGGTGTCTTGCTTGAGTCTTGCTCAGGCGCTGAAGCCCATGCTGCAATCTTACCCTATCCTCCCCTCTGGCATATTCGTCCACGAACTCATCTCGTGCGGCGCGACCACCGGCTCCGCCTCGCACAGGTAGTTGCCGTTTAGCTGCGACACTTCCGTAACCCCCAGCAGCGCCATCGCCACCGTCAGCTCCTCCTCCAGAATCTCCAGCATACGCACAACGCCGTCCGGCCCGTTCGCCGCCAGCCCCCAACCTTGCAGCTTGCCCAGCGCCACTACGTCCGCGCCCATAGCCACCGCCTTAGCGATGTCCGTGCCGCGCTGAACGCCGCCGTCCAGAACTATCTCCGCTCGTCCGTCAACCGCCTCCGCTATCTCCGGCAGCATCTCCAGCGTGCCTTGACCGTGGTCCAGCTGTCGCCCGCCGTGGTTGGATACCCATACCACGTCCACACCATGGTCTATCGCTATCTTCGCGTCTTCGGCGGTCGCGATTCCCTTGAGCATGAACGGCAGCCCCGCAAGCTCCTTGATGCGGTCAACCGTGTCCCAAGTAACCGAAGCCGCGTGTCGCGGATCGGGGCTCTCGCCGCGCCGCGTCGGCGGATTCCAGCGCGTGAGCATCGGACGCTCGCGGCGACTGTAACTAGCCGTGTCAACCGTGATGCACAGCCCTATGTATCCCGCCTCCTTGATAGCCGCCACGCGCTCCTCTATCCAAGACCAGTCGCCGTGCAGATAGAGCTGGAAGACCTTGGGATAGTCAACCGCCGCGGCGATGGCTTCCAAGCCCGGGTCCGTTACCGAACTCACTACGTGCATCGCGCCGAACTCCGCAGCCGCCCGCGTCGAGCCGGCGCCGGCGTCCGGATGGAAGACCTGCAGCGAGCCGATCGGCGCCAGCAGCGCCGGGATTCGCAGCTTCCGACCCAGAAACGTCGTGGATGTATCCACGCTCGACACGTCCACCAGCACGCGAGGACGGAACGCCACGCGGTCGAAAGCCAGCCGGTTGCGCCGCATCGTCGTCTCCGACTCCGACGCGCCCGTCAGGTAGTCCCACGCGCCCTGCTCCAGATTCTTGCGCGCGCGCTGCACTATCTCTTCGTTGCTCAGAAACTCGATCGCCATCAGCGCCCTCTCCTTGTTCGGTATCTAACCCCTAACTCTTCACTCGTAACTCCTCACAAAGCCTACACTGTGCTATGATTGCGCCGCTACACTAATTTGGGGAGGTCCCACCCATGCCGTTCGGAGGAAATGACTGGCTCGCGCTGACACAGGAGGAGACGCTCGAACCCGATCTGCCAATTTGCGACCCGCACCACCACTTTTGGGATATGCGAACCGAACGCATCCCCTACCAGAGATACCTGCTGCACGAACTCGCAGACGACGTGAACAGCGGCCACAACGTCCGCTCCACCGTGTTCGTCGAGGCGCGCGCCATGTACAGATCCGGCGGTCCGGACGAGATGAAGCCGGTCGGCGAGGTAGAGTTCGTGCAGGGCTTGGCGGCGGCGAGCGAGAACGGGCTGTACGGGCCCACCCGCGCGGCGGCTGCCATCGTCGGCCATGCCAACCTGAACTTGGGCGACGCCGTAGAGCCGGTTCTCGAAGCTCTTCAAGCCGCAAGCCCCAACAGGTTCCGAGGCATCCGTCACTCCGTAACGTGGGACCCGCATCCCGAGATCGAACTGACCTCCGCCTACCGTATGCCCGGACAGCTCGCCAGTGACGACTTCCGCGCCGGCGCCCGCGTGCTGGCGAGGATGGGCTTGTCGCTCGAAGGCTGGATGTACTTCCCGCAGATGCGCGAACTTGCCGACTTCGCCAAAGCGGTGCCGGATCTGACCATCATCCTGGACCACGTCGGCGGCTTGCTGCGCGTCGGCCCCTACGCGAACAACGACGAGACGCTCCCCGCGTGGCGCGCCGGCATAGCGGCGGTCGCGGAGTGCCCGAACGTCGTCGTCAAGCTCGGCGGGCTAGGTATGCCTCAGACAGGCTTCGGCTGGCACGAACGCAGCACACCCGTCGGCTCCGAAGAGTTAGCCGACGACATGGCGCCGTTCATGCACTACTGCATCGAACAGTTCGGACCCAGCCGATGCATGTTCGAAAGCAACTTCCCCGTGGACAAGGTGTCCTTCTCATACAACGTGATGTACAACGCCTTCAAGCGGCTGTCGTCCGGCTACTCGGCGTCCGAGCGCGCCGATATGTTCCACGACGTGGCCGCCCGCGTCTATCGCCCCGTGTCTTTCGACTAACGTACAAGGAGAGACGAAATGGCGCTCCCTGAAAGAATGAAATTCGGCATCTTCCTCGGTCCCTTCCACCGCGTCGGAGAGAACCCTACCCTCGCCATGGACCGCGATCTAGAACTTATCCAATGGCTGGACTACCTCGGCTACGACGAGGCTTGGATCGGCGAACACCACTCCGCCGGCTGGGAGATAATCTCGTCGCCCGAAATCTTCATGGGCGTCGCAGCCGACAGGACCCGGCACATAAAGCTCGGCACCGGCGTCGTCAGCTTGCCGTACCACCACCCGCTGATGGTCGCCAACCGCATGACGCAGCTCGACCACATGACCCACGGGCGCGTGATGTTCGGCGTAGGCCCGGGCGCGCTGCCCGGCGACGCCTACATGATGGGCATAGACCCCACCACGCAGCGCGAGAAGATGGACGAGGCGCTAGGCATCATCCTCCGCCTGTTCACCGAGACCGAGCCGCTGACCTACAAGAGCGACTGGTTCGAGTTGAACGAGGCGATGCTCCAGATACGCCCGTTCCAGAAGCCGCACATGCCCATCGCCGTCGCATCGGTGCAGTCTCCGGCGGGGGTGATGCTGGCGGGCAAGTACGGCGCATCGGTACTGACCATCACCGTACCGCGAGACCCGTCGTCCGGCGAGTCCAACCTGCGTGGACTGTGGGACATCGCCGAAGAGTCCGCTGCTGAGCACGGGCAGAAGGTTGACCGCTTCGACTGGCGGCTCACCATTCCCATACACCTCGCCGAGGATCGCCAGCAGGCGTTCGACGAGGCGCGACTGGGCGCTGGGCGCTTCCTGCGCGAATACACCGAGGAGACGAATGGGCGCAAGGCGGCCTTCGATGGCCCCCTCGAAGAAGTCATAGACCACATGGCCGAGAACGGCTCGTGGATAATAGGCACTCCCGACGACTGTGTTGCCGGCATCCGCCGCCTCGAAGAGCAGAGCGGCGGCTTCGGCGGCCTGCTAGTTCAGACCATAGACTGGGCGCCGCGCGACCGCATCCTCAACAGCTACGAGCTACTGGCGCGCTACGTCATGCCCCAGTTCCAGGGATCCCTCGCCGGAATCGAAGGCTCCAACCAGTGGGCGCGCGGTCGCCAGGAAGACCTCGTCCGCGGCCGAGTAGCCGCCATAGACCGCGCCCACCGCGTGTACGAAGAACGAGCCGTGCGGTAGCCGAGACGTACTTGGAGACAACCTTGCAACATTCCCTCAGCATAGACATCGGCGGCACCTTCACAGACTTCACCCTCTACGACGCCGAAACCGGCAGCCTCCACGTCCACAAGGTTCTGACGGACCCCGAAGACCCGTCCCGCGCGCTCATACGGGGCGTCCGCGAACTGCTGCGCGACACCGGCGCCGCGCCTGAGTCGCTTCGCCTGGTCGTCCACAGCACGACGCTGGCTACCAACGCCATCATCGAACGCAAGGGCGCTGAGATTGCGCTGCTCACCACGCGAGGCTTCCGAGACGTCCTCGAAATGGGCCGCGAGCAGATCTACGATATGCATGACCTCCACGCGCAGTTCCCGGAACCGCTCGCGCCGAGATACCTGCGCGCCGAGGTGAACGAACGCATAGACCGCGACGGTCGGACGCTGGTGCCGATAGACCTCGATCACGCTGTCGAACTGGTGGACGCGCTCGTCGAGCAAGGCGTCCAAGCGGTCGCCATATCGCTGTTGCACGCCTACCGCAACCCCGATCACGAACGCGCGCTCGCGGATCGTATCCGCCAGCGGCGTCCCGACTTGAGCCTGTCGCTCTCGTCCGAAGTCGCCCCTGTCATCAACGAGTACGAGCGCGCCTCGACCACCGTCGCCGACGGCTACGTAAAGCCGTCCGTGTCGAACTATCTGCATGGAGTAGAGCGTGAACTCGCCGACGAGGGTTACGGCGGTCGCCTGCTGGTGATGCACTCCGCCGGTGGCGTGATGGACGCCGACGCCGCGCGCGACAGACCGGTGCGAATGTTGGAATCCGGCCCCGCCGCCGGAGCGCTCGCGGCGGGCTTCTACAGCCGTCTGCTTGGAGAACCGGATCTGATCTCGCTCGACATGGGCGGAACCACCGCCAAGACTTGTGTTATAGAAGACGGCGCGCCGAGCCGTACGAACTCGATAGAGATCGCCCGCGTCCACAGATTCAAGATCGGCAGCGGATTGCCCATCCTCATACCCGTCCTCGATCTGATAGAGATAGGATCGGGCGGCGGCAGCATCGCTTGGCTCGATGGTCTGGACTTGCTACGCGTAGGCCCGCAGAGCGCGGGCGCGAGCCCGGGCCCCGCCTGCTACGGGCTTGGCGGCGGCCAGCCGACGGTTACCGACGCCAACCTCACGCTCGGCTACCTGAACCCGGACTACTTCCTCGGCGGACGGATGACGCTCGACACCGCCGCCGCCGAGCGCGTTATGACGGTACTCGGCGCCCAGCTCGGCATGAGCGCGGTCGAAGCCGCCTGGGGCGTGTACAGCGTCGTTACCGAGAGCATGGCGGCCGCCGCCCGCATCCACATAATCGGTCGCAACAAAGACCCCCGCCGCTACGCTATCGTCGCCTTTGGAGGCGCAGGACCGGCGCACGCCTGCGAAGTCGCCCGCATCCTCGGCGCGTCTCGTGTCGTCGTGCCGCTTGGAGCGGGCGTAACCTCCGCGCTCGGCTGCCTCGCCGCCCCGCTCTCTTTCGAGAGCGTCCGCTCAGACCCCGGCCTGCTCGAGAGGGCGGACTGGAACGTCGTCAACGGCGCCCTGGCGGAGATGGAGATATGGGGACGCGATATGCTCGGCTCCTCCGGCGTGCCCGCCGAGGACGTGCGCGTCAGCCGTTCGGCTGATATGCGCCTCGTCGGACAGATTCACGAAATCAACGTCCCCATCCCCGACGATGAACTGTCCGCATCCAGGATCGAAGCGATAGAAGCCGATTTCCACGCCATCTACCAGCAACTGTACAGCCGCCGCAACCTGAGCCTGCCCATCGAAGTGCAGAACTGGCGCGTCCACGTCAGCGGCCCCCGGCCCGATCTGCGGCTGCGCGAGCAGTCGTCTAACGACCATGACTCGGCATCGAACGCGGCAACGGGAACGCGCCGGGCGTACTTCCCGGCTACGGGTTTCGTCGAAACCCCTGTGTACGACCGCTATCGGCTGTCCGCCGGCGCCTCCTTCGATGGCCCCGCTATCGTCGAAGAGGCGGAGGCTACCACCATCATACGACCCGGCGAACGCGCGACTGTAGATTCCTGGCAGAACCTGCTCATAGACCTTTCGCCGGCATAGCCGGCTGCGAGCGCAGCCTACGTCGGCATGGCCGGCGATACAGCAACTATGATTACTCTCTCGGCCACCACGAGAGCCGCCGGGCTGATGGCGCTGTCCATGCTGCTGTTCTCGACACTGCCGCTGCTCATCGCGCTGGTCGGTACAGACAGCCCGTTCCTCTTCGCCGCGGCGCTCGAAATCGGGCGAGTAGCGATTCTCGTGGCGGCGATGATAATCGCCTACCGCAAGCTGTTCCTGGACGGGAGAGTGTGGAGGCTCGCGCTGCGGCGCTCTCGCAGCCGGACGATGTTCCTATGGGCTGCGGCGCAGTGGAACTACGCGCTTTTCGCGTGGTCCGCCGGTCTGGTGGGAGTCGCCATCACGACCGCGCTGTTTCAGACGTGGCACGTGCTGTTGGTCGTCATCATCGGCAATCTGTTCAGAGCCGAAGCCAGATACCGCGCGGTCGGCGGCGGGGTCTATCTCGCGTTCGCGGTCGCTGCATTTGGCGCCGGTGTGGTCGTGATGAGCCAATCCGGAGCGTGGAACGCCGCATTTGGCGACGGCTCCGCCCTGGACCTCCGCTTCGCGATCGGCATACTGCTGGCGTTCGCCGCCGCCGGCCTTGCGGCGATGAGCGCATACGGCTTCAGATGGGCGGTGGATTTCGCCAACGAGTTGCCGTCCGTCGCCGGGCGCTATGAAAGCCACTCTGCCAGGCCCTCCGAAAGATCGCTGGAACTCTTCGGAGTATTCCTCGGATTCGCCATCACTAACCTGATAGCCGCGCCGTTCATGATGGCCGTCGGGCTCGTCCGGCACGAACCCATCGCCGCCGCCGCCGTCCCGCTGACCCTGGCCGTTACCCTCGTCGCTCTCGTGGATACGGCGGCGTCCACAACATGGCGCATAAGCAACCTGATGACCGAGCGTCTGGGCGTGAACGTCATATCTCACTTCGCGCCCCCGCTGTCGCTGGGCATACTGATACTGTTCGGACACGTCGGCGACGTTAACCTGCCCCTCTTGCTGATGGGCGCCGTCATCATCGTCGTCGCCAACATCATGGTCTTCTTCCAGACCCGCGCCCCCGCCCAGACGCGCCCCTCTCAGCCGAACGATGTGTGATAAACTGCCGAAAGCGCAGCCGAGCCGATTTCAATACCTGAGGGAGACGACCTCCGATGACCAACTCCAACCACCACGACTTCGATCCCGTGTCCCTAGAAATCATGTGGAGCAGAATGCTCAACGTGGCCGAAGAGATGTGGTCAACCATCCTGCGGACGGCCGTTTCCACGATCATCGCCTCCGCCAACGACTTCGGCTGCGAAGTCTTGGACGCCGAAGGCAGATCCATCGCCCACGCCTACCGCTCCATGCCCGTCTTCAACATGACCATGCCCAACGTCACCAAGGAGATACTAAAGAAGTACCCTGTCGAATCCATGCACCCGGGCGACGTGTACATGACCAACGACCCCTGGATGTGCGCCGGACACCTGCCTGACATCGCCATCGTCTCCCCCGTCTTCCACCAGGGCCGTTTCGTAGGCTTCGTCGGAAACATAGCCAACACCTCCGACATAGGCGGCTCGCTCGACGCAAAGGCCGTTACCGACTCCTACGAGGAGGGCATATTCTTCCCCCTGTGCAAACTCTACGACAAGGGCGAGCCTAACGAGCTGGTCTTCGACATGTTCCGCTGGAACGTGCGCGGCCCCGACATGGTGCTGACCGACATCGAGGCGCAGGTCGCCGCCAACCAGGTCGGCGCGCGCCGCATCCGAGACTTTCTGGACGAATACATGCTGGAAGACCTCGCCGCGCTCTCCGAGGCGATACGCGGACGCTCCGAAGCCGCCATGCGCCGCGCCATCGCAGACCTGCCGGACGGCGTGTATGCCAACGAAGTGTTCACAGACGGCATGGGCGATCCGCTGCCGATTCGCGTCCGCATCGAGATTCGCGGCGACGAGATGTTCGTTGACTACGATGGCTCCGCGCCGCAGATAGACCGCGGCGGCCTCAACTGCACCATGATCTACTCGCAGGGCCACACCTACTACCCGCTCGCCTGCCTGCTGACCCCGGACGTTCCGGTGAACGAAGGCTGTTTCGAGCCGATAACCGTTACCGCGCCGGAGGGATCCATCATCAACTGCACCTTCCCAGTATCCGTCGGCTCGCGCACCAACACGGGTTGGTACATACACGGCTGCATCTTCGGCGCGCTCGCCGACGCAGTGCCGGACCGAATCCAGTCCGGCAACGGGCTGATGTCGTCCATCCGTACCTACGGGACGGAGGCCGACGGGCGCGTATTCAACGCCCACCTGTTCTGCGGCGGCGGACGGGGCGCGACCAGCCGCTCCGACGGCATGGGGCTGAACATGTTCCCATCCAGCGCGTCCAACGTGCCGGTGGAAGTGTTCGAGGTCAACAGCCCGACGCTCATCGTCGGCAAGGAGCTTATGACCGACTCCGCGGGCGCGGGCAAGCTCCGCGGTAGCCCCGGACAGCGGCTGACCGTCGGCAAGCTGCCGTCGCACCCGGACCCGCTCAACGTCTATTTCCACCCCAACCGGCTGTCGTTCGCCCCGCAGGGCATCTTCGGCGGTGAGGCTGGAACCAAGACGGAGGTCATCGTCAACGGCGAGACGCTGAGCGACGATCCCGCGTCCATGACCAAAGGCTCCGTAACCCTGAACGACGCAGATGACCGACTCATACTCGAATTTCCCAGCGGCGCGGGCGCGGGCGACCCCACCGAGCGCGATCCCGCGCTGCTGGAGCGCGACGTCCGCAACGGCTTGGTATCCACGTAGGGCCACATAGGGAGAAAACTCATGAGCGACCTGAACATGACCGTCGGTAACGCCCGGATAGTCGCCCTTACGGATATGAACGTGGCCTACCCCACGCCCATCGCCGAGCTTTGGCCCGGTGTCCCGCCGGACGCTTGGGAACCGTACCGGGAGTTGTACCCGGACACCTTCTCGGGCGACCACATGCGCCTGGAAATCGGCTGCTATCTGGTCCGCTCGCAGGGAACGACCATCCTGATAGACACTGGCTACGGTCCAGGCCCGTTCGAGTACCTGGGCGGCGTTCGTGGCGAGTTGATGGCGGACCTAGCCTCGCAAAAGGTCGCTCCGTCGGACGTGGACATCGTATTCCTGTCCCATCTGCACCTCGATCACGTCGGCTGGAACACGACGGAGCGAGACGGAGCCTACGCCCCGGCGTTTCCCAACGCGCGATACATGGTCCACCAAGCCGACCTGGACTACTTCCGCAGGCCGGAGGTTCAGGCCGAGTCGCGTCTCCCATACATGGACGCCTACGTAGAGCCGCTCGCTGACGCCGGCGTCCTGGATGCGTTGGACGGAGACGCCAATCTCACGGACGAGGTTCGCGCCATCCACACGCCCGGCCATACGCCGGGACACATGAGCGTGATGGTGTCGTCCGGCGGCTCGCGCGCGCTGATACAGGGAGACGTCCTGATCCACCCCGCGCAGATAACCGAAACCCACTGGACGCCACTGTTCGACGCCGATGCCGAGCCCGCGATCTCCACCCGCCGCAAGATGCTCGACCAACTGGAGGTGAACGGCGCGACGGTTGTATCTTGCCACTTCCCCAAGCCCGGCTTCGGCCACATAGTCCGCGCCGATGGTCGCCGCTACTGGCGGGCGAGCTAAGCCCCCTGCCCACCCATTTTAACGCAAAGGGGCAAAGGCGCAGAGACGCAACAGGTTAGGTTAGAAGTATTCTCTTTGCGCCCTCTGCGCCTTTGCGTTGAAAAACCCGTCCTCTATACTTGGCTTATGTGGCAAACTTACGGACACGACACCGCCATCCAAACCATCCAACGCGCCATCGCCGAGGGGCGCGTCGCCCACTCGTGGCTCATCGCCGGGCCGCCGCGAGTGGGCAAGACCACGCTCGCCCTCGACCTCGCGCGCGCCGTCAACTGCGTCCCGTCGGACGATGACATCCCGCCTTGCGGCGCGTGCGGCCAGTGCCGCCGCATCGCATCGAGGATACACCCTGACATCCGCGTCGTGGGATTGGAGACGGCGCGTTCCGGTCGGCTGCGGACGCTGATAAGCATCGAGCAGGTGCGCGACGTGCAGCGCGAGCTGACCCTGCTGCCATACGAGGGGGCGTCTCGCGTCGTCATATTCGAGTCTGCCGAACTCTTCAGCGAGGAGGCCGCCAACAGCCTGCTCAAGACACTCGAAGAGCCGCCCGATCGGGTCTTGATACTGTTGCTCGCATCGGACTCGGCCTCTGTGCTGCCGACCATTCTGTCGCGCTGTCGCCAGTTACGGCTTAGGCCGGTGCCAGCGTCCATCATCGCCCGCTTCCTGACCGAACGCAAAGCGGTACTCTCGGACGACGCCCGAGAGATAGCGGGCCTGGCCGCCGGACGCATAGGATGGGCGGTCAACGCCGCCGAAGACCCGCGCCTTCTCGAACATGTCGCCGAGACGCTGGACGGCATAGAGACGGTGGTCGCCGGCGCCCTGGCCGACCGCTTCGACTACGCCGAAAGACTCGCCGGCCGCTTCTCCGCGGACCGCGAATCCGTGTACGATGAACTCGACCTGTGGCAATCCTGGTGGCGCGACGCGCTGCTCGCCGGACAGAACAGGACGGAGCTGGTGGCAAACGTCGCGCGACTCGAAGCCGTATCCGCCGCAGCCGATCGGCTGCCCGCCGAATCCGTAGTGGCGGCCATCAAAGCCGTCCGGCGCGCGGAGTTCCTGCTTCGGCGCAACGTAACCCCACGCCTTGTCATAGAGAGCATGGCGCTGGCGCTGCCGACCCTCGACTGACTCACGATATCCCTTCCCCCTTGATGGGGGAAGGTTAGGATGGGGATGAACCCCCGCCCTTAGCGCCGTTGGCCCGGCCAACCATCCCCGCCTTCCAAATTCCGGTCAAGCGTGTGGCTTGCCTAGCTCACCCATGGCCTAGCTCACCCATGGGATGAAGGGGCGCCACTCGTCCAGAATCTCGCGGTGGTGGAACATATAGTACGGGTTCGGCTTCGGCGCGTCCGGCTTGCGCAGCAGCTTCATGTGCGCCTCGCGTGGCGTCCTGCCCGCCTTGCGATGATTGCAGCGCACACAAGCGCTAACTACGTTGTCCCAAGAATGAGGCCCCTTCCTCCAGCGCGGCAGGATGTGGTCCAGCGTCAGCTGCCGGGTCCGCTTGCCGCAGTACTGGCAGGTATATCCGTCTCGGTAGAACACCGCCTGGCGCGAAAGTCGTCGCCGCATCACCGGGCGTTTCACCATATAGATCAGCCGGATCACTGAGGGAGCGGGGAACAAATCGGACACACTTCTAATGTGGCCGCGCCCATTTTCTATGAGTTCGGCCTTCCCTCGCCCTACCAGCGCCAACGCGCGTCGCACGTTGCAAATATTCAGCGGCTGGTAGTTCTGGTTCAGCACCAGAACGGGCGAATCTATGGTCGCCGTCCCGCTCATGTTACATAGTCCGTTGGCTCGACTCGCCGACCTCGCTGAGAAATCCCGTCCGTCCGCATACGAAGTTCAGTATAACCCAACCGCATCTGACAAAGCTATCAGGTTCCCCTGCGCCCCCAAAATCCCCACTTGCGCCATGTCGAATAGTGGATCATGCGCTCACATGGCTTCGGATATGTAATCCTCCAGAATATCGAACCCCGCCTGGAAATCGCCCGGCACGAATCCCAGCATTCCCTCCGGCAGCGTGTCCCGCGCGGTCAGGAACGCCGATACCACGCTAGACTCCGCCAGTGAGGTGGTCAGGGCATCCCGACGGCTTTCGACCACCGCTACCTTGCCCCCGCTCACGATTGTAAGCTCGGTCCCCGGAATGGAGACGTTGGGCGTGGATAGCGTAAAGTCCGACGACAGTCGAGTCAGCGCGATGACAACCGCGCTCGTTAGCGCTATGGCTATGATCAGCCCCAGCAGAAGCCCGCCCAGCCTGTCCGCGAACCCCGCCGCCCCCAGCGTACCGACCACCATCGCCGAGCGGATAAGATCTCCCACCTTCTTCACAACCACCGCCGTCCCTATGATGATTACCCAGTACGCTACCGCCGTAACTATCGAATTTAGCGTCGGCAGATCGCCCGCCAACCCGCCCACGTCATCTGCGAACTGACCGGCAAGCCACCAACCGAGAACTATGCCGATAGCCACGAAAAGCGTTCGCATGACCCCGGTTTGTATCCCCCAGATCAGGCTCACGAGAACGATGATCAGCAACACAATGTCGATCCAGTTCACCGCGCGCTCCCATCACTTGCAGGCTGAGCCCGTTTCGTTCCTGTCGACACGCCTCCGCCCGCCAAATCTTAACAGGCTCCACCTTCAGACTTCCTCGCTAGATTACCCCAAACTCGTCAAGTAATCTAGTATGCTCCGGCTTGCGCGCATCGTGTCGCCTCGTCCGCGCCCTGGTTTTCGGTTGACGGTCGCGTCGTCGAACAGGCCGAATTCGATCTATACCAAACATCGGTTCGCGACAATCGAGCGCCCGCCTCGCGAATCGTTCACGCGAACGAAGACGCTGCGCCCATGCTATAATCAACCCGATATCCGCGCGCAACAGAAACGGAACCGCTGCATGATCTCCATCGAATTTCGCAAACATACCCTGTCCAACGGCTTGGACGTAATTCTATCGCCGGATAGGTCCCTGCCCGTCGCGGCGGTTAATGTCTGGTACCACGTCGGCTCCAAGAACGAAGAGCCCGGCAGGACAGGCTTCGCCCACCTCTTCGAGCACGTCATGTTCGAAGGTTCCAAAAACCACGACGCCAGTTACTTCGACCCGCTCCAGAAAGTCGGCGCCAACCTCAACGGCTCTACCACGCCGGACCGCACCAACTACTGGGAGAACGTCCCGTCCAACCACCTCGAACTCGCGCTCTGGCTCGAGTCCGACCGCATGGGACACCTGCTCGAAGTCCTAACCCAACGCAAGCTGGACGTCCAGCGCGACGTGGTGAAGAACGAGCGACGCCAGAATTACGAGAATAGGCCATACGGCATGGCGCCTATGCTGATGCAACCCGCTCTGTTCCCCGCGCCGCACCCGTACAACTGGACGACCATCGGCTCGCCCGAAGATCTGGACAACGCCTCGCTAGACGACGTAAAGTCTTTCTTCCGACGTTTCTACGTCCCCAATAACGCCAGTCTCGCCATAGTCGGCGACTTCGACGCGGACGAGGCGCTGGAACTCGTCGAGCGATACTTCGGCGACATCCCCGCCGGCCCGGACGTTGACCGCGCCGCCCGCATGGACACGACGCTCACCGGAGCCGTGGACATGCGAACCAGCGACAGCGTGCAGCTTCCACGCCTCTATCTCGCATGGCCTACGCCGCCATCATTCACCGAGGGCGACCGAGCGATGGACATACTCGCGTCCATACTCGGCGACGGCCGCAGCTCGCGCCTGTACCGCTCAATGGTCTATGACGCCCGCTCCGCCCGCGAGACGCGCGTGTACAACCACTCGCAGGAGATCGCCGGCGAGTTCATGGTCCAGGCGACCGCCAATCCGGGCCACTCGCTCGAAGAGCTGGAGCGCGAGATAATGCGACAAATCGCAGACATTCGCGATCGTGGCGTGGACGAGCGCGAGCTCGAACGCGCCAAGAATCGCATCCAGGCGTCGCACGTCTTCCAGCTGGAACGCTTCGGCGGATTCAGCGGACGCGCCGATCAACTCAACTACTACAACATAATGGCGGGCGACCCCGCATACATCAACGAAGACATAGACCACTACCTCGCCGTAAGCGCCGAAGACGTACGCGCCGCGGCCGCCGCGCTCGCCGACGCCCGCGTTCGTCTAGCCATCGCGCCGCGGGCGGAGCGCGCCGCCGCGCCTTCGTCACTCGACCGCGGCGCGATGCCGGACGCCGCGCCGCAGCCGTCGTTCGTCCCGCCCGTACCGAACCGCGCGCGGCTCGATAACGGCCTGAGCATCCTGCACATCGAAAAGCGTGGCTTGCCGACTGTCGCGTTCGGCCTGGTGATCCGCTCCGGCGCGGTGAACGATCCGTCCGACCGCGCCGGACTTGCCAACCTCACGACCTCCATGCTCATCGAGGGCACCGCCTCTCGCTCTGCCCAGCGCATAGCGGACGAGATAGAGTTCCTCGGCAGCCACCTCCGCGCCTCCGCCAGCCGTGAACACATTGTCATCATATCGGACGGCTTGACCTCGACGTGGCGGGACGCGCTCGACGTGGTCGGCGACATAGCGCAGAACGCCGCCTTCCCGTCCAGCGACCTCGAACGAGTTCGCGCCAACCTCCTGACCGATCTGCGTCGCGTTTCTGACAACCCCGCCACCATATCCGCCCGCGCCACCCGCGGCGTGATGTACGGTTCCGGCACACCATACGGCCATCCGCTGACAGGCGCCGTCGCGTCTGTCGAACTCGCGTCCGCCGACGACCTGCGCTCCTTCTTTCGCGCTCACCTCAGCCCGTCCAACGCCACCCTGATCATCGTGGGCGACCTGTCCCTCGATCAGGCGATGGCGGCGGCGCAAGACACGTTCGGCGACTGGGCAGGCTCCGCGACCGCCAACGGCGCGCCGTCGGACCCCGCGACCGCCAACGGCGCGCAGCCAGCGCCAACTCCGACTGCCATCTACCTCGCCGACAAGCCCGGCGCGGCCCAGTCCGTAATTCGGACCGGCCACCTCACCATCCCGCGCGCCGACCGCCGCTTCATGGCGCTAAACGTCTTCAACTACATATTCGGCGGACAGTTCGGCGCCCGTCTCAACATGAACCTGCGCCAGGACAAAGGTTACAGCTACGGCTATATGTCCAGCATAGACTGGAGCCTCGGTTCATCCATGCTGGTCGCCGGCGGAGGCGTCCAGACCGCCGTAACCAAAGAGGCCGTCATCGAAACCCTGAAGGAGTTCGAGGGCATAGTCGGCGACGAACCCGTAACCCCCACCGAGTTCCGAGACGCCATAGACGGCATCCTCCGCGGCGTCCCAAGCCAGTTCGAGACTCAATTCCAGATAATCAGCCAACTGAGCCGCATAGTAACCTTCGATCTTCCGGATGACTACTTCGCTCAATTCCCGGATAAACTCGCGCAGACCACGCTCGAAGACGTCCGCCGGGCGGGATCCGATCTTCTGGACGTGGGCAACCTCAACATCGTGATAGCGGGCGACGCCGACGCGATACGCCCCGGTCTCGAAGAGTTGGGCCTGCCCATAGTAGAGATAGACTACGAGGGGAACAGTCTCTGACCATTTCCTTAAATCCCCTCCCCCTCGACGGGGGAGGGCTAGGGTGGGGGTGAAAAGCCCCCTCTCCCTCAGGGAGAGGGTTGGGGTGAGGGTGAAATCAAGGAGGCGACCATGAGACACGAACAATACAAAGGCAGCGACATAACCGTCATGCGGGAGTTCGACGCCGTAGAAGACGGTCACAACCTGTTGAACGCTCTGTCCGACGACGCCAAGCCCACCGTCCTGGTAGAAATAACCCTGCCGAACGGACAGGAGATCTCCCGCCGCTTGCCCATAGACAACGAGAACACCGGCATGATGTTCGCCTACCGCATCGTGGACGAATGGGAACGCAGGAGTGCGTCGGTATGACTTCGTCCCAAACTGGCCCAACCGGCCTCCGCCTGCTCGAAACCTTCCGCAACCTGTTCTACACGCCCATATACGTCGCCGTATCCGGCGGATTCCTCTACCGCCGCGGCCTCAGCGTCAAGTTCTCCACCATGCCGGAGGGCGGCGCGATGATGGACATGCTGCGCGCCGGCGAAGCCGACATCGCCCAGACCGGCATTAGCCGCAGTCTGGTGGAACTGGACGAGGGGCGTCTGGACGCCCCCATCCACGTCGCCGAGATAAACCGCCGCGACGGATTCTTCCTGGTATCCCGCGAACCGGTTGGCGACGTCGCCAATGGAGACGATTGGCGTTGGTCCACGCTCGAAGGCGCGACGCTAGCCCCCGTCGGCTTCACGCCCGTCCCGTGGAATTCGCTCCGCGCCGCCATGCTAAAGAACGGCGTATCCCCCGATTCGGTGAATCTCGTTCCCGGCCTCTCAGCCGCCGACGCCATAGCCCGCTTCCGGGCCGGCGACCTCGACTACGTACACCTCCCGCATCCGCAGGCGGGGGTCCTGGTCGCAGAGGGTTCAGGATACTTGGCCGCCACGCTCGGCCCGGAACTGGGGCATATCTGTTACAGCTCGTTCGCCGCCATGCCCACCTTCATAGACGCCAATCCCCACGTTGTGCAAGCCTTCGTGAGCGGGTTCGATGACGCCCTCCGCTGGTTGAGCGCCGCAGAAGATTCTGATGTCGCCGGACACGCCCAACCCTTCTTCCCCGACCTCGACGCCGCCCTGCTCGAAGACTGTATCCACCAGTACCGGGCCAACCGGACGTGGCCCGACCGCGCCGCCATCACCCGTCCGTCCTTCGACGCTATGCGAGACATAATGATAGACGGAGGCATGGTCCGGGAGCGTCACGCCTACGAACGCTTGGTTCGCCCGGAGTTCGCGGGATGAGACTCCCAGCAATCATAACCCGGATTCGTCAGGAAACCCCCACCATCAAGTCATTCCATCTCGACCTCGCCGGACGCGAAATCAATTTTCAGGCGGGCCAGTGGGTGGACTTCTTCGTCACGCTCGAAGGCGCCGAAGCCGTAGGCGGCTACTCCATCACCTCATCCCCGGCAGTCCAGACGGCCATCGGCTTGGCAATCCGCAGGGACTCCGGCGGCCATCCTGTAACGACCTGGCTGCACGAAGACGCCCGGGTGGGTGACGAAGTGGAAGTCAGCCTCGGAGGCGACTTCATATATGAACCCGACGAGGCTGAATCCATCGTCCTGATCGGGGGCGGCATCGGTCTGACCCCGCTGATGAGCATAATCCGCGCCGCCGACGAGCTTGCCGCTATCACCCGTCTGTCCCTCGTTTACAGCGCGTCATCCCCCGACGAGTTGCTGTTCCGGAACGAGATAGAGGCCATCTCCGCCCGCAACCCAAGAATCCGCCACACCTTCACCATCACGCGCCCCACGCCCGATACTCTGGCCGAGTGGCCCGGATACACAGGACTCACAGGCCGCATAGGCGCGGCCCTGCTCCGCGTCGCCGGAACAGACCGGGACGCCCTCCACTTCATCTGCGGCCCCCCGGAAATGATCCGCTCAACCGTCGCCACCCTGCGCGCCCTCGGCATCCCAAGAACCCGCATCCGCTACGAACAGTGGTGGTAGCCTCCGCGTCGCTCCATAAGAATGCAGAGACGTGGATAACGCAGGCAATCTCAAGTCATCGCTTTGCGTCTCCGCTCCTTTGCGTTAAAATCCCACGCGTCTCTGCGCCTCTGCGTTAAAACTTCCCACCCCCTACATCATCGCGTTGCTCTGACCTCCGTCCACCACTACGCATGACCCCGTAATCAGGTCCGCGCGCTCCGACGCCAGAAACGCGCACACGTCGCCCACAGGCTCGGGCCAGCCAAAGCGTCCCATCGGCAGGTACGTCTCTATGAAACCGCTCACTACGTCCGCCGGCTGTTCCGCTTGGAATCGCTCCCATCCGCCTCCGGGATGCGCGATCGAGCCGGGCGCGATCGAGTTTACCGTAACGCCCGTTCCCGCCAGCGACAGCCCCGCGTGCTTCGTGGCCGCGATCAGCGCCGCCTTCGCGGACATGTAGCCGATGTTGCCCCCGTGCTCGCGTCCCCAGATGGACGCTATATTGACGATGCGCCCCCAGCCCTGCGCGCGCATATGATCCAGCGTCAGCCGCGTAAGCTCGTATCCACCGAATACGTTGAGGTCGAACACGCCGTGGAAGGCGTCCAACGACGTGCCTTCGATGTCCGTCGCGCCGATGGAGCCGCCCGCGTTGTTGACCAGAATGTCTATCTCGCCGAGGCCGTCCACCGTCTCTGCGTGCAGGCGCGGCATCTCCGATGGCTGCGATACGTCGGCGACGACGCCGAACGCGCGAACGCCCAGCGCGCGCAGATCATCAACCGTGCCGTCCAGCGTATCGCGCGTCCGCCCGCAGATAGCCACGTTCACCCCCTCGGCCGCCAGCGACAGCGCGCACTGCCGCCCAAGCCCGCGGCTCCCGCCCGTAACCAGCGCATTCTTGCCCGCGATTCCCAAATCCATCTTATGCCTCCTGCGATATAGCCAAGCTCATCTGCGCCACATTCTACACCACGCCAAAAATTTTAACGCAGAGGCGCGGAGGGCGCAGAGAAACGCAGAGGATAAATGGGAAAATAGCATCTTCGCGGCTTTGCGGCTTTGCGCTAAAGTTCCTCGCCCAAAAACTCCGTTGTGCTATGCTAGGCTCATGGCTAACGGCATAACCAAAGTTCCGGGCATCCGCGTAGGGCGCTATACCGACGCCCAGAACGCCACGGGCTGCACCGTCGTCATCTGCGAAGATGGCGCAGTCGGCGGCGTGGACGTTCGAGGCTCCGCGCCCGGCACACGCGAGACCGACCTGCTCGCGCCGACTGCCATGGTGGATCGCGTCCACGCCGTCCTGCTGAGCGGAGGCAGCGCCTTCGGACTCGCCGCGGCAACCGGCGTTGTGGACTACCTGGAAGAGAACGGCATCGGCATCGAGTTCGGCGGCGCCACGATTCCGATAGTTCCGGCTGCGATCCTGTTTGACTTGGGCCTGGTTACTCACCGCGTCCGGCCTGACGCGAGCGCGGGCTACGCGGCGTGCGAAGCGGCGCTAAATGGCGATGGCGCCGACGTCGTCGAGGGCAGCGTCGGCGCCGGGACGGGCGCCACCGTAGCCAAGCTGCTCGGACGCGATAGGTGCGTCAAGGGCGGCATCGGTACGGCGAGCGTTGACCTCGGCGGTGGAGTAATCGTCGGCGCGATAGTCGCCGTCAACGCCGTCGGCGGCGTCGTGGACGCCGAGACGGGCCACATCATAGCCGGTCCGCTAGCCGACGATGGCGAGACGATGCTCGATTCGATGGCGCTGATCACGTCTCCCGATTTCGAGACTGTGCGAGCGCGTCCCGGCGAGAATACCACCATCGGAGTAGTCGCCACCAACGCCAATCTGAACAAGGCGCAGGCGAACAAGCTCGCGTCCGCCGCCCACGACGGGCTGGCGCTCGCCATCCGTCCCGCACACCTGATGAGCGACGGCGACACCATCTTCGCCCTTGCGACCGGGCAAGTTGACCCAGAATCTGATGTGGATATGAACCGCCTCTGCGCCGCCGCGGTCGTCTGCGTCAGCCGCGCTATCGTTCGCGGCGTCCAAGCGGCGACGGGACTAGGCGGCGTCAAAGCGGTTTCGGAGTTGGGGACATAGACAATCAGACTGTCTCAGATTCTTGGCTTGCAAAACCCGACCGCTCAAAATAGGATAACGTCACACTGCTATTGGGCGCAGACTACCCTTAGCTTGGAGGGGATGTATGTCTCTAACGGCTTTGGAGAAAGAGCAACTGTTGGATGAAGCGCATGTCCTGATTGAGGAGATGGGTGGGGTTGGCGCGCTTCTTGATGGCTTGGCGTCACGCCGAAAGCTATCAGCGAGAATGAATGAGATTTACGCGGACATCTTGGCCCAATACCCCGATAAGTGGGTGGCGCTAGGGGGCGCTGACGTTTTGGCGGTTGGGGATTCGATGGACGAAGCTCTAAGCGCCATGGAGAATCTGGGCATAGACAGATCGGCCGCCGTTGTCCGATTCATGGACACTAACCCGCCGATTCTGATCCTATGATAGCCGGCTGGTTCAATGAAGTTGGACGACCGTATGTAGAAGGCAGGGTTATCATCCCGCGCCTTCGAGTCAACCACGCAAACCCGTTTCTGGTGGACACTGGCGCTGACAGTACGTGCATTCATCCGAGCGATGCGCGGGAAGTCGGTATCCCCTTTCCTCAACTTGGGAACCGCCGTGGCTCGCGTGGCATAGGCGGGATGTCTCAGTATTTCCTAGAGCCGGCGATTATCTCGTTCGAAGACGGAAATGTGACGCGGCTATATGCGGTTGAGTTGCTCATTGCTGAGCCAAACGAGTCCAACGACGGACTACCATCCCTGCTTGGTCGGAATATCATCAACAATTGGCGTATGGTGTACGATCCGACAAATGGCGTTCTGGAATTCACTGCGCGCCGGGCCGACCGCACTCTCGGCATATAGTTAATCCAAGCGGCGACGGGGCTAGGCGGCGTGAAAGCCGTTTCGGAACTGGGGACGCAATGACTTTCGACAAATCCACCACAATCGGCTTCATCGGCGCCGGTGCCGTCGGCGGCTCCCTCGCCGTCGCCCTGCATGGCGCTGGCTACCCCGTGATCGCCGTGGCAAGCAGGTCCCGCGCGTCCGCCGACTCTTTCGCGGCTCGAATACCCGGATGCGCTCCGTATCGCAGCCTCCAGAAGCTCGTGGATTCGGTCGGAATGGTCTTCATCACCACGCCGGACGACGCCATCGCGCCGGTCTGCGAGTCGCTGCGCTTCCGCGAGGGGCAGGGCGTGGCGCACTGCTCCGGCGCGGCGAGCCTCGATCCGCTGGACGCTGCGGTGGCGCAGGGCGCGGCCGCCGGCGCGTTCCACCCGCTCCAGGCGTTCTCATCCGTCGCCGAGGGCGCGCAGAACATTCCCGGAACCACGTTTGGAATCGAGGCGGAAGGCGACCTGCGCCCATACTTCGAGCGCATGGCGACTGACATCGGCGGCAATCCCATCTTCCTGCGACCGGAGGACAAAGTATTGTATCATCTGTCCGGCGTGCTGATGGGCAACCTGTTGGCTGTGCTGGCGTCCGTCGCCGCGTCCGTTTGGCCTAAGTTCGACCACTCGCGGGACGAAGGCATCCGCGCGCTGACGCCGATGATGGGCGCGGTAGCCCGGAATCTGGACGCGAATGGCGTTCCGCAGGGCGTGGCCGGACCGTACCCGCGCGGCGACGTCGGCACGATACGCAAGCACCTCGCCGCGCTGAAAGCCAGCGCGCCCGAGTACCTGTCGCTCTACTGCGAGCTCGCCCTTGCGGGCCTGCCGTTCGCGGTTGAGAAGGGCGCCCTAGCCCCCGAACTCGCCGAGGAGATTTCGGGTATAATCGAACAATATCGGTAGGCAGGCAAAGTCCCTTCCCCCCTTGATGGGGAAAGGTTAGAGCCTGCCCCGTACTTGATACGGGGATGGGGGTGAACCCCAAGTTAGGGACAATCGAATTTGAGTTAACTCTGACACAAGCTCTTCAACGGACTTCACTCTGATGGAGGAGGTACCAATGCGAGTTACGATTAGAGACCTGGCGCGTATGAAGCGTCGGGGCGAGAAGATTCCAATGATTACGGCGTATGACTATACGTCGGCCCAGTTGGTGGAGCGGGCGGGGATTCCGCTGATTCTGGTTGGCGACAGCCTGGGCCAAGTGGTTCTGGGCTACGATTCGACCGTGCCGGTGAGCATGGACGACATGGTTCACCACATCAAGACCGTTGTGCGCGGAACGCGCCGCGCCCACGTCGTCGGCGATCTCCCGTTCCTTAGCTACCACGCCGGCGTCTCAGACGCCATCCGCAACGCTGGTCGTCTGCTGAAGGAGGCGGGCGCGCAGTCGGTCAAGCTCGAAGGCGGGCGTTCGCAGGCGGAGACAGTGAGCCGCATCGTACAGAGCGGCATCCCGGTCATGGGGCACATCGGCCTTACGCCGCAGGCGGTCAACCAGCTTGGCGGATACCGCGTTCAGGGCAAGAGCGTCAAGGACGCGGTGCGGCTCATGGACGACGCACACTCGCTGGAGCAGGCGGGGGCCTATGCCATCGTGATCGAGTGCGTCCCCGAGCCGCTGGCTCGGATGATCACCGAGCGCGTGAGCGTTCCGACCATCGGCATTGGCGCGGGCGCCGGCTGCGACGGCCAAGTTCAGGTGTTCCACGACATGATGGGGCTGTACGAGGACTTCACCCCCAAGCACGCGCGCCGCTACGCCCAGCTTGGGCAGGCGATGGTGGAAGCGACGCAGAGCTACATCTCCGACGTTCAGGACGGAAGCTTCCCGGACGACTCTGAGAGCTTCCCGCTGAGCGACAAGGTACTCGAATCGCTGTCCGAGTACTCGGAAGAACCCGCTTGGGTGGTCTGAGGCCGTGACGTATCCAGCATCCCGGTCCGACCCGCGGGCGGTCATCGCGGATGCGACTGCGGCGATAGCGGCAGACCCCCTCGACGCCGACGCTTGGTTCCGACGTGGCAACGCGCGCTCGAACAGGGGCGAGTACGCCGAGGCAAAGGCCGATATGGAGCGAGTGGTCGCGCTCGACCCGTCCAACGCCATGGCGCGCAACAACCTGGGCGTAGCCAACCTGTGCCTCGGCAACTTCGCCGAGGCGGTGGCGGACACGACACGCGCCATAGCGCTCGACGCCGACTATCGCGACGCCTACCACAACCGCGGCCTGGCCCATTCCGAAGTCGGCGACCTCGAAGCCGCCCTCGCCGACTTCACGTGCGCCATAGCGCTCGACGCCGACTATTGGCCCGCCTACCGCCACCGCAGCGCCGTACACCACCTGCTCGGAGACAGCCAAGCCGCGTACCGCGACTTCCTGCGGGCGCGCGAGTTGCAGGAACGGGCTGGCGCGTCGTACTAGGGAACGTTCTGGATACGGCCCCTCTCTACCCGCTCGCGTCCGTCCCGTCCCTCGGCCTGAATATGCCGAAGCTGCTGGTGTAGCCGTGCAGGTAGGTCTGGCCGGATACCTGGCCGATTTCGCCATTGCAGAAGAACCCCGCCAGCGGAATCGCGCCCACCTTGTCCCGGAACATGTCAGTATCGTGGTCCGCTCGACCATAGAGGTACTCGCCGCGCCCAAGACACTGGAACAGCAGCGCCCCCGCGCCGGTCGCCCTCGGGACTCTGGCGCCGTCCTCCACGTACTGCCCCAGCATATCGTCCAGATCCTGTGACGACGTCTCGGCGTCGCGCAGGTGGAACTGGACTATCTGTCCCTCCTTGAGGTACTCGCCGATCGCCAGCGCGCCTCGCCGCCCGTCTATGCCTATGATGTTTCGTATCAGAAAGTCGCCAAGCTGAGGGTCGTCGTTGAACTCGTCCATGACGACGCCCAGAAACAGAGACTGCTGCGCGAGCCGCTGGTCGCGTTCGCTCAGCTCGCCGAACAGCTCCCGAAGCGTCTCCAACGTGCCGCGTCCGTCCAGACCTATGAGCAGATTGCGGTCGGACTCGGTTATCTGCATCCGATGTCCGATGGGTCGGCATCCCTGCGCGACTATGGTGTCCACCGCGATGTTGCCGCGCAGCGCGACTCCGACCGCGCCGGAATCGTATGCGCGACCGTCCAGGTAGAGCGCGTTCGCTCCCGGTCGCTGGCCGCCGGACGCGAGTCCGCCGATCTTCACGCTGCGCGGAAAGGCGAAATCCAAACCCATAAGCAGATTCTCGCCCTGCACGCTGAACGGGTCGGACAGAAGCAGGAAGTGCGGATCATCCGCCGCGCTCACGTTCACAAGCTCCTCCCACATCTGCGGTGGCGCGTCCCCGTCGGGCAGGTCGGAGTTGTCTATATGGAACGGGATGACTTCCACACCCGGCATCTCCGCCACGGCGATCGAAAAGCCGGGCCGGTTCTCCACCTCCCGCCCCGCGCCGATCACCCCACCGCCGGAGCAGCCTACCAGAATGCAGTCGCCTATCATGTCCCGGACCAGCGCGGGCAGATCGTCGTAGCCGGCCGAGTGGTGCGCGGAGACGAACGCCACCGCTATGTCGGGCGTCCGCTCGCCCAGCGCCGCCTTCACCTCGCTCGCGCACTCCGCTACCGCGTACTTCAGAAGCCTGTGTTCGGATACCGCAGTCGCCCACTTCATCTTCAGCCTCCCTGTCGTCTGCCATCGTTTAGCTAAGCGTATTGTAGCAGGGTGGGAGACGGTTGGGACGCGGCGGAACGCTGAAAGTCCACACCCTTATCGCTTTGTATCGACTAATCGTTTTGATACGTCTATATTCATTTCTTGACTACGGCTATACTAAGTGATATATTGCGTTAGCATTAACTCTGAAGAAACGTTCACCCTATCTATTTGACTAACTCTCCACATAGCCCGGCCACATTCGCCGGTGAATCAGGAATTGCCATGGAGCGCGCATCCGTATCCCGCCTGTTCAAAGACCAGACTACCCAGAAGACTACCCTGATGCTGGAAGCCGTCGAAAGCAAGGAGCAGTACAAGATAACCGTGCCGGGCCACAGAGCCGGCATCCTCGCGCTGGAAGGGCACGGGTTGAACGACCGTTGCTCCCTCTACGGCATCATGTCCGAGTGCATCCTGAAGCTCGGCGGAGCGTTCGGCTCCGTCGTCGTCAACCTCGATAAGTCCAAGGGGGTTAGCGGCAAGGTATCGCTGTCCAACGGCGACGAAGTCAGCTGGATCGAGTCCGACGTGATCGAGCTGGTGGCGTTCGCGCTACATATCCAGCTTCCGATATACTTGAGCGTCTCGGACGACGCCCCCGACGCTAAGGAACAGCAGCCGGAACCTGCGGCTATCCCCACTGTGTTCGAGGATGCGCTGACCGAGATACTGAACACAGGCGACGCCCAGATGCGCCACGTGGATAACATACACGAACTGCCAATGAGCCGCGACGATCTGCGGCGCGACCAGTCCAACGAGTAATGCCCATGCCAACAACCACTCGCGCATCCGACTCTGCCGCCCGCGCCGCCGGCGCGCTGCTGATAGCTACCGCAATCGCAACCGTAGTGGCTGTGGTGGGGCGCGTGGCGGCGGACGCCGATCAGGAGACGCTGGCGCAGTCGCTCGCCTACATCCGCGTCAACGGCTTGGAATACGGCGTCGGCGGCGGGGCAAGACTCGTATCCGGAATAACGCTCATAGTCGCGGCGGCGCTGCTGATGCGGACGTGGATCATCCGGGAGCGGTTCGCCACGCCCATCGTGCCGGCCCTCCTCATCGGCTCCGGCGCGCTCACCGCGATATCCGGCGCGTGCGCTATCGCGCTCGTTGTGTCCGTATCAGGCGGCGGGAATGGCGGCATCCTGATCGCCGAGGGCGCGACTACGCCGTTCCAGGAGACCGTCGCCATGCTGCGCGCGGCGATGGGCAAGGTCGGATTCGCAGCCGCCGGTATCGCGCTAATCGCTGCCGCCCGTTACCAGTGGAAAGTTGGCGGCGCGCTCATGTACGTCGCCCCCGTGTCGTTGGCGCTTGGTATCGCCATGCAACTCATCTTCATAGACGCCGCCACTATCGCTCACCGGATTACCGGCCCAGCCTTCGTCCTGTGGCTGATCGTCGTCGGCGCGATGTTGCTGTCGGGACGGACGGAGCGGCTGTTCACAGAGTTCGCGGGGCGCGCTTCGAGCTAGGTCTCCGCCGCATCATCCCAGTCGCCTAACTCAATCGCCGCAATCGCCTTCCATCCACCCAAATCGCCGGAAGCTCACTCGACCCTTGGCGTCGAACACCACGCCTTCCTCGATCAGCAGCTCGCGCTGGAGCTGGCTGCCGTGCCCGCTGCTTCGCGGACTGACCATACCCTTGTAGTTGATGACGCGCTGCCAGGGCACGTCCGAGTCGAACGCAAGCGACGCGAGGCAGTAGCCTACCATTCTCGGCGTGCAGTCGCCTACGATCAGCGCGATCTGCCCATACGTCGCCACCTTGCCGCGCGGTATGCTGCGCACGACGTCCAGGATGCGCTCATAGACCGGCGCCGTTTCATCGCTCTGCTGATGGCTGCCCATGCGCCGATTGTATAGTATTCTGTGAAGCTATGACCAAGATACGCGCCCGCGCCTCTCACAGCCCATACTTAGGTTTCTCCGCCATCATGTTCGGTCTGTTCACGTTGGTATCGGATCAGGGGGCCGTCATCGTCGCGCTGCCTTCGATAGCGGAGCGTTTCGGAAGCGACCTTCCGACGACGCAGTGGGTTCTGGTTGGGTTCGCTCTGGCGATCAGCGTTACGCTGCTGCCCATGGGACGGCTGGCCGACTTGGTGGGCCGCAAGAGGGTGTACATGGCCGGGATGATAGTTGTTGTGATCAGCTGCGTGGCCGCGGGCGCCGCCCCTTCCATGCCTCTGCTCATCGGAGCGAACGTCGTTCACGGCATTGGCGCGGGGATGACGCAAGGCACTTCGATGGCGATGGTCGTCAGCAGCTTCCCCCAATCCCAACGCGGCCGTGCGCTGGGGCTGTATATGGGTGTAGTAGGCGCCGGAAGCGTATTCGGGCCGGCGGTAGGGGGCGTGGTGATCGGCGCGTTCGGATGGGTATGGGTGTTCTTCGGAGTCGCGCTGATGTCGGCGGTTTCGCTGTCGCTGACCGCGACGCTGGTGGACTCGGAGCGTGTGGACGCCGGACGCGGCGGCGCGACTGCCGCTCGGTTCGACAAGGTTGGAGCGGCGCTGTCGGCCGGGACGCTGATCGTGTTTCTGCAGGCGATGACGTGGGCGCCGGAGGCGGGTTACGGCAGCCCGTACATCCTGCTGGCGTTTGGGGCCGCTCTCGCGTTGGCTTTCGCCTTCGTGGCGTGGGAGCTGCGCGCGCAGTCTCCGATGCTAGACCTGCGGCTGTTCCGCATCCGAACGTTCACGGTAGGCGTCGCGTCGGCATTCATCCACTTCATCGGCTCGTCGTCCGCGTGGTTCCTCATGCCATTCTACATACAGGTCGTCCTGCGCCACTCGCCGCAAGAGGTGGGGATGATAACCGCGCTCAGCTCGGTTTCCATGGCCGTCATGGGGCCGGTGTCAGGATGGCTGTCGGAGCGGTTTGGGCGTAGGCTGTTCACTGCCGGCGGACTGGGAGTAACGACGATAGGCATGTTGACTTTGGCGACTCTCGGCACGGATTCGCGCGTCGAAGTCGCGGTGGTGGGCATGGTGTTGCAGAGCGTGGGAATTGGCGCGTTCATCCCGCCCAACAACGGAGCGGTGCTGAACTCCGTCGGCTCCGACAGGCATGGCGTGGTATCCGGTTTCCTGCAGCTGGTGCGGAACTCGGCGAACGTAATCAGCGTTACTCTGGCGGCTACCATCGTCACGTTGACGATGGGATCGATGGGCTATCCGCCAAGCCTGGCCGTCGTATCCGAGTCCGGAGACGCGGGGCTGCTGGAAGCGTTCGTAGCGGGACTGCGCTATTCCTACCTGCTAATGGCGGCGCTTCTGACGCTAGGCATCCTCATAGTCGTCACAGGCCCTAGGGCACGCGCCCGCGTCTGACGCTATTGTAGCCGGCGACCAGCAGTGTCCCAACGATTCCGACGACAGCTATTATCAGGAGGATCATGCGCCCATTGGACGCAGCCTCCCCATAGCGGGCAGATGCGGTCTCCAAACTCTGGCTGACTTCTTCAACCAGGTCGTCCACTTCCCCTTGCAGTCCCTCCAAAATTGGCCTGTTGGCTCCAATCAGTTTGCGCTCGCGCGCCACCATTCCCGTTCGCAGCTTCATGGCGTCCAGGGCGCTGTTCTCTCCGACGCCGGCGTCCAACAACCGGTTGGCAAGGGGAATCACCTCAGGATTCAGGTCCGGCCCACCATTCACCTCAAGATACTCGATGCTGCGGTCCATCCGCTGGGCCGCCGTATCGAAGGTCTCTTCGACCCGAGCCGTCAGCGCGGGAATCGTCAGCCTGTTGGCGAAATCGAGCGTCTGGTAGCCTCTCGACACCGACTCCATCAGCGTTGCCATATGCCAGTAACGAAGGTACTCCTCTTCAGACATATGGTCGGATCCCGGGGGGCTTCCATCTCTGAATTCGCTTCTGCCCGTCACCATGTAGTAGAACTGGTTGTCTAGGCTCGAACCGATGGCGGGTAAAAGCTCGTAATTCGTGGAGAGGCTGAGCTCTTGCCAGTTCCGCTCCCCTACGAGAATGGCCTCCAACAGAGCTGGACGCCCATCTTCGATCCTCGACACGTTGGCGGTCAACAGGTCAACCTGCTGACCTATGCGCCCCACGCTGCCGTCATAGCCCCGGCCTTCTAGGGCCGTCATCCGGTTGGTCAGCTCCGCCTCGCTACTGGCGATGGCTGCCCTGGACTCGGCTATGCTTTCGGGGGTCATCCGCGCGTTGCTGGGCGCGGATGCCGTGGACGCCAGCGAGTTCGAGCGTCGAGTCACCTCTGCCGCCGCGGCGAGAACCTCGACGTCGCCGCTGTCCCGACTCTCGGTCTCCAGATTGCCGATGACCATCCAGCCGGCCACCCCCAAGGCGATGAATATCGCCAGCCCGCCGAGCGAACTGACGGCCAGAGACGGGGATATGCGCCACTGCGACTTGAATCCGGAGTAACCGGCGACCAGTGGCGTCCCAACGATTCCAATGATGGCTATCGCCAAGACGATAACGCGCCCATCGGACGCCGCCTGCTCGTACCGGCCCGCCGCATTCGCCGAACCCTGCTTGACCTCTGCGACCAAGCCGTCCACTTCCCCTTGCAGCGCGGCCAGAATCGGTCTGTTGGCCTGAATCAGCTGGCGCTCCCGATCCACCATTGCTCCCCTCAGCCTCATGGCGTTCAGGGCGCTGTCCTCACCGGCGCCTGCGGACAGCAGCCGGTTGGCAAGCGGAATCACCTCGGGGTCCAGGTCTGGACCGCCGTTTTCCGCAAGATATGCGATGCTGCGCTCCATCCGCTGGGCTGCAGTATCGAAACTCTCCTCGTTGTTGGCTAGTAGAGTTGGGTCATCCTGGCTGCTGAGATTTGCCGCCAGCAGGCTCCGGTGCGCGCTGAATGTCCACTCATTCAGTGTGGCCAGGTGCCAGTACCGAAGAAACTCTTCCTCGGACAGGGCGCCGGATGCCGCAGACTCGCCATCCCTGAATTCGCTCTTGCCGGTCATCACGTAGTAGAACTGGTCGTCCAGGCTGGAACTGATGGCGGGGAGAAGTTTCTGGTTGGTGGAAAAGAGGAGCTGTCCCCAGCTGCGTTCTCCGGCAAGGATCGCCTCCAACAAAGCGGGCCGTTCATTCTCGATCAGCGACACGTTGGCGGCGAGTAAATCGACTTGTTGACGGATTCGCTCCACCCTGCCGTCATACCCTCGCCCTTCCAGGCCAGATAGACGTTCGGACAACTGTGTCTGATTGCTGGAGGTGGCGGCGCTCGCCTCGGCTATGCTTTCGGGAGTCATCCGGGCGTTTGTCGCCACCGATGCCGCTGACGCCACTGTGCCCGATAGCTTGTTTACCGCGGCGATGTCGGCCAGAATCTCGGCGTCTCCGCCGGTGCGGTTCTCAGCCTCCAGGTTGTCGATGACCAGCCAGCCGGCTACTGCCGAGGCGATGATTATTGCCAGCGCGCCCAGCGCGCCGATGAGCAGGGGCGCTGTTATGCGAGGTTGTGCCATCACTGAGCGCCTCCCAGATTATTGACTATGTGGTAGTTCCCGTCATCTCCGATAACGGTTACAAACACCGCGTCCGACCCCTGGTTGTCGCCCGGGCCGTACTGGAGGGTCAGCCCATTGAGGTCGATCGTCCCTGAGTTTCGCAGCGCGTCGAGGAAGCAGTTGCGGCTGAGGTCCCTGCCACACTTTTCGAGACCTACGATCGCCAGTCGCCCTGCCAGGTAGCCTTCCAAAGAGACGAACCCCGGCGCGGCATTGGCGTCGAACGCCTTCAGCGCGGCGCGATAAGCGGCGACTGCGGGAACGCCGGTGTCATCAGGCAGCGGCACTACCTGGGTGACGTAAACGCCGGAGCCGTCTGGCCCCAACTCTTGTGCCAATGCGTTGCTGCCCACAAACGACACCGCCATGAATATGGGGTCTATGTCCTCGCGAGCCACGGTAATCGCCTTGGCGACCGGAGCGTACGCTCCAATCATGATGACCGCTTCGGGATTGGCTTCCACAATGTTGAAGACGGCGGCCTTTACCGCGTCGCTATTGCGCTGGTAGTACCAGGACGCTACCGGCTCCAAGTTGCGCTTCCCCAGCGCGTCAACCACCCCGTCCAGTCCGGACTGGCCGTAGGAGTCGTTCTGATACATCACGGCGACGCGGGTTATCCCCAAGTCTTCAGTCAGGCGCGCCACCATCTCCTCCGCCTCCTGGGCGTACGAAGCCCGCAAATTCACCACGTTCTCCAGTCCAGGCTCCCGCAGGAAGCCGGCGCCGGTAAAGGGCGCGATGAATGGCACCTCTTCCGCGTTGGCTAGTGGCGACGCCGAGCGGGAGGTGGGCGTTCCCACCTCTCCAATCAGCGCGAAGACGCGTTCTCTGTTAATCAGATTCAGCGTGTTGCCATAAGCCAGGTGTGGCTCATACTGGTCGTCCAGAGTTGTCAGCTCCAGCATCCGGCCATGCACCCCGCCCGCCTGGTTCTGTTCGTGGAACGCCGCCTGGATTCCCAACCGCATCCCCTGGCCCAGCGCCTGCGCCGGGCCGCTGAACGCGGCGGACTGTCCGAACAATATCCGGTCGTCGTTAAAGCCCGTATTCCCCTCGTCTGCCATGGCCGTCATTGCCTGCGGCGCCGTTTCGGATTCGCCCGAAGTCGGGGAGGCGGGCGAATCTTGGCACGCCGCCGCAAAAATCAAAACCACGGCTGCAATGGCGGACACCGCCATAGCTTTTGCGCTCCTGACGGTTGCGATTGTGTATATCATCAGGTCTTCCGCTCCTCGAAATTCAGCAGTCTTTTCCGATTCGGGCATGGAGATGATGTAAGTCTTAGTCCGGCGGTCGCCCGCGTGGACATAGTAGCGTCAAACCGAGTAACGCTACAAGCTATAATCATACTTGATGATTTCCTCTCAACTGTCCAGCATAGCTTCCGTGACGCTCGATGCTTCTGCCGCGCCAAGGCCCGGACACTCGCTCCGGGCTGACGTATCAGCATTCCGATATGCTAGACTAATTTCACCGCCACGTCAGACGTGGCCCAGCGTGGGCCGGTAGCTCAGCCTGGCCAGAGCAACGGACTTTTAATCCGTCGGTCCTGGGTTCGAATCCCAGCCGGCCCACCATGATGCACCTCTCCCACCATAGCCATATAGGGCGAACGCGGGGCGCCCAAAGCCGTGAAACGTCGCGAAACCAGTATGGTTTGCTCGCAGCTAGTAGTTTCCAATAGGAGTCCAGTTTATGAAGCGTCTTCTTGTCGTAGCTGTCCTGGCGCTCGCCGCGGTCGCGTGCGCCGGGGAGCCGGACGCCACAACCGCTTGGCCGTTCGTCGGTTCCGATCAGGCGCATACCAAGTATTCGGTAGCTGAGGAAATCACGGCCGCCAACGTCGGCGAACTGGAGATAGTCTGGAAATGGGAGCCGAATGAGGCGCCCCTGGAGGAGTACGGCACGAGCCCGGGACCCTTCCAGGCCACCCCAATCATGGTTGACGGCAATCTCTACCTCTCCACGATGTACACGCGAGTGGTGGCGCTCGATGCCGAGACGGGCGCCGAACTCTGGACGTTCGATCCAAGAGCCTACGAGGGCGGACAGGTCGGCGCCGGGCCCACCGGCTTCAAGCATCGGGGCATCGCCTACTGGAGCGACGGAGACGACAAGCGCATCTTCCTAAACAGCCGGGACAGGCTGTATGCGGTCGACGCCGAGACCGGCGACCCAGACGCGGAATTCGGCGAGGGCGGGAGCGTCTCGCTGACCGAAGGGCACGGACGAGAGGTTACCCGCTTCGAGTTCGACCAGACTTCCCCTCCGGTAGTGTTCGAAGACTTGGTGATCGTCGGAAGCCGCATTCCCGACGGGGTGCAGCGTGAGTTCGACCCGCCCGGTACGGTTCAGGCGTTCGATACCCGTACGGGCGAGCGGCGCTGGGTGTTCTTCACCATCCCGCAATCGAGCGACGACTTCGGGGCGGACACATGGGAGGACGAGTCCTGGCGCTACACCGGCCACGCCAACGTGTGGGGGCTGATGTCGCTCGATGCCGAGCGGGGCCTCCTATACGTGCCGACGAGCACGCCAAGCAGCGACTACTGGGGAGGACGCAGAAAGGGAGCGAACCTGTTTGCCGAGTCATTGGTTTGCCTCGACGCCCGCACCGGCGAACGGAAGTGGCACTTCCAGACGGTACACCACGGCTTGTGGGACTACGACCTCTCAGCCGCGCCGAACCTGGCGACGATAACGGTGGACGGGCGCGAGATAGACGCCGTGGCGCAGGTCTCGAAGCATGGCTTCACCTACGTTTTCGACCGGGTGACGGGCGAACCGGTGTGGCCGATCGAGGAGCGCGCGGTGGACACGGACACTGACGTCCCTGGCGAGGAGCCGTACCCGACTCAGCCATTCCCGACGAAGCCTCCGCCGTTCGCCCGGCAGGGGGTATCGCTTGAGGACGCGAACGACCTGACTCCGGAGATACACGCGCTCGCTGTGGCGCAGATGCAGCGGTTCCGGCTGGGTCCGCTCTTCACCCCGCCGAGCCTTCAGGGGACGCTGCAGAGTCCGGGCGCGAGCGGCGGCGCAAACTGGGGCGGCGCGGCGTTCGACCCAGATACAGGGACCTTGTACGTGAGAACGTCGGAGAAACCCGACACCAACCAGGTCTGCGAGAATCTGGGCAACGACCCGCGAGTCGACGTCGAGTACAGCAACAACTGCCCCTTCGGCGCAACTCGCGTCATGTTCCGGGAGGCCGGCGGGCCGGGCGCGGTAGAGTCCCCGGAGAGCGGGCTCGGCCCGATCCCCCTCACCAAGCCTCCCTACGCGCGCCTGGTGGCGATTGACCTCGACGCGGGCGAAATCGCCTGGGATGCGCCGTTCGGAGAAGGAAGCGAGGCGGTCCGTACGCACCCGTTGCTTAGCGGCGTCGAATTGCCGGAGCGTCTGGGCACGTTCGGCAACTCCGGACCGATGGTTACAAAAGGGGGACTGGTATTCCTCGGTGGCGGCGAACCGTACCTGTACGCGTTCGACAAGGCAACGGGCGCCGAAGTCTGGCGCGGCGCAACGCCCTACCCAACCAACGCGAACCCTATGACCTACCAGACGCGGTCAGGGCGGCAGTTCGTCCTCATCGCCACCGGCCGCGCCACAGACGCGGCGCTCGTCGCATTCGCGCTGCCGGGGCAGTGAGATCGAGCGCGTAGATATGACATCCGCGGCCTTGCGTCAAACCCCACCTCTCTATATCGTCTAGGCTGATCACAGGCGGGGCGAAGCCCCCTCCCCTCTGGATGTGGATTCCCGTTCGGGTCGGGAATTACGAGGGGTACAAGGTCAGAAGGTTCGGTGGACAGGAAAACGTAGAATCGAGGATATGCCATGGATAAAAAAGTGGAAATCATAACGGCCGTCCGGCCCCGTACGCGGAACGCGATGGACTACGCCAAGAGGGCGGAGGAAGCGGGCTGGGATGGCATCGGGTTTCTTGACAATCAGAACCTGTGCAGCGACACCTACGTCTCTTTGGCGTTGGCGGCTTCCGCTACGGAGCGGATCCAGCTGAGCACCGATGTTACGAACCCGGTAACCCGTCACCCGGCGGTAACCGCCTCGGCGATCGCGAGCATTCAGGAGGTGTCGGAAGGGCGAGCGACGCTGGGAATCGGGCGGGGAGACTCGGCGCTGGCGTTCGTGGGACGCGCTCCCGCGTACACGAGGGTGTTCGAGAGATACCTGAAAGCGCTGCAGGCCTTCCTGAACGGAGACAGCGTGGCCTTCGATGACCTTGCGCATTCACGCGGCTTGGCTCCCCACGTTGAAACTCTAAACTTGACGGAGACCGCTGGCGACAGCAGACTCAGATGGCTCGACTCCCGGGACAAGAAGGTGCCTGTGTCCGTTGCGGCAAGCGGGCCGAGAGTAATCGGAACGGCGGCGAGAAATGCCGATATCGTCATGTTCGCGTTGGGGGCAGACCTCGAAAGGCTGGGATGGGGATTGGAGCAGGCCCGGTCCGCTCGTAGGGAGGCGGGGCTGGACCCGGACGGAATCCGGTACGGCGCGTACCTGAACGTCGTGTGCCACCCGGAGCGGTTGGACGTGGCTCGGGAGTCGGTTCCATTTCTGGATACATTCGTACGGTTTTCGGTGATGCACGGGCAGACGCATGGCCCGGTAACGCAGATGGAGGAGGAGGTCTTGGCGCGTATGCCCAAGGAGTACAGGATGTGGAACCGCAACGTCTCGATTGGTCCGCCCGCAGAATTCGTGGACCGGTTTGCGATTGTTGGGCCGCCGGAAACGTGCATCAGGCGGATCCAGGAGGTCGTCGACTTGGGGATAGACAGGATAGTGGTGATGGGCCCGACCGTGGACGAAACCGATGATGAGAGGAAGCGGTGCGCGGAACTGATGGCGCGGGAAGTGCTGCCGGCTTTTTCGGGGATGAGGTCCAAGCCCGCATAGGCGCGCCCGGCCATCGCCGGGAAGTCAACCCAGTAGGCATACAGTTCCGCACAGGGCCGAGGATGGTCCGGGCGGTGATAGACTCGGTGGGTCATAAGACGTTCTTCTAAGAGGAAGTCTGAAAGCGCATACTTCTAGTTAGTCCGCGGATGCGGACCGGGAGTTGCGGGAGAAAGGACAGAAGTGAGCTTCAAATCAGCGGTTATCTTTTGCTTCATCGCGCTGTCGCTGGCCGCGCTAGTCGCCTGTGGAGAGCCCGCCCCGGCGATCGTCACGGAGCCTACGCCCACAGTCGCCACAGCGCAGCCGCCCACAGTCGCCGCCGCGCCGACTGCTACCATCACTCCAGAACCTACGGCCACGCAAACGGCTACTCCAACCGAGGAACCCGCGGCTACGCCTACTGCGACTTCGACGCCAGTTCCCACGGCGACGGCGCCCCCCGCGCCCACTGCCACGTCCACTCCCGAGCCTACCGCGACGTCCACTCCGGCGCCCACCGCCACAGCGACTCCCACTGCTACCGCGACGCCTACTCCCACTGCCACGGCGACGCCAGTTCCCACGGCGACTCCGACTCCGGAACCTACCGCTACGCCTGAGCCGGTCACCTCTCTGGCGTTCGATCCGCTGGTTGTCCGGGGTACTCTTTCGAACGGGTTGAGTTACTACATCAGACGCAACGAGGAGCCGAGAGACCGGGCGCAGATATCCTTGGCCGTCAAGGCTGGCTCCGTCCACGAAGAAGAGCATCAGCGAGGGTTGGCGCATTTCGTGGAGCATATGGCTTTCAAC
Organism: Dehalococcoidia bacterium; assembly: GCA_034420955.1. GTDB lineage: Bacteria > Chloroflexota > Dehalococcoidia > Lucifugimonadales > UBA1123 > VXRN01. The sequence continues at coordinate 97,475 of DAOUKV010000020.1, forward strand.
GGCACGGAGCGTTTCGCCAAGCAGGAGATAGTCGAATACCTGGAATCGATAGGCAACGTCTTCGGACCGGACGTGAACGCGCGGACGGGCTTCGATGACACGCTGTACTGGGTTGAGATTCCGACAGAAGACCCCGAAATCACCGAGACCGCGTTCCAGATACTGAGCGATTGGGCCTACGGAATATCGTTCGATCCGGAAGAGGTGGAACTGGAACGGGGCGTGGTGCTGGAGGAGTGGCGCCTCCGACAGGGGTTCTCGTCGCGCCTGCAGGACAACCTGCTCCAGTTGCTGTTCGGCGATTCTCTCTACGCCAACCGGAGTCCCATAGGCCTGCCGGAGGTTGTCGAGGGCGCCACGGCGGAACTCCTCAGGGAGTACTACGAACGCTGGTATCGCCCCGACCTGATGGCGGTGGTTGCCGTTGGCGACTTCGATGTGGATGTGATGGAAGCCAAGGTGAAACAGTACTTCGCGCCGCCGCCCGAGGGCGAGGCAAGCCAGGATCTGGCTGCCGCCGGGCACTCGACCGACAGGCCGGTCATAGATATTCCCGGCCACGATACCCCGTGGATCGAAGTGTTTTCGGACGCGGAGTCTCCCGGCACACAGTTCGTGCTGCTCAGAAAGCTGGCGCCTGACAAGGGGTGGGACGAAGATGCCTTCCGACGCTCAGTGGTCGAAAGCCTGGCCTTCATGATGCTGAACGCCAGACTCTTCGAGAGAGGGCAGGTCGAAGACCCTCCATACTTGGTCACTCAGACCGGTCGTTGGCCGTATGTGGAGCGCTTGGACCTAGCGCAGTTCGCCGCCTGGGTTGATACAGATGGAGTGGAGCGAGGCCTCGACGTCATGCTTGAGGAGTTGCAGCGCGTCAGGCAACATGGCTTTACCGAGGGGGAACTGTCCCGCGAGAAGAGCAACCTGCTCAGATCCGTAGAGAACGAATACAAGCAGCGGAATCAGATACCGTCCAGACAACTGTCCAACGACTACACAGACCACTTCTTTACGGGGACGGTGGTTCCGGGAATCGAGGCCGAGTGGGAGCTTTACCAAAAGATACTGCCGCAAATCGCCCTGGACGAGTTCGATGATGTGGCGGGGTCCTGGACTGGCTCCGAAGACACGGCCCTCCTGGTGGTTCGTCCCGCGGAAACCGAAGGCAGCTCGGATAGCGATCTGACCGCCTCGACCCTGGCGCAGATCGAGAGCGCCGGCGCCTTGCGGGTAGAAGCGTACGTAGATGAACTCGGAGACGTTCCTCTGCTTGCCACCATTCCGGTTCCCGGGAGCATTGCTCACGAGGAGCGCATCGCGTCCATAGACGCCGAACGGTGGACTCTGTCCAACGGCGTTACGGTGATCGCCAAGCAGACCGACTTTCGCGATGACGAGGTGGTCTTCAGTGGGTTCAGCCCCGGCGGACACTCTCTGGTCGCAGAGGAAGACCATGTGTCCGCGCGTTACGCGGCGCAACTCATTGGGGGAAGCGGCGTCGGCCCGCATGACAGCGTGACGCTGGAGAAGCTGCTGGCTGGCAAGAGGGTCTCGGTATCGCCTTTCGTTGGAGAATTGTTCGAAGGGCTTTCGGGCAGCGCATCGCCGGAGGACATGGAGACGCTGTTCCAACTGATCACGCTTTACGCCACCGAGCCGCGGCTCGAACCGGCATTCTACAACAGCTATGAGTCGAGACTGCGCAGCGTGGCCGAGATCAACGCCGCCGATCCGGATTCGGTCCTATTCGATACGGTGAGGACCGTGCTGGCGCAGAACCACTTCCGCCGGCGACCACTCACGGTCGAACTTCTGGAAGAGTTGAGCGCGGAGCGCGTGGAGGCGGTTTACGCCGACCGATTCGCTGACCTGGGCGACGCAACGTTCGTCTTCGTGGGCGCGTTCGACTGGGATGAGCTGAGGTCGCTGGCCGCTACGTACCTGGCGAGTCTGCCAACGACCGGACGCGCTGAGCAGTGGCGGGACGTCGGGATCGATCCGCCGTCCGGCGTGGAGGATCATGTGGTTCGCAGTGGCATTGAGCCGCGCAGCAACACGGCGCTGGTGTTCGCGGGCGATGCGGATTGGAGCCGCGGGGGGGCGCTCGCCTTCAACGCGGCGAGCGAGATGCTGGGGATCCGTCTGCGAGAGCGAGTGCGCGAGCAGTTGGGCGGCACCTACAGCATTGGAGTGAACTCAAGAAGCTACGCGCTTCCGGACGCCGAGTACCTGGTCTCCATAATTTTCGGCAGCGACCCCGAGCGTGTCGAGGAACTGTTCGGAGAGGTTATGGATGAGGTGGCTTGGCTCCGTGGAGGAGGTGAACAGAAGTACCTGGATACTGTCAAGGAGCAGTTGCGGACCGCTCGACAGGAAGATCTTAGGAAGAACGGGTTCTGGCTCACCCAGATCCGAACGGCGGCGCAGAGGGGTGAGCCGTTTGCGGAGATGGTTGGCTTCGAAGACAGGCTGGATGCCCTGACTCTGGAGGACGTTGTCGCCGCTGCAAAACTCTACCTCACGCCCGAAAGCTACGTGCGGGTCGTACTCTTCCCGGTGGAATAGAAGGAGGCCGTTCCGACATAAACCTTGAGAATGATCAGTGTGATCGTCTCGCGTCGGCGCTAGTCGCTCGGCTCGATGTCATCCAGCAGCCCGCTTCGCACGGCCCAGACCACCAGTTCCTGTTTTGTCTCGATTCCCAGTTTGTCTTGGATGCCGTAGATAGCGTTTCGGATCGTCAGTGGCTGATTTCCTCTGATCTCAGCGATCTTGGCGTAAGACTGTCCCTGCGAGAAGAGTGTGAGTATCTCCCGCTCCCTTTGGGTTAGCTTGTTCGGCTCATCAGGCTTCTCCCGCCCACCCGCGCGTATACCCGATATCACGCGCCTTATGGTGTCGGCGGGCATGAGGTATCGGCCTTCGGCAACGTCTTTGACGGCGCGTAGCAAGTCTTCCTTGCCGGAGTATTTCTGAAGATACCCCACCGCGCCTGCGGTGAGCGCCTCCATCACGGCGTCCTCTTCCGATGAGGCGGTGAGTATAAGAACCCTCGCGCTGGGCAGCGTCTCCGTGATCTCCCGGCAGGCGTCTATGCCGCTCTTGACGGGCATCATGACATCCATAATGACCACGTCGGGCTTGACGCTCCGAGCGACCTTTACCGCAGTCTCGCCATCGCCAGCCTCGCCGACAACGTCGTAAGCGCCTGAACGTTGCAGCACTTCCCGCAGGCCGTCCCTCATAATTTCATGGTCATCCACCAGTATCACCCTGGTCTTTGCGGTTGGTGTCAAGTCAATGCCCTCCTCGATCTGCATACCGGGGTATCAAGCAGGTCACGGTTGTGCCGTGTCCCATGTCTCCGGGGACCACTTCGAGTTGGCCTCCAATGCGTTCCGCGTCCGCCCGCATGTTCCTGAATCCGTGGCCGCGGTCCATATAGTCGCCTGGGAGGCCGATGCCGTTATCCGATATCGACATCGTGAGTTTATCGTCATCGAAGCATAATGAGATGATGACTTTAGTAGCGCCGGAGTGGCGGAGCGCGTTCGTCATGGCGTTGTGAGCTATCGAGAACAGAAGCCGCGCCGTGATTGAAGAGAGTCGCGTCTCTACGCCGGACTGGACCACTTCCGTGGGAATCGATGAAATTGTGGTAAACGCCGACGCGTGCGACCTCAGCACGCGGCTGAGTTCCCGTCCCTCGAATATCGGTCCTATGTCGATAGGATGCCTCAACTCCCACATCGTGGACTTCGACAGGGCGTGCGTAGCGTATAGCTTAGCCAGCAACTCGTCCCGCCCCTCCTCATTCCGGGCTTCGGCCAGTTCGATTGCGGTCTCCAGGCCCAGACCGATCACATATGCGGACTGGGCTATCGTGTCATGGATGGTTTGCGAGAGTTCGATCCGCTCCCGCTGCAACTCCCGTTCCCGTTCCACCGCTTCTCTCCTCCTGATCCGTCCGAACCGTGAGACCAGATTCACCGCCGCTACGACCGCATACATAACGACGATCCTCATGAACAGGACTCTTTCCTCCTGCATCTCGAAGTTGATTCCCGACCCCGCCGTCAGGCTCAGCGCCGAGTAAACGACCGCTACCACCGTGACCCCGGCAAAACTGAGCTTGAACGAGGTGAATACCACGGCGAATATGGCGAGAGCCGCGTAGTACAGAACGAAAAACGTATTTGCGAACCCACCGGAGATCCACAGGCCCGCCGTGAGCATCACCGCATCCATGGCGCTGAGAGCGAGGGCCCAGCGCCACGTAACACTCCGATTCGTTTCTATCCGATAGTGGACGTAGCCGTTGAGCGCAAGCAGCGATAGAGAAACCAGTGTATGGGCGATAAAGGCGGGTTGTTCGAGATCGACTCGATAATGATGCTGAGCCAACCAGGCAATCACGAGGAGCCATCGCACCCATACCGAAATCTTCAAGCTGTAGCGCAGGTCGTCCGAATCGATCCTGCTAGGCGATTTGTCCGTCTCCATAACGGCGTCGTATGCCATTGTCCTTAAAGTACGCATCTTGACCCTGGTAGTGTACACCCTTCAGCGCAACCAACAAGGTTCGATTGTACCCAGCTAGACAGGTACGAATGTACCTATGCCAAAGGGTACGAACGAACCTTACGGAGCCGCTCGACCAGTGGTAAAGATGAGATGAATCGTTGCTGAACGCTTCTTCTCGAAGAGAATTGCATCGGCCCGGATACGCCGTCATTGGGACGGTCCGACTGGTCGCATAGGCAGGGCCGCTTAGGCTCGACCCTCGGAGTGTACAGGCGCATTTATGCCGGATTCGGCTTAGTGGCTACAAGAAGTCATGCTAGATACAGCGAAAAATCACAGTGCGGTTACACATATTTGTCCTGTTTTTGGTATCCTTGCCGTTATGTCGTTCCCGCATCATGGAGAGCGATTAGGAGACTTTTGCCCGTCCTACCTTCTCGGGAATGGGGAGGCGTCTTGAGTAAGGATTTTCAAGAATGTCAACACAACCCGGTTGCAGCGGCATAGCTAGGAGAATGGCTTGAGATATTGGCAAGTCCTATCCAATATACTCTTGAAGTCTGTGTTGTCGGTTATGGTCGCGCCGGCTCTACTGGCCTGTGGCATCCTTTCTGATGATCCGGAGCCATCACAGGCCACTCCCCCCAGCGAAAGCCCGGCCTTGACGGGTGAAAGACCTCCCCAGGATGGCGAACCCGGCGCCGGCATCGAGTTCGAACCCGGGGCCACGCCATTCCCCACGGTAACGCCTTATCCGACCGCGACACCGTTCCCAACGGCTACGCCGTACCCCACCGCTACGCCATACCCCACCCCCGCGACTCTGCCTGCAACCTCAATAACCCCAACGCCCCCAGCCGGGCCATCCGGGACCGCGCCTGTCGCGACCCCGGTAGGCGCGGATGTCTCCGCCGCATCGCCGACGCCCATTCCGACGGTCGGAACTTCCTCTCCCGGAGCGACGCCGACGCCTGAAGCGGGACCGGTTGTGTCTGGACCGGCGCCCGGAGCGACAGCGACGCCTCCGCCAGGGCCCGCGACCGGGATTACTCAGTTCACCTTCGGGGGGAAGTCCGAGCTGAAGCGTCCCAATGTCGGATCGATGCTCGACGACCTAATCGCAAGGGTCGAGGCCGGCGAGATCTCCGCGGAAGATGCCGCTCAGGAGGCTCCCCTTTATCTTGGTGATTCGGTTGCCGTAACCATCCGCCTATCCGACAACGTTGACGACGTGGTGGATTTCCTGGAAGCCAACGGCGCCTCGAATATATCCTCCGGCGACGACTACATCGAAGCCTATGTGCCGGTCCTGAAACTGGCGGAAACCTCTGCGCGGCCCGGAGTCATACGGGTTCGGGTGATCCAGCCTCCGCAGGCGCCTCAGAGCCAGTCGCAGGTCGCAGGCGACGGCCCCGGCGCGCACGGTTCACCGGCTTGGAACCAGGCCGGATACACGGGCGCTGGCATCAAGGTAGGAGTAATCGACGGCGGGTTCAATGGGTTCGCCGGTCTCATGGGATCGGAGGTTCCGGCTACGGTTCAGGCCAGGTGCTATCGGTTGGCGGGGGGGGCGCACTCATCGGACATCGAAGATTGTGAGAGCAGGGGCAATCATGGCACAAGGGTGGCGGAGTCCCTCATAGACATCGCTCCCGACGTTTCGCTGTACATAGCCAATCCGTTGACTCACCCAGACTTGAAAGCCACGGTCGACTGGATGATCTCGGAAGATGTGTCCATCATCAACCACTCGATGACGTGGCTATTCGATGGTCCCGGCGATGGGACGTCCCCATCATCCATAAGTCCCCTGAAAACCGTGGACAGGGCGGTCGCCGCCGGGATCGTGTGGGTCAATGCGGCCGGAAACCAGGCCCAGCAAGCCTGGTTCAAGCGCGGCCCTTTCACATACAGCGCGATAACCGTTGATGGCGAGGAGATAAATGTCATAAATTTCGAAGGCTCCAACTTCACGAATCAGTTTAACCTCTCTGGGCCGCTTCAGCTGCGATGGGACGATACGTGGGGAGGAGCGACCAGCGATCTCGACCTCTTTCTCGCCAGACCGGGCGAAGCCGAGATCGAATTGGGAAGCGCCGATCCACAGTCGGGAGGAGCCGGCCACGATCCGTATGAGCTGGTCAGGCCCGCCAACGCTCTGGTTGACTTCAATGTAATGGTCGCTCATAGCTCCGGGAGCGAGCCTGACTGGATACAGCTGCTGGGCTGGAGTTGGGGTAGCCTGCAATACAATACCCTCGGGACCGGCAGCATTGGCAGCCCCGCGGAGAGCGCTAGCGCCGGTATGCTGGCGGTGGGGGCCGCTCACTGGGAAAGCGTGGATACCATCAGGTACTACAGCAGCCAGGGGCCCACGCCGGGCGGCAGCGTCAAGCCTGACCTGGTTGGCGCCGATTGCGGGGAGACCGCTTCGAGTTCGCAGCCCTTCTGCGGCACCAGCCAGGCGTCGCCGCACGTCGCCGGACTGGCGGCCCTGGTGCGCCAGAGATTTCCCGACTACACGCCCGCGCAGGTCGCCTCCTATCTGGAAGACAACTCAGAGCAGCGGATAGACAGCCCAGACCCCAACAACACATGGGGACACGGTTTCATCGTACTGCCTCCCAACCCTCCCCAGTTCATCGCGCCGCCGTCCATAGATGCGGTAACCGCTGGCGTGAACGCTCTAACCATAGAGTGGAGCGCTCCTCCGAGCGACGGAGGCTCAGCTGTCACCGCCTACGACCTGCGCCACATCGAGAGCGATGCTACGGATAAGGCCGACTCCAACTGGACAGTAGCGCAGGATGTCTGGACCGGCTCCGGCGCGCTGAGCTACGAGCTCACCGGGTTGAGGGCAGGTACCGAGTACGATGTTCAGGTGAGAGCGGTCAACAGCGCGGGCGATGGGCCCTGGTCTGCGACGGTCACGGGTACCCCGACTATCGCCGCGACGCCCTGCTCCACCGGTGGCGCCGTGCCCAATCCTCACGATAACCTCGAGCTGGTGTCCGACTGCGACATTCTGCTGGCCGTGCGGGACACCCTTGCGGGAACCGGCACGCTGAACTGGGCCAGCAGCGTTCCCATCGTAAACTGGAACGGTATCGAAGTAGGCGGAACCCCGCGCCGTGTTACTTCTCTGTATCTCGGCATCCGGGGACTGGCAGGCACGATTCCGGCGGAGTTGGGCAGTCTGACCGGTCTGACTCAACTGACTATAATCGAGGGCCAATTGACTGGTTCGATTCCTCCCGAACTTGGCGGCCTCGCCAACCTGACCGGATTGCACCTGTTCAGCAACCGGTTGACCGGAGGGATTCCCGCGGAGTTGTCCCGGCTGACCAGCCTTCAGGATCTGAGCCTGTATGATAACCAACTGACAGGATCGATTCCGTCCCAGCTCGCTAATCTCACAGAGCTAGAGGCGCTTCACATAGACAGCAACCGGTTGAGCGGAGCCATTCCGTCGGGACTGGGCAGCCTTTCTAACCTCCGTTGGCTGACGCTCCACGACAACCGGTTGACAGGCGAGATTCCAGGTGGACTGGGGAATCTGACCAAACTGGAGCAGGTGTGGCTTGGCGGCAACCGGTTCACCGGATGCGTTCCAGCCAAGCTAAGAAGCGTAGCGAGTACCGACCGCACACATCGGCTCAAGGAAATCGGAATCCCGTACTGCGACGCGCTGCTGAGTGGACTGAGCATCACCCCGGCCGATCTGAGACCTAGATTCGACCGCTACGTAACCGGATACACAGCAGCGGCAACCGCATCCCAGGTAACAGTCAGTCCCACGAGTCGGCGCGGCGCCACGTTCCAGTACTTGGACCAGAACAACGGCGTGTTGGCCGACGCCGACAGGACGCAGGCGGGACATCAAGTCGACGTCTCTCCGGACGCCGTCACGACCATCCGTGTCAAGGTAACCACGTCCGACGGCCTTGTCAGCCACATCTACACTATCGAGATAACCGGACCGGGCGGCCTGTCCGCTCCATCTATCAGGCAGATCACGTCTGGCGCCAGCTCGCTAACGCTGTCATGGAGGGAGCCGAGCCAGACCGGCGGCTCGGCGGTCTCCGCATACGACCTGCGGTACATCCGCAGCGACGCCCCCAGCAAGGCCGACCCCAGGTGGACGGTCGTTCAGGACGTATGGACCGGCTCCGGCGCTCTGAGCTACAAGTTGACTGGATTGACCGGCGGCGCCCAGTATGACACTCAGGTCAGAGCGGTCAATGCGACCGGAGACGGGCCTTGGTCCGCAACGAGCGCCGAAACGGCAAAAGGAACGGTTGCCGGCGCTCCCACGAGCCTTGCCGCCACTGCGAACGGGCAGGCTCAGATAGACCTGTCGTGGAGCGCGCCATCGTCTGACGGTGGAACTGCCATCACAGGCTACAAGATCGAGGTCTCGCCCGATGGCTCCGCGTGGACTAACCTTGTCGCCGACAGCCAGTCAGCCGCCACGAGCTACTCCCACACAGCGCTAACCGCCGGAACTACCCGTTACTACCGGGTATCGGCCATCAACTCAGAGGGCGCCGGCCCCGCGTCCAACGTCGCCCGTGCCACTACCGGCGCCGCCCCCGACCTGGTGGTCGAAGGCGTAAATCTGGGCCGCAGTGTGCCGACGGTGGGGAAGGCCTTCATAATCAACGCCGTCGTGAAAAACAGGGGCAGCGCTTCTTCGCCCGTAACCACCATCCGCTACTATCTATCCTCCGATTCAACCATATCTTCTAGCGACACCCAGCTAGATACTGTGTCGGTGATCCCACTCGGAGCGCTGGGAGGGGGCTACGTAACCCATATCAGGCCGACCGCCCCATCCACAGCCGGTACCTATTACTACGGCGCCTGTGTGGATGCGGTGCCCAACGAATCGGACACGACCAACAACTGCTCGGCCGCGGTAACCGTTACGATCGGCGCCGCGCCTGCTACCGCCCCCGGCGCGCCCACGGGCCTGACGGCGACGGCGGACGGCCAGACAGAGATAGACTTGTCGTGGAGCGCGCCATCGTCTGACGGCGGAGCGGCCATCACTGGCTACAAGATCGAAGTCTCGACAGACAACTCCTCTTGGAGCGACCTGGTGGCCGATACATCTTCCACCGCCACAACCTACTCGCACACAGGGTTGACGGCTGGCAGTACTCGCTACTATCGCGTCTCGGCCATCAACTCTGCGGGGACGGGGCGAGCGTCCAGCAGCGACTCGGCGACCACCTCCGAGTCTGTGTCCGTAGCTCCGGACCTCATAATCAGCGCGTTCACGGTCGGCAACAGCAACCCGGTCCCAGGTCAGTCCTTCACTCTGAACGCTACGGTAAAGAATCAGGGCAACGGTCCATCAAGCTCGACTACGCTGAACTACTACCGCTCCGCCGATGCGACCATCACCACTAGCGACTCGAAGACCCCAACGAGCGGGCGACCGGGCTATCGCTCTGTGGGTGGTCTGAACCCTTCCGATAGCGAAGACAAGTCGGCCAACACCAGAGCGCCAAGCTGGCTAGGCACATACTACTACGGCGCGTGTGTGGAAGCGGTTGCCGGAGAGTCGGACACGACCAACAATTGCTCGGCCGCGGTGACCGTTACGATCGGGGCCGCGCCTGCCAGCGCCCCCGGCGCGCCCACGGGCCTGACGGCGACGGCGGACGGCCAGACAGAGATAGATCTTTCTTGGACCGCGCCCTCTGATGACGGCGGAGCCAGCATCACCGGCTACAAGATAGAGGTCTCGACGGACAACTCTAGTTGGAGCGACCTGGTGGCCGACACAAGCTCCACCGCCACAACCTACTCGCACACAGGCCTGACGGCTGGCAGTACACGGTACTACCGCGTCTCGGCCATCAACTCGGCCGGCGCAGGTGCGGCATCCAACGTCGCTAACGCCGCTACCGACTCGGCCCCAGCGCCGACCTCCGCGGACCTTAGACTCTCCCCGGGCGGATGGGCTAGATCTCCAGGCTCACCTCGTATCTCTATACAAGCTTATATACACAACGATGGACCTGTGCGCTCAGCCGCGACGACACTGCGCTGCTACCACTCGACAGACGAGACGATTACAACCTCTGATACAGAAGTCGGAAGTGTTTCTGTAGACGGCATCTCTACGTCTGAGCGTATCTATACAAGTGTTCAATGTGACGGACCGTGGAATTCAAGTTCAGGGCGCTACTATTACCTCGCGTGTGTGGACTCGGTTCCGGGCGAAGCCAGTATCGGAAATAACTGCGGTAGAGCCATAGCTGTTGACGTCGATGCTCCCCCCGACTTGGTGGTGGACGCGCCTACGGTGAGCGATAGTAGTCCGGCGGCAGACTCATCAATCACGCTGAGCGCGACCGTGCGCAACCAAGGCGATCGCCAATCTGGCGGGACCTACCTGCGCTATTATCGTTCCACCGACTCCACGATCACCACGAGCGACACATCGGTCGGCACGGACTGGGTGTCCAATCTCGATTCTTCAGAGAGCAGCCCTGAGTCGATCAGCCTGACCGCTCCATCCATAGCCGGCAAGTACTACTACGGCGCGTGTGTCGATTCAGTAACCGGAGAGACCGACACTACGAACAACTGCTCCACCGCGTTGACCGTCACCGTCGGCGCCGCGCCTGCCAGCGCCCCCGGCGCGCCCACGAGTCTAACGGCGACGGCGGACGGCCAGACAGAGATAGATCTGTCGTGGACCGCGCCATCGTCTGACGGCGGAGCGGCCATCACCGGCTACAAGATAGAGGTCTCGACGGACAACTCCACCTGGAGCGACCTGGTGGCCGATACATCCTCCACCGCCACAACCTACTCGCACACCGGTCTGACGGCTGGCAGTACACGATACTACCGGGTGTCGGCCATCAACTCTGCCGGTACGGGGCAGGCGTCGAATACGGCCAACGCCACCACCGATGCCGCCAGGGCCCCTCGGACAGAGGCCAGCCCATGCGCTACCGGTAGCGCAGTGTCCGATGCCGCCAACAACCCGGGGCTGGTGTCAGACTGCGACACATTGCTGGCAGCCAAGGACACATTGAGAGGAACCGGGAACCTGAACTGGTCCGCAAGCGTTCCAATCAGCGAGTGGTCGGGCATTACTGTCCGGGGCGCGCCGAGGCGCGTTACGGAGATCGACTCGCCGGGAACGCTGACCGGAACGATACCATCTGAACTGGGTAGCCTAACGAATCTGAAGATCCTTCGGCTTGCCGGCAACGAGTTGACCGGAACGATACCTCCACAGTTAGGCAATCTGACCAACCTCGAATGGCTGTCGCTCTGGAACAATGATCTGACCGGCGCGATACCTACCGAACTGGGCAATCTGACCAACCTGACGCTGCTGCGGCTGGAGTGGAACGATTTGACCGGGACGATACCCACGCAGCTCGGTAATTTGACCAAGCTGGATTCCATGTACTTGGGCGGAAACCGGTTGACTGGCGCTATCCCGTCAGAGTTAGGTCGCCTGACCAAACTGCGCGTCCTACATCTCGGCGGCAGCGACGCGGGTGAAAACCAGTTGACCGGAACGATCCCGTCAGAGTTGAAGAACCTGACCAAATTGCAGTCGCTCCACCTTTTGAACAACCGGATATCGGGAACGATACCGGCATGGCTTGGCAGCTTGGCCGACCTGGGAGGCTTGTATCTCGCTGGCAATGAATTGACAGGAACAATACCTACGGAACTCGGCAACTTGACGAAGGTTAAGTACTTCTGGCTCCACGATAACCGGCTAACGGGGACTATACCCGTGGAGCTGGGCAACCTAACTAACGCAATCCATCTATTCCTTAGCAGCAACCGCCTGACTGGGGCGATACCTACGGAACTTGCCGGTCTGAATAAGCTGCGAAAACTGTCCCTCGCCGATAACCGGCTCACCGGGTGCATTCCCGCTGGACTATCGGATGTGGCGCAGAACGATCTCGCGCAGCTCAATCTGCCTGATTGCGCGGCGGCTACACCCACGCCTACGTCCACGCCAACTACACCCACACCGACGCCGACGCCGGTTACGCCCACGCCGACGCCCACACCGGTTACACCCACGCCAACGCCGGTTACGCCCACACCCACGCCAACGCCGGTTACACCCACACCCACGCCCACACCGGATACGTCCACAAAGTCCGTTACCGGGAGCATTTCTGATTGCTCCAGCGAGGCATCAGGATTCCTCTTCGACGTGACCATCACCGGCTCTCTCACCGCAAGCAAGGCAGTTACCCATGTACTGGTTACCGGCTATGCCGACGGGGATATAGTGGGAATCGACTCCGTAGGCAGCATGGCCGCAGGGGAATCCGTGACGTTCACGATCACCGGAATAGTAACCGAGGCGCCATCCACTTGTGAAATCGAATACACGTGGCTTGAGCGGAATTGATTCTAGCTTAGACCGACAAGACTGCCTTCGATTGGAGGAACCATGAACAGTCTCAATACCGAGTTTAGAGTTATCGGCGGGCGCTTGAAACTGGCGGCCGGGGTACTGGCCATGCTGATGGTAGCGGCCTGCGGCATCTTTTCTGAAGAGCCGGTTCCCACTCCGACAGCCATCCCTCGATCCCTAGCCCCGGCGGCTACAACGCCAACACAGGCGCTGGCAGAAGAATCTCCAAGCTCCGTGGCAATAGATGCGGGCTTCTATCGCGCCGTCTGGACAGGAGACGCTGACGCGGTCAAGCGGATGGCGGACGCCGGCGCGGACGTGAACGCGATAGACCAGGATGGAGACCCGTTTCTTCACCAGGCGGTATGGCGCGACCACGTCGAGACCGCGCGCGTCCTGATAGCCGCCGGCGCGGACGTAAACGCCAGAGACTCCGGCGGCGATCCACTATTGCGCGAAGCGGTATGGCGAGATCACACGGAGATGGCCCGGCTGCTCGCCGACGCTGGCGCGGACGTAAACGCAAGGGACTCCGACAACGAGCCTCTGCTGTACTCCGCTGTCTGGCGGAACCATGTTGAGGTCGCGCGGGTCCTGATAGAAGCGGGCGCAGACGTGAATGCGAGAAGGGCCAACGGCGAGTCGCTGCTGTACGTGGCGCAATGGCGGGGCCACACGGAGATCGAGCGGATACTCGTCGAAGCGGGCGCTCAGGAATAGGCGCCTGGCAAATTTCAGGACAACATCAAGCGAATAATAACAAGGAGGATGATCAGATATGCGAAAGTTCCTTCACATACTCAAACTGCCGCTGTTCAGGTTGCTGGTAATCTTGGTAGCGTTCATGATGCTCATGTCGTGCGGCTACAGCGGTTCTGGTTCTTCCGGAGGTAGCTGCAGTGGTGGCGGCGGTTACAGTGGCGGCAGTGGAGCTTCCTGCGCTCTTGTTGACCCGCAGTAATTCACATAAAGTATCCTCGTTGGATACTGACGTCAGGGAGTTGGCTCCAAAAATGAGTAGTCTAAAAACAGTTTACAGCGTATCCGGCGCGTTCTGGAAGCTGGCTGCGTGCGCCCTGGCCCTGTCGGTGGTATTGGGGTGCGATATGTTCGGGGGCGACCCGAGTCCAACTCCCGCCCCAGCGTTGGTCTCCACCAACATCCTCACGCCGACTCCCACTGCTGAGAGTCCAGGCGCTGGCGACCGTCCCGAAGAGAGAGTCTTCGATCCGACGCCTCTTCCGACATACACCCCGGAGCCGACAACCACGCCGCTCCCGACGTACACTCCCGTTCCGACGCCTACGACTGAACCAACGGCCACGCCTGAGCCAACACCTACCTCCGATCCGACCGCTACGTCTGAACCCACAGCCACGGCCACGTCTGAGCCTACCGCCACCGCCACTGCTGAACCAACAGCTACTGCTACGTCTAAGCCAACGGCCACGCCCGAATCGACAGCCACGCCCGAACCAACGGCCACTGCTGAGCCGACTCTTACCCCTGTTCCTACGGTCACGCACCCCACCAACCCCGACGCAAGAGATGCCTTTAATGGCGCACCCGCATGGTCACCCGATGGCCGGCACATCGCCTTCGTCTCCAACCGAGACGTCGTCGAGTCTTGGTACAGAAGAGATATCTACGTGATGAACGCTGATGGCTCCGAGGTTAAACGTCTCACCAATTCGCGGGGCGACCATGAGCACCTTGCTTGGTCGCCCGATGGCCGGCGCATCGCCTTCTCCGCCTTCGATAGAGGACGCCGGGATATCTATGTGATGAACGCCGACGGCTCCGAGGTTACTCGTCTCACCGACGGTGATATTGGAGGTGCCCACCCCACCTGGTCGCCCGATGGCCGGCGCATCGCCTTCGTCTACTACCCCCATCGTCAAATCTACGTTATGAACGCCGACGGCTCCGAGGTTACCCGCCTCACAGACGATGATTATGGAGGTGTCGACGCACCCGCCTGGTCACCCGATGGCCAGCGCATCTCCTTCCACTCCTTCGGCGACAACGACAGTATCTATGTGATGAACGCCGACGGCTCTGAGGTTACCCGCCTCACCGACAACCGCGCTAATCAGGGTATAGACTACGATCCAGCCTGGTCGCCCGATGGCCAGCGCATCGCCTTCGTATCCTCCGCCCGTGTCTACGAAAAACGCTGGAAGACCATCGATGGTATCTACGTGATGAACGCCGACGGCTCCGAGGTTACCCGCCTCATCGAATTTGATAGTGGAAGCGGAGTCGGTGACCCCACTTGGTCACCCGATGGTCGACGCATCGCCTTCAGCTGGGACAGGAAGATCTACCTGATGAATGCCGACGGCTCCGAGCTTACCCGCCTCACCGAGAACGCCAGGAACAGCGCACCCGCCTGGTCACCCGATGGCCGGCGCATCACCTTCCACTCCCACCGTGACGGGAACGAGGAAATCTACGTGATGAACGCCGACGGTTCCGGGGTTACGCGTCTCATCCACAACTACGCTGCAGATAGATACCCTGCCTGGTCACCTGATGGCCGGCGCATCGCCTTCTCCTCCGACCATGACGGGAACTGGGAGATCTACGTGATGAACGCCGACGGCTCCGGGGTCATGCGCCTTACCAACAACGAAGACGACGATTACTCACCTGACTGGTCACCCGATGGCAGACGCATCGCCTTCTCCTCCGACCGCAACGGGGACAATGATATCTACGTGATGAACGCCGACGGCTCCGGGGTCACACCTCTTACTGACAACGAGGACGACGATTACTCACCTGACTGGTCACCCGATGGCAGACGCATCGCGTTTCAAGCAGTCTCTGGCGGGGACTGCGCGCTCTTTACTTTTTTCTGTTCCGGTGTCGTCTCGGAGATCTACGTTATGGACGCCGACGGCTCCGGAGTCACACGTCTCACTGACAACAACGTCGATTACTCACCTGACTGGTCGCCTGATGGTCGGCGCATCGTCTTCTCTTCCGACCGCGGCGGCGAGCCGGGAATCTACGTTATGAACGCCGACGGCTCCGAGGTTATGCAACTCACCAGCAACAGTGCTGGAGACTACGATCCCGCCTGGTCGCCTGATGGCCAGCGCATCGCTTTCACCTCCTTCCGCTCTTGGTACGTTGGAATCTACGTCATGAACGCCGATGGCTCCGAGGTTACGCGCCTTACCAACAACGACGTCTCGGACGTGAACCAATAAGACAGATAACGATCCGACTCTGTGGAATGGCAGATCTGGTCGAAAGGGAAGCGCCGACATGCTCTTTTGGTTTAGAATCGGAGGGCCGACGAGAGCGGGGTGGTATCAAGAAATGAGTGACCGAAATATCACATACAGCGTATCCGGCGCGTTCTGGAAGCTGGCTGCGTGCGCCCTGGCCCTGTCGGTGGTATTGGGGTGCGATATGTTTGGGGGCGACCCGAGTCCTACTCCCGCCCCAGCGTTGGTCTCCACCAACATCCTCACGCCGACTCCCACTGCTGAGAGCTCAAGCGCTGGCGACCGTCCCGAAGAGAGAGTCTTCGATCCGACGCCTCTTCCGACATACACCCCGGAGCCGACAGCCACGCCGCTCCCGACGTACACTCCCGTTCCGACTCCTACGACTGAACCGACGGCTACGCCCGAGCCAACGCCCGAACCCACCGCGACAACCGAACCTACGGCCACCGCCACAGCCGAGCCTACTGCAACGGCAACAGCTGAACCTACGGCCACTGCCACTGCAACGGCCGAGCCCACCGCTACTGCCACCGCCGAGCCTACCGCCACGACTGAACCTATGGCCACCGCGACAACCGAGCCTACGGCCACCGCCACGGCCGAACCTACTGCCACTGCCACGTCTGAACCCACCGCCACTGCCACGTCTGAGCCTACCGCTACTGCCACGGCTGAGCCGACGGCCACTGCCGAACCTACCGCAACTGCGGAGCCAGGAGCTACTCCAGGTCCGTCAGACAATTCGTTGCTCTGCGATGCAGTCGTGAATTCGAGCTTTCTTGTGGTGGGAAGATTGGCCAAGGTAACTGACCCTAGCTTAGAGTGTCCCGGTGGCGAGTTGCCTCTCTACCTGGCGATCATGGGAGACAATTCCTTAATTATCGACGCTCTTGCAGAGGCTGGCGCGGACGCTAATGCGAAACACACCGATGGGAACCCGCTTCTGTACCATGCAATAGCGCTTCCAAGGGGGTTGCTTGAAGTGAAGGCCCTAATAGAGGCTGGCGCGGACGTTGATGCAAAGGGCGTTGATGGGAACCCACTCCTGTATCACGCGATTGTGCATCCACGGGGATTGAACGTTGTGGATGCCCTCATAGAGGCTGACGCGGACGTCAACGCGAAAGGCGTTGATGGAAACCCGCTCCTATATCACGCGATTGTGCAACCGGGCAGTCGGTTGAATGACGTGAGAGCCCTGATAGAGGCTGGCGCGGATGTTAACGCAAGAAACACCGAAGGCAATACACTTTTGCACATAGCGATTGAGGAGGACGATCTCAATGTCATAGACGCCCTAATCGACGCTGGCGCCCACCCTTAGCGGTAGCGATGCGCAAAGCCTGCCCGCTTAATGGGACACACAAAGCCCACCCATACACGGCGATATGCGAGGGACACGAATATAGTGAAGATTCCCGTGGATGCGGGAGCAGGCAATATCTGCATAACAACCGACGCCTCAGATGATTTCAGAATACTGGAGAGCATGGAGCCATGACGAACATAGCAGGCTTTAGGCAGATAAACGATCTGGTCGAAAGGGAGGCGCGGTTCGTCCACGCTCTTCTGGCTGAGATTCGCAAGACGATAATCGGCCAAGACCGGCTGGTGGAACGCACCCTAGTGGGGCTGCTGGCCGACGGCCACATTCTGCTGGAGGGAGTGCCCGGCTTGGCCAAGACCCTCCTGGTCAAGACCATCGGCCAGACGATTCAGGCCGGGTTCTCGAGGATCCAGTTCACTCCCGATCTCCTGCCCTCAGACCTCATCGGCACGCGGATATACAACCCCCGCACCGGCGAGTTCAGCGTCCAGAAAGGGCCGATCTTCTCCAACATGATCCTCGCCGACGAGATAAACCGGGCGCCGGCCAAGGTGCAGAGCGCGCTGCTGGAAGCCATGCAAGAGGAGCAGGTAACGATAGGCGATGAGACGTTTCCGCTCGAAGCCCCGTTTCTCGTCCTGGCGACTCAGAACCCCATAGAGCAGGAGGGCACCTATCCGCTGCCGGAGGCCCAGGTTGACCGGTTCATGATGAAGCTTGTCGTTGATTACCCTGAGTATGATGAAGAGCGTGAGATGATTGGCCGGTTCACGATAGGCGCCTCGGTCGATGTGCAGCCGGTCGTGGACGCGGAGTACGTCCTCAATGCGCGAGATATTGTGAGGAGGGTGCACGTCGATGAGAAGATCCAGGACTACGCGCTCGACATAGTGGTGGCGACGCGCGACCCCAGCGTGGCGGGTCTCGACGACCTTGGGAACCTGATATCCTACGGCGCCTCGCCTCGCGCGGGTCTGTTTCTCATCGCGGCGGCTCGGGCGTATGCCTTCCTCAAAGGTCGCGGCTACGTAACTCCCGACGACATCAAGCAGATTGCGCCGGACGTTCTTCGACACCGGATAATAACAACCTTCGAGGCCCAGGCCCAAGAAGTTGCGCCCGAGGAGATAGTCGAGCGCATCCTCGGCAACGTGGAGATACCGTAACATGCTGGCGAACGAGTTGATTTCCAGGGTCAGGAGAATCGAGATCACCACTCGTCAGCTCGTCGAGAACGGCCTCGCGGGCGAGTACCACTCGGTCTTCAAGGGCCGGGGCATGGAGTTCGACGAGGTTCGTCACTACATACCCGGCGACGACGTGCGCTCCATAGACTGGAACGTAACGGCCCGCACGGGCGAGCCTTACGTCAAGAGCTACGTCGAGGAGCGGGAGCTGACGGTCATGCTCGCGGTGGACGTGAGCCGGTCCGGGTTCTTTGGCACCAGGAACCGGTTCAAGCGGGATCTGGCGGTCGAGTTGGCCGCGGTCATGTCCATCGCCGCCACGACGAACAACGACAAGGTTGGATTGCTGCTCTTTACCGACAGGGTGGAGATGCTGGTTCCGCCCATGAAGGGAAGGAGCCACGTCCTGCGAATGCTGCGAGACCTGCTGGCGCACGAGCCGGTGGGGACAGGCACAGACATCCGGCTGGCGCTCGACACGATCTACGCGCTCCTGAAGCGGCGCGGCATCGTATTCCTGATTTCGGACTTTCTCGCCGATCCCGGGGCGTATCGCCAGGCGATGCTGGTAACGAACCGGCGGCACGACATCGTGGCGTTCGACATCGGCGACCCGTTGGAGCGTGAGATAGCGGACGTAGGCGTCATCGCGTTCGAGGATGCGGAGACCGGTGAGATGCGTTGGGTGGATACGGGCGACGAGCAGTGGAGACGCGACTTTTCGGAAAGGGTCGAGAGGCTGGACGCGGAGAAGGGCGAGGTGTTCGCGGCGGCAGGCGTAGATCGCGTCAGAGTAACAACCGAGCGAGACTATGTCGCGGAGGTCGGAGCATTCTTTGCGAGCCGGCGGCGAAGGCTGTCGAGGTAAGAGGAGCATTCAACCGTTGGCCGCTCAGATGGTTAGAATTGCGCGCTTCGCAGTCGGAGTCCGGGCCTTTCGCGCCTGGGCGCCGTGGGCGGTCGTCGTCTTCTTGGCCGTCATGTGGGTCGCCATGGGGCCTGGCGTCGTCGCCGCGCAGGCCGGCGCTCCGGACGACGTTCGCGCTTCGCTCACAGCCGACCGCGCCACGCTGACCGTCGGCGACCTCGTTACGTTGACGTTGGAGGTAACTCACCCGGCGGACCACGTTGTGGTCGTCCCGCGGCTGAGGCCGGTATGGGGGCCTTTCGAGGTCATGTCGCAGACCACGCCCCAGACGCATTCCAATGCGGACGGAACGGAGACGACGAGCCAGCAAATGAAGATTACGCTATTCGCTCCCGGCGCGTTCGAGACGCCCGGCTTGTCCATATCCGTCCGTGGCCGGGACGGCGGCGTCCGGAGCGTGTCCCCCTCGCCGGTGAAGTTGACCGTGAACTCGGTGCTGTCCGGCTCCGACGAAACGCTGAGAGACATTCGCCCTCCCGCCGACCTGTCCCTGCCCCTCTGGAGACACGCGGGCGCGCTGGCCGGCGCGGCGCTGGTCGTCGTGGCCGCGCTGGTCGCCGGATCGTACTATTTCTATCGCCGGACGCGAGCCCGGGCGGAACAGCCCGTATCGCAGGTGGATACCCGAACTCCCTGGGAGGCCGCAGACCAAGAGATAGAGCGGATCGAGCGGCTAGACCTGCCCGGAGACGGCCGCCTCGAGGAGCATTACGCTCTGATCGCGGGAGTCACTAGGGCCTACGTTTACGCAATGTACCTGGAGGACCCAAGTCGAGCGGACGCGGCGGAAATGACGACCGACGAGATTAGCGGCGCGTTGCTGGAGTCATCGCTCGATCGCAGGAATGCGCGTATGGTTGTCGATCTGCTCCTCGAGGCCGATCTCGCAAGGTTCTCGAACTACTCGCCACCCGCGTCCCAGGCCTACCAGGCTCTGCGGGACATACGGGACATCGTGGCGAGGACGAGGCCGGTGGGAGATGACGCGGGGCAGCGGGATAGCGCCTATGCCAATCGGGAGGCGACCGCGTGAGCGATTTGACCTTCCAGTCCCCGTTGCTGCTGCTTCTGTTGCCCGTGGCGCTGGCTCCGGCCGTTCTGCCGTACCTGTGGAAGAGGCGGTTGGGACCCGCATCCATGAGCTATGCGGATACAGAGCTCCTCCCGGATACGAGAAGGTCGCTGCGCCTCCGGCTGATGCCGTTTGTTTCGATGCTGCGATATCTGGCGCTGGCGCTGGTTGTCGTAGCCGCCGCGAGGCCGCAGTTGGCAGACGCTCAGGAGGTTATCCGAGGCGAGGGAGTAGATATCGCCATCGCCCTAGACGTATCCGGGAGTATGGGCGAGAAGGACTTCGAGCCGCACAGGTTGGGCGCGGCGAAGGAGATAATCGCCGACTTCATCAAGGAGAGGAAGTACGACCGCGTCGGCCTGGTTGTGTTCTCGCGCGAGGCGTTCATCCAGAGTCCTCCTACCCTGGATCATCTCGCCCTGGAACGCCTGCTTAGGGATGTATATCTCGCCGATGAGATGAGGCTCGAGGACGGAACGGCTATCGGCAGCGGGATGGCGACCGCGGCGAACATGTTGAAGGACTCCGGCGCCGAGAGCAAGCTGGTTACTTTGATTACGGACGGAGTGAACAACGCGGGCGAGCTTGATCCTATCACCGTCGCCACGGCGGCCGAGGCGGTAGGCATCAAGCTGTACACAATCGGGGTGGGAAGTGACATCGAGAACGGCGATTCGCAACTCGGCTCGTCCGGCGCGGGGACGGCAGCGCAGGAGAACCCGCTCGACGAGGAGACACTGAGGCAGATCGCGGCCATCACCAACGCAAAATACTACCGCGCCACCGATGTTGAGGGGCTTCGGGGCATCTATGCCGAGATCAACGCTTTGGAGAAATCTGATGTGGAAATAGTAAACTTCGTGCGCCATCGAGAGGTTCTGGCATGGTTCCTCGTCCCGGCTCTGGCGCTGCTGCTGATCGAGTTGATCCTCTCGAATACCGCGTTCAGAAAGCTGCCCTGATCCCCCATGACCTTCGCATCCCCACAGTTTTTGTTCGCACTGGCCGCGCTCCCCGCGCTGGCGATATTCGCCCGATGGGTCTTGGCGCGCCGGGCGGCGGCTCTGTCGCGCATTGGCGATCCCGTTCTCGTCGAACGCCTGAGCGCCGCGAGTGGGAGGATGAGGCTCGCTCGGCTGTCGCTTTGGTTCGTCGGCGTAGCGCTGATAATCGTTGCCTTGGCGCGGCCCCAGTGGGGCAGCGACATAGAGATTGTCGAGCAGCGTGGCGTACAGCTGATGGTGGCGCTGGACGTATCTCGCAGTATGTTGTCCCAAGATGTGAAGCCAACTCGCCTTGACCGCGCCAAGCTGGAGATATCCGACCTCATATCGCGTCTGAATGGAGACTCGGTTGGCATCGTCCTGTTCTCCGGGGCCAGCTTCATCCAGTTCCCGCTAACCGCTGACTACGCCACCGCGCGGACGTATCTGAACAGCGCCGGCCCACACGCGATTACCCGCCAGGGCACCGTGATCGGAGAGGCGATAGGGACGGCGATGGGCGGGTTCAACGATCAGCGGGTGAGTCAGAAAATCATCATAATCATGACCGACGGCGAGAACCACGAGGGGGACCCTGTCGAGGCTGCCCGGCAGGCCGCGGCGGAGGGAGCGGTTATATACACGGTCGGTTTCGGCTCATCGGACGGAAGTCCCGTCGCGGCATACGATGAACAGGGCAACGTGATCGGCTACCGGCAGGATGCCGAGGGGCGCCCAATCCTGTCCAGGGTTGACGAAGCCGCGCTCCGGCGCATTTCGGAAGCGGGCGGGGGCGGGTACTTCAGGGCCGGCGAACCCGGAGCCATGGATGGCTTGCTCGATGAGATAGGGTCTTTCCAGGACGAGAGCTTTCAGAGTGAGCTTAGTGAGAGGAAAGTCGAGCGGTTCCAGCTATTTCTGCTCGCGGGCGCCCTTTCGCTTTTCTTGGCTGAAGCGCTGACGGATCGCTTGCTGTTCACGTCGAGAAGACGTCTGCAGACGGCTATCGAGGAGGCAGAACGTGTCTTGTCTTAGGGCGTTCATCGTCTTGCCCGCCATAGCTATCTGGCTTGCAGCCTGTGGGCCAGCGCCCGATCAGGTTAACAATTCGGGTCATGAACCATACGCAAGCACGGACTACCAAGCCGCTCTTGAGTTGTACGGGGCGGCTCGGGATCGCGCTCCTCAGTTGGGCGAACCCCACTACAACGCGGGGAACGCGCTGTACAGAATGGATGAAATTGAGGAATCGCTGGAGGAGTATGACGAGGCTCTGAAGTATGCCAAGGGCGATCTGCGCTCGCTTGCGTTCTTCAATCGGGGCAACGCGGCTTTTCAGGCGCAACTGTACCCCCAGGCTGTAGAGGCGTACAAGGAGGCGCTGCGCATGAACCCCGATGATCTCGACGCCAAGCACAACCTGGAACTGGCCTTGAGACAACTGCCGCCTGAGGGACAAGACGATGATCAGACCCCTCCGCAAGCTCAACCGCCGCCGCAGGCCCAGCCGCCTCCTCAACCCCCGACTCCGGAGCCGCAGACAGAGCCGTTGACCAACGAACAGGCGCGTCAAGCGCTCGAAGCCGTTGGGGAGGACGCGCAGACCCTTCAGGAGCATAGGAGCCAGACCCTGGTCTCTCCCAAACCTCAGATCGAGTTCGACTGGTAGAGTCTGACATTGGCGCCCATAAGAGCCATACAGCGAACATTGACCGGCGCGGCGCTTGTCGCGGCGGCGCTGATTCTCGCGACTCTTCCCGTCCGGGCCCAGCAGTTGCCGCCCGAAGCTCCCCTGTTCATCTCGGCGTCCGTGGACAATGAACGACCCTATATCGGCCAGCAGATCATCTATACCTCCAAGATATACCAGCGCTTAGATTTCCCACATCCCTTCCGCTACCAGCCTCCCGGCTTTGGCGGATTCTGGAATGTACATACGGCTGAGCCCGAAGAGTATAGCGAGACTATCGAATCCAAGGAGTATAGGGTCATCGAGTTGCGAACGCTCCTGTTTCCAAGCGTGGTTGAAACGATAGAGATAGCGCCCGGCGCGCTTACCGTATCCGCCGGCGATTTAGGGGCGCCCGGCGGTGTAGAGAGTATCCCCGTCGTGGTCGAGGTGCGTCCGACACCCCCTGGCGCGCCGGTGGAGTTTACGGGCGCCGTCGGCAGGTTCGCAATCTCCTCTGAGGTGGACGTCACCACTATAAGAATGAACGAGTCCGCGCTGCTAACGGTGAAGGTCGAAGGAGAGGGGAACATAGATGCGCTCCCGGAACCGTCCTGGCCGGAGTTCCACGGCTGGCGCGCGGTCCGGTCGCCAGCCGTGATCAGCAGTGAGATCATAGATGGGAGACTCGCCGGCAGTCGCGCGTACGAGATTGTGCTAGTGCCTGAAACTGCCGGTGAATTGACGGCGCCGGAGGTCTTGTACACATACTACGATCCAGACCTCGAGGAATACGTCCAGGCCAAGACTTCGCCAATCGTTGTAACCGTTACGGAGGTGGATGGCGCGCCGTCTGCCCCTCCATCTTCCGTTGGCGGGGCAGAGGAGGAGCGGAGCGCTGCCGGCGCCAAGCCCATTAAAGCTGCGCCGCATTCGCTGCGCCGGTCAGCGGGGGATATGACGGGCACGGTCATCTACTGGGCTATGTGGACCCTCCCACTGATCATAATTGTCGGAGCCGCCGTATGGCGGCGCAGGCGCGATGCCTGGGAAGCCGCGCTCGCGGACTCGCGGCGACGCAATGCTCTGCCAAACGCCCAGTCGGCGCTTGCGCGCGCCGCGGCGGATGGCGAAGAGCGCGCCACTGCCGCTGCCGACGCTTTGTCGTCATACGTGTCTGACCGGCTTGGAGTGTCATTGACCGGGCTCACTCGCGAGCGACTAGGGCTACTGCTCAGGGACGCCGGGGCGCCTGTGGATCTGGCGCAGCGCGTCGAAGACGTATTGGCTTCGGGCGAGGCGGCAAGGTACACGCCGGAGACTTCGTTGACGGGCCAGTCAGAAGACCACGTCGAACGCGCCATTCAACTGCTGACCGAACTGGACGGAGCCATCGAGACATGAGATTGTTGCAGTACAGCTTAGTCATGTTGGTCGCTCTTGGCGTCTCTGCGGTTCTCGTCGTCGGCAATGCATCCGCGCAAGAATCGTCGGCCACGAGCCTGATGGCCAAGGCCAACGAGAGATACGAACGCGGAGAGTACGCCGAAGCTGCCCAGCAATATGAGGCCCTGATCGACCGGGGATACAGTGACGCGGCTCTCTACTTCAACCTCGGCAACGCTTACCTCGAGAATGGCGATCTGGGTCGCGCCATCCTGAACTACCTGCGCGCGCGGGAATTGTCTCCCCGCGACCCGGACATCAGAGACAATCTGGACCTGGCCCGTGGCATGACGGCGGATGGAATCGCGGCGGAGAGAGGCCCCCTGATCGAGAGTTTGTCTTACTTCGGCCATCGGTGGGCTACACCCAACGAACTTGGAACCGTGGCTATCCTTCTTTGGGCCGCTAGTGGTGTATCCATCGGCGCCCTCCTGGTGTGGCGAGTCTTTCCCTTGAGGCGCGGGCTGCGCGCCGCAACCATCTTCGCGACCGTGGCTGCGGCGATGTCCCTTCTGCTCGTTGTGAGCATGACGTACGCTAATCCCTACGACAACACCGGCGTGGTTACGGCTGCGGCGGTCGAGATCGTGATCGGGCCGGGATCGCAGTATCCTGAGGAGTTCACCTTGTACAGCGGAGCGCAGGTGCGCGTTGCCGACCACCGGCGCGGTTGGCTTAGGATCGAACTGCCTGGAGGAGAACTTCGTGGCTGGGCGCCTTCCCACACGATAGAAGTTGTAGGAGGCGAGACCTGAGAGCGGATGGCGGGCGCCGCGCGGACAACTGATGAAAGCCGGTGTAACGCATAGAATCGAGCGCAGGAAAAAATAGTTGAATCCCAAGCTGCGGAGGAGGAGGAGTGTTATGTGGGAACCGGAGATGAACAGAATACGTACCGCCGAACTCGAAGCGGAACAACGGGGGCATAGGTTAGGAAACAAGTGGGAATGGGGGAAGAGGGAAATACTATTAGTGGTGGGCGCTGCGCTCTTCTTTGTCGGCGTTGGTACCGCCATATGGATCTCCAATGTCGGAATAGCCATGTGGCTGGTAGGACTGCTGTTGTTGGGAGTCGCGGTGAACGAGCGGCTCATCTCCTGGCCCGCGGTCGCCCTTCTAGGTCTCTATCTGACTGTCACTGCAATAGCGCTGCTCATTTACGTGATGATGCACGCCGCCGACTTCGGAAGCGATTGGCTCGGCCATGCCTCGTGGTTCTTCCGCGTGGTGGGCGTAACCGTGTCGCTGCCCATGCTCGGACTCCTGTGGTTTATCGTCGGCGAGCGCCGCCAGGTGTACATAAAGCTGCGGTCGGAGAGCCCGCCGAGCGACCTGCCCGCCGCCGCAGTGTCGGAACTGGTGGACAGGGACGAAAGGCCTCGCACTCCGTTCACGATAGTCCTGGAGATGTTGCAAAAGGGCACGCTGGAAATCACCTCGGTAGGAGGGCGCCCCGAACGTTACCTGCTGACTGCAAGGCCGGGTCGAAAGCTCAAGTGGGAACAGGCGCTCGTTGGCTCGCTGCCGCAGGAGCCGATGTACCAGTTTAGCCTCCTCGAGCGGCTCAACGAAACAGAGCTGGGACTAAGGCGGCAGATACACGAGTATCTCCAGCGCCGGGGCCTGTTGCATCACGAGAGCGCCGCCAAGTCTGGGACCATCTGGTTTGCGGCCCTTGCCGTTTTTGGCTCCGTCTTGATGAGCGTCGGCTTGGCTTTGTGGATAACGCGCTTGGGACCTGCATGGCCGGTAGGCTTGGCCATGATAGGCGCGGCATACGTCGGCGCAGCTTGGGTTGGCTACAGACAGATCGAGAATCTGAGCCACATCACCGCTGCCGGAAGGCTTGAAATAAGGCAGTGGAGAGGGTTTGGAGCGCACATCGAATCGCCCGATTTCGGCAAGGAACAGGTGGCGAGCTTCGGGTCATTAGACTCGTTGATGGCTTACTCGGTCGCGCTGAACCGTACGCTTCTGTGGAGACCGGAGCCTAAGGTATATGAGGAGCCTCGGTCGGACATGGCCGCGGCCATCGCCGAGTCATGGAGGCGAGACAAATCCGCTACTGTGGCTGGGTTTGCCACCGGGGCTTACATGGGGAGTCTGATAACTCCGGGAGAGGGAATCGTCGAGCGCATCTTCGACCTTTCCGACTTTTCAGCCACTTTCGGCGCCTTCGACGCCTTCGGCGATGGCGGCGACAGTGGCGATCTAGGTGGCGGCGGCGATTTCGGCGGTGGCGGCGGTGATTTCGGGTTTTGAACCCAGATTCTGAAGCGGGGCTAAAAATCGGGCATTACCCTATCGCCGCGGACGCGGCGTAGCGCTGTCAAAGTAAGAAGATTATGGGTAACCCCGTCTCATAGACGGTGGGCGAAGAAAAAGCTAGGGAATATGATATTCTCTAGGTAGAAGTAGATGAGATTTCGCTGGACGGCGTGGGTTATGGGAAGGGGACATGTTCAACTGGATAGAAACTTTTTTTGCTGCGGCGATATCCATTGCGCTTATGCTTGGCAATGTATCCATCGCAATTAACAACGATAACACGCCTGACCAAGTTGCCGTGATTCCGCAGACAGCTTCGCTCGTTGCCGACAAGGAAAGCGGCGACGATGACGAAGGCGACGATGATGACGACATCGACACGCCAACGACCACCGACAACGATGGCATAGACACTCCCACGCCGACCGACAACGACGGCACGGACTCAGACGGCATAGACACTCCCACGCCGACCGACAACGACGATTCCGACGGCGCTGATGATTCCGATGACAGTGCGGATAGCTGAGGCGCTGTGGCAGGAACAGGAACAGCGGCGCCGTTATATCCCCGGGTCAGTTTTCCCGAAGACCCGGGGCTGAGCGACCTGCAGAAGCTCTTTAGTCCACAGTGGGTCTTCTCGACTTACCGCTCGCTCTCGGAAAGAGAAGGCCCCAATCCGGACCAGTTTCGCATTCGCCAAGTCAGCTATACCCCGGGCAGGGTGGCCATTGTGAGCTATTTCGCCGAGTGGGCCCCGGAAGCCTACTTGCCTTCGCAGCATTTCATCGCCCGGATCGAGCGAGGGAAATCAGTCGAGGTATTTCAGTTCCCGGACGACGCGAGCCTGCCCGGACTGAAGCAAGCTGCAGAACCTGACGCCGCTCTCAAGTTGGTCAATAGATACGTTCTGTCCGTCAGGGCGCGGAGAATGGGCATAGAGGTAATTCGTTATCGGCCCGGCAATCGCGCCGTGCTGCGATATCGCGTCGGCAGGATGAGGTTCTATGCGCGAGTGATGCGGCCAGCTGCATTGCACCCCTTTCTAAAGAGTTGGGAACTCATCGCTCGGTCCGATTTCGTAGCGCCCAGGATTGCGGGGCATTGGGCCGATGGGGGCGTCGTTTGGATGTCGGAAATCCCAGGAAAGAATCTGAGACGCCTCATACGCAGAGGAATACAACCTGACCCCGCGCCCCTGCTCCGTGGACTAGAAACCCTGTGGACTCAATCTGATGGCGACGGTCGAGGACGGCCCTTCAACCTGTCAGGCGCATACCGCAGGGCAAAGCGGAGCTTCACGCACTTCACCCGAGATGATGACTCGACTTCCGTCACCATGAAGAGAATCGCTAAATCGCTGGACCCATTCGTCGAATCATGGCGTCCATCCACAGTCGCGCACAACGACTTCTACGACGATCAGGCGCTGGTACTGCCAGATGGCGACATGGCGGTAGTGGACTTGGAAGAGGCTGGTCCGGGAGACCCAATGCTCGACGTTGGGAACTTCATATCGCATCTGCGGTGGAGATCGAGGTTCGGTCGTCAGAGAGATAACGACGCCACCACTACGTACTTGGATGTGTTCAGATCCGCCGCCATCGAACGATTTAAGTGGGATGAGCGAGAACTCGATCTGAGGGAGGCGGTCTGCCTGTTCAGGATATGCACCAATGCGATCCGCCATCCCCGGGACGACTGGCGCGATAGACTGGAATCGGGGCTGTCCCTGGTGAACGAACTGCTAGAATGACATCGGCTTTTGGCCCTCACGCCTTTGCGTCAAAATCCCCATGTACCATGAATGCCTCCCCCACAGATTCCGGCCCGGTTCGAGAGACCGGACGCATAACCAGTCTCGACCTGCTGCGCGGAGTCGCCGTACTCGGCATCCTGCTGATGAACGCCGTATCGTTCAAGCTCGGCTCCGCGCCCTACTTCAACCTGAGCGCCGGCGGCTCGGAAACGTGGCTCGACTGGACGGTCGGCGTCCTCGGCGAAGTCTTCATAGACCAGAAGTTCATGGGGCTGTTCTCCCTATTGTTCGGCGCGGGCATAATCCTGTTCATAGACCGCGCCAGCCGTCGCGGGCGGCGCGGCGTGGCGCTGAACCTGTGGCGAAACGCGCTGCTGCTGCTAATCGGCATCCTGCATATGCTGGTGTGGTACGGCGACGTGCTGACGGTTTACGCCGTATCTTCGCTCTTTCTGATAGTCCTGCGAAAGCTGTCGAACCGGGCGCTAATCTCGCTCGGAGTCGTCGCATTCGCGCTATCCATCGGCTGCGCCGCGCTCGCGCAGTACGTCGCCGGCGCCACCGACGCTTCGCTATCGGGATTGTGGACGCCGGGTGAAATTCCAACCAAAGGCGTCGAAGGCGCAGTCGCGGGCGTCTTCATGCTCGGCTACTTCCTGCGCGCGCTGGGGCTGATTCTGGTCGGCGCCGGTCTGTATCGCGCCGGCTTCATGGACGGCGGCTTGCCGTCGAGGACGTATCGTCTGACCGCGATCGTCGGACTCGCCGTCGGCTTGCCGCTCGCCGCCGTCAGCGTCGCAATCACAGCCGCCAACGACTACTCCCGCGAGATTGCCTTCATCGGGCAGATACCCAATACCCTGGCCACCATCCCCGCCTCGCTAGGATACATGAGCCTCATCATCCTGTGGAACAACCGCGCCGAAAGCCCGATCAAGCGCCGCCTGCGCGCCGTCGGTAGAATGGCGCTTACCAACTACTTGACGCAAACTGTTCTGGGCGTGCTTGTCTTGACAATCTTGTTGGGAGACGCTGAATATGTGAACCGGGGCGCCATATTGGTGTTTATCTTTGCAGTGTGGGCGTTGCAGATATGGTGGTCGCAGGCATGGTTGAGTCGGTTCTTGTTCGGACCTGCCGAGTGGCTCTGGCGAGTCGCCACCTACCGCCGCGGACAGCCGCTGCGACGCGCAGAGAACTCGCGGGGTTAGCTATGAGAATCGCCAGTCGCAGCGCCGTCGTTGCAGCTTTGGCGCTAGCCGTCCTCTTGATAGCGGCGTGCTCGCCCGATCCCGCCCAAGCCCCCCAAGCGCCGGCTATCGCCCCCACTGTGGAGAATACCCCAACCGGCGGGGAGCTATTCGCCGCAAACTGCGCCGTATGCCACGGGGCCAACGGCGAGGGGCAGCCCAACTGGCATATCAGGAAGGAAAACGGTACGCTTCCTCCTCCTCCGCTCAATGGCGACGGACACACTTGGCATCATGCGGACGGACTTCTGTACCGCATCGTCAGCCAAGGCGGAAAGATTTACGAATCCCCCGACAATCCAAGCTTCAAGAGCGCCATGCCCGCGTTTGGAGACCGCCTAAGCCACGAAGAGATAGTCGCTACGCTGACCTATATCAAGAGCCTCTGGGGGGACAAGACCAGAATGGGGCTATCCATCGGGGAGTCACAGGCGTTGGTCAGCGAAGATGACCCCTTCCCCGATTCGGGCGGATAGTTGACGATGCCCGCTCGTCGCTATATCGTCTAGGCTGATCACAGTCTTGGGGGCGAATCTCATGCAGTACGACTACATCATCGTCGGCGCCGGCTCGGCCGGCTCCGTGTTGGCGTCCAGAATCACAGAAGACCCGACCAAATCCGTCCTCCTGCTCGAGGCTGGGCCGGACTACTCGAACTTCGACACCATGCCGGACGCCGTTAAATTCGGCAACAGTGTCTGGCCCGCCGCATACGGCCCCGAGTCCGAGACCTGGGGCTACGTGGCGACGGCGACGCCCGACCGCGAGCCGTTCCCCCTGCCGCGCGGCAAGCTCACCGGCGGCTCCAGCTCCGTCAACGGCCAGGTGTTCTTCCGCGGCATCCCCGAAGACTACGACGAGTGGGCCGAGCTAGGCTCGCCGGAGTGGGCGTTCGTCAACCTGCTCCCATTCTTCCGCAAGTCCGAGACCGACCTGACCTTCGGCGCCGACGACTTCCACGGCGGCGACGGCCCCATCCCAGTCCGCCGGTATTCCAAAGAGGAGATGCTGCCCATTCCGCGCGGCTTCTGGGCGGCGTGCCTCGCCGCCGGATACCCGGAGGCGCTCGACCAGAACCATCCGGAGGCTGAGGGCGTAGGCCCCCGCCCGCTGAACAACGTGGACGGGGTGCGGATGAGCACCAACCTGACATATCTATCCATGTCCCGCCACCGGCTGAACCTGACCATCCGCGCCCACGTTCTGGCGCATCGCATCCTGTTCGACGGCGCGCGCGCCGTCGGCATCGAGGCTGAGAGCGGCGGCGAAAAGTTCCAGGCGCTTGGGAACGAGATCATCCTGGCCGGCGGCGCCATAAACTCGCCGCACCTGCTCATGCTCTCCGGCGTGGGACCGCGCGACCATCTGGAGTCTCACGGCATCGAGGTCGTCCACGATCTGCCCGGCGTCGGCGAGAACCTGCGCGACCATCCGGCGTGCTTCCTGCTGTACAAGTCCAACGTCGAGGCGCCGCCGCCCGACGCGCCGTCCATACAGGCCGGGATGCGCTATACCACGCCCGGCTCCCCGCATCGCAACGATATGCAGATGAGTCCTATCCTGCTCACCAGCGAGCATCGTCCGACGACGGTCGAGGTTCCGGAAGGCGAGGCGTACACCGGCTTCAGCGTCGCGCTGCAAAAGGCGGCGTCGGCGGGACGACTTACGCTCAACTCCGCTGACCCAACCGAGCAGCCCCACCTGGACTACCGTTACCTGATAGACGAGTGGGACCGCGAGCGGATGCGCGGCGCGATAAGAACATGCATCGAGATTACCCGGACCGCGCCGCTGTCCGACCTGGTAGCCGAGCGCGTTACGCCCGCGGACGAAGACCTCGCCTCCGACGCTGCGCTCGACGCCTGGATGTTCGCAAACGTAGGCACCCAGCACCACTCGTCCGGCACCTGCAAGATGGGGTCCGCCTCGGACGGCATGGCGGTCGTTGACCAGTACCTCCGCGTGCATGGACTCGACGGCCTGCGCGTCATAGACGCATCCGTGATGCCTGACGTAGTCCGCGCCAACACCAACGCCACGACCATCATGATCGCCGAACGCGCCGCCGACTGGCTGCGGGGGGAATAATCCAGTAGATCCGTCCGACTACGCCTCGGCGATTAGCTCTCTAGGTTAGAAGTACGAGGCGGGATGATGAGGACCGGGTCGCCGGAAGAGCGGATCACCGCCTCGGTCACGCTGCCCAGCAACAGCCGACGAAACCCGGAGCGGCCATGCGTAGCCATGACTACTATGTCCTGCGGTGACTTCCGCGCGTATTCCACAATCGCCGCCGCCGCCGGGCCTGTCAGCGTTTCGGTCTCCACGTCGATCCCTCTGCTCGCCAAACCGTCGGCCAACGACTCCAGATATTCCTTGTGTCGGGCCTCGATCTCCTGGCTCGCGCTCGGTATGCCGGCCAGCGCCAACGTGTACCTGTGCCGCCTGTCATACTCCGCAGGATCGAAGGCGCGGACAAGATGGACCCGGAGAGACATCGCCTTAGCCAACCCCTCCACAACAGGAAGTACGGCCTCTCCCATCTCGGACCCGTCCAACGGCACGATCACATTCTCTACATGGTTCTCATCGCTCGGCTGTTCTTCGACCCTGGACGGCGAAACCGTCAGAACCGGCAGAGTCGAGAGATGCGTCACCCGGTCGGTCACGCTGCCGAGGAGTCCCCGTCCAATGGCGTTGCGTCCATGAGTCGCTAAGGCGATCAGATCGCACCCCTCAGCCTCCGCGGTCGCGAGAATCTGCTCAGCCGGTGGTCCGAGAGTCGTTCTAACATCTGTCGCTATGCCCTGGTTGGCGAGCCCTTTGGAGACTCCCTCGAGTTCGCTTTTGATGTTCCTCAGGTTATCGATTTCGAGCTGGCTTCTGAAGGTTAGCGTCACGCTGGTGTCTAGTCCGCGGACATCATCCGACGCCGAATCGTCGTCGGAGTTCTCGTTCGGAGTCGCCTGTCGGGGTCGGTATGCCGTGGACGTATAGACATAGATCGAGTCTGGGTCCATAGCCGTGTAGAGTACGATGCTCGCATTCAGTCGCTTCGCGAGCTGAGCCACGTACGGCAGTATGCCCTTGGCAATCTCAGATCCGTCTAGCGGTACCAGTATTCTGCTAAACATCGAGAGCCTCCTCTAAACCCAACTGCCGTTCCCCTATGATCGCGGCACTCCCCTGAACACGTACACCACGCGCCGCCAGTTCAGCGCGATCAGCAGCGCCGCCAGCGCGAAGATTATCGCGGATGACCAGAGGCGCAGAGGCACGTTCTCCACGTCGTCCCCGCCGCCGAATATGCCCGGGTGCAACAGCAAGATCATCATGTAAGCAACGAATACGCCGAGCAGCGTAAGCCCGTGCCACAGCTTGATGACCCGCGTGGAAATGAGTATGATTCCGAACGTCGCCGCCGCCGCCGTCAGCAGGAACTCGCCCGACTGCAATCCGAATGCGCTCGACAGCCGCGAGATTCCGTCCGGCTTGAAATGGTCGAGCGGGAAGTCGTGCGCTTGCCCCGCCGATATGCTGAACACCAGCACTATGCTTCCCACCAGCAGCGTCAGCTGGTTCACCTGCGACGAAATCAGCGTCGTGAGGCCCGCGTTCGGGTTCGCGCGCAGGCTGAACAGCACCGCCACGATTATCTCCGGCGATTCGGACGCCAGCGGCGCCAGCCACTGTATCAGCAGAAACTCGCTAATGCCCAACGCCTCGCCCGTCTCTTTGAGCCCGTGAACGAACGGCTCAGCGGCTATGATGATCACCGCGGCGCTCCATATGAACAGGCCGACAACCCAAAGCCGCCTGTGTAGAGGGCGGAAGCCGCCAATCATCGCCGCCGCTCCCATCAGCTCCGGCTCCTCCGGTTCCTGCGTAGATGTGCGCCACAGATAGAAGATGTACGCGCCAATGAACACCGCCGCAAGCCATATGGGAATCATCTTGGTAAAGGCGACTACCAGCGTCAGCAGCGTCGCCGCGACCAGCATCGGCAGTTCCAGGTTCAGCAGGCCGCGCATATCGAAGCTGGTGCGCCGTCGCAGCCAGAATATGATGATGACAGCCGACCAGCCGATGCCTATCAGCAGGCGGTTCGCGCCCGTAACGTTGGCGGCGGCGAGAGACATCTCTCGCGTCACCTCGCCGTCGAACGCGTCCAGCGCCTTGTACGACGCGCCCGCGTCCCACGCCAGCACCGCTTCTACCATATACTCAGGCATCACCGCTATCAGCGCCAGGGCCGCGATCGCGAGCGACGCCGAAACGTCCATCTGCGCCACCTCCGCGGCCCACGACAGCAGAAACGCGCCGGCAATGATGCCGATGCCGAAGATCAGCGCCGCCAGAGCCGGGTCCAGGTGCGTGCCGGAGAACCGCAGATACGCGCCAGGAACGCCCAGCAGAAACAGTATGGCTATGGTAATCCACAGACGGCGAGTATTGAGCTGTTCCTCCAAGCGACGCCTCCTCATCTACAAGGCGATACGACAGGGCGCGAGTCAAAAGCTGCCAGTGGGAGTTTACCGTTCACGGCGGCTTCGGTCAAATGAAGGGGGGTGCATGGTTTCGGCAATTTGAAACTTTCAGCCCGAAAAGTTTAGGACCGCGGGCAAAATTAAACTCCAGTTGCATTTGCTAGATAACTTGAAACTTTCAGCCCGAAAAGTTTAGAATTATCTTCAAGCGAACCGAGGTTAGAATCCGATGCAACGCTTAGTCAACAGCCCATCCGGGCGGCTTGTGCCAACCATAGAGGGACAGTCCGCATTTGTGCCTGGATCGTTGCCAGATGAGCTTCAGCTAAACCCTCAGCTTGTAATGCTGCTGGATCAGGCTTCCAGGTCCGTAGCCATGCTGGCGGGGGTTGGCGAGACGATACCCAACCCTCATCTGCTCATTCGGCCATTCCTCAGACGCGAGGCTACGCTCTCCTCCAAAATCGAAGGAACTGAGGCTTCACTGACCGACGTCCTCGAATTTGAGGCAAGGGGACGATACCGAGGCAGCGGGCATGACGATACGGATGAAGTGCTGAACTACGTCATAGCGCTAGAGCGTGGCATAGACCGGCTAGACAGCCTCCCTATCTCATACAGGCTTGTCAGAGAGCTTCACGAGATACTCATGTCGGGCGTTCGGGGACAAGACAAGCGACCAGGCGAGTTTCGGACGGGGCAAGTATGGATAGGACCGCCCGGCTCATCTATTCGGAACGCGCGATTCGTTCCGCCCCCGCCCGCGCTTCTGCGCGACCTGTTTCTGGATTGGGAAGGCTTCGTCAACGACTCTCTAAATCTGCCGCCGCTGGTACGGTGCGCCATGATGCACTATCAATTTGAAGCCATCCATCCGTTCACGGATGGCAACGGCAGGATCGGGCGTTTGCTGATAACACTGTTCCTCAAGGCTACTGGGGTTCTGACAACGCCGTTGCTGTATCTGAGCGCGTACTTTGAAAGAGACCGCCAACGGTATTACGACGAACTTCTCAACGTCAGCGCAACCGGCGACTGGGAGCGTTGGCTGTCCTATTTCTTAGAAGGCGCACATCGAGAATCGCAGGACGCTCTTGTAAGAATTCGTCGGTTGCGAGATCTTCAAGACGAGTGGCGAGAACTACTATTGGAGCAGGGTGGGGCTGTCAGCGGACTGCGACTGCTAGAAGAGCTATTCGCTCGTCCTGTACTAGCGGTCTCGGATGCGTCGTCAGTCTTGGAAATGACAGATCCTGGCGCTCGCGGCGTGTTGAATCGGCTTGTCGAAGCGGGCATCCTAACTCGCATTGACACTTGGCCGGTCCTGTATATAGCTAGGCGACTCATCGAAGAGATAGACAAGCCGATTGAGGACTTGTAACTCGGCTGTCTTCAGCGCGTCAGTCATCTCTACGCCTCAGTCTCCCGCGGGCGCTCCGGCCGACTGTCTCCGCCCTCGTCCACGTCCCGCCCCCGCAATCGACGGCCCCTTCATGAACGACGCCACCGCGCCCACGAGCAGCAGACAGCTCATCGCCAGATAGAGCGCGTTCATTCCCGATACGAACGCGCCACGCGCTCCCTCGCCCACTCCGTCCCCGACACTGCCGAGATCGGGCGAGAAGCCCGCCGCCACCATCGTCGCCGCCACCACCGCCGCCGCCACCGCGATGGACGTTACGTTAGCGGAGTTCCGCACCAGGCTCAGCAGCGCCGATACCACGCCGTGCCTGTTGCCTTGCGCCGCGCCGAATATCGAAGCCGAGTTCGGCGAGCCGAACAGCCCCGTGCCCGCGCTTTGTACCACCATCGCGCCGATGATCACTGGCAGGGGCGTTGTCTCCGACACCCGCGATATGGTGAAGATGCCAGCCGCCGCCAGCAGCAGCCCGGCTACGTTGAAGACGCGGTAGCCGAACCTGTCCGATAGACGCCCCGCTATCGGCCCCATTATCGTCATCGTAATCGCCGTCGGCAGCATTATCAGCCCAACGCGATCGGGCGTGTAACCCCGAACCCCTTGCAGGTAGAACGGCATTATGAAGCGCACCGACGCCACGCTCAAAAACGAAATGAAGCTGGCGAGTACCCCCAGAGAGAAGACGCGACGCCTGAACAGCGACAGGTCGAGCATCGGCGCCGGAGCGCGCAACTGCCACCAGATGAAGCCCGCAGTTAGCGCGACGAACAGCGCGCCCGCGCCGGCGATGATAGGCGACGTCCAGCCAAGCCGGTAGCCGTTGGTCATCAGCAGCAGGAACGTTACCAGCGCGCCGGTGGACAGCGCCGCCCCCTGCCAGTCGAAGCGCGTCCCCCTCTGTTCGCGGAAGAACAGCTTCGAATCCATCAGCAGCAGCGCGCCCAGCAGCGCGACCGACGCCAGCGGCAGATTGACCAGAAACACCCAACGCCAACCAAGCTCGCTCACCAGGAACCCGCCGACTACCGGCCCCACCATTCCGCCCGTGCCGATCACGCTCATATGCGTGCCGATGCCCTTGCCGCGCTCGTCTTCGGGGAAGACGGAGGTGATCATCGCCATCCCCGTCCCCTGCGTCATGGCGGAGCCCATCCCCTGAACCACGCGCGACATGACCAGCATAAGAACGCTGGTCGAAGTCGCCGCGAATACCGACGCGCCCATCAGCAGCAGCAGCCCGACGACGTACACCTGCTTTCGCCCGACCATGTCCGACAGCCGCCCCATCGGAAGCAGCAGCGCGCTTACCGTGAGCGTCTGCGCTATCACCACCCACTGCACCGTAGGCAGGTCCGTCTCGAAGTGTCCGGCGATGGTTGGGAGGGCCACGTTGACAGTCCCAAACGTCATCACGCCCGTAAACGAGCCGAGTCCAACCGCGGCGAAGACCCACCACTTGTAGTTTGGGCTGCTGGATAGTCTGTGGCTTAACAAATACCGCCCCACGAGGGATATTCGATAATTATATCACAGCGGGGGACGGCGCGATGCGTTCACTAAGAACGCGCCGTTAACGGGCGTTTCTCTACTCCCCTTCGCCGTCTTCCGCGTCGGCCTCGCCGGTTCTATCGCCCAGACGCTGGTCCATGATCAGCAAGCCCGTGCCGTCGTTGCCTATCAAGTTCATGTGATCCACTATATCCCTCAGTGTCTTCTCCTCCTCCACCTGCTCGGTCACGAACCACTCCAGCAAGACGTGGGATGCGTGATCGCGCTCGTCCACCGCCAGCGCGTAGAGTTCGTTTATCATCTCCGTAACTCGCCGCTCGTGTTCCAGCGCCGCGCTCATCACCGCGTGCGGGGACTCGAACTCTATGGGCGGTTGTTCGATGGCGTGCAGCGTTACTCGACCGTCGCGGTCGTTCACGTAGTCGAACAGCTTGATGGCGTGAGACGTCTCCTCCTCGAATTGCATCTTCATCCAGTGCGCGAATCCGTTGAGGCTGAGCGTCTCGAAGTAGGCGGACATGGATAGGTAGAGGTGCGCGGCGTACAGCTCGCGGTTGATCTGCCGGTTGATGGCATCCTGAAGGCGGTTGGACAGCATTGGGTACTCCCTGTTTGCGCTTGTGGAAACTGACGAGCGCGGCTGCGCCCGCCCCTCCATTATACCGTAAGTTAAGATGGGAGATTGAGCGCGTTCCAGCGCCCGGAACCTGTCCCGAATCAATAGGCGCTCAGAACCCGGATACCGTCTCCGCCCCCAACTGTCATTCCGGCTAACGCCGGAATCCAGTGCGCCGCGCCACCGCCAACGGCGATTCCAGGAACCAGCGCCTACCAATCTGGGACAGGTTCCAGCTCCGGTATTCTCTAATTCGCGCATATATTGCATTAGCCCCTTCGAACCCAGGCTATTCCCAGCCCCAGCGTCGCGATCCTCTGGATTTTGCGTTAACAGGAGCAAT
Source organism: Dehalococcoidia bacterium (assembly GCA_034420955.1). Classification (GTDB taxonomy): domain Bacteria; phylum Chloroflexota; class Dehalococcoidia; order Lucifugimonadales; family UBA1123; genus VXRN01. The sequence continues at coordinate 135,924 of DAOUKV010000020.1, forward strand.
TGCGCCCAATTTTCGAAAAGTTACCAAAAGTCATGTAAAATTCAAGATGATTTAATGCCTAAGTTACACTCAAGTTTCTATAATACGCCACAATGTCGGCTATGTTGCCGATGCTTCGTTAGATTGTCTGTGATGAGAGAGGGTTAGGATTATGTCGTTGAGTCGTTTTGGCGGTCTGTTGGGCTTGGCGCTGGCGCTTGTCTCCATACTCTACCTTGGCGCCGCCCCGGCGGGGGGGGGGGGGGGGGGG
>DAOUKV010000021.1:0-70000 GCA_034420955.1 Dehalococcoidia bacterium
CGGGGGCTGCCGGCGCTGGCGCCGCTGGCGCGGGCGCTGCGGGCGCGGGCGCTGCCGGGGCTGGCGCCGCTGGAGCCGGAGCCGCCGGAGCTGGCGCGGGCGCGGGAGCCGATGGGGCGGGTGTCGTATCCTCTTCAGCAGAACACGCCAGTGCGAGCGCGAGTATCGCCGCAAGCGCAAACGCTATTACTATTCTCTTATCCGGTAGCTTGGGCCACATGAGCGGATCCTCCTTTTACCTAGTCTGCTATGTAGGCATAGCCGGGAAACTTTCCCGTTTGTAACATAGCTTTTGAGATGCCGTCAACCCTGATGCGCCTTGTTCAGGGGCGCTTCAAGCGGATTTCCCTATTTGTCCCCTAAACCGTTGCCGTTTTTGATTCTCAACCCCATGTAGCTATAAGATATATGTGCGCGGCTTCCCCTTGGCACAGCCTGCCAATACAGCCCCGCGCCGGAGGGCATCAAATGAGAATGCCGGAATTTTCAGCCGAGTACATGATCGCCATCGCTGTGCGCGCCGGGATTGCGTTGCTGTTTGGATTCTTCATGGGTCTTACGGCTCTCATCGTTTCCTTCTGGTTGCTGCCCGGTTTTTACACCCCGTCCCTTTGGCTTATTCTGATCATCATTACTATCGGATGCGCCGCCGCAGGGTTCCTCGCCTACTACAAGCCGGAGACCGGCAGGCGCACCATCCTGATTTCGCTGCTGGTCGCGGTTATCGGCGCGTATATCGGCGCGTGGGTCGGGTTCGGCTGGGGCGAGATATTCTACCCTGAGGGCGTCCGCAACGTGCGGTTGATCGCATACGGCGACGTCCGCTCGCCGCCGGTGATGTCCTTCATCACCTGGTCAACGATAGGAAGCGCCGTCAGCGGCGGCGCCTACTACGTATTCAGAGCGTGGCGGTATCACGAGGTGTAGATAACCCCATAGGCTATAACATCCCTTCCCCCCTTGACGAAGGAAGGTTAAGATGGTGGTGAATAGCCCCCTCTCCCTCAGGGAGAGGGTTGGGGTGAGGGTGAAATCGCCGTTGCCGTTGCGCTATCACGAGGTATAGAGAACCCATGACCGGAGCAAGCCCAATCAGCCGTGTCCATACCCTGACCTTCGACGTGTTCGGCACGGTGCTCGATCTCACCGGCAGCCTCGAAGCCCCGACGGGCGAGTTGCTGTCCGAGCTCGGTTCCAGCATGACGGGCGCGCAATTCTACCCTCAGTGGCGCGCGCGCCAACGAATCGAGCAGTACCAGGATTCGATGATGATGCTCGGACACAGCGGCTACCTCGAAACGTGCCGCCGCGCCTTGGCTTATACCCTCCGCGCAAACGGCATACCATTCGAGCGCGAGCAGACCGTCCGGTTCATGGAAGTCTGGCAAGACCTCTGCCCGTACCCGGACTCTTTGGAAGGGCTAAAACGGCTCTCTGAGAAGTATCGTTTGGTTGCGCTGTCCAACGGCGAGCCGGACTACCTGGCGCATCTGGTGAAGAACCGCATCCGCTTCGACTTCGACTCCGTCATCTCGGTAGAGGAGGCGGGCGCGTTCAAGCCGCACCCCGGCGTGTATCGCGCCGCCGCGCGGATTCTGGACGCCGAACCAAACGAGATCATGATGGTCGCCGCCCACTCGTTCGACATCATGGGCGCCCGCGTATGCGGATTCAGGGGCGCGTTTGTGAACCGCTACCGGCTGCCATACGAAGACACCGAAAAGTACACGCCGGACCTGGTAGTTGACGACTTCAACCGCCTCGCCGATAAGCTTCTGGCCGAAACGAATGTGGAGGAGGCAGACTGATGGCGAGCGCGACCGATGTGGCTATCGTAGGCGGAGGCGTCGTCGGGGCGGCGGTCGCCTACTTCGCGGCGCGTAGGGGAATGTCGTGCATCCTGCTCGACAAGGGCGCGATCGGCTCAGGCGCTTCCAACGCCGCGTCGGGCTTGTTGTCCGCCGCGCCGGGCGATGGCGACTACGCCAGACTGAGCGCCAGAAGCCTAGCCCTGTTCCACGAACTTGCCCCGCGATTGAGAGACGAGTCGGGCGTGGACATCGAATTGGACGAATGCGGAGACCTGCTCCTCGCCCTGAGCGAGGAAGACGTCATAGCGCTTCAGGGACATCTGCGGCAGCTAACGCGCCTCGGCGCCGAGGCAAGCTGGCTAGATTCCGACGACCTGCGCGCGAAAGAGCCGGCGCTCAGCCCAGCAGTCGCAGGCGCGATCTTCGAGCCGAAGGCGTGCCGAGTCAACAACCAACGGCTGTCCAACGCCCTCGCAACCGCCGCCGCTCTACATGGCGCAGAGATTCGGCAGGGAGTAGAGGTTACGGGAATCGTCCAAAACGGACAATCCGGCGGCGGGCGCGCGACCGGCGTAACCACCAGCGCCGGCAGGATCGATGCCGGCAACGTGGTTCTTGCCGCCGGCGCTTGGACCGGCCTCATGGACAGATGGGTGTACGGCGAACGCAGCCCCAGCGCGGCAGGGATGCCCATGGTCAAGCCCATCAGAGGCGTCAACCTCAACCTTCAGCCCACCAGTGGCGGCATAACCAGCGCCATTCACGGCTCTTGGGGAGTGTTCGTCCCGCGCAACGACGGCTCGCTGATCGCCGGTGCGACCGTCGAAGACGCGGGCTTCGACTCCAGAGTTACCGCGGACGCTGTTCATAGCATACTCGGGTTGACTTGCGCCCTAATGCCCACGCTCCGAGATGCGGACCTCAATTGGGCGCTCGCCGGCCTGAGACCGGGATCCGCCGACGACTCCCCCGTCATCGGCAAAATGCCCGGCTGCGACAACGTGTTCGTAGCGTCCGGACATTTCAGAAACGGCATAATGCTAAGCTTGGCCACAGGCGAGGCGATCGCTGATATGCTTGATGGTGAACCGGGCGCGCGGCCTGAGCGTCTCGCCGCTTTCGACCCCGCCCGTTTCATGTAAGATGGCGATATTCCGAGCGAGGAGGCGCAAATGTCCGTCAAGATTGGCGTAGGATTCGGAGGGTGGCCGTTTCCATCCAAAGACCCGGACCACCTCTGGGAGTACACCGACGAGTGCGAACGGCTGGACGTAGATTCGCTTTGGCTTAGCGACCGCATCGTAGGCGAAGTGGTCAACGTAGAGCCGATGATAGCGCTGTCGTTCATAGCCGCCCGAACGACGAAGCTGAAGTTCGGCACCAACGTCCTCGCGCTCCCTCTGCGGAACCCCACGGTGCTGGCCAAGGAGATCGCCACGCTCGACTACCTCTCCGGTGGACGTTCTCTGCCCGCCGTTGGACTCGGCACCGGCGACGCCCGCGAGTACGAAGCGTGCGGCGTCCCCAAGCGTCAGCGCGGCGGCAGAACCGACGAAGCTATCGAGGTGATGCGCCTGCTGTGGTCGCAGGACGAAGTTACGTTCCACGGCAAGTACTTCACCCTCGACGGCGTTACCGTCCATCCCAAGCCCGTGCAGGCCGAGCTGCCCCCCATTTGGATCGGCGGACGCAGCGAATTCGCCATACGCCGCACCGCGCGAATCGGCGACGGCTGGCTCGTCTCACAGGCGACGCCCGACGAGGTGGATGTGGGCGTCTCCCAGATAAAGGCCATGGCCGAGGAGTACGGCAACGAGATAGAAGACGACCACTACGGCGCCCTGTTCAGCTACTGCATCGCCGACACCTACGACGAAGCGCGCCGCATCTCCGAGCCGTACATGCTGCGCCGCCGTACTGACGTTGATTACGACGGCTTTTCCGCCTTCGGAACCGCCGACCGGCTGCGCGACCTCATAGACGCGTACATAGACGCCGGCGCCACCAAGTTCGTAGCCCGTCCGGCCTGCCCGCCGGAGATGATGATGGACCAACTCCACGCCCTCGGCGAGGTTCTGCCCGCTTATCACAACTAAGCTCTCTACAAATGGGGCGCGTAATGTTGGGGCAGCCCTCGTGGTTGCCCGCCCCAACCTGCAAGGAATCCGCCATGCCCGACCACACCATCCGCGTGGGTGACGCTCACATAGTCTCCGTAACCGACGGTCATATCCACTTCGCCACGTCCGATTTCTTCCCCTCCATCGAAGAGGATGCGTGGGCGCCATACCGCGACCAGCTAACCGAAGACGGCCTGCTCCGCCTGAACGTCGGATCATTCGTCGTCCGCGTCGGCGATCGGGCCACGCTCATAGACACGGGGCTGGGCGAGGGCGATCACCCGTTTGAGAACTCCGAGTGGGGGCTACTCGCGAACGATCTGGCCGCGAAGGGCGTCGCCGCCGGCGAGATAGACGCCGTATTCATAACCCATCTGCACCGCGATCACGTTGGCTGGAACATCGTTCGAGACCCCGACGGCGGCGATCCCAAGCCATACTTCCCCAACGCCCGATACTACGTTCCCCGCGCCGACTGGAATACCTTTACGCGCCGGGCGGGCATGAGCATGTTCGCTTACATCCGCGAACAGGTGATGCCGCTGATGGACATGGGGCTCCTCGAACTGGTGGATGGCGAGCAGCCGATCACAGACCACGTAACCGCGTTGCCGACGCCCGGCCACACGCCCGGCCACATGAGCGCGCTGATAACTTCAGCGGGCGAAAGCGCCGTCGTGTTGGGAGATGCCGCGCACGTGCCGGTGCAGGCGCACCACACCGACTGGAGCCCGCGCGCCGATACGAACCCCAAGCTATCCGCCCAGAATCGCGCGGCTCTGTTCGAGCGCATGGAGAGCGACCACTCCCTGGTCGTATCCGGCCACTTCCCCGCGCCCGGCTTCGGACGCCTAGCTAGAGTCAGCGGACGCCGCTACTGGCAGCCCGTCTGACCCACGAAGAAGAGATTGTTCCGAATTAGTAGGCGATGCTTGTTAGAATGATCTTTCCCCCTCTCCCTCAGGGAGAGGGTTGGGGTGAGGGTGAACCCTTTGCCTACCAAATCAGGACAGGATCAACCCCAAACCCAGCCTTGACTCTTCCCCCGTATGCCATATACTGAAATCAGGTGGCTAGATACGTGGGAGGAATGCTCATGGAACGCGCTGACAGACTCTACAAGAGCGACGATAGGATGCTGTTCGGCGTAGCCTCCGGTACTGCTGAGTACTTGGGGATAGACCCCACCTTGGCGCGGCTGGCTTGGGTAGCCGCCGCGTTCGTCACCGGCGGCATAGGCGTCATAGTGTACCTCGTCATGGCGATAGTCATGCCCGCCCGAGAAAGCGTGGTCTCGCAGTCGTCATCGTCCGTGCAAGACTCCGAAACCCCCGCCGAGTACAACCCGGGCGCAGACTCAGAATACCGCAAGGAGAGGGCGCGCCGCCGACGGGTATGGCGCTACGTAGTCGGTATCGGGCTAATCGGATTTGGAGTCGCCTTCTTGCTCAATAACCTCGGTGTTTGGAACGTCATACGCTGGGATCTGTTCTGGCCGGTCGCCGTCATTGCCGTCGGTCTAGCCATCTTGGTCCCGTCCATTAGGCGCTGATTCGACACGGGATGGTTCTGACATGGAAAGAAGCGGCGCATCCAGCATAGAGCGCGTCCGAAAGGGCTTCTCCCTGTTCGGGCTGTTGCTGATCGCGCTCGGTGTCCTGCTTCTGTTGAATGTGGTCGGCGCGCTTCCGCTCGGCGTCTGGTTCGAACTCGCTAAGTACTGGCCCGCGCTGCTGGTGATAGTCGGCGTCAAGATGCTCTTGGCGCCTCGCGCCCCGCTCGTCGGACTGGCCGCTGTTAGCCTCATACTCGTCGCCGCAATTGCCGCCGCGTCGTTCACTATGGACTTCCGCCACCCCGCCGACGCGCCGGTCGCCGCATCCTACGAAACGCCGCTCGGCGACGCCGAGACCCTGGAATTGGGCATGGGTTTCGCTGGCGGCAGCGTGACTCTGCGCCCCAACCCAACCGGCGGTTCTCAGCCCCTCAACCTGTTCGCGGCGGACTTCGACGGCGCCCCCGCCGACGTCATCCACGACCGCCGGGGCCCAGACTCCAAGATATACCTCTCCACCGGAGAGTGGCCGCTGGACTTGGACGACGGGCTGAACATAACTATGGGCGGCGACGCTCAGGACTTCCCCGGCGCCGTGGATTGGGATTTGTTCGTCTCCCCCGACGTGGCGTTGGATCTCGAAATCTCCGCCGGCGCGTCCGATCTGTATCTCGACCTCCGACATCTGAACGTCAAGCGGCTGGTCGTCGGCGCGGCGGCTTCCGACGTGACAATCATCCTGCCCGAAGCCGCAGGCCGGACCGAAATCGAAATAGACGCCGCGGTCGCCGACGTGCAGATAACCGTCCCCGCCGGAGTCGCCGCTCGATTCGAGCAAGAGTCGCTCCTGAGCCAGATAGGCATATCTACCTCCCGCTTCCCCAAAACATCGGGCGGCTACGAATCGCCCAACTACGCAGTCGCCGAAAACCGCGTAAGCGTTGAAATAGACGCCGCGGCGTCCGACCTAACCGTACACTAACCTCCAACTCGGACTCTCCACCGGCCCCCCTCCCAAACCCTTTGCGCCTTTGCGTTTACTCCCCCCAAATGCGTAGAATGAAGTCGCTTGCAATGCCAACACAGGAGGCCGCCGTTGTACGCCATAGACCTTGCCGGGAAGAACGCCCTCGTATTCGGCGTCGCCAATCAGCGCAGCATCGCGTGGCACATCGCCCGCGCGCTCGACGCCGCCGGCGCGCGAATCGGGCTTTCTTACCTCAACGAGCGCATCCTCGGCAGCGTCGAGCGGCTGGCGGGCAGCCTGTCCTCCGGCGTCGCTCTGATCGAGTGCGACGTTAGCGACGACGCCAACGTCGAGCGCGCCTTCCAGATGGCCCGCGCCGAGTTCGGCGGAATAGACATCGTGATCCACTCCATAGCCTTCGCCAATAGGGAAGACCTTGGAGGCCCCTTCATAGATACGCCGAGGGAAGGTTTCCGGCTAGCGCTCGACATAAGCGCCTACTCCCTCGTGTCGGTGGCGCGGCACGCTCAGCCGCTGATGAAAGACAACGGCGGCAGCATCGTCACTATGACCTTCCAGGCGTCGAGCCGCGTCTTCCCCGGCTACAACGTCATGGGCACTGCCAAGGCCGCCCTGGAAAACGAGGTCCGACAGCTATCCTGGGACCTGGGACGGGATGACATCCGCATCAACGCCATCAGCGCGGGGCCGGTGGATACGCTCTCATCGCGTGTCATCAGCGGCTACCGCGATATGAAGCGCGCCCACGCCGGGCGCTCGCCTATGGGACGCAACATCACGCACGAAGAGGTCGCCAACACCGCGCTGTTCCTATGTTCGGACATGTCGTCCGGCATTACCGGCGAGGTGATTCACGTAGATACCGGCTACCACGTAATGGGGATCTGAACTATGAACTGGGCTGAAACCATCGTCCAAAGCTTGAAGGACGCCGAGGTGTCCCTAATCGCATACGTGCCGGATGTCAGCATCCATCGCGTTACCAGCCTGATGGAAGCCGACGACTACTTCCACGTCGTCTCCGCGACACGGGAGGAAGAGGCGATCGGCATTGCCACCGGAGCCTACGCCACCGGCCGCAACGCCGCCGTGTTCATGCAATCCAGCGGTTTCGGCAACTGCGTCAACGCCCTCGCCAGCCTGTGTCTGCCGGCGCGCGTGCCGCTGCCAATGTTCATCAACCTGCGCGGCGAGGTCGGCGAATTCAACATCGCGCAGATCGAGATGGGCAGGGCGACCAGACCGATCCTCGACACGCTGGGCATCACCCACTACACCCTCGAATCCGAAGACCGGCTCGGCCAACGCGTAACCGGCGCCCTTCAGCTGTGCTACGCCTCCCGCCAGCCGCTCGCTCTTTGTATGACACCTTTGTTGCATGGAGGCAAACTTGCATAGGCTCTCAGCTACCAGGCGCGTCCTCGATAATGTCGGCAACCTCCCCATCGTTGCCAACCTGGGACCGACCACAGACGAACTCTGGCACGCCGGACACCGCGACCGCAACTTCTACACCTACGGCTCTATGGGGCTGTGCTCCTCCATCGCGCTCGGCATGGCGCTCTCCACCGATGAGAAGGTCGTGTCTCTCGACGGCGACGGCTCGCTGCTGATGAACTTGGGCGCCATCGCCACTATCGGACGCGAAATGCCCGCCAACCTCATCGTAATCGTCTGGGACAACGAGGAGTGGGGACAGACCGGCCACCAGGCCAGTCATACCGCCTTCGGCTCCGACCTCGAAGCCGTCGCGCGTGGCTGCGGCATCTCCCGCGCCGAGACCGTAACCGACGAGGAGGAGCTTGAAGCAACGCTGCGCCAAGCCCTCCGTGAGGACGGCCCCTGGTTCATCGTCGCCAAGATCGAAGAGGAAGAGTACCTCCCGGTCGCGCCGAACGAACCTGAGGCTACACTGTACAGGTTCAGAGAGACCTTCGGCGTTCCCGGAGCCGGTGGAGGCGCCGGCCACTAGGCCGCTATGTGCCCCTCGTCGCGGGCTGCGCCTCAGCGGGTTGCTCGCTTGGCTCCCGCTGAATCCGCTGGGTCATTCGCCCGCGCAGCTCCGGCATCAGCAGCGCGACGGATCCGACAGTGATGACGCCGAGGCTTGCGAACATCATTATCGCGGTGGACGGGGAAGTGAACTCCGCTACCAACCCTATCAGCAGCGCGCCTATCGGCCCCGCTCCTATCGCCAGAGATATTACGCCCAGCGCGCGCCCGCGCATCTCGTCCGACGCCGTGATGACTACGATGGTGGACTGCATCGTGCCGAATCCCGCGGTTCCCAGTCCTAGCAGCACGAGCACCGGCAGCGACAGCTCGATCCACTGCGACCAGGCGAAGATGAAAACCAGCATCAGACCTAACAGCGAGCCGCCGAGATAGACGCGCCCGTGATACGTCAGCCGACCGAACGACGCGATTGCTATCGAGCCGATTATCGCGCCCGCGCCATCCGCGCCCATCAGAAAACCCATCAGGCCCGGCCCAGCGTTCAGCGTCTCCCGCGCAATCACCGGAACCATCTGCATATACGGGAACAGCAGCAGGTTCATCAGCACCGTCACGATGACCGTCGCCAGGATTATGCGGTGCCCGCGCACATAGCTAAAGCCCTCGACCAGATTCCTGAGGATGTTGGGCGCCCCCGCCGGCCTTTCGCGCGGCGGCAGCTTGATGAATGACAGAAATATCACGGATACTACGTAGAGCGTCAAAATAGCGACGTATCCGCCAACGAGGCCGGTCGTGGCGATGAGCGCGCCGCCGAACACTGGCCCCGTCATGCGGCTCGCGTGCATACCCACAGAGTCCAGCGCCATTGCGTTCGTAACGCCGCCGCGTCCGGTTACGTCCAGCACTATCGAGCGCCGGGAAGGCATATCGAACGCCCAGCCCAGCCCGCTCGCCAGAACCGCGATGTAGCTGTGCCAGAACTGGACGTGGTCCGTGATGATGAGTACTAGCATAAATAGCCCGGCGGCCATGTTCACGGCTTGAGTGAAGATGAGCAGGTTGCGACGGTTGACGCGGTCCGCTAAGACGCCGCCGACGGCGCCGAACGTGAGCAGCGGTATCATGCCGAAGAAGCCGACGAGCGAAACGAGAAACGGGGAGTTGTCCGTAAGCTCCGCCACTAGGTAGAACAGCATCATCATCTGCATCCACCGGGAGACGTAGGAGAAGAAGTTGGCAGGCCAAAGCAGGCGAAAGCCTACGTGCCGGAACGCTTCGAACGTCGGCGGCAGTTTCGCGTTGGAGGGGCGTAAATGTGAAAAAGTAGCCATGAATCAACGTGCATGATTCTACGCCTACGCTTGGAACTGAAACAAGAGCAATTTGGGCAGAGTTTCAGAAATTACACAAAATCCGGCTTAATTGCCCTTGGAAGGAATCTCATCCCAACACGGAAGCGGAGACGCAAATGCGCCGGGGAGTCCATTCCACCCACTTCGCAATCCTGCGCCAATGGACCGCCGTCCACGCCAAATCAGTCCGTCACCGGTCTATGACAGTCTCGATGGCTGAGGCCGGCGCCCACCCCACCAACTCGGTTCTGGGCACCTGCACCTGCGTCCAGCCCGCGCGCGTCTGCAGCGCGATGACCTCGCGCCCGGCGTCCAGGGAAAGGCTTACGGCTGAGCGGGGGCTGGGAGCGGCATGCATATCGGCGGACTGAGCGGTAACGACCGCGATGCTCGTCCAGTGGTCGCGGCTCATCTGACCGCCTATCGCCAGGAGTCCGAACAGCAGCAGGCCGATGACCGACACGGCGGCTACGCGGCGCAGCGCGATCGCAAGGCGTCGGGATAGCGGACGCAGCGCTATCCACGCGAGCGCGGCGGACCATGCCGCCAGCCAGCACAGCAGCGCGACAATCGCCGCCGCGTCCAGCGACAGCCAGGGCAGCCACTCGGCGAACTGCGCCAGGAGCGGCGTAGGCTGGCGTCCGTAATCCGCGGTCCCTACATTCTCCCGCGTCAGCGCGAGGTTGGCCGCTATATCCTCGTCGAACGGGGCGATGCGCCGCGCCCTCAGGTAGTTCACCATCGCGCGGCCCGTGTCTTCGTTGCGGTAGTAGGCGTTGGCGAGGTTGTAGTAGAGCGTAGCGTCCTGGTATCCCAGACGGACGAGACGCTCATAGGTCAGCGCGGCCTCCTCGAAGTTGCCGTCCTCATAGAGCAGGTTGGCGGCCCTGAACAGGTCCATATCTACGGACTCGTCTGCCCATACGGTACCGGCCCACACGGCCCACACGGCCCACGCGACACCGATCAGCGCGAGCGCGCCAATCGCCCTCGCTGCCGCCGCCGCTCGCAGCGCGCTCATTCTGCAAGCTCCTCATCCAGCCTTCGCACTAGCTCGGCGACGTCGCGCCCCACTTCGTCGGATTGGTCTTCGGCGCGCGGCGAAAAGCGCATCTCGTCTATTCTGGAGAGCGTCTGCGTCAGCAGCTCCGTCGTCTCCGATGACACGCCGCGCTCCGTCAGTTGCCGCGATATCGCCCCGGCCGTTAGCCCGCTGGTCGGACTGTTCAGCGCGGCCGAGAGGTAGCCGTGAAGCGCGAGATCGGCGACGTCTGCCAGAGACGCGCCCGGCTCGATTGCCGCAAGCCGCGCGAGCGCGAGTTCGCCTGGCCCCTGTTCGTTGTCGCGCTTGCTGCCCCGTTTGCGGCCAATCGCGCTGAAATGCCCCATGCGCCCGGCCAGCAGCAGCCACGCCGCCACAACCGCGAACGCCGCGACAGGCGCAAGCCACAACGCCCTGAACGCCACGCCCGATACCGGCGAATCGCCACCCTGCCTCATGAATTCGGGCGCGGGCTTGATGTAGCGGATGTCCGGCTCCGCCTCTTCAGCGACACTCGCGGCGGCGGCCCCAAGGGGATCGGTGGCATCTCCTCCCGGCGCGGCAAGAGCCTCGACACTGAACGGCCGCGTGCTCACCGTAACGTACTCCTCGATGTCCGGGTCGAAGTAAGCATACTCTATGGGAGGCAGTTCGTAGTTCCCCGAAGCGTCCGGCACGAGCATTCGGGTGAACGTCTTGGATCCCTGCATCTTGCCGTCCACGACCGACGCGGTGAACGACGTGTCGTTGTCGAAGGCGCGCCATCCGGGTATCTCCGGCCAGTCGGGGGCGGACAACAGTTCCACGTTGCCCTCTCCGCTGATAGTAACCGTTAGCATGACCGGCTCGCCGACGGACACCGTGTCCGTGTCTATATCTCCCTCTATGATGTATGCGCCCACCGCTCCCGTGAACGCGCTCGGGTCATCGGGTGGCAGCGGCCTTACGTTCAACGTTAGCTGCCGTGTGGCAAGACGCACCCTCTCCGACGACGGGATGCCGGATAGCGCCGTTACAGTCGTCGGCTCTATCGTTATGTTCCCCGCAAGCGTTGGGAAGAGTATCGTTCTTGTCTCCTTGACGTTGTACCGGCGGCCGCCGGCGGACACTACGTCTTCGCCCAACATGGTCTCGTCCGGGTTCCAGAAACCGGCGTAGTCTGGAAGGTCATAGACTGGCCTGCTGGTGGGGGTGGTAGAGTAGTACCTGATGGTGTGGATGATCTGCTCGCCAATGTAGGGCGACGAGTCGTCCACGTCCGCCTCCACGAATAGGTCTTGACCGGCCAGGATCGATGGCTGAATCAAGGTCGGCAGCTGCGCCGCGTTCGGTATCGGGGCGGCGGTTACGTTCACCTCTATCGGATCGGTTACGTAAACGTCGCTGCCGATGACCACCTTGAGCGGCTCTATCTCGATCTTGCCCGTCCGCGCTGGACGGTACGCGAACTTGAACTCGAACCGCGTTACCATCACGCCATTGTCGAAGCTGCGCCTTGCGATGGTGTTTCTCCCTATCAGGACTAGGCCTACGACCGACGGCGGCGGTGGCGGCGGACTGATGTCTGGGATGCCTTCCATCGTCAGCGTTAGTGTCAGCACGTCCGCGGTCGTCATGTCGGTGCGGTCCACCGACGCCTCCACTTTTGGTGTCCGGCTGGGTGTCTGGCCTGGCGTCTGGGCGAGCGCCGTCTGCGCTACGCCGCCGTACAACAGCAACGCGGCAAGCGCCACAAGCGCTGCGCCCATCCTGACCGAAGTTTTGACCACCGTTCCTTCCTCTCGCGGCTACCAGCTCTGCCCGCCGGGCGGACTGCCGGACGACCGCCTCCTCTCGATAGCGTTCCGCAGTGGCTGGGAGTTCTCGCCGACCGATTCCAGCAGCTGCATCGCCTGATCCTCGGTCATGCCCGACGGCGGGATGATGGGCCACTGCGACTCGTCCGATACCGGCTCATCCGCCTCGCTTTGCGGATCGCCCTCGCCGGGCTGCGGTTCACCCTCGTTCTCGCCCTCCTGAGGCTCACCCTCGTTCTCGCCCTCCTGCGGCTGCCCCTCCTGCTGTTGTTGGTCTTGCTGCTGCTGACTCTGCTGCTGTTGTTGGTCTTGCTGCTGATCCTGTTGCTGTTGTTGCTGCTGTTGTTCTTCTTGCTGCTGATCCTGTTGCTGCTGTTCCGGCGGTGGCTGGGGTTCGACCCGGTGCGCCAACGCAAGCTCGAGGTTGTGCTTGGCGTCCATATCATTCGGATCGTAGCGGAGCGCCTGCTTGTACATCTCGATCGCCTGCTCGTGTTCACCCGCCTCGTACAGCGCATTGCCTACGTTGTACGTCGTCCGATCCGCAAGCTCCAAGTCCTGCCCGGCAAGCAGTTCGTCGTACATCCTGATCGCTTCTCTGAAACGCTCCTGGCGATACATAGTATTGGCGGAGTTGTAGAGCGGCTCAGAGCGTTCGGGCATGGACTCTTCCGCTATGGCGTAGGCGTTGAGCGCGGCGTCGAACAGATTGGCGTCGAACGCCTTATTGCCGACCTCCATAGCCTCCGAACCGTCGTTGTCAGAGAGCGGATTACCTACTACTCCGCCCTCCGTGCATCCCGCCCCAAGCAGCGCGAGCGACCCGAGCAGCGCGGCGCCCGCCAACAGCGCCCCCAGCTTAGACCGGAAACCCCGCGTCCTCATCGGAACCACCTCCATCCCCCGCGACGCTCCGGTATCGCGCGCCCAAGCGCAAGCAGCAGAACCGCCAGGCCCGCGAACCACTGGAACCGCTCGACCTTCGCGCTGCTGATCTCGCTCTCGACGATGGATTTCTCTAAATTGTCCAGCTCATCCGCGATGGCCGCGCCCGCCCTGTTGGCGCCGCCCGCCATCACGAACCGGCCGCCGCCGGCCTCGGCGACGCTCCGGAGCGTCGCCTCATCCATCCTCGACAGCACCATATTGCCGTCGTCGTCCTCTTGGTAGCCCAGCAAGTTGCCCCATCTGTCGCGCATGGGTATCGGTTCGCCCGCCGGCGCGCCTACGCCCATCGTGTACACCGACATGCCCGCGTCGGCGGCGCGACGCGCTGCGGCTACCGCGTCGCTCGACTCCTGGTCGTCCTCGCCGTCGCTGATCAGCACTATCGCCTTGTGTCCAACGCGGTCATTGTCCAAGCCCCGCATGGACACGTCTATCGCCTCTGCGATAGCGGTGCCTTGCCTGCCGATCATCTCCGGCTCCGCGTTGTCCAGAAAAGTCCTAGCCGTCGCGTAGTCGAACGTCAGCGGGAACTGGATGAACGCCGCGCCCGCGAACAGCGCCAGCCCGACCTCGTCACCCTGAAGCCGCTGCAGCAGATCGGCGACCTCTAGTTTGGCGCGTCCCAGCCGGTTCGGGCTCGTATCCTCCGCCAGCATCGAGCGCGACACGTCCAGCGCGACCATAAGCTGAACGCCGTGTCGCTCGACTACCCGCTCAGTCTCGCCCCACTGCGGTCTGGCGATGGCGACTATCGCCAAGCCCAGCGCAAGGATAGTCAGCGCGTGCCTTGCGAGTCGTCTCGCGCCGCTGGCGTTCCCGGTCAGCCGGCGCACCAGATCAGGATCGCCGATGCGCGAAAGCGCGCGCCGCCGCATATGCGCCGCCAGAAGCGCCGCCGCGATTGCCACCGGCAGCGCGGCAAGCAGAATAAGGTACTGTGGGTTTCCGAATGTCATCTTTCCACTAAGGTCTCACTTAAATGCACGCTCGAGGTTCACTCAGGGCGCCGACCGCCAGACCGTCCCAAGCGCGAGAAGTTCTAGGAACAGCAGCGCTACGCCCGGTATCAGCAGCCACGGCGCAAGCTCCTGGTGCTGGGTATAGACCGCCACCTCTATCTCCGATTTCTCGAGCGTGTTGATCTCCTCGTATATGCTTCGCAGGCCGTCTGTATCCGTAGCCAGAAAGTACTTCCCGTTTGTCCTGTCGGCAATCTCCCTGAGCATCGCCTCGTCTATGTTGAACCTTCGGAACCCGAAGGCGCCGCCTGTAACGCCGCTCAGCCCGGACGATAGGCCGCCCGGCTGACCCATGCCGATGGTATAGACCCTGATTCCGAGCGTTTCAGCGGCGGCCGCCGCTGTGAGCGGATCCACCTCTCCCTTGTTGTTCACCCCGTCGGTGAGCAGCACGATGACGCGGCTCTCCGCCTCCGAGTCCTTGAGCATGTTGGCGGCCGCCGCCAGCCCCAGGCCTATCGCCGTGCCGTCTTCCAGGCCAAGCTGCGCCGCCAGCTCCACGTCGTCCAGAAGCGTAAGCAGCGCGTCGTGGTCTATCGTCGGCGGACTATGTACGAACGAGTCGCTCGCGAACACCACAAGCCCAACCCTGTCGTACTCCCTCTGCCTGATGAACTCGGATATCACCTGCTTGGCGGCTTCCAGGCGGCTTGCCGGGTCGAAGTCGTACGCCGCCATCGAGCCGGATATGTCCAGCGCGAGCGCGATGTCCACGCCCTCGCCGCGCAGTATCTCCCGCGCCTCTGCTGACTGGGGCCGCGCCGCGCCTATCACAAGCAGAGCCAGCGCTATCCAGCCCAGCGCCTGCACGTACGGACGCGCGGCGAGTTTCCAGCCGCGCCTGTGCTGACTGGCCGCTCCGACGTTGCCGAAGCGCATCGCCGCCTGCCGGCTCCAGCCGCGCGCCCACCGCGGCATCAGCGCGAGCGCCAGAACGAGCGGCAGCAGCAGAAGCAGGGCGGGAGTCGCGAACTCGATGTTCACCGCGTGTACCTCCCGGAAGTATAGCCGCCGCTTGGCCTGAACCGTGACGGAGTGGCGGTCAACTCCGTGACTACCCGCCGCGCCGTCGAGACCGCGTTCCTCGCATCTCCCGCCTCAGGCGCCAGCCGCGCGAACTTCACCAGATCCGCCTCCCCAAGCGCTTCGCCGAAGTCCTCCACGTTCGCCGAAGAAACGGGACGCCTGCTCAGCACGGACACCGTCTGCTCCGTGGTAAGCTCCGGCGCCGGTATCCGGAACTGGCCGAACAGGTACTCGCGCAAGCAGTCCGCCAGCATCGTGTAATGTTCGTTGTAGCGCCCTTCGCCGGGCAGGTCTAGCTTCTCCAGCCTTTCGAGCTCGGCAAGCGCGGCGGCCAGTGGCGTCAGCGGCTCTTGCGAGACCATCGGGTCTCTCGCCGTCATTCTGCGGCGCCAGAACCAGGCCGCGAGAAGCGCGAGCGCGGCAACCGCCGCCACGCCGCCCGCCATCCACGGCCACGTAACCGGAAACGGCACGTCCGCCTGCGGCTTTATATCTCGCAACTCGTTCCCGCCCTCAGACAGCACCGACTCCACCTCGACCTCGATTGGGCGCGCCGGTCGGTTGATGATGCTTCCGTCAGGCCTGCGCACCGCCACGCTCAGCGCCGGGGTCGTGTGGATACCCGGCTCGAACAGCGTGGCGCGTATCTCGATCGCCGACGTAACCGTGCCGTCCGGCTCCACTACCGCCGGAAGCGGCGTTGCCTCTCTAACCTCGAACTCGCCCCACTGCGCCGGCACGTCCGGAAACGCCACGTGGTAGCCCTCCGGGTGGTTCGCCGACAGCGTGAGCGTAAACACGTCGCCAACCGTAACCGATGTCTTATCAATAGTGAGGCCCACGCCCACCGGCGTCATCTGAGCGAGCGCGGGCGTAGCGCTGAACCCGTAGAGCGACAACGCGACCGACACGAACAGAACAACGGCCGCCGGAAGCGCGCGAGTCAACACGCCCGCGTTCCTACCAGAGTTTCCCGAACGGTTCCCAGTCGTAGCCCCATTCCAAACCAAGCTGCGCCTCATCGCGCGAGCCTCTTCTCTCGCCTCTTGAAGAAGTCGTTCAGCCCGCTCACATACTCTTGTCCGTTCGTCACCGAGATACGGTCTATCGCCATCCGTCTCAGCATACGAACCTTCTCGTCCTCGTCGCGCTGGACCTGTTCGGCGAACGCGCTGCGCCACTCATTGTCATTTGTGTCAACCCAGACGGTCTCGCCGGATTCGGCGTCTTCGAGGGCGATGATGCCGACGCGCGGAATGAAACGCTCCACCGGATCATGCAGGTCTATCGCGACGACGTCGTGCCTTCTGGACGATGCCGCCAGCTCGCGCCGGTAGGAGTCCGGCGGCGCGATGAAGTCCGAAATCAGAAACGCGATGCTGCGCTGTTTCAGCAGCAGATTCATCGCGTTCAGCGCCAAGCTGATGTCCGTTCCTGTGCCGTTGGGCTCGAAGACCAGCAGGTCGCGCACCATCCGAAGCACGTGTCGCCGCCCCTTCCTCGGCCGAACGAGCAACTCCACCCTATCGGTGAACACCATCAGCCCTATGCGGTCGTTGTTCGACGTCGCCGCGAATGACAGCACGGCGGCGATCTCCGCGGCAAGCTCGCGCTTGAATCCGCCCGTCGTGCCGAACTCGGACGAACCGCTCGCGTCCACTACCAGCATTACCGTAAGCTCGCGCTCCTCTTGGTACCGGCGCACGAACGGAGTCGCCATTCTCGCGGTAACGTTCCAGTCTATCCGCCGCACGTCGTCGCCCGGATAGTATGGGCGCACCTCTTCGAATTCCATGCCGCGCCCCTTGAATACCGACTGGTACTCGCCGGCGAACACGTCCACGACCAGATGCCTGGCCGTAATCTCGATGCGCCGTATCTGCTCCACAAGCTCCGGGGATAGCGTGAAAGACGTCCCCAATCCCTTGCGGCTTTCGCGCGTAACTCCCGCGCCGGGCCAAAGGGGGAAGGTACGGCGCGATCCGGCCTCACTGCTCTGTATTGAAGCTCTACTCATGGGTCGGTAGGCTCACGGCACCTGCACGTGGTCCAGTATGTCTGAAACGATGTCCGCGGACGATATGGACTCCGCTTCAGCCTCGTAAGTGGGAATGACGCGATGGCGCAGCACGTCCGGCGCGATGTGCTTCACGTCCTCAGGCGATACGTAGCCGCGTCCTTGCAGGAACGCCCGCGCGCGCGCCGCCGTTACCAGGTATATGCTCGCGCGCGGCGATGCGCCGTATGCGATCAGCGGCCTCAGCTGCCGGAGTCCATCGTCCCGCGGGTCTCGCGTCGCCATCACAAGATCCAGGATGTACTCCTTCACCTTATCGTCCACATATACGGACCGGATGGTCTCCCTGGCCCGTAAAATGTCTTTCGGCGAGACCACCGCGTCTATCTCCGGCAGGTCCGCGCCTGTCATCCGGTCTATGATCGCGCGCTCCTCCGACCTGACGGGGTAGTCCACGATGACCTTCAGCATGAATCTATCTACCTGCGCCTCCGGCAGAGTGTAGGTGCCTTCTTGCTCGATGGGGTTCTGCGTAGCCAGCACGAGGAACAGAGTCTCGAGAGTGTAAGACGCGTCGCCGATCGTAACCTGCCGTTCCTGCATGGCTTCCAGCAGGGCGCTCTGCACCTTCGCGGGCGCGCGGTTCACCTCGTCGGCGAGCACCAGATTGGCGAACACCGGCCCCTTGTGCACCGTGAACTCGGTCGTGCGCGGGCTGTATATCTGCGTACCGATCAGGTCGGCCGGGAGCAGGTCGGGAGTGAACTGTATGCGTGAGAACTCAGCGTCTATCGCCTGCGACACCGTCTTGATCAGCAACGTCTTGGCAAGGCCGGGCACCCCTTCCAGCAGGATGTGACCGTCGGCCAGAATACCAATCAGGACACGCTCTACAAGAGTGTCTTGCCCCACCACCACCTTACGGATTTCCTCCAGCAGCTCATTGAGAAAGTCGGATTCTTCCTCGACTTGCCGGTTCAGTTCGCGGATGCTTGACAGGTTCATATACCTCTCCGGTTGGTTGGGAGTTGCATCAATCGTCTCAATCAATTATACGCAAGCCGGGCGCCCCCCGGTTTGCCGACGATATGCCGGATCATACTCCCACGTACAACTCCTCGCTAAGCCGCGAATCTTGGAACGACAGGTACTGCGCCTTGGTCATCGTCGGCGGGCTGGTCTCTATGACGCGCTTCGCGGCCTGCGCGTCACCGCTCAGCAGGTCTATGACCGTCATCGCCATAGCCTTCGCCGGATTCACCACGGCTTGCGTGTAGTCCTCCACGACGTAGTCCACGCTGTGCCCGGACCCGCGCGCGGCGGTAGTGTAGGGATGGATGACGGGGATTATCTGGCTCAAGTCTCCCATATCGGTGGATCCGCCGCGGTTGCGCTCAGCGGGATGGCGCATCACCTCGTCCGCGCCCACTATCTCCGCGGCATTGCGCTCGAACAACTCCATCATGGGATCGTTGTTCTTCATCGGCATATAGCCCGGGATCGTAACGATCTCCACGCTGCCACCCATGGTAAGCGCCCCCGCTCGCACACACCTGTCCATCTTGTCGTTCGCGTCCGCTATCGCCTCCGCCGTCCTGCCGCGCACGCGGCCCTCGTAGCGCACGTCGGCCGGTACCGAGTTCACCGCCGCGCCTCCGCGAGTCATGATTCCGTGCAGCCGCACGTTGTCCTCGTTGCGCAGAGTCTCGCGCTGCGTGTTCAGCGCGTTCAGCGCGACCATCGCCGCCTGCAGCGCGTTGACCCCCAGGTGCGGAGACCCGCCCGCGTGCGTCGCCTTGCCGATGAACCGGACGTACTTGACCACGTGCCCGTTCGACGTGCCGCCGGTCGAGAATTTCGCAACCTCCTGCGTGTTCGACGCCGTATGGACCATCATCGCCAGGTCCACGTCGTCGAACGCGCCGAGCCGGATGAACTCCTGCTTGCCCGCCATCAGCCCCAGCGCGCCCTGCTGATGCAGCCCCCAGCGGTACTCGACGTCTATGAACTCCTCTGCCGGAACCGCGATGAAGGCGATATTTCCCGCCAGAGACTCCAGCACTTCGGGAACCAGCAGGCCGACTGCCGCGCCCAGCATCATAGGCGTCTGGCAGTGGTGGCCGCAGGCGTGCGCCGCGCCCGTCTCAGGGTCCGTGTGCGGGTGATCCAGCACCCGCAGCGAGTCCAGCTCGCCGATGACGGCGACGGTCGGCCCGGGTCGTCCACCTCTAACCACGCCCTTCAGCCCCGTAATCGCAATGCCGGACTGGTGAGCGATGCCAAGCTCGCTTAGCTTCTCGCTGACGAAGCGGGATGTCTTTATCTCGGTAAAGCCCGGTTCCGGGTTGTCCAGAATCGTCCGCGCCGCCTCCACCAGCCACTCCGCGCGATCATCTATCGCCGCCTGTGCGCTTGCTTTCAGCTCATCTATCGTTGGCATGGTTTACTCCGTCGCGCCGTTCACATCGAATCTCTGCGTCTCCGCGTCTCCGCGTTAAAATCGAACGTGAATCCTCTACTCAGTATAAGTCCCTTCTTTCAGCATAGACCGCATCAGGCTCAGGTACGAATCCTTTGTCAGTGGCGCCCTGTATTCACCCGCGATCCTGCGCGCCTGCGCCGCGCCATCGTAGAGCAGGTCTATGACGGTCATCGCCATCGCCTTCGCGCCCGTCAGCACGCCCAGTTCATAGTCCTGGACCACGTAGTCTATGCCGTGCCCGCTGCCGGTAGCCGCGTTCACGTATGGGTGAATCACGGGCATTAGCTGGGACACGTCGCCCATGTCCGTAGAGCCGGTGCGGTGGCCGAGTCGTCTAACGTTCCCCCTGCCGACGAGCGCGCCCGCGTTCGCTCCGTACAGCGCGAGCATAGACTCATCCGACTGTATCGGGAGGTAGCCCGGCAGCGTAGTAATCTCTACCGAGCCTCCGACCGACATCGCGCCGGCGCGCAGCGCGCGGTCCACTTTCACCGAAGCGTCCATGAACGCCTCCGTCCGCGAGCCGCGAACGTAGGTCTCCATCCGAACGTCCGCCGGCACCGAGCTTACGGCCACGCCTCCCTGCGTGATGATGGGGTGGATTCGCACCGTGTCTGGGTCCTGGTACGTCTCGCGCTGCGCGTGGATGGCGCTCATAGCGATCATCGCCGCGTTCAGCGCGTTGATGCCCGTGTGCGGCGCGCCCCCGGCGTGCGCCGCGCGCCCGAGGAACCTGATCCGCTTGGCGACCATGCCATTGTTCGTGCCGCCGAACGCGATCATGCCGCCGCCGGGGTCGGCATTGGAAGTGTGGGTCATCATCGCCAGGTCAACGTCGTCCAGCTCGCCGAGCCTGATGAACTCCGGTTTGCCACCGATGAATTCCAACTTGCCCGCGCGCCGCAGGTCGTCTCGGTACTCGACCTCGATGTACTCCTCAGCCGGAACCGCCATCAGCGCCACGTTTCCCGCCAGCGACTCCATCACGCCGTCCGCCAGTAGCCCGACCGCCACGCCCAGCATCATCCCTATCTGGCAGTGGTGGCCGCAGGCGTGCGCCGCTGAAGTCTCATCGTCCGCGTGCGGATGTCCAAGCACTTTCAGCGAGTCCAACTCGCCCATCACCGCCACCGTCGGCCCCCCTGAGCCGCCGCCGGCTCCTCTATTGGAACCGCCTCGCAGATCGGCGCGCAGCCCCGTAATCCCGATTCCGTCCTTATACGGAATCTCGAACCTCTCGAATGCCTCCGCGACCGTCCGAGCCGTCTTGAACTCCCTGAAACCCGGCTCCGGGTTATCCAGAATGGTCTTGGATATCCCTACAAGCTCGTCGCCGCGCCGGTCAATCTCCGCGAGCGCCGCCGCCTTCATCTGTTCGATGGTCTGCATATGCCGTCCCCCAATCAAACTGTTCGAATTGTAGCGCTTTCGGAGGCCGGGCGTCGGCGTCGGTTGCCGGAAAAGGCCGTGTACTTGGTCAATCGCGCCCCTTGCGCGCTTGCGCCGTTTGCGTTAAATCCCCATGCCTCCTTCCCAGCCCGCCGTCCCACTTTCAACCGCTCCCTTCCTGTGATACATTCAACCCATAAATTCGACTCACGGAGGCTCCGCCATGCCAGGCCCCTACTCGGTTACTTTCGACTACAACGTGCCCATCATGATGCGGGACGGCGTTACCACCTATGCGGACGTGTTCAGGCCCCAGGTGAACGGCCACGTGCCGGCGCTGCTCGAACGCACGCCATACGACAAGTCCGCGCCCTCCAACCGCACCGGCACGCTCGACGCCATCCGCGCCGCCAGCCATGGCTTTGCCGTAGTGATCCAGGACGTGCGCGGACGGTACAACTCCGAGGGCGAATTCTACACCTTCTTCAACGAAATCAATGACGGCCACGATTCCGTAGAATGGGTCGCTTCGCAGCCGTGGTGCAGCGGCAAAGTCGGCATGTTCGGCGTATCCTACGTCGGAGCGACGCAGTGGCTCGCCGCCAAGTCCGGCGCGCCGTCGCTCGCCGGAATCGCGCCCGGCGTAACCGCGTCCGACTACCACGAAGGATGGGCGTGGCAGGGCGGCGCGTTCGAGCTAGGCTTCAACCTGTCTTGGGCGATAGGCGCGCTGACAGCCGCCAACTGGGGCAACCTCTCCAATCGCCTGCACCTGCGCGAGGAAGACGCCGAACGCATCATCGCCGCCAAGGACGACCTGACGACGTGGTACCAGCACCTGCCGATGCGCGATATGCCGCAGCTAAAAGACGGCATGGCGCCGTATTACTACGACTGGCTAGCGCACCCCGAATACGACGACTACTGGAAGACCGTATCCATCGAGGAGTCTCACGCCGACATCGGCATCCCCGCCTACAACTTCGGAGGCTGGTACGACATCTTCCTCGGAGGCACCATCCGCAACTACACGCGGATGCGCGAGTTGGGCGCGACCGACCTGGCTCGTAGCGGCCAGCGGCTGACCATCGGCCCCTGGATACATGGTGGATCGTCGCCGTCGGTATCAGGCGAGTACAACTTCGGCACCCGCGCCGCCGCCGCCGCGATAGACCTGATGGCTGAGATGCTCCGATTCTACGACTACGTGCTTCTGGGCGAAGACAATGGCTTCGCCGACGATAAGCCCGTCCGCATCTTCGTCATGGGCGAGAACGTCTGGCGCTACGAGGACGAATGGCCGCTCGCCCGGGCCCAGAACACAGACTACTATCTGCACAGCGGCGGCAGCGCGAACTCGCTGAACGGCGACGGCGCGCTCAGTCCCGAAACGCCCGGCGAAGAGCCGCCCGACTCGTTCCTCTACAACCCCCTGACTCCCGTGCCCACGGTGGGCGGCGGCCTGTGCTGCGATCCGGCGTTCATGGCGAACGGCGCTTTCGACCAGCGCTGGGTCGAGGAACGGCAGGACGTTCTGGTCTATTCCACCCCTCCGCTCGCGGAGGACGTGGAGGTAACGGGGCCGATAACCGTAACCCTGTTCGCATCCACCAACGCCGACGACACCGACTTCACCGCCAAGCTAGTGGACGTGGAGCCGTCAGGCTACGCGCGCAACCTTACCGACGGCATCATCCGCGCCCGCTATCGCAATCCCCGCCAGCCCGCGTTGCCCATCCGCCCGGGCGTCATCTATGAGTACGTCATAGACCTGTGGGCTACGGCGAACTTGTTCAAGAAGGGACACCAAATCCGCGTCGAAATCTCGAGCTCTAACTTCCCGCGTTTCGACCGCAACACCAACACCGGCGAAGAGATAGGCTCCGACGCCGCGTTCGTCCCCGCGCTCCAGACCATCTACCACACGACCGAGTACCCGTCGCGCATTACCCTGCCCTTAGTCCCGCGATAGGAATAGAAACGGGAAGACGCCCATGTGCCGAGACAGCGATCAGCCCAAGCCCAGCCTGAAGACCTCCTTCACGTTGATACGCAGAGGCGCGCGAGAAGAAGGCATGAGCGGATGGCGGGTGTTGTCGCTCTTCCTGAGCAACAACTGGCGTAAGGCGCGAACCCTCAGTTCGTGCTGCGGCAACCACGGACAACCCGGCTGTTGAGTTGAGTGATGATACCCCCGGCTTGAACGGGGGCAGCCCTAATCCGCTTCCAGGAAGTCCGTTACGACCGCCGCGAACTCCTCCGGCTGCTCGTGCGCCAGCATATGCCCCGCGTCGGCTATGACGCGCGAGCGCGAGTCCGGGATGCGCGACGTCAGCAGCTTCGCGTACGACGGCGGCGCCACCTTGTCGCGCTCTCCGACCACGACTAGGGTAGGGGACTGTATGCGATGAATCCGCCTTATCAACCCCTTGTCCGGTATCGGCCACAAGAACTTGCCGACCGCCGTGAGCGACTGCACCCGGTGGATGATCTGCCAGCCAAGCTCTTCGTCGTCCTGCGGCACGGGGTAGATGCTGTGCGCGATGGCAGAGTCCGGGTCGGCGAACAGCGCGGGACGCATCTCGGTAGCCGGAGTTGTGTTGTAGTCGAGGCCCGGATCGTCGTCCAGGTAGAACCCGGCGGGGGCGGCGAGGACGAGCTTGCCGAGCTTCGCTGCGCGAATGGACGCCATCTCAGCCGCCGCCATCGCGCCGAAGTAGTGGCCCACGACGTGGGGCGATTCCAGCCCCAGCGCCTCGATGAGGTCGGCGTGATATAGCGTAAGCTCCAGCATATTCTCGATATGGTCTATGCCGTCGTCGCCCTCGAAGCCCGGATGCGTCGGCGCGTAAACCGTGAACCGCTCCGCCAGCGCGTCCAGGAACGCGGGCCAACCCGCGTATCCGAACGCGCCGTGCAGGTACAGCAGCGGCGGCCCCTCGCCGCGAACCTCGTACTTGGCCGTGATTGGGCCTACCTGTACAGTCAACTTCTCAGCGGTTGTCGTCATGGCGCAATCATGTCTCCCTGCGTGATTATTCGCGCGGACAGGCAAAACAGCCCTGTCTCTAGCGATTCAGTACCTTCCCCCTTGACGGGGGAAGGTTAGGATGGGGGTGACTCGCTAGTTGCCCACCCCTGAACTGCGTGATTCCGATTCTATCCAACCGGAGCCGGCACGGCCCGCTCATCGGCGGCCACGGGCTGCGGCCACCAGTGGTCTTCGTACTCGTCCCACATATCCTCGAGGTACGGCTTGACCTGCGTGGCGAACATCTCAGTGTTCTTCATCGTCAGGTCGCGCGGCATCGAGCCGATCTGGAGTAGGGTCATCAGATGCCCCACGCGCAGCCCCTCGACGGCCTTGCGGAGGTTTTCGATCACCGTCTGCGGACTGCCCGCGATCACGTAACCCTGCTCCACGTAGTCTTCCCACGTCAGATTCTGGCGGAAGCGGCTCGCCGCCGCGCCGACCTGTTGCACCGCGCCCGACTTGATGGTGCGGAGCGTCCGGTATCCGGGCGCCTCGGCGAAGCCTTCGTACACGTGCAGGCACTTCTTGTAGAAGTACTCCACGTGTTCGGCGTACAGCTCCTTGGCCTTCTCATCCGTCTCCGCCACACACACCAGCTGCAGGAAGCCCGCGCGATACGGGTTGTCGTCTATGCCCATCGTCTCCATCTGCTTCCAGAAGCCGTCCATCACCTGGATGCCGCGCTTGTAGCCAAAGTAGCTAAGGTAGCAATAGACGTAGTTCATCTCCGCCGTCCACTCCCACGTCTCGATAGATCCGCCGCCCGGGATCCACACCGGCGGATGCGGCTGCTGGAGCGGACGCGGCCAGATGTTCACGTAGCGCGCCTGCGTGTGCTTGCCATTGAACGCGAACGGCTCCGGTTCGGTCCAAGCCTTCATCACCAGGTCGTGCGCCTCGTAGTACTTCTCTCGCAGGCTGGAGGGTGTCGCGCCGTATGCGTAGTTCGTATCCATGGACGTGCCGACAGGGAAGCCGGCGACGAGCCGCCCTCCGCTGATGCAGTCCAGCATGGCGAACTCCTCCGCCACCCGTATCGGCGGATTGTACAGCGCCAGGCTGTTGCCCAGAACCACTATCGCCGCGTTCTGCGTCCGCCGCGTCAGCGTAGCGGCCGTAATGTTCGGCGACGGCATGATTCCGTAGGCGTTGTTGTGGTGCTCGTTGATGCAGATGCCGTCGAACCCCACTTGGTCGGCGAACTCGAGCTCGTCCAGGTACTCGTTGTAAAGCTCATTCGCCTTCACGGGATCGAACAGGTGGCTGGGCACATCCACCCACACGCTCCTGTATTTCTCCTCGAAATCATCCGGCAAGTACCGGTACGGCATCAGATGGAACCAGCAAATCTTCATTGAATTACTCCGTTTGTTCGAGTAGATTCCAGTATCTTCAGTAACTCTTTCACGTCTTCAATGTCCTTTTTCAGGACGGATATGGGCTTCTCATCTGCATAGTAGTTCTGATGCAGGATGTTGCCTAGTCCTCTTCCAGCGTACTGATGTCCCCCTCCGGCAGGCCCAGTTCGCGCGCCTTCAGCAGCCGGCGCATGATCTTGCCCGACCGCGTCTTTGGCAGGCCGGGGATGAAGTCTATCTCGCGTGGCGCAACGGCGGCGTTGAGCTTCGACCGCGCGAAGCGCATGATGTCGCGCCGAAGTTGAGGAGTCTCCTCGTAGCCGTCCTTCAGCGATACGAACGCCTTGACAACCTCCATCGCTATCGGGTCCGGCTTGCCGATGACGCCCGCCTCGGCTACCGCTTCGTGCTCGATCAACGCGCTCTCCACCTCGAACGGGCCTACCAGGTGTCCCGCCGTGTTGATCACGTCGTCCGCGCGGCCGACGAACCAGAAGTAGCCGTCCTCGTCCACCCGCGCCGTGTCGCCCGTGATGTACCAGCCCTTCTTGAACCGCGAGTTGTACATTTCGAGGTTCTGCCAGTACTGGTGGAACATGGACGGCCAGCCGGGCCTGACGACCAAATTGCCGTCCTCGCCCGGCGGTACAGGGTCGAAGTTCTCGTCCACGACGCCCAGTTCCACACCCGGAATCGGTCTGCCCATGGAGCCCGGCTTTATCGGCATCGAGGCGTAGTTCGCGCACATGATGGCGCCCGTCTCCGTCTGCCACCAGTTGTCGTGGAAGGCGTGGCCTATCACCTCGTGGCCCCAAACTACGGCTTCAGGATTCAGCGGCTCGCCGACGCTGGCGGTAAAGCGAAGCGACGACATGTCGTAGCGCTTCGGTATCTCGTCGCCCGCCTTCATCAGCATACGGATCGCCGTAGGCGCGGTGTACCAGACCGTAACCTTGTGCTTCTCTATCTGCTCGTACCAAGCGCTGGCGCGGAAGCCGCCCTCGTAGATGAGCTGAGTAACGCCGTTCGTCCACGGCGCGAGCATCCCGTAGGACGTGCCGGTAACCCAGCCCGGGTCGGCGGTGCACCAGTAGATGTCGTCTTCGTGCAGATCCAGCGCCCACTTGCCGGTCGCGTACTGCTGCACCACCGCCTGGTGGCGATGCACCGCGCCCTTCGGCTTGCCCGTAGTGCCGGACGTGTAGTGCATAATCGAAAAGTCGTACTGCGACGTGTTCACCGTCGTGAAGTTCGCCGACGCCTTGCCCATCTCCTCGTAGTAGTCCAGATCCTGCGAGTCTATCGGCATCGGGTCGCGCCCGTCCTTGTTGACTATGATGATGTGTTGCAGATCGAACAGCTCCGGGATGATGTGCGCGATGCGTCGCCGCAGGTCCGGCTGCGTTACCAGCACCTTCGCCCCGGAGTCTTGCAGGCGGTCCTTCACCGGGTCCGGCCCGAACGCCGAGAACAGCGGCCCCGCGATTCCGCCCGCCTTCAGGATTCCGAACACCGAAATGAACTGCTCCGGCAGCCGGTCCATGAACGTAAACACCCGGTCTCCCGTTTGGATGCCCAGGCTCTTCAGAACGTTAGCGAACTTATCCGTCTCGCGCTTCATGTCGCCGAACGTATAGTCCTCGCGCTCACCGTTCTTGCCTTCCCAGATCATGGCGATCTTGTCGCGCTTTCGACCGTTGGCGTGGCGGTCTATCGCCTCGTGCGCCTTGTTCAGCCCGCCGCCTGGGAGCCAGTCGAGCTCGCTAAACACCTCCTGCCAGTCGAACTCCGCCACGTTCTCGCGGTCCAGATTCGGCGCTACCTCGAAGTCGCTAACCGGCGGCTTCCCGATCGTCTCGAACGATGCTCCTGTCGTCATTTCCTACCCTCCGGTTGTCTGGTCCCATCCGATCCCGCGCGGCGCCACGCCCGCGGAGTTCGGGTGCCTTCAAGCCCAATCTCTAGCCCATTATACATAAATCGTTACGTTATATTCGGTAGTCGAAGTAGGTGGCCGCGATTCTAGTGTGCAGGTCCAGGCAGTGCTCGTTCACCCGCAGCAGCAGCGCGTGGTGGTCTTCGTTATCCACCCAATCGTAACGCACCAGCGCGGCGACACGGCCGGCAAGCCGTTGGAGCGAGTCGCTCGACCGCGCGTCCGGCCCCGGGCCTATCGCGGATAGCACCCTGACGATGCGGTCGAGTGAGCGGATCAGCGAGTCTGGCAGAT
Organism: Dehalococcoidia bacterium; assembly: GCA_034420955.1. Lineage (GTDB taxonomy): Bacteria > Chloroflexota > Dehalococcoidia > Lucifugimonadales > UBA1123 > VXRN01. The sequence continues at coordinate 28,127 of DAOUKV010000021.1, forward strand.
CGGGATCCGTAGCCAGCAGGTCCAGAACCTGCTGAGGTTCTACCTCGACGCTATACCTCCGGTTGTACACCTCGAAAGCGTTGTATAGCCGCAGCAGACTGGTCCAGTCCGCGTCGAAGTAGTCTTCCGTCTCATCACCCAACTCGACCTGCGCCAGCAGCAGCGCCGTCGCAAACTGCGCGCGCTCTACCGAACGGCCAAGCTGCAAGAATCGCCATCCTTCGTCGCGGTACATCGTAGCCGCCGCAACGCCGGCGAACGTATCGATCTCGGTTGCTGTCTCCGAGTAGAAGCTCTCCGGCGACGTAGCCCAGATGTCCTCGATGCGCATCTTCTGGAGTCGCAGAAACGTCAGATTCAACTGCATCCACATCTCGGCGTTGATGCAGTGTCGCATCTGCCGCGCGTTCTCGCGTCCCATAGCCAAGCTGCTCCAAACCGAGCTTGGGTTCAGCCGCTCGAACGTCAGATCGTCCGCCAGCGTGTACGAGTCCGCGAGCGCGTAGTCTTCCGTCTGCTGGACGCCGAACCCTCCCACCGGCGGCGATGCGTCGAGAGCCGCGTAGATACGCTTCCACCCGAAGCGTATCTCGCGGATCGGTCTATCGGTCAGCAGTTCGGTCTGCAGCTTGAGCAGGCGGCACAGCGCTTCCACCCGCTCGAGGTAGCGGCTCATCCAGTACAGCCCCTGGGCGCTGCGAGCGAGCATCGGTTCAGTCCTCATCGTCGTCGAACGGCTCGGGCATCAACACGAACTCCGGATATGACTCGATTCCGAGCTCCGCTGTATCCTGTCCCAGCCGTTCCACGTTTGTGGAAACGCGCACCTTCAGCGTAAGGTCGATCAGCTTCCATACCCCTAGCGACACGAGGAAGGCGAATGCGCCAATCGCCACTATGCCCAGCAGTTGAACCCCTATGTTGCCGCCGGCGGCGATGCACACCGCAATGGTGCCCCATACGCCCGCGAACAGGTGCGCGGGAACGGCGCCGACCACGTCGTCCAGCTTCGCCATCTCCATTAGCTTGATGCCGCCCGTGCAGATTATCGCGCCCACCGCGCCTATGACGACCGCCCAGTAGTGGTCCACGAACAGCGGACCCGCCGTAATCGCCACCAGCCCGGCAATCGCGCCGTTCAGACCCGCTATCAGGTCTATGCGACCCAGGATGGGACGCGACACGATGAGCGCGGCCATCACGCCGGCCGCCGCGGCCAGGTTCGTGTTCACCATCACCACCGACATCGCTACCGCGTCCACCGCGCTGCCCAGCGCCAATTGCGAGCCGGCGTTGAACCCGAACCATCCGAACCACAGTATGAACACGCCCAGCGTAACCGACGTGACGTTCGATGGCGACGTGGGGTTTACCGAACCGTCCCGCCGGAACTTGCCGAGACGCGGTCCGACGATGATGATGCCCGCCAGAGCCGCCCAACCCCCGGTGCTGTGCACGATGGTAGAACCGGCGAAGTCCATGAAGCCCATGTCGTAGAGCCAGCCGCCGCCCCACGTCCACGCGCCGACGACCGGATATATGATCGCAGTCAGAACCAGCGTGAACAGGAAGAACGACCACAACTTCACCCGCTCGGCCATCGCGCCCGAAACTATCGAAGCCGCCGTAGCCACGAACACCATCTGGAAGAACCAGTCGGACATCTTCGAGTGCCCGTTGGCTACTACGCCGGCCACTGCCGATTCGTCCTCGCCTAACAGCGCGACCTCGCTCTCGGAGGGCCCATACATAAACCCGAACTGGCCTATGAACTCGCCCACGAGGTCTCCGTACATCAGGTTGTAGCCGATGAAGAAGTAGGCGAGCCCGGCAATCGAATAGATGCCGATGTTCTTGAGGCAGATGACCGATGCGTTCTTGGTGCGCACCGAGCCGGACTCTAGCATCGTGAACCCCGCGCACATCCACATCACCAGCGCGCCCCATAGCAGGAAGGCAAACGTGTTGAGGATGAAGGCCGTCTCATCGCTCACCCCGTCCGCGTACGCCACCGATGTCCGGGCGACGAACAGCGCGAGCGCGCCGCCGCCGACCGCGGCTGCGATAGCCATGTTCCGGTTCCTCAGCATTCCTAAGTTGATACGCATGGAGGTCTCCTGAATTCTACTTCCTGAAGCGCCCGAGCATCCTGACTCGCGGCCCTTCACTCTTGAAGCACCCAAATATCTTTCGCGCCCCCGCCCTGGCTGCTGTTTACCACAAGGCTGCCCCGACGCAGAGCCACGCGGCACAGCGCGCCCGGAGCCACCCTCGTCTCCCGCCCCGTAAGGATGAAGGGGCGTAGATCCACGTGGCGAGGCTCGATCCGCCCGTCCACCATGCACGGCGCGCGCGACAGCGCAAGCGTCGGTTGTGATATGAAGTCGGCGGGGTCGGCGAGAATCTCCTTGGCGTACTCGTCGCGTTCCGCCGGCGTCGCGTGCGGCCCGACCAGCATCCCGTAGCCTCCCGATTCGCCCACCCGCTTGACGACCAGTTTGTCCAGGTTGTCCAGCGTGTACTCCAGTCCCTCGGCGTCCCGGCACAGATGCGTCTCTACGTTCGACAGAATTGGCTCCTCGCCCAAGTAGTATCGAATCATGTCCGGCACGAAAGCATAGACGCTCTTGTCGTCGGCTACACCGGTGCCGGGCGCGTTGACCAGCGTAACGTTTCCCTTCTGGCACGCGCGGATCAAGCCCGGAACCCCCAGCAGAGAATCAGGTCGGAACATCAGAGGGTCTATGAAGTCGTCATCCACCCGGCGGTACACCACGTCCACCCGCTCCAGCCCCTTGGTCGTTCGCATATACACGTAGTCGTCTATCACCACGAGGTCGGTGCCTTGCACGAGCTCCGCGCCCACCTCTTGCGCCAGGAACATATGCTCATAGAACGCCGAATTGTAGATGCCGGGCGTAAGCAGGGCGATGGATGGGTCGTCATTGCCGTCCGGCGCCAGTTCGCGCAGTGTCGCCGCCAGCATAGCGCCGTAGTGCTCCACGTCCCGGACGCGCGACGCCCGGTACAGCGCGCGCATACTCGACTTCACCACCTTGCGAGTGGCGATCATGTACGACACTCCCGACGGCACGCGCAGGTTGTCCTCTAGCACTCTGAAGCCGTCGTTTGTGCGAACCAGGTCCGTACCGCATATCGCCACCCAAGTTCCCAGCGGCGCCTCGAAGCCACGCATCTCCTCGCGGAACTGCGGACAGCCGTAAACCACCTCGCGCGGCGCCACCCCGTCCTTGACGATCCGCCCATCGGTGTACACGTCTTGCAAGAACTTGTTGAGCGCGGCGATGCGCTGCTTCAGCCCCGCCTCCACGTGCGCCCAGTCGCCAGCCGTAACTATTCGCGGCACACAGTCAATCGGGATGATCCGCTCGTCCGCCTCCTCATCCCCATACACGATGAACGTAATCCCCTCGTTCGAGAACGAGCGCGTCAGCCGCTCCTGTATGCTGCCTAGCTCGACAGCCGTCGCCCCCTCAAGAAAATCATACAACTCCCGGCAATGTTCCTTCGGAGAGCCGTCCACGTGGAACATCTCGTCGTATATCGCGCTATCCAATTCGTAACTATCGAAATCCAAGTCTTGCCACCGTCAAACTAGGGGATGAGGCCGAATCCGCCCCATAATACCACATCCGCCGGAATGTGCTAGACTGGCGGCATTACGCGGTTCAGCGGGTTGGGCAGCGGGTGAGGCAGGGAGGCCACGACATACCTGAGGACGCCATCCGGCGACGATTCGATAGTGGATGGCGCAATTTCCAAGAAATCTATCGGGACATGGTGGATGAGTGGGCAGTGTACGACAGTACGACAATACCCCCCAGTCTGGTTGAAGAAGGAGGGATTTAGATTTAGATGACTGCCGCCAAAGAGCGAATCGGCGAGTCCACGAACGGACGCAAGCCCGTCTCCAAGGAAGCTCACGCGAACAATCTGCGCGCGCTCAACGCCCTGCGCCGCGCGGCAATCGAGACCGACGGCTACGTCCTGACCTGGCGCAACGGCGAGATGGTGTACGATACCGAGGTCAACCCCTGCTGCCACAACCGGTAGCGCGCCATTAGAAGCCCCCGCCTCGCGCTCTCTCCTTGACCCCCATAAGGCGCTTTCATATACTGACGCCACCCTACCTGAGATGGAGAGTCGAGTGAGCTACGAACATCTACTACTGGACGTTGCCGACCATATCGGCATCATCAAGCTGAACCGCCCCGAAGTGCTCAACGCCATGAACCGCAAGCTGTTCAGCGAGATAGACGCCGCGCTGACGCAGATGGAAGAGGACGACGGCGTTCACGCCATCATCTTCACCGGCGCCGGAGAGCGCGCCTTCTCCGCAGGCGCCGACATACACGAAATGGCCGAGCAGGCGCGCATGGACGAACCGCCTCCTCCCGACCCGCGACGGCCCGAATACTCCTGGCACATCGCCGCTTCGAAGAAGCCTACGATCGGCGCTCTCAACGGCTTGGCCTACGGCGGTGGCGCGGTTCTAGCTTCCAGCTTCGACATCCGCGTCGGATGCGAGCGAACCCGGTTCCGCTTTCTCGCCGTCCAGTACGGACGCGTCAACTCCACGTGGAGCCTGCCCCAGCAGGTCGGATGGCCCATGGCGAAGGAGTTGTTGTTCACCGCCCGCGTCGTCCACGCCGAAGAAGCCCTCCGCATCGGCCTCCTCAACCACCTCGTGCCGTCCGACCAACTGATGGACAAGGCTATGGAGCTTGCACAGCTCATCGCGGCCAACGACCCGCGCATGGTGCAGGGCGTCAAAGACCTCCTCATAGACGACATCGGCGCCCCTTGGCGCGACCACTACGACAACGAAATCGAAGCGCAGAAAGTGAAGCTCGCGCCCACGCCGGTGCTGGAAGGCTTCAAGCCATTCCTCGACAGAAAGGGACGGAACTAGACATGACCGAACTCAAGACACCGCTCGAAGGACTACGCCTGCTCGATCTGGGCCGCTACCAGGCAGGCCCCCGCTGCGCGCTCATGTTCGCGCGCATGGGCGCGGAAGTCATTAAGATAGAATCGCTCAACGGCGACGAAAGCCGGCGCAACGGCCCCCGCGTGCGCGGACAGAGCGCCTACTGGGTGCAGTACAACTCCGGCAAGAAGAGCCTCGCCATCAACCTCAGAACCGACGAGGGCAAGGAAGTCCTCCGCGATCTGGTCAAGGAGTCCGACTTCTTCCTCCAGAACTTCCGACCCGGCACCATAGACATCATGGGCTTTGGCTACGAGACCCTCAAGAAGCTCAACCCCAAGATCATCATGATCAACGTCTCCGCCTACGGACAGTACGGCCCCTACAAAGAGCGTGTCGGCTTCGACCCCATAGGCCAGGCGATGGGCGGCCTCATGTCGCTCACCGGCTCCGAGGGCGACCCACCGATAAAGACATTCTTCCCGCTCATAGACCGCATTACCTCGCTGCACGCCACCATCGGCGCCTTGGCCGCGCTGCGCGAACGCGAAATCTCGGGCATGGGACAGGAGCTCGAAGTCTGCCTCGCCGACACTGGCTACACCGTCAACGAAATCCCCATCTCCGCATACCTCGGCGATGGCTACGAACAGCCCCGCGAAGGCAACGGACGCGGCACCGGCGGCTTCTACAAGACCGCGGACGGTTATATGATAATAGCCGCCACCAACGAAAATATGTGGGCGCGCCTCTGTGAAGCCGTGGAAAGACCCGAATGGCTGGAAGACGAACGCTTCGCCACCCGCGAGCTCCGCTCCCAGAACGCCGACGCGCTGGAAGAAGGGCTGAGCGCATGGTTCGCCGGCCAGACCATGCAGGAAGCGTCCGACCATCTGGCGTCCTTGGGCGTCCCGTGCTCCCCCGTCAACACCACCGCGCAGGCCGCGCGCGACCCGCACCTCACCGAACGCGAAATAATGATGGAAGTCCCTGACCCCATCGCTGGCACCATGTGGGTAACAGGCAAGTCCATCAAGTTCGGCAGAACGCCTATGCACGTAGGCGCAACCCCGTTGGTCGGAGAGCACACAACCGAGATACTCACAGACATCCTCGGCTACGACGACGCCAAGATACAGACCCTCCACGACGCGGCTGTGGTGCGCTCGGCCGAAGCGACAGCCGCCGCCGCAGACTAACCCACAACCTACGCAGTCAGAAAACGACGGGCGTCCAAGATCGGCGCCCGTCCCAGCATCGTCAGAACAGAGAATCCTATCATCGGCCACTATGAGCGCATGGGCACATGGGAGGACACAAGTGAACCAGTATGCCCGAGGCGGCTCATCAGACCCGGATGAGCCGGTACCGATAGAAGAGAGGGTTCGTTTCTGGCAGGAACAGGACGTCATCAACCAAGAACTCATCCCGAGAGTCATCCGCCAGCACAAACTCCTTACCGACCACATTCGAGAACACGACAATCTTCACGGAATTGTAGCAGGAGCCGTTCAAGAGGCCGTCGCCGTACTTCGGGAAGAAGATCAGCGACGATATGAGACGGCGTTGGAGTCTGCCAGAGCCGCACTGGCGAGACAGGCGAGTGAGTCGGTTGCGGCAGAGGTCCGCAGACTCAAAAATACCCTATTCGGGTTCGCTGTTTTGGTGGGAATCGTCGCTTTCGCTTTGTCTGCGCTCATTACACTAATTCTCACTCAGTGACACACTATGCCGATGCAATCAACAAACCTCTTAGACGCCTTGCGCGAACTGCCGGGCGGATCTTCCAACCACCGCAGGTCATTCAGGGACACCGTAGCGGGGCTGGTGAACACCGACCGAGCGTTCTACGCGGCTGAGGGCGTATCGTCCGTATCTCTTGCTCTGTGGCCGGTCTTCCAGCGCGTCAACGTTGACGACAGGGTGCTCCAAGCGTATGAGATGCAGTACGCAAACGAGGCCCAATCGGTTGATTTGCACGACAAGTGGAACGAAGTCCTTGAACGTGGTGAACAGAGTGCTGTTGGATTTGTCAGTGGCATAAAGGGGAAGCTCGCAGAGATACAAACTGCTGAACAACTAGAAGACGCTGGTTATACGGACGTAGATATCGCGGAAAATCCCACACAGCCAATATATGACATAACCGCAATATCCCCAGATGGTGAAGCAGTTTCTTGGCAAGTGAAAGTAGGGGACGCAGGCCGCGCCGGGGAAATCGAGTCACTCATGGGCGAAAGCCCTGATCTGCACTTCGCCGTGAACACAGAAATCTACGACAGAATCGCCGAGCGTTCCCCTGAACTCCTCAACCGGCTACTAGATGTTGGCAGCTTGGAACAGCTAGATGGCACTGCGGCAGGTGCACTAACGTTACTCAGCGACAACATGGGCTTAGACATCCCAGATGGAGTGGCCCAGATGATCCCCTACGCGGGTGCGATTCTCGCTGGAGCGCGTCTTGTGTACAGCGTCCTGAAGACTGAGCGGGAGTTCTCTGCTGCTGACCGCACTACGAGAAACAAGATTCAGGTCGTCCAGTCCCTCACCGTGATGTCGAGGATGGGCGTCTCAACAGTGATGGCTACCGTCGGCGGCGCCGGAGGAACCGCCGCAGGCTCGTTCCTCCCCGGCGTTGGGAACCTCATCGGAGGAATCGTAGGCGCCGTAGCTGGCGCAGGTATGGGTATGTATCTCAACCGACACCTTGAACCCCATATGCTGGACCTAGCCCTAGACATCACAGACTTGACCGACAGCGATTTGTTCTACTACAAGAACAAAGAACAAGTCGACCAACTGGCGCTGAGCTATCGTCAGACCGCTATTGCGCTTGCCGCTCCCTCTCAGTCATAACCAGAAAGGCGCTGCACCCGATGTCAGACTTCCACGCCAAAATTGCCTTCATCATCGGCCCCCGCCGAAATTAGGAAACACACCGCAAATGCCAAACCCCAACGACACCACCCGTCAGGTCCCCCTTCACGACCGCTGGCGCAACGAAGCCCAACACTTCACGCCCTGGCTATCCAAGAACTTGCACCTGCTGGGCAATGCGCTGGACATGAACTTGGAATTCGTCCAGCGGGAGGCTCCGGCCGGCCCATACTCCCTGGACATCCTCGCAAGAGATACGCGGACGGGCGCGTTTGTGGCCATAGAAAACCAGTTCGGAGAGGCCGACCACAGCCACCTCGGACAGTCGCTCACATACGCCAGCGAGCGCAACGCCCGCGTCGTCATCTGGATGGCCGAGGGATTCAACAACACGCGCAGAAAGGCTGTGTATTGGCTGAACGAATGGACGCATGATGAGATTCAGTTCTACGGCGTCGAGGCAAGACTCACCAAGACCGGCAACTCCCACAATGCCCCGACCTTACACATTGTCTCAGGTCCAGATGGCTGGGAACGAAGAACCCAATCGCCCACAGGACGTGCCCATACACCGCTGGGTCGAAAGGCTCTCAACGCCGCAAAGCCGCTTGTAGCCGACGCGCTCAAGGCCGGATTCGGCTCAGACATTCAATACGCCGCCAACGGCTCCGGCAAATACCCTGTAGGGCGCAATTTCCGAACCCAATATCGAAGAGCATTGGGATACGAGGCGGACGCCGGTTATGTCGCCTACTGGTGGCCCTCCATCGCGGGAGTCGGCTTATTCATCCGAGGCGATAGCCCGGAGATTTTCGCCCGCGTCTTCAAAGACCTGGAAGCGGATAAGAAACAGATTCACGCAAGTCTTGGCTTCAATCTGCGCTGGCAGAGATTCGTAGGCAACCTATCAGGCGACATTTCCACATCAAGGCGCAATTGTTCCCTAGACGACCCGCCCGAAAAACAAGCCGAAACCCGCGTATGGATGCTCGGAATCCTCCAACAATTCCGAACCACATTCGATCCATACTTAGAAGAAACAATTCGCCGCGCTCCCAACTAGCCCAAAGGTGTTCACATCATGCCAACCGATATCAAGCCCCTGTCCGGCAAAGTAGCCCTGGTAACCGGCTCAGGCCGCAACATCGGACGCGCCACCGTCTTGGAACTCGCGCGGCGCGGCGCAGACGTCGCAGTCAACGCCCGCTCCAACCGCGACGAGGCCGAGTCCGTAGCCGCTGAAGCCCGAGATCTGGGCGTTCGCGCTATCGCCACTATCGCCGACGTCGCCGAGCAGGGGCAGGTCTATCGCATGGTCGCCGACACCATCTCCGAGTTCGGGCGCGTGGACATCCTCGTCAACAACGCAGGGATGCGCGCCGACAAGCCATTCACCGAAATGACCGTCGAAGACTGGCGCCAGGTCAACGCCGTCAACATGGACGGCCCATTCTTTGCCTGCCAAGCCGTCGTCCCCGGCATGATAGAGCGCGGCTGGGGACGCATCGTAAACGTCTCCGGTCTCAACGCCTTCAAGGGCAGAGCGGGCTGGGCGCACGTCTGCGCCGGCAAGATGGGCGCGCTCGGACTCACCCGCGCCCTCGCCGCCGAGCTTGCCCCCCACGGGGTTCTCGTCAACCACATAGTGCCGGGCGCGTTCGACACGACCCGCGTCGAGGGGCAATCCATCCCCGCACCCAACCCCGGCATCCCCGTAGGCAGGCTCGGAATGCCCGAGGAAATAGCCCATACAGTAGCCTTCCTCGCCTCCGACGGCGCGGCCTACATTTCGGGCCAGACCATCCACGTAAACGGCGGCGCCTTGGTGGGATGAGCGCCCGCATCGCATCACAGGAACAGTCGTCATGCTCGTAACAATCCTATTCCTCGCCAGCTACCGTGAGTTGGCGGGAACTTCTCGAATCTCCCTCGCGCTGCCCGCGGGCGCTACCGTAGCGGAGATGCTCGCTCTGGTATGCGCCCGCTACACCGACCTGCCGGACGCGGACCGCATCGTAGTAGCCGTCAACAACGAATACCAGGACGGCTCTTTCGTCCTCGACGACGGCGACGAAGTGGCGTTCATCCCCCCCGTCAGCGGAGGGTAGGGCAGAGTTCATCACTTTTCCATATATCGAGGAGGCATCCCGATGGCAACCCTAGCGTCAGTCGAAGCCCCCACCATCCACATCACCCACGACCGGCTTGACCCGGGCGCCGTCGCCGCCGCGGTCGAGCATCCGGGCGCGGGAGCCATCGTAACCTTCGTTGGAACCACCCGCGACAACACCGCCGGACGCAGTGTGCTGTTCCTCGACTATGAAGCGTACCGCCCCATGGCGGACGAGCAGCTTGCGCGCGTCGCCGACGAGATGCGGCAGCGATGGGATCTGCGAGGCGTCGCCATCCACCACCGGCTCGGCAGGCTGGAGATCGGAGAAGCCAGCCTCGTCGTGGCAGCCTCGTCCCCGCACCGGAAAGACGCCTTCGAAGCCTGCCACTTCAGCATTGACCGCATCAAGCAGATCGTCCCAATCTGGAAGAAGGAGTTCTTCGAGGGTGGCGAAGTTTGGGTAGGAAGTCAGGAAGATTTCGACCCGCTGCGCTGACTCTCGCAATTCTCGATACTGCCCACCGGCATTATCACAATTCCAAATCCCAATAGTGCCGAATTTCACAATCAAGAACCTTGATACTTCGCCTATTCTTTGGTATAGTTCCCCCAACGCGAAAGTTTCACTCAAACGACGCGAAACCCCACAATCCTGTCCGCGTCGTCTGTTACCTGAAATAGTCGGAGAGCAAGAGCGAGATGCAGAGCTACTACGTCTGGACGGTCGGCTGTCAGATGAACAAGGCAGACTCCGAACGGCTGGAAAGCGCGCTCGGACAGATGGGCCTGACGCCCGGACAGTCCGCCCGCGACGCCGACGTCATCGTGTTGAACAGTTGCGTTGTTCGCGAGAGCGCCGAAGACCGCGTGGTCGGGATGCTGACGCACCTCAAGCCTGTTACGCAGCGCGACCCGGATAAGGTGCTCGCGCTCATGGGCTGCATGGTAGGCCCGAGCAAAGACGCGCTCACCGAGCGCTTCCCCTACGTGGACGTGTTCATGCAGCCGCAGCAGTACGATCCGCTCATAGACCTCCTCGGCGACAGGCTGGGCATAGACCCCGAAGGTTGCGTAGGTCCGCTGACCGCCACGCCCGACGTCGCCACGTATATCCCCATCATCCACGGCTGCGACAAGTTCTGCTCGTTCTGCATCATACCGTACCGGCGTGGACGCGAGATCAGCCGAACGATAGACGACGTGGTGGATGAAGCGGTCCACCTCGTACGGCGCGGCGTGAAGGAAGTTACGCTGCTCGGCCAGAACGTGGACTCCTACGGACACGACCTGCCCGGATCCGTTGACCTCGGCGACCTCCTCGCCGCTGTCAACCGCGTCGAAGGACTGGAACGGATCCGATTCCTAACGTCGCACCCCAACGACATGAGCGACCACATCATCGAGGCCGTAGCCGATCTCGACAAGGTTTGCGAGCACGTCAACCTGCCGTTCCAGGCGGGCGACGACGACGTTCTCGCCCGTATGCGGCGCGGATACACTAACGCCGAATACCGCGACAAGATAGCCCGCATCCGGGACCGCATACCCAACGTATCGTTGGCTACCGACCTCATAGTCGGTTTTTGCGGCGAGACCGAGGATCAGTTCGAGCGCACAGCCGAGTTGGTGCGCGACATCGGTTTCGACAAGGTCCACGCGGCCGCCTACTCCACGCGGCCCGGCACCATCGCCGCTCGCCTAATGGAAGACGACATCCCAGAGACCGAAAAGAAGCGGCGCCTCCAAGTGATTGAAGACATACAGGAGACCGTGGCCACCCGCATCAACGCCAGTCTGCTTCACACCACCCAGCAGGTACTGGTAGAAGGCAGACGACGCGGACGCTGGTTCGGAAGAAACCGCAACGATAAGCTGGTGTTCTTCGACCACGATGACGATATGAAGGGGCGCATGGTGGACGTCCGCATCGAGAAGACCGGCCCTTGGTCGCTCCAGGGCGCGGCCCCGGCGGCGAACCGCGCGAACGCCTATCACTAGAAAATAATTCGCCGGACAAGCTCCCGGCGGCAAACAGTCAAGAAACGGGCAGGGCAGTCCCAAGGTTGGAGAGTCATGGTAGCGACCTACGAACGAACGCCAACTATACCCATCACCGAGATTGAGCAGTCCGCCTTCTGCACTACGGACGACGAGCTATCGTCCCGGTCGCTCGCGGACGAGTTCTCCGCCGGGGTCCGCTGGCAGAAACTGCCGATAGACTATATGCGGATGTCGCCGGAAGAGCTGGACGCTCGAATCTCCGACGCCCGCGCGCGACTCGGCGAACGGCTGGTCGTGCTCGGCCACCACTACCAGCGCGACGAGGTGATCAAGTACGCCGACTTCCAGGGCGATTCGTTCAAGCTGTCGCAGTTCGCCGCTTCTCAGGAGTCCGCCGAGTTCATCGCCTTCTGCGGCGTCCACTTCATGGCGGAGACCGCCGACATCCTCAGTAGCCCTTCACAGCGGGTGATTCTGCCCAACCTGACCGCCGGTTGCTCGATGGCGGACATGGCGCAGATAGATGACGTGCTCGACTGCTGGGATGACCTGACCGACACGCTCGACGACGCTACCATCCCGATCACCTACATGAACTCGACCGCCGACATAAAGGCCCTCTGTGGACGTAACGACGGAATCGTCTGCACGTCATCCAACGCCCCAGCAACGTTCGAGTGGGCGTTCGAGCGCGGACGGCGCGTTCTATTCCTGCCCGACCAGCACCTCGGACGCAATACTGCGCTCAAGATGGGCATTGGTTTGGATGAGATGGTCGTCTGGAATCCGTTCAAACAGCTGGGCGGCAATACCGAATCCGATCTGAACGACGCGAAGGTCATACTCTGGCAGGGACACTGCTCGGTGCATACTCGCTTCACGGTCGAACAGATTGCGCTCGCCCGCCAGAAGTACCCCGACGTGAACATTTTGGTGCACCCGGAATGTACGATGGAAGTGGTGCAGGAGGCCGACTACAACGGCTCCACCGAATACATCAAGAAGATGATCGCCGATGCGCCGCCCGGCTCGCAGTGGGCCGTAGGCACCGAGATCAGCTTGGTAAACCGCCTGGCGGCCGAACACTCCGACAAGCTCGTCTTCTGCCTCGACTCCGTAATCTGCCCGTGCTCCACCATGTACCGCATCCACCCCGCATACGTGTCGTGGGTGCTGGATGGACTGAACGAGGGCGTGGTGGTCAACCGCATTGAAGTTCCTGACGACGTGGCCGAGGAAGCCCGCGTCGCCCTCGACCGGATGCTTGCCGTAACGTAGTCGTCGCCATGCTCATAACCCGCGAAATCAGCGACCTCATAGACTCCGCCCTCGCCGAAGACCTCGGTATGGGCGATCCGACTACCGACACGCTGATCGCGCCCACGCTCACCGCCTCAGCCGAGCTCGTCAGCCGCGAGCGCGGAGTTCTAGCGGGCATAGACATAGCCTCCACCGTCTTCACTCGCGTAGATCCGAGCCTGACCGTCGCCACGCTCGCCGCCGATGGCGCCCGCATTGCGCCGGGCGACAAGATGCTCTCCGTATCCGGCAGCGTCGCCTCCATCCTCAAGGCCGAGCGCACCGCCGTCAACTTTCTCCAGCGCCTCAGTGGCATAGCAACGCAGACCCGCCGCTACGTGGACGCCGTGAAGTCCTACCCCGCGCAGATAGTGGATACGCGCAAGACCACCCCCGGCCTTCGCAAGCTCGAAAAATATGCCATAACCATGGGTGGCGGGCGAAACCACCGCCAGAACCTGGCCGATGGCATACTCATTAAAGACAACCACATAGAAGCTCTCGCCCTCCAGGGACTCGGCATAGGAGATGTGGTCCGCAAGGCGCTGGCGGGCGCGAGCCACACCATCAAGGTCGAAATCGAAGTCGAGACGCTGGAACAGCTCGAAGAGGTATTGGACGCCGGCGCGGACCTGGTTCTGCTGGACAACATGAGTGTCGAGCGAATGTCCGAGGCCGTTCGCATCGCTTCTGGGCGCGCCATACTCGAGGCGTCAGGCGGTATCACCCTGGATACAGTCGGCCGCGTGGCGGCAACCGGCGTTGACATCATTTCCGTCGGCGCGCTCACCCACTCAGCCACCGCGCTGGACTTCGGCCTCGACATGACGATAGACGGTTGAGCTCCCACTTCAGGCTGTACGTCGGCCTCGCGCTGCTGTTGATCGCGCTCGGCGTGATAGCGGCGGCGGCAGCCATACCGGCGGCGAACTATGAATCGCTCTGGCCGCCCGTTTACGAGGTCAACCGAATCGCCGTAGTCACTCTCGACGCGCAGATTCGCTCATACGCCCCGGACGGTTCCAACGAAGTCCTGATCTCGCCTGCCGAAGGCTACTCCACTTGGCCTACTTGGGCGCCCGACGGCGGCTCGATGGTCTTCTCCGGCGTGGCGCGCGACTCAGACGACCGCCCCGTCGTTACGCTCTACGAGTACAGTCTAGCCGAGCGCGTCCCGCAACCCATCCATGAGGGGGAGCCCGGGTTCGGCGGCTTGCTCGCCGACGGCGTGTTGCACTACCCTCTGTGGTCGCCGGATAGTGCCAAGCTCGCCTTCGTCGCCGTCACGCGGGCGCACGGCTTGACGCTGTTCGTCAAGCGCATGGATGCGCCGCATCCGCCGGAGTACGTGCTGGATCAAGGACCGCTGTGGATGTCGTGGTCTGGCGACGCTACTACGCTCGCCGTACACCGCTCAGACGATCACTTCCTGCTCCATGTCGAAGACGACCTCGAGCTAAGCCGCATCTCGCTGGAGTCCACGTCGTACCGCGTGCCAGCGTGGAGGCCGGGAAGCGCCGAGCTTACGCTGTCCCGTCTCGCGCCTCGGCGCGCGTCCCGGCCCCAGAACGCGATCTACTCCGCTCCGATCACAAGCTCCGGCCTCTCTCTCACGCAGCCCATCGCCGACGTCGGCGCGTACTCGGCATTTCTTTGGTCTCCCGATGGCGCCTACATGGCGGTAGCAGACGATGCCCGCGCCGTAAGATACATGAACACTCCGATGTTCGTGTACCGCCAACTGCGCGTTCTGGATTCGACCGGCTTCTCAGAGACCGCGCGCGTGTTGGAGAACGTGCTCGCCTACTTCTGGTCTCCGGACGGCAGCCGTATCGCCGTAGCCGTCGTCGCCGACGCGAGCGGAGATATGCGCTGGCTGCTGCTCGACCCTGCCACCGGCGCGACGACCGAGCTGGCAGACTTCGTCCCTTCGCGCGAGCAACTGACCATGTTCCAGTTCTTTGACCAGTACGCCTACTCGCACAGTTTGTGGTCGCCCGACGGCAGATACCTGCTATTCTCGGGGCGGCTGAGTCTTCAGGCATCCTCAGCCGATTACCCGTCTCAGTCCAGTGGAAGCCAAAGTCGTGTATTCATCATAGACACCGGCTCCATCAGCGCCGTCAACGCCCTGACCGACGGCGTGCTGGCAGTCTGGTCGCCCCTCTGACATATGAGACGTCACAATCCATTCTGAGGGTGGCACCCTCGAAATCCCCGACGCTATCCCAAAATTGGCAGATGCCCGTCAGCCGGATATTCGAGTAGTAGGCGGAACTACATTCGCCGCGCCAGCGTCGGATCCAGCGTATCGCGCAGACCGTCGCCGATCAGGTTGATCGCCAACACCGTCAACGACAGGAACAGGCCGGGGAAGAACATGATCCACTCGGCCACGCGCACGTACAATCTCGCCTCTCCCATTATGTTGCCCCAGCTTGGAATGTCCGGCGGCGTTCCGGCGCCCAGGAAGCTCAGTCCCGCCTCCACCAGAATCGCCAGCGCGAAGATGTAGGTGCCTTGCACGATCAGCGGCGGCACCGTGTTCGGGAAGATATGCCGAGCCATGATGCGAATTCCACCGGCGCCAATCGCCTCCGCGGCTTCCACATACACTCGCTCGCGCAGCGTAAGCACCGACGACCGCACCACGCGCACCACGCGCGGCGTCTCCACCACCGAAAGCGCGATGATCACGTTTTGAAGACTCGCGCCCAGCATCGCCACCAGCGCGATGGCAAGCAGGAAGGACGGAATCGCCATCAACCCGTCCATCAGTCGCATAATGATCGCGTCCATCATCCGGTAGTAGCCGGAAATCAGACCCAGGACCACGCCGCCGACCATCGTAATTATCGCCACCGCGATGCCTACCGTCAGCGAAAGCCTGCTGCCGTACACCACGCGCGCGAATATGTCCCTGCCCAGATGATCAGTGCCGAACAGGTACTCGCCCGATGGCGACTTCAGGCGTTCGATCGTGTCGATGTACCGCGGATCCACGTTCGTAATCTGCCCGGAAAAGATCGCCATCAGCGACATGACGACCAGCAGTATCAGGCCGAACAGCATATTCGGGTTCTTGATCAGCGCGCGGCGCGAGGCGACCAACGCGCGCTGCCAGCGGCCCGGGCCTCTGCCCATCACAACCAGGTCGGCTGTCTCTTGTCCGGCCATTAGTACCTAATCCTCGGGTCCAGATACGCGTAGCTGATGTCCACGATCAGATTCACCAGCACGTAAACCAGCGTAACAAGCATCATCACGCCCTGTATTACCGGGTAGTCGCGTCTCAGCACCGCCTCCACTATCAGCCTACCCAGACCTGGGATGGCGAATACCGTCTCCGTTACCACCAGGCCGCCGATCAGGCCAGCCAGTCCCAGCCCGATGACCGTTACCACCGGCACGGACGCGTTCTTCAGCGCGTGGCGCAGGAGCACCAGGCGATCCCCAAGCCCCTTGGCGCGCGCGGTGCGGATGTAGTCCTCCCGCAGTATCTCCAGCATCGTGGTTCGCGTCATGCGAGCTATCAGCGCCGCGAATATGACTGAAATCGCGATCGATGGCAGTGTGATGGACTTCAGCCATGGCACGATCCCGTTCGAGATCGGCTCGTAGCCCACCGCGGGAAGCCACTCTAAGCGCACGGCGAACAGGAATATCATGTTGTATGCCAGCCAGAATACCGGTATCGAGAACCCCAGCACCGCGAACAGCATCACACCGCGATCGATAAGCGAGTTCGCTTTCCACGCCGCCAGCACGCCGAGCGGCACCGCAATCAGCACCGCCAGAATCTCTGCCGTGAGCGCTATTACGATGGTCGGCTGGAGCCGCTGCGCTATCAAGTGGGTAACGTCGTACCGCGAAAAGATGGAGCTTCCCAAGTCCCCCCGCGCGACGTGGCTCAGCCAGATCCAGAACTGCTGGAGGATGGGCTTGTCCAGCCCCAGCTGCTTGCGGACGCGCTCGATGTCCTCCGGGTTGCCGAAGTCGCCCGCGATAACCGCCGCCGGATCGCCCGGCGCGATGTGCACCAGCGAAAACGTGATGATAGCCACGAGCAAGACGACCGGAACGGTTGCGATGATTCGTTGGACAACGTATTGGAACATCTGGCGGCCCCTGGCCGGAAACTGCCGCTCTGACAGGGCCGGACCTCGTGGCCCGGCCCTTCATGTCACGGCTCGCCCGGCGGCAGAATGGGTGAGGCGAGCCGCGATGTCTGGCAGAGCGCTACTTATCCAGCCACACGCCCCAGAAGTGCAGCAGGCGGTGGGGCTCGTAGCCCTTCACATAGTCCTGCCGCGCGACCAGGAAGTTGAACTGCCCCATCGTCATGTAGTTGGGGTTGGCGTAGTTCTCCGCCTGGATGGCTTCGGCGATCGTGAGCTGCTCTTCCAGCGTCCCCGCCAGCGGGAACTGTTCGATCAGCCCTTGGATCGTCGTGTTCTGAGGCCAGCCGAACCAGTTGCCGCTCAGACCGACCGCCGTTATCGGGTCGAACGTGCCGCCCCAAGTGTGGAAGATGTTCCAGCCGCCGTCCGCGGGCAGCGACTTCTCGGCCCTGCGCGCCACGACCGCCGCCCAGTCCATGGACGGCATCTCCACCTGCGCTCCGATAGACTCGAGGTTGCGCTTCGTTATCAGACCCGACGCGAAGAAGTCAGGGTAGTCCGTAGCCGCCAGAACGATCACCGGATCGTCGAACCCGGTGGCGGCGACGTATTCGTCCCACAGCGCTTTGCCACGCTCTACGTCCGGCTCGGCGTAATAGACATCGCTGCCCACGTCGGTGGCCAGCGGCCCGCCGCACATGAACAGCGCGGGGCATGTCTCCCACAGGAACTCAGGCCCGTACCCGGCGCGCATGTACTCCTCGCGGTTGACCACGGCCTGAACGGCGAGCCGCGCGCGCTGATCGTTGAAGGGTGGGTGCAGGTGGTTGAATACCAGCCACGGAGACGCCCACGGGCTGATCGTCTCGACCGTCAAACTGGGGCTGTCTTCGAGCGTAGGCAGCAGGTCGCCTGCGATTCCCTCCGAGAAGTCTGCCTGCTGCGTCAGCAGCGCCGCGACGCGCGTCGCCGGGTCCGGCACCTCGGCCATCACTATCCTGTCTAGGTACGCTTCCTTGCTTCCGGCCGCGCCGTCCTTCGCATCAGTCCTCGGAATGTAGGCCTCGTACCGCTCCATAACCAGCCTGTTTCCAGGCTCCCAGCTAACGAACTTGAACGGACCGGAGCCAATGGTATTCTCGGCTTCGATCGCCACGTCGGGCAGCGTCGTGCTTGCCACCTCTTCCTTGAAGACATAGACCGTGCCCCACGTCCCCCAGAAGAACGGCACTAGCCCGAAGGTCTTGCCCATGTCCATCTGGAAGGTGTAGTCGTCTATCTTCTGGTAGCTCGGCTCGCCAAGCTGCCGGATGCTGATGCCCACCGGCTGACGCTGCTCGTACCGTGAGATCGACGCAAGCACGTCGTCGGTAGTCTGCGGGTCGCCGTCATGGAAGCTCAGCCCTTCGCGTATCTTGAAGGTGTACGACTTGGCGTCGTCGGTCATGGACCACTCTTCCACCAGCTGCGGCTGGCTCTGCAGCGCGGAGTCCCAGGCGAACACGGCGTCGTACATCTGGCGCGCCGTGTTGTGCGTCATCGCCGCCGTCGTCCACACGGGATCGAGCGTTCTGAGGCTCGCCTGCGGTACCCACTGGAGCGTGCCGCCGCGCTGGACCATCTCGTCCGGCATCGCCGGCGCGCGCCTGACCGGAGCCGCCGGCCTCATGGAACCGATGGGCGCGGCCTCCGGGATGGACGCCGCCGCCGTCGGAGCGGGCGCCGCCGGAGCGGGCGCCGCCGGCTGCTGCGGAGCGGCGGGCGCTGCCATGGCCGGAGCCTGTGGCGCCGCTGCCGGAGCGGGCGCCGCCGGCTGCTGCGGAGCCTGTGGCTCGGACGGCTCCGAAGTCGCGCAAGCCATCGACAGCGCGAACAGCGAAGCCAGCGCGACGACCGCCATCAACAGCCCGCCTCTAGCCCAGATTCGGCTTGTCTTGATATACATATGTCTCTCCTATTCCTGTCGTCCCTACCGTGAGTTTCGACGCCAACCGGCTGATTCCGGTCGCGTTCAGTGTATTAGTTCAGCGGATTATATGTTTGTTGGCTGTGAGTAGTCAATAAACGCGCGCCCGAAAACGACCTAGTCGCAGACCGTTTGGGCGCGTTGACAATCCAACCCCCCGAACCCTAGAATCCGCCCAGAACCCCATCGATGTAGATGCCTCGCGGGCGCCATCAGGGCCCGCCCACCGGCCGGCGAAGGCTTCACCGATCCCCCGCCGCAGCCAGACTGGACTTGTGCAAGTGCGGCCTCCTTGGACTCCCAAACCCGGCGACCAAACGGTCAGACAGCCCAGGCGGGCAGAGCTCAGTCCCGTTACGCTGACCATCGAAACGCGCAAAGCGAGGTCCAGGGCCCGAACCTCGCCGATGATGGTCATATACGGCGTGATAGCCCTCATAGCCGTATCCACCTTGCTGCTGTCACTCCCGTTCGCGCACCACGGAGATGGCTTCACTCCGTTCATGGACGCGCTGTTCACCGCAACGTCCGCCGCCACCGTCACCGGCTTGGTCGTTCGAGACACCGCCACCTACTGGACTGTCTGGGGACAGCTGGTCATAACCGCAATCATATTCGTCGGAGGGCTGGGGTTCATGTCCCTCGCCACCGTCGGCCTCATCGCGCTGGGACAGAGAGTCACGCTGCCGCAGCGCATCCTCCTCAAGGAGAGCCTCGGCGGAGACCTGCTCATAGGGGGGCACGGCTCGATGGTCCGGCTGACTGTCGGCATCGTATCCTTCGCTGCGGCTGCGCAAGTGGTGGCGTTCGTCATCTTGGCGGTCCGCTTCTGGTTCATCTACCCGCCCGACCGCGCGCTTCTGACCGCGCTCTTCCATGCCGTATCCGCGTTCAACAACGCCGGCTTCATCTTCTTCAGGGAAGAACAAGGCATGAGCGCCTTCCAGTCCGACGGCACAGTCATCGGCGTTACGATCTTCATGATCTTCCTCGGCGCCATCAGCTTCAGCGTAATAGCCGATGTCGCCACCCGTCGCCGATTCCGGCTCTTCGGCCTCACCACCAAGCTCGTCCTCATACTCACCTTCGCCGCCATTGCCGTTGGAATCGTCGTCTTTATGGCGTTCGAGTACAACAACCCCGACACTCTTGGGCCGCTGACGTTCGACCAGAAACTCGTCACCGCCCTGTTCGAGTCCGTCAGCGGCAGAACGGCGGGCTTTACGACACTCGACTACGACAAGACCACAGACGGGACGAACGTCATGATCACCAGCCTGATGTTCGTCGGCGGCTCATCCGCGTCCGTAGCCGGCGGAATCAAGATCAACACCATTGCCGTGATCCTCGTCGCCATCATATCCACGATGCAGGGGCGTTCCCAGGCGTCCGCGTTCGGACGGGAGGTGCCCGGCGAGCAGGTCAGGAGAGCGCTCGTCATCGGCGCGGTATCCACGGCTATCGTCTTCGCCATCGTCCTCGCGCTCACCATCACCGATGGCGAGCTCGACTTCCTAGACCTCTTCTTCGAGAGCGTTTCCGCCTTCGGCACCGTCGGCCTGAGTTCCGGCATCACGTCCGCGCTCTCTCAGTGGGGGCAGATAATCGTCATACTCGCCATGTTCATAGGACGGCTCGGCCCATACACCATCGGAATCGCCATGGCGCAGACCTCTGCGATCGACAACTATCGGTTCGTTCAAGAAAGGGTTACAATAGGCTAGTGGACCGACTTGCCGGCCTATGTGAATAAGCGTATGGACAGGCCGAGCGGACGGGAGTTGCGAAATGCTGAAGAGAGACCGAGATAACAAGAGGCAGATTGCCGTTCTAGGCTTGGGCAGATTCGGTTCCAGCATAGCCCGATCTCTCTACAACCTCGGACACGACGTGCTCGCGATAGACAAAGACGAAAGCCGGGTCCACGGCATGATGGGTTTCTGCACCTACTCAGTCATCGGCGACTGCACAAACGAGGCGGTGCTGCGTGAACTGGGCGTTCAAGACTACGAGGCTGCTGTCGTTGCCATTGGCTCAGATGTGGTGTCCAGCGTCATGGCGTCCGTCCTGCTCAAGACCATGGCCGTGCCGTACGTTGTATCCAGGGCGCAGAATGAACTGCACGGCAATACCCTCACCCGCATAGGCGTTGATAAGGTCGTCCATGCCGAAGAGGAGATGGGAAGTCGGCTGGCGCACAATATGTTCAACCCCAACGTGTACGAATACATCGAGATTACCCCAACCTACGGGATAAGCAAGCTCAAAGCGCCTGAGCGGTTCGTGGGCATGAGACTGAGCGACATTGGACTATCCGGCTCTAGGGACAAGTACGGTCTGGCCGTCCTGGCGATCGGACGCGGCAGGCACGTGACGCTGAACCCGGATGTTGACGACCGTCTGCGATCTGGCGATTGGATTATCCTGGCCGGTAGGGACGAAAGCCTTGAATCTTTGGACGATCCGGAAGAAGACATGACGGAGATGGCTGCCGACGACTGAGGCGCGCGCGCCCATGACCTACCAACAATCTGACAATCTGAGGGAAAGGCCTTGATCAGAAGACTCATAAACCCCGGAGGTCCCGGAAGCCACCGACGCAACCACGACAGCGTTCGGCTGTCATCCGCGCTCGTCCATGTAACCGGCGCGACTCTAGATTCCGATATGGTGAGACTCGCGTGCGAGTTGCTGGAATCCAGACGTGGCGTACTCCACATCCTGTACGTGATAGAGGTGCCTCGCGATACTCCGGTAGATGCGGTAATCGCCGATAGCGTCCGTGTTGGCGAGGAAGTGCTGGAACAGATGGAAGAGGTGGCGAGCAGATACAATGGCGCGGTGCAAGCTGAGATAATCCAGGCAAGGCAGGCGGGTGCCGCCGTAGTCGAGGAAGCCGTGGATAGAGAGGTGCAAGCTATCGTCATAGGCGCGTCCACCTCAAACCTCTATGGAACATACTCGTTCGACACGCGCGCGTCGTATATCCTGAGACACGCGCCATGCCGCGTCATCCTCACGCGCGACTCGTTCGATGCCACGCCCGGCATGTCCCCCCATCAGTCAAATGCGTTCGGATCTGGGGTGTAGCGGGTGGAGATGACATACGTGGATTACAGAGGCGCGCTGGAGCGCACCGAACGCGTCGTAATCGGCGGGTGCGGCAGGACTGGATCTGCGCTTGCCGCCGCCCTTGCAGCGTCCACCCGCGTCGTCCAAGTATTGGATGTATCGCCATCCGCGTTTGATCACCTGCCTGCTTCGGCGGTGCGCCAAGGCAGAATCTTGCCTCGCATCGCCGACATAACCTTAGAAGCCGACCTGCGCGCCGCCGGCGCTCAGGACGCGAACGTGTTTGTAGCCGTGGCGGGTAGCGATGTGGTGAACGTCATGGCGTCCCAGATCGCCCTGCACATGTTCAGGATCGGAAAAGTCATCTGCAGCCTAGACGATCCCGTCAAGCGCGACCTCTACTCGACTCTGGGTCTGACAGTCATAAGCCCCACGCAACCGCTGGCCGATCTGGCGTTGCAGCATATCCACGGCAGAAACCGGCTCCCACCGGCAGACTAGAGGCTGTATGATGTATGCGATAATCGTAGGCGCGGGACGAGTTGGAACCGCGATGGCCCGGTGGTTGATAGACGCCGATCAGGAAGTTACGGTTATCGAGCGGGACGCTCGTCGCTGCGAGACCATAGAGGACGAGCTCGGCAATATCACCGTTTACGGAGACGCCACCGAGTCCACAGTCCTGGAGAGGGCGGGCGCGCAGCGCGCCGATGCCCTGATCGCCACCGGGCGCAGAGACGATGAAAATCTGGTAGTCTGCCAGATGGCAAGGCATATCTTTGAAGTTGGGAGAGTCATATCCATCATCAACGTGTCTGAGCACGTCGCCCTGTTCAACCGGCTCGGCGTGAGCGCGCCCATCGATATGACACTGATGATGACTGAGGCGCTTCAGGAGCGGCTCGGCGATCTTCTCACAGAGAACATCGGAGGCATTTGATGGCGGTCAGACTGGCGTTTCTCGGACCGGAAGGCACCTACACCGAACAGGCGGCGGTGGACTACGACCCGACCGCCGAGCGCATCCCGTTCAGCGGCATTCCGCGCGTCGTTCGCGCCGTCCTGAACGGCGAGACCGATGAGGCGATCGCGCCGATCGAGAACAGCATGGAAGGCATGGTAACCTTCACTGTCGATCTGCTGATCGATGAGTCAGGCCTCAAGATCAAGAACGAAGTCATCGTGCCGATCCACCACTGCCTCCTCGGCGACCCCGGAACCGACTTGGAGTCCGTCGAGGTCGTGTACTCGCACCCGCAGGCGCTCGCCCAGTGCCGAGACTACCTTACGTGCCGCCTCCCCAATGCCGAACGCATCGCCTCGCTCAGCACCGCCGGCGCGGTATCCGATATGCGAAGCAGCCGCTACTCCGCCGTCGCCATATCCAGCCGCCGCGCCGCCGAAATCTTCGATGCGAACATAATCGAGCGCGACATTGAGGACATACGAAACAACCGGACGCGCTTCGTGATCCTGGCGTCCGAAGACCACGAACCCACAGGCAACGACCGCACCTCGATCTGCTTCGACTACGATCTCGACGCGCCGGGCCTGCTATACGATACGCTCGGCGAGTTTGCCACGCGCGAGATAAACATGATCAAGATAGAGTCTCGCCCCAACCGTCGCAATCCGGGCCGTTACGTCTTCCTGATAGACATCGACGGGCATAGGGAGACCCCCCCGGTCCGCGCCGCGCTCGACGGCATGCAAGCTCGGACGTCGATGTTCAAGATACTGGGCTCATATCCCCGCGCGACTCCGCCGGATTAGCCCGGCGTCGCCTGTCGCATAGGCAAAGTGTCCCGGCAAGCGAACGGGGCAGGCCCATACATGGAACCCACCCCGCTGGAATTTGCATCTCGCCAAGTCTAATCGGAACGCCCTAAGACTTCTGGGCTTCCCCTTCCTCGGCGTCGGTCTCCGCACCATTGCCGCCAATCCGAGACCGCACCGCCGTCGCCGCCGTAGCGCTGCGCTCGCGCGCTGCGTCCACGACAGGTCCCACGCGCTCGCCCGCGCTGGCGACCACTTCCGCTCCCGCTTCTCGGACCGCCGTCGTCGCCGTAGAGCCGCGCTCGCGCAGCGAATCAACCGCCGGGCCTACGCGCTCGTTCATCCTGTTGAACTCGTCCAAGCCACGAGCGCGCATGTCCGCGGCCATTTCGTCAGCGCGTGTGCGCCATGCCTCGCCCTTCTCCAGAAGCTCGGCTCGCGTCTCGACGCCCGCTTTCGGAGCCAGAAGCAGCCCCGCAAGCGCGCCGATCGCGCCGCCAAGAACGAAGCCGATCGCAAACGCGCCGATACTGTCATTGTTCGCCATGCCACAATCCTCCTGGATTCGGAATCAGTCCGACTGCTTCTTCCTTCGGAACATACCTAAAGCAAAGCCTACCACTCTGCCGATATTGCGACTGGTACCCACCTCCTCGGCGGCGGGTTCGATAATCTTTTCCGAAATTGTCTGAATGGCCTCTTGAACTGTCTCCACTGTCTCTTTGACGGATCTCAAAAGAGCCATAACCATCAAAACCAGTACCAACACAGCCCCAATCGCTAGCATGAGCAACACATCTCTAACCAGCCCGACCACTACCGCAATGTTCTCGACGGTTTCCAACCAAGCCCTCGTTTCATAGTTTTTCGTTAGGAAAATACTAGCATGTGGTTCGGGACATAAGCAACGAGAAAACGCCTCCACCCGCGCCATATGGCGAAGAGGAGGCGTTTTCGGCGGATTGCCCCGAATACTGCTGAGACACTATTACGGCTTTATCAGCATCCGCGTAGCTCCGCTCTCATCCTTGCGCTGCGTCAGCACGTCGTGGCTCCGCTCCTCGGCCCAGACCACTACGTCATAGGTGTTCAGCACGTCGGGGATGATAACCTCGATGAAAGACTCGCTGTCCTCCTCGATCTGTGCGTTGAGCGCCGCCAGGATGCCCGCGCATGTCTTCCCCGTGCCGTCTATCACGAACCAGCCGTTGGAGCCTACAGCCCCGTCGCCGGCGCCGTTGCCCGCCCCTTGGCCGGACATTATCCGAGCCTCGCGCACGCTAATCTGACCTGTCTCGCGCAGATCCAACTGCCGCCTGAATTCCGCGACCGCGTCGCGGTGGACGTCGGACGACCTATCCCCAAGCCGGCAGACGCCGCCGCGCACCCCTACGATGTCCGGGTTGATGCGGGCGAGTTCGTCCACGTCTTCCATTCTCAGGTGCCCGGACAGCGCTACGGACATTCCATCCATCTTGCCTTGCAGAGTCATCTCTCGCAGCTGCTCCTCAGGCATGAAGTCGAAGAGATTGCGCCCGTCCTTCGTCAGAGTATCGATCAGCCAGCCGTCGCACTTGCCGTCCTTGGCTAAGTCAACCATATGGTCCGCTTTCAGCCCGTCGTACAGCGGATTGTCCGCGAACAGCGAGCCGATCAGCTTCGTATCGAATTCTTCCAACGCCTCGCGGCACTCCAGCAACGTCTCCACAGCCTGCGGGTACTCGGTCTGCATGAAGCCGACTTTGACTGAGGTGGCGTCTATGATGCCGGCGGCGTACACCGCCATAGCCACCGTCCCCGCCTGATTCGGCACCACGCCGAGCGTTACGCTGGCGTGCCGCTCCGTCGGGATGGCGTCGCGGACGGCTTTGACCGTCATCGGGTGCGCCGAACCGACCAGCGCCTCCTGAAGGTTCTTCACATCCACGATGTCTGCGCCGCCGCGCAGCGCCTCCATCGCTTCCGGTAGATTCTGGACGCTTACCATTAGCAGCATACGGCTCTCCAACTGTCGCTAGTTCGTGTTGTTCGTTGGCGTTCTAGGATACTACGCGATCGTCTCCAACGCCTCCTCCACCTCAGCCTTCAATTCAGCCTTCTCATCATCGTTCAGGTCGGCGAGCGGCGCCCTCACGTGGCCGTGCGCCAGCCCCATAAGTTCGCCCCAGTATTTGCACATAGACGCCGGCAGCGCGCCGCCGAACTTCTGCACCGTGTATCCCCACCATTTGTCCGATACCTGCTTTATGGGGCGAACGCGCTCGGCGTAGAAATCGTCATCCAGATCGCCGCGCATCGCCTTGTCGATGAACTGCACGTAGTAGTTCTTGTCCGGCGTGTCGAAGCGCCAGTCAGACGTGTTGGCGAACATCACCTGCTGCTCGAAGCCCAACTCCCGGCCTCGGAATAGAATCCATTCGTCAGGCGTGCTGATGATCGCGTCCCGTCCGACCAACTGGTGCGTCTCTATCGAAAGCTCCTGGTTGAAGCTCGCCTCTTTCACGCCAACTACGTTCGGAATGTTGCACACTCGCTGGAGCCCCTGCGCGCTTAGAAGCGTGCCGAACTGCGGCGAGTTGTAGTACATGATAGCCAGGTTGGTGTTCTCGGCGAGAAGCTTCACCCAGTCCACTATCTGATCCTCCGTGTTGGTAACGAAGTACGGCGCGCCCACTATGAGCAGATCGAATCCAACGCCCTCGGCGTGCTTCGCCAAGCTCACCATAGACTTGGCCGACGTGTGTGAAACGTGCGCGCCTATTGGCCACTCTCCGGCAGACTCTTCCGCCACCACGTCGTAGATTCGCAGGCGCTCCTCATGCGTCAGGCTCCAGAACTCGCCCATGCCCCAGGTGCATCCCGCTCCATGGCTGCCCAGAGAGCGCACGTGCGCGATGTTCGCGCGCAGGCCGTCCTCGTCGAGCTCGTCATCCGGTGTGAACGGCGTCATGAGCGTCGTCCACTGCCCGCGAAGGTTCTCGCGCGCCCAATCCATCGCCTCTGTCTTAGTGTACTCAGCCATATCACGCTCCGCGCCATGCTGGGATGAACCACGGGGCAGAACCGCGCCTGCCCGTCTCGCCAATCTCGATGACTAAATGGTAGCCACGCGCCGTAACCCTGTCAACAACATTCGTCGCCGACCGTTACTGTCAAACGCGATTCCATACCCGCGCGCCGCTCGGCGGCCCGCGGAAGTGGGGCAGGGGCGGGCAGATTCTATCCCCTCATTATCGCCTTGTTTTCGGTGCGTAGGCAGCGAGTGCACACATACATCCTACGCGGCTTGCCTTCTCGCACTATCGTCGTTCGCTGCACGTTGGCGAACCACCGCCTGCGAGTCCGCCGATTCGAGTGGCTGACGTTGTTGCCGGATTGTCCGGCTTTGCTGCAAATCTCACACTTTGCCATAGTGTTTTCTCTTTGACGCCTCTGGGCTAACGTTGTAGGATTGACCTCGGACGCCCGTTCACGCTCAGCGCGAGTCGGGCAGATAACCCTAGCATACGAACCCGCGAACGGGCAAACAGAACGGGGCATGATGGTCTCTCAAACACCTAGATTCGATGGCAGAGACTTGCTGGATATGTTCGAGTCCGCGCTGCGGCTGATGGAAGCCAACGTCTCCGAGATCAATCGTCTCAACGTATTCCCCGTGCCGGACGGTGATACCGGCACCAACATGTACCTCACTGTACTGGACGTAGTCGCCAATACCGGGCGGGCAATATCGAATTCGGCGGCTGAGACCGCCCGCGTCATGGCCTCCGCCGCGCTGGATGGGGGACGTGGCAATAGCGGCGTGCTGCTGTCGCAGTTCTTCATGGGCATGTCCGAGGCGCTCTCCAGGTGCGAAGACTTTGGCGCCGAAGACTTCGAGCGCACGCTCGAGGCCGCGTCCGTACACGCCTACGGCGGCATAGGCCACCCAAGAGAAGGCACGATACTCAGCGTTATGCGCGAGTCTGCGGAGGCCGCGAGGAACGCCCGTCCGAAAGGCCTCGCCGATCTGCTGGATACGGTGTGCGCCGCCGCCCTCGACTCTGTAACGCGCACGCCCTCTATGCCCGGCGCGCCATCCGCGCTGAGGACCGCCGGCCTCGTGGACTCAGGCGGCTACGGCTTCTACGTCATGCTCGAAGGCATCCGCCGCCGCCTGAGCGCGCATGACCTGGACTTGGACGAAGAACTCACGCCGCCCGAAGGCCAAATCTCAGACGAGTTCCTCGACGAGATCGAGGAGGAAGAATTCGGCTACTGCACGCAATTCATGGTAGAAGGCGCCGGGCTGGATCTGACCGACATTAAGGCAAGGCTGTCCGACCTGGGCGACTCGCCCGTAGTGGTCGGCATCGGCAACCGCGTCCGAATCCACGTCCACGCCCTCGATCCGGAGCCGGTGCTGCAATATGGGCGGAGCTTGGGCGAGGTGTCCAAAGAAAACATACAGAACATGGACGAGCAGCGCGAGCAGTACTCCGCTGACCGCCGAGCCGAACTCAGCATCGAAGATGTGTCCGTCGTCGCAGTCGTGCAAGGCGACGGGCTTGAAGAGGTGCTCAGGAGCTACGGTGTAGAGGACTTCATCAGCGGCGGCGACTCGATGAACCCAAGTGTGGGAGACTTGGTGCGCGCCATCGAGGACGCGCCGCAGGAAAACGTCGTCTTCCTGCCCAACAATCCCAACATCCTCCTTGCCGCGGAGCAGGCCGCCGAGCGGTCCGCCAAGAACATCCGCGTAGTGCCTAGCAGAACGGTGGTGCAGGGTATCTCCGCCATTATGGACTACGACTTGCAACCCGACTCTCTGGCCGGCCACGCCGCCAAGATGGAGGACAAGCTAGACGACTCCCGCACCGGCGAGATCTTCACCGCGTCCCGCGATGCGGAGATAGACGACGTAACCATATCACAAGGGCAATTCGGCGTGATGCTGGACCGTAGAATGGTCCACTCCGCCGACAGCCTGTCCGATGCGCTAACCGGGCTTCTCCGTTCAGCCGATGACGACGGTCACGTAGATCTCGTAACCCTCTACTGGGGCGACCTGATAGACGAGGAGCAAGCATCCGCCCTTGCCAGTGTCGCCGAAGAACGGTTCCCGGATGCGGAGTTCGAGGTGATTCCGGGTGGGCAGCCAAATTACCATCTATTCGTATCAATAGAGTGAGGCCTTTTAGAGTGAGGTGTGGGAGGTTCAGACATGGCAGTGCGAGTAGTTGTAGATAGCGCGTCCGATATGCCGCGCGACATTGCCGGAGACTTGGGAGTCACCATAGTTCCGGCATCCGTCATATTCGGAGACCAAGAATTCAAGGATGGCGTGGATCTGCAAACGGACGAGTTCTTCGACCGTCTGCTGAACGGAAACATCCATCCGCAGACGTCGCAGCCCTCCGTGGGCGATTTCGCCGGCGCCTATCGCAGTGCCGCGTCCGACGCCGACGGCATCGTGTCCATCCACGTCTCGTCCAAGGTCAGCGGCACCTACAACTCTGCGGTGCAGGGTTCCGAGCAAGCGGGCGTGGACTGTCCCATAGAGGTCATAGATAGTCTCTCGGCGTCCATGGGTACGGGGCTTGTAGGCGTAGCCGCGGCGCGAGCGGCGCAAGCCGGAGCGTCGCTGGAAGAGGTCGCGAACGTCGCCAGAAGCGCCGTCCCCGGCGCGCGCTGCATAGCGCTGCTCGATACGCTCGAATACCTGGAGAAGGGCGGGCGCATCGGTAAGGCGCGCGCGATGATGGGGTCGCTCCTGCGAATCAAGCCCATGATCGCGGTCGTGGACGGCGCGGTCGATAGCTTTGCCCGAGAGCGCACCCGCCGCAAAGGAATTGAGCGTCTCCGGCGCGCAGCCGCCGACAGCGCGCCCGTCTCCGCCGCGGCCGTCATGTACTCCACCGAGCGCGGCGAAGCGGATCGCCTGGCCGACAGCATCCGCTCCTCGATGGCCGAAGGCGCCGAACCCATAGTAGCTCGTTTCGGCCCGGCCCTGGGTACATACGTAGGCCCGGACGCGCTGGGCATGTGCATGATGGTTCCATAGCGAAGCGCCTCATGGCAGCGTCTCCCGCGCCCA
The DNA here is from genome assembly GCA_034420955.1 of Dehalococcoidia bacterium. Lineage (GTDB taxonomy): Bacteria > Chloroflexota > Dehalococcoidia > Lucifugimonadales > UBA1123 > VXRN01. The sequence goes on from DAOUKV010000021.1 coordinate 58,379, forward strand.
TGCCGTACTCCGCCGACACAGCCCAGAAACTCTACAACATCCTCCGCTTGGAACGTGAACGCGGTTTCGACAACGCCGCCGTCATTGGAGGGCTGGATGGCTTCCTGCAAGAATCCGGCGCCGAGCTTGCGCCCATAGTCGAGGGCATGGAAGGATACGGCTCGCTCACGCCCGAACAGCGCTCCGAATGGGCGAACCGCGCCGTCAAGCGTATGCGAGCCCAGGGCGGCGTGATCTTCAGAACCGATGCCACCGCGCGTCGCGCCCAAGATGTCCCACGCCCACATTCGCAGTCAGAACCCAAGCTCCCAAAGACGAAGCAGACCCCTGCAAGCGCTAAGCCGCCGCGCAAACCGCGTGAGCCGGCCAGGCCGCTAGAGCTTTCAGACCAAGTATCCCGCGTCAGGGGCGTCAACCGCCGCTTGCTGCCGCTGCTCGAAAAGATCCGCGTCGCCACCGTCGGCGACCTGTTGCATCTCTACCCCTCGCGCCACAGCGACTACACCAACGTCCGCAAGGTCGCCCAGCTGGCGCCCGGCGACGACCAGACCGCCATCCTCACCGTGTGGGAGGCGAACCAGACCATGCTGGGACGGCAGAGATCCACCCAGGCCGTGCTTGGCGACGACACTGGCATCGTCCGCGCCACCTGGTTCAACCAGCCTTGGCTGGCCAAGACGCTCAGACGCGGCAGCCAAGTAGTCCTCAGCGGCAAGGTCGGCGTCTATCGCGGCGGCCTGGTCTTCCAGTCGCCCGAATACGAGATAGTTGGGGGAGACGATGGACTTACCCATACCGGCCGCCTGGTGCCGGTGTACCCGTCCACACAGGGTTTGAACCAACGGACTCTGCGCTCCGTAGTCCGCCGCTCCCTGGACGCCTGCCTCGATCAGGTGGACGAGTTCCTGCCCGATGACGTTCTCCACCGCGCCGGTCTGATCGGGTTGCGAACCGCCGTCGAGCAAATGCACTACCCGGACGACTTCGAGATGCACCGGCGCGCGCGCCGCCGGCTGGCGTTCGACGAGTTATTCTTGCTTCAACTGTCCATATTCGCCCGCCGCGCCGACTGGAAGCAAACGGGCGGCGCCGTCCCGCTGGACGCAGATCCGGACGCGATAGACGCCTTCCTGTCCACCCTTCCGTTCGATCTAACCACGGCGCAGACTCGCGCCCTGGCGGACATCCTGGCAGACATCCAATCCGACCGGGCGATGAGCCGCCTTCTGCAAGGCGACGTCGGCAGCGGCAAGACCGTCGTAGCCACAGCCGCCATGCTCGCCGCCGCGCGCAGCGGAACGCAGGCGGCGCTCATGGCGCCCACCGAAATACTCGCCGAGCAGCACTTCCTCACCGTGTGCGGGCTGCTCGATGGACCCGGCTTCCAGCCCGCGGGCGGCGACATACAGACGCTCGACGTCGCCGGCCTCGACCGTCGGCTGACCGTCGCCCTCCTCGTCGGCGCGCAGCGCAAGCGCGTCCGCGACGACATTGCCGCCATGCTGTCGGCGGGCCTCATAGACATCGTGATCGGCACCCACGCGCTCATACAACGAAGCGTGGACATTCCGAACCTCTCGCTCGCCATCGTGGACGAGCAGCACCGCTTTGGCGTTAGCCAGCGCGCCGCGCTTCGGCAGAAGGGTGTCCGTCCTCACGTTCTCGCTATGAGCGCGACCCCCATCCCGCGCTCGCTGGCGATGACCATGTACGGAGACCTCGACGTGTCGGTTATAGACGAGTTGCCTCCCGGTCGCCTGCCCGTCCGCACCCGGTTCGTCGAAAACGAGCGCCGCGACCAAGCGTACGAGTTCGTCCGCGCCCAAATCGAGCTCGGACGGCAGGCGTTTGTAGTCTGTCCTCTGATAGACGAATCCGAAGTCGTTCAGACCAAAGCCGCCCAGGAGGAGTACGACCGTCTATCCACCTACATATATCCCGACAAGTCCGTTGGCCTTCTGCACGGGCGTATGAGCCTGCTCGAAAAGGAGCAAGTGATGAACAGCGTCAAGGCGGGTGAGATAGACGTGCTGGTAGCTACGCCCGTAATCGAAGTTGGCATAGACGTGCCTAACGCGACCGTCATGTTCATAGACGGAGCGGAACGCTTCGGGCTGTCGCAGCTTCACCAGCTTCGGGGCAGGGTAGGGCGCGGCGAGCATCAGAGCCACTGCCTGCTGCTTTCTGAATCTCCGGGAGCCGACGCGCTCAACCGCCTCAAGCTGCTCGAACGCATCTCCGACGGCTTCGCCCTGGCCGAAGAAGATCTCAAGCTGCGCGGCGAGGGAGACTACCTCGGCACTCGACAGAGCGGCCTTCCCCCATTCCAAGTAGCCCAAATCACCGATCAAGACATAATCGCTCTTGCTCGCCGCGAGGCGAGTCGCATATCCCGCGCCGACCCCAGCCTGTCCCGCGCCGAGAACGCGCCCCTCGGGCGCCGCTTTGCACTCTACGCCCAAGAGCATCGAGGCGAGCTGAGCTAGCGCTCTCATACATCCATCTCGTCGTTCCCGCGAAGGCGGGAACCTACGGTGGGGAGCAAGGTGGGATAACCCAGATAAGACTAGGGATAATCGCCCTCATCCCCTCACCAATCCATACTATTCAACGCCCGCCTGACCTTCCGAAGTGGCTCTTCGCCCGCCGCCTCAGCCGCTTCCAGCGCTCCCAACGTCAGCGCGGCTGCCGCCTCGTTGCCGCTCAAACCGAGCTCAGGCGCGACTTGGAGCGCCGCCTCCACTGCCTCAACCGCAGCGTTAGCCGGATCCTCGCCCGCCTCGATTGCGCCCTGGACGACGCCGTACCCGGATCCGCGCAGCGCGTCTCTAGGCTCGATCCCGCTCCTCGCCAGCGCCCGAAGCGCGCCAAGCGCCGCTCCGCGCGCGATTCTGCCCAGCTGCCCGGATAGGTCGTCCCCCACGTGAACCGCGCCCCTCGTGGCATGGCGGGCGAGTTCCCAGCCATGTTCGGTGATGTCTTCCGCCTCATGAATCGCTTTATCTAGGACGTCTCCCACGATGTGAGCCACGTCGCCCACCAGCGCGCGGCCCCGGCTGGCGGACGCTACGGCGGCTTGGGAGGCTGCCGCAAGTTCGTAGGCGGTAACTCCCAGCGCCACGTCCGCGCCCGGCACCCGCCTGAGATAGCCGTATGAGATAGCCGACACGGTCCCAAGCCCGGGAACTGACGAGATCGCCCGCGCCACCGGCCCCGCGCGAGACGCCAAATCACTAAGCGCCACGTCGCGCGGCGCCGCGCCCTCCTCCCGTACCGCCACCAGCAGGTTCAGCGATAGCAAGCCGACGACGAACGCCGCCGCGAAAAGAAACTCGAAACCCGTCAACGACATGGCGGAAATCTCAGCGACTCCGCTTTGCGACTCCCAGACCAGGTTAAGCCCAAGCGACCGGGTGGAGAAATATTGCGCCACTATGCCGCCAATGATCGGCCCGACACCCCCACCGATACTGTTCGCGATTCCCGCGACGCCGATGAACGGCGTCCCCTTGCCCTCCGGCGCCACCTTCAGCGTAAGGGTGCTCATCGTCAGCGTTACCCCCGCCGAGGCGACACCCGCGAATATGTGGAGCGCCCCCAGCATCGGCAGCGTCAGGAAGTGTCGCTCCGGGTGCGCGGCGAACACCCACCCAAGTATCACCAGCAGATATAGCGACGCGCACAGCGACAGCACGGTCTTGCTGCCGAATCGGTCAGCCATCGGCCCCCACACCCGAGCGAACATGGAGTTTAACGCCTGCCCAAGCGCGGTAAACGCTATGACGACGGGTAGGGACAGACCGATCTCGGTGAGCATATAGACCGCGAAGAATGGAATCGCCAGGTTCAGCGTCAGGCTCCACACGAGCAGGAACCACACGAGCCGCGAGAAATTGCGGTGGCGCAGCGGCTCCGCAAGAACCGCGAGCGCCGATCGTCCCGACTCCAGCGCCGCCGGCATGAGCGGCTCCCGCGCCCTCGACGCCAGCAACGGACTAGCCACCCCGAACGTAAGCGCGCCGCCAATCAACAGGATGGAGTATCCGAGTATCGCGTCTTCCGGCGCCGACGCCCCTTCCCACCACCTGACGAAGAAGCTGCCGGACAGGCTGATCACGGCTACCGCGCCCGTGACCACGGCGAGACGTCGCCCGTGGTAGCTCCCAAGGAGCTGTCGAGGGACGAGATCCCGCATCCATCCAGTCCAGTTGCTTGCCCAAACGGGAGGGAATATCTCGCGGACGGCCAACAGGACGATCACCGCGATCACCGCTTCGACCCCCGGCGTGTCTATCAGCAGCGGAACCGCGCCTATGGGAATCCACATAAGATGTCCCACGCACAGCACGGGGATTCCTATGGCTTTCCGACGCCTGAAGCGTTCGACCGCGAGGATGGCCGGCAGCCGCGCGATCTGGGCCATGGATGGCAGCGCGGCGAGTATTCCGATCTGAAGATTGTTGGCTCCCAGCGCCAGCGCGTAGGCCGCCATGAACCCGCCGCTGCCCAGACTGAGCAGCGCCGCGGACGCCACGCTCTCCCACGCCATCAGGCGGAGGCTGCGCCTCGTATCCTGGACGCTTAGCGTCGGGCTTGGTCGGAGAAACGAAATCACGGACGAGTTCCTACATGATCAGACTGATGGCCGCAGTCGCGATGCCCAGAAACAGCAGGAATCCGAACACGTCCGTAATGGTCGTTACGACCACTGCCGACGCCACCGCCGGGTCCAGCCCGATTCGCCGCAACAGCAGAGGCACCGCCGCGCCGACAGCGCCCGCGATCAGCATATTGCCAAGCATCGAAACCCCAAGCACCAGACCCAGACCCAAGTTCTGCTTCCAGATGATAGCAACCACCGCAACCAGCGCGCCAAGCCAGATACCGTGCAGCAATCCCAAGAAAGCTTCCCGGATCAGCAGTCGCCGAGCGCTGATGCCGACTAGCTCCCCGAGCGCGATTGCGCGAACGATGAGAGTAAGCGTCTGCGTTCCTCCAATCCCTCCTTGTCCGGCCACCACGGGCAGAAATGCGGCGAGAACGACCACTTGAGCCAGCGTCGGCTCGAATAGGGAAACGATTGCCGCGGCAAGGAACGTCGTAGCCAGGTTGATCGTAAGCCAGGGCAGCCGGGTGCGGATCGAGCTGACCAGCGGGCCGTCAACCGTCTCGCCCGCCACGTTTCCCATCTCTTGCATCTGGAGAGTGTCATGCTCCACGGTAGCGCTCAACAGCGCCTCGGCCAGGACCGTGCCTACTAGTCGGCCTCCGTCAACCACCGGAAGTTGCGTGAGATCGTAGTGGCGTCGAAGGCGGGCGCATTCCTCGGCCGGCGTGTCGGCTGAGATCGTCGCCAACGGAGGCGAAGCTATCTCTCGAACCGGCGCCTCATCGTCGGCAAGCGCCAAATCTACCACGTTTATCTGCCCAACCAACTCGCCGTCGCCGATCACGTAGATGTGTGTGAACTTTCTCCGGATGTCTCCTAGCGCCCGCAGACTCTCCCGCGCCGCCTCCGCCGGCTCGTCTATATCCACTGTTGGCGTCTGCGTTGACATGAGCGAGCCGGCGGTGTACGGATCGTGAGCAAGAATCTCATCGGCGACCGGGGCCTGCTCCAGGGACTCTACTACCTCGCGGCGTCTGAGAATTGGAATCCGCCTCAGCGTAGCCAGCGCCTGGCCGGGATGAACCTGTCTAAGCAAAAACGTAAGCGTCTGCGCGCCCAGGCGAGCGCTGACCCTCCCGGCCTGGACCGGGTTCATCTGCCTCAGCGCCCAGACCAATGTATCCGGCGACATCACGTTGATCATCGCAGATCTGCTTGTAGCGGGAAGGCTCGCCACTATGCTGCCTATGTCGGCGGGATGCAGATGTTGCATGAGGTCCCAGGCGGCGCTCGTCCGTCCCGCGTTTACAAGGCTCTGGACGCGGCTTGCCGTCATGGACAGTTGCTCCAGGGAGATCGCGCGGGGCTGCCGGGTGTCGCCGTCTAGGCCCAGCGAATCGGCGCCGTTCAGAGGACCGTTCACCATGAGTGTCTCCTTATCGTCGCGTCTCGAAACGCTCTTCGGCTATCTGAAAGTGTGGGTCGATCTACACATTTGCAATATTTGTTCTAAATCGTTGCCGGACTTTGTAACGAATCATTGACACCTATGTGGGTAGTGGGTTAGCGTAGGCATCTGAACGTAGCGCGTTACAGACGCGCCGGCAGCCCGCGTGTATCACTGGCCCATCTTGGGCCATCGGGTGAGGAGGACAGGCATGGCAAAGATAAAGCACATCGCAATATCCAGTCAGAACCCGGACAAGACAGCCGAATTCTTCAAGAATGTCTTCGATCTGGAAGAGGTGGGCGCAGTGGAGAGCGCCAACGCCTCCGGATATTACCTTAGCGACGGGAACGTCAACTTGGCGATCCTGAACTTCCACAACGACATCGTTACCGGCCCCGAGTTCGACTCCGACTACGCCGGCATCCACCACATCGGCTTCCAGGTGGACGACGCCGAGGCGACTGAGGCGCGCCTGAAGCAGAACGACTCCCAGCCGATGGACGACGTGAACGACGCCCTCCACTCCGGCATGGGCAGCGGGCACGGCGGTATGAACGTCGAGACCAAGTTCGCCGGCCCAGAGGGGATTATGATAGACATATCCCAATCTGGCTGGGTAGGCACCGGCGGAGACTAATCCCCAGATCGGACGCTACTCAATCCCATCGAGCATTTCTAGGAGATATTCCACTTCGGATATGTCGCGACGCATCTCGCGCAGCGGCACAGCGTCTATGTCGCAACTCTCATGTGTCGAGAACGCGCGGTCCCACGGCTATTGTCGCAGGGCCGCGCGTTTGCTCATCGGAATCAGCTACTGGTGGAACAGGTTCAGCGCCGAGCCTACGTGGAACCACCTGATCTGCTCTTCGGCGAACGAGTGGTTCAGGCTAAGCTCCTCTTCCGTGCCGTCGGCGTGATGCAGGATGGCGCGAACCGGCTTGCTGGGCGCAAGCTCCGATAGGCCGACTATGCTGATCCGGTCGTCTTCCCGAACGCGGTCGTAGTCCGCCGGATCGCTGAACGTGAGCGCGAGAAGTCCCTGCTTCTTCAGGTTGGTCTCGTGGATGCGCGCGAAGCTGCGCGAGATGACAGCCGCGCCGTTCAGCAGCCTGGGCGAAAGCGCCGCGTGCTCGCGGGAGCTTCCCTCACCGTAGTTGTCGTCTCCGATCACAACCCAGCGCAGACCCCGCGCCTTGTAGTCGCGCGCCACCGCCGATACCGCTCCGCCGTACTCGCCCGTCTCCAGGTTCTTCGTCTTGCCCGCGTCGCCCGTGTAGGCGTTTATCGCTCCCATGAACATATTGTCGCTGAACTTGTCCAGGTGTCCGCGCAGCGAGAGCCACGGCCCCGCCGGCGATATGTGGTCGGTGGTGCACTTGCCCTCTACCTTCAGAAGAACCGGCGCGCTCTCGAAGTCGTTGCCGTCCCAGGCGTCCCACGGCTCCATGATCTGGAGGCGTTGCGAATCCGGCGATACATCCACCGTTACCCCGCTGCCGTCATCCGGCGGCGCGACGTAGCTCGACGAGCCGGGGTCGAACGCCTGCTCCGGCACTTCCGGCGCAACCGCGGGCGGCTCCAGCCTGAACGTAGAACCGTCCGGGGCCTCTATCTCGTCCGTCATCGGGTTGAACGAGAGGCTGCCCGCTATCGCGTATGCCGTAACTATCTCCGGGCTGGCGATGAAGTTCATCGTAGTAGGAGCGCCGTCGTTGCGGCGCGGGAAGTTGCGGTTGTACGACGTGACGATAGTGTTCGCCTGTGTGTTCGTCTCCCGCGCTCGCCGCCACTGACCGATGCACGGCCCGCAGGCGTTGGCGAGAACCGTAGAGTCTATCTTGTGAAGCGACTCCATCTGCCCGTCGCGCTCGATAGTCGCGCGCACCTGCTCCGAACCCGGAGTAACCATGAACGGCACGACGGACTTCATCCCCCGCGCCGCCGCCTGCTCCGCAACGTCCGCCGCGCGGCTCATATCCTCGTATGATGAATTCGTGCAAGAGCCGATAAGCGCCGCTGAGATCGCGTCTATGAACTCGTTGTCCGCGTCCGACACCTCAGCCGCCAACTCCGAAATCGGGCGCGCCCTGTCCGGCGAGTGCGGCCCCACCACGTGCGGCTCCAGCTCCGAAAGGTCTATCCGAACCACCTGGTCGAAGTAGCTGTCCGGGTCCGCCTCCACCTCCGGGTCCGCCCTCAGCATATCCGCGTACTTGTCGGCGACCTCAGCCAGCCCGGGCCTGTTCGTGGCGACCAGGTAGTCGGCCATGCTCCGGTCATATGGGAACATCGAGGTAGTAGCGCCCAGCTCCGCGCCCATGTTCGTGATGGTGGCTTTGCCCGTGCAGGACATGCTTGCCACGCCCGGCCCCAGGTATTCGATGATGCTGTTCGTGCCGCCAGACACCGTGAGCAGCCCCGCCAGCTTCAGGATTACGTCTTTCGGCGCCGTCCAACCGCTCATCTCCCCGGTCAGCACCACGCCGATCCGCTTGGGCATCAGCACGTCCCACGGCAGCCCCGCCATGACCTCAACGGCGTCCGCGCCGCCGACGCCGACCGAGCACGCGCCCAGCCCGCCCGCGTTCGGAGTGTGCGAGTCCGTGCCGATTATCACCTGTCCCGGAAAGGCGTAATTCTCGAGGTTCACCTGGTGGATGATGCCAGCGCCCGGCTCCCAGAAGCCCACACCGTACCTCGCCGCCGCCGATCGCAGGAAGCCATACACCTCGCCGTTCTCGGCGAGAGACTCGCGCAAGTCTTGGACGCCCTCCGCTCGCGCCTGTATCAAATGGTCGCAGTGAATAGTGGTTGGAACCGCGACCCGGTCCCTCAGCGTCTGCATGAACTGGAGCATTGCCGTCTGGCCCAGCACGTCTTGCAATATGACCCTATCGGGACGCACTCGGATATAAGACGCGCCCGGCGCTATCTCCTGTCCCTCCGGGTCGTCGAGGTGAGATAGAAGAACCTTCTCGGCCAAGCTGAGTGGCCTATTCAGGCGCTGCCGGACGACTGCCAGCCGCTCCGCCATGCGTTCGTAAGTCTGCGTCGCAAACTCCGGGGTGGACTCGATCGTTACCATCGCCTGCCTCCTGCCCATTGAACGTCTTGAAAATCTCTATATCCAAAGAATACCCTGCCTAATCCCTCCCAAACAAGCCTTGTCAGCCGGCGATAGTCCCGGCGGCGGCCTTCGAGGGAAAGAAGAGCAGGGTATTATGCGTCTGTCGAGAAATCGGAGCGGCGCTAGCGCGACATCCCGAAGTACTCGTAGTTGATGTCAATGAAGTTGTCCCACTCCGGCGGCACGTCGTCCTCAGCGAAGATCGCGGTCACCGGGCAAACCGGCTCGCACGCCGCGCAGTCTATGCACTCCTCCGGGTGGATGAAGAGCTGATTGTCTTCGTCTTCGTCCAGTCCGTAGATGCAATCAACCGGGCAGACGTCCACGCATGCCCCGTCCTTTACGTCCACGCACGGCTCAGCGATGATATAGGTCATTCCCTCTTGTGCCTCCTGTGTGTGCGGTCAGGATTCCAAGCTCGGCGCCCGCCCCGTGAGCGACAGCACTTCGAGCCGCCTAAATTATAGTGCGCCCCCCTTTCCAATTCAAGCGAGACGCGAACGCTCGGACATATCCCAATCTGGTCGGCAACGAAACTCACCTCACCACCCCATTCCCCCTCAGTGCCTCGATCTGCGACTCAGAGTACCCCGCTTCTTGCAGAACCTCATCCGTATGTTCGCCCAGCGCCGGCGACGCGCTCCGCGCCGCAAGAGGCGACGCGCTCATCTGTATCATCGGCCCCGCCATCCTCACCTTGCCCGCCAGAGTGTGTTCCAGCTCCACCGACAGACCGTTCGCCTTCACCTGCTCGTCGTCAAGCATCTCCTGCACGTAGCGCACCGGCCCAGCCGGAACGCCCACCGAGTCGAATATCTCAAGCCACTCGTCCACCGTCTTCTCCCGGAACAGCGCCTCAGCCTCCGCGACGAGATCCTCGGTCTGCTCGACGATCTGATCCGCGAACGGGTCATAGTCCGGCCCAAACCTCGGGTCGTCCAGCCCCAGAACGTCCGCCACCCGCTTCCTCAGATGGTCGCTCAGGCACGCCACCGCGAACGCCCCATCCTTAGCCTGGTACGTCCGATAGTAGATGTTGCCCCTTCGGAACGGGTTGAGCATCTGCTGATGCTGACTGTCAATCTCCTCGTAAGACGCGCCCGCCTCCCGCATCGCGCCCAGAACCGTCAGGAACTCCGACCGCGCCTCAGCGTCGTAGGCGTCAATCTCCATGAAGCTGCCCGTCTGGACGCTAAGCGCCGTCGCCAGCAGGCTGGTGTCCACCCGCTGCCCCTCACCCGTCCGCTCGCGGTGGAACAGCGCCGCGCACACGCCCCACGCCACCGCGATGCCGGTCGAGAAGTCCGCCACCGCCGTCGAGGTGATTAGCTGTGGAACCCCGTCCCGTATCTTTCCCTCCGCCGCCATCAGCCCGCTCATAGCTTGGATGATCAGATCGTAGCCCGGCCGGTAGCTGTGCGGTCCACTGCGCCCGAACGCCGTATTGTCGCAGTAGATGAGGCGCGGATTGATAGCCGACAACGTATCGTAGTCAATCCCCAGCTTGGCTGGCACGTCTGGGCGCGCGTTTATCACCACCGCGTCTATATCCGGTATCATCTTGTGGACTATCTCCACCGCTTCCGGCTCCGCCAGGTTCAGCGGCAGGCTGCGCTTGCCGCGGTTCAGCGACATATACGTCTTCGATTCCTCCGGGATGAACTGGAGCGCCAGCCGCCAGGGTTCCCCCTGTATAGGCTCCACCTTGATCACGTCCGCGCCCATATCGGCGAGCAGCATCCCCCCGAACGGTCCCGCGATTATCTGCGTAAACTCCAGTATCTTGATTCCGTCGAGTGGTCCGGGCATACGATTCCCCCGCGTTTGTGATGTTCCACTATGTACTACGCGCTTGCGCAAGAACTGTCAAGCGGCGCCCATAAAACCTAGACGCTGCAGGGGGCAGGTGCCACAATCAAGGAACTTGAGCCAAAGGAGAACGATAGATGCAGATGAAGCCGATTCGCGCCTTGGTTGCCCTTGCCCTCTCCACCTTCGCATTAGCGGCGATGGCTGCGTGCGCCTCCGATACCGAACCCGCCGTCGGCGAGACCGCGACCGCCGCGATGAGCGGTCCCGACGGCGCCGACATGGGAACGGTCAGCCTGACGCAGGGACCGCGCGGTGTCCTGGTGTCCGCCAACGTCAGCGGCTTATCTGAAGGATGGCACGGCTTCCACGTCCACACTGTGGGCAGCTGCGAACCCGACTTCGGCGCGGCGGGCGGACACTTCGCGCCGGACGGCAAAGGCCACGGTTTCATGCGCGAGGACGGCGGGCATCCCGGAGATATGCCAAACATCTACGCCGGCGCAGACGGCGGAGCCCGCGCCGACCACTTCCACCAGTCCATCTCGCTCTCGCCCGGACAAGGCTACCTCTTCGACGATGATGGATCGGCCATCATCATCCACGCCAAGCCGGACAGCTACG
>DAOUKV010000022.1:0-123192 GCA_034420955.1 Dehalococcoidia bacterium
AAAATTTGTCAGAGAGTCATCCTTGGGGGAGCGCTGCGCCAAAAATTAGGGCGGTTCCAAGAGCGGCGCGTCAGCCCAGGTCTCCTCCCCTTTTCGTCCCTCACGCGCCCCCTCCGGGCGCGTTTTTCTATGCCTCAGCAATCTGATATGATGGTTCGGACGGCAAATCCACAAAGTGGAAATCCCCCATATCCATAAATTTCATTTAACCCCGACTTTCTGGAAACCGACAGGAAACCGACATATGCACTACCCTACGCAGAGGTACAGGAGACGCCTTGCCGAGAATCTAGATTCCACTGAGCTTGCCCGGAGTGTATTTGGGGGCTTTGTACCTAGGATAAATTACCCCTCACCGCAACAGATTGAAGACCGTCTGAATTGGGAACTCTACCGCTCTGTCAGTCTACTAGCTCAGGGTGATCGCTCCATCTTCGCAAGCACGTTCACAGGTATAATTTCTGCCATAACTAGCTTGACAAACAACGAAATTGGCGACGACAGTCGTGATTCTGAGACAATTAGAGCTAACATTAGCTCGCTGCTAGAAGACTTACAGGATACCCAAATTGAATACGGGTTGCCTGAGGCCGCATTCTCTAAACTTCAGTCAGTTCTTGCAACTCGGCTACCTCAGCAAGGTCAAGGGGGCACCACTAGACGAATCCTCAGAATTTATGAAGAGGCTGTACAAGAGAGGGCGAGCAACCTACGGGTTGCATTTGCGGCGGTTCGCAATTATGTGAATTCTGTAAACGACTTTCTGGAAGGGAAACAACTGGTAACTGACACGAATTCAGACGAGCCATTTCCTGAACTCAAAGTCAGTCATGCGGATCAAAGCTACACTCAGTTGGATTCATTGTCATCAGGAGAACGGCAGATCGTTGGTTTGATTTATTCTGCCTCTCGCTTAGCCGATGGGGATGTTGTCCTTGTAGACGAACCGGAAATTTCACTGCACATAGACTGGCAGCGTCGGATTCTTCAAGCAATGAACGACCAACTCCCTTCGGAGAAGCAGTTGATTGTATGCACGCACTCTCCGGTTATTGCTAGCGCATTCTCTGACCACATGATCGAACTGACGCCGACGCCTTCAACCGTCACCACATCCTGACTTGGGCAGGGATCCGGGATAGACAACTATGGAGCAAGATCATGGACCTTACGTTCCAGATGACCTACAATGAACTTGCTACCGAAGTAAAGTTCTCTACAATGCCATACATCCTGCTGGAAGGCCCAGATGACAAGAGGCTACTTGAATTGGTGGGCGAGCAGATGGGTATCGGAGATGGCAGGGTAACCATCGAAACGGCGGCAAGGCCGAAGTCAGACCCTGGACAGGTCAAAGGCAATAGGGATAAGGTCCTGATTGTCTCGGAGCTAGTGGCTTCTGAGCAACACCGATATAAATTTATCGGCTTTGTTGATCGAGAATTTCATGGATTCGAATTCTTTGATACAATTCAGGATGTAATGACAAACAACTTCATTGATTCAGATAGAATCCTCATGACACTTGGCCATTCAATTGAAAACTATCTATTTAGTTTTGATCTACTCAGTGTTGTCTTAGAAGACCTTACAAGGGGAGTGTTACGTTCTGAGATAGAAGATGTGATAGTTAACAAGTCTCTATTGATTATGGAAGAGAACTTTTCAAAGGTACTTGCTATCGCATGTGCACTCGGACTAGCAGCGAGGGACCATGGCTTACTAAGGCAGGTGCGAAAGGCCAATTACCGAGAGCATCTTCGGATCACGGAACGCAAGTTGCTCTTCAGTGTACCCCCTCACTTCGGCCCAGAGTTGAATCGCAAGCTCTCTGATGGACTTGATGACTGGCTCAGAGTTACAAAGAATTCTGACCCTCACTCAGTAATGAAGGCTTGTGACGGTCACTTAGGCTTTCTGCTCATTCTCGTTGCATTCTCGGAAGTCGTAGGAGCAGTCAGTAGGGCGTTTCTTAGTAAGTCTAAGGCACGACAATTGAAGAATTCGGTGTTCAATGTGCTAGAAGCTCACAGTTACCCTCAATTGGCACGGCGGTGGGCGGAAACAACTAACCTAAGTGAAAACCACGCCCCGAGTGAGTGCTTCAGACTCCTCGGCCTTGTGGCGTGAGGCGTCTGCGTGGACGGATCGCAAAGGGGGGGCGGCTCTTCTAGTCGAGGGGCCGCGCCCCTTTTGTGTGTGTCTTATCTCCGGCGGGTTCTGCCGCGCAGGGTGGTCAGGGCTAGGGTTCCGCTTACGATGCCGACTCCGGCGATGCAGGCGACGCCGCGTAGGAGAGCATCGACGTCCCAGCCGGTTACTATCAGTGAGCGGAGGGCGTCGAGCAGATAGGTTACGGGGTTGAATGTGGCTACGGTAGCGAGCCATCCGGTCATGGCTTCCTTGGGAACGAACACGGTGGTGAGGAATACGAACGGGAAGAACAGCAGGAAGCTGGAGTTTACGGCGGCAGGGTTTCCGGTCTTGAAGGCTATGGCGTAAGGGAAGCCGGTGAAGACCAATCCCCACAAGCCGGACAGCAGTATGAACAGGAGCAGTCCGGGGATGCCGGATGCGAAGGTTACTCCGACGATCAGGCCGATGGCTATTACGGGCAGGGTCAGGGCGACGACCAGGGTGAAGTCTGCCACGGTGAGCCCTAGCAGCAGCGCGAGGCGGTTGACGGGGGTCAGCGCCAAGCGGTCGAAGTATCCGGTCTGGATGTCCGTTACCAGGGTTACGGCGCGGGAGATTCCGGTTACGGCGAAGATGATGGCTACCGGCAGCTGGAACGCCTTGTAGTCGAGGCCCGGTATGTTTTCGGCCATGTCCTGAAGGGCTCCGATGTTGATGGCGTAGAAGAAGACGGGGATGATGAGAGCCGGGTAGATCGCCTCGGGATCGCGCGGGATGCTACGCAGAGCGCGGATGGCGATGGAGATGACGTCGCGGAAGAATCCGGCGCGACGGGCTTGTACGGTGGTAGGACTGGCGGTAGTTGCGGGGTTCAATTGGGGTACGCTCCTAGGCTGGGGGCTGGTAGGGATACGTGATTGGTAGGGGCTGGGGGTTCACCCTCACCCCGCCCCTCTCCCTGAGGGAGAGGGGGATTTGCCTTCCCCCATCGAGGGAGAAGGGGCTTTAGGAGGGGATTAGTCGGCGGCGGCGGTGTCGGTTTCCGGCTCTGCCTCTTCCTCCATCCTGGCGCCGGCGACGCTCAAGAATACGTCGTCGAGGGTGGGGGTGCGGAGGACCAGCTCGGTAACGTCTATGTGGTCGTGATCCAACGCGAGCGCCACGCGGCTTATGGCGGCGGGGCCGTTGGAGACCTGTATGAGGATTTCTCCACCCCTGGTTTCGACGCCGGATACTCCTTGCAAGCCGGATACGGCGTCGCGGGCCGCCTCTGGGTTGCCGTCGACTCGGGCTATGATGACGTCGTTGCCGAGCGATCGCTTCAGCTCGGCAGGGGATCCCTCGGCCATCAGGCGGCCACGGTTGATTATGCCTACGCGGTCCGCCAGTTCGTCCGCCTCTTCGAGGTACTGAGTGGTCAGGAAGATTGTTACGCCAAGTTCGGTATTGACTCGGCTGACTTCCTCCCATACGCGGGTGCGACTGATGGGGTCGAGGCCGGTGGTCGGCTCGTCGAGGAATAGTATCTGGGGGTTGTGGATTAGGGCTGCGGCGAGGTCGAGCCGTCGCTTCATGCCGCCGGAGTAGGTGCCGACAAGCCGGTCTATGGCGTCGCCGATGTCTATGAGGCTGTCGAGGTCGGCGAGCCGGGCGTCCACATCCCGGCGCGACAATCCGTAGAGCCAGCCTTGAAGCCTGAGTATCTCGCGCCCGGTCTGCTTGGGATCGAGCGCGGCGTCTTGCAGCGCGACACCGATTCGGAGACGGATGTCGTTCGGCTGTCGCACGACGTCGTATCCGGCGACCGTTCCTCCGCCTGAGGTGGGCATGAGCAGGGTTATGAGCATACGGACGAGGGTGGTCTTGCCCGCCCCGTTCGGGCCGAGAAATCCGTAGATTTCGCTGGGCTGAATGGCGAGGTCTATGCCGTCAACGGCTTTGACATCGCCGAATGAGCGGGCGATAGCGCTAGTTTGGACTGCGTAGTTCATGGCGGGTTTTTCCTCATGGGATAAGTGGATGATTATGTGGGGATTGAGGGATTAGTACAGTAGTTCTCTAATAGATATGCTAGCAAAGGGAGCGTATGGGGTCAATGGCAATTTGGGGCATGAACCTGTCCTAGATTAGTAGGCGCTGGTTCCAGGAATCGCCGTTGGCGGTGGCGCGGCGTTCTGGATTCCGGCGTTCGCCGGAATGACGGTTGGAGACGAGGGCGCTATCCAATATCAAGCGCCTACGAATCTGGGACAGGTTCTTGGGGCATATGGGCGGTAACGGTCCACGTTGCTAGTCCTCGCGCCAGCGCAGTTTCCAGAGGCCGGCGCCGAGGCATACGGTGGAGAAGACGGCGAGTATAGCGACCTCGAGAAAGACGTCCGGGTTGCCTGAGAGCGATTTCATCATGCCGTCGGCGGCGTAGCGGAGTGGGGAGACCCAGCCAAAATAGCGCATAAGCGCGGGCGCCTGCTCCATAGGGAAGTACACGGGGCTGACGAGCGCCATGAAGATGCCGAGCAGGTTGGACATTATCCCGCCCACTTCGGGCGACGGCGCGTAACTGACCACTATCAACGTGAGGCCGGACATGGTGAGCAGCACGGTTGCGACGATGGGCAGAAACGACCAGGTGAAAGTGAAGTCCACCCCGGCGATGAGAGCTACGGCCAGCAGTATGCAGACTGCCGATCCGGTAAGCATGAATCCGAAACAGAGGACGCCGGCGGCGTATGAGATTCTGGACACGGGCATGGTGATGATCAGCTTGAGCCGCCCCTGAAAGCGGTCGAACAGAAGGTTCTGACCGAGCATCCCGGTGGTCAGAATAGTGGCGCCGAATACGATGGTTCCGATCATGGCGCGGCGCGTGGCATCCGGGTTGTCGGGGGCGAGCGCACTCGCGAAGTAGAACATGCCGACAGGGAATACGAGCGTTACCACGATGTACCAGTACCAACTGCGCTTGATCAGGATGAGCCGTATCTCGAACACGGTTGCGATGTCCCGCAAGAACTTGCGGGCGCCGGTGGTGAGCGCGGGGACACGCTCGGCGCTGCCGTGGGTCGTTGTCGTCATGGGATTTTATGCTCCCCTGCCAGAGTCGTCTTTGGAAAGGTCTTCTCCGGTCATAGCCAGATAGACGTCTTCGAGCGTGGCGCGGCTGACGCTGAACTGGCGGACTCCCATGTTCCTGACGCGCTCCACGAGGACGCGGTCGTCGCTTCCGTAGATCGTCCGCGCGCGGGCCGCGTCGCCGTTGGGCGTGAAGGTTATCTTGAAGTCTAAACCGTGGGCCGCGCGCAGATCCGGCACTGTGTCCAACGCAAGCAAGGAACCGTTCGAGATGATGCCTACACGGTCGCACAAGGCTTCGGCTTCTTCCATGTAGTGAGTGGTGATGACGATTGTGGAGCCGCGCGCCTTGTAGTCGCTCAGCAAGTCCCACAGGTCGTGGCGAGCTTGTGGGTCTAGGCCGGTGGTGGGTTCGTCGAGGACCATCAGGCCCGGGTCGGCGAGCGCGGCGATTCCGACCATGACGCGGCGCTTGAGTCCGCCGGACAGTTTCATATTCAACACGTCGCGGTGGGCGTCGAGGCGGAGGTCGCGGACCAACTCATCGGCCCGGCGGGCGGCGTCTCTCGGGGGCAGTCCACGCAGTTTTCCGAAGATTCGGAGCGTTTCGCGGACGGTTAGCATATCGAACAGCTGCGCTTCCTGCGGGACGATGCCCATGTGATTCTTGGCGGCGATGGGATCGGCCACCACGTCCACGCCGAAGACGCGGACGCTGCCTGACGTGGGCATCAACTCCGTGGTGATCTGGCGGACGAGGGTTGTCTTCCCCGCTCCGTTCGGGCCGAGGATGCCGAGCGTCTCGCCGGGTTCGACGGTCAGCGATATATCGCGGTTGGCGTGAACGCCGCCGCCGTATCGCTTGTTGAGACGTTCGACTACGAGAGGGGGCGCGGGCGAGTTCATGGTCTGTTGTTCATGGTCTCTTCTAGGGTATGAGAGTTTGTAGGCGCAATTAAAGTCTAAGGGAGGCGGGTGGCGGACGCAATGGAACTTGATCTCCTTGGCATTCTGACGGCTCGTTTGTCTATGCTACGATGTTCCGGTGGAGGCGCGGGGCGTCAGGGAGTGTCATCGAATAGCACGAGTGAGGGAGTTCGCATGAATTTGGGGGCAGCGTTGTTTAGAGGGTCGCTATTCTTGTTTAGCTTGTTCGGAGCGCTGATTCTATTCGCCGCGGCTTGTGGCGGCGACGCGGCCGCGCCGGCGCCGGAACCGGCGCCGACCGCGACTTCGATTCCGGCGCAGCCTACCGTCGCGCCGACACCGGAACCGCCTCCAACTGCTGAGCCGGCGGCAACGGCGACTTCGGTCGCGCCGACGGCGGCGCCCGTCCCGACGGCTACGGCAGTTCCGGCGCAGGCGCGGGCGCGGGCGACAGCCACTCCCCTGCCCGATTCTCCGACGCAGGAAGAACTCATCGAACGGCTGCGGAGAGCGGAGTCGGCGTTCTTCTACGACATCGGCAACTACGGGGGGCGCATCACCTACGCCACCATTAGTGAGCCGCTGACTTTCAACTACCCCCTGGCCGCCGACTCCGGTTCGGCGACTTATCTCAGCTACCTGTACGAGGGCTTGACCGAGGCGTCGTGGCTGACCAATGAGATAGAGCCTGCGCTCGCCGAGTCTTGGGAGGTTTCGGCGGACGGGCTGACGTGGACGTTCAATTTGCGGCGGGACGTTAGCTGGACGGACGGCGCGCCGTTCACGTCGGCGGATGTAGTCTTCACGTTCAACCGCATCTTGTACAACGACGAGATTGACTCGCCGGACGGGAGCGCGTTCCACTTCAAAGTTAGAGACGCCAGCGGCGAGGACCGGTCGGAGAAGATGAAGGTAACCGCCATCGACGACTACACCGTCCAATGCGTTCTGCCGGTGTCGTTCGCGCCGTTCCTTCGCTCGATGGGTACGGCTATCTACCCGAAGCACATCCTGGAGCCGGTGATTGAAAGCGGCGAGTTCGACACGTTCTGGGACATCAATACCGACCCCGCCGAGGTCATAGGCACGGGTCCGTTCACCATCGCGGAGTATGTGCCGGAGGAGCGAGTTAGGCTGATCCGCAATCCGAACTACTGGATGAAGGATGCGGACGGGAACAGCCTGCCCTATCTGGACGAGGTTCTCTACCTGCTGGTTCCGGATTTCGACGCGGAACTCGTGGAGTTCGAGGCTGGCAATACGGACTATCACGGCGTTCTGGGCTCGGAATACGCGGAAATGAAGAGCAAGGAAGAGGAAGGCAACTACACTATACATAGGCGCGGTCCAACATTCGGTTCGACATTCCTGACGTTCAACCAGAACCCGGAATCGAACGCCGAGGGCGATCCGCTCGTCGCGCCGGAGAAGCTGGCGTGGTTCCAAAACGTCGAGTTCAGGCGAGCGGTGGCGCACAGCATAGACAGGGCGCGGATAATCGAGGATGTGTACTACGGGCTTGGGTATCAGCACTGGTCGTCCATAAGTCCGGCGGCGGGGGACTTCCACAATCCGAACGTGGCGCGGTACGAGTACGACATCGAGCGCGCGAACGAGATTCTGGACGGGCTGGGATGGATGGATACGGACAGCGACGGTATCCGAGAGGATGGGGACGGCAATCCAATCGAGTTCGATCTGATTACCAATACCCAGAACTTCGTCCGGGAACAAGTGGGCGATGTGGTGACAGAGGGACTGGAAGACATCGGGGTCAAGGCGAACTATGAGCTGATCGACTTTGGGATATTGGTTGACAAGATCGTGAACACTTACGAGTGGGAGTCGCTGATAGTGGGGTTCGGCGGCGGTACGGAACCGCACTTCAGCATAGTGTTTTGGAGCAGCGAGGAAGACTTCCACCTGTGGTATCCTAACCAGCCTGAACCCGCTACCGATTGGGAAGCGGAGATAGACGAGCTCTACCACGAGGGCAGCCAGGAACTGAACCGCCAAACCCGCATCGGCTACTACCATCGCGCGCAGGAGATAGCGGCGGAGAATCTGCCGGTTATCTATACGGCGTTGTCGGAGCGGCTCGGGGCGGTCCGGAACGTGTTCGGGAATACCACGCCGACGCTGTACGGGTTGTGGGACGTTCGGTACTTGTACCGGCTGGATGAATAGCCGGGGACTTTAACGCGGAGGCGCAGAGACGCGGAGACATTTAACGCAAAGGGGCGAGGGGCGAAGACGCAAAGAAGATCAGGTGAGGTTTTGAGACTTCACGCTGGCGCCGACGCTTCTCGCAATGGGGGTTGGGGGTTTGGTAGAATCTAGCGTCGGGTCCGGGCGGACCCGGATGTGTTGATTGCCAATTCCGAAGCTGTGGAGGATGGTTGTGAATCTGCGAATACCCGGCCCCATTCCCGTTCCTGAGGACATCCTCGACGAGATGTCCCGCCCGATGATAAATCATCGCGGACCTGAGTACGAAGAGTTGCTATTCGGCGTGACGGAGCGGCTGAAGCGGGTGTTCGAGACGGATGGCGACGTGTGGATCATCACCGGGTCCGGCACGTCGGCGATGGAAGCGGCGGTGGTGAACACTATGTCGCCGGGCGACAAGGTCATCAACGCGACGATCGGCGTGTTCGGCAACAGGTTCACGGACATAGCGTCGGCGTATGGCGCGGATGTCAGGACGCTGAGCTTCCCGTTCGGCGAGGCGATAGACCTGGATACGCTGCGCGACGCGCTCAACGCCGAGCCGGACATAACGGCGGTGATGGTAACGCACAACGAGACTTCTACGGGCGTGGCGAACGACCTGGAGGCCGTCGCCGGCGTGGTCAAGGGCGAGTTCGACAAGCTGCTGATAGTAGATGGCATAAGCAGCGTGGCGTCGATCCCGATTTCGACGGATGCTTGGGGACTGGACGTGGTGGCCACGGCGTCGCAGAAGGGCTGGATGGTTCCTCCCGGACTAGCGTTCCTGAGCTTCAACGAACGGGCCTGGCAGGCGCACGCCGAGTCGAAGATGCCGAAATTCTACCTGGACATGGCGCAGTACAAGCGTTACTACGAGATCGGTCAGCCGCCGTACACGCCCTCGGTATCGGTCATGTTCGCGCTGGACGAGGCGCTGAACCAGCTCGAGAGCGAGGGCATAGGCGAGGTGTACGAGCGACACGCGGCCATCGGCCAGTACACGCGGGACGGAGTGCGCTCGCTGGGGTTGGAGCTTTTCGCAAAGGACGAACTCTACGCCTCGAATACGGTAACGGCGGTTACTGTGCCAGACGGGGTGGACGCGGGCCGGCTGGTCGGCAGGATGCGGACTGAGCATGGGGTCGTGCTGTCAGGCGGTCAGGCGTCGCTGGCGGGCAAGATATTCCGCATCGGACACATGGGCAAGACTAGCGAGGGGGACATTCAGGAGGTGGTGGACGGGCTGCGGGAGGTTTTAGGGTAGGAGCGGCGCTTAACGCAGAGGCGCAGAGAGCGCAGAGGGTTACAGTAATTTCCTTGCGTCTCTCTGCGCCTTTGCGTTAATTGGATTGCTGGGCGGTTCGATTTGGCGCGGAGGAGTGTGGATATGTCTGACGATGTACGGATACGGCTGGCGTCGGTTGATGATGCGGAGGGGATGCTGGCTATCTACGCGCCCATCGTTTTGGAGACGGCTATCTCGTTCGAGCTGGAGCCGCCTACGGTGGAGGAGTTCAGGGGGCGGATCAGTGCGACGCTGGCGCAAAGGCCGTGGCTGGTGTGCGAGATTGGCGGCGCTATCGCCGGGTACGCCTATGCTTCGGAGTACAAGCCGCGGGCAGCGTATGCGTGGTCGGTTGAGGTTACGGTGTACGTGAACGCGGACTTCCGGCGGCGCGGCGTGGGGCGGGCGGTCTATGCGGCGCTGTTCGAGCGCCTGCGGGCGCAAGGCTTCTACAACGCATACGCCGCGATCTCGCTGCCGAACGACGCGAGCGTGGGGCTTCATGAGTCGCTCGGGTTTACGCACCTGGGGACTATGCGGAACGTGGGGTTCAAGCTAGGCAGGTGGCACGACGTGGGGTGGTGGCAGATGGAGTTGCGAGCGGCGGATGGGACGCCGGTGGAGCCGACGGGAATGATTTAAACGCAGAGGCGCAGAGGGCGCAGAGAGAAGTTTAGAGAGGGCTTGCAGGGATCGAGGTTTGTGGTGGCGCGGCGCTCTGGATTCCCGCTTTCGCGGGAATGACGAGTGAGACGCGGGCTGGAGGGTAGCCGGTCGCGGGTTGCGCTCAGTCGCCGGCGGGAGCCGGGGCCGGGGGCGCGGTGGATATGGGGGGAGGGCTGGCGTCCGGGTCGGAGCCGAGGTCGTCGCCGGAGTCTGGGTCAGGAGTCTCTCCGCCGGGGGTGTCGCCGTCGTCGGGCGGCGGAGTTTCCCAGAGGACGTCGAGCTCGTCCACCTCTATGGTTTCGTACTCTATGAGGTACTCTGCCAGCTGACGGAGCTTAGGGAGATGCGCCCGTATGACTTCGTCCGCGACGTTGTAGGCGGTATCTATGATGTCGTGGACTTCGGCGTCTATCTGCTCTGCCACCTTGTCCGAGTAGTCGCGCTGCTCGGAGATTTCGCGGCCCAAGAACACCATGTCCTCGCGCTTGCCGAAGGTGCGGGGGCCGAGCTTTTCGCTCATACCGTACCGGGTTACCATCTGGCGGGCGATGTTCGTCGCCTGTTCGATGTCGCTACCGGCTCCCGTGGTAAGCTGGCCGAAGACTACCTCTTCGGCGACGCGACCGCCGAGCGCAGCCGCCAACATGTCGGCGAACTGGGCGCGCGTCCACAGGTTGCGGTCTTCTTCGGGCAGATAGCGGGTATGTCCCCCGCTCTGGCCGCGGGATATGATGGTTACCTTGAAGGGGTTGTCGGCGTGCTCCAAGTAGTGCGCGACAAGCGCGTGTCCGCCCTCGTGGTATGCGGTCATGCGCTTTTCGCGTTCGGTGATGACCTTGCTCTTGCGCGCGGGGCCGAGCAGCACGCGATCTATCGCCTCGGTGAACTCGGAAATGGAGATGAGCTTCTTGCTGCGGCGGGCCGCCAGGATGGCGGCCTCATTGACCAGGTTCGCCAGGTCAGCGCCGCTGAATCCCACTGTCTGACTCGCTACCCTGCCCAAGTCAACGTCCTCGTCCAACGGCTTCCCGTTCGCGTGAACGCCCAGGATCGCCGTCCGTCCGCGCAGGTCCGGGTTGTCCAGGATCACACGACGATCGAAACGACCGGGACGCAACAGCGCCGGATCCAAGATGTCGGGCCGGTTCGTCGCCGCTATCACGATGATGTTCGTCCCAGTCTCGAAACCGTCCATCTCCACCAGGATCTGGTTCAGCGTCTGCTCTCGCTCGTCGTGCCCTCCACCAAGCCCGGCGCCGCGATGACGACCAACGGCGTCTATCTCGTCCACGAACACTATGCACGGAGCGTTGCGCTTCGCCTGGTCGAACAGGTCTCTAACACGGCTCGCCCCCACTCCAACGAACATCTCCACGAACTCTGAACCGCTTATGTTGAAGAACGGCACCCCGGCCTCTCCGGCCACAGCGCGCGCCATCAGCGTCTTCCCAGTGCCGGGAGGGCCGACCAGCAGCACGCCCTTCGGTATCTTCGCGCCCAGCGCCAGGAAGCGCTCGGGGAACTTGAGGAATTCTACGACCTCTTGGAGTTCTTCTTTTGCCTCCTCGACGCCCGCCACGTCGGAGAAGCTGACCTGCGGGCTGTTGCCCATCATCATCCGAGCGCGGGAGCGTCCGAAACTGAACGTCTGGTTGCTGTTGCCCTGCGCGCTGCGCATCATGAACAGCAGGATGGCTCCGAAGAAGATGAGCGGCAGGAAGTTGAACAGCACGCTCAGGAGCGTCGAGAAGCCGCTCTGTCCCTTGGGGATTATCTCCACCGGGGTCGTCGCCATGTTCACTCCGCCGCGCTGGAGTATCTCGACTATCGAAGAGCCGGACTCCTTGCGGGAGGTGAGCGTCTCGCCGGACGTGGTGGTGAGGGTCAGGGAGTCTCCCTGGACCTCTATCGTCCTAATGTCCCCGCTGGCGGTCATGGACACCACGTCGTTGAGAGGGATCGCGTTGCTGCCGCCAAGCGAGCCGCCGAACAGGTTGATGGCGACCGATATGAGGGCAACGGCGATTAGCAGGTAGATGAAGCTGTTTCTGATACGACGGAATCCCATTCGGGTCTCCACAAGATCTATTCGACAAGCACATAGGCGCGGCGTTTGGTCGCCCGCCCATCTATCTTACATTACGTGGGCGGGAACGGCAAAGATTTTAATGCAGGGGCGCAGGGGCATTAACGCAAAGGCATCGAAGATGCGAAGGCGCAAAGGGGTGAAACTATACCCCTTGCGAGCGATTGGGGATATAATGGGGACGTATGGCTGGTTTGGAGTCGCTGAGGGGTCTGGCATGGCGCTGGAAACGATGGACGCGCTGACAGATGAGGCATTGGTGGAGATGTACCGGCAGATGGTTCTGGTGCGAACGCTGGACGAGCGTATCTGGATGCTGAACCGGCAGGGCAAGGCTGCGATCGTCGCGTCGTCGCAAGGGCACGAGGCCGGGCAGATCGGCAGCGTGTGGGCGCTGGAGCGGGGAAAGGACCAGTTCTACATCTACTACCGCGATCTGGCGGTGATGCTGACGTTGGGGATGACGCCGGTCGAGATTATGTCGGGCTTTCTGGCGAAGGCGGGCGAGCCGCTGAGCGGGGCGCGGCAGTTCCCCACACACGGCGCGTACCCGGAGCTTGGCATCGTGAACCTGTCGAACGTCGTCGGCACGCACATACCGCAGGCGGTGGGCGTTGCGCTCGCGGCCAAGATGCGCGGCGAGGACAGCGTGGTCATCACGTACTTCGGCGACGGCGCGTCGAGCGTGGGCGACTGCCACGAGGCGATGAATTTCGCCGCGATTCACAAGCTGCCCGTCATATTCTTCTGCGAGAACAACAAGTACGCCATTTCGGTGCCGGTTGCCAAGCAGATGGCGGTCGAGAGCATCGCGTCGCGGGCGTCGGGCTACGGGATGCCGGGCATCGAGGTTGACGGCTGCGACATCGTGGCGGTGCATGAGGCGACGAGCTCGGCGGCTCGGCGAGCGCGATCCGGCGAGGGGCCGACACTGATCGAGGCGCACGTAGAGAGGTATCTTCCGCACACGTCCGATGACGACGACACACGGTATCGCTCTCAGGAGGAGCTGGCGGAAGCAAGGAAGCGGGACCCGCTCCAAGTATTGGCCGGACAGTTGCGGAACGCGGGGCTTTTGAGCGACGAGACGGACGAGCGGTTCCGTACAGACGCCCGGCGGATCGTGGATGAGGCGACCGATGCGGTAGAGTCGGCGCCCTACCCTACTACGGAGGGGTTCGACAGGGATGTGTATGGGGAGGAGTGAGGAGATGGGAGATAGGGTTTTCACCCTCACCTTCCCCCTCTCCCTGAGGGAGAGGGGGAAGGGATTTTCGGGTAGAAGGAGACAGTACGATCGCTGAGCTAAGTGTGATAGAGGCCGTGCGTGAGGCTATGCGCGAAGAGATGCGCCGCGACGAGCGGGTGTTCGTGATGGGTGAGGACATCGGCGCGCGCGGCGGGGTGTTCCTGGCGACGGAAGGCTTCGTGGAGGAGTTTGGAGAGGCGCGCGTGATAGACACACCGCTTGCGGAGTCGTCTATCGCCGCGATCGCGCTGGGGGCGGCGATGCACGGGATGAGGCCGATAGCGGAGATCGAGTTCGCGGACTTCATCTGGCCTACGATCAACCAAGTCGTAGGCGAGGCGGCGCGCGCGCGGTACGGGACGAACGGGCGGCTGAGCGTGCCGATGGTGCTTCGCGCTCCGCAGGGAGGCGGAGTGCGCGGCGCGCTGTATCATTCCCAGAGCGTGGAAGCGTTCTTCGCGCATACCCCCGGATTGAAGGTGGTTACTCCGGCGACGCCATACGACGCGAAGGGGCTGCTGAAGAGCGCTATCCGCGATGACGACCCGGTGGTGTTTCTGGAACACAAGCGCACCTATCGCCTGGTCCGCGGCGAGGCGCCGGACGACGATTACACCGTGCCCATAGGCGTCGCGGACGTGAAGATGGCGGGCGACGACTTGAGCATAATCACTTATGGGCTGATGGTGCATCACTGCATCGAAGCGGCGCGCGAGGCGGCGTCGGAGGGCGTGAGCGTGGAGGTGGTGGATCTGCGAACGGTGAGGCCGCTCGACCGCGAGACGGTACTGGAGTCCGTAATGAAGACGGGCAAGGCGCTGATAGTCCACGAGGATACGAAAGTGGGTGGCATAGGCGCGGAGGTGGCGGGGATAATCGCGGAGGAGGCGTTCGAGTATCTGGACGGGCCAGTAACGCGGCTGGCGGGGCCGGAGGTGCCGGCGATGCCGTTCGCGCCGACGCTAGAGGCAGAGTTCATGATTAGCGCCGAGAAGATACTGGCAGCGATACGTCGGCTGGCAGCGTATTAGCAAGCCAAGCGCTTGACCGGAATTTGGAGCGCGGGGCTTTCACCCCCATCCTAACCTTCCCCCATCAAGGGGGAAGAGATTGCATCATACGAGCAAAGAGACTTTGGAAACACTCTACTAAGGCGCAGAGAGGAAATGGGGGATTTTAGGTGATTATCGAGCTGCCGCAGGTTGGAGAGTCTGTTACTGAGGGCGTCATCGGGCGGTGGCTGAAGTCGCCGGGCGAGCGGGTGGAGCGGTTCGATCCGCTTGTGGAGGTGGTTACTGACAAGGTGAATATGGAGATGCCGTCGCCGGTGTCCGGGACGCTGACTTCGATTATCGCGGCGGAGGGCGAAACGGTGCCGATGGGCGCGCCAATAGCGGAGATGGAGGTCGAGGGTGAGGCGGAGGCGTCTGCTGATCAAGCGCGGTCTGATGGGGCGTCGGTTCAAGCGGCTCGGGCGGATAGAATCGGGACTCTGTTGAAGGACGTAGCGCCGGTGGGGCCCACGGGTTCGGGAGGGCCCATTTCGGCTGATCCGGCGCCCGAAACGGCATCAGGCCCCCCGTCTCGGAGGGGTGGCCGCGCCGACAGGCGGAGATACTCGCCGGCGGTGCTGCGGCTGGCGGACGAGCGCGACATCGATCTCGATCAGGTGCGGGGAACAGGCTTGGGCGGACGAGTTACTCTGAAGGACGTGCGCCAGTTCATCGCGCAGATGGGGCCCCAGTCGGACGAGGGGGCGGATGATGCGCCGGGGGCTGGGACGTCGGCAGTCGAAACGCGGGCCGCGCCATCGCCGATGACGGACGATGCGACGCCCGGAGCGGATGAGGAGCGCGCGCCGCTGTCTCCCGTGCGTCGGATGATAGCCGAGAACATGGCGCGGAGCGCGACGGACATTCCACAGGCGTGGACGCTGGTCGAGGTGGACGTGAGCGGGCTGGTGGCGCGACGCGCGGCGGTTCGGGACGAGTTCCAGAGACGCGAGGGGATCAACATTACCTACCTGCCATTCGTGATGAAGGCGGTCGCCGAATCTTTGAAGGAGAATCCGCTGCTGAACTCGTCGTGGGGCGGAGACTCGATCATTTACAAAAGGCTCATCAACATAGGAATCGCTGCGGCGACGCCGAACGGTCTCGTCGTGCCGGTGGTGCACGACGCCGACACGCTGAGCGTGGCGGGTCTTGCGCGGCGGATAGATGATCTTACCACGCGGGCGCGGGCGGGGCGGCTGACGCTGGATGACGTTCAGGGCGGGACGTTTACGCTGAACAACACGGGCGCGCTGGGCTCGGTATTGTCGCAGCCGCTAGTGAACCATCCGCAGGCGGCTATCCTGACGACAGAGGCGATCGTGAAGCGTCCGGTGGTCGTGGGTGATGGGATCGCGATACGTTCGATGATGAACTTGTGCATGAGTTTCGACCATCGCATCATGGACGGCGCGGAGGCGAGCGCGTTCATCAACGCCGTGAAGCGGAGACTCGAGGGGATCGGGGCGGATACGGGGGTTTATTGAAGTTCGGGGTTTTGACGCAGAGGCGCGGAGGGACGCGGAGACGTTGGTGAGCGATTTAACCCAAAGGCGCGAAGGCGCGAAGGCGCAGCAGCCTGAAACTGAGAGCGAGGGGGACATTGTTCAGGGCGATCGCTCTGATGGGCGCGGGCTTTCGGTGATGCGGCTTGGGGTGGTGTCGTACTCGGAGGGGCTGGCGCTGCAAGGGCGGCTGCATGGGGAGGTTGTCGAGGCGGCCAGGCCGGATACTCTGGTGATACTCGAGCATCCACACGTATTTACGTTGGGGCGGCGCGGAGATGAGGCGGACGTGCTGATCGGCGCGGATGAGTTGGCGCGGCTTGGGGTGCAGATGCATCATACGGATCGTGGCGGTGAGGTTACGTATCACGGGCCGGGACAACTGGTGGGATATCCGATCGTCGATCTACGGCGCTGGGGCGGCGGGCCCCTGAAGTATGTTCGGACGTTGGAGCGGGTTATCATCGAGGTTCTGAGGACGTTCGGAATCGAGGCGGCGTCTGAGGGGCGTCCGACAGGGGTCTGGGTTGGGGAGCGCAAGATAGCGGCTATAGGCGTAAAGGTGGGGCGGCGGGTTACGACGCACGGGTTCGCGCTGAACGTCTGTACCGACCTTTCTTACTTCGATCACATCGTGCCGTGCGGCATGGCGGATGCGGAGGTTACGTCGGTTAGCGCGGAGCTGGGGCGAGAAGTGAGCGTGGACGAGGCGGCGCCGGCGGTGATCGAGGCGTTTAGTCGCGCGTTCGGATTTGACCCAAAGGCGCGAGGGCGCAAAGAGGGTTTTGACGCAGGGGGGATGTTTGGTTAGGGGTATAGGATGCGCAGGGATAGAGCTCGCGCGTCTTCGAGGGTGGGGACTATCTGGGACTCGGGTACGTGTTGAAGTACCTTGAGCGCGTCGAGGCTGCGGCCCAACTCCGCTGAGAGGCCGATGACGATGCACTGGGTGTCCTCTGCCAAGGCTGTATCTATTAGCTGCTCTACCACCAGGGCGGCGCTGTCGTCCATGTAGGTCGTCTCCGTGAAGTCCAGGATTACGATTTCGTGTTCTCCGATGTCTGGACTTATGGTGTTGACAAGGTGGTTGGACGACGCCACGGTAAACGTGCCGCGCAAGGCTACCAGACCTACGCGAGCGGCGAATGGGTCGGGGGAGTTGACAATGTTCAGGAACTCACTGTCCAGCAGCGGGGTGGAGATTACGCGATCCAGCTCCAGCAGTTCGAACTGGCGAGCGTGAGCCATGGCGGCGACGATAAGACCGATAGCTACGGCGGTTATCAAGTCCACGAATACGGTCAATCCCAGCGTAGCCAGCATCACCACCAGGTGCTGGCGGCCTATGCGGTGGATGCGAGTGATGAAGCGCCAGTCTATGATGTCGTAGCCGACTTTCATGAGGATTCCGGCAAGCGCGGCGAGAGGGATGAACTCCACATATCTGCCCAGTCCGAGAACGAGGGCGAGCAGGATGACGGAGCGTATGACTCCCGATACGCGCGTCCGACCGCCGGCGCGAATGTTGACGACGGTGCCCATGGTGGCGCCGGCTCCCGGCACGGCGGAGATCAGGCCCACGGCGGTGTTGCCTATTCCCTGCCCCACAAGTTCGCGGTTGGGGTTGTGGCGCGAGCGGGTCATAGAATCGGCGACGAGAGAGGTTAGAAGGCTGTCTATGGAGCCGAGCAGCGCTATGGTGAGGGCGGGCTGCGCCGCGCGCGCCAGTATGGAGGGCGAGAATTCCGGCAGGCTCAGTGTCGGCAGGCCGGTCGGCACGGTTCCTATGACGTCGACGGCGTTCGGGAAGAAGAATACGCTGATCGACGTTCCAGCGACCAGGGCCGCCAGCACGGGCGGGAAGAATCTCGCCAGTTGCCGGGGCCATAGCACGGCGACGGCGAGAGTGGCCGCGGCAATGACGACCGCGCCGACGTTGACGTTATCTATCGCGTCGGGCAGGGCGCGGATGGCTCCGGTTGGACCGCCTTCCGACCCGGCCGCGCCGAGGAAGGGCAGCGTCTGAAGCAGGATGATGATTATGCCGATGCCGGTCATAAAGCCGGATATGACCGAGTACGGCGTAAAGGCCACGAATCTGCCAATCCCCAGCGCGCCCAGCAGAATCTGTATGATCCCAGCCATGACAACGATGGTGAACGCCTCGGTGAGGTTGTCGGCGTGCATCCCCACGACAACCGCCATGGCGACCGCCATCGGGCCGGTCGGACCGGACATCTGCGAGCGCGTGCCTCCGAAGACGGCGGCGAAGAAGCCTCCGACTATCGCGCCGTACAGTCCGTATATCGCGCCTATACCGGAGGCTACTCCGAACGCGAGGGACGTAGGAAGTCCGACTACGGCGGCGGTGATGCCTCCGAAGAGATCGCCTCGGAACGTGTGGATGTCGTAGGCTGGCTTGGTCGGCTTGGGCAGTCGGGTCAGTATGTTATGTATTTGCATAAACAGCCTTCGGTTTCACCTCATCCTCCGCCTTGGCGATGACAGGCTCTAGCCTTCCCCAATCGCGGGGAAGATCTGTGTTTCTTCAGCCGCTCTCTGTGTGTTCGCCGGTAAGGGGGCGGTGGTGTCTCAGGCGATGGGGGATGCTTCGGAAGAAGTCTCGCCAGGTGGGCGGGTCGGGTCGGGCGCGCAGCAGTTCGGACAGCGCGCGCCGTCCGCCGCCGGGCAGCGGCGCGCCGTGCCCCCCACATACGGCGTCGAACTCGATTTCGGACAGGCGCTTCAACGAGCGGACGTAGCCGGCGCGGTCGTAGCCCGGGAAGGGCGCGGAGCGGCTGAGGCGTCGTCCGTCGCTGAACAGGGTGTCGCCACTGAACAGGGTTCGCGTGGATTCGAGCAGGAAGCAGACGCTTCCGCGCGTGTGTCCGGGCGTGTGGATAACTTGGATGCCGCCGTGGTCCGGCAGGATGTCGCCGTCGGCGACGGGGACGTCGAGCTTGGCGGCTGAGAGGAATGCGAGCGGCGAGCGTCTGCCGCCGATTCCGGTGTAGTCAAGGTCGAGGTCGTTTCTGGCGGACGGGTGGCTGTCGGCGCGGTGGCCTATGATTTTGGCGCGGGTCGCGCGAACGAGCTTCGCCGCTCCGCCGACGTGATCTGGATGTCCGTGAGTTATCAGGATACGATCGAGTTCCTCGGGTCGCCGCCCGATGGAGCGGATGTACTTCAGCACGCCTCGCGGGTGCCAAGGGAGGCCGGAGTCCACGAGCGTCAGCGTATCGCCGACGATAAGATACGCGCGCGACCACCGGACGCTTGGCACCAAGTGTACTCCGGGAAGGACTTCCAAGTTGAATTCTCCTGCATTATCTAGATTACGTTTGGATTCAACGCAAAGGGGCGAAGGGATGAATCGAGATTCTTGGCGTTTCTGCGACTTAGAGAAGACTTTGACCGCTGGGTGATAGGTTATGGACTATGATTGCGTCCTATGATAGCGTTCATGCGGCAAAGGCGCAAAGGAGTGCGATATGTGCACATATGTTACTGAGCAGGCGAAGATAGACGGCAGCGGGCGCGGACAGCGCGGCTGGTTCAAGCTGACAGACGCGCGCGTGTATTTCGACCATCCATTCCACTACTCTCAGGATGACCACACGCTGAATATCGACTTCGTGAATGAGGATCTTGGACTGGACGCGCGGATTCCGGTCGAACTGTCGGCGGAGTCGGCGCGGGCGCTGGTGGAGGCGATCGAGGCGGCGCTGGAGTCCGGGGAGTACTTGCACCGGGAACCGTAGCAAGTGGGCGAGGGAATTTGACGCAGAGGCGCAGAGAGACGCAGAGGCCCTTACGGGTAGCGGTACTGGCGGACGCCTTTGATTAGCCACCAGACGGCGAATACTACGGCGACGGATATTAGCCCGCCGAGTATCATAGTGTTTTCGGCGCCTATCCTCTCGGACATGATGCCTACGTAGAAGGTGCCGAGGTTGTTGGCTGTCATGGCGCTGACGGAGTGGGCGCTGACGGCGCGGCCGCGCATATCGTCCGGGGTGGTCAGCTGCACGGTGGTTTGGCGGGTCGTCATGCCTATGGCGTCGGTGGCGCCCAACCCGGCCATGGTCAGCGTTCCGAGCGCCATCGCCACGAGCGCCGCCAGCCCAAGCGCGGGGGTGAACCCGAATATCAGCAGCAGCGCGGCGTAGGCGAGCGTGGCGTACAGAACCAGCATCCCCTTGGCGCGGTAGTTGGCGAGGAACAGCACCGCGAAGGTGCCCGCTATGCCGCCGAGCGAGTTGGCGGCGGTGAATACGCCGACCGCTCCCGGTCCGGATCTGAACATCCTGTCCACTATGAGCGGCAGCACCTGTCGGTAGTAGCTGAACACGGTTACGCCGATGTCGAGCAGATAGAGGCCGGGCAGGATGGGATGGGTCAAGACGTACTTGGCGCCCTGCCAGATCCGGATGATTATCGAGCGCCAGCTCTCGCCGGCGTCGGGTGGGGCGACACTCGTTCGTATCATCAGGGGCATGAACGTCGCGGGGACGGCGAACGCGGCGGCTATGGCGAACGTGGCGGCGGTGTCGAGCGTTTCGATGATAACGGCGAACGCGAGCGGCGCGATCACGGCGCCCGCCTGGAAGGTCATCTGGTTCCAAGCGACGGCGCCCATCAGGTGCGACCGGGGCACTATATTGGCGGTAATCGCCGAACGCGCCGGACCTCCTAGAACGCTGCTGACGCCGAGGATGGCGGTTACGGCGTAGATGTGCCACGGTTCGAGCGCGTCCGTGTAGTCGAGATATGCCACTAGCCCTACGAAGACCAGGCTGAATGACTGCGCGGCGGCTATCAACTTCTTCCTGTCCATCTGGTCGGCGAGCGCGCCGCCGAACAAGATGGCGGGCAACTGCACGCCAAGCTGGATAACGCCCAGCAAGCCAAGTTGAAGGCCGGAGCCAGTCTCTTCGTACAGCCAGACGCCGGTTGCGAGCATCCGCATCTGCATGGTCATCAGCCCGCCGATGGAGGCAATCCACAGGATGCGATAGTCGGCGAACGAGAACGCGGACCAAGGCTTGGGCGTAGGCCCGGAATCCCGCGCGGGCGCCTGCGTCGGGCGGTCGTCCTGTCGAGACCGCGCCACTAGCGGAGGGGGAGTTTGCGTGTTTGGAGGCGGGTCTTCATGGCGCTTGGGGCATTATAGGGGCGCATCATACTTAAGCGCTAGTGGGAGTGTAAGCCGTTAGTACGGCGCGCGACTAAATAGAACGGATACACAAGAATCATCACGGTTGCCGATGCGCGGACATGGATATTGGCGGTAGATTATATGGCACAAGGGTTCATCATTTACGAAACTGTTAGAAGGGCGGTCAGGAATGGCAGTGATCGACATACAGAAGAGCGCATCGAGATTCAGTCAGGACATTGGCGGCCAGGGCGTCAGCCAGTCCGCGACCAGCCCGAGCATGGAGAATGAGCGGTTCCCGAGAGTTACGCTTCAGCTGAAGAGCTGCGAGCGCTGCGGCGGCGACGTTACGACGGGCCGCGACTGGCACGGCGACTACCTCCAGTGCCTGCAGTGCGGCTGGTACAAGGACGAGCCGGGCGACGCGCTTTCCGGTCTGGTCGAGACTTCCATGCGCTCGCTGATGGAAGAGATGGAGCAGAGTCACCGCTCCCGGCGCCGGGCAAGCTAGGTCGGCGTCAACAACCAAGTTCCCCCAACCCCCTTCCGAACGCCTCCACTGGAAGGGGGTTTTTTTTGCTGCATAGGGAAGAATTTAACGCATAGGCGCAAAGAGGGTTCATTTAACGCATAGGCGCAGAGGGGCGCAGAGATGGTGATTGGGGTTCTTTACCGGTGTCGCTTCCCTACCTTATACTCTAGCGAGTCAAGTTGAGGAGGTCTGATCATCGAAGAGATGCGATTGCGCGCCGTTCTGGAAGATTTGGAGCGGGGCGAGCTGAACGTAGATCAGGTGGTGTCTCGGCTCCGAGACTTCCCGTATGAGGATCTGGATTTTGCGAAGGTGGACCATCACAGGGCGATTCGACAGGGGTTCCCTGAGGTGGTGTTCGGACAGGGCAAGACGCCGGAGCACATCGCGGCTATCTCGTCGTCGGTGCTGAGGCGATCGGACCGGCTGCTGGTTACGCGCGCGACGGAGGAGGCGTTCGAGGCGACCGTCCGCGAGGTTCCGGACGCGAGGTACGAGGCGATGGCGCGGTGCATAGTGGTGGACCGGCGAGAGGACGCGACCGGCGTTCCGGGCGTCGCGGTGCTGTGCGCGGGGACGGCGGACCTGCCGGTAGCGACGGAGGCGGCGCTGACCGCCGAGCTTATCGGTTGCGAGGTCGAGCGAATTTCGGACGTCGGCGTCGCCGGCCTGCATCGTCTGCTGGATCATCTGCCGCGCCTGCGCGAGTGTCGCGCGCTAGTGGTGGTGGCGGGAATGGAGGGAGCGCTGCCTTCGGTGGTCAGCGGGCTGGTGGATACGCCGATCGTGGCGGTGCCGACGAGTGTGGGGTACGGGGCGAACTTCGACGGCCTGGCGCCGCTTCTGGCCATGCTGAACAGCTGCGCGCCCGGAATTGGGGTTGTGAACATAGACAATGGGTTTGGCGGCGGCTACCTGGCGGCGATGATCAATCTGATGTCGCGGCGGGGGGAGTGAGTGAGGGCGACCCTATCTAGTCCACATCCTCCGATGAATCTTCATACGCAATGAACTTCGCGTCTTCATGTGGCTCGGGCTCTATTCGACCCGCTTGAGAATCCGCCACGCTGCCGTATAGGCTCCCATGGGCCGAAGGGTCAATATCGCTTGGACTGAACAAGTATGCGGGACGCTTCAAAGCGAAGAATAAGATGATCGATAGCATTACAGTTGACACTGCCCCGATGCTGATTACGATGCACCATACCAAAATCGTCTGAAGCTGGGGCTACGATTGAGTAGGAACCAACGCGCCCGCCGAAACGGCCTGAAGAAGCACCATCAAGGCGCCAAGCGCGCCGAGTGGACTCTTTATGGATGGCAATTCCTACGCTCGCCTAGCCTCGAACTTATCAACTTGGGCCGTTTTGTAAAGGGCTATGCGATCGAGGCCATCTACGTCTATATCCAACTTGACGACCCAGCTATCGCCCTGATCGCGCGTGATCTTGCCTGGTATGGTCAGATTGCTCCCTGGGCTGACCTTTACGCGCCCGGACAAGTTGATGTTGGATAAACGAACCTTCACGCGGTCGCCTACCGACAGAGATGTAGTCGCCATCGCTCTCCTCCTGTTGGTGTGACTGCGTTGCAGGTATTATTGTATCACAATGCAAAGGCGCGACTTGGTGAACGCATCAGAAGGCGTCTTCTTCTTCGGCTATCGCCAGCAGGTCGGCGTGGGTGTATGAGCCGAGGGAGCGGAAGTCGTACTCGGTGTAGTTCTTGATCCAACGCAGGGCTACTTTGTATGCCTGCCGGTAGCGTTGGAGCATTTCGGCGAGGGCTTGCTGAGAGGCTTCGTCGGATGGCGCGGCGGCGGCGCGGCGCTCCTCGATGTCGGCCAACTCTTCCTGGAGGAGCGACTTGATGAGGGCGAAGTCCTGGACCGTCCCGGCGCTTTCGTCGCGGGCGCCGTGGATGATGCGCTGGGCGGTCTGAGCGACGGAGATGCGACCGGTGGCGAGGTCTTCCATCAGGGCGGGACGCGCGCCGGGCTGTCCTTCGAGGCTGTCTATGCCCTTGGCGCCGCGTCCGTTGAGCCAGCCTTCGACGTACTCTATAAGCATACGCGCGTTGCGGCGCGAGCCTTCGGTGGTGATGACGCCATCCGGCGCGGTGATCTCGACGGGGAAGTTGTCGGGATCGTACATATCGGGCGACGGTTCCCAGCCGGAGGCGCGCTGTCGCTTGAACGGATCCGCCGCGGTGGTCATGTGGAAGATGTGGGCTACCCAGCCGCGCAGGAATCCGTTCTCCGCCTCCCACTCTTTGTCGGCGCGGATGGATTCTCCGGCGACGCGGTTTATCTCTTCCTCCCGGGACGGCAGGGCGGTCGCCATGCCGCCAATGGGCGCCGCGCCGCGTCGCAGGCACACGGCGACTAGGCGGCGGAAGATGTTGACCATGAAGTCGGTCGTCTTGATGTCCACGTCGAAGCGGTCGGGCCAGACCTGATCGGGGTCGGACATGACGTATTCGAGGACCGACGCCTTGAAGTCCCACCGCGCGGCGTTGAGTCCGGCGGCGTAGGGACCTAGTTCGTAGAGCAGCTCGTCCATGATATAGACGGCCGGCAGCGACTCGATGAGGAAGATGCCGCGAATGACGGCGTCGTCGGGGTACTGCAGGCGTTCACGTCCGAAGTCGAAGAACTCGCGGTAGAAGCGCGCCTCTTCGACCACCTCCACCTTTGGCAGGTAGAAGTACAACCCCTGCCCTTTCTGAACCTGCGCCCTGCCCCCGTGCGCGAGCGTGAGGCCCATGCCGAGTATGGTGGCTGAGATCGGCTGGCCGTCTATGGTGAAGTCCGGCTCGTCGAGATGGGTCGCGCGTTCTCTGTGCATGAAGAAGGGCAACTCGCCCGGCGCGAGTTCGTATGTCCGGTTGCGCGCGGGGTTGTGGAAGCGCAGAGTTCCGAGCGTAGCGTCGCGCCGGTTGATGGCTGCCTGCACGGTATCGCCAAGCCTGTGTCCGGCGGAGTCTTCGTCGTCGTCGAGGTATCCGGCGGCGCGCTGTCCGTCGGCGCCCGGGTTGAGCGCGTTGATGGCCATGTTGGTTATGGAGACGGGGCCGGAGATTTCGATGCCGGGCCGCGTAAGCTCGGCCGGCAGAGGCGGTACGGTCCAGTCGCCGGAGTTGGCCTCGGATGCGGCGGGGAACGCCGGCAGGACGCGCTCGTGGACAGCGCGCGCTATCATCGCCTCGCGCTTGGCGCGAATGTCGGCGATGGCGGGCGCGAACTTGTCGTGCGCGGCGACGATGTATTCGAGAAATTCGGGCGTGAAGACCTCATCGGTTCCGGGCAGCTGCGGGTAGCTAACTCTGTCGGCGGCGGGCATTTTGGCGAGCCTCTCTATCGTGGGTCGTATGCTGGGGTGGTAAGCTGAGGGCGATTCTACTACATGTGGCGGGATAGGGGAAATTCCACGCAAAGGCGCATTCGGGAGTCTCGGTTGGCGGGCCGCATGATTGACCGTTTTGGGGTGGCGTGGGTACACTTGCGGATAAACTAGCATTCTAGCGGGAGGTATTGGGAATCATGGCGCTGCTTCTGGACAGGCAGACGATAATGGGTCTGCTGGATATGGATAAGATGATCGAGATTCTGGAGCGGGCTTTTGGAGAGCTTGCATCGGGTTCGGCAGTCATGCCGCAGAGAACGGCGGTGGCGGACGGGGACGTGAACGGCTGGTACGCTTTCATGCCGGCGCAGCTCAAGAGCATGGGCGCGCTGGGGGTGAAAGCGGTAACGGTGTACAAGGATAACCCGTCGAGCCATAGCCTGCCGGCGACGCTGGCGACGATAGCGCTGATGGACAGCCAGACCGGGCAGACGGTGGCGGTTATGGACGGCGGCTACATTACGGCTATGCGGACGGGAGCTGTTACTGGGCTTGCGACCAAGTACCTGGCGCGGACCAATTCGACGGTCGCCGGCGTGATGGGCGCGGGCGTGCAGGCGCGCACCCAGCTTTGGGGCATGGCGGCGGGGGCTAATCTGGAACGGGCGCTGGTGTTCTCGCTGGATTCGCCGGAGGCGCAACGCGCGTTCGCTGACGACGCCTCAGAGATGCTGGGGATTCCGGTCGAGATCGCGGACAGCGGGCGAGAGCTGGTAGAGAGCGTGGACATCCTGTCGTTGGCGACGACGGCAACGACGCCGATCATAGACGGGGACTGGGTGAAGCCGGGTCTGCACATCAACGGCATCGGTTCGCACGCGGTGGGCGTGCGGGAACTCGACACGAAGACGGTCGTGAAGTCCAAGCTGGTGTGCGACCAGGTGGACGCCTGCCTTGTAGAGGCGGGCGACGTGATGATGCCGATAGAGGAAGGGGCGCTGGATCCGGCGGACATCTACGGCGAGATAGGCGAGCTAATCACGGGCGCGAAGGCGGGCCGCGAGAGCGACGATGAGGTAACGCTGTTCAAGAGCGTCGGGCTTTCGATCCAGGACATCTCTGCGGCGCACTATGTCTATCAGCGCGCCCTCGAGGAGGGCGTTGGAACGGAGTTCGCGTTCTCATAGGAGGCGCGAACTTCAGAAGGGAGGGGTTAGGATGGCTGACAACACACGCGAGATAGCACTTTTGCTGGACTGGGAGAACATTAGATTCGGGCTTTCGCAGCGCAATTTGGCGCCGAACATCAGCGCGATCAGAGAGGAGGCGGCGAGCCTTGGCCGCGTGGTGATAGCGCGCGCTTACGGAGACTTTCAGAACAGGTCTATGTACGACGACCCGAGCAGGCTGTACGCCGCCGGAATCGAGCCGGTGTACGTTCCGGGCCGGTTCTACCAGAACAGGCTGGATGGCGAGGACGCGCTGGTGAGGAAGAACAGCGTGGACGTGAAACTGACGGCGGACTGTGTGGAGTTTTGCCACCGCTACCCGGACATCACGGCCTACATGCTGGTTTCGGGCGACGGGGACTTCATCCACCTGGTCAACACGCTCAGGCCATACGGCAAGTTCGTGGCGATAATCGCGCTGAGCTGGTCGGCGTCGCAACGGCTCATGGAGAGCGCGGACCTGGTACGATACTACGACAGGGACGTAGAACCTTCGGCGGGCGAGCTGGGCAGGACGTTCGCGCCAGAGGCGCGCATCGCGGATGCGCTGCCATCGGGCGATATGAGTGGGCTGTTCGAGGAGATACGGGAGATCGTCGAGGAGCGGGACGGGCCGTTGGTTCTGGCGGCGCTCAAGCCGATGTTGAATGAGCGAGTCGGGGAATTCGACGAGCGGGCGTTCGGCCACGCCAAATTCAAGCAGTTGATGATGCAGGCGGAGCGGGAAGGTTACGTGCGTCTCATTACGGAGGGGCTGGTGGACTGGGTGATACCCGCGGGCACCGAACCGGATGCGGTGGTCGAGCGCGACGAGGCGGACGGGCTTGAGTTCGACAGCGTTCGGAGCTACTACGTTCCACCTGCGGGATCGCAGGACTCGTTCGAGATGCTTCCTGAGAATCTAAGGCACCAGATCATACGATTCTCGAACAGTCTCGACCTCAACAGCCGTTACGTTACGTTCAGATACCTGTCGCAGAACCTTAGCGAACAGCCTTGGATGCATCTCGATTACAACGGCCTGGTCAGCGCGCTCAACAGCGCGGTTGACATGGGTCTGTTCACGCGCAACACCTACGAGGATTTCAATGTGCATACAGGGATGAGGCGCGAACTTCCTACGCTCGATCTGAATCTCGACCATCCGCAGGTGGTGGAAGCTCTGGACTGGAACAACGTGTCGTCCGCATCCGGGCCGAGTCCGGATTAGGGTCGAGCGCTACTTCTGGGGTTCGTAGATTGGGCACGGCTTGGCCTTTTGTTAGACCTTGTAGGAAATTGTGCAGGGATGCGCCCCAAATACTTTGAATCTCGTGAAATCTGGGCGGCAGGGTTGACATGCCGCCTAGTGTGTGCAAATATCCGCGTTATCAATGTGGTCAATATGCGCCCGCTCTAGGAGTGGCTCTATCGCGATCACGTTCGGACGATGCAGAAGGCAGGGAGCAAATAAATTCGAGTGGGAGGTAAGAATATGAAGATTAGCAAGAGAACGAGGATGGCGCTGGGCGTCTCCCTAGGGCTCGCTCTGCTACTGGCGTTCGCCGTGGCGTGCGGCAGCGCGGAGGATCCGGCTCCCGCCGCTCCGGCAGAACCGGCGATGAGCGCGTCGGACATAGCCAAGATCGTGCAAGACACGATGTCGGCGCAGCCGCAGCCTGAAACGATGTCCCCGGCGGACGTGGCGCAGGCGATGCAGGACGCTATGGCCGGGCAGGAAGGCGTTACCCAGCAGGACGTTGCAGACGCGATAGCAAGCGCTTTGGCGGCGCAGCCGCAACAGGAAGGCCTGACCGAGGCTGACGTGGCGCGGACGATCGCGGAAGCTCTGCAGGCGCAGACGCCGGGCCTGACCGAGTCGGACGTAGCCAAGACGGTTGCCGAGGCGCTGGCGATGCAGTCTCCCGGAATGACGGAAGCCGACGTTGCCGCTGCGGTCTCCTCGGCGATGGCGCAGCAGGCTCCCAGCATGACTGAGGAAGACGTAGCCAAGGCCGTCGCCGAGGCGATGATGGCTCAGCAGCCTGCGGAGCGCATGAGCACGACGATTACGGTTGTGCTGGACAACGTTGGCGCGCCGCAGTTCAGAAACGAGAAGGGCACCTGGCCGGACGTGATGTTCCACGGCTTCTTCGGCTTCCAGGAGCCGCTTCTGGGCTGGACGCCTTCGGAAGACGACATGGGCAACCCGCTGGTCAACCGCGACACCTGCGCGGCGCCTCTGGTCATCACCGGCTGGGAGTGGGAGCTTCCATCCAAGGACGGCATGGGCAACATCAAGCTCGACCGCGATCTGGTCGGCATAGACGACCCGATGAAGGGCATATCCGACACGGCGATTCCCCTGAGCAAGGATGAGCGCGCGGCGGCCGGTCTGGACCCCGAGGACGAAGGCATCGTAACGCTGTTCATCCGCGAGGGCATTGACTTCTACCGCTCGATCGACGGCGAAGTTGTTCAGATGCACGAGATGACGGCCGAGGACGTGGTGTGGTCCATGAACGACGCGGGTTCGGACAACCCGAACACGGCGCACTCCAACTCGTCTCAGCAGTACGAGTTCTATAAGCCGTGGTACGTGGTGGATAAGTACACCGCGCAGGCGCCGAACCGCGCGTTTACGAGCGACGGCATCTCGAACACGTCTTCGCAGTGCTGGGACGCGGTGTTCATGCAGTCCAAGGTGCTGTATGACGAGCTTGGGGACACGTTCGGCGTGCCGCACGGCTCAGGCCCATTCGTGGTGCATCAGTGGCGCCCGAACGAGCGCATAGACGCCGAGGCGCGTGTTGATCACTGGCGCGCGAACGCTCCGTATGACAACCTGGTGCTGTTGCAGGCGAACGAGGGCCAGACGCGCTCGGCGATGCTGCAGACGGGTCAGGCGGACATCGCGCTGACTTCGATCCAGGACGTAAACAAGTTGGAGAAGGAAGGGTTCAGGTTCCACG
The DNA here is from genome assembly GCA_034420955.1 of Dehalococcoidia bacterium. Taxonomy (GTDB): domain Bacteria; phylum Chloroflexota; class Dehalococcoidia; order Lucifugimonadales; family UBA1123; genus VXRN01. The sequence goes on from DAOUKV010000022.1 coordinate 29,404, forward strand.
ACGGTCTGGACACGATCTACGGCAACTTCTTCTACTTCGCAGGCAACTTCTGGTCGTTCAAGGACCCGGAGACGGGCGAGACCATTCTTCGCGAGGGTTTCAAGCCTTCGATGACTTACCCATGGATCGGCGACCCGCGTCTCGAGTGCGTGGGGATTGACCGGGCGGATCCGGCAATACAGGACACGCCGGGCGCCGGTTGCGACGCGCAGGGCTTCGACTACAACGACACGGACAAATTCTCCTACGAGACCGAGTCGATGGAGAAGGCGCGCAACTTCCGGTTGGCGCTCATCCACTCGATAGACCGCGAGCTTATAGCGGGCGCGGTTACGGGCGGCTACGGCGGCGCGGTGTACGGCGGGGCTTACCCCGGTCTGGACATCCACCAGAGCCATCCGGAGTACAAGGACAAGTGGGCTTACGAGTTTGACCCGATGAAGGCTCAGGAATACCTGGCGGCGTCGGGCGTTCCCGAAGGGTTCGAGTTCGAGTTCTTCTGCTCGCAGGGCAACGGCACCTCGTTGGAGGTGTGCGAAGCGTTGGTCGGGCAGTGGAAGGAGAATCTGGGGCTGGCGCCGTACATAGACAGCCAGCAGTATTCGGCTCGACGGCCCACGATGCTGGCGCGGCAGATCCACGCGGTGTGGATGACGCGCTGGGGCGCGAACAGCAAGCACGGTCGGATTGCGGACTTGGGCGGCACGCTGCCCGGCGGCGGCCTCTGGCCTCTGCCCTCCGGCGGCTACAACGCCGGGCTGGAAGACAACCGCTACTTCGACTATCGCAATGTGACGCGCGCGCAGGCGAAGGGATCTCCCGAGAACCTCGCGACCCGCGAGAGTATAAGGGACGAAGCCTGGCACATGGGCCTCACCGGAGGCGTGGTGGAGGTGCCGGTGCTCATCGGCTTCAACCCTGAGACGGTTCAGAGCTGGGATCTCAAGCCTTGGGACCTGCCCAACTCGTTCGAGACCGTACTGCCGACCAGGCGCTAGCCTGATTCGGCGACAGGCGGACGAAACCTAAGAATCGCTGCCTCGGACTAAGAATCCGGGGCAGCGATTGAGGTAAGGCGGCAGTTCCATGCGGACATTCATAATACGACGACTCCTGTTCGTAATAATCGCGGTGATAGCCTCGACTCTCATAGTGTTCGCGCTATCTCGTTTCTCCGGAGGCGACCCCCGCTACCTGATACTCAACGTCGGCTACACGTCGCCTGAGATATGGGAAGCGTGGGGCGAGCGTCTCCATCTCGACAAACCTCTTGTGGTTCAGTATTTCATTTGGCTTGGAAACCTGGTATTCAAACAGGACTTTGGGGACTCGATCAAGACGAACCAGCCGGCGAACGAGATGATATTGCAGTTCGCGCCGGCGAGTTTGCAGCTCGGATTCGGCGCGGCTATGTTCGTATTCATAACGGGCATACCGTTAGGCATTCTATCGGCGGTCAAGCGCGGCACGATGTGGGACGTAGTCGGCAGGACGTTTGCCTTGTTCGGGCAGGCGTTGCCGCCGTTCTGGCTCGGCATAATGCTCATCCTGATATTCGCGGTGAACCTGGACTGGCTTCCGGCGGCCACCCGCGGACACGGCGAGGAGTGGCCCGGCCGTCTCAGGTTCTACATAATGCCGACAATCACTCTGGGTTGGTTGGCGTCGGCGCAGGTTCTGAGGCTGGTGCGGTCCTCGATGCTGGAGGTGCTGGATTCGGAGTTCGTCAAGCTGGCGCGGGCAAAGGGCGTCGGCAACACTGCGGTCGTCTGGAAGCACGCTTTCAGGAACGCGCTCATCCCACCTCTGACGGTTTCGGTGCTGATACTAGCCGGATTCGTAGGCGGCACAGTGGTAACAGAGACGGTGTTCGCGTGGCCGGGACTGGGCTTCATGGTCTATCAGGCCATCTTGAACATCGACTTCCCGGTGGTGACGGCGGCGGTGCTGGTGCTGACTCTGCTGACAGTATTCGCGCTGTTCGTGCTGGACATACTGTACGCCCTGATCGATCCCCGCATACGATACTCGTGAGGCGCTTTAGATGACCACAGAGGCAAGACAGTACACCGTCACCGAGCTCGCGGACCTTGGCAAGACTACTCGCCTCGAAGATACGCTCTACGTGCTCCGACGGTGGCCGCTAATTCCGTTCTTCATACTGGCGGTGCTGGTGATATGCGCGTTCTTCGCGCCGCTCCTCGCGCCGCACGATCCTATCGAGGATCAGCTGCGAGCGGTGATTGCGTCTCCGGCGTGGTATCCGCCGTGTGAGGAAGGCCAGATTTCCAACAAGGCGCAGTCCTGCAACACGAACGGCATCCCGCTGGGTCGGGATCAGGAAGTGTACAATTTCCTACTGGGCGCCGACCAGCTGGGACGCGACCTGTTGAGCCGCATTATCTACGGCGCCCGCATCTCGCTGACATTCGCGTCCATCGCCATCGCGTGCGGGACGATCGTAGGGACGACGCTGGGGCTGGTCGCGGGATACTACGGCGGGCTGGTAGATGAAATAGTCATGCGGACAACGGACGTGTTCACCGCCCTGCCCTATATCATCGTAGCCATCTCCATCGTCATCGTGCTGGGCCAGCAGTTCTGGGTCATCATATTAGTGTTGGCGTTAGCGAGCTGGCCGGGCATCGTGCGTCTGGTGCGCGGGCAGACGCTGCAAATCAGGAACTTCGACTACATAGCGCTGGCGCGAGTCGCAGGGGCTTCTACTCCGCGCATCATGCTCAAGCATCTGCTGCCGGCGGTGGCGAACACCATCGTGGTGGCTATGACGCTGCAGGTAGGCGGGACGATTCTGAGCGAGAGCATCCTGTCTTTCCTGGGCGCAGGCGTGGCTCCGCCGACACCATCGTGGGGCGCGGACATCTCGAATGGGCGCGAGTACCTAGACTCCGCTTGGTGGGTCGCGTTCTTCCCGGGCATGGCTATCTTCCTGACAGTGCTGTCGTTCAACTTCATTGGCGACTGGCTGCGGGATAGGTGGGATCCGAGGCTGCGGCAGATCTAAGCGGGCAGTTTTAGACGCAAAGGCGCGGAGACGCAAAGGGATGATTTGAGGTTCTTTGTGTCTTTGCGCCTTCGCGTTTAAGTTAGTATGTGCATTGGGCGCGCGGGTTTCGCTATACTTGGTTGTGTTGCGCTTTGGCGTATGTTCGATTGGGGTGACGATCGCGTTATGAGATGGGTGATAGTCATTGGGATTGGTGTGGCGATCGTGCTAATCGCCACGATGGGCAGGATACCCGGCACGGGCAAGCAGAGCGCGATTTCGGATGAGGGGAGGACGGCGGCGGCGCTGAGGCATACGCCGAAGTACGATCACAAGCATGCGGTCTCCATGGTGGTGGACGACATCCGGCAAAATTGCGCGGAGTGGGCGGATTTCTATCTTGGGGATTTGGACGAGACTACGTTCGCGGCCACCTGGATGCATCATCCCCGCAGCGATGATTACTATGAGCGGCGCCTGGATGAGTGGACGGTTACGCATGAGGAGTCGCGCCATTTCTGGCGGATGTACGAGGACAACGATGAGATTGTAGGTGTGATCGGACACTGCAGGACCATTGGCAACCAGTAGGATGATTGGAGACTGAGCTAAATTGACTTCCCTATTCGATATGCACGTACACACGAACCAGGGCAGCCCGGACAGCGGGTTGACGCCGGAGGAGATGGTCGAGGACGCTCGGCGGCTGGGCATCACCGGCATCATGGTTACGGAGCACGACGGCTGGCCGAAACACGATTTCGAGGCGTTCCGCCGGACGGTGGACGATATAGTCCTGATCCGCGCGCTGGAGTGTTATACGCCACTGGGCCACGTCATCACGATGGGGCTGGAGGGGCACGTTGCCGGTTACGGGGACAGCATAGAGGTCATCCGCACACTGCGCCGCGAGGTGGACGCGGTGGGCGGGTTCATGATTCTCGCTCACCCCTTCCGGTTCCTGTTCGATCTTCCGCACTACACCCAGAATATGCTGTTCCAGGAGGCGGAGCGCATCCCGAAGACGGCTGAGGAGGCGTCGAAGCATCCGGTGTTCGACTTGGTGGATGAGGTGGAGGTGGTGAACGGCGGCAACATCGAGGTAGAGAATCGCTTCGCGCAGGAGGTGGCGGCGATTCGCGGGTTCTGGGGCACCGGCGGTTCGGACGCGCACTCGCTGGACGGCCTGGCGCGCGGGGTGACGGCGTTCAGGGGCGACGTTCGCAACGAGACGGATATGCTCGAGGCGCTGCGGGCCGGAGACTTCGCGCCTGTGGAGGGCTTCCACGTGGGCAAGCCGCTGAACTACGGTCGGGCAAGCTGGTTGAAGCCGGAGATGCTCGTTGCGCCGTCGCAGGTGGGACAGGCGGCTGCCGGCTGAGATTTTAACGCAGAGGCGCGAAGACGCAGAGGGGAGCAGAGGGTTTGTTCGAAGCTCGTTGCGCCTCTGCGTCTTTTGCGTTTAAGGGGGGGGGTGGCATGAGGGTTCTTTTGGCTGATCGGATTGCTGAGCCGGGACCGTCGCTGATGCGGGATGCTGGTATAGAGGTTGTCTCGGAGCCGGGGCTTGGGGCGGATGAGCTGGCGGATGCGGTTTCGCGCGCGGGGGCGGAGGTTCTGGTGGTCCGCAGCACCAAGGTCGGCGCGGAGGCACTGAGAGCGGGGCGGCTGGCGCTGGTGGTCCGGGCGGGCGCGGGCATCAACACAATTGACGTGGAGACGGCGAACGCGCTTGGTATCGAGGTTCGCAACTGCCCGGGTCGGAATGCGGCGGCGGTGGCAGAGCTTGCGTTCGGGCTGATCATCGCGCTCGACAGGCACATCCCGGACAGCGTGGCGGAGCTGAGGCGCGGCGCGTGGGACAAGCAGCGTTTCTCCGACGCTCGCGGGCTGTTCGGCGGCACGCTGGGGCTGCTCGGAACGGGACATACGGGACGCGCCATGATCCCGATTGCGCGGGCGTTCGGGATGGACGTCATCGCGTGGAGCCGGTCGCTATCCCCTGCCCTTGCATCGGAGCTTGGCGTCGGCTACCGCGCGTCGCCGATCGACGTGGCGCGGGACGCGGACGTGGTAAGCGTTCACGTCGCGCTGACGCCGGAGACGCGCGGCTTGGTGGGTCGCGAGTTGCTGGACGCTATGAAGCCGAGCGCGTACCTGGTGAACACGGCGCGGGCGGAGGTGGTGGATGAGGACGCGCTGATCGAGGCGGCGCTGGCGAAGGGGCTGCGCGTGGGAGTGGACGTGTTCGAGGGCGAGCCAGCGACGGGAACAGGGTCGTTCGAGAGTCGGCTGTTCGACGTTCCCGGCATCATCGGGACGCACCACACCGGCGGGGCGACGGCGCAGGCGCACCGCGCCGTTGGCGAGGAGACGGCGCGGATCGTGATCGAGTTTGCCGGACGGTAGCCTTAGTTTTAACGCAATGACGCGAAGACGCAGAGGCGCAAAGGGTTTATATGGGGTGTTTGGGTTGGCTAGACGGCGCCTCTGAATGGGAAGGCGTGTTCCTCCTTCGTTATGAACTCCAAGACGGCGGGTTGTCCGGCTTCTATGACCTTGGTGGCGGTCTGGATGGCGGGCACGATGTCCTGGGGGCGTTCGATTCGGGCGTTGTAGCTACCCATGGCTTCGGCGACTTGGGCGAAGTTGCCGCCCACGTACTTGGTGCCGTATAGGTCGTTGGCGGTGGGGAAGCTGTTGGGTGAGTATATTCCCATAGCGGAGTTGTTGAGGACGATGCTCAGGATCGGTATGCGCTCGCGGACGCACGTTTCGATGTCGAGAGCGACCATGCCAAAGCCGTAATCGCCGATGATGTGGACAGCGAGCTTGTCGGGAGCCGCCATGCGCGCGCCCATCGCCAGTCCCAAGCTGTATCCGAGTTGGGTGGACTTTCCCCAAGCGATAAAGCCGCGCGGGGTTATGGTCTCGTAGAACGGTATCGTCTCGTCGCGCGGGCTGCCGGAGTCGTGGGTTACGATGGCGTTGGCGCGGTCAATGGTGTTCATCAGGTCCCAGATGACACGGTATGGATTGATGGGGATTTCGTCGGAGGTGAGCAAGGGCAGCCATTCGCGCATCCAGTCTTCGCGGACGACGGCTATCTCTGACGCTACGCCATTCGGCTCGACGCGGGACGCCGAACCAAGCTGCGCCTCGACCTCGGCTATCAACTGGCGGAGAACCAGCTTGGCATCGCCGACGACGGCGTGGTCGGGGTCGTAGTCCTTATTCACGTCGTCGAGGCTGTTGGTGCAGTGGACGATCACCTTCGAGTCGAACCTGTCCGCGCCGTAGTGGATGCGGGTGAAGCTGCACCCGATGCCGAGTATCAGGTCGGCGCAGTCTATGAAGTGGACCACGGGACCGGTGGTCGTGCCGCTGCGGGTTCCGAGCGACAGGGGATGGTCTTCGGGGAAGGCGCTCTTGCCGGCCATGGTGGTCATGACGGGGGTTTGGGTAAGTTCGGCCAACTCGCGCAACTCGTCCCACGCTTCGGCGTAGAGGACGCCCTGCCCCGCCTGTATGATGGGGCGCTCGGCGCTCAGGAGCAGTCTAGCGGCCTCGCGCGCGTCGTCGGGGTCTCCGGCGGAGGCACGAGGAGTTACGGGGGTATATCGGAGCGCGTCGTCGGGGTAGTCGCCGCGCAGGATGTCTGACGGGACTTCGAGGAGCACGGGGCCGGGGCGTCCGGCGCGAACCTGGGTGAAGGCGCGGCGCATCATCTCGGGGATACGCTCCACCATGTTCACCCTGTCGGACCACTTGGTAACGTCGGCGTAGCTGCGGCTGGGGCTGAAGGTCGGGTGGACACCCTCACGGGCGCGCGGCGCGGACGCGGGCAGCAGCAGGATAGGCACGGAGTCGGCGTATGCCTGGGCGACGCCGGCGAAGGCATTTTCGGCGCCCGGTCCGGCCTGCATGGAGAATACGCCGACGCCGCGCCCGTTGGTGACGCGGCTGTAACCGTCGGCGAGGTTGACGCCTACGCGCTCCTGCCTGAAGATCATGGGCCGGACGCCGTGGACGGCGCCTGCCTCTTCGAGGGTGTTCATTGGGATTACGCCCATGAAGTCTATGCCCTCTTGCTTGAGGATTCTGGCGATGGCGTCTGCGCCTGTCATGGTGGGGCCTCCGTTGGTTGTCTATGGCGATTGTTGGTTTGATTTTAACGCAAAGGGGCAGAGGCGCAAAGGGGGCAAAGCGTAGTAAAGGGTCTTTGCGCTAAGTTCGGGGGTGTCTGGACGGGTGAGGGCTGGTTCAATATAATTCAGGCGTGTGATTTCAAACTTTCAGTTAGTGGGAGCGTTTTCTATGGCATTGGATACTATACGCATGGGGTACGTGGGCGCGGGCGGCAATACTCGGCTGCGACATCTGCCGGGGTTCGAGGCTATCGAGGGCGTTGAGAACGTCAGCGTGGCGAATCGCAGCCGCGAGTCGGGCCAGCGAGTGGCGGACGAGTTCGGGCTGGAGACAGTGTACGACTCTTGGGAAGACCTGATAGACGCGGATGATACGGACGCGATCTGCATAGGGACGTGGCCGTATATGCACAAGACGCTGGTCTTGGCGTCGCTGGCGGCGGGCAAGCACGTGCTGACCGAGGCGCGGATGACGATGAATTCGGCAGACGCTCATGAGATGCTGGAAGCGTCGCTGGCCTATCCCGGCCTGGTTACGCAGATCGTGCCGGCGCCGCACACGCTGAAGATCGATACGACGATCAGGGAGATGATCGCGTCCGGGTGGTTCGGGGACGTTCTGTCGGCGGACATCACCGTCCACCAAGGGGGGTTCGTGGATCGCGATTCGGAGCTGCACTGGCGGCACGACCGAGACCTTTCGGGCAACAACATAATGCAGATGGGCATATGGTACGAGGCGATCATGCGCTGGTTCGGTCCGGCGGCGGCGGTGAGCGCGGTCGGTCGCGTGAACGTCAAGCAGCGCAAGGACTGGGACGGCGGCCTGGCGTACATCACGATCCCGGACCACGTGGAGATACTGATAGAGTTCGCGTCCGGGCCGGTCGCCCGGCTTCGGCTAAGCACGGTTACGGGGCTGGCGCCGGCGGACGGGGTGTGGATATTCGGGTCGGAAGGCACGGTACACGTCGATTCGGGGACGATGACCGTGCGCGGCGGGCGGCGCGGCGACGACGCGCTGAGCGAGATCGAGGTTCCGGCGGAGAAGCAGGGCGACTGGCGCGTGGAGGAGGAGTTCATCAACGCGATACGCGGCGTGGAGCCGGTTACGCACACCAGCTTCTTCGACGGGGTTCGCTACATGGAGTTCACCGACGCGGTAACGATTTCGATGCAGACGGGCGAGAGGGTTACGCTGCCGCTGGACTAGGAGACTCGAATTTAACGCAACGGCGCGAAGTCGCAAAGACGCAGAGGGATTAATGGGATCTCTTGCGTCGTCCCTGTGTCGTCGCGTTGAGCGCTGCGGAAATAGACTGGTTAGGAGACGAGATGGATTACACGAATCTGATTAGCAGGAATCTGCCGGCTGCGGTGGAGATGCCGCCCGGCCAGCAGGAGGATACGCGCTTCACGTTCTCGGTTACGTACACGGACAAGGACACGATGCCGGTGGACGGGTTCGTTTCGGCGCTGGCCGACATCATGCCGAACGAGGGGGTAGATCTGGCGAAATACCCGCCGCCGCAGGGACATCCGGGCCTGCGCGAGTACATCGCGGAGGCGCTCAGCGTGAATCGAGGCGTCGAGGTACCGATAGACAATATCTTCCTTAGCGCCGGCGCGGGCGGCGCGGTCGGGACGATACTGGACACGCTCATAGACGCTGGCGATACGGTGTTCGTCGAGGAGTTCTGCTACTCCGGCACGCTGGGGATGCTGCTGGGCAAGCGCGCGAACGTAGTCCACGTCAAAACGGACGCGAAAGGGATGGACACGGACGCGCTGGAGGAGGCTGTGAAGAATTCGGTGTCCAAGGGCGTACAGCCGAAGCTGATATACACGATCGGCGTCTATCAGAACCCGATGGGCATGACGCTGAGCGCGGAGCGTCGGCGGCATATGCTGGAAATCTCGCAGACCTACGGCATCCCGATTCTGGAGAACGAGTCTTACGCGGACTTCCGCATAGACGGCGACCCGCTGCCGCCGGCGCTGTACGGCATGGACGACAGCGACGGGGTGATGTACGTGTCTGCGTACACGAAGCTGCTGGGGTGCGGACTGCGTCTGGGCTTCGGGGTTGTGCCGGACGCGGTGAAGGAGGCGTCCGGACGTCTTGGCGCGGCGCCGAGTCATCTGGCCTCGATGGCGGTGTACGAGTACCTGCGGCAGAACGGCGACGAGTACATAGAAGCAGTGGCGCGGTCGCTGGGCGCGAAGCGCGACGCGATGCTGGCGGCGCTGGGCGAACATTTCCCGCCGTCTTGCGAGTGGAGCAATCCGAACGGCGGGATGATGCTGTGGGGCAAGCTGCCGGAGGGCGCGAACACTTGGGACGCGCTGGAAGCGGCGACCGCGGCGGGTGTGAAGTACAACCCGGGCGCGGTGTATAGGGCGGACAGGTCTCCGCACAACTACATGCGGCTGACGTACAGCTACCACAATCCCGCCGAGATAGCGGAAGGGATCGAGATTCTGGCCGGGGTGTTCGAGAGAGAGGGTGTGTTCGACGGGGCATAGCGGACGCGGGAGGATTTGACGCGGAGGCGCAGAGGCGCAGAGGCGCAGAGGGAAATGGGTTCGTTGCGTTTCTGCGCCTCTACGATGATTTCGGGGAATTGATCATGGGGTTAGCGCGGCTGCGCCCGCACAGTGTAGAATGACGAAAACTCAATATCCCCTGCCCGCCTGTGGTTAGGCGGTCCGAAGGAGGGAACGGTATGCCGGAAGATAACAAGTTCAGTTTCGATGGTCTGTTTTCGAGGCACGCGCCGGAGGGCCGAGCGCGGGCGGGGGCGGTAAAGCGCGGCAAGTATGACTTTGCGGTCGCCTACCCGGATCCGAAGTCCATCCCGTTCGACGGGCTTGTCGGCGGGCTTCAGGACGCGCTCCGGGAGGAAGGCGAGGACCTCGCCCTCTACGCCCATCCGCAGGGGTACAGGCCGCTACGGGAGTTCGTGGCAGACAAGCTGGCGCGGGAACGCGATATTCACGTTTCGCCGGACGACATCATCCTGGGCGACGGATCGGGGCAACCGATCCACATGTTCCTGGAAGTGCTGATAGATCCAGGGGACGTCGCGCTGACGGAGGACTTCGTGTACGCCGGGACGCTGGGCCAGCTGCGTCGCTTCGGCGCGGACGTGCGGGGTATCGAAACGGATACTGAAGGTATGCTTCCCGACGCGCTGGAGGCGGAGATCGTCCGGGCGACGGGACAGGGCAAGAAGCCCAAGCTGATCTACACGATTCCGACTTACCAGAACCCGATGGGCTGGACGATGTCTCTGGAACGGCGACAGGCGATGGTGGATATCGCCAATCGCCACGAGGTTCCTATTCTGGAGGATGACTGCTACGTGGATCTGCGGCTGGACGGGCCGGAGTCGCCGACTTCGATTCATGCGCTGGACGATACGGGCAGCGTGATGTACGTGGCGTCGTTCTCGAAGATCATCGCGCCCGGAATGCGCATCGGGTACGGCACCGGGCCTTCGGAGGTTCTGGACAGGGCGCTGGTGGCGAAGAGCGGCGGATCGGTCAACTCGTTCGCGTCGTATGCGGTGCACCGGTACTCTACGGGGAATCTGGACGCGCACATCGAGGAGATCAACGATATACAGCGAGCGAAGCGAGACGCGATGCTGGCGTCTCTGGGCGAGAACTTCGGGGACCGCGCGGAGTGGAGCCAGCCGCACGGCGGCCTGTTCGTGTGGCTGACGATGCCGGACGACGCTAACCTGACGGCGATACGCGACAAGGTGCTGGACGAATACGACGTGGGCTACCTGCCGGGCATCAACTTCGCGCCGGACAACGTGAGCGGAAACAACAGCGCGCGGCTGTGCTTCGGCTACAACCAGCCGGACGAGATCTACGAGGGCATAGCGCGGCTGGCGGAAGCGTTCGAGAATGAGGGGGCGTTCTGAAGTCCATCGTCAGAGACTGGCAGCGGAGACTGGCGGGGTGATTGCCATGCGTGTCTGTTCGTTTTTGCCTAGCGCTACTGAGATCGTCTATCTGCTTGGGCTGGGCGACTCGCTGCACGGGGTTAGCCATGAGTGCGACTTTCCGGCGGGGGCGCGGTCCAAGCGGGTGGTGGTTCGCAGCCGGGTGGATATGGACGGGATGTCCGGCGCGGAGATTGACGCGGCCGTTACGGATATGATGATGCGCGGCGAGAATATCTACGCGGTGGACGAGGACGCGCTGGCATCGGCTCAACCGGACCTGGTGATCACTCAACAGCTCTGCGAAGTGTGCGCGGTTTCGTTCGAGGACGTGCAAGACGCGGTGGCGCGGCTCGATACGCCTCCGGAGATACTGTCTCTGGACCCTCACAGCGTGGATGACGTCATAGCGGACATCCTGCGCGTCGGGCGGCATACGGGGGCAGAGTCGGCGGCGCACGTGGCGGCGTTCAATCTACGATCGCGGCTGAACGGCATAAAGCGCGCTGTCTCGGGATTGTCCGACAGGCCGCGCGTGGCGTGCGTGGAGTGGATGTCGCCCGTCATCGTCGCCGGACACTGGGTACCGGAGATGGTGGAAATCGCTGGCGGCGTGGATTCGCTTGTCGAGCCGGGCGCGCCTTCGGCCAGGGTCGAGTTCGAGCGAGTGGCGGAGGCGGAGCCTGACGTGGTGATCCTGATGCCGTGCGGGATGGACGTATCGCAGGCGCGGGGGGAGTTCGACGCGCTGCCAGACCGCGAGCGGTGGGAGTCGCTGGACGCTTTCAAGAACGGGCGCGCCTACGTGGTGGACTCGGGCGCGCTGTTCAGCCGCAGCGGGCCGAGGCTGGTGGACGGGGTGGATCTGATGGCGTCCATCCTTCATCCGGAGGCGCTGGGAGCGCCGGACGCGGCGTATGCTGCTCAGGTGGGGACTTAACGCAAAGGCGCAGTAGGACCGCTGGCGGCTAGTGGCGGCTGAACTTGCTCATCATCTCGATTGCCATGCGACGCCGGATGGCCTCGTAGCCGCGCCTTAGTATGTCTATTTCGGCGGTGAGGCGCTCCTCGGTTGACTCGTGCTCCAAGAGGCTTTGCTTGTCGGAGAGGTCCATCTGAAGCGAGTTGGCGATGTGGTACGAGAGCGCGGCGGGGTCGGATGGGACGCGCGCCCGGCGCACCCAGCCTCCGGCGATTCCGGCAGCGGCGCGGGCGTAGTCGGAGAAGGTGTCTATCGCGTCTTCTACCAGGGCATCGGTAGGTTCCAGCTCGGGCCCGACGTCGTAGAGCAACTCTACTTCGGCGACCATGTACGGTCGGCTGCTGACTATTTCCAGCACTCTGAACGGTCGGACGCCGACCGAGGATACGAAGAAGCGGTCCGAATCTATTCTCTCAACCTGCGTTACGCGGGCGACCGTGCCGACATCGTGCGGCGTCGCAGAGCCGCCCACTTCCTGACCTTCTCTAATCAGCGCGACGCCGAACATGGAATCAGAGTCCATGATGTCGCTTAGCATCCGCTTGTACCGTTCCTCGAAAATCTGGAGCGGCAGCTGCGCGTTTGGGAACAGCACAGTGTTGAGGGGGAACAGCGGCAGGCTGCGGTAGCGAGTGGTCATCTTCTCATCTCACGAAGTCTAGGTGGGCATAGCGCATGAAGATTCCGCCGCCCGGACGGGCGAGCGGACCGTTGACGCACAAGCACGCTATGACGTGAGTCGTTCCGGGCCTGGCGTCGTCCGTAACCTTGACGCGGTTGGTGACATTGAATCCGTTGACCGCTCCTGCGTCTCGGTCCCACTCGCCGTCTATCCAGATTTCGCCGTAGTCGTCAATGTTGGTCTCGAACCAGACGGCGGAGCCTTCGACCCGGAAATCGCCGATGGTCTCCGGAATCGGCACGGCAATCCTGTACCAGCCGAAGGTCAGGCCCTCAGAGCGCTTCTTGCGGATGCCGGGGTTTTCCGGGCCGCCGGACGGCTTGCCCTGACCGCCAGCCTCCAAGTCGTCTATCGTCTCCCAGCGCGAGTCGTCGTAGTCGGGCAGCCGCGCCGGGCTGTCGGAAGCTTGGGCGACCAAGCCCTCGTTCGGTTCGTCCGGGTTCCATCCGGAGCCGAATTTCCACTGCGCGCCTAGTTCTTCCAAGACTGCGGGGTCTTCAAGGTCGAGTGTGGTTGTAATCATGGCATATTCCTGTTGTGAGGATTGTATGGAAGGTTCTCAATAGTGGCGGCTGTTGTCAAGCGATGTAGCTAACCCGTTGGCGAGCGGGCGCGTTGTAGTGGGTGAACATGTTCCAGGACAGGGGCTTACACATACAGGAGTTTTGCAGATGGACGCTAAGAAGTTTGGCCTTGGCGGGCTGATTGCGCTGGCTGCGCTGGCGCTGGTCGCTGTTATCGCGGCGAATCCGTTTTCGACACAGGCTTCGACGAAGGACACGCCGCAGACGCGGCCGGAAGAGGAGAGGCTGAGCGCGGATGTAGTTTCGCCATCGCAGGTCGCGCAGCCTGACAGCATCGGACAGCTTCAGGCGGCAGACGCCGACGACGAGGATGGCAAGCCGTACATAGGGGTTATGATCCGCGCGACGGACAATGGCGCGATCGAGGTCGTCTTCGTTGTGGATGACAGTCCCGCGGACGGGGTTCTGGAAGTGGGCGACGTGATTACGGCGATCGATGGGACGACGGTTACGGGCGTTGGCGATCTGACCACGGCGGTCGAGACGGCGGGCGTGGATGGGACTCTGTCGCTGACCATCACGCGAGACGGCGCGAGCCAGACGGTCAACCTGACAGTCGGCGAGTGGGATAGCGACATGAGGGCCTGGGGTCGCAAGTCTCAGTCGTGGCACATCTTCGCTCGCGGCAATCGGGGCGGTTGGGGCGGCAAGATGCGCGCCAAGGATGATAGCAAGCCGGTGAGCTGGCAGGCGGTCTATCAGGACGAAGACGGCAACAATACTACGCATCGAATGATGGTCGGCACGGCGTCGAACATCGACGCGACGGCCGGCACGTTTACGCTGACGCCCAAGGACGGCTCGGCGGCGATCGACTACACGGTAACGGATGATACGAAGGTGATGCTGGTCAACAATGGCGACATCGGCGGGCTGAACGCGACGGATGACGTGATGGTTTACGACGTGGACGGCGAGGTCAAGCTGGTGCGGCAGGGCGACATGGGCGGTCGCGGATTCGGCAAGGGCGGCAAGCGAGGGTTCGGCGGCAAGGTCATGATGATCAGGGCCGGCAAGCGCTGGGGCAAGTAACTAGCAGACCGAGCGTCGCCGCGTCAGGGAGCGGCACGGCGACGCGAAGTTCCGGAGATTCCGGGCGCAGGTCCCGCAGGGATGCGGGGCCTGTTTTGCGTTGGTCGCATCTCTTGTACACTAGCGCCTACATTTCCTACATCTCATTCTGGGGAGGACTTATCGCTATGACCCGTATTCACGTTCTTGGGGCGGGAACGCCGACACCCACGCCGACACGTTTCGGAAGCGCGTTCGTTCTGGAGACGGGGGACAGCCGCATCATGGTAGATTGCGGACCGGCGGCTACGCACAAGCTGGTGCAGGCCGGTCTGTGGCCGACGGAGATCGACCACCTGTTCTTCACGCATCACCACTTCGATCACGACATAGACTATCCGTGCTTTCTGCTGTGCCGGTGGGATCAGAGCACGGGCAAAGAGCGTCGGCTGGAAGTGTACGGCCCTACCCTAACGGAGCGCATCACGGAGGGGATTCTGGGCGAGGATGGGGTGTTCGCACACGACTGGAAGGCGCGAGTGAATCATCCACTGAGCCAGCAGATTCACGTGAACCGCGGCGGCACGCTGCCGCGTCCGGCGCCGGACGTGTTCGCGAAGGACGTGGGCCCGGGTCGGGTCTATTCGGGATCGGACTGGGAGGTTACAGCAGCGACGGCTGAGCACGTGCAGCCGTATCTCGATTCGCTGGCGTACCGAATCGACACGCCGGGAGGCAGCGTGGTGTTTACCGGCGACACGCAGCCGTGCGACTCGGTGCGCGATCTGGCGCGCGACGCGGACGTGATGTTGTGCATGTGCTGGGACGACCAGGACGTGATGGACGAAACCGGTGAGGCGGGAGGGCAATGCGGCACGAAGGGCGCGGCCCGGATGGCGCAGGAGGCGGGGGTGAAGAAGCTGGCGCTGGTGCACATAGGGCCGCACCTGTCAGGGCACGGGGCAATGGAGAAGGGCATCGGGGACGTTCGGGGCATCTACGACGGGGAATTGGTGTTCACGGAGGAGGTGATGTCCTTCGAGGCGAGGTAGCCAATATCCCATAAAGTAACCATGTACCGCTAGAAACGGGCTGGCAGACGTTCTTAGCATAGGATCAGACCAAACAAGATTCGCTAGGATGGAACATGGTTACTACAGCGCGACAGACATCGGAAGATAACGCGGTCTCGGTACTCGTCGGCGACAGCAGATATATGCTGAGCAACATAAAATCGCAGTCTGTGCAGTGCTGCATTACGTCTGCGCCGTATTGGGGAAACCACTACGATGACGACACGCAGATCGGCGCGGAGCCGTCCCCGGACGAGTACATAGATAATCTGGTGACGGTGTTCCGCGAGGTATGGCGGACACTCACAGACGACGGCACTTTGTGGCTGAACCTCGGCGACAGCTATGTGCGCGGCATTGGCGACGGTCATCCGCGTCCCGGGGATGAGCCTAACCTATGGGGACTGAAGGATCATGACCTCTTAGGGATACCGTGGCGCATGGCATTCGCGCTCCAAGAAGACGGCTGGATTCTGCGCTCGAACGTTACCTGGGCCAGGCGCGCGCCAATTGCCGATAGGGTGAAGAATCGGCCATCGAATGCGACGGAGGAGCTGTTTCTCTTCTCGAAGACGCCGAGGTACTACTACGACAACCAGGCCGTTCGGGAAGAGAGCGGGGCGAACCTGAGGAACTACTGGATTCTGGGGGCGGACTCGATAGGCGTTCAGCGCCCTACGGGTTTCCCCAGGACGCTGGCGAGGCGGTGCATTCTGCTGACAAGCCGTTCCGGCGACGTTGTTCTGGATCCATTCTCGGGCTCGGGCACGACGGGAGTGGTGGCGGCGGCGCTGCGGCGGAGGGCGGTCCTGATAGAACAAGACAAAGGGTACGCGGCGCAATCGAAGGCTCGGATCAGCGCTCGGCAACGCCCGCCATCGGACGATTCCGCCGACGGGTGACGGACTTGCGACGTTGCGAGCCGACGTCGGCCCAAGCAAGAATGCGACGGCGCGGACGCGGTGGCTTAGTCGCCGGGCGCTGGAGCAGGTTCGGCAGTGGACGCGGCGCGTATGGCTTCCCATTCGCGGCGGTAGATTTCCATTTGGATGAAGTCGTATCCGCCGCGTCGTACGGGTCTGACTTCTTTGAAGCCGGACTTTCTAAAGCTCTTCTGGGCGCGGTGGTTCCAAGCCAACGTGTGCAGGTAGATGCGATCGAACGGGTACTCGCCAAACATATGGTCGAGCAGCAGGCCGACGGTCTCGGTTCCGTATCCCTGACTCCAGTACGACTTGTCGCCGATCATTATTCCTAGCTCGGCCTTCTTGGAGCGTAGGTCAATGTCGTAGAACATGACGTTTCCGATGTGGATGCCGCAGGTGGTATCCACAGACAGGCGTTTGGAGCGCGGGTCTGGGTACTGCATTTCTTCTACGGCGTACTTTTCGAAGTAGTGGTACGGCATATTGAGCGGGCGCGTGGCATCCAGCTCGGCAAGCTCCGGGTCGGAGCGCCATTTGAAATCGTCCGGTATGTCGGTTACGCCCTTCTCGCGCAGGACGACACGCTCACCGGCCACGAACACGTCGTTGCGCGCCAACTCAGCGCGCTCCGACTGCCGTGACCAGGGAAACACCTTTTTCAACAATTTCAACCTCGTTAGGGTAGGTAAGCGTTCGGCGGGCGTCGGTATGCCGCAACCACCTGACGAAATCGAACTCGTAGTCGTGCCGCGATGTATCGCCACCGACGGGCCGCATCAGGTAGTAGTGCACCACCTTATGGCAACGCGCTCCGTCGCTCGCGCGCACGAACGAGTATTCGATGCTGTCTATGTACTTTTCGGACACGACCTCCAGGCCGGTCTCTTCTCGAACTTCTCGGAGGGCGGTCTCTTCTTGCGTCTCGCCCGCGTCGGGCGTGCCTTTGGGCAAGCCCCATATGGCAGGATACTCGCGTCCACAGATGACCACTTCGACGTCATCAGGATCATTGGCCTCGGGGTCACCAGCGCAACCTAGGCCGCCTCGACCGTTCCGGCGATAGACCACGCCACCAGCTGACATCAATTCGATGGTCTCTGTCTTCTTCATGTGCCTCAATCTCACTCTGAGGGCAATTCTATGTCGTCAGCTAGAAAAATGCAAAGGCGGGGGTGGATTTTAGCGCAGAGACGCAAAGGGGCCAAGGCGCAAAGATTTTAACGCAGAGACGCAGAGACTTCTGCGCTGGGGTGGCATGGGAGTGGGATAGGGCGCTAAGGTTTGCGGGCATGACTGGAGGGTTGGATGTTTCTGCCCGCGCATATAGCCCTGCTGGAGCTAAAGCGTTACTTGATGAACAGGGGCGAGTTGGCGTTCAGCATAGCCCTGCCTATCGTACTGTTCGCGCTGATGTACGGGGCGTTCGGCGGTGACGAGGCGTCGTTCCACGCGACCGTGGATATAGTGGACCTGGACGGCGGCGTCCACGCCCGGGCATTGGTGGACCGGCTGGACTCGCTGGACCAGATCACGGTGCGAGAGAGATCGCTGGCGGACGCCAACGCTGCGCTGGAACGGTCGGCTATTCTGAGCGCGGTGGTGATTCCGGCAGGGTTCTCGGCGGCTCTGGATGAGCGAGTGGCCAGCGGCGTTATGGCGTGGGACGCGCTGGTACCGACGGAAACTCCCTCAGGGCCGGGGGCAGGAACTTCCAGCATCGGCGTAGTGGCGAACCCAGCGGTAATCACTGTCAAGCAGCGCGGAAACGGCGGGCAGGACGGGCAGGCTGCGGTAGCGACGGCTCGAGCGGTGGCGCAAGAGATAGCGGAAGAGGCGCAGACGCGATACGCGGTTCACATGGCGCTCGAAGGGTCGGGAATCGCGCCGGCGCGGATAGACGCGGCGGTGAGCGATCGGCTGGCCGAGGAGCGCGCGAATCCGTCGCTGGGCGTCGTGACGCGGGTCGTTGGAGGGGAGGGAAACGAGGCGGGGACGTATTCGGTCGCTCGGATGGTTCCGGGGATGATGGTCATGTTCCTGATGTTCGCGCTGACGATGGGGGCGCAGACGCTAGTGGAGGAGCGGCAGAACAGGACGCTGGAGCGGCTGATGACGACGCGGCTGAGCGTGAACGGCCTGTTCGCGGGCAAGTTCCTGGCGGGTGTACTGCGCGCCACTACGCAGGCGGGGATACTGCTCGCGCTGGCGTTCGTAGCGTTGCGAATAGGCGGGGCGACGGAATTCGCGCAGTCGCTCGCGTTCTCGGTACTGGTGGCGGCGACTGTGAGCGCGCTGGGTCTGACCATCGGCTCGGTGGCGCGGACGCGGGACCAGGCTATTTGGTCGGCTGTGGTAGTTACGATGTTCATGACGGTGTTCGGCGGCACGTTCTTCGACGTTTCCGGCAACGGCGCGCTGGACGCTCTCTCTCGCATCACGCTTACGCGGTACGCTATTGAAGCGATGTTCGGTATTCTGTCGGGCGGCGAGTCTCTGGTCGAACAGTGGCTAGGCGCGGCGGTGATGGCGGGAAGCGCGGTCGCGCTCCTCATCGTGGCGCGTGTCATGTTCCGGGTCGCGGGCGGAGGGAGGTAGATGGGCACGGTCGTTCGTCAGGCGTTCATCATGGCATCCAAAGATACGCGGGTCTTCTTCAAAGACAGATTCGCAGCGCTATTCGCGTTCGTGATGCCGTTCATGTTCGTCATCGGCTTCAGTCTTGCGCTCAGCAATATCGGCGCGGCGGAGGATGAGCCGCTTGAACTTGTGATCACATCCCAAGAGGCGCGCGCGGACTCGAGCATAAGCTGGGCGATCATACAGGGGATGATAGAGGGCAACGCGCCAGTGTCGGCTTTGGACTACAACGACGCGCTGGCTCGGATCGAGGCGGAGGAAATTCCGGGCTTCGTGTCGTTCCCGGCGCGGTTCTCAGAGGACTTGACGTATCCGAGGCACACGGCGCTGGAAGTGGTGGTCGGCGTAGGAGCGAACCCCGCCGAGGTTGCCGCGCTGCAAGGGTTCGCCCGCTCGGTTGCGGCGGGCTTTGGGAGCGCCGGGGCGCTGCCGGACATTCTGGACGAACTCGATCCGGGAGCGTTGGATGGGGGAGCGCTGGGGTTCGGATTCGGAGCGATTATATCGTTCGAGACTGAACGGGTCGGCGAAGTGGAACCGCGCAGCGCCACCGACTTCGTACTGCCGGGCTATCTGACGATGTTCGTGTTCTTCGCTGCGGCGCTGAGCGCGGAGGCGATAGCGCGCGAGCGGCGCGACAGGACCCTGGAGCGACTGCTGACGAACGGCGCGAGGCGCGAGGCTATAATACTCGGCAAATTCGGCGGCTCGGCGTTCAGGGGCGTCTTGCAGCTTGCGGTGATGTGGGGGGTGGGCGTTCTGGCGTTCAGGATAGACTTGGGGGCCTCGCCTGGGGCGGTCGTCGCAATCTCGGTTCTGATGGCTCTGGCGTCGGCGGCATTTGGGGTGATGCTGGCGAGTTTTGTCAGCGATGTGAGGGCGGCGTCAACGGTCGGGGTACTGGTGTCGCTGACGCTGGCGCCGCTGGGTGGCTGCTGGTGGCCGCTGTTCATCACGCCGGAGTGGATGCAGTCGCTAGCGAAGCTGACGCCGCACGGTTGGGCAAACACGGGGTTCAACAAGCTGATGCTGTTCGGCGCGCAGTCCGGGGACGTTACGCAGGAGATGGCGGCGCTGTCGGCGTTCGGCGCGGCATTCCTGGCGGTCGCGGTGTGGCGGTTCAGGGTGTCGGAATAACGTTTGTCCGGGCTTCGGCCGGCACGCGCTCAGCGACGCGACGCGCCATCGACTTGACAAGGACGACCAGTTGCGTCTGCGCCTCGAATCCGCGGTCTTCCAAGGCGCGGGATAGGTGCGGCGCGTATTCCGGCACGACGCAGATGACGCCATTGGCGGGGGATAGTTGGCGGACGGCGTAGTCCACGATGTCGGGCGTTAGGGCGATGTAGTCCGGGTGAAGTTCGACTGCGAGGCCGGCGGCGGCGAGGCGGGGCGCGGAGGTTCTGACGCTGCCCATCACATCGGCCTCAACGTCGAATACGCGCTCTTGCAGGCGTCCAGGGGCGCGCTCGCTGGAGGCTGCCCACTGGTCGAGAGTCATGCCGGACAGCTGCCGGACGCTCACGGGCGTGGTGGCGTTGTACAGTCGGAACAGCGCGTATTCGTCCTGTGGCGCGCGGGGTCTGAGCCGCGAGTTGGCGTCGAACAGGCCGCGCCCATATTCGGAAGTTGGGGGCGAGCCTCGGTACAGCATCTCGCGGTGGCTGGGGAAGAAGCCGGCGAGTCGCGCGACGGTGATGGCCGGACTACCGTCCACGAGGCGCAGGAAGACGCGCTCCGCGCCGGATGAGGCGGCAGAGGCGGCGGCGGTTTCGAGGAGCGGGGGGATCGAGGCATCCGAGTCATCGGCGTATGGGGCATACAGGTGGGAGACTTCCCAACTGATTGCGGCGGAGCGGGGACGGACGGCGGCGATGGCGCGGATGCGGGGGCCGTCGGCTGCAACGAAGGCGGTCCGGCGGTGGGAGAGAGCGGCGATGGAGGCGGCGTAATGGCGATCGCGGGAGAGGGCGGCGAGCGTAAGGGCGAGGTTCGGACGCGGGGAAGCGACGGCGCGAATGGCGTCGAGGGGACGAAAGGGGCGGATATGGGAGGAGGGGGACGTGGGTGGCCTCTGCGCGTGGGGGTGGTTCCAGTTTAGCAGAGGTGGGGAGGGGATTAGGGACGAGGTATACCTGCCAACTTCTCGCAGACACGGGTTGCGACTCTATCAAGATATTCGTCTCGCCATGACGACCATTTACTGGACTCCGGCGGCGCCAAACTCCGAATGGGGATGACTAGATGGCTCTGGGTCTGGACGTCGCAAATCTCATCAGAGGAACCAGGGAGTATCAGTCGCTCAATCCCGAGGATGCGGCTGAGACGCTGGGTTGCTTTTTTACCATGAACGATTAGAACTGTCGGGGAGATTTCAGCCAGCAGGTAGCGAAAAATCTTTTCGCCTCGTTCGGATCCGCCGGCATGGTTTTGTTTCCTCAGATCCCTGCTCATTTTGGTAGAGTAGCAGATCACGTTCGTTTCCAGAATGTTGTGAACGCCTTTCTGATTCAAGCGAACGACGAAATCATCAATGTTCGGTCGAGTTCTGGACGGCTTGCCCTTAGTAGTTTCGTCGTAAAGTTGGCGACAGTTCTGCCCGTTGCGATTGAATAGGGCGTCTATGTGGGTATGGTGGGATACGTCGTCAACGCGGTATTCTCTGCTTTGGTTCATTCCGACGATGAATACACCCGCTTCTAGGGGATTCGTCATCGTCGTCATCCAAGGGCGTGGGAGTTGACGGTTGATGGGTTGTGTCAATCTCCGTATTTCTTCCTCGAATTTTTCATTCTTCAATAAGACTTGCTCCTGATGTGGGATAGCGTAATCCGTATGGACTCAATGATTCTGGGATGGTTGTGCCTAAACGCTCTGGATTCCGGCGTTCGCCGGAATGACGGTTGGGGGCTGGGGTGATGTCTGGTATCAAGCGGCTGGCAGTATGGAACAGTTTCGGCGCTGGTCGATCCCCTACCCTTCTACCATTCCCAAAAACAGTTCGTGCATTCGGGGGTCGTCGGTTAGCTCGGGGTGGAAGGCGGTTGCGAGCATATGGCCCTCGCGGACGGCTACGGGGCGGCCGTCGGCTAGGCGCGCCAACACGTCCACGTCGTCGCCTACTTCTATGAAGACGGGGGCGCGGATGAATACGGCGCGGTATGGGGGGCCGTCCATGCCATCTACTTCCAGGTCTGCCTCGAAGCTATCCACCTGGCGGCCGAAGGCGTTGCGGCTGACCACAGTGTCCATGAGACGCAGCGGTTCCGGGCGGTGGTCGAGCAAGTTTCCGGCCATGACTATCATGCCCGCGCAAGTTCCCCATGTAGGCATCCGGTCTCGGAGTATGCGCTCGCGGAGCTTGTCGCGCATCTCGTAGATGTCTATGAGCTGCACGATGGTGGTGCTCTCGCCGCCCGGCACTATGAGGGCGTCAACCTCATCTAGCTGTTGTGGCAGGCGGATTTCCCGCACTTCCGCGCCGAGCGATTCGAGCGAGGCGCGGTGCTCGGCAAAATCGCCCTGGATCGCCAGTACGCCTATGGTGGGCATGGGTTTGGACTCCATGGTTGGTCGGGGCAGGAGATTCACCCTCACCCCAACCCTCTCCCTGAGGGAGAGGGGGTTTGGTGTCGGGGCTACCAGCCTCTGACGGACAGGCGCTCGGACTCGGGCATGTTGGAGACTTCCAAGCCGGGCATGGCGTCGCCGAGTCCCTTGGAGACTTCGGCTATCATCGTCGGGTCCTGGTAGTGTGTGGTCGCCTTGACGATGGCGTCTGCCATGCGGTCGGGGTTGGCGGACTTGAATATGCCGGAGCCTACGAAGATGCCATCCACGCCAAGCTGCATCATCAGTCCGGCGTCGGCGGGTGTGGAGACGCCGCCGGCGGCGAAGTTTACGACGGGCAGGCGTCCGGATTCCTGCACTTCCTTGACCAGCTCGTAGGGGGCGCGCAGGTCGCGGGCCGTCGCCATCAGCTCGTCGTCGCCCATGTTCTGGATGCGTCGGATTTCTCCCAGAACGCGGCGGGCGTGTCGCACCGCCTCGACGATGTTGCCGGAACCGGCTTCGCCCTTGGTGCGGATCATCGCCGCGCCTTCGCCGATGCGCCGGAGAGCCTCGCCGAGGTCGCGCGCGCCACAGACGAACGGCACGGTGAAGTCGTGCTTGTTGATGTGGTTGTTCTCGTCGGCTGGCGTCAACACTTCGGACTCGTCAACGTAGTCCACGCCGAGCGCTTCCAGCACCTGCGCTTCTACGAAGTGGCCGATGCGCGCCTTCGCCATTACAGGTATGGTTACGGCGTCCACTATCTCGGCAACCTTGGTGGGATCGGACATTCGGGCGACGCCACCAGCTGCGCGAATGTCGGCCGGCACACGCTCCAGCGCCATGACGGCGACCGCGCCGGCGTCTTCGGCGATGCGCGCCTGCTCGGCAGTTACGACGTCCATTATGACGCCTCCCTTGAGCATCTGCGCCAAGCCGGCCTTCACTCGCCACGTGCCAGTTTCGGTCTGCATATCTACGGTCATGATCTGGGCCTCCGTATGGGGGCGGCGCGCGCCGCCGGAACTGTTCATATCATTATACGCCTTTCAGGGTAGCGGATACCAGCGGGGAATTTAACGGAGGGGCACAGAGACGCTTGGGGGATGAAGTTCAGGCGCGAACGATTTAGTGGGTTTGTGGTATGCTGGGAACTAGATATTTTGAGGAGATAGGGGTATGGCTACGGTTTTCATCCCGTCGCTGATGCAGAAGTTGAGCGACGGCAAGAGCAGGGTTGAGATCGAGGGTTCATCGGTGCGACAGATAGTGAACAACCTCGAAGCGCAGTATCCGGGCTTCATGGAGCGTCTCGTGGAGGACGGACGCATCAAGGGCAACATCTCCGTCGCCATTGACGGCGAGATTACGCCGCTGGGGATGCTGGAAAAGGTAGGCGAGGATAGCGAGGTTCACTTTCTGCCGGCGATTGGGGGCGGGGAGTAATGGGCCGAATTACAGTTAGAGCGTCGGCGATCGGCAATACTGGAACTCGACTGTTCACTTTTCTGGTGGACACGGGCTCGACGCATGTCGGCCTGCCCCAATCGGACATCGAGGCGCTTGGGCTGCCTGTCGTACCGGGCGGTCCCCGCAAGGTCCAAACGGCCACAGGCATAATCGAGCAGCACACTTACAGCGCAGCGGTCCGACTCGATGGCAGAGTAACGCCCGCGCTGGTTACGGAAGCGCCCATCCCGCTCATCGGATACGAGATTCTTGAGAATCTTAAGATGAAGGTCAACCCGGTTACCGAGGAGCTAGAACGGGCCGCTGAAGACGAGCATATGCCGCCGTATCTTCCATTCGGTCTCTTGCTGGATGACGACGAGACGGACGCAAACGCGGAACAAGGAGATTCTTGATGTCGGATGAGCAGGCGCTGCTGGCGCTTGACGAAGAGTGGCAGACGGCGCTGGCGGTGGTGGCGCACCCGGACGACCTGGAGTACGGCGCGGCGAGCGCGGTCTCCAAGTGGACGTCCGAGGGGAAGACGGTTGCGTATCTGCTTGCTACGCGCGGGGAGGCCGGGATAGACGGGATGCGCCCGGACGAGGCGAGTAGGATACGCTCCCAAGAGGAGATAAATGGCGCGAAGGTGGTGGGCGTGGATACGGTGGAGTTCCTAGACTATACGGACGGTGTGGTGGAATACGGCCTGCCGCTGCGCCGCGACATCGCTCGCGCCATCCGCAGGCACAAGCCGGAGGTGGTCGTTACGATCAACTTCGACCTGCGATTCGCCCAGGGCATGGCGAACCAGGCGGACCACCGCGCGGTGGGGCTCGCCGCGCTGGACGCCTGCCGCGACGCGGGCAACCGGTGGATATTCCCGGGACTTCTGGACGAGGGGCTGGAGCCGTGGGGCGGAGTCCGAATGTTCATCGTCGGCGGGTCGCCGAACCCGACGCACGCGGTGGACGTGGGGGATCACATATGGAAGGGCGTGGAGTCTCTGGAGAAGCACGACGCCTACATAAAGGGTCTGAGCCAGGACGTTCATCCTGACATGTTCTTGCCGATGATTGCGAACGCGGTAGGCGAGCAGTTCGGGTGCGACTACGCGGTTAGCTTCGAGGCGTTTCAGATGTAGGAGTGAGGAGATAGGGGCGCGCCGTTCGCATCTCACACCCTACCCGACCCATCTAGCAAAGTTAGAACGACGACAGAGTTACAACAAGGGAGATTGTCAGGATGGCAGACAAGGAAATCAAGGGCGTGATCGTTCCGATGCTTACGCCGCTGAACCCGGATGAGAGCATTGACATTCCGTCGCTGCGGCGGCTGGTGAATCACCTGATAGACAGCGGGGTTCACGGGATCTGGGCGTCGGGGACGACCGGAGAGTTCGCCAACCTGCCGGACGACGAGCGCGTGCGCGGCATGGAGGCGGTCGTGGACGAGGTTTCGGGGCGCGTGCCGGTCATCGGCAACATTTCCAGCGCATCCACGCGGCTGTCGGTCTCGCTGGCGAACGAGGTGCGCGAGTTGGGCATGGACGGCATCGCGCTGACGCCGCCTTACTACTACCCGGACTCCCAGGATGAACTGCTCGACCATTACCGGCACGTTCAGGACAGCGTGGGGATGCCGCTGTGGGTCTATAACATCCCGCAGACGGTGAAGACCGCGGTTGACCCGGGTACGATAGCGACACTGGCGGCTGAGGGCACGGTGGTGGGCGTGAAGGACAGCTCCGGGGCGGGCGAACTGCTGGCGCAGCTGAACGTGCTGTGCGAACAGGGCGAGATTTCGCTGCTGCGCTTCCTGGGCACGGTGTTCCGCACGACGAGCGCGGGCAGCGTGGGCGTTCACGGCGTGATTCCGGGCATAGCGAACCTTGTGCCTAACGTGTGCGCTCGCGGCTGGGAAGCGGGCGAGGCGGGCGACGCCGAGACTGTGCGCGAGTGCAACGCGCTGCTGCTAAAGGCGCAGAAGGTCGGGGCGGTAGCTCAGGGAGGCGGCGCGAACGCGGCGAGCTTTGGCGGCATGAAGGCGGCGCTGAAGCATATGGGCGTGATAGACCACGACAACACTTCCCTCCCCTTCCGCCCACTGACGGCGGAGGAGAAGGCCCAGATTCCTCCTATACTGGAAGAGTTGGGGCTGGTGTAGCGAGGACCGGGGAAAGAGAGTGAGCGAGTCGTCTGTCCCGACTAGCAGATACGCGACCGTCAACGGCGTCCGCATCCACTATGCGGACTGGGGCGCGCCGGACGGTCGGGATCGCGGCGAATCCGGCGCGCCGATGCTGCTGCTTCTGCATGGGGATATGCGGACGGCCCGCTCATGGGATGCGGTGGCGCGGGAGTTGCGCGACGATTTCCACGTCGTCGCGCCGGACGCGCGCGGGCACGGCGATAGCGAATGGCCGGAGCTCGGATACAGATTCGCGCAGCGGGTGGACGACCTAGAGGCGTTTATAGACACCGTGGGGGACGCGGTTGGGATGCGGAGCGTCACGGTGGCGGCGCACTCGACGGGAGGCGTGGTGGCGGCGCAACTGTCAGCGCGGCGGCCGGACATGTTCGACAGGCTGGCACTGCTGGAGCCGATGGTCGTGGTTACCGAGGCGTTTCAGCGCATGGTGTCCCAGCGCGCGGAGCGTCCGCGCCGGACGTGGGGAAGCCGATCAGAGATGTACGACTATCTGAAGCGACACCCGATGACGGGCCGCTGGCGCGACGACGTAATCCGCGACGTGGTGGCAAGCGAGTCGTTCCAGCGCGAAGATGGCAGGTTCGACATGAAGTGGGCGTCGGCGAGCATGGCCTGGGGAGAGCGCGAGGGCGACTATCCAGACCTGCGCCCTACCCTGCGCGCGCTGGGCAAGCCGACTCTGTTCATCGTCAGCGACTCCCGCGCTGACAGCTTTGGCGAAGTGGCTGAGATAGCGCGAGAGACGCCGGATTTCGACATGCTGACGATTCCTGACAGCGCGCACAATATGTATATGGACCAGCCGACGGCGGTGGCCGAGGCGTTGCGGGGGTTTGTAGGGGCGAAGGCGGCGCCCCCACCCTAAAAGTCGAAGGAACTTGGAGCGCTATTCTTTGGGCTCGGAGCGTGGGCCGAAGGGTTCGGGACGGAAGGGGTTGTCGCGGACTTGGAGGAAGCCGCGCATCCCGCTTTCTGCGGCGGCTTCGATCATCTCCCGGCGGTTGTAATCGGGACGCTGGGCGGAGTGGGCTATCGAAGAGAGCAGCCAGTTGGACGTTATGGCGTTGCGGAGTCCCATCATCTCCAGTCCCAGGGTGGCCACGTACTTGTTGGCCGCTACCGTTTCGGGGCTTATCATGGCTATGCGCTCGGCGAGGCGGAAAGCTTCGGCCATCATGGCGTCTTTGTCAGGGAACACTTCGTTGACCAGGCCGATGCGGAACGCCTCTTGCGCGTCTATGTGGTCTCCGGTGAGGGAGTAGCGCAGAGCGTTCTTGTAGCCCGCCATGAGTACCCACAGGAAGCTGGTGTTGGATATCTGACGCACCTCGGGCTGGGCGAACACGGCGTCTTCGGAGCAGAACGTCATGTCGCACGTCAGCGACAGCCAGGTTCCGCCGCCCATGCACCAGCCGTGAACACAGGCGATGACGGGCTTGGACAGCTCCAAGATGTGCGTCTGGTTCCGCACCATGTTTCGGTCGTGGTAGAACCAGCGCGATACGTGGTCGGCGGCGCTCTGCCCCTTGCCGATCATCGACACGGGATCGGTCTCCTGGAAGGAGGCGATGTCGTAGCCGGAGCTGAACGCCCTGCCGGCGCCCTGTATAACGACGACGCGGGCTTCGGGGTCGGCTTCGGCGATGTCGAGCGCGTCGTGAAGGTCGGCTTCCATCGGCTCTGTGATGGCGTTCAGGGTTTCGGGGCGGTTGAGAGTGATGACGCAGGTCGTCCCGCGCATTTCGTAGAGGATGTGCTCGTAGGTGGGCATGGTTGTTCTCCTAATAGCTAAGTTGAATGCTTGGATTTAACGCAAAGGCGCGAAGATGCAAAGGCGCAAAGGAACGAGTGTATCTGGGCGATATTGGCGAGGCGCTAGTCTCTCAGGCTGCGTCCGGTTAGTTCCAAGAACACGGTTTCCAGGGTTACGTCGGATGGGTCGCCGAACTCGGCTTTGAGATCGTCGGGCGTTCCGAGCCTGATCAGCCGTCCGTGGTCCATGATGGCGAGGCGATCGCAGAGGCGGTCGGCTTCTTCCATGTAGTGGGTTGTGTAGAGAACGGTCATGCCGGCGTCGCGGAGTTCTTCTACGGTCTCGAAGATGTGATTGCGAGATTGTGGGTCTATGCCGACGGTCGGCTCGTCGAGGAACAGCAGCTTGGGACGGCTCATGAGGGCGATGGCGAGGTTCACGCGGCGCTTCATGCCGCCGGAGAAGTCGTCCACCTTGTCGCCGGCGCGGTCGAGCAGCCCTACCCGTTCGAGGTTGTCGCGGGCGGCGTCTTTGGCGTCGCGTCCACCCAGTCCGGCCATTCTGCCGAAGAAGACCAAGTTGTCGGTGGCGGAGAGTTCGGTGTACAGCGCCAGCTCTTGCGGGCAGACGCCTATCAGCTTGCGGACTTCGTCGCCGTCCGAGGCGACAGAGTGGCCGCCTATGGCGACGTCCCCGTTATCGGGAGCTAGAACTGTTGCCAGGATGCGGATGGTCGTCGTCTTGCCGGCGCCGTTGGGTCCGAGCAGTCCGAAGATTTCCCGCTCTTCGATGCCAAAGGACACGCCATCTACGGCCTGGAAGCCGTTGAAGGATTTGGAGAGATTCGTGACCGATAGGAAGGGGGGCATGGGTTGGCCTGATTGTGTGGATTGCGGGGGATTGTAGCATAGATTTAACGCGGGAACGCAGAGAGCGCGGAGGTTTTGACGCAAAGGCGCGAAGAGGCAAAGGCGCAAAGGCTTTTGATTTGCGTCTTTGGGGCTTTGGGTTTAGATTTGGGTGGGAATCCATGCGCAAGCGCGATTGACCTGATGGGAGGACGCGATGACGACGACACACGATACGCGGGAGCTTACGACGGCTGACGTTCTGGATGGGGCGCCTCCGGAGATTCTGACGCACGCTGCCGGGCCGTCGGGGACGGCGCCGTTTACGGCGGAATTTCTGATAGAGGGCGCGTCGGGCGACCACTTTGGGATGACTCAGAACGCGGGTATGGGCTGGAATCCGGTGGAGTTGCTCAGGAAGCAGTTCGTCATCCTGTCCACGGCGGGCGGGTTGCGGGAGCCGGACGGCACGCCCGTCGCCCTGGGGCTGCACACGGGTCACTTCGAGCTTTCGACACTCGTGCATACAGCGTCGGAGGAGCTGCGCGAGCTGCGCTCCATCCCGTTCGCGCTGTTCTGCTCGGACCCGTGCGACGGACGCACCCAGGGGACGACGGGGATGCTGGACTCGCTGCCGTATCGCAATGACGCGGCGCAGGTGTTCCGTCGCCAGGCGCGGTCGCTGCCGACGGCGCAGGGCGTGATGGGCGTGGCCTCGTGCGACAAGGGGCTTCCCGCGATGATGATGGCGCTGGCGGGGCTGCCGGATATGCCTGTGGTCGTGGTTCCGGGCGGGGTAACGCTCGCGCCGGAGCATGGCGAGGATACGGGGATGATCCAGTCCATCGGCGCGCGGTTCGCGCAGGGCGAGGTTACGCTCGAGTACGCGCAGGACGTGGGCTGTCGCGCGTGCGCGTCGCCGGGCGGCGGCTGCCAGTTCCTCGGAACGGCTGGGACGTCTCAGGTGGTGGCGGAGGCGCTGGGGCTGGCGATAACGCACGGCGCGCTGTCGCCGTCCGGGACCGGAGCGTGGCTGGACATCGGGCGGCGGTCGGCGCGGGCGCTGGTAATGTCGGAGCGTAGAGGCGTGACGTCGCGGGACATCCTGACGGACGCGGCGTTCGAGAACGCGATGGTCGTCCACGCGGCGTGTGGCGGTTCGACGAACCTGCTGCTGCACACGCCCGCCATCGCGCACGCCGCAGGACGGCGACGAATGGGCCTCGACGACTGGAACCGGGTGAACCGCGAGACTCCGCGCATCGTTGACGTGCTGCCGAACGGTCCGGTGGGGCATCCGACGTCGGTGCTGTACGCGGCGGGCGGAACGCCCGAGGTGATGCTGCACCTGCGCCGGATGGGGCTTCTGGACACGTCGGCGCTCACGGTTACGGGGCAGACGCTGGGAGAGAACCTGGACTGGTGGGAGCAGTCGGAGCGTCGGCGGCATACGCGGAGCTACCTGCGAGAGACTAGGGGGATAGATCCCGACGACGTGATCCTGGAGCCGGACCGGGCGCGGTCGCGCGGGCTGACGAGCACGGTGTGCTTCCCGGCGGGCAACCTGGCGCCGGAGGGATCGGTTATCAAGAGCACGGCGATAGACCCGACCGTGGTGGACGACGACGGGGTGTATCGCAACACAGGCCCGGCGCGGGTATTCCGCTCGGAGCGGGCGGCGATAGCGGCGATCAAGAGCCGCGACGAGGACGAGCGCATCAAGGCGGGCGACATCATGGTTCTGACGTGCGGCGGGCCGCTTGGCACGGGCATGGAGGAGGTCTATCAGATAACGGCGGCGTTGAAGCATCTGTCTTACGGCAAGGACGTAGCGCTGATAACTGACGCGCGGTTCTCGGGGGTTTCAACGGGGGCGTGCATCGGACACGTGGGACCAGAGGCGTTGGCGGGCGGCCCGATTGGCAAGGTCCGGGAGGGCGACCTGGTGGAGATCGTGATAGACCGCAACGAGCTGTCGGGACGCATCAATCTCGTGGGGCTAGCGGGCGAGAACGGCGCCGAGCGCGGCGCGGCGTGGGGCGAGGCTGAGCTGGCGCGCCGTCCGGATCCGGACGACCTGGCGCCGCATCCGAGCCTGCCGGACGATTCGCGGCTGTGGGCCGCGCTTCAGCACGCGTCGGGCGGCACATGGGGCGGCTGCGTATTCGACGTGGACGAGATCGTCAGAACGCTGGAAGCGGGACGGGCGGAACTAGAAAAGAGGAAAGAGGAGTGAGAAACGAGAGACGCCGGACGCGCGCGATTCTGCCTTGGGTTGGCTAGAAGCGGGTTAGGATGGCGATTCCAAGGGTTAGGGCTATGAGGGCGACGGCGGCTAGGTTGAACGCGAGCGGGAAACGGAGCGGTCGTCGCGCTCGGCGGTGGGCGACGGGGGCGACTGCGCGACGGACCGCTATCGCGGCGGTGGAGGAGAAGCGTCTGGTGGCTGCGGGGGCGGTTATCTGCATTTTGTCCACCTTCCCGTATGGTCTATGTAGCGCGGGCGAATTGGCGGGGTTCCGTTGGGCTTAGCGGTTGGGTTAGGGCGTCCGAGCCTTTGGAGTCAGGGATAGCTAAGCCTTTTGGTTAGCATAGGCTAAGTTGGGTGGGGTGTCAAGACTTTGGTTAATAGAGAGGGTGGGGGGCTCACGCGTACCCGCTTTTGAGCAAGATACAGAAAAAGACCGGACTCTCGGCGAAGATAGGAATGAAGCAAACTTCGGAAGGGGGTCCGACCAATGAGATGATACAATATACAAGCTCATCCCAAGCGCACTCCCCGACCCCAGGGCCACAGAGCGGTCAACTCGGCGCTGCTGAGCGCAGCGATCCTCAACCGTCGCCAGGCTGTTCCTATCTTCCCTAGGCCAAAGGCCGTAGCCACATCCAGCCTGACCTGAAGCCGGTCCCACCGGCATTACAAAACCGGGCTATTCCGCTACCTATCCAACAACCTCTTCGACCCCTCAGAGCTCAGGCCACTATAATGTCGCGCATATCGGAGGCGGCGCGTCTGAAGACGCTGACTCCGATGAGGATGCAGCGTGAGCAGTACTCAGGGACAGCGAGCGGCACTTCAACCTATACGCCTCGACGGTCTGTTCGTCAATGCGTCTTTGGCTTCTGTTGGTGGGCGTTCTGCCGGTGTCGCCCTCCTGGTCCTGGCGGCAATGAGAGTTTCGTCGTCGGTTCACCGTAGTCCAGTCAAGGGTTCATGGCTACTAGCCTGTCACCCGCTATTCTAACCAACGGTATCTCATCGGACTCACCCCAAGAATTGATAGTCAGCACCCAACCCTCAACCTCATGCGAGACGTTTGCGTCTTGGCTGTCGAGGTTCATAATGATTCGCGCTGGTGCATACTCTATCAAGAAGCTCGCTTTCTGCAGATAATCCACCGAGGGTGGGCTGTACCCTTGACGAGGCGCCAGTACGCCTCGTACTAGGGCAACTGGCCATTCTAAGTAAGACTCGGCGTAGGAAGTAACGTAATCACCATCCGCTTCATCTAAGAGCAGCGGGAAGTCCGAGCCGTTTGAAGCAATGGTAAATAGGCTGCTGCGTCCTTGCAAAGTATCGCCAACCAACCGGTGACCGCCAACTTCGAAAACAATCTGTGAGCCATCAGGGGACCATGCAATTCCCTGTATCGAGCCCTCTATATTCCCATATGCGCTATGGTAGTATTGTCGAGCCTTTAAAATTGTCGAGAGATCTAGAATCTGCTGCACTTGTCCAATATTGAGATTCGCGATATACAGATGGTCAGGCTCTCCGTAAAACCCAGCAGTAAAGGCCAACTTTTGCCCATCAGGTGACCAGGAGAGCAGGCTAACGGTCTCTTCCGGTAGTGCGAGGTCACTAATCCCAATACGCTGCCGTGGCGAAGAGCTCCGGTCGTTTGTCCACTCCAATTTTGTTAGGCCGAAACCATCTGTCTCAACCGTGTATGCCACAAAGCGAATCAAATGTCCTTTGTAAGTACTAGGTGTTGGAGTTGCGTTACTGTAGTAAGTGTCCAAGTAAGGTACTTCAGTTGGTTCTCTCTCAATAGCCAAGAAAGCCAAACGACTTCCATCGGACGACCACACCGGCGGTTGAAACGAAGACTCAACTGAGGGGGCGATATTACGCTTGTCCGAGCCATCTGGCATCATCATATAGACACGAGGTCCCTCTTCACGATAGGAAACGTAGGCTATTCTAGAGCCATCAGGCGACCAAGAAGGACTGACTTCATTCCAATTGTTATTGGTGAGTCTTTGACGATCTAATCCATTTATAGCTTGGGTGGCTATTTCATAAGTGTGCTCCGACAACTCACCAGTGGCATATCTAAGTGTACTATAAGCTACCTTGGACCCATCTGGCGAAAGCGAAGGTGAGAAGTCAATTTCGGTGGTCTCACTAAAAACATGTAATGGTTCAAATGACCCGGACAGTGACTTGAGATCGGAGCCACCTGCGTCCACTATGAATATTCTTCCAGCATATCCAAATACGATATGGGAGTCATCCGGAGTCCAGCGAGGCGTTAGCTGTGCCTTACCACCATACCAACGAGAGGAAAAATCGTGAGTCAAGTCGTAGGATCTGTTGTAAACATCACCAGTTTCACAGAAAGTAACCGATGACCCAAGCAAGAAAATCGAGGCAACCAATAAGACAAAGACCATGTACGGTCTTTTCCAACTCACAGGCCGTACTATGTAATAGATTCTGGATTCTGATTCACGGTTGGTTTCAAATGATTTCATGCTTCCAAATTCCTTGTAGCGGAACATACTCTAGTAGGTCTAGCGGGAATCAAACCTGCGATCAATCGGCAATGAGTTGATCACTCTAGTACCAAGTCAGAGGCCCACTGTTAGATATTGATACCTTTGGACGATGTCGCGGACTAGAATGATCCCGCTGTCGTAGGCGCTGATAAGCCAATCTTGGGATTGATGGTGATGCGGCGC
The DNA here is from genome assembly GCA_034420955.1 of Dehalococcoidia bacterium. GTDB lineage: Bacteria > Chloroflexota > Dehalococcoidia > Lucifugimonadales > UBA1123 > VXRN01. The sequence goes on from DAOUKV010000022.1 coordinate 63,188, forward strand.
TTCGGAGAGGAATACGTCGAGCAAGACGTTGGCATATACCGCGGTGATCATCTTCCACGGATCTCTTCGATGTATTCGTTAACGTTGAGGGCGCCGTCGAGTATCCCGCTGATTCTCTCGACCGGATGCTCTGCGGCGGTCCGCCTTTGGATGAGCAAACCCCGTTCGGTTGGCGTTATCTCGACCTCGACATTTTCGTGCATACCGAACTGGTCGCGCAGTCGCTTGGGGATGGTGATCTGTCCACTTTCGGATATTCTCATGTTGCCCTCGCATGAATCACGGCTTCAACCTATCATACCGCATACTTGGGGGAGACGCCGGGCTGGTAGCGGCTCAGGAACCTATACCAGATTGGTAGGCGCTGGCTCCTGGAATCGCCGTTGGCGGTGGCGCGGCGTTCTGGATTCCGGCGTTCGCCGGAATGACGGTTGGAGGCGAGGGCGCTATCCAATATCAAGCGCCTACGAATCTGGGACAGGTTCGCGGCTCAGCCTCCGTTCAGGGTTTGGGAGACGGTTACGGTTATGACGCCGCCGACGGTCATGGCGGTGGCGATGAGCTTGACGGCGAGGACTTTGCCTTCTAACGGTTCGTTCAATACGTTGGTCGCTCCGATGCTGAGGATGACTCCGAGGGCGAACACGAACAGGGGGCGGGTGGCGGCGACGGTGGATACGAGCGACACGGGGCCGGTGTAGATTGCCCACAATAGAAAGAACAGGGCGACGAATACCAAGGCGCCTTCGGTCAACAGGATCAAGCCTACGGACCTGGGCCTGCGGAGGGTGGCGATCAGGTCGGGGATGCCGCTTGGCCGTATCATGAAGCCGACGCACGCGGCTCCGTTGCCGAGGGCGCGCCAGAAGAACAGTGTCCACAGGGTCATGTCGTCTTCTACGACTTCACTGAAGAATTGGCTCAGTCCGAAGCCGAGGCTGGCGACGATGAGAAGGAAGAACGCGAGCTTCTCTCCGCTCCGGTCTTCATTGGCGCGGACGGTGGGGCCTAAGGACATCAAACAGGCGCCGGCTACGGTTACCAAGATGCCGATCCAGGCGAGTATGCTGATCGCCTCTCCGAGGAATACAAGAGCGAGGATGGCGACGAATATGGGGTAGGTCGAGGTGACGGGGATGACGCGCGAGACATCCTGACGTCCCATCACCCAGAACATGAGGACGAGGTAGCCGCCGGAGGTGATCCCGGATACTATGGCGACCGCCGTGTGCGTTGCGGTGTAGCCCGTCCAAACGACCCAGGGCAAGACGACTAGGGCGAGCAGGAACTGGGTGAGGCCGACCATCACGATGAAGGTGCGCGGGTTGGGCGTGAAGCGGACAATGAGTATCTTGTCGAGCGCAGTGATAACTGTGAACGTGATGGTGCTGGCCAGGGCGTAGAGTATCCAGCTCATTGGATGGAGCGCGCAGAGGCGGGGCGGGCGTTCGAGACGACGCGGATGTTCTCGCGAAGGGTCATCGGTCCGCTTAGAGGGGCGTTTCGGTGAAGTCTATTTCATAGAGGTCGTAGTGGGAGTGGTCCATTCCGAGCGCCTTGTAGGTTGCCTGCGCGCGGGTATTTGTACGCTCCACGTATAGGCGGACGCCACAGCCGTCGGCGCGGGCGCGTTCGAGGACGTAGCGGTGCATGGCGGTATAGACTCCGAGCCGACGGTGGGCGGCGTCCACGTACACGCTCTGTATCCACCAGAAGGTGGCGTTTCGCCAGTCGCTCCACTCGTAGGTGATGAGGAGGCTGCCGACGACTGCGCCATCGGTCTCGGCGACGACGTAGAAGCCTTTGAGGGTGTCGTCGAACACGGCGGCGACACCGGCGGTTACGGTAGGAGCGTCGAGGGGCTTGTCTTCGGTCTCTAGGGCCATGTTCTGCTGGAAGCGGACGATGGCGGAGGCGTCTTCGAGAATGGCTGGGCGGACGGTGATGGGGGATGTGGTCACTGCGTGCTCCAGGTTGGGGTTGGGGGATTGTAACATATGGGGCTTTGCATTTTGGTTACGGGCGTTCTAGGATGCGGGGGGATTTGACGCAGAGGCGCGGAGGCGCAGAGGGGATCAACGGAGGGCGATATGCTGCCAAAACCGATCAAGGATGAGTTTCGACGGGCGACGTCTGTTTCTTCGCAGACGAATGTGGCGGTTCCGATGCGGGACGGCACGGTTCTGAGGGCGGATGTTTACCGTCCCGCCGGAAGCGGGCGGTTCCCTACCCTGCTCCAGCGGATTCCGTATGGGAAGCACTCTCCGCGTTACAGGAGTATGTACCTGGACCCGATGCGCGCACTGGACCGGGGCTACGCGGTGGTCATCCAGGACGTGCGCGGGCGGCACGCTTCGGACGGCGAGTGGTATCCATACGTCCACGAGGCGGTGGACGGGCACGATACGATCGACTGGGTAGCGTCGCAGTCGTGGTCGGACGGGAACGTGGGGATGTTCGGCATATCGTATCACGGGGCGACGCAGTGGCTGGCGGCTACGGAGGCGCATCCGTCGCTGAAGGCGATCATTCCGGGCGTTACGGCGGACTCGTACTACGATAGCTGGACGTACCTGGGCGGGGTGTTCCAGCTGTTCTGGACAAGCGGCTGGGCGGCGGGGTTCGCGCTAGACGATTTCGGAGAACGCGCGGCGCGACATCCGGAAGCGAAGGCTCGGCTGCGCGAGTGGCGACGCGATCCGCTGGCGGTGGCGAATCATCTGCCGCTGGGCAGGATGGACGGGATGCGCGAGGTGGCGGACTATTACTACGACTGGCTAGCGCACCCGACCTATGACGATTACTGGAAGGCGATCGCGCCGCGAGAGAAGTTCGACCGGATAACTGTTCCGGCGCTGATACAGGGCGGCTGGTACGACGGGTTCATCCGGGCGACGCTGCGCTGCTACGAGGGGATGCGCGAGCGCGGGGCGACGGAGCTGGCGCGGTCGCAGCAGCACCTGGTGGTCGGGCCGTGGCTGCACCAGCCGCTACCGGATCCGTCGGCGGGGATCGGCTACTTCGGGCCGTCGGCGTCGGGCGCGGCGATTGACTGGCACGGGATGCAGCTTGCGTGGTTCGACCGATGGCTGCTGGACGAGGACAACGGCGTGGACTCCGACCCGCCGGTGTACATCTTCGTGATGGGCAGGAACGAGTGGCGCGCGGAGGAGGCGTGGCCTCCGCCGGACGCGGAGACGATGACGTTGTTCCTGCGGAGCGACGGCAGGGCGAATACGCTGAATGGCGACGGCGCTCTGTCCATGGATCCGCCGGGCGAGTCGGAGGCGGCGGACCGCTTCCTGTACAACCCGTTGAATCCGGTTCCGACGCACGGAGGGGCGCACCTGGGCGGCATCCCGACTGTGTTCGAGGTGGGGGCGCAGGATCAGCGCGCGGTCGAGGGTCGGGGCGACGTACTGGTCTATACGTCGGCGCCGCTGGAGAGGGATACGGAGGTGGTCGGCAACGTAACGCTCGATCTATGGGCGGCTACGTCGGCGTCGGACACGGACTGGACCGCGAAGCTGGTGGACGTTCACCCGGATGGGCTGGCGATCAACGTGTGCGACGGGATTCTGCGGGCGAGCTACCGCGAGTCGCTGGAGTCGCCTTCTCCGATTACGCCGGGCGAGGCATATCGTTATCGGGTGGACGTGGGGCCGACGGCGATGTTGTTCCGCAAGGGACACCGTATACGGCTGGAGGTGTCGTCGAGCAACTTCCCGGCGTTCGCGCGGCACACGGGCGCTCCGCACGACGAGTCGGTTGATCTGACGCCGTCCATGCAGACGGTTCTGCACGATGCGGGGCATCCGTCGGCGCTGGAACTGCCGGTGGTGAGGCGGGGTTAGGCCGCTTTTAACGCAAAGGCGCAGAGGCGCAAAGAGATCTCTTAACCGTGAGGATTGGTTCCGGGACGCGCGGATGGAGTTGGTGGAGCTCTGGATCCCCAGCTTGCGGGGATGGGGCAAGAGATCGATCGGCGGTCATTGGGTGTAGTCGGCGATTCGGCTTGGGGTTAGCTTGAAGACCACCACGTCTTGGGGTTCGCCGCGATAGTGTTCGGCGAAGGCGCGGCCCTCTTCTTCGCCGTAGTAGCGGGTCGCCATGGATAGCACCAGGTCGTAAAGGGGGCGATCCACTTCTTCGACTGGGCCGTTGAGGACTACGGATTCGTAGGGCGGCACCCGCAGGTCAACGCACATGGAGGCGTGAGGATGGCGGAGGAGATTGCGCCACTTTAGAGTTTGCCTGCCCGTGAAGAAGTATGCCGCGCCGTCTTCCCAGTGGTACCAGATTGGCGCGGAACGCGGGTTGCCCTGGGCATCCACCGTGCTGATCACGGCTATCTGGGTTCGGCTAAGAAATTCCTCGATGTGGGGGGCGATTGTGGTCATGTGCGGGCCTCTACAGGGGATTTTTGTTGATTTTAGATGGTTTGGGCGACAGATTCACCCTCACCCCAACCCTCTCCCTGAGGGAGAGGGGGCTTTCACACCCATCCTAACATTCCCTGTCAAAGAGGAAGGGGCTTTGTAATCGTCTAATCAGCGGCTTGTACGGCTTCTAAGGCGTAGCCGGGCAGGACTCCGCGGAGGTACCGGCCGGTTTGGGAGTGGTCCATCTCGGCCAGGTCTTCGGGCGTTCCTTCGGCTATGATATCGCCGCCGCGGTCTCCGGCGCCCGGGCCGAGATCTATCAGCCAGTCAGCGCTCTTGATGAGGTCGAGGTGGTGCTCTATCAGGACGACGCTGTTGCCGGAGTCCACGAGACGGTGGAGAACTCTCATCAGGTGCGAGCAGTCCTCGAATGATAGGCCGGTGGTAGGCTCGTCGAGGATGTACAGGGTACGTCCGGTGGCGCGCTTGGACAGCTCGGTCGAGAGCTTGACGCGCTGCGCCTCGCCGCCGCTCAACTGCGTCGCGGGCTGGCCTAGCCGGATGTAGCCGAGTCCGACGTCGTACATGGTCTGGAGCTTGCGCTTGACGCGGGGTATGTTCTCGAAGTGTTCGAGCGCCTCGGTTACTGTCATGTTGAGAACCTGGGCGATGTTGGCGCCTTTCCATTCGATTTCGAGAGCTTCGCGGTTGTAGCGCGCGCCGGAGCAGACCTCGCACGGCACGGTTACGTCGGGCAGGAACTGCATCTCGATATTGATGTAGCCGTCGCCCCTGCAAGCCTCGCACCTTCCGCCCTTGACGTTGAACGAGAAGCGTCCGGGCTTGTAGCCGCGCGCGCGCGCCTCCGGCACGGTGGCGAACAGTTCGCGGATGGGGGTGAACGTTCCGGTGTAGGTAGCCGGGTTCGAGCGAGGGGTGCGGCCTATTGGCGACTGGTCTATGTTGACGACCTTGTCCACGCTGCCGATGCCGTCTATGGAATCGCAGTCGCCGGGCCGTTCGCGGGCGCGGTAGAGGGTTTGGGCGAGTTTCTTGTACAGTATCTCGTATATGAGCGTGCTCTTGCCGCTGCCTGAGACGCCCGTGATGCACACGAGCTTGCCGAGCGGGATTTCCACGTCTATGTTCCGCAGGTTGTTCTGCCGGGCGCCTCGGATAGTGATAGACTTGTCGCCGCCGGGACGACGCTCGGCCGGCACAGGGATCCGCTTGGAGCCGCCGAGGTACTGGCCGGTGAGCGATTCTGGCTCGGCTATGATGTCGTCCACGGGCCCTTCGGCGACTATATGCCCGCCATGCTCGCCCGCGCCCGGACCGAGGTCCACTATGTGGTCGGCGGCGCGCATTATCGCCTCGTCGTGCTCGACTATCAGGACGGTGTTGCCGATGTCGCGCAGGTTTTCGAGAGTCTTTATCAGGCGGTAGTCGTCGGCGGGGTGCAGACCTATGGACGGCTCGTCGCAGACGTACAGCACGCCCATTAGGCCGGAGCCTATCTGCGTCGCCAGCCGGATGCGCTGCGCTTCGCCGCCGCTGAGGGTGGACGCGGTTCGCGACAGGGTAAGGTAGTCCAGACCGATGTTCAGCAGGAAGCGCAACCGCGCTTCAATCTCTTTGAGTATCTGCTCGCCGATGGCCTTCTCGCGGTCGGTGAGAAGGTCTTCCGGGCGAGTCCCGTTGCGGGAAGGGACGTCGCCGGAGATCACGTTTATCCAGTTGAGCGCCTGGGCTATGGAGCGATCGGTCATGTCGGTTATGTTGGAGCCGCCGACGGTAACGGCGAGAGCCTCCGGTCTCAGCTTCTTTCCGCCACAGTCGGCGCACGGGCGGGCTGACATGTAGCGTTCGATCTCCTGCCGGACGCCGTCGGATTCGGTCTCGACGTAGCGGCGCTCGAGGTTATTCAGCACGCCCTCGAATCGGGTATTCCAGTTGTAGGTGCGTCCGCGCTGGGTGCGGTGGGTTACGGGGATGCGCCGTCGTCCGGTGCCGCGCAGCAACGCGTTGAGTTGGCGCTTGGTGAGGGAATCTATGGGGTCGTCCACCGTGAAGCCGAAGGCGTCGCCCAGCGATTCCAATTGGCTCATCGCCCAATTGCCGACAGTGCCTGTGCGCGACCAAGGTTCTATCGCGCCGTTGACGATGCTGCGCGACTTGTCGGGGATGACGAGATCGGCGTCCACTTCGAGCTTGTAACCGAGCCCGGTGCAAGTGGAGCAGGCGCCGTGGGGGTTGTTGAAGCTGAAGGTGCGCGGCTCCAGCTCTCCGAGGCTGATGCCGCAGTGAACGCAGGCGAAGTGCTCGGAGAAGAGCTGTTCATCGCCAGCCACGTCCACGAGAACGATGCCGCCCGCCATTCGCAGGGCGGTTTCGACAGAGTCGGTAACGCGACCCACGTCCGCGCTGCCGCCGGCGACGAGGCGGTCAACCACGATCTCGATGGTGTGCCACTTCTGCTTGTCGAGGTCGAAGCTCTCGCTGAGGTCGTGAACTTCGCCGTTGACGCGGACGCGGACGAATCCGGCGGAGCGGGCGTTCTCGAACACCTCTTTATGCTCGCCCTTGCGCCGCCGCACCAGGGGCGCGAGTATCTGGAGGCGCGTCCTGTCGGGCAGGGTCATCAGCGCGTCCACAATCTGCTGGACGGTCTGACGCTCGACGGGTCGGGCGCACTTGTAGCAGTGGGGCCGTCCTACCCGCGCGAACAGGAGGCGCAGGTAGTCGTAGATCTCGGTTACGGTGCCGACGGTCGAGCGGGGATTGTGGGAGACGCCCTTTTGGTCTATGGATATGGCGGGGGACAGGCCCTCGATGTACTCGACGTCGGGCTTGTCCATGCGACCGAGGAATTGGCGCGCGTATGCGGACAGCGACTCGACGTAGCGGCGCTGCCCTTCGGCGTAGATGGTATCGAAGGCGAGCGAACTCTTGCCGGAGCCGGAGACGCCGGTTATGACGACAAGTTTGTTGCGCGGGATCGTAACGTTTACGTTCTTGAGGTTGTGTTCGCGCGCGCCGCGAACGACGATGTTCTCAAGGGGCATGGGGGACGAGTCTCCTCGAGTGATTGGGCATAGATTGTAGCGGATTTGCGCTGAGGGTGTAAGGCGCTTTTCGCGGGTGTGAGCGGGGATGTGTAGAATGATGAGGACAGGAGACCGGAGACGATAGTGAGGCTAGCCCCAGCATTGGCGATAACCGTCTCGGTGATCGCCCTGACATTGGTATCCGCAGCGTGCGGCGGTTCGTCCGCGCCTCCGGACATGGCGATCGCGGCGACGCCGGACATTCGGGCTACGGTGGTGGCCGAGATCACGGCGACTGCCATCGCGCAGCCTACGAGTACTCCAACGGCGACCGCCACGCCCGACTTCGAAGCGACGGTGGTGGCGAAGTTCATAGCGACAGCGATCGCGCTGGCAACGGCGACCACTACTCCGACGCCTACGCCGACGGCCACGGCCACGCCTACTCCTACTCCGACGCCAACTCACACCGCCACGCCTACTCCGACCGCCACGAACACGCCCGCTCCTACGGTTACCCCCACGCCCACGCCCACCAGCACGCCAACTCCGACACCTACGCCTACCGCCACGAACACGCCTACTCCCACGCCGACGCCAACTCACACCGCCACACTGACGCCGACCGCCACGAACACGCCTACTCCTACGGTTACCCCCACGCCCACGCCCACCAGCACGCCAACGCTGTCGGCGATGGTAGAAGAAGTTACGCCCGGCGTGGTTCAGATCGTTGCGGGCAGCGCCAGAGGATCCGGTTTCATCATAGACGCGGATGGGTGGGTGGTTACGAACGAGCATGTGGTGAGAGGATTCCATACGGTTACGGTGTGGGTCGTTGGGGGAGAGTCGTACACGGGTCGCGTTCTGGGTATTGATGAGGTCGCGGACCTGGCGGTCGTGGAGATCTTGGCGTCCCACAAGTTCGATCCGGTCGAGTTGGGGGATTCGGATACGCTGGCGGTGGGCGAAGAGGTGACAGTGGTGGGATTTCCCATAAGCGATCGGCTTGGAAGCGCGCCGACCATCACGCGGGGCATCGTCTCCGCCAAGCGGTTGTCGGGAGAGATGATCGATCAGATCCAGACGGACGCAGCCATCAATCCAGGCAACAGCGGCGGACCGCTATTCGACCGCGGCGGCAAGGTGGTGGGAGTGAATACCAGCAAGTACGAGGAAGTGGACGGCAGGCCGATTGACAGGATAGGGCTGGCGATAGCGATCAACGAGGTGAAGGACAGGCTGGAAGCCTTGATGAGGGGAGTATCTGTCCGCGCTACTACGACTCCAACTCCACAAGTTGAGTTCAGGAAGTTTTCCAGAGATAGAATACAGTTGGAGCATGATGACGACGGGTTCATCGAGGCCAGCGATGTGTTCTCGGGAGCGCGCAACTTCATGATCAGCGCAAACTTCGATGTGCCATACCCCAGAAGCACAGGTGGTTGGGACGTTGGCTTTATCTTCAGGAAATCCGGAGGCGGCAATCTACAGTACTTAGCGATAACTGACTCGGGCAGTTACTCGTACAGGGTGAGAAAAAACGGAGAAGATACGCTGATAAGCTCCGGGACAGTTTCTGGCTGGAATCGAGATTCGGGGCTAGACAACCACATCTGGTTAGTGGTAGTCGAAGGGCGTGGATGGCTGTTTGTTGATCACAAATTGGTTACAGATCTCGATGTCAGCGAGGGAAGCAACGCCGGTGATTTAGAGATCGCTACCGGAATATTCAAAGGCAATGAAGTTATCGGTGAAACCACCATCGTTACTGATGTAAATGCGGAGGAAGTAGGAGTTCTGTTTGGTCCGGCTGCCGGTGAATTGAACAAGGACTCGTCATCTATCACAGTCAAGCCCGCGAGGTTGAACGTATCCTGGGCGTATGCGAGCGCAGAACTCAGAGTTCCAGCCGGCGTGGATAACTGGAGTTGCGGCTTTTCGTTTAGATCGGTGGACGAAGAAGATTACTTGGTCTTCAGAATAATCTCTTCGGGTTGGTGGAGAGTAAGCTATGCCACAGATTCCGGCGAGGGCTGGCGAACGCTCGAAGAGGGCTATTCGCTCGATATTGACGTTGACGATCCGATTCTGAACCGGTTGGAGGTTTTGTTCATCGGTGAAGTTGCAGCGGTATATGTGAACGACAAGTTGATGGGGACCGCGAATATTTCGAGCGTGCCGGGTTCGGGCGACATCAAACTTGGCCATGGCTACTCTAACGTGGATAGCTATAGCGCCGCACAGTACGAGAATTACACGGTTTGGGGGAATCCGGATAGCGGTGGATGGGCGCCCTAGGTGCACACTCTCCGCCTGCGCGGGAACAGGCCTGGCGGGAATGGGTCATGTCACTGCGAGGCGACGCTACGGGCGGGCTGTGGCGGCTACTATCGCGGCGCCGACGCCGGAGCTTTCTCGGAGGTAGGATACGTGGGTTGGGGCGGCTCGTTCCGGCGCGAGTTTGGCGAGGGTGGACTCTACGTGGCGCTGGTAGGAGGGGTAGCCTCGGAACAGGCTGCCGTCAACAGTCGCCAGATGGGGAAACTCCAAGTCCGGATCGGAGTACGTGGCGGTGGCGTGGATGGCGGCGGCTACCAGCTGGGCGGAGCGGCGGGCGACGGACTCGCAGATGTCTCGCAGCCGGCGGCGTTCTTCTAGCGAGGAGTCGCCCGCGCCGAGTGAACGCAGCAGCATGGCTGTCGTCGCAAGGTCGTCGGACGTGTCGTAGGCGATGTCGGACAGAGCTTCGGTGGCGAAGGCGTATGGGCTGTTGAAGGCGCTTCCGAGAGCCAGGAAGCCGGGAAAGGCGCTTTCACGTTCGGCGGCGTCGAGTACCGTTAGTCGGGCGATTTCGCCGAGGTAGCGGCCGGATACCATCTTTTCGAGGAGTTGACCTTCGGTGTCGGATGCGGCGTCGAGGCGGCGGTCTATCTCGGTCTGGATGGACTGGACGCCGTCGAAGTTGCCGCACTCCATGTTGTAGATGCGGTCTTGGATGGAGGCCGCCAAGTTCATGCCGGTAGCTACGATGAGGCCCATATCGGAGCGTGAATCCAGGTAGGCGCCGGTGGCGAGGGCGGCTACCGTGTCGTTGGCTAGTGCGCCGACAGCGAGGCGTCGGAGGGGCGGGTTGTCAACCGCTTCACGCTCGATGGCGGTTTGGAGCAGCAGCGCTACGTCTTTTCCCTCCACGCCGGTGAAGGCGAACTCCTTGGTCCACTTGGTCAGGATACCGCTGCGGATTCCGGTTTGACGCATTGGGAAGGCGAAGGTGAAGCCGAGCGTGTAAATTTCACGGTCAGTTTCACAATCATCTGGGCGATCGTCTCCGACGACGGTGGCGAGAAAACGGGCTATGGGTCGGAATAGGTCATCGGAAGTTCCGACGGTCGCGGGCAGTCGCAGGGTGGCGCTGCGGAGTGGGCGAATGGCGCCGTTGCCGGGCAACTCGACTACGGTGGCGCGGACGTTGGTGCCGCCGAGGTCTAGCGTTACGAAGCGTCCGCGTTCGGCGCCGGTCGGCGGAGCGACGTAGGCGGGGTGCATAGCGATCGAGCTATCGTCGCCGGCCAGTCCACGGCGCATCTCGGCGTGGAAGTGGGGGATTATGGATTGGAGGTTCATATGGAGTCCATGCTGGGCTGGTTGAGATTTTGACGCGGAGGCGCAGAGAGTTTGTTGGAATTCTCTTAACTATGCTATGGGTATTCTGGCCTTTACCGCGGAGCCTTTGCCGGGGGAGCTGACTATATCTACGTCGCCGCGGAGGAGCCGGGCGCGCTGGCGCATTCCCGTCAGACCGAAGCCGCCCTGCCCTTCTCCGATGCGGATGTTTTCGGGGTCGAAGCCGACGCCGTTGTCAGTTACGGCCAGGATTACTTCGTCCAGGCCGTAGTCGAGGGTTACGCCGACATGTGTCGCCCCGGCGTACTTTCTGATGTTGGTGAGCGACTCCTGGCAGATTCGCATCATGGCCGCCTGGGTTGCCGCCGGAAGTTCGCGCCGCGCGCCGAGCAGCGTAAATTCGACCTCGCAATCCATGGTGGAGCCGAATGTTTCGACTTCGCGGGCTATGATGGCGTCTAGCGGGTTGCGCTCGAGGGCCTCGGGCAGCAGGTTCCACACGGAGCGGCGCGCTTCAGCCAAGCACTCGCGGGCGATGCGCTTGGCTACGCCGACGCGCTCTCGCAGACCGTCCAGGTCATTGTCTTCGAGAGAGTCTTCGCCGGCCTCGAGCTGGATGAAGATACCGGTGAAGCCCTGCGCCAGCGTATCGTGGATCTCGCGCGCCATGCGGTTGCGCTCTTCCAGCACCGCCATATCGCGCGTCTCGTCGAAGATGCGGGCGTTTTCGATGGCGACCGCGAGCTGGTTCGCCAGCGTCTGCGCTATCAGCATATCGGTGTCGTCGAAGGCGTCCCTCTCAGCGGAATGGAAGTCGAGCACTCCGACCACGATGTCGCCCTGCTTGATGGGCATGGCAAGTTCGGAGCGCGCTTCGAGATTCGCTATGCCGAGGTCTGAGAAGTGCGGGTCGGTGGTTACGTCTCCGGTCATCCATGGCAGGCCGGTGCCGGCGACGTGGCCTATGATGCCCTCGTCGCCGACACGCATTCTGAGGCCGCGTTCCGGCATATTGCCGGAGCCGGAGTCCACCGCCTGGAGAACTATCTCCTCCTCGTTCTCATCGAGTAAGAAGACGCTGACGACGTCATAGCCGAACGTCTCCCTGACGAGCTGGACGACGTGTGGCAGCAGTTCACCGAGCGTGAGAACCGCGCTGACGTTGAGCGCGACGGCATTGATGGCCGCCATCTGCTCGTTGCGCCGGCGTTCGACCTCGAAGATGCGCGCGTTTTCGATAGCTATGCCGATCTCTTGCGCGAACGCCTGCAAGACCACCTGGTCGGCCTCGTCGAAGGCGTTGACGTTTCTGCTCTGCGAGTGCAGAACGCCGATGGCGTTTCCGCCGGCGGACACCGGCACGGTTACGGAGGACCGGGCGTCGCGCGCCATGCCGCGCGCGAGGTATCTGGGTTCGGCCTCGTGGTCTGGCACGATGATGGGCTTGCCGGTGGCCGCGACAAGGCCGGTTATCCCCTGAGGCCTGTCGCCATTGGCGAGCGACCGGCGCACAGGCTCGGCCAGCTGCGGATTGGCATTGGGCGAGAAGACGAGGTCGCCGTTTTCGACGATGCCGAGCGCGGTCATTTCGTAGCCGAGCGCGGCGGCGCCGGTCCCGCCGACGTCCGCCAGAAGCTCGTCGGTATCGTGTATGGCGGCGATGCGGCGTCCGACCTCTCCGATGGTTCTGAACTGGTCTGCGCGGCGCCGCTCCTGCGCGGAGAATCGTCGCACCTGCTCGTACAGGCGCGAGTTGGCTACCGCGCCGGCTATCTGCGAGGCGACGCGGGCGGCGACCTCCATGTCGCGCTCGGTGTATGCCGACTCTTGGCGCGCGCCTATCCACAGGACTCCTATGACCTGGTTGTTGGAGATGAGTGGGGCGGCGAGCAGGGAGCGGATACCCTGTCGCCAGACGGGCGCGAGGCCCGGATACTCTTGCAGCAGGTCTTCCTCCGAGCTCGGCTGGTACGACACAGGGTTGCCGGTGCTGTACGCCTGGGCCGTGGCGGTTCCCTCGAGCGGGTACGTCTTGCCGGGCTGCCTTTCGGGGATGGAAATTCCGGCTATGTAGGCGACGCCAAATTCGTCCGTTTCGGGATATACGTTGATGATGGCTACGAGGTCGGAGGGGACGAGCCGCTTGGTCTGATCTGCGAAGCGCGCGTAAACTGCGCTGATGTCGAGGGACGAGCCGATGATTCGTCCGATTTCGGCCATGGCGGCATTCTCTTCGGCGGTAGCGCGGACGCGGTCTTCGGATTCGGCCAGTTCCCTGGTGCGCTGCTCCACACGGTCTTCGAGTTCGGCGTAGCTCTGTTTGAGGGCTTGCGCCATGATGTTGAACTGCTGGGCGAGCTCCTGCACCTCGTCGCCAGTATTCGCGGGAATGGTGTAGTCGAAGTCGCCGCTGGCGATGCGCTGGGCGCCGTCGTTCAGCTCGCGCACCGGCCTGAGCGCTCTGCCGATGAAGAACCATATCCCCACGCTGGCCACCGCCGCGCCGATGGCCAGCGGGACGAGCACGGCGATGAAGTCCGGGCCGCGCATCGGGACCTCCCAGCCGTACCGGGCGACGAAGGCGACTACCGCGGCGGTGGCCAGGCCCGGTATGAGCGCCGCCAAGAGGACTTTGACTTGCAGGTTGCTGAGGACGGACATGGGAGCGCCTCCTCGGTTCGCGGTTCGGCGGGTCTGCGCGCTTGGCGCTTCAGGTTGATGGGATTGTAGCATATGGGGCTTAGCGCGAAGACGCAGAGACGTGGGCGATGACAAGAGGCTCTTCGATCCCTTGCGTTCGGCCGGAGCTTGCCCTCTTGCCGCTAACTGCGATACCCTATTCCACGCTTAGCGGTACATTCATATTAGTTTGGCTAGTATGGTCGAACACGGGAGGTCAGCGTCAGTATGGCTGATATGTCAGGATCCGTTGCCATCGTCGGAGTTGCAGAGTCCGACGAGATTGGACGGGTGGAAAACAAGTCTTCTCTGCAGCATCACGCCGAGTCGGCGTACAACGCGCTCGAGGACGCAGGTCTGAAGATGAGCGACGTTGACGGTCTGCTTTCGGCAGGGTTCAGCACGCTTACGCTGGCCGAGTACATGGGAATACGACCTACATACACCGATTCGACGGCGGTAGGCGGCTCATCGTTCATCATCCACATCGCGCACGCGATGGCGGCGATCAACGCGGGCTACTGCGAGGTGGCGCTGGTTACGCACGGCGAGGCCGGTCGGTCGGCGCGCTCGCGCGCGGGCGGCAACGCATCGGAGCCCGGTCCGCAGTTCGAGACGCCTTACGGCTTCATCGGCGCGCCGATCAACTACGCTATGGCGGCTCGGCGCTATATGCACATGTACGGCGATGACCGCACGCGGCAGGCTATGGCCGAGATCGCAGTGGCCACGCGCAAGTGGGCGAACCTGAACCCGAAGGCGATGTTCTACGACACACCCATGTCGTTCGACGACTATCACGACTCGCGCTGGATCGCGTGGCCGTTCCACCTGCCGGACTGCTGCGTGGTTACGGACGCGGGCGGCGCCTATGTGGTTACGACCGCCGAGCGCGCGAAGGACCTGCCGAAGGCCCCGATCTACGTGCTGGGCGCGGCGGAAGGCCACGACCACAACTTGATCAGCACGATGCCGAACCTGACGCGCACGTGGGGTCGCTACTCCGGTCCCAAGTCGCTGGAGATGGCGGGCGTGACGCACGATGACATCGACCTAGCGATGATCTACGACTCGTTCACGTACACGGTGCTGGCGACGCTGGAAAGCCTAGGCTTCTGCGATCCGGGCGAGGGGCCTGAGTTCGTCGCCAGGCAGCGCACGGCGCCGGGCGGCGACTTCGCCATGAACACGAGCGGCGGCGGCCTCTCCTACACCCACTCCGGCATGTACGGCATGTTCCTGGTGGTGGAGGCGGTGCGGCAGCTGCGCGGCGAAGCGGGCGACCGGCAGATAGACGATCCGAAGCTGTCGCTGGTACACGGCACGGGCGGTTCGCTGTCTTCTACCGGCACGGTGATTCTGAGCACGGAACAGTCGGCTTAGGAGGGATTCTCCCCTATGCCACCCCCTGGAAAAGGGGGAAGGCGTCTAATCATAAGGGCAAGGGGTTCACACATCTCCTTGCCGGCCCATCAGATACAATTCAGGAGCGATGACAAGATGACACAGGCATACAACAAGCCCGTTCCCGTCCCTCAGGGCGAGTCGGACTTCTACTGGGAGAAGGCGAAACAGCACGAGTTGTGGCTCAGGTTCTGCAACGAGACCCAGCGCGCCTACTTCTACCCGCGCGACATCTCCCCGTACACCTTCTCGAGAGACACCACATGGGTGCAGGCTTCCGGCAAGGCGAAGCTGTTCACCTACGCCATAGTCCACAGGCCGCCGCACCCCGGCTGGTACCCCGACGGTGTGCCGTTCGTTACCGCCATCGTAGAGCTGGAAGAGGGCCCGCTCATGCCGACGAACATCGTCATGGACGACCCGACGCCGGAGAAGCTGCAGATAGGCATGGACCTCGAGGTGGTGTTCGAGGACATCACCGATGAGATAGCGCTGCCTAAGTTCAAGCCGGCGTAATCCAACGCAAAGGCGCGAAGGCGCAAAGGGGATGGGATAGGGTGAGAGTCCTGTCCCATCCCTATTTTTAACGCAGAGGCGCAGAGGACGCGGAGGAACGCAGAGGGATAATGGAGGTTGATGATGAGTTCTTCGAGAGCTTCGACAAGGTGGGGGATCGGGGTTGCGCTTGTTGTGGCGGGGGTTCTGCTGCTTCTGCATACGACGGGGGTTGCCGACTTGGGCGAGTATGCCAAGTGGATTCCTTCGCTATTTATTTTGCTGGGCTTGGCATTGATCGTCGTCAACCGTTTCAGGCGGATCGCCTGGCCCGTAATCATGATCGTGATCGCGGCGATCGTTCAGCTGAGCGTGTTGGACATAGATGCGACTATCTTTTGGCCTGTGGCGCTCATCGCTGTCGGCGCAGTGATTCTGTTCGGGATAGGACGCAGGAGGCGGCGCGGGTCCGGTACGGATTCGGCGAACGTTTCCGTCGTGGTCGAAGACGGCGCTTCTACGGTCATGGGTTCGTCGGACCTGCGACTGTCGGCGAGCGATCTGAACGATACGGATTTCTCTACCGTGATGGGAGAGTCGAATCTGGACCTGCGGGACATCGACCGCTCGGCGCTGCCCGCAGAGCTATCCGTAACCTGTGTGATGGGAGAGGTGAAGATCCGCGTTCCGTCGGAATGGACCGTGAAGATTGCGAACTCTACGGTGATGGGCGAATCGAAAGACGACCGCCGCTCGGCGCAGATGACCGCGGACCCGGACCTTACGATTACGGGTTCGGTGGTGATGGGGAGCTTGAAGGTCGAGGATTAGGGGCAGAGATCACCCTCACCCCAACCCTCTCCCTGAGGGAGAGGGGGTTTTCACTCCCATCATAACCCCTTCAGGCGTCGAGGTGGCCTATTCCCTCGTCTATGTAAACGGTGGAGCCGACGCGGGAGGCGCGTACGTGCTGGCAGTACGTTCCAGACGGCGTTTGGCGTTCGGCGCGGTGGGTTTCCACCGTCCACTCGACGGGGGCGCCGCCGGTTAGGGCTTCGGTCAGCGCCCTGCCCTGCATATGTTCCGGCGCGGAGATTCCGAGAATGTCGAGGACGGTCGGCGCGACGTCCACGTTTCCGGTCGGGGATTGGATGCGCGCTGCCTTGCGGAAGGCGGGGCCGCGCGCCAGCAGGACGTTGTTCATCTCGTGGCGACTCATGGAGCCGTGCTGTCCCTGTCCCGGCTGTCCACCAGACGAGTAGGCGTAACCGGCGTAGCCGGCGTCGTTGTCTCGGGAGTCCCATCCGAAGGACATGGCGATGTCTGGACCGCGGGGGCCGTCGCCACCGGATAGGGCCAGCGGGAGCGCGCCCTCGATGTCCCCTACCCTCTCGGACGCGAGCAGCGCGCCGCACCAGGGACGCTGCATCAGCCACTCCGCCAGGCGGTGGGCGACGTCGGCGTCTCGTGTGTAGAACAGGACAGAGCCGCCGTTTGGGGCTACGAGAACGTCGTCGGGTGAGAAGCCGACGTGGCGGACGTACCACTCGACGTCCACTTCCTCCTGGATGGTGGAGTAGCCATGATCCGAGACTACGAGGATGTTCGCATCAGCGTGGCCGTTGGCGTCCAGCCATCGTAGGATCCGTCCGAAGCGGTCGTCCGCCTCTCGGACGGCGCGGTCCGACATCGGAGATCCGACGCCGTGAGCGTGCTGCGCCTTGTCAGGCTCGGACGACCAGATCAGGGAGACGGCTGGCTGTCGTTCGGGCAGGATGTACTCGGTGAGGATGCGGATGGCGCGGTCGTAGCGCCCGGTGTTGGGCATAACCTCGTCGGGCCAAGGGCCGAAGCGGGATAGCAGTTCGTCGTTCAGGCTGTACGGCAAGGTGAAGTCTGGATGGATGGTGGCGCCGCCGGATTCGTCGGCTCTGGGGTTGTGGACGTATGCGTTGCCGGAGGTTCCGACTCCTATGGCGAAGTATTCCATACCGTGCGACGCCAGGATGTCGGCCAAGGTTGGGACGAACAGGGCGTTGCCGGTCTTGGCGGCTACGGCGGCTAGGGTGGGTTCGAGGGCAGAGAAGACGAGATTGGGATCGTAGTCGCGGGCGACCATGGTGTTGGCGGGGAGCCCGTGCGCGCCGGGTCCGACGCCGGTTACGATGCTGGCAGCGTTGACGCGGGTTACGGACGGGAATACGGGGTGGTGAGCGCTGAAGAATACCCCTTCGCCGGCGAAGCGGGCGAGGTTCGGGGCAAGGTCGGGTCGGACCTGCGCAGGCTGGAGTCCGTCGAAAGCGGCGATGAGGATGTGGGGCATGGGGGCCTCGCATGTTGTCGGTTGTGGCGTTGGCTTATGCTATCATGGTTCTGACCACGATGGAGGGCTACACCTATGGTACACCACGAGTTGGAGACGGCTTTTACGATGGATACTTCGTCCATCAAGTTCGGGGAGGGGGCTACTCGGGAGGTGGGGTTCGAGGTGGCGCGGCTGGGCGCGCGGCGGGTGGCTGTGGTTACGGACCCGCGTATGGCGAAGCTCGAACCTGTGGACGTGGTTCTGGAGTCGCTGCGGGCTGAGGGGGTGGAAGCGGTTGTGTTCGATGAGGCGCAGGTGGAGCCTACGGATGAGTCGTTCAAGGCGGCTATCGAGTTTGCGGCGGAGGGGGCGTTCGACGCCTTCGTGTCGGTGGGCGGGGGCTCGTCAATTGATACGGCAAAGGCGGCGAATCTGTACTCGACCTATCCGGCCGACTTTCTGACGTATGTGAACGCGCCTATCGGCGAGGGCGCTCCGGTTCCGGGGCCGCTGAAGCCGCATATCGCGGTGCCCACGACGTCGGGTACGGGGTCGGAGACGACGGGGGTTTCGATCTTCGATCTGCTGGAGATGAAGGCGAAGACGGGGCTGGCGCATCGCGCGCTCAGACCGACGATGGGCGTGGTGGACCCGCTGAACAGTCGAACGCTGCCGGGGATGGTGGCGGCGTGCAGTGGCTTCGACGTGCTGTGCCACGGGCTGGAATCGTACACGGCGCTGCCGTTCGACCAGCGGGAGGCGCCGCCGAATCCGGGGCTGCGTCCGGCGTACCAGGGGTCGAATCCGATCTCGGACCTGTGGGCTACGAAGGCCATCGAGATGGTGGCTGGCAATATCGTGAGCGCGGTCGAGGAGCCGGATAACATCGAGGCGCGGTCGGAAATGATGATGGCGGCGACGTTCGCGGGCGTCGGGTTCGGGAACGCGGGCTGCCATCTGCCGCACGGTATGTCGTACCCGGTGTCGGGAATGGTGCGGGAGTTCGTGCCGGAGGGCTACCCGGACGATCACGCGATCGTGCCGCACGGGATGAGTGTCATCCTGAACGCTCCGGCGGTGTTCAGATATACGGCTCCGACGAACCCGGAGCGGCACCTGTACGCGGCCAGGCTGATGGGCGCGGATACGTCGGGCGCAGGACCTGAGGACGCGGGTGACATTCTGGCGGATGCTATCATCGCGCTTCTGAAGCGCATCGGAGTTCCGAACGGGCTGGGCGCTATCGGCTACTCGCCGGAGGACGCGCCGGCGCTGGCGGCGGGGGCGATTCCCCAGAAGCGGGTGATCGGGCTGTCGCCTCGACCGGTGGATGAGGGGGTTCTGCGGGAGCTGTTCCTGGATTCGATGAGGTTGTGGGATTAGGGGATTTTTAACGCAGAGGCGCAGAGACGGGAGATCGCCGTACGCGGTCCCTGTGAGTCCAGCCTACCAGGGCAGATCGTCCCCATCGTCGTCGGGCGGAGACGCGGGCTGCGAACCGCCGCCGTTGTTGACGATGGCGAGTATGGCTTTGCCGTGGCGCTGTACGGTTCTGGGACCTACGTTGGGGACGTCTGCGAGTTGGCGGGCACTCCGGGGGCGGGCGGCTGCTATGCCGTCTATCGCGCGGTTGCTGAAAACGGCGTAGGCGGGGATGCGATTCTGGGCGCTTATCCGGTTGCGATAGGCGCGCAGCCGCTCGCGCAACTCTTCATCGGAAAGCGGGGTTGGCGCGGACGACTGGCTACTAGGCGCGGGCCAGCCGCTGGTCTGACGGGGGCTTTCACGAGCTTGGACGAACTTGTGTTTGGACAGATGGCGGCTTAGGTCTCGAGCGGCGGATTCCGGGTCCTGGATTATGTCCACTGTGCTGACATGTTGAGCGTCGCCTCGTCGGACAGTATAGATCATCCATATCTGCCCATTGGTCAAGGCGGCGTACCCGGAATCCATGTGGGCCGTGTATCTTCTGAGCTGCTCATCCCATGCCATGTCGTATTCGGGGCCGTACTTCTTGGCTTCTATGAACGCTACGGGGGAACGGTTGATATGCAGGGCGAAATCTACCTTGTTGAAGCTGCGTCCTCGTCCGCGCGATACTCGCTGCTGGGGAACGAACTCAGACGGGGATTTGATATCCCATCCGAGACCTTCCAGTATCGGTTCGACACAGAACTGCTCGGTAGCGCGCTCGGTGGCTCCTACCCTTGCAGGGTCGTTGGTTATGATTTGGCGTACTCTCTCAATTGCGTCCATGATCTTCGGGGGCGGTGACGGCTCCGACGACGCGGCGGGCTGGGGCCACTCGTTTTGGCTCTGCCGGGGCTGGCTGCCACTTCGATAGCAGTTTCTGCATATGGGGTACTGTTCGGGTTTGTAAACCTCACGGCATTCGGCGCAGGTGTCAATCAAGCCGTCCGACGCTTGGTAGAAGTGGTTTCGGCAAAGATGGTGGCCTCTGCGCTGGGTGGTCTGATCGCAGTCTTGGTACTGGCAGACGCTGGCTGTTGGCGGCATGCGATTGTCTCCGCGAGGGTTGTTTTGTGATGGAGTTTAGCACGGCGTTTGACCGCACTCAACTAGCCGCTCGCCACCTTCTCCCGTCGAGGCAGAAGAGGATGCGACAGAAAGGATGGGGTATCTTTCTTGGCGGGTATGCCTAGTAGGGCTGGCCGTAGCGGTCTGAGAAGGCGATTTCGGTTAGGGGCTTGCGGTTCTTGATACCTTGCTTGCCGTCGTTGCCATCGAGTCGGTATCCGAATGGGAGTACGGTTACGAGTTCAAGCGCTTCGGGTATGCCGAGCAACTCCTTGACGCGGCGGTTCTGCTCGGCGATGCGGAGTCCGACGAAGCAGGTGCCTAGCCCTTCTTCCCAGGCTACCAGCTCGATTTGCTGCATGGAACGTCCGGTGTCGAGGTCGGGACGGTCAGCGTTGTCCATGGCTATCGCTATGGCCATCGGCGCGTCGGCGATGAACCGTCCGCTGGATGCGATGTCTCCGATGGCGGCGAGGGTGTCGCGATCGCGGATGACGATGAATCGCCAGGGTTGCAGGTTGCGGGAGCTGGCGGACCACTGTCCCGCCAGGACCAGCTTGTGAACTACGTCGTCAGGTACGGGGTCGGGCTTGAATTCGCGGACGGTGAGGCGGGTGCGGACGGCTTCGAAGACTTGCATGGGGGAGGCTCCTGTTGGTGGGTTGAGGATATGATACAGGAAAGCTGGGCGCGGGGGTGGTTTTGACGCGGAGACGCAAAGGAGCGAAGAAGAGCAGCGGAATAAATCGGGTTTCTAGAGCGGCGGGGCGAAGCCTTGTTTGCCTTCGGAGAGGTTGGGGAGGCGTTGGCGCAGGATGTCGTGAACGCGCTGGTAGTGGGACAGGTACTTGTCTCGGAAGGTGGCGCGGTCGGCTTTTAGTTTCTGGGCCATGAGGTCGAACGCTTCGTCGCGGGTGGAGGCTACGAACTTGCCGCGTCCGAAGTGGAACGACTGGATTACGAAGCGGGATGCGCCGGTCTCCAATAAACTGTCGGCGAAGGCTTGGGCGTCGGATACGAGGAGGAGCGGGGTGAGGGTGACGCAGGTGTCTATGCCGGCGTCGTGAAGCTGGGCTACGGCGCGCAGGCGCGCGGGGTTCGAGGGGCAGTACGGCTCGAAGGTGCGACGTATGTCTTCGTCGTCGGTGGTAACGGTCATGTTGACGCGCACGCGGCCCCCGTTGGATTCGATGCGCCGGAAGAGGTCGCAGTCACGGACGACGTCGGGGCTGCGGGTCTGGATTACTAGTCGGGGCTTGGGCGCGGGTGTCTTGGGGCGGACGCCGTCGTCATTCAGCAGCGGGGGCTGGCCGCGGTTCGCCGGGCCGGTTCCGGCCATGACTTCTAGGATGCCGCGCGTTATCCCTGCCCTACGCTCTATGGGTTGGTAAGGGTCGGTTACGCTGCTCATGTAGATAGCTTTGCCATCCAGGTAGTCGGGGGCGCGGCGCAGGCGGCGTTGGAGCAGTTCTACGGCGTTCTCTTTGACGCGAACCCAGTATCCCCAGTTGTCGCGGTCTTCGGCTGTGCGATTGAAGAAGGCGGCGTAGCAGTAGGTACACCCGAACGCGCAGCCGCTATACGGGTTGAGGGTGAAGTCGTATGCGCCGATGAAGCCGGTGGCGCGCGTGAGAATATCGCGCGCGGGCGCGTGTGAGACTGTAGCGTGGCCGAGTGTTGTCGGGTTGGCTTGGTCTAACATGAATTCCCGTAGGGCCGTGGTTGTTGACGGCGCGGAACTTGAGGATGGCGTACAAGCGCCAGTCTAGCTCAATCTCGACAGGATGTTGATTCCAACCGCGGTGACGACTCCGAGGAGGCCGCCAACGATCAGCGCAACGGATACGGCTACGGCGGCAATAGCGCGACCGGTGGAGATTCCGCTCGTATACTGAACCAAGAACACGCACAGAACCCCATACCATATCACGAGCGCCAGCGTGACCGGAGCGCTGACGCTTAAGGCGAGCAAGTATTCGGCCTGGACCGACAGTTCTGAGATTCCTGAAATTATGGTGAGCGCGAATCTGGCGATGGAGATGATGACGAAGATTACGGCAAGGAACGCCATGGTCGAGAATAGGGTGAAATATGACGAGTCTCCACCCAAGACACGGATCATCACCCAACAGCACCCCGACAACAACGCTAAGGGCACGATATACGCAAGCATCGCCATGAAGATGTAGATGCCCATCGCAGTCAAACGCTCTATGAGGCCGAAATTCAGTTCGAACGCTTCGAAGGATGCTTCGGACGTCAGCATCCATCGTGAAATGCCGGCGAGAACGAAGAGCATCAGGATGAGTATGAGCGCCTCCCATATCGGGCGGCGCTGAGCGAGAGTCTCGACTGTGGAGCGGGGGCGTCTGATGACACCCCAGATGTATTGGAAGAACAGCGCGACCCGGTTCTCAGGCGTCCGCTCGGCAGATTCATAAGCGGTCATGTCGAAAGCTCCAGCGCTTCATCATCGCATCCTCCCTTCGGCGGTGGGGAGGCGCGCTTAGTCATGTCGTCGTTCAGGCATGTGGTAGGCAGTCGTTCAGAGAAGCCGGGGCATCGGCAAAGACGTTTGCATAAGCGCGGTTTCCCAGCGCTGGGTGGTTAGTCATTGGAACCGCTTCCCAACCGGTCCAACGCCGATGCGCCCGAGCCTAATGCTATTTTCTAATTTTCGGACAAGCAATGCAAGTGGTTTATCACATAAAATTATGATTTGTGTATTACTACGCTCTGAACTTGCATGAATTCTTATAACTCTTCACTCAACGGGGCGCAACTGTCTCTATTGGTGTGTGTTTCCTGAGAGCCGTAACGCTGGAGATACAGATGGGAACAGGGCAGTACATGTGTCCGCCCGTGTGAGCGGCGTACCGATGGGCGCGGGGCTGGACTATGCGGGGCGGCGGGCGTACAATCGCGGCGCATTGGCCGAGAGGGGGTGGGTGTTGGAGTCAGCAGATAATACCAGGGACGGCTCGTTGGCCGGGGAGTCCGGCGATAGACCGGGCGAGGTATCCGGTAGGGCGCCGGTCAGAAATCCGCATGGGGTGGAGAATCGGCCTACGATTCTGGGGGTTATGTCGGCTGGGCACGGGGTGGCGCATCTGTACGATCAGGGCGTGCCGGTTATGCTGCCTGAGATTACTTCCTACTTTGGGTTGAGCACGCTCCAAGTTACGATAATCCACGCGCTGCGGTTCGTGGGGTTCGGGGTGGTGAACATCGGCGGCGGGCTGGTGGTGGATATGTGGAAGCGCCACTGGGGCAGGATGCTGACGTGGTGCATGTGGTGCGCGGCTGCGTTCTTCGCCGCGCTGGGAGCGTCGCCGACGTGGGTGGCGCTGATGCTGATTGTGCCGCTGGTATCCATCCCGGGCGCGCTGTGGCACCTGCCGTCGGCGGCGTCGCTTTCGCAGGTGTTTGCAGACAGGCGAGGATTCGCCATCTCGATCCACGGGTTTGGCGCGAATATCGGCAATCTGGTGGGTCCAATAGTGGCGGCGTGGCTGCTGAGGTCGCTGAAGGACTGGCGCGGCTTGCTGTTCGGATACGCGGTTCCGGCGTGGGCGCTGGCGGCCATCGGCAGCTGGCGCGGCGTTATGTGGGTTTATATCATCCCGGCGCTGGTGATGGGCATTTTTGTTTGGGTGTATCTGCGGAACGTGGGACAGATCGGCTCGGTGGAGCGGCGGGACGTTCGGGGGCAGATTCGGGCGTCGCTGCTGATCGCTCGCAATCGGACGGCGCTGCTCCTGGTGGGCGCGGCGATGCTGCGCGGCGTGGGGCTGGACGCGGTGTTCGCGTGGTCGCCCTTCTACCTGTCGGACACGCTGGGCAAGGATGGACTGGACTACGGCGTCCACTTCGCGCTGCTGACGGGAATGGGCATCGTTTCGGCGCCGGTTCTGGGCTACCTGTCGGACAGGTTCTCTCGCAAGGCGGTTCTGATTCCGGGCTTCTTGCTGGCGGCGGCGCTGTCGTTCGTTACCGTGGCGGCTGGCGGCGGCTGGGCGCTGTCGCTGGTTCTGGCGGGTACGGGCCTGTTCAGTTTCGCGCTGCACCAGATAGTGCAGGCGTCTGTGCTGGACGTTGTGGGCGAGGGCACGGAGGCGACGGCGGTGGGGCTTATCTTCGGACTGAACGGGATACTGGGCGCGGTGTCGCCGTTCCTGGGTTACTACGTGATCGAAAATTTTGGCGGATACGGGGCGGTGTACCTCTACGCGGGTGTCCTGACTCTGATCGCGTGCGCGTTGATTGTGATTGCGCCGGCGACGGATAAGAGAGTTTAACGCAAAGACGCAAGAGGAATTTAACGCAGAGGCGCGGAGAAGCAGGGAGGATGGGGATGGGTTTTTGTCTAGATACGGGTGGTTGCGGGGTTTATGGGGAAGGGTTTAGGTGGCGCGTTCGCTGGGCGAGACCATGATTTCGCTCACGCCGAACGCAAGCTCGGGGAAGGCGGCGGGGCTGATGGTTTCGCCCGGATGATAGGTTCGACTTTGGGTGTAGCGTCCGTTGATGGGTACGGAGTGGGTTTCTATGGCGGTGTCAATCGCGTTGAGGATCCAGTATTCGGGGACGCCTGCGCGGGCGTAGAGGTCTAGCTTGCGCGTTCGATCCAGATTGAGGGTGGAGAAGGATACTTCGATTACGAGGAGCGTGTCCTCAGGACCAGGCACTTTGTTCTCGTAGAAGTCGTCTTGGTATCTCAGTATCATCATGTCCGGTTCGAGCAGACTGCCGTCGTCCAAACGGAATGATACGGATGAGACTACAATTTGCTCATCGCCGAACACTCGGTTGAAGGCTCTGGTGACGCCTATCTGCCGAGCGTTGTGGATACTTCCGGGCGGCACCATTGAGAAGACCTCTCCTTCTATCAGCTCGATACGGTCGTCCGGGTGGAATATATTGTGTTCGCCCATCTTCAAGAGCTGGTCGGACGTGAAGCGATACGGTATCTGTTCCGCGAAGCCGCTAGTCTCACGCGACTCGATGTGAATTGCCCGCTCAATGTGTGGTTCGGGCCTGGCGATAGTGGAGGTCATCTGCTTGCTCCTGCCGGTTCGTCGACGGTGTGCGACATTGTAGGCTAGGTTCGGGACGTCAGGGCTGCCGGGATGTCGGTTAAGGGGACTTCGCGCTGTTCGCTTAGGGAGAGATCGCGGAGGGTGGCGACGCCGTTCGCCAGCTCGTCGTCTCCGATGATTATGGCGTGGGTGGCGCCGGCGTTGTTGGCGTAGCGGAGCTGGGCTCTCATTCCGCGAGGCGGCGCGAGGGTGGCGGCGATTCCGCCGGATCGAAGCTGCGAGGCGATGCGGACACCGGCTGTCTTGGCGGCCGGTCCGAGGTGGACGACCATGGCGCGAACGCGGCGGTTGTCCGGCAGATCTACGGACTGGCGCTTGACGTTTTGGATGACGCGCTCGAGGCCCATGCCGTATCCAATGCCGGGCGTCGGGCGTCCGCCCAACTGCTCTATCAGGCCGTCGTAGCGTCCGCCGCCAACTATGGTTACCATTCGACCCTCTTCGGGCGGCGAAATCTCGAACACGGTGCGGGTATAGTAGTCGAGACCGCGCACGAGGCGGTGATCCACATCGTAGGCGATGCCTGTCTCGGCGAGGTAGTTTCGGAAGTCGTCCCAGTGATCCTGGCAGGCGGCGCAGAGGTGATCCGCGCTGGCGGGGGCCTCTTCAACAAAGGGCTGGCACTGATCGTTCTTGCAATCGAGGAGGCGCAGCGCGTTGCGATCGAGGCGGCGGGAGCAGTCGTCGCAGATGGAGTCGCGGTGGTTGTCGTAGTAGGCGCGCAGACGCTCGATGTATGCGGGGCGACACTCCGGGTCGCCGATGGAGTTGACGGTGAGCGACAGACCTGACAGTCCGACGGACTCCAAGAACCGCCAGCCGACCTCTATCACTTCGGCGTCAACGCTCGCATCCGCCTCTCCGATGACCTCTATGCCGAACTGCGTGTGCTGCCTGTACCTGCCGGACTGCGGGCGTTCGTAGCGGAATACGGGGCAGATGTAGAACAGTCTGACAGGCTGCGTCACGTTCTGCATCCCGTGTTGGAGGTAGGCGCGACAGACGGGCGCGGTGCCTTCCGCTCGCAGCGTGATGCGGTCGCCGCCGCGGTCCTCGAACGTGTACGTCTCCTTCTCGACGATGTCGGTCGTCTCGCCGACACCGCGCTCGAACAGGCCGGCGTCCTCGAAGACGGGGGTGTCTATGCGCCGGTATCCGAAGCGCGAGGCTACTTCTTCGGCGCGCGAGCGGACGAACGACCAATACGCTTCATCCTCGGGTAGGATGTCTGTTGTGCCTCGCGGCGCCTGAAATCGCAAGTGGGTTCTCCTATGTGTAGGGTGTGGGATATTGTACTATAATTGGGCGCGAGCGGGACGGGAGCGATGACGGTCGGGACGATGACAGGTTGTTTGGCGCACCGGAGAGGGATTTGCAGATGTTAGAACGACTCATGGACAAGGCGAGGGAGTATCTGCCGGAAGCCAGCCTTGGGATTGTGAGAGAGGCTTACGATTACGCGGAGGAAGCGCATCGCGACCAGTTTCGAAAATCGGGTGAGCCGTTCCTGGAGCATCCAGTGGAGACCGCGCTGGCGCTGGCGGATCTGAAGCTGGACGCGGACGCGCTTGCCGCCGGGCTGCTGCACGACGTAGTGGAGGACAGCCCGGAGATAGTGGTCGAGGACATCGAGGGCAAGTTCGGCGCGGACGTGGCGCGGCTGGTGGACGGGGTAACGAAGATCACGGCGGCCGAGCTTGCGGCGGGCGGCGTGGCCGTCGGCCCGCAGGCGGCGCGCGCGCAGGCCGAGACGATCCGCAAGATGCTCATGGCGATGGCGCAGGACATCCGGGTCGTGCTCATCAAGCTCGCCGATCGTCTTCACAACATGAGCACCATCAAGCATCTGCCGCCGGCCAAGCGCATCGAGAAGTCGCGCGAGACGCTGGACATCTACGCCCCGCTAGCGCACAGGCTCGGCATCTGGGAGATGAAGTGGCGTCTGGAGGATATGTCGTTCCAGCAGCTGTATCCGGCTGAGTACAGAGAGATTTCGCAGCGGCTGAATGCGAAGCGCGTCGAGCGTGAGGAGTACGTTGGCAACGTTCGCCGGATTCTCGAACGTGATCTCGTCGGGACCGGGCTTCAAGCTGAGGTGTTCGGCAGACCCAAGCACATATACTCCATATACAACAAGATCTCCAAGTATGCCAACGAGAACAAGACGGCTGACAACATCTACGATCTGTTCGCGCTGCGCGTTCTGGTGGATTCGGTGGCGGACTGCTACGCGGCGCTGGGGGTGATCCATTCGCGCTGGCATCCGGTGCCGGGCGAGTTCGACGACTACATAGCGAACCCGAAGGACAACCTGTACCAGTCCATCCATACAACGGTGATAGCCGAGGACGGCCACCCCGTAGAAATTCAGGTGCGGACGCGCGAGATGCATCAACTGGCGGAGTATGGCGTGGCGGCGCACTGGCTGTACAAGGACGGCGGAGACAGCAGCGACCCGTTCGAGCGCAACATGGTGTGGCTGCGGCAGATTCTGGAATGGCAGCGGGACGTGGCGGAGGCGGAGGATTTCGTCGAGTCGCTGAAGACGGACATCTTCCAGAACCAGGTGTTCGTCTATACGCCGGCGGGCGAGTTGAAGGAGCTTCCGGCCGGATCGACACCTCTGGACTTCGCGTTCCGCATACATTCGGACCTGATCTTCCGTTGCATAGGGGCGAAGGTAAACCAGAAGCTGGTTCCGCTGACGTATCAACTCCAGAACGGCGACACCTGCCACATTCTGACTTCGAAGACGGTGCGCGGGCCAAGCCTGGACTGGCTGAACGAGGACTTGGGCTACGTGAAGACCTCATCGGCGCGCGCGAAGGTGCGGCAGTGGTTCAAGCGGCAAGAGCGTTCGGTCAACATCCAGCGGGGGCGCGACCTGTACGCGCGGCACATCCGGCGTCTGACGACGGCAACGGACGCGCAGGTCGCGGCCATGATGGGCATAGCGGGGCTGGACGACTTCCTGGCCGCGCTGGGCGACGGCTCGCTATCGGTGGTCCAGGTGGTGAACAAGCTGAGCTCGCGTGAGCGCGGCGCGGCCGAGGAAGAAGCGCTCAGCCAGAAGGAGACGGGACTGCCGATCATCTCCAGCGCGGGAATCGAGGTGCTTGGGGTCGGCGACCTGCTAACATCCATGGCGCGCTGCTGCAACCCTATCAACGGCGACGAGATAATCGGTTACATCACACGGTCTCGGGGCGTAACGGTCCACCGGCGCAACTGCCCCAACATCCTGCACGAAGACGAGCCGCAGCGGCTGGTGCCGGTATCGTGGGGCAAGACGGAGGTGAAGTATCCTGTACGAATCCAGGTGAGAGCGATGGACCGCGTGGGCTTGCTGCGCGACGTAACGCACGAGGTGGCCGCGGAGAACGTGAACATCGCCTCATGCGTATCCGAGGAGTACGACGACGTATCCATCATCACGCTCACGGTTCACGTAAGCGGGATAGACCAGTTGAGCCGGCTGTTCTTCCGGCTGGAGGCGATACGCGGGGTGATGGGGGTTACGAGGAGCAACCAGTAACAAGCCAAGCGCTTGACCGGGATTCGTGAGGCGCGGTTGTCTGGGACTGCCGCGGCGCTTTGGATCGCGGGCAAATCTGGGGAGCGAGCGCTAGGCGGGCCGAATTAGATTGTGGCAATGGTAATCTGCTAAAATAGGTTTTCGTTCAATGAGTCGGTACGGGAGTGGTGTGAAATTGCCTTCAGCGAAGTCAACCAGGGTGTCCCTGCGGAAGCGCGATCGGAATATGCCGCTGCGCTCGCGGGCGAAGACGTTCATCAGCCAGGCGCGCAGCGCCATGGACAGCGGCGATCTCGAACAGGCGGAGCGACATACGCGCTCGGCTGTGGTGGCGCTGGATAAGGCCGCGTCGAAGGGGGCGCTGCATCCGAACAACGCCGCGCGGCGCAAGTCCCGACTGATGCGGCAGCTGAGCGAGGCGCAGCGAGGTTAGCCCAAGCCACACGCTTGACCGGAATTTTTCAGGCGAGGCTGCCATAGGTTCCACGACCAGACGACGGTTGGACCGCGCCGCTCTCGATTCCCGCTTTCGCGGGATTACGAGTTCGGGCGACGGGAATGACGTTGGCGCTGGTGGCTTTGACGGGCGGTGGGGCGGTCGGTAGAATTAGCGGGATACAAGCAACGAATTTCGAAAGTGGGTTAGATGCTCAAGATTCGACTGAGAAGAACCGGCGCTCGGAACCAGCCAAGTTTCCGGGTGGTTGTGGCAGATTCTAGGGCCGCCCGTAATGGGGCGTTCGTGGACTATCTGGGCCACTACAACCCGAGGACGGATCCGCCGACCATCGTGATAGATGAAGAGAAGGCGCGGAAGTGGATTAGCCAGGGGGCGCAGCCATCGGATTCGGTCCGGCAGCTATTGCGGACGCTGAGTACGATGGAAAGAGACGAGGCCGAGACCGAATGAAAGAGCTGGTCGAGTACATAGCCAGGTCGATCGCTACGCAGCCGGACGAGGTGCGCGTGACGGAAGTGGAAGAGGATGGGCGCATAGTCATCCGGCTCGAAGTCGCGCCGGACGACAAGGGCAGGATCATCGGCCGTGAGGGTCGAGTGGCGCAGTCGATCAGGATGCTGATCCGCGTGGCGGCGGTGAAGCAGGGCACGCGCGCGGCGCTGGAGATAGTCTAGTCGTGCGCGAGCCACCGGACGGCCACGTCGTCGTTGGGCGCGTAGTTGGGGCATGGGGGATTCGCGGGGACGTGAAGGTCCAGTCGCAGACGGATTTCCCAGACAGGTTCGCCGCCGGGACTAAGCTTTTCGTGAACGGCGCGCCAGACTCTGTTGTGTCGTCGCGTCCACACCGCGCCGGTCTGGTAGTGCGGCTGGAAGGCGTCCGCGACCGGACCAAGGCGGAGTCGCTCAGGAATGCGCTGCTGACGGTGCGCGAGACGGACATCGCTCCCCTGCCCGACGGCGCATACTACCACTTCGAGCTGATCGATATGCAGGTAGTCAGCGAGGATGGGGAGACGCTGGGCGCGATTGCCGAGATTCTAGATACGTCGGCGAACGACGTGTACGTGGTTCGCGGCGAGTCCGGGCGGGATATGCTGATTCCGGCGATCCGGGAGTTTGTGCTGGACGTGGACGTCGAGGCGGGACTGATGACCGTTCGACTGGTGGATGGGATGCGGTAGATTTTTGACTCAGAGACGCAGGAGGTTTAGACCGCCGTCTGTGTCCTTACGCCAATGTATTTAGTACTAGAGACGTATCGAACTGTTGACACAGCGCAAGGGCTGTGATAGGTTGTGAACATACGATGGAGATTCGGTCATAATGCGCCGTTTAAGGTGAACATGGCTGGGTCTGAGTCGAAGAAACCAATGGAGGTTTGTCTCATGGCTGGCGAAGGCAGAATGGACATTGAGATCATCTACTGCGTTCCTTGACAGTACCACGGAGTCATGGCCTGGATGGTCAACGAGTTCGTGGCGGAAGGCGGTAAGGACGTAGCAATCGAGGTCAGGCCCGGCGTCGGCGGTGTACTTCAGGTGTACGTCGATGGGGACAAGATCTACGACAAGGCCGAGGAGGGCGGACAGACGCCGCACCTCAACCGCGTCAAGGAGCTGCGAGCGATCGTGAGGAGCAGGCTGGACGCGCTGGCGATAGCAGCCGACGACAACTAGCGAAGCGCTCACACAGTAGCGTAAATAAGAGGCCCCGGCGTTATGTCGGGGCCTCTTTGTACTTGTTGGGAGTTAGGAGACAAGAGGTAGGAAGTAGGGAGTTTCCGGCCTCTGACGCGTTGAGAGCGGGGTGTTCACCCTCACCCCAACCCTCTCCCTAAGGGAGAGGGGGAACTGATCTACCCTCGTCAGCCTATCGATGGGGAATGGATTAGGTTAGGAAGCCTTTGACGATGCTGACGAATTCGTCGGTTTGCTCGATTTCGGGGCGGTGGCCGGCGTTGTCAATTATGGCAAGCTCGGAGCCGGGTATGGCTTCGTGATACACCTGAGAGGCGCTAATTGGCACGATTGGGTTCTGAGCGCCCCAGATGATCTGTGTCGGCACTCTGCGGAGGCGTCGGAGCAGACGAGGCAGCGCGGGATAGTGCATGTAGGGGCGCCAGGTGAGCCGGCAGGCCTGCTCGCGCGCGACTTCCCAGTATTCCGCCTGTTCGGGCGTCGGCTCATCCGGGCAGACATCTTCGAACTCCGGCGTGTTGTCCGGGTCTATGAAGCTCTCGGTTATGAACTCTTTGGCAATGACGAGGAACATATCGAAGATCTCGCCGGAGGGCGGCTTTACGCCCATTGGGTTGACCAAGACGAGTTTGTTGAACCGCGAGGGGTCCATCGTCGCCAACTCGGCAGCGAGCCAGCCGCCGAATGAGAATCCGAGCAGGTTGGGGTTTTCGATGCCCAAGTCGTCGAGGGCTATCAGGTACCAGCCCGCCAAGTCTCGCATGTTCATGATCCAGTCCACATAATCCGAGTCGCCGAATCCGGGATGGGACGGCGCGGTGATGCTGAAGTCGCCAGCGAGCGCTTCGTGGAAGTTCCTCCAGCCCGGGTAGCCCATCTCGTCGTGGAGAATCAGCAGCGGGTCGCCGGACCCGCCCTCGATCACCTGCACGGAGGAGCCGGCGAGTTCTACGGTACGTTCGGTCCAAGTTTGTGTGGCTGTTGTCAAAGTGTCGCTCCTATCGCTCAGGTCAGTCGAAGATGCCCCGAAAGCGTGCATTTATGCGCTGTGGCGCATTATAGTACAAGGCAGGGTTTGTTGACAGGGCTAGAGCATGAAACGCGAGGTATGGCATGGGCGATGTTGGAATAATGGGGCTACGGCCCCCCGGCGGCAACTGGCGGGATACTCTGGACATGGCGGTTCGGGTGGATGGGCTTGGGTACAGCTGTATCGCAATGGGCGAGTCTTGGGCCGAGGACGCTTTTACGTCGCTGGCGCAGGTGGCGGCGGTAACGTCGCGGGCACGGATCGGGACGAGCATCGTGCCGATATTCGCGCGGTCGCCGTCGAATATCGCTATGACGGCGGGGAATATGGATGTGATGTCTGAGGGGCGGTTCTTCCTGGGGCTTGGCGCGAGCGGGGCGTTGGTGATCGAGGATTTCCACGGGGAGAAGTTCCAGAAACCGCTGACGCGGATGCGCGAGTACATAGACATCATCCGAAAGGCTATAGCGGGCGAGCGCATAGACCACGAGGGGGAGTTCTTCAAGACGCAGCGGTTCCGGCTGCGCTTCAAAACTTACCGCGACAGCATCCCGATCTATATCGCGTCGCTCAGCCCGCCGAGCTTGCGGTTGACGGGGGAGATAGCGGACGGGTGGCTGCCGATATTCCTGGCTCCTTCGAGGATGGACGCGGCGGTGGCTGAGCTGAAGGCGGGGGCGGAGTCGGCCGGGCGGTCTCTGGATGACATCGCCATGTCTCCGCAGGTGTCGGTGTATGTTACGGACGACATCGGCGGGGCGCGGGACCGGGAGCGTCCGCACATAGCGTTCTATATTGGCGGGATGGGGGTGTTCTACCACCGGTACATGCATCGCATCGGCTTCGGGGAGGAGGCGGACCGCATCCGCGAGGCGTACCTGTCGCGGGAGCGAGACCGGGCGGCGCGGCTGGTGACTGACGAGATGGTGGACGCGATGACGATAATCGGCAACCCGGAGGAATGCCGGGACCAGATGCAGGAGTTCTTCGACGCGGGCGTGGCGGAGATCCGGCTGGTGCTGAACGAGCCGGACATGGGCGAATATACGCGCGTGGTGGAGGCGCTGGCGCCGGGGTCGTAACGCCAGATTTCACGCAAAGGCGCGGAGACGCAAAAGGGGGGGTTGACGCAAAGGCGCAGAGACGCGGGGAATTACAAAATCTCTTCTTTGCGTCTTTGCGCCTTTTGCGTTTAACTGGGGGTTAGCAGAGTTGGTATTCTCGGCTTGAAGCGATTAGCTTGAATAGGTCTAGTATTAGCTCTTGGGTGACGGCGCCATCGTCGCTCATGCCGGCGGATGCCAGTTCTGTGAGCAGGTCTCGCGTGTCGGGATCTACGTCCAGAGGGCCCATTACGTCGAGGCAGGCGGAGACGAAGCTGTCCGGGTCGTCTCCGGCAGAACCGGATACACGCCGGACCATGCCGCGCACTCCGGGATTCGAGGGATCACTCATGCGCTGGGCGACGAAGTTGACGCGATCAACTAGGGAGCCGCTGGTTATCCACTCTTCGCCTGTGTGCCAACCTTCGACGGACGGCGGGTCGAGGAGCTTTTGCCCCATGAAGCCGGTCTCTTCCATGACCATGAAGATGCCGTTGTCTGCCGCATTGGGGACCTGGAACTCTCCGGTGCGCCGCAGGACGCCGACGACGACTTCTGTGGGGCTCTTGACGCGGGTGAATCGGGATGCCTTGAAGAAATCGGCGTTGAACAGGTCGCGCAGGACGGAGCGCAGGTCGTGGTCGTGCCGGAAGTATGAATCGGCCAGGTAGTCTATGGCGTCGGGATCGCGCGGCGGGGTGTCGGACCACTGCGGCACGGGAACTTCGTCGGCTACGAAGAAGTTGTAGAGGTGGCGGGCTACGAACCGCGCCGTAGCGGGCTGTCGGCAGATGATGGATACAACGTCTTCGCCGCCGAAGGGACCGTACTCGCCGAGGAACGACTTGTCGCCGCCGTCGTGGTCGTAGTCTCGGAACTCGTGGTGCCAGAAGATGCGTCCGTAGGGCCAGATGGAGTCTTTCATCGCCATCATAGCCATGTACTCGCCGTTCTTGACGGACCAGCCTGTGAAGGCGCGGGCGCACTCCTTGATGTCGTCTTCGGTGTAGTTGCCGACGCCCATGGAGAACAGCTCCAGGATTTCGCGTCCGTAGTTCTCGTTGATGGAGTCTTTGTGGTTGGTGTGATTGTCGAGCCAGATTATCATTGCGGGGTCTTTGGACAGCTCTATGAGCAGGTCGTCGAAACGGCCCAGTCCGTGTCTGCGGAACATGTCAATCTGGTTGGCGAGGGAGCCGAGGTTGTTGAGCTTGTTTTCGCCGGTGGCGAAGACACCGTGCCAGAAGAGGGCAATCTTCTCTTCGAGCGGCGCCTGGGTGGAGATAAGGCGGTAGGCCCAGTGGGCGGCGTTATGTCCCTGCATGGCGTGGAGGTCCACGTGGCGTCGGAAGATGAGGTCGTCGGGGATGTTGTCGCGGTCGGTCGGACGCAGGAAACGCTCTACGAGCGCTTCGTAGCCTATGGCTTCGTATGCGTCGAGTTCGTCCGGGGTGGCGCCGAACCCGGCTCGGCGGGCGAGGTGAGCGATTTGGCTGCGGTTGGCGGTGGTCATGTCTTCACCTTCTTATAAAGATTTCAAGGTCTGATTTGTTGTACCCGAAAGCTTGGAGCAGATTGTAGCATTGATGGAGTATGCCATCAGCACTGAAATGGGTCTCTAAGAACCACCCTGATGAACCCACTGGACGTGGCTCCCGGAGATTACTTTCATTACGAGTATAATATACTCTCGAGCTCCCTCGCAGTACTGCAACGTTTTCCCTGAACACCGTAGGGTTCTGGTCGTACATTATCTTGGAAAGGTTCTGAAGAATATCCTTCCAAGTATTGACAGGGTGTCTCGTTCCCTGGAAACGGAAGGAGGCGGGTCTTTTGCCAACAGCTTTGCCTGTGAGTCTTATTTCGTTGTCGACGCCTGTTGTGGGCGTTGGTTCAGCCAGATGCCTGGGATATATCGGAACGTGTGGAACTTGGACTATTGGTTCAGTGAGAGGCCTATCAGGCGTTCGAGTTATTTTATCCAGAATAAAGCTACGAACTACCGAGCGATTGGGGCGGATTTGTGAGATGCGATCTACTCTCTCTATTAGCAACTCAATTAAGAGTTCGTCAGGTTCGGTGACAAGTTGGTTCCAAGCCTTGGGCAAGCTCTCATTGACAATCTTATCCTCACGCCGGCGTTCAAGGAGATTTTCACCGTATTCTATGGCGGAGCCGGACTCAACTCTATCCTTGGAAAGCAGCATGAGTAGAATGGTTTCTACTTCATCTCTGTCTTCTGATGTTACATTGATGGCAGAAAAGCGTCGATCTTCCCAAGAACCCTCTCTGAGAGGAAGGTAGAACCACCACTCCAATCCATTAGTGAGAACCGCTAAGCTAACTCCTCTCTCAAATGAATATCTGAGCAATTGATCCTGATGGGGCGATAGGGCTTCGCCACCTCGTTTCACTTCGATGAATACTTTGCTCTGTCCACCGATTTGCAAGCTGAAGTCTACCCGTCCACTGCTGGTGGCGAACTCAGGAGTGACTTCTGCATGATTGAACTGATCCCATTCGAGGGAAGCGAGAATCTGCAACACGACGACTTGCCTAATGCTTGCCTCGTCGAGTCTGGCGACTCCGCTAACGGATCGGATGTTTTCGAGTGCTCTGGAAAGTCTTTCACTCATTATGTGCCAAGCATTTTTCGTTACTCTTGCAGGCGGCGAAGCTCTTCTCGCAGACGACGGGCTTCGGCTTCGGCAGCTTCGGCGCGGGTGTGGGCGGCATCCAACTCCAATCGCGTGTTGTCCATCTCCGTTTGCAACTCCTCAGAGCAGGGGAGGAAGCGGCCAGCCTCCGGGTCGTAGAAGCGCAGCAGGCGTTCATCCCAGCAGACGTCGAGATTGAGAACTTCACTGTGTCCCCAGATTAGTCCGCTCGGCTCGCGATGAATCGGGATAGGGACATACACGCCGTCAACAAGCGTGTCGCCGGCCAGGGGCGCGTCATGCCACTGGCCCCCGGACTGGTCGAACCGCCAATACTCCGGCATCTCGTACCGCGCGTACGCTGTTCGCTTAACTGTGTAGTCACACAATCCGGTACTTTCGGACGCGACTTCGAGCGCGAAGGCCGGCGGCTTGCCGACTTCGCTGATGACGTATCCATTTCGCCGGATGATGGCTTCGGCATCAACGCCGAATGCGACTACCAAGTCGGGGGCGTAGATCTCGTCGTTGTTTCCAGCCTCGATGCGGAGATAGCCCTCGCCACTAACAAGAACGTCCGGGCGTCCGGCAAATCGAGCTGTCAGCGCGCTGCCGGCGCGGTCCAGCTGCTTACGCTGGCGCATATCGTAGGATCGCGGCGGGTCTGGCAGAGCGTCGGGATCGACCAGTCGTCCTGTTGTCTGGACTGTTCGGGTTGTCATACGTGGCCTCGCGCTTCACAGTATAACCTTATCATCTTCGGTTTGCGCCGAACCATCCATTTTCACGATGTGAACCTGCCCGGACTGGTAGCCGAGGTTTCACCCTCACCCCAACCCTCTCCCTGGGGGAGAGGGGGAACAATCGCTGCAACAGGCGGCTCCTACTAAATCGGGCCACGCTCTCACGATATGGAGGCTTGGCGGTTTTCGTAGATTTGGATGCGGTGGCGGCTGTGCTCGGTTATGTAGAGGCGGTCTTGAGCGTCGAGCTTGACTGATACGGGGCCCCAGAAGATGGGCTCGGTTTGGGATGCGGTGTGGTAGGGGGCGCTGAGGTGTTCGGGCAGGTCCCGGACATCGAGGTCGGAGGCGTTGCGAGCGTCGAACTCGTCCCGGTTTACCAGCAGCCACTCTTCGGCCCACTTGGATAGCGTGGCTTCGCCGTAGAGCATCTGCCGGAAGGTTCCGCCGGGGTCGAGTATCTGGACGCGCTCGTTTCCCCAGTCGGCGACGCAGATCAGGCCGTCGGCGGTTACGGCTACGGAGCTCGGGCGATGGAACTGTCCTTCGCCGTCGCCGGATTCGCCGTAGGCGGCTATGAACTCGCCGTTTGGGGTGAACTTCTGTATGCGATCGTTGCGCCAGTCGGCGATATAGACATCTCCGGCGGTGTCAACGGCTGCGCCCCAGGGTAGGTCGAACTGTCCGGGGCCGTCGCCCTCGCTGCCCCAGCTTAGGGTGGATTCGCCGTCGGGCGTGAGCTTGTGGACGCGGTTGGCGTACTGCTCGACGACGTACACGGCGTTGGCTTGTCCATTGGCGTATGCCGGGCCGTGCGCTATGCCGGCGGGACCGGACAGGCTGCCGACGCCGGCGACGTCGGCGCCCCACTTTCGGATGAAGTTGCCGTCGCTGTCGAATACCTTGACTTCGTTCAGGGCCTCGTCGGTTACGTAGAGGTTGTCGTCGGCGTCGAAAGCCATGCAGACCGGAACGCGGAACTGGTCGTCGCCATCGCCGGGGCCGGTACTGAACTCGCCGAGCCAGTCTTCGTCGAAGGTGCATATCTGGATTC
Organism: Dehalococcoidia bacterium; assembly: GCA_034420955.1. Taxonomy (GTDB): domain Bacteria; phylum Chloroflexota; class Dehalococcoidia; order Lucifugimonadales; family UBA1123; genus VXRN01. The sequence continues at coordinate 101,045 of DAOUKV010000022.1, forward strand.
GGATGCCGCGGGGATTCAGACCGCCCATGCGGTTGAGGACGAAGATGCGCCCATCGGCGGAGAAGGCGGTGTCGTATGGGTAGTTGAACCCGCGTCCGATGGGCTGGTTTGAGTTGAAACCGATGGTCTTGAGATATTTCACGTGGTTTCTCCGCGGAGTCGTGGGTTCACAGGTCGAACTGCGGTTCGTCGTAGTCGCGCAGTTCATATTTTATTTGAATGCGCCGGCGCTGGATGTAGGCCACGATCGATCTTGAGTTGTGGTCATTGATGACGATAACAGAAGGCAGAGCGGGGCGCCATTCCGGTTCCAGCGAATAGACGCGCCGTCGCGCCTTGTAACGTCAGGCCTGGCAAGGTAGCTTTATGCCTTAGCGGCCTTTGGGCCGCGCTTCACCTTTGAGATCAGGACCAGGAGAGCGGACATGTCGAAACTCATGGCGGGCCTGCCGGGCGCGGGCGCTATACTTCTTGCGATGGCGGCCGCGCTCCTGATCGGATGCGGTTCCGAGCCGTCACCGGCGGCCGCGCCCACGCCAACCGAGGCGCCGGCGCCCACTGCGACTCCAATGACTACGGCAACCCCGCGCCCACAGCAAGTCCCATGCCCACGGCAACTCCCGCGCCCACGGCAAGTCCCATGCCCACGGCGACTCCCGTTCCCGTAGCCTCGCCCGCGCCGGAGTCAGCGGGCGGACTTGATCTCGAAGTTACTTCCGGCATGGTCTGGAGAGACGTGTTCGACGCTCTCACCGGCCCCGAGCAGTCCTGCGTACGCGGGGAGTTGGGCGACGACCTGGAGACGGCGCTGGAAATGCCTTTCATGGGCGACGACTTCGTCGCGCAGGAGCGCGAGGCGCAGATATTCTCGTGTCTCGCTCCCGATACGGCGCGAGACATCTTTGTGGCCGGGATAGCTAGGGGGATAGCGGACGACGAGGGGGTGGAACTGAGCGAGGCCCAGATGTCATGCCTGCGTGATGGGGTCGCCGACACGGATGTTGCCGCTATGATCGCGGATCTCCAGGAAAACCCTTCCGGCGCGGATGAGTTCACAATCGTCCTAGTGAGCTGCCTTTCAGATATCTTCGTTTCTCTCATGATCGCTGATATGGGAGTGGATCCGGACGAGCTGAGCAATGAGCAGATGTCCTGCCTGCAGGAGGTATTGGCCGACGCTGACTGGGGCGGGCTCGCCGACGAGTCCTCAGACACATCCGGCCTCGTCATGGGGAATCTGATGAACGGCCTGGTGAGCTGCGCTCCGGACATCTTCGTTTCCCTCATAGTCGGAGATATGGGAGTGGACCCCGACGATCTGAGCGATGAGGAGATGTCCTGCCTGCGGGGGGTATTGGCCGATACAGACTGGGCCACGTTCTTTTCCGACACCGGGCTCTTTTCCGCCCTCGATGAGTTAACGGCCGGTCTTGAGAGCTGCGTTCCGGAACTGTCCATGTCCGGGCAGGAACCTGGCGGCGGAATGACTGCCGATTTCGTCCCGGAGGACGCCGCGCCCCTCGTCGTCGGCGAAGGCGTCGAGGAGGAGCTGGAGAGCGAGTTCGACGTCCACTTGTTCCGCTTCACCGCCGAGGCCGGGCAGACATACCGGATAGACGTGACGCATGGAACGGTGGAGGACGCCTACGTGGACCTGCTGGATTCCGATGGCTGGGTTCTCGAATTCAGTGACGACAGCGACGACTCTCTGGAGCCGCAGAGCATCGTCTGGGAAGCCCCGAGCGCGGGCGAGTTCTACGTCGAGGTCGGCGGCTACGGGGCGGGGTCGTACACGCTGACTGTCGCCGCCGTAGCTCCATGATCGCTCGATAAGGTCAGGCGTCGGGGCATTGCGCCTACGCGCCCGACGCCTGACATCCGCCGCCCGACGCCTCAGAGGTTGAACTGCGGTTCGTCGTAGTCGCGCAGCTTATTGTATATCTGGATGCGCCAGCGCTGGGTGTCGGCTACCATCAACCTAGAGTTGTGGCCGTCGAAGACGATGCCAGAAGGCAGCGCGAATCGCCATTCCGGTTCCAGCGAATAGGCGCGACGGCGCGCCTTGTACACGTCCGGGTTGGCCATCACGAAGTCGTCCTGCCACTTGGAAAGCTGCTGGGCGTCGCCGATGAATGTGGTGATGTAGCGGCCATCGGAATCGTATGCCTGGACTCGGTGGTTCGCCCAGTCGCATACGTAGATGTCGCCGTCCGGGTCTATGGCGACGTCCGCAGGGTGGTCGAATTCGTAGTCGCCGCTTCCGTGACTGCCGAGCGCGAATACGAACCGGCCCTCGCCGTCGAACTTCTGGATGCGGTGGTTCATGTGGTCGGCGACATAGATGAAGCCGTCCGCGTCGGTAGCGATTCCCCAAGGAGAGCGGAACTCTCCCGCGCCGGAGCCTTCTCGGCCCCACTCGGAGATGTACCGGCCATCCGCTCCCAGCTTCTGGACGCGGTGGTTGAGAGTATCCACGACGAGGAGGTTATCATCGGAGTCTATGGTCAGGCCGGTGGGGCGCCGGAACCGCGCCCGTCCGTACCCGGACGAGCCGAACGAACGGATGAAATCGCCTTCGACGGTGAACACGGATATACGATTCGTCCAGGCGTCGGTTACGTACACATTTCGGTTCGAGTCCAGCGCGACGCCGGACGGCCAGACGAACTGTCCTTCGCCTTCTCCGAGCTCGCCGATCCGGTTGATGATCCGCTCATCTCCGGGCAGGTGACCGAGGGCGATGCGGGTTACGTTGGGCGAGAGTTCCAAGACTCCCTTGATGATGACGAACAACTCGTCCCGATCGCCGACGGTCAATGCCACCGGCTCCAAGGTTTCATTGGGGTCTCCGACGACGTGGCTGAAGTCGTAAACGCGGCTGCCGACTATCTGTGTAAGCATTGGACGACTCCTTACGAAAGCGCTGGACGGAAGCGCTTGCCTAAGCGGGGGCTAAGAGATCAAGTCCAAGGGGCGCGAACCCTAAGTCACGCGAACTGGTACTCCCTGGTGGCTACGATGAGTTGGAGCAACTCCGCCACGCGCCTGGCGGACTGGGCTTCGTGGGCGTCGTCCCACGCGAAGCCGCCTCGCGCTTCGGCGTGCCGGACGAGTTCGGCGCGCGTCTCGTCGCTCACGGCGACGGGGCCCAGCGCGTCCAGGCACTGATCCACCGCAGATGCGGGCGTCGTGTCCGACGCTCCGACGCGCTCGATGATGCTACGAACGCCCGGCCTATCGACCTGCCCAACCATGTCCGCTACGAAGTTGGCGCGCTTCATGAGCGAGCTGCTGTTTACCCACTCGGCGCCGGAATGCCAACCCTCCACGCTTGGAGGATTCAGAAGGTCTTGGCCCATGTAAGTTATGTGGTTGCAATAGTCGTACACTTCCAGACTTGGGAGTTCGGCGCCGCCGACCATCCTAAGAGCGCCGACAACGACTTCGGTGGGGTTCTTTATCTTGGCGAACCGCGCCCGTTTGAAGAAGTTCGAGTTGAACAGCACGCGCAAGGTGTACCTCATATCGAACTCGGATTCTGCCAGCGCGTCGGCTATGATGCCGATGGCTTCCGGATCGCGCGGCGGAACGGTCTGCCACGCCGGAACCTGCACTTCATCTGCGACGAAGAAGCTGTACAGGTGACGGGCGATGAAGCGCGCCGTCGCCGGTTGGGCAAGCACGATGTCTATGATGTCTTCGCCGTCGAAGTTGCCCGTGTGGCCGAGGAACGTCTTGAGGCCATCGTCGTGGTCGTTCGCGCGGTACTCGAAATTCCAGTCGAAGCGGCCCATGTGGAAGCGGGGAAGCTTGGGAGATATTGCCATCCGGTGAAGGCGCGGGAGCACTCATAGACGTCCCGCTCGGTGTAGTTGCCGACGCCCATCGTGAACAGCTCGAGCAGTTCGCGCCCCCAGTTCTCGTTGACTGCGGTGGCGTGGTTCTCGTGATTGTCGAGCCAGTAGAGCATCGCGGGGTTTCGAGCGACGTCCAACAGCAGATCGCGGTATTTGCCTAGCCCTTTCTCTCGGAACACGTCGATCATGTCGGTTATCTCGTCGTAGTGATCTACCTTCGAGACGCCGGTTGCGAAGATCTGGTGCCAGAACAGGCACATCTTCTCCTGAAGGGGCGTCTCGGTGTTGATCATGCGCCAGACCCAACCCGACTGGCCGATGCCGTCGAGGGTGTCCGGCTTCCACTGCAGTGGGAGGTAACGCAGGAACTCGTAGAAGTCCACGGGTTCGCGCGCCTCCGGGTTCAACAGGTCTTCGACGGTCGCCTCGTACCCGATGGCGGCGCGCGCCTCCAACTCGTCAATCGTCGCCCCGAAGCCCGCCCTTCGCATGAGATGAGCCATCAACAACAGTTCTTCTCTTGCCATGTCAGTCTCCTGTCACCCTGCTTCAATCGGAGACGGCGCGATGCGCGCGGGACGGCGCCGCGCCACATTAAAATCATTATATTAGAGGTTAAAGCGCGGCGCTAGCGGTATTTCGAGGTGAGACTTGTCCCATGTTGGCAGGCAGCGGGTTCACACCAACCCCAACCCTTTCCCTGAGGGAGAGGGGAAACTATTACTCTCGCGGGCGGCGCCTACTAATGCGGGACAGTATCTTTGAGGTGAGACGCTCGCGGCTTAGATGTTGAACTGGGGCTCGTCGTAGTCCAGCACCTTGTTGTATATCTGGATGCGCCAGCGCTGGGTGTCTGCGACCAAGAGGCGGGAGTCGTAGGGGTCGAAGGCGACGGCGGACGGGAGGGCGAAGCGCCATTCGGGTTCGAGGGTATAGACCCGGCGACGGGCTTTGTACACGTCGGGATTGGCGCGGACGTATTCCTTCTGCCACTTGGACAGTTCCTGAGCGTCGCCGATGAACGTGGTGATGTAGTTCCCTTCGGCGTCGAACGCCTGAACCCTGTGGTTCGCCCAGTCGCAGACGTAGATGTCTCCGTCGGGGTCTATGGCGACGTCCGAGGGGTGGTCGAACTCGCCGTTACCGTCGCCGTAGCCGCCGAGCGCGAAGACAAACTCGCCATCGGAGTCGAACTTCTGGATGCGGTGGTTTTCGTGGTCGGCGACGTAGATGAAGCCGCCGGAGTCTATGTCGATGCCCCAAGGGGATCTGAACTCGCCTTCGCCACTGCCCTGCCCTCCCCACTGGGATAAGCAGTTGCCGTCGCGGTCGAGTTTCTGAATGCGGTGGTTGACGGTATCTACGACCAGTATGTTGTCGTCTGAGTCTATGGCTATGCCGGACGGTCTTCGGAACTGGCCCGGGGCGTCGCCGGAGGATCCGAACGACTGGACGAATTCGCCTTCGGCGTTGAAGACCGATACGCTGTCGGTCCAGGCGTCGGTTACGTACACGTTGCGTTCGGAGTCGAGGGCTATGCCAGAGGGCCATTCGAGCTTTCCGGGCCCGACCCCACGCTCTCCAAACGTGGAGACGAGTTCTTCCTGGTCCTGATAGTCGCCGACTGAGTAGCGGGCGATGTTGCAGTTCTTATCTATTCTGGTGATTACGGCGAAGAGTTCGCCCCTGTCGCCGAGCGCGAGGGCTACGGGGCCCATAACCTCGTTGCGTCCGCCGACTACGTGGCTGAAGTCGTAAACTCGTTCTCCGACTACCTTTGTGAGCATCGAGTCGTTGCCTCTCTGAATCTGTCCCATATTGGTTGGCATGGGAATCACCCTAACCCTCTCCCTGAGGGAGAGGGGACTCAGGCGACGCCTACGAGTCCTGGGACAATCTCGTTACCTCTCGAAGTTTCGTGGGACCGATTAGGCGAATTGGTATTCTCTGGTGGATACGATGAGCTGAAGGAGTTCGGATACGCGGCGGGCGGAGTCGGCTTCGTTGGCGTCGTCCCACGCGAAGTCGCCGCCTGCCTCAGTGTGCCCTATAAGCTCAGCGCGGGTCTCATCCGCCACCACCATAGGACCGAGCAGTTCCAGGCAGGTGTCCACGGTAGATTTGGGAGACGACTCGCCCGCCCTGACGCGCTCGATGATGGCTTTGACTCCGGGCCGGTCGGCCTGGCCTACCATGTCCGCGACGAAGTTGGCGCGCTTCATGAGTGTGCCGCTGTTTATCCACTCGACGCCGGAGTGCCATCCTTCGACACTAGGTGGGTTGAGGAGTTCCTGTCCCATGTAGGTTATGTGGTTGGAGTATTCCAGCACGTCGGGGCCGGCGTGTTCGATGCCGCCTACCATCCGTAGGGCGCCGATTACGACCTCTGTGGGGTTCTTGACCTTGGTGAACCGGGCTTCTTTGAAGAAGTCTGAGTTGAAGATAACGCGCAGGGTGTGGGTGATGTCGAAGTCGGACTCGGCGAGGGCGTTGGCTATGATCTCGACGGCGACGGGATCGCGGGGCGGCGTTACTTGCCAAGCGGGAACCTGCACTTCGTCCGCCACGAAGAAGCTGTACAGGTGGCGGGCAATAAAGCGCGCCGTCGCGGGCTGGTCAAGCACGATGTCTATGATGTCTTCGCCGTTGAAGTTGCCGGTGTGTCCGAGGAACGTCTTCTCGCCATTGTCATGGTCGTCCGGGCGGTACTCGAAGTACCAGTCCCATCGGCCCATGTGGAAGCGGGGCAGCTTGGGAGTCATAGTCCAGCCGGTGAAGGCGCGGGAGCACTCGTACACGTCTTCCTCGGTGTAGTTGCCCACGCCCATGGTGAACAGTTCGAGCAGTTCCCTACCCCAGTTCTCGTTGATGGCGGTGGCGTGGTTCTCGTGGTTGTCGAGCCAGAACAGCATGGCGGGATTGCGGGAGACTTCCAAGAGAAGGTCGCGGTACTTGCCGAGCCCATGTTCCCGGAAGATGTCTATCATGTCCATGATCTCGTCGTAGTGATCGACCTTGGATACGCCTGTGGCAAAAATCTGGTGCCAGAACAGGCAGAGCTTCTCTTGCAGGGGCGCTCGGGTGTTTATCATGCGCCAGACCCAGCCGGACTGTCCGATTCCGCCCGCGGTGCCGGGCTTCCACTGGAAGGGATAGTATCGAAGGAAGCGATAGACGTCCACGGGCTCGTGGGCTTCGGGGCGCAGCAGGTCTTCGACGGTCGCCTCGTATCCGGCGGCGACTCGCGCTTCGATCTCGTCACGGGAGGCGCCGAAGCCGGCGCGGCGCATGAGGTGCGCCATGAGGGAGAGGTCGTCGTTGTACATTGTCGGTCTCCTGATCGTGTTGGTTGCCCTGTTATAGAAGAGATTATACCCTATTGTATAATGGGCGTGGGAAGTGGGGTTAGCAAATCGCCAGGCGCTAAGGAGCGAGCTATGGACAAGCCGGATTTCGTGGACGCGCACGTTCATTTCTACGATATGGGACACCCGGAGCTGCACTACGCGCACTGGCAGCCGGACGTCGTGCATCCGTCCCTGGGAACACAACCGCGCAAGCTGGCGGAGCGCAACTGGCTGGCGGAGGATTTCATCGATCTGACGCGGGAGTCGAACGTCACGAAGGCCATTCACGTGCAGGCGGCTATCGGCTCGCCCGATCCGGTGAAGGAGACGGAATGGCTGCAAGAGGCTGCGGATCGGACAGGTTTTCCGCAGGCGATAGTGGCTTACGCGGACTTGAGGGACGCGGGGGTGGAGCGGACGCTTGAGCGGCATTGCGAGTTCGAGAATATGCGGGGGATACGGGATTTTTCGCGCGGGGACTTTTTGGTGTCGCCGGACTTCCGGCGGGGACACGCGCTGTTGGAGAAGTACGGCCTGGTGTCGAGCATCGCGGCGGAGTGGCAAGATATGGAGAAGCTGAGGGACCTGGCGGGGGAGTTTCCGAACATCCCTATCGTGCTGGACCACGCTGGGCTGCCGGCGGAGCGGACGCCGGAATACTTCGAGCGCTGGCGCGAGGGTATGCGGACGGCGGCGGAGGCGGAGAACGTCATCTGCAAGGTATCGGGGCTGGGAATGGGCGACAACGAGTGGACGGTGGACAGCATCCGCCCATACGTGTTGCACTGCATCGAGACGTTTGGCGTGGAGCGCAGCTTGTTCGCTACTAACTGGCCGGTGGACAGTCTGTGGAGCGGCTATGGAGACATCGTGAGCGCCTACGATGAGATTACGCTGGACTTCTCGGATGACGAGCGGCGGGCGCTGTTTTCAGGGAATGCCGAGGGGTTGTACCGGATTTAGGGCGTGTCTTTTAACGCAGAGGCGCGGAGAATCGCAGAGAGACGCAGAGGGATTGTTATAATTCTTTGCGCCTTCGCATCTTCGCGCCTTTGCGGTTAAATCCGGATCTAGAGTCCCTAGGGTCTTATGCCGCTGACGCCTCCGTCTATGACAATCTCGCTTGCGGTTATGAAGGACGATTCGTCGGACGCGAGGTAGAGGGCGCCGTAGGCTATGTCTTCGACCGTGCCTAGCCGTCCGACGGGGATTTCGCCGACGCGAGTTTCGGGTCGGATGGTGTTCGTGGCGGCGCGGATCATGTCGGTGTCTATGGGACCGGGATGGATGGAGTTGGCGCGGATGCCCTCGCCGGCGAAGCGTCCGGCGGTGGACTTGGTGAAGACACGCACCGCGCCCTTGGAGGCGGCATAGGCGGGCGACGCCAGGGGCCGTCCCAAGATGCCGGCTATGGACGATATGTTGACGATCGAGCCTCCACCGGCGCGGCGCATGGCGGGGATGACGTGGCGGGTGCCGAGGAATACGCCCTTGGCGTTGACGTCCATCATCGTATCCCACTCTTCGTTGGTGATGTCCATGTCCTGGTGGCGCATGGAGATTCCGGCGTTGTTGACGAGGATGTCCACCTTGCCGTACTTGGTCTCGGCAAGCTCTACGACGCTCTGCCAATCGTCGTCGCTGGTAACGTCGAGGTGGACGTACTCGGCCGCGCCGCCAAGCTCGGCGATTCGGGCTTCGACCTGTTTGCCTTCGTCATCGAGAATATCGCCGAATACGACTGTCGCGCCCTCGGACGCGAACAGCTCGGCCTCAGCGGCGCCCTGCCCTTTCGCGCCGCCGGTGATGATGGCTACCTTGCCTTCTAGTCTTCCCATCGGGGTCTCCTTTCGATTACGCTAGTTTGTTGTCCGCATTATATCGGAAACGGGGCGGGCGCAAAGCGATTCACGCGGGGGCAGATAGGCATGGTTGGCGATAGCGAGAACAAGATGGTGTTGGGCGCGTTCCTGCAGGCGGCGAACTGCTCGAACTACGCGGCGTCGTGGCGGCACACGGCGTCGGACAGCGGATTTCTGACGGCGGGATTCTACCAGGAGATAGCGCGGACGCTGGAGGCGGGCAAGTTCCACTTCGGGTTCATTGACGACAGGCTGGCGATGCCGGGCCGGTTCAACGACTCCATCGCCGATACGGTGCGGCTGGGCATCCGCGCGGTGAAGCTGGACCTGGTTCCGGTGGTGATGGCGATGGCGATGGCGACGCGCTACCTCGGCATCAGCGCAACGTACTCGACAACGTACCACGCGCCGTTCCACATCGCGCGGCTGTTCTCGACGATAGACCACCTGACCGGCGGGCGAGCGGCGTGGAACGTCGTAACATCGCTCAACGACTCGGAGGCGCAGAACTTTGGGCTGGAGGTTCACGAGGGACACGACACGCGCTACGACCAAGCGGACGAGGTGATGGAGGTTGTTACGGGCCTGTGGGACAGTTGGGACGAGGACGCTCTGGTAATGGACAAGACGGCGGGCGCGTTCGCGGAGCCGTCGAAGGTTCGGCGACTGAACTACGAGGGGCAGTGGTACAAGTCGCGGGGGCCGCTGACGGTTCCGCGCGCGCCGCAAGGCTATCCGGTGGTGATGCAGGCAGGGCAGAGCGACCGGGGGCGCGAGTTCGCGGCGCGGTGGGCGGAGGTGGTGTTCGCGGTGTTCCGGGACATCGCAGGGGGCAAGAGCGTGCGTAGCGACATCCAGAGTCGCGCGGTCAAGCACGGGCGCGACGCGGACGACGTGAAGGTGGTTACGGCAGCTTACGCGATCGTGGGAGAGACGGAGTCCATGGCGCGGGAAAAGCTGGAATACGTAGAGAGCCTGGCGCATCCAAGCGACACGCCGGTGCTGCTGTCGGAACTTCTGAACTACGATTTCGGGCAGCACGCGCCGGAGGAGCGGCTGATGGACAATCATCTGGACGCGATCTCGGGTTCGCGTGGGATGGCGGAGCGCATCCGCCTGTCGGGCAGCGAGTATCCGACGTTCGGCGATCTGCTGCGCGAGAGCAGACGAGGCACCATCTGGGAGTTGCCGGTGTTCGTCGGCAGCCCGTCGCAGATCGCGGACGAGATGGAAGAGTGGTTCCGCCAAGAAGCGTGCGACGGTTTCATGGTTGCGGCGCCCTATCTGCCGGGCGCGTACCAGGACTTCGTTCGGATGGTGGTTCCGGAGCTCCAGCGTCGGGGGGTGTTCCGGGAAGAGTATGGCGCGGAGACGCTGCGCGGCGGGCTGGGGCTACGGTGGCCGGGAGTCTGAAGCTCCGATTTTGACGCAGAGGGACATAGAGAATTTAACGCAAAGGCGCGAAGACGCGAGGGATTTAAACGCAGAGGCACAGGGGCGCAGAGGGACTTTGATTTTATTTCATTCCCTTTGCGCCTTTGCGTTTAGTTGATCGGATGAGGCTAGATCGGGTCGTCGGACATTGGGGGGAAGACGCCGCCGCCGTACTGGTGGCGGGCGGCCACTTCTTCGTCTAGCTCTATGCCGAGGCCGGGCTTTGTTGGAGGGATGATGTAGCCGTCTTCCCACTGTATCGGCTCTTTGAGTATCTCGGCGTAGAAGCCGTCGAATCGTTCTATGCTCTCCTGGATGAGGAAGTTGGGGCTGCAGGTGGAGATCTGGATGTTGGCGGCGGCTTCCAGCGGGCCGCAGTAGAGATGCGGCGCGATCTGGACGTAGTGCGCTTCGGCCATGCCGGCAATCTTCTTCGCCTCGAGGATGCCGCCGACGCGGGCTAGCGCGGGCTGGAGGATGGCGGCAGCTTGCTGTCCGAGCAGGTCTGCGAACTCGTACTTGGTGGTGAGCCGCTCGCCGGTGGCTACGGGAATGGAGGTGTGGTGGGCGACGCGGGACATCTCGCGCCGGTTCTCCGGCGGTACGGGTTCTTCCAGCCAGAGCGGATCGTATGGTTCGAGACGTTTGGCGAGGCGGATGGCGCTGGAGGTCGTCATCTGTCCATGCGTACCGATGAGGAGGTCAACCTTGTCGCCTACGGCGTCGCGGATGTTCTTGGTTACTTCAGCGGCGTTGCTGAGGGCTTCTAGCGAAAGCTGCCTGGGGTCGAACGCCCCCATGGGCATTACGGGGTCGTACTTGACGCCGGTGAACCCCATCTCCATGTACTGCGCGGCGCGCTTGGGAGCGCGAACCGGGTCGCCGAATATGTTGCCGACGGCGAGGTCGTCGTCTGACTCGTCAGGCGGCGCGGGGTAGAGGTAGGTGTAGGAGCGCAGCCGTTCGTTGACCTGGCCACCGAGCAGATTGTAGATAGGCTGGTCGAGCGCCTTGCCGATGATGTCCCAGCAGGCGATTTCGAGGCCGCTGAGCACAGCGACGAGAGTGAGGTCTGGATGTTGTGAGTAGCCGCTCGAATAGACCTGCCGCCACATGGTCTCGATCTGGAAGGGATCGCGGCCCTCGACGTAGTTTTCGGCTACGTCTTCTATGAGTCCGGTTACGCGGTGGGGGCTGAACGGGACGCCATAGACTTCACCGAATCCCTCGATGCCGTTGTCGGTAGTGAGCTTCAGGAAGACCCAGTAGGGGCCTCCGTGGGATGGGGGCGGGTTTTCGACGACGTAGGTTTTGAGGTCGGTGATTTTCATGGGGACGCTCCTTTGGGTGGTGGAGGCGAGGATACGGGATGGATAGGGCGCGAAACAGCCTGAACTTAAACCGAGATGATGTCCAGTCCGCGCAGCCTGCTGAAGTGTCGGCGGTTGTTCGTTAGAATCGTTAGGCCGTGCCGGATGGCGGTGGCGCCGATCAGCAGGTCCATATCGCCAATGGGCGTTCCAGCCGTTCTCAGGCGTCCACGCTCCCTTGCGAAGATTCGGCACGCCTCATCATCTAGGGATAGAACGTCAAATTCGGCGAGTAGCAAGCGCAGGGCGCGCTCGTTGCCGTCAGGGTCCGTGGAATAGAACACGCCCTCGTAGATTTCGGCTAGCGATACGACGCTGATTCCGATACCGCGCGGGACCAGTTCTTCCAGGCGATGCGACACTCCCGCGACATGGTGCATGTGGTCAATCACCCAATCGGTGTCGATCAGATAGCGCATGGCGTTACAGATTCGGAGTTTCGCGGGAGCCTGTCAGTCGCGCTTCGTAGAGCATATTCTTCAGTTCTTCGGGATCGTGGGTTCCCTTCCATGCGCCTGCCGTAGCTCTGAGCGCTTGAATCGCACGCTCCGGCGAACGAGCGGTCTTGACCTCAAGCGTAACCTCTTCGCCATCTTCTAGTTCAAGGGGTTCGACGGGCGTTAGCGCGCCGTCGGTGAATCTGGCCTTGACTTGGTTGAGCATTTGACGTCCTTGGCGGTTGCTTGTGAATGGAGTGTCGTCCATCCGAATTATATTGGAGGGTGGGCGTTCAGACAACCGATACTACGCCACAAACTTCGTTCAGGCTAGGCGCTGGTGGCTTTGGTGTGTTCGTAGGAGCGGGTGACTAGCTCGCGCAGGATGGCGGTGTCCACGTCGGCGAGTTTGTTGATGTAGAGGCAGGATGCCCCTTTGCGGTGCTTGCCGAGTCTGGATAGCAGGCCGTCGTGGTCATCGAAGCCGTCCATGATGTAGAGGGAGAGGCTGCGGCTGCGGGGCGAGAAGCCGATCATGGGCATATCGCCCTCCCGTCCGGATTCGTACTTGTAGTGGTAGCTTCCGAAGCCGATGATGCTTGGTCCCCACATTTGGGGTTCGATGCCGGTGATGTCTCGCATCATTTCGAGCAGGGCTTCGCCGTCCTCGCGGCGGCGGGCGTTGGGGACGGCCGCCAGGAAGTCGGCGACGCTGGCGGCGGTGGGGAGGGTCTTGTTTTGGGGCATGGGATTTCCTTTGGGCGCTTTTCGTCATCAAATTCGACGCGCTTGGATTTAACGCAGAGGCGCTGAGGAGCGCAGAGACGCGGAGGGATGATTTGATCTCTCTTGCGGGCGCTACGCTGTGGTAGTGGTATATGCTATGCTGACTGGCGCAGTCAATGATTTGGGAGGTTGACATGAGAGCGAATTCGCTTAGGGAGAAGTTGGAGTCGGGCCAGCCTACGGTTAGCACGCATATCCACTCGACGTGGCCGTCGGTGGTGGAGGCAATCGGTCATACGGGCATCTACGATTACGTGGAGTTCGTGGCTGAGTATGGGCCGTCGGACCTGCACGATCTGGACAATCTGGCGCGGGCGGCGGAACTGTACGACATGGGTATGATGATCAAGGTGGACCAGTCTCACCAGGCGTACCTGGCGCAGCGCGCGGTCGGGTCGGGATTCGGAAGCGTGCTGTTTACGGACGCGCGGTGCGCGGACGACGTTCGAGAGCAGATTCTGACTATCAAGCCGGATACGCCGGATGATAAGGGTATGTACGGGGTGGCGACGCGACGGCATACGTACATGGGCTACGGCGGCTCTGCGACCTACGTAAAGGCGCTTCAGGATACGGTTGTGGCGGTGATGATCGAGAAGAAGGGCGCGGTGGATGAGCTGGAGGAGATTCTCGAGCTTCCGGGGCTGGATATGGTGCAGTGGGGCGGCTCGGACTTCTCGGTGAGCATCGGCAAGCCGGGTCAGCGCAACGACCCTGAGGTGGTGGCGGCTCACGACAGGACGTTCAAGCTGTCGGTAGAGGCGGGCGTGGCGGCGCGCGCGGAGATCCAGTCGGCAGACGAGGCGAAGAAGTATCTCGACATGGGCGTCAGGCACTTCTCGATTGGCACGGACATCACCATCCTGCACGGCTGGTGGCAGTCGAACGGCGAGGCGCTGTGGCGGGCGATTTCCGGTGAGTGAGGGGTTCACCCTCACCCCAGCCCTCTCCCTGAGGGAGAGGGGTTCTGTCTCCCCCCATCGAGGGGGAAGGAGATATATGGCAAAGGAGGTTGGCATGGCCGAGCCAACGCTGGCTTACAGTGTGAGAAGTTACAGTACGGGGATGCTGGGGCGGTCTATATGCAGCGCGCGGAATCACGCCTGGGTCGCTGACGACTCGGGGGGCGAGGAGGTCGGCGCGGGCGAGTTCTTCCTGTCTGGCATCAGCGCGTGCGCGGTGAACATGGTGGAGCGCATCGCGAGCGAAGAGGAGATTCCGCTTGACTGGATGGACGTAGGCGTCGATGCGTACCGCGATACCGAGGCGGAGCCGGGCGAGCGCACGGTGTACGACCACATAACCGTCCACTTCCAGATGTGGGGCGTAAGCGACGAAGATGGCGAGAGCCTGGTGGAAATTTGGAAGCAGCGTTGACCGCTGTACGGATCGGTTGCAGTTGCAACCCCGAGCACGACGGTTACGGCTGAGTTTTCGCAGGAGGTCAGGCCGAGGTAAGTTCGAGAGCTGCCGGCGCGCGCCGGCGCAGCCCCCACGCCCATGACGAATCCTCCCAACCCTAACGCTACGCCGAGAAGGCAACTCCGGACCGGAGAGGTCTTCTACTGGCACTATGCCTGGGTTATCGTGGCGATCATCGCGGTTATGCAGATGGTCGGCTCTTCCATTCGGATGGCGTTCGGTGTGTTCATCGTGCCGCTGGGGGATGAGTTCGGATGGAGCCAGGGGACGATCACGTTCGCGTATGCGCTGTCGAGCATCGTTACGGCGCTGACGTCTCCACTGGCGGGGTCTTTCGGCGACAGGGTGGGCGCGCGGCTGGCGATGATAATCGGCTGCGTCATGTTCATCGGCGGGATGCTGCTGATGGGCGTAGTGAGCGAGGTGTGGCAGTTCTACGCGGTGTTCGGGGTTCTGCTGGGCGTGGCGCAGGCGGTGTTCCTAGTGCCGCTGATTCCGTCGGCGATGAACTGGTTCAGGCGACACCTGGGCGTGGGAATGGGTTTCCTAATGGCGTCGTGGGGGTTGGGGCCAGCGGTTACGGCGGTGGCGATGGGGCTGATGCTGCAGTACTTCGGGTGGCGCGATACTTTCTGGATCACGGCGGCCGGGTCGGCCATTATCATGTCGGCGCTGATCGCGCTGTACAGCAACCGGCCGGCGGACCGGGGTCTGCAACCCTACGGCGCGGCGCCGGGAGACCCGGAGGTGTCGCGTTCCAGACCGCCGGCGGAGCGGGTGAAGCTGTTCACCAAGTTCATGCGGCACACGTGGGCGTACTGGAACCTTAGCTCGATACACTTTCTCGGCTGTGTGGGACACGCGGTGATTCTGGTGTTCCTGGTGCCGATCGCGGTGAAGGAGGGGGTATCGCCCGTCGCGGCGGCGGGGCTGCTGACGGTTCTTTCGGGCGTGAGCATCATCACGCGGCTGGCGACGCCGGTTCTGTGCGACTATGTAGGACCGAAGACAGTGATGGCGGCCGCCTACGTTCTCCAGGGCGTTCCGGTGGCGATGCTGTTCTGGACGCAGGACGTCTGGGCCTTCTACGCTTTCGCGGCGGTGTTCGGAATCGGCTACGGCGGCGAGGCGGGCGGCTTTCCGATTCTGAACCGGCGCTACTATGGGCAGGCTCCCGTAGGCTCGGCGCACGGCGTTCAGATGCTGGGCGCGGGGCTGGGCATGGCGGTTGGCGGCTGGATAGGCGGCCCGATCTATGACTTGACGGGCAGCTACGACTGGGCGATCGTTATTTCGATCGTGGCAAGCCTGATGGGGGCGGGCAGCATCTTGCTGTTGGAGCGGACTGACAGGCTGCTGATACCGGATTGGGAGGCAAGCCAAGCGCTCGACCGGAATCTGGACAGCGTAGGTGAGCGCGGGGGCGACTGATCGCAAGCTAGGCGCTTGGCGTGGCAGTCGAGGGATAGGGCGTCCACGAGGGACGCCCTATGGTTTGGTTTGAGGGTGGAAGGTTAGACGGTCGCCAGTGTCGGCGCTCTCATCGGGGCGGACATCTGGTGCTCGTCGAGGGGTATCGCCTCGTTCTTGTACACCTGCACACGGTAGGAGCGGTAGTCGGGCACGAACATGAGCCCGTCGCTGACGCGCACGTTCTTGGGGGCGCGCAGCCGCCTCTGGACTTCGAGGTCGGCCATGTCTCGCAGCCTGTTGGGATAGGCGTTGGTGAGCATGTAGTCGCGCGCTACGCGGGACAGGGTGGCGTCGCCGATGAAGCGCTGGACGTATTCGCCACTCTCGTTGAAGAGCTGCACCCGGTTGTTGCCGGTATCGGCGACGTATATTTCGCCGAACTTATCAACGGCGACTCCCGCCGGGCGGTTGAACTGGCCGGAGCCGTCGCCGGAACCGCCGATCTCGAAGATGAACTCGCCATCGGCGGTGAACTTCTGCACGCGGTCGTTGCGCCAGTCCACCACATACACGTCTCCCGTCTCGTCAACGGTTACGCCCCAGGGCATGTTGAACTGGCCGGGGCCATCGCCGTGGCTGCCCCAGCCGGAGATGTACTCTCCGTCTTTGGTGAATTTCTGCACGCGGTGGTTGAGGGAGTCAACGACGTACATGTTTTCGTCGGCGTCGAAGGCGATGCCGGCGGGACCGTCGATCTGGCCTTCGGCAGCGCCTTCGTCGCCCCAACAGCCGATTAGCTCGCCGTCGCGGGTGTATGACGTGATGCGGTGCAGCGCCTCGTCGGAGACGTAGAGATTCTCGTCGGCGTCTCTGATGATGTTGACGGGCCAGGTGTACTGTCCCTCGTCGCTGCCGTAGCCGCCGATGCCTACCAGGTCGTCGGTAAGCTTGGGGGCGTCGTCTATGGACCAGACGCGGATGACGGCGGCGCCGTCGTTGCGGCAGAGGATGTACAGACGCCCCTCATCGCCGATTGCGATGTCGAGGGGGAAGTTGGTTATTCGCCTCATGCCGAGCGTCTTCAGGAAGGGGTAGCCTGCTCTGAGAAGGCCGTATGGTCGTCCCATGTTGAACCTCCGGGGGTGTGATGGTCGCCCCGCCCTCCGGTTTGTAGAGGGCGGGGTTGCGGGTCTTTTGCGTGTATTAGATTGGTCGCTAGTTGACGAACGGCGTGATCTGCTCGAACTGGCCGTCCACTATGGGCGCGGGGTCGAGGCCGAGCCACTGGTCGAGGATGGTGGAGTAGATGCCCCGGTAGTCTATCGTCCACTCGAGGTCTTCGCCGTTGAGCCAGCGGGAGGGTTCGAGGGACGGGTAATCGGAGTAGAGGCCGCCCTTGACGCGGTCGCCGATGATGAAGGCGCCGCCGCCGGAGCCGTGGTCGGTGCCGGAGCCGTTGTCTCGCATCCGCCGTCCGAACTCGGTGAAGACGAGCATCACTACTTCTTCGGACGCGTCGTGGTCGCGCAGATCCTGGAAGAAGTCGGAGATGGCGCCGGAAAGCTCGGTCATCAGCTGCGGGTGGGTCTTGAGCTCGTTGGCGTGGTGGTCGTAGCCGCCGTGGCCGGTGTAGAAGATTCGGGTTCCGAGATCGGCTATGTGGGTGCGCGCGACGTCCTTGAGGCTCTTGGCGATTGGGTTGTCGGCGTACTCGACTTCGGAGGTGTAGGACGCGGGGGCCTGCTTAAGAATATCGGCGCCGATATGCACGTCGGAGCCGGTCTGCGCGAGGTACTCCATAACGGGGCCGGTTCCGATGGCGGGAGCGTACATCTTCTTGAACATTTCGAGCGCCTTGTCCCGGCGGTCGCGCTCCTCGATGCTGGTCATGAGGCCAACGTTGTCGAGATCGCCGACGGAGGTAACGGGCACGCCGGGCGCGACGAGCGCGCGGGGCAGTCCCCTACCGATGTTGACGGCGGTGAGGACGTTCTCTTTGTCCGGGTCTATCTCGCGGATGGTTCGTCCGAGCCAGCCCTCGGTGCCGACCTTAACCGGTTCGCAGGTGTGCCAGATGTCCATAGCTCGGAAGTGGGAGCGGCTGGAGTTTTCGTAGCCGATGCCCTGCACTATCGCCACGTTCCCATCGTCGAACATCTCCTTGAGGGGGGCGGCGTTGGGGTTGAAGGCGAGCTCATCGTTGAGCGGCAGCACGGTGTCCTTCTCGATGACGACGGTCGGGCGGGCGTCGTAGTAGTGCTCGTTGGTGTAGGGGATGATGGTGTTCATGAAGTCGTTGCCGCCCGTAAGCTGGACTACGACTAGGACGGGAGGCTTGCCGTTGATGGTCATTTGTCTGTCTCCTTGTTTTGCGGAGGGTTTCACCCTCACCCCAACCCTCTCCCTGAGGGAGAGGGGGTTTTACCCCCATCCCAGCCTTCCTCTATCGAGGGGGAAGGGGCTTTTGGGCGGCGCTTAGGCGAACTGGTACTCTTTGCTGGATACGATCATCTGGAGCATGTGGACGATTCTGGCGACGCTCTCCTCGCGCTTCTCCGGGGCGCTGAGGTCAAGGGTTCCGCCCGACTCGGCGTATTCCAAGAGGGTATCCAGGGTGTGTCCGCCGACGTCCATGGGACCTACCAGGTCTATGCATCGCTCGGCGAACTCTTGCGGGGACAGGGAGCCTGCGTCCGAAAGCCGGTCTATGATAGACCGCACTCCCGGATTCGAGGTGTCGCCAACGTGTTCGACGGCGAAGTTGATGCGCTCGTTGAGCGTGCCGCCGTCAATCCACTCCTTGCCGGTGTGCCAGCCTTCGACGGTCGGCGGGTTGAGCAACTGCTGGCCCATCAGCGCGGTAACGCCCTGGTACCGCGTGACGCCGGGTTTCGGGGAGTCGAACGAGCCACCGAGCTTGAGGACGCCTGTTACCAGCTCGGTCGGGCACTTTACTCTCTTGAATCTCGACTGCTTGAAGGCGTCGGACAGGAACAGGGTACGCATTATTTCGCGCATATCGCCGCCGGTGTCGAAGTATGTCTTGACGAGCATATCCACCGCGGCCTGATCCTGCGGCGGCTCTACGGACCAGGCCGGCACCTGGGGTTCGTCGGCTACGAAGAAGTTGTAGATGTGCCGCGAGATGAAGCGCGCCGTCGCCTCTTGTTGGACGATGATGTCTATGATGTCTTCGCCGTCGAAGTCGCCGGTGTGTCCGAGGAACGTCTTGGGACCGTAGTCGTGAAGCTCGGGCTTGAAGACGAACTCGGAGGGGTAGTGTCCCTGCGGGTACAGCGGCACGGGCTGTGTGAACGTCCAGCCGGTAAAGGCTCGCGAGGCGTTCTTGATGTCGTCTTCGGAGTAATTGCCGACGCCCATGGAGAACAGCTCCAAAAGCTCGCGCCCGTAGTTCTCGTTCGGCTCGCCCAGTTTGTTCTCGTTGTTGTCGAGCCAGAAGATCATGGCCGGGTCTCTGGACAGCTCGACCAGCAGCGAGCGGAAGTCTCCTAGTCCCTTTTGGCGGAACATCTGGATGTGGTTGATCATGGACGTCGGGTGTTCGACCTTGCCGACGCCGGTGGCGAAGACGTGGTGCCAGAACAGGGCCATCTTTTCTACGAGCGGGCGCTTGGTAACGACCATGCGATATATCCAAGAGCCTGCCCAGATGACGTGGTTTTCGCCGTCTATGTATCGTGTGATAATGTCCTCGTCCAAGGGCGGGCAGCGTTCGGGGTTCACGAGGTCTTCCACGGCTTCCTCGTATCTCCTGGCGACGTATGCTTCTAGCTCGTCGCGCGTCGCGCCGAATCCGGCTCTCCTGAACAGGTGGGCCATCAGACCAAGATCGTCTCCGGCCATATCTCCCCTCCTATACTACGCGGGTGTACGCCGGTTGTGTCCGGCGATTCAGAACTTATCGTTCATGCAACTATACTACGTACAAAAGCGGTTGGCTAGTGTTTCTGGCAAAATTCTGGAATCGTTACAAAAATGAGGCGCGGGGGAATTTGACGCAGAGGTTCGCATAGGATTTCATAGTACAGGAGCTAAGAGTCGCGGGGGGTGATTGCGGTGAAGCTGGTTACGTTTGGGGAGACGCTTGTTCAGCGCAACGCTGATTACATTGGGCCGTATGATCCGGACGGCGGCTACACTCCGCACGTGGCGGGGGCCGAGTCGAACGTAGCGCTCGATCTCGTTCGGCTGATGCCCGGCGAGGTTCGCGCGGTGTGGGTCAGCAGGCTGGGCGCGGACGCTGACGGGGACATGATCTGGGACGCGCTTCCCGGTCGCATCGAGGTCCACGCGCCGCGCATGAGCGGGGAGTACACGGGCATCCAACTGCTGAATCACCTGGGCGGCGGCGAGGTGGTCCGGCGTTACAGACGCGCGGGGAGCGCGGCCAGCCGGCTCAGCGCGGACGAGGTCCTGCCACACCTGGAGGGAGCGGATCTGCTGCACGTTACGGGAATCACGCCGGCGCTGAGCGACGCCTGCCGGGAGACGACGCTGGAGGCGATGGCGGCCGCCCAACGGATGGGCGTTCCGGTGAGCATGGACGTCAACTACCGCGAAGCGCTGTGGAGTCCGTCGGAGGCCAGGGCGGTGTGCGACCGGATGCGCGAGTACGCCACGCTGTTCAAGGTGGGATACGATGAGGCGGAGGCGATCTGGGGCGGCGGGTTGAGCGCGAGGGATCACGCGCTCCGGTTCATTAGCGACGATAGGGGCGGCGCCACGCGGGTCGCGGCGGTAACAACGGGCGACTCGGGCGCGGTGGCGGCCTGCGACGGCGAGGTGGTGGAACATCCGGGTTTCAGCGTAGAGGTAGTGGACCCTGTGGGGGCGGGAGACGCTTTCGTAGCGGGAATGTTGGCCGGGATATTCACGTCCGGGGAGCGCGGGTCGCTGGAAGGGTTCCTGGCGATGGAATCGGACGATCGCGCCGTCGCGCTCCGCGATGCGCTGGCGCTGGGCAACGCCTGCGGCGCGCTGGTGTGCACTCAACACGGCGATACGGAGCCTATGCCCGATATGGCGCGGGCGCGGGGGTTTATAGAGGATAGGGGCACGTAGTTGGCGAGGACGGGTTCACACTCGATCCAGCATCCCGTAGCTGACCGCCGCGTCCGACGCTTCCGGACGCGGCGGCGTTGCGGACCGGCTACCGGGTAGGCGTTCCTCTCCGCGTCTCGCTGTCCGGACTCAACTCATTGCACACGCCGCTGAAGACGGCCACGCGCACGTCATACGCCACGGCGTCCAGCGCGACTCCTATCTGGCCGTGGCTCTTGCTCCCAGACGCCGAGGCGCCTATGGTGAACGTCTGCGAGATCGTTCTCCGTCCGTAGTCCACGAAGACCTCATAGGCGCCGCTGTCGCTGTCGTTCGGGGCCTGGGCCGTAACTTCGGAAGGGTCGCGCCATGACGCCACCGTCGCCTTCTTGTATATGACTTCGTATCCCGACGACGTCCCCGTGACGAAGCAGGAGTCTCCGTTCCATTCCCATGATACGACCAGCTGGTTGGGACTAGACCCGGGAACCACGCTCGTGATGGTGGGCGCGTCCGGCGGGTCTTCGGCAACGTCGGTTACGGCGATCTCGACCGTCGCCGTGTCAGTGCCGTCCTCGATTCCGTCGCTCGCCTGCGCGGTGAGCGTGTACGACGACGCGGTCTCGTAGTCCAGGGCGGCGACGACCGTGATCTCGCCCGTACTCGCGCCGATGGCGAACTTGCCGTCCTCGTTGCCCGCGGTTATCGAGTATGTCAGGGTGTCGCTCTCGTTGGGGTCGGTGGCCGAGACGGTCCCCACCGCATCCCCGGTGGAGGCGTTCTCGGCGACCGTGAAGTCGTACGTGTCTGCCGAGAACGACGGCGGGCGGTTGCACGCGCCTGTGTCCGGGCACGCCGTGGTCACCGTCACCGTCGCGGTTCCGGTTCCACTCGCGCCGTCGCTCGCTCCCACCGTCAGCGTGTAGGCGACGCCGGCTGTGGGGCTCAGGGACGCCGCGAGGGTGATGGCGCCGGTGGTTGCGCCTATGGCGAACTTGCCGGCCTCGTTGCCGGCGGTGATCGAGTATGTGATGGCGTCGTCGTTGACGTCGATGGCGGACACGACTCCCACGGAGTCCCCGGCGGAACCTCCGACGGCGACCTCGAAAGTGTACGAGTCGGCCCTGAATCGAGGCGGATGGGGCGTGCAGGCGTCCAT
>DAOUKV010000023.1:0-17708 GCA_034420955.1 Dehalococcoidia bacterium
GGAAACCCTCCGATTTGTGGATTTCCGATGTGAAGCTCGGATTTGGGTTATCCACTCTATCTGGGCGCGTACACTAGGAGACCCACACGGCAAATGAGTTTTGCGCGAGCCTACCACAGTAGACAGGACCAGTTAGCCCAGAGAGCCATGCTCACAGGCCGTGCCCGTCCAATGCCCTGCGTCTTAGTTCACTAGAGGGACTGGACAGAATTCGGCGGCATTCGTCATTGAGCAGTCTGACGTACTGGTGCGTCCAGTCGTCTGAAAATTGTTTGTCCCTCAACGCATTCAGCAGTGCATTGGAATACTGATTCCTATTGACGAGACGCTCTGCGGGAACCAATATCCAATGAGGTGTGGGATTCAGCACTGCCAGACCAAAGTATCCTGCCGCGTCGGGAATCCCCACCAGAGAATCAAAGTCCTCTTTCGTAAGTTGACGGGGATGTGTCCCCAACACCTCCGCTTCGACTTCAAAGCGGACTTCGCCGACATCGGGTCTGAATGCGATGATGTCAGGGTGTCCGGTCGGGTTGTCCTTAATTACTTGGTAGTGAAGTCGCAAGAGCACATGGGAGGCGAGTGTCTGAACCACATCCCCAACTTGAGACGAAGACATGCTCAATCGCAAGTCCTCTCCCGCGTGAGCAACGCGCGTTATGTTCATGTGGTCAGGGGTCCGGACGGACGACTCGATGAACAGGCCGAGGGAACTTTCAGGGAGCGCGCTTGCGGCGTACGATTTGCAGTGGCGCAGGTTCGTCGACCGGTCGCTTGAGCGCGGCATCGCGCCGCTGCCGGCCACCGCAGAGACGGTGGAGGCGTACATCGGAGAGATATCCGGTTCCGGTTCCCGTGTCTCCACCGTGAAGGTCACGGCAGCCGCCATCGCGGGGTTCCACGTCGATGAGGCGCTGGAGAGTCCCTGCGCCAATCCAAGGGTGCAGCGGACGCTCGCCGAGATGGCAGACCGGGAGCCTCCCTTCCCGGGCCAGTCCAAGCCGCTCGACCTCGACTGCTACCTGGTGCTCCGTGAGACAGGGCTTCAATGACGGCGTGGTCGAGACAGCGAAGCCAACTTGGCGTGGCGCGCCGCCGACCTGCTGCGCCGAGAGACCGGCCCGGGAGCCAACGCAAAGGCCGGCGCGCGCATCTCCATAGAGAAGCGCATCCCCGTGGCCGCCGGACTTGGAGGCGGCAGCGCCGCCGCCGCGACGCTCAACGGCCTGAACCGGCTCTGGAACCTCGACCTGTCCAACGACAGGCTGCGCTCGATCGCCGCCAAGCTCGGCTCAGATGTGCCGTTCCTCATTGAGGGCGGAACCGCGATCGCGCTCGGCAGGGGAGAGCGCGTCCGCCATCTGCCGACGCCGCCGGACCTGCCCTGGTTCGTCCTGACGTTCCCGAAGCTGGACATGCCCGCCATCACATCCCCGCCAACGCCATCTTCCTGACGCTCGAAGACGAGCCCGGACACTCGCCGGTTGTCTTATGGCCCGCCGTGTTCGAGAAGCGCCGCCACGAAATCCGCGCGCCCGTCCTGATGGTCTGGGGCAGAGCAGCCCGTCGTCAGGGCGTCATGAACGTCGTCGCCAACCGCGTCCGGGGCATCAAGCAGCCCGCGTCCTGCCGCCATCGAGGAGTTGGAGGTAGGGCGTGGCGCGAACTGCCTTCAAAGACGCTCGATGCGCTCCAGACCGCAGCAGAACCGCGTTCAAGCCGAAATCCAGCTTCTCTGAGCTTCCCAACGCCGACGGATTGGGGGTAGCATTCGGCTCAGATTGAGAACCTCGTCCAATCCGCCAGATTGTGGCTGCCACGCCAAAGTAGCGATTTGGATATTCCACATTTGCGGGGTTAATTAAGGCGTATCTCCCATCAGACATAAATGTAATTTATGCCCGTTTCTCGGAAAACCGACATGTGCACTACCCTACCTTGAGAGAGGATCTGACGCAAATCAGTCATATAAATGTCCGGATTATATATTATAGAACTTCGCATTCGATCAACCTGTATTTTTCAGATTCATGGATATAATCCCTGGGCAGGACTTTGACACTACATCAAATGGGAGTCACGCACCACTTATTTTTTGGGCCGATATCATGATGCCAAAAGTGTTCACCCTGTGTCAAACACGACGAATTTGGGAAACGCCGGAGGCTGTGATATGCGTGTGCAAAGCTGGTCGGGGTTGGATAGACGCCTTCTACCGTTAGGAGGTGGGAGTTAGTGGAGTGGATTCGCAAGGCTTTGGGGTCGGCGTAATCCAAGGGATGATACCACTCGCAGGCGCAGTCGGTGCTTCCAAGTGGAGCATAACGGTGCAGTGGGCAATGTGGACGATTTGGTGACGCGGCAGGTGGAATGGCCTCATTGGCGGCATTGTCGGCGGTCTGCATGGTGGGCGGTTACCTGCGGGCGGAGTAGGGGTCGGCGGCGTCTCTGAGGCCGTCGCCCATGAAGTTTAGGGTGAGGACGGCGAATATGACGAACAGGCCGGGCGTGAGCAGCCAGGGGGCGTTGGCGACGGCCTGGAGGTTCTGCGCTTCGAACAACAGCACTCCCCAGCTTATGGCGGGCTGGCGCAAGCCCAATCCGAGGAAGCTGAGGGCGGTTTCGGCGATGATGATGGCGGGGATGGCGAGGGTGGTTGTGGCTATGATGTGGCTCATGAACGAGGGCAGCATGTGGCGGAATATAAGGCGTATCTGGTTGGAACCATACAGCCGCGCCGCCATTACGAAATCTTCTTCGCGCATAGCGAGGAATCTGCCTCTGACTTCTCTGGCCAAGGTAGTCCAGCCTATGAGGGAGATGATGATGGATATGGCGAAATAGACTCTGACGACGGACCAATCCTGCGGGACGGCGGCGCCGAGCGCGAGCCACACGGGGATGGTGGGCATGGCGCGCAGAAATTCGATGAGTCGCTGGATGATGGAGTCTATCCAGCCGCCGTTGTAGCCGGACAAGCCGCCGAGCAGCACGCCGAGGAAGAGGCTGATGGCGACGCCGACCAGTCCGATGGACATGGATATGCGGGTGCCGTACATGAGACGAGAGAAGACGTCTCTGCCGAGCTTGTCGGTTCCGAGCGGGCGGAGGGCGTGCATTCCCTCCTCGCTGTCCGTTCCTATCAGGTGGATGTCGGTCTTGAACAGGCCGAACAGTTTGTACTGGTGACCGCTTACGAAGAACTTGAGGTGGTGCTTGGTCTCCCTATCCTGCACGTGTTCCATAGCGAGTGTTACGGGGTTGCGCTCGCCGGAGATGCCGTACACGAAGGGGCGCGGTACCCAGCCGTCGAAGATATGGATTCGCTGGGGCGGCATGAAGACTCTGGTGGATGACGAATCTAGCGGGTCATGAATCGCCAGAAATTCGGGGACGGCGGCGACGAAGTAGAAGGCGAGCACGCAGGCGAGACTAATCATCGCCAGCTTGTGGCGTCTGAATCGCCACCAGACGAGCTTCCACTGGGACGCTAAGTATGCCGCTTCCTCAGCGCTTGGGGCGCTGGGGGCTGGGGCTGCTGTCCGGGCGGATGCCATGCGCTAAGCTCCAATCCTTATCCTGGGATCCAGCAGCGCCAGCACTATGTCTGAGATCAGCGTGCCGACGAGGGTCAGCGCGGTTAGGATGAGGATGATGGAGCCGGCGAGGAACATATCCTGCGTGTAGAGGGCGCGGAGCAGCAGCGGCCCCAGCGTGGGCAGGCTCATGACGGTCGCCACTATGAGGCTGCCGGAGAACAGCTGCGGCAGAGTCCAGCCGATGGTGCTAACGATGGGGTTGACGGCGATGCGGACCGGGTAGCGCATGACGAGCTTCCATTCCGGCAAGCCTTTGGCGCGGGCGGTTTCTACGTATGGCTTGTTGATCTCGTCGAGCAGGTTGGCGCGCATGATTCTGGTGAGGCGCGCCGTGCCGTCGGTGCCGAGTATGAGCATGGGAACCCAAATGTGCTTGAGCATATCCACCACCTTGCCTACGCTCCAAGGGGCTTCTACGTAGTCGGGCGAGAACAGGCCGGTGATGCTCATTCCAAAGTAGGCGAATACCATCCACATAATGACGAGGGCGAGCAGGAAATTGGGGGTGCCGACTCCGAGATACGAGAAGAAGGTGAACAAATAGTCTATGAAAGAGTACTGCTTTACGGCTGAGATTATGCCAATGGGTATGGCGAGAGTCCACGTGAAGACGACGGTGAACAGGCCGAGAATGATGGTGAGTCCGAGCCGTTCGTTGATCAGGTCGTTGACGGAGACGCGCATTTCAAGGGAGCGTCCGAAGTCCCAGCGGAGTATGCCCCATATCCACTTGGAGTACTGAATGTACAGGGGCTGTCCAAGCCCGTACTGCTTTCGGAGGCCTTCGAGCTGGCCGGGTTCTGCGTATTCGCCCTGGTTCTGAAGCTGGGTAACGTAGTCTGAGAGGAAGTCGCCCGGCGGCGCCTGGATGAGGGCGAACGCCACTATGGACATGAGGAACATCATGGGTATGAAGGTCATCAGGCGGCGGAGTATGAACGTAAGCATGGTTCCGGTTTCGTTCTCTTGAGGCGCTTCACGTCAGTCGAACTGAGAGGGAAATGTAACTGGCAAAGGGGATTTCACCCTCACCCCAACCCTCTCCCTGAGGGAGAGGGAGCTGCAACCCCCATACTGGCCTCTCCCATAAGAGGGAAGGGGGGAAAGGGATTTTGGGCGCGGCGGCGGGAGAAACCCTCGCCGCCGCGCCGTTGGTTTAGCGCGCGGCTTACTGGTCGAACCAGAACTGTTCCGGGAACCCGGTTGAAGGGGTGCGGAACATCCAGGCGTTCGCCGCCTTGTCGGGTACGTTCTTCAGCCTGTTGCTGGTGATGATGACGCCCTGGTTGGAAGGGCTAAGGCCGGTTACGCCGACTATCCACATCTGTTCGAGCTGGATCCTGGCAATCTCCTTGCCGAGCTCGATGCGCTCCTTGAGGGGCAGCTGGGTGGTCTGCGCGCGCATGTCGGTCAGCTGTTTGACTATCGGGATCGGCTCGACACCCGCGGCGCCGTTCGAGTTGTACCAGATGAGCGTCTGCGGGAATGGCGCGCCCATCCAGTCTTGCGCGGGGCTGAGGGCGGGGTCTCCGATGCCGGAGCCCCAGATGTAGATCATGTGCTCACCCGCCTCGCGGCGCTCGGTGAGCAGGGTGCGCGTTATCTCGTTCACCTTGGTCTTGACGCCGATGGCCTCCCAGTTGCCGGCTATCAGCTCCATGGTGTCGGTGTCGCGTCCCTCGCCGGGCGTGGTGTCCATGATGATGTGGAGGCGGTCGCCGTTGTCCATCAGCCGGAAGCCCTCCTCGTCCTTGTTGGGGAGGATGCCGTCGAGTATCTCGTTGGCTTTCATGGGGTCGTACTCGGTGAACATGAAGGCGTACTCGTCGCCCGGGTAATGCGGCTCGGACGGGGCGGGCGCGGGCTGTCGTGGCGTACCCTGGCCGAGGTAGCTGATCTCGTTGATCTCGTTGCGGTCTATGGCGTGGGACAGGGCGATTCGGAAGTCGCGGTTCTCGAAGTACTGCGCTTCTGGGCCCTCCCACTGCTGGTTGAAGTGGATGCCGATCTCGGCGCCGGTGAGGGCGGGCCAGATGGTCATGTGGTAGTCGCCCGTCTCCTCGTTCTGCTTGAGCAGCGGGAACATCGCCAGGTTGACGTGCCTGCCCTGGAAGTCTATCTCGCCGGCGATCGCCTTGAGCTGGAGTATGTCGTTGTCCTGAACGAGGGTATATTGCAGCCTGTCCACGTATGGGAGCTGGTTGCCCTCTTGATCGACGGCGTAGAAGTACGGGTTCCTGACGGCGGTGAAGACCTGCGAGGAGCCGTACTTGCTGCCCTCGGTGGGAATCCAGGGACGCATCTGCGGGCGCAGTGGGTTGACGCGCAGGTCGAACATGGCGAGGTAGTACGCCTGCCAGGATTCGTGGCCGGCGTCCGCCGCTTCCTGCTCCACGTTGGGGTTGTACTTAATGTGGAACTGCTTCATGTAGTTGGAAGGCGCGTAAGGCTGGTTGCAGCAGCCGTTGAACTGGTCCATCTGCGCGACGTTTTCCGGGAACACCCAGTATGGGGTTTCGAAGCTGAACTGGACGGTGTAATCGTCAACCTTTGTTACGGTTGTGAGGGCTCCGCCCGGAGCCATCCTGCTGGGCTTGACCGGGGCCAGTTCGTCGTCAAGCAGCACGTCTTCGTAGTGGAAGATGAAGTCGTCGGCGGTGAAGGGGTCGCCGTTGGACCAGCGTGTGCCTTCGCGCAGCTTGAACGTCCAGGTCTTGCCGCCGTCGGACGCCTCCCACGACTTGGCGAGGGCCGGAACGAGGGCGCTAGCGTCCTGCGACCAGCGGAGTAGGCGTTCGCTGGAGATGCGGCCGTAGTTCCAGACATCGGCAGGACCGAAATAGACCCTGCGTATGGTGCCGCCGTACGTGCCTATGGAGGCGGCGGGTATGACCATCGGATCTGAGGGTATGCGATCCTCTATCGGGGGCAGTTCACCCGCCTGGACCAGCTGGGTCATGAGCGGCGCTTCGTTGAACAGCTTGGGGGTGGGCAGTTCCTCGGCTACGGCGAGGGCGACAGCGGCTCGGAGATCTTCGGGCGTTACCGACGGCCTTTCCGCGAGGGCCCTAGCTATGGCGTCGGAGACTTCGGCTTCGGTCAGGCCCGGGGTCTGCCTAGCGAGGGCGTCGGCGATCGCCTGGGACACCTGCCCCTCGGTAACGCCGGGCTGGGCGGCCAGCGCCTTGGCTATGGCGTCAGCTACCTGATCTTCAGTAACGCCGGGTTGGGCGGCTAGGGCGTTGGCTATCGCGTCGGCGACTTCGGCCTGGGTAACGCCGGGTTGGGCAGCGAGGGCCTTGGCTATCTCGTCTCCCATCTGCCCGGGCGTAACGCCGGGCTGGTCGGCCATCGCTTCCTGAACGGCGGCGGCTACGTCGGCGGGCGTCATGCCCTGCGGCTGAGCCTGCACCGCCTGTTGGATAACCTCCGCGACGTTGATAGGCGTGGGCGTGGGCGGTATCTCTTGCGCGGTGGCGCACGCCAAGGCAAGCGCGGACAGCGCAGCCGACAAGACCAACATCAGAACGAATTTCGGCGCTCTCATCGTAAAGTCCTCCCTACTTTCTCTGCTTGCGGCGCGGGGCGACATCAAGCCTGGATACATCGTCAAATACGCTCGATTTTCGCAATAATACGCGGGAAGCGGGAATTTGACAACAGCTACGGCCTAATATCTCGATTCAGGCGCTGATTTGGCGTGTCTATTCCGATGGCGCTTGACCTGAGACGGCGCGAATCATATTCTAGGCGGCGGGAGGCAGTACGATTACATATACATCAACGGACAATGCGCAGGCTAAACCTCTGCTGGAAGTTACGGACCTGAAGACGCACTTCTTCTTGGATGAGGGCGTAGTGCGCGCGGTGGACGGAGTGAGTTTCGACATCCGGCCGGGCGTGGTGCTTGGCGTGGTCGGCGAGAGCGGCTGCGGCAAGAGCGTGCTGGCGCGGTCCATCATGCGTATCGTGCGGCCTCCGGGACACACGATCGACGGGTCTATCGTATATGACAGGGGGCTGAGACGCGGCGAAGCCGGGGATTACGTTGATCTGGCGGAGATGCCGATTGACGGGAATGACATACGGGAGATACGCGGCGGGGAGATTACGATGATCTTCCAGGAGCCGATGGTGTCTTTCAGCCCGGTGCATACGATCGGGCACCAGATAATGGAGGGCATCCTGCTGCACCAGCCGGAGCTTTCCAGCGAGGAGGCGCGGGAGCGGGCGGTCGAGATGCTGCGTCGTGTCGGGATCCCGAACCCGGAGGCGCGCATAGACCAGTATCCTTTCAGCCTGAGCGGCGGGATGCGCCAGCGGTGCATGATCGCGATGGCGCTTGCGAGCGACCCGAATCTGCTGATCGCGGACGAGCCGACGACGGCTTTGGATGTGACGACTCAGGCGCAGATTCTGAATCTGATGGCGGAGCTTCAGCGGGAGTTCGGCATGGCGATGATGCTCATTACGCACAATCTGGGCGTGGTAGCCCAGATGGCGGAGGAGGTCATCGTCATGTACCTCGGCAAGATAGTGGAGTGGACGGATATGCGGACGCTGTTCGAGGATCCGAAGCATCCGTACACGTCCGAGCTTCTAAAGTCTATTCCGCGCCTCAGCCGCGAGCGGCAGGCGGAGCGTCTGACGGCGATTGCCGGCAGCGTGCCGTCGCCGTATGTTCGCCCGAGCGGCTGTCCGTTCCATCCGCGCTGTCCGCAGGCGATGCCGGGAGTGTGCGATACGGTGGAGCCGGGCCTAACGATGCTGGGCAAGCGGCGTATGGTGAGTTGTTTGCTGTATGAGGGGGAGGAAATAGAAAGTAGGCGTAAGAAAATAGAGGGGAGTTAGCGGGGGTTTGTATGGTTGGCGTTAGCGAGAAGGCTCCGATTCTGGAGGTGAAGGATCTTAGGACTTACTTCCCGATAACTTCGGGGATGTGGCGGCGCGTGGTCGGCTACGTGCGGGCAGTGGACGGGGTGAGTTTCGACCTTCACGAGGGGGAGACGCTTGGGCTGGTCGGCGAGAGCGGATGCGGCAAGACGACGGCGGGGCGCGCGATCATCCGGGCGGTGGAGCCGACGGGCGGGGAGGTTTACTACCGGGCAAGCGACGACACGGTGATAGAGGCAACGACCGCCGAGGGCGATACGCTTCGGACGCTGCGGCAGCAGATACAGATCATCTTCCAAGACCCGTTCGCATCGCTGAATCCGCGCATGACGATATACGACATCGTGGCGGACCCGATGCGGGTGAACCGTCTGGCTAGCGGCTCTGAGCTCGAGGGCCGGGTGGAGGAGATGCTGCAGCTAGTGGGAATGTCGCCGGCGCTGATGCGGCGCTATCCTCACGCCTTCAGCGGCGGGCAGCGCCAGCGCATCGGAATAGCGCGGTCGCTGGTGATGAATCCGCGTTTGGTGATAGCGGACGAGCCTGTGTCCGCCCTGGACGTGTCTGTGCAGGCGCAGATTCTGAATCTGATGCTGGATCTGCAATCGGATCTGGGGCTTACGTACCTGTTCATCAGCCACGATCTCAGCGTAGTGCAGTACATCAGCCACAGGGTGGCGGTGATGTACGTGGGCAAGATCGTCGAGCTTGCGCCGACGGAGCAGTTGTTCACGCAGCCGAAGCATCCCTACACCCAAGCGCTGCTGTCGTCGGTGCCGGCGCCGCGCCCGGACGTGCGTTCGTTGGGCGAGCCACTGGAGGGGGAGGTGGCAGATCCGGCGAACCCGCCGAGTGGATGTTACTTCCATCCACGCTGTCCGTTCGCGCAAGAGGTGTGCCGGACGACGGAGCCGGAGTTCGGCGAGGTCTCGCCCGGCCACTTCGCGCGCTGCCACTTCGCGGATGAGATAGACCTGCCGGGGGTGCCGGCGTAGCAAGCCACACGCATGACCGGTATTTGGAGGGAGGGGCCGGTTGCCGAGCCGACGGCGCTGAGCGCGGCGGTTCACCTCCAACCTAGCCTTCCCCCATCGAGGGGGAAGGGACTTTCACCCTCACCCCTGCCCTCTCCCTGAGGGAGAGGGGGTTTTGTTAGCGCTATGCGCCGTCCACGATGAGGACGTGGGAGTTGGTGGCTTTGATTCGCATGGCTTTGGGGTCGGCGTAGTCTTCGGAGTAGTACCACTCGCGGGCGCGCTCGACGCTGTCGAATCGGAGGATGACGGTTCTGTGCGCGACGCGGTCGCCCTCCACCACTTCGACGTCACCGCCGCGCGCGAGGTATTCGCCGCCGTACTTCTCGACGGTGGGGACGACCAGATCGCGGTATTCGGCGAACAGCTCGGGGTTGGTAACGTCCACGTCTGCGATTACGTATCCTGCCATGTCGTTTGCCTCCTGTTGTTGGTGTGGGAGAATTTTAACGCAGAGGCGCGGACGGGCGCAAAGACGCGGAGATATTACAGGGTGTCGAAACCGTGCCAGCCGTCGAGGGCGGCGGACTGGCGCACCCAGTCTGCCATTCGGTCTTCGTCGAATCCGTCTTCGTGGATGTTGTGCCAGCGGGCGTCCGGGTCTTTGCCGGAACCGGACGGTTCGGGATCGAGGGACGCGCCGTTGAGGAAGGTTACTTTGACGTAGCGGGCGAAGACGTGGGTACTGAGGAACCATCCCCTGCCCTCTACGCCGTACCAGGGGGAGTTCCAGCGGACGGCTTTGCGGACGCCGGGGACTTCGCGCTCGATGATCTCATCGAGCCGGCGTCCGACGTGGCTCTTCCATTCGGGCATGGCGGCGATGTACGCCTGTACGGGGGCGTCGCCGTCGCCCTTGGCGATTTGGGGGTTGCCGCCTGAGAGGAGGCGGACGGTGGGGGTAGCGGGCATGGGGATCTCCTGATGGGTGGGTTGCTTCTAATTTTTAACGCAAAGGCGCGAAGGCGCAAAGGGTTTTTAGATTGGGTTTGGGTGAATTTCACGCAGATGGGCAGCTAGGGGGTTTGGCTGCCGGTGGCTTCTACGTATAGGGAGTAGAGGGACTGGCTGGCGGTCATGAACAGGCGGTTCTTCTTGACGCCGCCGAAGCAGAGGTTGGCGCAGGGTTCGGGCAGGATGATCCTGCCTATCAGCTCGCCGTCGGGGGTTAGGCAGTGCACCCCGTCGGTTCCAGCGCCTGCCCAGCCGACGCTGGACCACAGGTTGCCGTCGCGGTCGGTCCGTATGCCGTCGGCGAATCCGGGGGACATGTCGGCGAAGACGTCGCCGCCGCGCAGTTTCCGACCGTTCACCACGTCGAAGACGCGGATATGTCCGGGGCCGTCGGGGTGGTGGGAGACGCCGGTGTCGGAGACGTACAGGCGCGATTCGTCCGGCGAGAAGCATATGCCGTTGGGCATGAGCAGATCGTCGGCTACGACGGCGACTTCGCCGGTCGTGGGGTCGAGCCGGTACACGCGAGTGGGCAGTTGGGGTTCGGAGCGCTCTCCCTCGTAGTTCACCAGGATTCCGTAGCCGGGGTCGGTGAACCAGACGGCGCCGTCGGAGTGAACTACGACGTCGTTGGGGGCGTTGAGTGGTCTGCCGTCGAAGCTGTCCATCAATACAGTGATACTGCCGTCATGCTCGGTTCGGGTTACGCGGCGGGTGAGGTGCTCGCATGATATGAGGCGTCCCTGCCGGTCGCGCGTGTTGCCGTTGCTGAAGTTAGAAGGCTGGCGGAACGGCGTTACCTCACCGGTCATCTCGCAGTATCGCAGCATCCGGTTGTTGGGTATGTCGCTGAAGACGAGGGATCGGAAGTCTCCGAACCATATGGGGCCTTCAGCCCAGCGGGTTCCCGTGTACAGTCGCTCGACAGCGGTGTTGCCGATCCGGTAGGCGGCGAAGCGGGGGTCGAGTACCTGCACGGCGGGGTCGGGGTAGCGGACGATGCCGTCGTCCCAGCGTTGGGCTAGTTCGGGGGGCCAGTTTGGGTTGGGGGACATGGGAGCCTCGTTTATGGGTTATAGGAGTTTGGGCTCATTGTCAGTTTATGCACTAGGCATAGTGCCTAA
This sequence comes from Dehalococcoidia bacterium, assembly GCA_034420955.1. GTDB lineage: Bacteria > Chloroflexota > Dehalococcoidia > Lucifugimonadales > UBA1123 > VXRN01. The sequence continues at coordinate 11,605 of DAOUKV010000023.1, forward strand.
ACCAATAGAAAAGCTACGAGTTTGTCGGAATATCAACGCTAACGCTCCCGAGTCCATTGTATGCGTGAGTGCCATGGACGCCGCATATAACGCTCATCATCAACCTCTTTCACGCGCTAACCCGCGAGTATGGCTTGGTAGGCGGCGCGCGGGAGCTCGGCGTCCGGCGCGTCGCCTATCGCGCGTATCGCGTACTCCTCGGTTGCGCGAATGTCCATGTATTCGTCGAACAGTCCGTGTTCCAATCCCGCCGCCATGTCCGCCAGGTGCTGAGTCGCCGAGTAGAAGCGTACCAGCGCCCCCACGCTCTGAGCTGCCAGCCGCACCTTGACGCGCGCGGGTTGTCTGTACGCGCGCCGTGTGAGATTCAGCAGCGCCTCCACGGCCGCGCCGTCCATGTGGGCGCATACCAGTTCACGCTGAATTTCGGCGACAGCGTCCGGTTCATCCCACTCATCCCATTCGTAATCCGAAAACGCGCCCGCTCGGTAAGCGTCTGCCATGTCGCCGGCAACGCGCCGCCGCTCGGAAGCCGTAGCGCCCATGAATACGCTCAGCCAGTAGGCTACACGCTCAGCCTCATCGTTGTACTCGATCACGTCACCGGACCGCACCATGTCACCTAGCGATACACCCAGCACCTCGGCTGACCAGCCCGCGAGCGTGTAGAACCTTGCCCAATGCTCAGCCGCCTCGTACTTGGTAAACCCGTCGAAAATGTGCGGCTTGTCGTAATCCGCGTAGTTAGCGAACCCCTGCCAAGCCAGTTGTTCCAACGCCGCGCAATCGGCGTCTGTCAGTTCCTTGCCCATGTTCACCTCTTATTCGCGCGCCGCCGTCTCTTGCGGGAAATTCTTGAGAAATGATCGCCCGTCCGGTGGTCGCGGCCTGGGTCTAGCAGCCAGCCCAGAAAATTGGAGTGCGCCACCTCCGACTCGGATATTCCCAGCACGTCCAGGAAATCCAGCTGCGACATCTCTGGCTTGGCCTCAGCCAGCAATTCCTCTAGCTGAGCCAGGTCATCGTTATCGACGGCGAAATTCCGCAGGGCCAGCATGGCGTTCCGGCTCGCCGCTGCCTCTTCGTCCGCAACCAGTCTTTCCAGCCGCGTCAGGTCGGGCAGCAAGCGGTCCAAGCTCGCTGTTTCAGCATCGCTGGCATGCAGCATATCATTTCCCTTACGGAAGCTCTCGCTCTTCATGTGTGCAAGAGCGACGCTCTCCCAACTGAGCTACAACCCCACGACAAACCGGGCGCTTGACCGGATTTGTACTGAATCGCGTTCCGTCGGATTCTAAGGATGGTGGGGTGGTGGGTTCACCCTCGCCCTAACCGAGCTACTAGCCGAAGTCACCCCTATCCCAGCCTTCCTCAGCACTTCGACTCAACGCCTGACGAAGTCAGGTCGGGACTGCAATCGCTTGACGATCTTGCTGGCAAGGCTGGCCGTGCCCCAGGCTCCATATCGGTCTCGGTCTTCGGACTGCCGGCGGACCGCGACCTGATTTCCGAGTTCTTCGACGCAGGGGCCGACCGCGTGATGGTCAGTTTTGAGACTGCCGACGCCGATCGATGCACCGCATTCAGACAGCTAAGCCGCGTCGCTGAAGCAGTCCTGTTCTGAAGTACGGAAGCGATATGTTGAGTGAGTCAAGAAGGGCGCCGCCCACTTTGGGCGGCGCCCTACTTACTTGACTTGGGTGGCTCTATGCCGAGTTACTCACTCTGGACCGTAGCGCACACCACGTAGACTCTCAGGCTCCACCTATCAGTATCAGCAGAATCGGAAGTCGTTATGGCCTCCGCATACCATCCTCTGGGCACCTCTCCGGCAAGCCCGTCCGGACGCGTTACGGTGATAGCCGCGCCGTTTGCAACTCCCGAACCTATCAACGCCGCACCACCGCCTATGGCAGTCTTTTCCTCTTGGCCTTCCTGAGCGTCGGCTGAACAGACCGCTCTAGCCGTCTTATGGTTACCTGCTACGTCGCTGGTTTCAAACGTGGCTATTTCGATGTTGGCTATCCCAGGCTCACCCTGTAACCCCTGCGGACCGTGAGGCCCCGGAATACCCTGTGGCCCTGCAGCGCCCCGTTGTCCAGCAGGTCCTTGTTCACCATGTGGCCCGACCGGCCCCTGGAGTCCCTGAGCGCCCGCTGGTCCCTGATCACCCTGCGGTCCCTGCTCACCTTGCGGACCCTGCGCACCTTCAGGTCCCGTCTCTCCTCTTTCGCCCTGGAGGCCCTGAGGGCCTTGTGGGCCTGTGTCACCCTTTACGCCACGCGTGCCGATGGGTCCTTGCGGCCCAGTCGGGCCTTGGGCGCCCATGGGTCCTGGAGGTCCGCCGGCTGTTCCTGGCTCGCCCCGATCACCCTTCGGGCCCTGCTCTCCGACATTACCCTGCGGTCCCTGCGGTCCAGTCGGTCCCTGTTGCCCGGGCGGTCCCTGTGGTCCTTCCGGTCCTCCAGCGGGGCCCGGGGGACCCTCAGGACCTTCTGGCCCTACGTCGCCCTGGGGACCCTGAGGACCTTCTGGTCCTACGGCGCCCGGTTCACCCTGAGGACCCTGATCTCCGGTATCCCCTTTGGCGCCTTGCGGCCCTGCGGGCCCGCGTTCACCTTGGGGTCCGGTGGCTCCGGTGGCTCCGGTGGCTCCGGTGTCTCCGGTGTCTCCGGTGGCTCCGGTGGGGCCCTGCGGCCCGGCTGGGCCGGTCGCGCCCTGAGGGCCGGTCGCGCCCTGAGGGCCTTCCGCTCCCGTGGGTCCTTGGGGACCAGGATTACCCTGGGGACCAGTATTACCCTGGGGACCCGTCTCTCCGGCACACGCAGCGAACAAAATCGCGGTCACGGTCACCAAGACCACGATACTTAGGTGCTTCCGAGTGGAAGCGATGGACATTTGATTCAGACAAATCCAATTGATCAGTCTCATATAGAGTATCTGCCTCCTTGTTGATTGCAACCTAGATTACCAGCCTACATTGGCGTGGTCAATAGCCAATTTATTTTTTTGGACAAAATTATACGCCTGGCTTGACAGACGTATTACCAGCCTGCCAAGATCATATTATAGTCAGGTTGAGGCGATTCACATGGCAGGGCTTGGCAAGCCAGACAGAAGCCGCATAAGCTTGGTGGAACTATTCAAGATGTTTCCCGATGAAGCATCGGCTCGCAGGTGGTTCGAGGATACACGCTGGCCCGATGGACGCGCCTGTTCCAAGTGCGGCAGCGTCAACACCCGCGAGGTTCCCAATGAGAAGCCCATGCCCTACTGGTGCACGGATTGCAGATCATACTTCAGCGTCAAGACTGGAACGGTCATGCACTCAAGCCAACTCCCGATGCGGATATGGGCTATCGCCATCTATCGGGTAAGGACCAGCCTGAATGGTTTCAGCTCCATGCAGCTACACCGCGATCTCAACATCCGGCAGGCGACAGCGTGGCATCTGCTACACCGCATCCGTGAGGCGATAGACTCAGGCGATCCACTGTTCATCGATCCGGTAGAAGCAGGTGAGACTTACTCCGGCGACAAAGAGGGCGACAAGCGCGAATCCAAGAAGTTGCGGCAGGGACGCGGCGCCGTTGGCAAGACGGCGGTTGTGGGCGTCAAGGACAGAGAAACCGGACAGGTTGACGCCGAAGTGGTGAGAAGACGGGCAAGGCGACGCTTGAGGGGTTCATGGAAGAGCGAACGGATACCGCCGCGATAGTCTATACGGACTAGGCGAGCGCTTCGACCGGTAGGGCGCATCCAGCGCAAGTTCTAACTGAGGCCTGCGCACGTTCTCGCTCACAATCAAGGAACCGTCTAAACCTTCAGCTATAAGGACAGCCGGATAGTTATTGATTTTGTCAAATGCCGGGCGAATGACCGCCGGGATCCGTTTAGGAGGGGCCGGACGGCTCTTGGGACAAGGCGGTTTGCCAAGCCTGCTGGGTGGCGACCTCCTGAGTCCAAGGCCGCATGACCGCCGATGCCCTGGCGTCTCGGTAGTGACGCTCCAGCGGGTAGCGTTTGAGGATGGCCCTGCCGCCGCAGGCTCGGATCGCTTCAGCGGTCAGGCGCACCACGGCCCGTTGGATCTGGACGTGGGCGGCGCGGGCCCGCTGCACGCTTTCGACCGGGGGATCCAAGCGCTGTTCGGAAATTGCCCGGTAGTACAGAGCGCGAGCGGCTTCCAAAGTGAACAACATGTCCGCCACGGCAGGCCCGGTCAGACCCTCTTCCTGGGCGGCTCTCCCTCCCGCGATCTGGCCGGTGAGATAGGCGATGGTGAAGTCGTACGCCGCTTGCATGATTCCGAGGAAGGTGGCGCTAAAGCCCAGGAAAAAGTGGGGTTGACGCTGGAACAGTTGACCAAAGACGCCCGGCGGCAGTAGTTCGGCGTCTAGCGGGACCCAGACGTCGGTCAAGGTCAGGTCGCGGCTCACCGTTGCCCGCATTCCCAGGGGGTCCCATTCACCGGAAAACTCCATGCCCGTGGCATCCTTGGGGATGGCTAGGTACAGGGTTCTCTCCTCCCAGGAGCCTTCGCCTTCCAGGAGCGCGGGCGTGGCGTAGTAGTCCGCCTCGCCCGCCGACGATACGAAGAACTTCCGGCCGTTGACCAGGTAGCCCCCATCGGCCGGCGTCGCCCTCGTGCCAAAGCGGCGTCCGCCCACTTGCAGCCGGTCGGCGGTGCCGGACTCGACGGGTTCGCTGTGAGGCTGTCCGTAGAAGACGCCCCGCTCGGCTACTTCCCGGTAGCGCCGGGCGCTCAGTTCCTCATGCCTCTCGCGCGCCTCCGCAGGCAGCGCCATATCCTGAATCAGCGGGCCCATCATCAACATGGTGAGAGCATGCATGTTGTAGGTCAGGGCGGTGGAGGCGTTGCCCTGAGCGATTTGCTCCGCCACCAAACAGTAAGTCTCAAAGTCGGCTCCCGAACCACCGTGTTCTTCCGGCACGCACAAGGCGAGGAATCCAGATGTCCGCAGGTCTTGATAGTCCTCCGCCGGGAAGGCGGCGTCGCGGTCGTACTCCTCCGCGCGGGGGGCGAAACGCTTGGTGGCCAGGTCATAGGCCCGGTCCATAAGTTCCTTCTGGCGGAGAGAGGGTCGCGAGTCCATAACAAGTCTCCTCGGATGGCGCCGATGCGCCGGAGAGCGGGATCGACTTCCCAAAGCGCCTCGAACGTCTCAAGGAGGCCAGTGGACTCTCCCGGCCAGGTATAGCCTGGGAGAGTGGAGTTGAGGGGATTCGAACCCCTGACCTCCGCTGTGCAAGAGCGGCGCTCTCCCAACTGAGCTACAACCCCACAAGCCGGGCGCTTGACCGATATTTGTCCAGCGGTGGGCGCTGGCGGATTCGAAGCCCGATAGGGCGTGGGCATAAGAATCCTTCGGCATCGCATATCGTCTGACAAGCGAAACGCCTTAGCGACTGGATAGTGGAAAGAACCTCACCGTAGGTTGTCTTAGTGTGTTGTGTTGCGGCGAGTTTACAATATGAGCGGGCTTGGGCTTTGGGGAGCTCCTTCCTTACGCTTCGCCCTTGCTTGCGCTTGGACGGGCGCGGAATCCTGCTCTACCCTCTGCGGCGGCTCGCTCGCTCGCCGACCGACCTGGTCACGCCGTTTGGCCGGATGTAAGGCCTTGGCGATCCCTGTCTCCCTAGAAAGGAGGTGATCCAGCCGCACCTTCCGGTACAGCTACCTTGTTACGACTTAGTCCCAGTCACCAGCCCCACCCTCGGCGCCTGCCTCCTTGCGGTTAGCCCAGCGACTTCAAGTGTTGCCGACTTCCATGACTTGACGGGCGGTGTGTACAAGACCCGAGAACGTATTCACCGCAGTGTGCTGACCTGCGGTTACTAGCAACTCCGCGTTCATGCAGGCGGGTTGCAGCCTGCAATTCCAACTGGGGCCTGGTTTGTGGGATTAGCTAGGGCTCGCGCCTTTGCAACCCTCTGTCCAGACCATTGTATCGTGTGTGTAGCCCAGGACGTAAGAGCCATGATGACTTGACCTCGACCCCACCTTCCTCACCCCAGTGGGGGCAGTCTCGCTAGACATCCTAACTAGCGACAGGGGTTGCGCTCGTTGCGGGACTTAACCC
>DAOUKV010000024.1:0-260884 GCA_034420955.1 Dehalococcoidia bacterium
TGATCGTCTTCCCTGTGCGTCCACACCGGAGTCTTGCCGTCGGGGGCGGCTTGCCATTCGTAGAAGCCGTTGGCGGGGATGAGACACCGACGACTCTCGATACGCTCCAGACCGCAGTAGAACCGCGTTCAAGCCGAAATCCACCCTCTCTGAGCTTCCCAACGTCGACGAATTGGGGTAGCATTCGGCTCAGATGGAGAACCTCATCCAATCCGCCAGATTGTGGTTGCCACGCCAAAATAGCGATTGGGATATTCCACATCTGCGGGGCATATTAAGGCGTATCCCCCGTCAGGCATAAATTCCATTTATGTCCGATTCTCGGAAAACCGACATATGCACGTGCCTACTTAAGTAAGGCGTCGCCCCAGTGGCTTTCATCCACCTCCCCACAAATTTTGGGATAATGTGGCTATTCCTCAACGGAGTGGTCGAACCGCATAGTTGACACATAACACTACCCTATCAGCTAATAAACGCAACCAATCTTACCGCTAAGGGAATCACAACTCAATTTGGCTATTATAGATTTGGCTTTATGATTAGAGCGTAACAGATTCCGCATATTTTATCAAGTTGATCAACTATCCCCATTTGGATAGCTGGAAGTTAAAGGACGCAAAGGACGCAGAAGGACGCTTTGGTGTAGTATATGGTTGCGAGGAAGCCACGATGAGCTGGACGACTGCCAGTAAGGAGCAAGACAATGACTACGCGCACCCCAACAATTGATTCACAGGTACACGCCTACGAGCGCGACAGGCCGGAGCGTCCGTGGGCGGGGACGCTGACTGGGCCGGCTGAGGTTACGGGCGATGATATGGTCGCGGCGATGGACGCGGTGGGCGTGGACGGCGCGCTGCTGGTCTCGCCGTACTCGATGTACAGGTATGACGCCAGCTACGCGCTTGAAGTGTACGCCAAGCATCCGGGCAAGTTCGGGCTGATAAGGCCGTTCGATCCGACGTCAGACGCGATAGAGGATGAGATGCGGGAGTGGACGTCCAACGACGGCGTTGTGGGCGCGCGCATCATGCTAACTTACGGAGATTACTCGGCGGACGATCCGGGTTTGGCACGGATTCTGGATGCGGCGGCGGACTGCAGTGTTCCGGTGAATCTTATGTGTTCGGGGAATCTGCCGCTGTTCCGAGCGCTAGCAGGGAAGCATCCGAATACGCGGATGGTGATCGACCACGTGGGTATCGAACAGCCGCGTCAGCCACCCGCGCCGCCGGACGCTTGGGCGGATTTGGACGCGGTGGCGGCGCTGGCTGAGTTCGACAACGTCGCAATCAAGATTTCAGGGGCTTGTACCCTGTCCTATGAACCGTTCCCCTACCCCGACATATGGGAGCCACTGGGCAAGCTGTTCAGCGCGTTCGGTTTCGACCGCTGTATGTGGGGGACGGACTGGACGCGCGCCAGCGACGTCCTAAACTACGAGCAGGGCGTGGAGTCGTTCCGCGTTACAGACGCGCTGTCGGAATCGGAACGCGCCACGCTAATGGGCGGCGCGCTGACGCAGATATACGGCTGGGCGCCTTCATAAGGGCATATAAGCGGGATGGGTTACCCGCCGCCCACCCCCATTCCGGCGAACGCCGGAATCCAGCGCGTTGCTCAGTAGCCAACCGCTATTCTCGGAAACCGGCCTAGTGCCCCACCCCTACGGCGCGGGGGCGCTGACGAGAATCGTGGGTGGTTGTAGATAAGCTCTCTGGATTCCGGCGTTCGCCGGAATGGGTGTTTAGGTCTGGGGGTTGGGTATTTAGGTCGGGGGTTATGAAGCAAGCTGTCCACCCTACAACTTGGCATAGACTTCGGGGAGGGACTCTTCCAAGCGGTCGAAGCTGCGCCAGCCGCCGAAGCGCGGCGCCAGAGCGGCGACTACCGACTGGCTGGCCGTCGTCGCGTCCTGCCCGTCGTCGGAGGCCGACTTTAGCTCGCCGGATAGGGCGTGGATGAAATCGCGGGCTTCGAGGAGCGCGGCGTGATCCCCAACGGGGCCGTGTCCTGACACGAAGCGTTCTACCTGTACCTCGACCATCCTGTCGTCGGTGTCGGGCCACTCTTCCGGGTAACTGTCTCCCATGTACGGCACGCCGCCGTCCTGCGCGACGTCGCCGGTGAACAGTATGCCCTCGTTGGGCAGGTGGATGAAGGTGTCGCCGCCGGTGTGCGCCCTGCCGAGGTACATGAGTACAAGCTCGCGTCCACCGAAGTAGAGCCTCATGCTGGTTTCGAAAGTAAGGTCGGGCGGCGTGATGTTTACCAGTTGCGCCTCCTCGGACCACGGGTCGCCCGATACGGCTATCTTCGCCATCCACTCGGCGTTCCACTCAACGTCCACCATCTCGTCGTAGCAGTTCTGATGTCCGATGATCGTGGCTTCAGGAAATTCCTCGTTGCCCCATGAGTGGTCCCAGTGCGAGTGCGTATCTATGAGGTACTTGATGGGCTTGTCGGTGATGCGGCGGACGTCGGCTATCAGGTCGCGCGCGAACGACGGCACGCGGAGGGAATCTATCACCAACACGCCATCGTCTCCGACGATGATGCCCGCGTTGGTCAGCCCTTCGTGGAGCCTTGCGAATATGCCGGTTTCTAGTTCTATCAGTTCGCCGCTTGGCAATGTGGTCATTAGAATCGCTCCCAATCTGTGATGTGGGGGATTTTAACGCAGAGGCGCGGAGATGCAAAGGCGCAAGGGATTTTGTTTGGGTAGGGACTTTGGGATACCCTGTATCAAGTGGTTGAAGTGTGACGGTTGTGGGGCTAGAATAGCGCTGACGCGCATTGGAGGGGCTTTACGCTAATGGACTACGGAATCGGCATACCGTCATACATAGACGCTTGGCAAGAAGTGAAGGCGGCTGAGGAGGCGGGGTTCACTCACGCTTGGTTCTTCGATTCGCAGCTCATCTACTCGGACGTCTGGGCGACGATGGCGCTTGCGGCGCACCACACCAGCAAGATCAAGCTGGGTACGTTCGTGGCCATTCCCAGCAACAGGCTGGCGCCGGTTACGGCGGCGGCCGCCGCGTCGGTCAACAAGATCGCGCCCGGGCGGGTCATAATCGGGATGGGCACCGGCTACACGGGGCGGAACACGATGGGGCTTCCCGCGCTGAACCTGCGGGAGTTCGAGGAGTACGCGCGCCAGGTCAAGGGCCTGCTGGCAGGCGAGGACGTACTGCTGCGCGAAGGCCGGCGCGAGCGCTGGATACGCCTGATCCACTCCAAAGCCAACTCCGGCAGGGACGAGTTCTTCAACATTGAAGACCCGATTCCGGTGATGTTGGCCGCCAACGGGCCGCGCGGACAGAAGATAGTCGGCGAGATAGCGGACGGCTGGATCACGACGGCGCGAAGCTCCAGCGTGCCTCAGGGTCTGCCGCGCGTGATAGAAGCCGCGCGCGCGTCGGGCAACGATTTTGACAGGTTCGGAGGCGACGGCGCGAAGCCGTATGTCGCGGTTCTCACGTCGGCTTGTGTCCTGCGAGAAGGCGAAACGTTCGAGAGCGAACGGGTTGTCAGGAACGTCGGTCCGGGAATCGTGCCGGGCGTTCACGCTATGTGGGAGCGTGGCTACGGGCCGGGCTCCAACCTGGGGATGGAGAACCCCGCGCTGGCGGCGGAGTACGACCGCTACATCCGCGAATACGGAGACAGCCGCAAGCCCCCAACGCCGGACGACCGCCGATACCTCGACGCGCACGAGGGCCACTACGTCTATCTGAAGGAGGGCGAGGAGCGCTTCGTGTCGGCGGATATGATCGCGCGCACCCTTACGGGTTCCGGCGACCAGATGATCGATCGGATTGACGAACTGGAGACGATGGGCGTCAACAACGTGGCTATGGCGGCGGTGGACCGTCAGGCGGCGCGGGATCTGATCTCTGACTTTAGCGAGCAGGTGATGAAGCGGCGAGGATGATTGTGAGAGGGTTCACCCCCATCCTAACCTCCCCCATCGAAGGGGATGGGATTTCACCCTCACCCCAACCCTCTCCCTGAGGGAGAGGGGGAGCAGAAATGGAGTTTGAGATATGCCTAATGACCGACCGAACATAATCCTGATAATGTCCGACGATCTTGGATACGAGGTGATTGGCGCGAACGGCGGCACGTCCTACGCCACGCCTCGCCTCGACGAGATGGCTCGGAACGGGATGAGGTTCGAGAACGCTCACGTAATGCCGCTGTGCACTCCGACGCGGCTGTCGCTGATGACCGGCAAGTACAACTTCCGCAACTACATCGGATTCGGCCTGATGAAGCCGGACGAGGTTACTTTCGGGCATCTGATGTCGGACGCGGGCTACAACACCTGCATATCCGGCAAGTGGCAACTCTACTCCTACAATCCGCCAGACCAGATGCCGGAGATGCGCTCGAAGGGTCAGCGAATCGAGGACGCGGGATTCGATGAGTTCTGCGTCTGGCACGCGCACCATACGGAGGAGAAGGGGTCCCGATACAAAAACCCAATCATCTACGAGAACGGCGAGTTCCGCGACGATACCGAGGGCAAGTACGGCGAGGACATCTTCTGCGACTACATCATTGACTTCTTGGACCGCAAGAAGGACGAGGACGACCCGTTCTTCGTGTACTGGCCGATGGCGGCGACTCACAAGCCGCACGAGCCGACGCCCGACAGCCCGGAGTGGGACGACTTCGATCCGCCCTCCAACAGGACACTGGGCGCCACAACATGGGACGCGCTGGAAGAAGGCTCATGGAGCGACGATCCGCGATTCTACAAAGACATGGTGGAGTACCATGACAAGGTCATCGGCAGGCTTCTGGACTACTTAGACGAGCAGGGCTTGAGCGACAACACCCTGGTCATCTACGTTGGGGACAATGGCAGTCCACACGACGTCTGCTCGATGGTGCACGCGCACAACGAGATATGCGGCGGCAAGGGCAAGACGAACGACCGGGGAACCCACGTCCCGCTGATATGCCAGATGCCGGGCGTCGTCCCGGCCGGCGCGGTCAACGGCGACCTCGTAGAGTCCACCGACTTCCTGCCGACCATCTTCGAGGCGGCGGGCTTGAAGTTTCCGGACGGGTACGTTGTGGATGGGCGCTCGTTCTACCCGCAACTTACGGGGGAGACGGGCGATCCACGCGAGTGGATGTTCTTCCACTTCGAGCCTATGAGCGCCCGAAACACTGCGGGCAAGATCAGGTTCGTCCGCGACCATGACTGGACGCTGTACGAGACCGGCGAGTTGTACGACCTGAGCATAGACCTCGACGAAGAGCTACCATTTCATGAGGCGCTCGATACGGAAGTCCAGGCGGCGGCGCGCGCCCGGTTGAAGCCGATATTCGAGCGGATGGTGTGATATGTATTTTGACCGGCGACTATTTGGGCTGACGCGCGGGGTGCGACTGCAGATTCTGTTCGCGGCGTCGCTTGGATTGACGGCGGTGGGCGCGGGCGTAGCGCGGCTGGCTGTTTCGGGCATCGTGATCTACCGCGTGCTGACCGGGCAGGCAAGCTTCGATACTTTCTTCTTCGCGCTCGGCGTTATCGCAGCGCTGATCGTGGTCCGCAGCCTGTTCCAGTACTGGCAGAACGCCGTGGCGCACCACGCTGCGAACGAGGTCAAGATCAAGCTGCGGCGCGATGTCTATGACCACGCGCTGAGGCTTGGGCCCGGATACTTCGACCGCAACCGCACCGGCGACGTGGTTCTCACGCTGGTCGAGGGTATCGAAAAACTGGAGACGTTCTTCGGGCAGTATCTGTCGCAGATACTCGTATGCGCCATCGGCGCGGTCGCCATATTCGCCTACATGGTTACGTTGGACGTTCCAATCGCGTTCATCTTCTTGGCCTTCGCCGCGCTGACGCTGATAGTACCGGCGATGTTCCACAACTGGAACCGGATCAGCAGCCACCGGCGGCGCGAGTCTTACGGTGAGCTGGGCGCGGACTTTCTGGACAGCGTGCAGGGGCTGGCTACGCTCAAGGCGTTCGGACAGAGCAAGGCTCGGGGGCGAACGCTCGCGGAGCGCGCCGACCGTCTGTACCGCAGCACTATGGGCGTGGTCGCCGCGAACGGAGCCACCAGCGGCGCATCCATCTTCTTCATGGCGGTTGGCGCGGCTGTCGCGCTGGCGGTCGGGGCGGTCAGGGTGTCGAACGGCGACATGGAGCTCAGACCGCTGCTGATCGTTCTGATGCTCGGCGTCGAAGTGTTCAGGCCGATGCGAGAGCTTACGAACCTGTACCACCAGGGCATGAGCGTACTGTCGTCGGCGCAGAGCGTCTTCGGCATCCTGGACGAGAAGGTTACTGTGGTGGATGCCGCCGGGTCGAGCGCGACGACGGACCTGCGCCCGGAGATTTCGTTCGAGTCGGTTACGTTCGGGTACGATGGAGGACACAGGCCAGCGCTCGATGACGTGTCGTTCGAGCTTCGAGAAGGAGAGACGCTGGGCGTAGTCGGCGCGAGCGGCGCGGGGAAGTCCACGCTGGTCTGGCTGATGTACCGCTTCTACGATCCACAGTCCGGCGTCATAAAGCTCGGCGGGCGCGACACCCGCGAACTTTCGCTGGACGCCCTGCGCGACAGCATATCGGTGGTTACTCAGGATACATACCTGTTCCACGGCACGGTGGCGGACAACCTGCGGTTCGGCAAGCCGGACGCCACTCATCAAGAATTAGAGGATGCCGCGCGCGCCGCGAACGCGCACGAGTTCATTACGCACCTGCCACACGGCTACGATACCATTGTCGGAGAGCGCGCCGTCCGGCTGTCCGGCGGCCAGCGCCAGCGGCTGGCGATTGCTCGCGCGCTGCTCAAGGACGCGCCTATCCTGCTGCTGGACGAGGCGCTTTCGAGCGTGGACGCGGAGAACGAAGCCGTCATCCAGGCCGCGTTGGACCGGCTGATGGAGAACCGGACGACGCTGGTAATCGCGCACCGCCTTTCGAGCGTTATCGGCGCAGACAGGATTCTTGTGCTGGATTCGGGCCGCGTCGCCGAGGTGGGAACGCACTCTGAGCTGATCGCGGCTGACGGTGTGTACGCCGGGCTGATGCGGCAGCAAACGGCGTTGGGAGTGGCGCACGACATCGGCTCTGGCACGGCAGAACAGCGCCGCGTCGGGACGGACGCGGAAAGCGTAGAGACGGGGCATCATCAGGCCGCGCCTGAACCGGACCTGTCTCACCTTCACGCCGGACACCATCACGCGCCGCCGTCGCAAACGCGCGAGGACGAGGCGCGGCCCAGCATCCGGTCGCTTTCGGTGTGGTTCAGACTGTTCGGGTTGGTACGTCCGGTCCGGGGGCAGTTCATAGTTACGCTGCTGCTGGGGATGCTGCATCACGGCTCGGTAATAGCTCTCGGCGCGTTCGGCGCGCTGCTGGTGGCGGCGGTGTTCCGCGGCGAGTCGCTTACCACACCGCTCCTCCTCGTGTGCATATTCGCGCCGCTGTCCGCCTTGCTGTTCTTCCTGGAGACCTGGCAGGCGCACGACATGGCGTATCGCCTGCTCGCGAAGATGCGAATCGACATATACGACAAGCTGGAGCCGCTCGCGCCGGCGTACATGGTGAGGCGGAGGTCGGGCGATTTCGTGAGCGTCGTCGGTGGCGACGTGGAGACCGTGGAGTACTTCTTCGCGCACGCCATCTCGCCGATGATCGTCGCCATTCTCATTCCAGGCGGGCTGCTAATCGCCCTGGCCGTGATCTCATGGCCGATAGCCGTCGTTCTGGCACCGTTCCTCGCGCTCGTCGCTGTCAGCCCGTTCTTCGCCAACACGCGCATCGAACGACTGGGCAACGAGATTCGCGGGCGGATGGGCGACATCCACGCCTACATGGTGGACAGCATCCAGGGGATGCGGGAGATCTCCGCCTTCGGGCGCGGCAACGCCCGCAACGAGGAGCTTACCGAAAAGGGCTGGGACTACGCCGGTTATCTCGTGCGTTTCCAGAAGTCCCAAGCGTTCCAGGTCGGCTTCATGGAGGCGATGATGGGACTCGGCGGGCTGGCGGTTCTGGCTACCGGGGTGTGGCTCGTAGTGGACGGCCAGATGGCGCGAACCGATCTGCCGCTCGTCAGCGTGCTGGCGCTCGCGGCGTTCAGCCCCGTGACCGAGCTTGCGCGCACGATGAAGCAGATGATGGAGACTCTGGCGGCGTCGCGGCGGATCCTGGAGATACACGATGAGGAAGTTCCCGTGTTGGACGGGCCGGGCGCGCAAGCGCCAGCGGGCGGGGACGCCGCGGCTCCGTCGCTCGCGTTCCAAGACGTGGCGTTCGCCTACACCGACGGCGCGGCTGAGGCCCTGGCCGGCGTGTCGTTCGAGGTCGGCGCGGGGCAGACTGTGGCGATCGTCGGACGTTCCGGAGCGGGCAAGACGACCTGCGCCTACCTGATGATGCGCTTCTGGGATCCAAGACGCGGCAGCATCGCGCTGGGACGAGACGGCCTGGATGAGTTCGTTCTCGACGACCTGCGCGGGCGCATCGCGCTCGTCGCGCAGGATACATACTTGTTCAACGATACGATCATGGAGAATATACGTCTGGGACGCCATGACGCGAGCGATTCGGAGGTGATCGAGGCAGCGGAGCAGGCGAACGCTCATGAGTTCATCGCGTCCTTCCCGGAAGAGTACAACACGCCGGTCGGCGAGCGCGGAATGCAGCTGTCTGGCGGCCAGCGCCAGCGAATCTCGATAGCGCGCGCCATCCTCAAGAACGCTCCGGTGCTGATTCTGGATGAAGCGACGTCACATCTCGACGCCGTGAGCGAGGCGGTGGTCCGCGACGCTCTGGACAGGCTGATGGCGGGCCGCACCACACTCGTCATCGCGCACCGCCTGTCCACGATTCGAGACGCGGACAACATCCTGGTCCTGGACGAGGGCAGGCTGATCGAACAGGGCACCCACCGGCAACTTCTGACGCGCAACGGCCTGTATGCCCAGCTTGTATCTACGCAGATGGTGGGGCGGTCGGCTGCGGGCTGAGGCTTTAACGCAGAGACGCAGAGGGGCGCAGAGATTCGCAGAGGGTCTTTGATTGTTCTTAACGTTCCTTTGCGTCAGATTGAGGGGTGTAGGCGGATGGGCGGCAGATCCAGTTCGCGGACGATGGCGTTGAAGGCTTCCAAGTCGTCTTGGAGAACGACGTTCAGCGCCTCGGTCTGGGCGTCTATCCGGGCTGCCAGGTCTTCGTACACCTCGAAAGACTGTTGGGTCGGAGCGCCGTCCGCCATGCCTACGGTGTCGCCGAGGGAGGCGAGACGGGCGCGCAAGCCTCGTGCGTAGAACGCGCCGCGCATCGGCGTATCTGTGCCGCCCGTCCCCAGCATTAGCTCGTCCTCGATAGCCGACAGCTTCGAACGCAGAGACTCGGCCGACTTCTCGACAAGCTCGCCACCGGATGCGTGAGCCGAACGATCCACCCACCGTTCGACTTGCCCGATGACGCCTCGCGCCGCGCCAACCGCGTCGGATGCCTCCGAGACCTTGTCGCGTATGGCGAGCAGCAGATCGCGCTGCTGTCGCAAGTCTTCCGACGAAATGGAAACACGCGGGTCCAGCAGCGCGTCGAACGTCGCCTCGCGCGTCTCGTCGCCGACCTGGAGCGTCACGCGATATCGGCCGGACGAGATGATCGGAACGTACATTGCCCTGCCAGCCTGCGACTCGCCCTCGACCGGGCGCGCGGCTTCGTACCTCATGTCCCACACGTAACGATTCATACCCGCATTGGACGGCGCGCGCGGCATCTGATCGTCGCTGACGTGGCTGGATACGCGGCGGACTACGTTGCCATCAGTGTCTGTAAAGGTGAGCGCGACCTCAACGTCCGGTTTGCTACCCAGATAGTAGGTAACGACCACGCCGTTCGGAGGGTTCTGGCCGGAGTCTATCGGCGCCATCGAACGGGCGCCATTCTCAGTTTCGGCGATTCGGTAAGTAGCGGGTATTCCAAGGCCAAGCTGGTAGTGCTTGGTTCGCCCGGACTGCTGTCGCCAGTAGTTGTACGGCTCGGTCAGGACGCGGTACGCGGGGCGGGGGCGGAACAGGTGCAGCCGCGCGTCCGGCTCAAGTTCTCCGAGCTGATGCAGAATCGCCAAGTCGTCCAGTATCCACAGCGCGCGTCCGTGTGTGGCGACAACCAGGTCGCCGTCCCGAATCGCCATGTCGTGAATGGGGACAGCGGGCATATTGAGCCGCAGGGAAGTCCAGGAATCTCCGTCGTCGAACGAGACGTACACCCCGCCCTCGCTGCCGGCGTAGAGCAGCCCGCGACGCTGCGGATCCTCTCGGATGACGCGGGTGTAGTCGCCATAGGCGATACCCGTGTCTATGCGCCTCCAAGTCGCGCCGTAGTCGGCGGTGCGGAACAGGTAAGGATGGTAGTCACCGTGCTGGTAGCGAGCCGCGGCTACATAGGCGACGCCCGGATCGTGCGGAGAAGCGTCTATGCCGTAGATTGGTGTCCACTCCGGCAGATCCGTGGGCGTCGCATCGGTCCAACTCGCGCCGCCGTCCCGCGACACGTGGATCATGCCGTCGCTCGATCCCGTCCAAAATACGCCCGCTTTCACAGGCGACTCGGTGAACCTCGATATGGCGCATCGCTCGAACGGCGCGATGTTCGTGTTCGGATCGAAGTCCTCCCTGTCGGACGTGTCGTTTCGCGTGAGATCGGGACTTATGATCTGCCAGCTTGCGCCGTCGTCAACCGAGCGGAAGACGACATTAGCAGCGGAATACAGAACGTTCGGATCGTGCGGTGAGAAGACGATTGGGCTATCCCACTCGAATCGGTATCTTCGATCTGGGACCGTCAGCCCGGTCAAATCGGGCCAGATGGTAACGACGCGCGTCTGCTCGCTCGAATGGTCGTAGCGGAGCATGATGGGGCCCGCGCCAGGCGAGCTTCCTAGCGCGCCAGAGAAAGAGACGTTCGGGTTATCCTGTCGCACCGCGATGTGTCCGCTTTCGGAGCTACCTACGGAGTAGCAGTCGGACCACCTGATCGCTCCCCTGCTTACACGGCTGGGGACGCTTATCGCAGTGTTGTCTTGCTGTGTCGCATAGACGCGATATGGAAATTCGCCGTCGGTGGTCAGATGATAAAACTCTCCCGTAGGCTGGTTGTAGATGGACGACCACGATTCGCCGCCGTTGAAGCTGACGCAGGCGCCGCCGTCGTTGCCGTTGATCATGCGGTTGGAGTCGTTCGGGTCTATCCACAAATCGTGGTTGTCGTAATGGGGCGCCTCGATGGTGTGGAAGGAGCGCCCCCCGTCTATAGACTTGAAGAACGGTTGGTTGAGGTTGTAGATGACTTCCGGGTTGTTCGGGTCTCCGAAGATATGGTTGTAGTAGTGGGGACGCACGGTTAGCTCAGGGTCGTCGTTCACCTGCTCCCAAGTTTCGCCATAGTCGTCCGATCTGTACAGACCGCCCGCGCGGCTGCCGATTCCGGCGAGCGCGGCCACGCCCGCGGCGCCGTCGACATCAAACAGCGCCCACACCCGACCGGGCCTGGCGGCGGTTCCGGCGACGCCGATGCGTCCCATCTCTACGTCCGGCAGGCCCGGCTTCTCAGTCAGGTCCGTCCACGTATCGCCGCCGTCGGCGGTCCGGTATATGCGGCTGTGGGGGCCGCCGCTGTACGAGTTCCAATAGCTGCGCCGGACATCCCACGTCGCCGCGTACAGGATGCGCGGGTTCGTCGGATCCATCCAGATGTCGCAGGCGCCAGCGGTCTCGCTGCGAAACAGGACCTTTTCCCATGTGTCGCCGCCGTCTTTCGACCTGAACACTCCCTTCTCCGCGTCAGGTTCCTCGAGGCGTCCGAGAACGGCTACGTAAACTAGGTTCGGGTCGTGGGGATGCACACGAATCCGAGCGATGTGGCGCGTGGTCTTCAGTCCCACGTTGACCCACGACCTTCCCGCGTCGGTGGACCGGTACATCCCGTCGGCGCGCGACGTCCAGTGGAGGCGAGGCACCGCCACGCACGACTCGCCCATGCCGGCGTATATGACGTTGGGGTCGGACTCCGAGACCGCTATGGCGCCGACCGCGGATGTCTCGAAGTATCCGTCGGACACGTTTTCCCAGTACAGACCGCCGTCGGTGGTCTTCCACACTCCGCCGGCGCATCCGAAGTAGAAAACCATCGGGTTCGAGACGTCTCCGGCGACCGCGACCGCCCTGCCTCCGCGATAGGGACCGATACACCTCCACTCGAGGGCATTCGGGAGCAGGGCGGCGACGCGCGACGCGCTCAGGGAGCTTGCGGCGTCGGTTTCGAGACCGGTGTCCGACATTGCCAAAGGAGAGCCTCCACTGGGGGTTTTGTGGGATTTTGCCACGTAGGGGGATGGGCGTCAATGCGGGCTGCGCGGACTGGCTCACTGGGTTGACAAAACACTGAGCGAGCATGAAAATCGCCAATGGGAAGCAAGGAGACGGGGCGGCAACGTACCAAGGAAAGGACAGAGGAAACCGTGAAGATATTGCGAGTATCAGCGTTCTTAGGGGCGATGGGGCTACTGGCGTTCGCGTTGGCAGCCTGCGCCAGCGATTCGCAGGTGGAGGTCGCGCCGACGCCGGACGTAGCGGCGATTATCCAGCAGACGATGGACGCGCAGCCTCAGGGCATGACGCCCGACGACGTGGCGCAGGCGGTTCAGCAGGCTATGTCGGCGCAGCCGGGCGTAACCGAAGATCAGGTCGCCAACGCAATAGCCAAGGCGCTTGCCGACCAACCCGGTGTAACCGAAGGCCAAGTCGCCAGCGCGATAGCTAACGCCCTCTCCGCGCAACCCGGAGTTACTGAGGATCAGGTAGCCAGCGCAATCGCGAAAGCGCTTGCCGAGCAGCAGCCCGGCGTAACCGAAGACCAGGTAGCCAGCGCGATAGCTAATGCGCTCTCCGCACAACCCGGAGTTACTGAAGATCAGGTTACCACCGCAATCGCCAGGGCTCTCGCCGAGCAGCCCGGCGTTACCGAGGCGGAGGTGTCTGACGCCATCACCAAGGCGTTGGCCGACAGGCCGGGCGTAACCCAGGAAGACATCCAGATGGCGGTTGCGGAGGCGGTCGCCATGGCGATGCCGGCTCCGGCGATGGACGAGCCTGAGATGATGATGGACTACCCGGACCTGCTGGTCCGAGACGTGTTCTTCTTCGCCACGCTGACGCCGCCGATGGGCTGCTCGTTCTGGGGCTGCCGGGTCTCCTTCAACATGTTCGACGGTCTGGTTGCGATAGACAACACGTCGATGAATAAGGAGATCAGGCCGAATATCGCCGAATCCTGGTCAGTGTCCAACGACGGCGCGACATACACGTTCAACATACGCGACGGCGTCAGTTTCTCGACGGGCAGGGCGGTTACGGCTCAGGCCGTGGACGCCTCGTTCCAACGCGCGTTCGACATCTTCGAGCGCGAGGGACAAGCCGAAGGGCAGGCGTGGTACACGCTGACCGAAGACATCAGCGCAACGGACGATATGACGCTGGAGTGGACGCTCACAGACGCCTACGCGCCGCTGCTGCCGCTCCTCACGTCCAAGGACCTGCTGATAGTTGATGCCGAAGAGGCGCTGGCGAACCAGGAGACCGACGAAAAGGGAGCCGACTACGGCGTGAAGTGGGCGACGGAGAGGTCCATCGGAACGGGACCGTTCATGGTCGAGAGCTTCACGGCTGAGCAGCGGCTGGTCATGGCGCGCAACCCCGACTATTGGGGAGGCCACGACGGGGTTCATCCATCCGTAGATCGAGTGATAGACATACACGTGCCGGAGAACTCGACCGCCGAGCTTCAGCTGGCGGCGGGTGAAGTAGATATGGGTCTGCAGATGGACCCCGTATCGCTCACGAGCTTCCAGAACAACCCGGACGTGAACGTGTACACGTATCCGTCGCTCATCACGTGCAACTTCCTAGTTGACCGGCGCTTCGAGCCGATCACAAGCGCAGAGGGCTTCCAGGCGCTTCGGTACGCGATCAACTACCAGGGGATGCGCGACATCGTAGCCGGCGGGCTTGCCGACGTGCACCAGAGCCTGATACTCCCGGGCATGGCGGGCCACGATCCGACGATCGCTACGAAGTACTACTATAACCCCGAACTCGCCAAGCAACTGATGGCCGCCGCAGGCTACCCGGACGGCTATGACGTGGACATTCAACTTCGCACAGGCTCGTGCGGCTCGGTGCCGTACCAGAAAGCGCTGGAGTACTTCCAGAATGACCTGAAAGCCGTGGGCATCAATGCGACTATCGTGCAGTCCACCAGTTCGCGCTTCTGGGGCGAGATCGTGGACGAGACGTACCGCGACTTTGGCATCTCCGGTCTCGGCGCCACCTACTTCGACGCCGACCAGCCCGCGACTTGGCGAGCGTCGAGAGAGTGCAACCTGCTCGGCTTGGACGACGCGCATCCAGACATCGCTGGCAGGCTCTCCGACCTGACGACGATGGGGCGCGTGGAAACCGACGGGATGAAGCGCGACGCGATATACCGCGAAATGTCCGAGCTTCTAGTGGACAACTGCGGAGAGATCACCGTTCTTCAGGTGCGCGACACGGTGGCGCACCGGTCGAACATCAGCGGAATCGTGCCGGCGGCGCATGCCTTCACGCCCGAATTTCGCTACATCAAGAAGTCGGAGTAGCGCGGCGATTGATTCGAGTGGGGTGAGATTTGGTTAGGGCGGAGATCTCACCCCCACCCTAGCCCTCCCCCATCAAGGGGGAGGGAATTTGGCAGCCCGATCACGCCAATCCATACTCTACCCACTCTTTACATTGGACGGGAGATGGTTTGTCCCTGACCAGATACATACTCCGTCGGCTCATGCTTCAAGTATTCGTGCTGATCGGCGTCTCCTCTCTTACGTTCTTCATGATGATCATCATGCCCGGCGACCCGGCGACCATCCTGCTGGAGACGACGGGCGGTCTGAACCCAGAGGCTGTCGAGAAGTTCAGGGAGCGATGGGGGTTCGACAAACCGCCGTACATGCAGTACCTAACGTTCATGGGCAACCTGCTGCGCGGCGATTTCGGCGAGTCATTCGTTACTAGGCGCGAGATACGGGATGAACTCGGAGCGTTCCTGCCGGCGACGGCGGAGCTATCCATAGTCGCATTCATCATGGCGATAGCGATGGCGATCCCGGCGGGGATACTCGCCGCCGTCAAGCGCAACGGGCCGGCGGATCATATCGTGCGCGTGGTATCTCTATTCGGCGCGTCAGTGCCCATCTTCTGGTTTGCGATAATACTGTTGCTCGTACTCTTCTACTATCTGGGATGGGTGCCGTCGTCGCAGCGCATCGGCATCACGCTCGACATTCCGCAAACCGTAACCGGGTTCTACACGATAGACACCCTGATTGCGGGCGACTTTCGCGGCTTCCTGTCTTCGCTTCACCACTTGGCGCTGCCCGCGTTCGTGCTCGCGTTCTCGGTAGTCGGCCTGCTGGCGCGCGTAACCAGAACCAGTATGCTGGAAGTGCTGGGCGAAGACTACATCCGCACAGCGCGCGCCAAAGGGCTGCACAACAGAATAGTCCTGTACAGGCACGCGCTGAGGAACGCGCTGATTCCCACGGTGACGATTCTGGGACTGCTGGTCGGCGGACTGCTTTCCGGCGCGGTGCTTACCGAGACGATATTCGCGTGGCCCGGACTTGGAAGGTTCGCCGTGCAGTCCATATTCTTCTTAGACCGCGCGGCGGTTACGTCGGTAGCGCTAATAATCGGCGTGGCTTACTCCACCGCCAACCTCATCGTGGACGTAATCATCGCGATACTAGACCCGCGCATCACATACCAGTAGACGCGCAAGCAGAGGACAAGATTTGGAATCGCTGCCAGAACAGAGGCAGGGCATCAGGGCCGCCAGAACCTTCGCTCACTCGAAGATGCGAGGAGGCTTGACCATCCTCCGCAACAACCCGCCGGCGGCGTTCGGGCTGGCGCTCGTCGTGGTGTACGCGTTCATAGCCGTCGCAGGTCCCTGGGTTGCGCCGTACCCGTACGACAAGTTCGCCGTTGGTCCGTTGCTGGATGCGCCAAGCGCGGATCACGTCTTCGGCACGGACGAATTCGGACGCGACGTTTTCAGCCGCGTGCTGCACGGCGGGCGCATCAGCTTGCGCGTAGGCGTATTGGTTGTGGTCATATCCGGGGGCGTGGGAGTGGTCGTAGGCTTGGTTAGCGGTTTCTTCGGCGGCTGGATAGACGAAGCTACGATGCGGATAGCCGACATCTTCCTCGCGTTCCCCGACCTGGTGATGGCACTGGTGGTGGCGACGGCGCTGGGGACCGGCATCGAGTCGGCGATAATCGGAATCGCCATCGTGCGCTGGACGTCCTACGCGCGCCTGATACGGAGCAGTGTGCTTGCCGAGAAGGGCAAGGACTACGTGCTTGCTGGAACGGCGCTCGGAGCGCACCCGACGCGGCTGATTTGGCGTCACATCCTGCCGAACAGCTACGCGCCCGTGCTGGTCCAGGCGACGCTGGACTTCGGTCTCGCCATCCTGCTGGCGGCGGGGCTCAGCTTCATCGGAGCGGGGGCGCAGCCGCCGCTGCCGGAGTGGGGCGCGCTGGTGTCCGGCGGCCGCCAGTACGTGCAGGCCGCGTGGTGGATACCGATCTTCCCGGGTCTTGCCATCTTTGGGGCAGTGCTTGCCTTCAACCTACTCGGAGACGCGCTCCGAGATGCCCTGGATCCACGACTGCGCCACCTGCTGCACGAGGGACGGCGAGAGTAGGGGCTTACTCGGAATCCGCGAGTATGGTTCGAAGCATGGGGAGCAAGTCTGGGATGTCGCTGGCTACGATGTCCCAGACGGTGTCTGACGCAATCTTCCAATATTGGTGAATGAGACGGTTGCGCATATCAACGATAGCGCTCCAAGCAACCTCGGTATGGGCTTCTTCGATCTCGTCCGGGACATTCGTGACAGCTTCGCCCAGTAGCGCGAGATTCCACAGGATTGCTTCGTACAAAACTGGATCGGCTGTAAATTCAGACGCTGAGAGACCGCGCGTTCGGACGATAATTTTCTCACAGAAACCCGCCATGTCGCGGATAGGCAAAAGTGGATTTTCGTTGCCCCTGCCATCATGCGACATACGTCAATTCCATGTGGACGTCCGGGTGCAACCCTTCTCGGATTCCTTTCTCCGTAGATATGTCAACCTCTGTTCCAAATATGTCCTCTAGGTAGAGGGCGGATCCTGAGTATGCGTTCCACCCGGAATAGCCGTCGAACCAGACCATCAAGTTAATATGGTCGTCGCGGAACAGAACGCTGTTGGACTCTATCAGGGCGATCTTGGTTATGTTGAAGCGCTCTTTGAGGACTGGCTTCTGCTTTTTGAGTTCCTTAAGGATCTCTGTCTTATTCATGGCTATCTGACCTAGTTGGCGACTATGTTGACCAGACGGCCCGGCACGTATATGACGCGGCGGATCTGCTTGCCCTCGGTGTGGATGGCTGCGCGTGGCGAGTCCAGAGCCATGGACTTGGCGTCGTCTTCGGAGATGTCGGCGGGAACCTCTATGCGGTCGCGCAGGCGTCCGTTGACCTGGACTACGAGGGTTATGGTCTCATCGGCGGCAAGCTCGGCGTCCCACACGGGCCAAGGCTGCTGGTGGACGCTGAAGCCGCCGCCGCAGCGCTCCCATATCTCCTCAGCCAGGAACGGGGTTATCGGCGACATCAGTAGCGCCAGCGACTTGACGGACTCGTTCCACGAATCAGAATCCACCCGCGCGTCGCCCCACGCCTGGTTGAGCGTGTTGGAAAACTCCATCATGGCCGCTATCGCCGTGTTGAACTTGAACCTTTCTATGTCGTCGCTGACCTTTCGGACGGTCTGGTGCATCGCGCGCCGGAGGGATCGCGTTGCGTCGGGGTGGGTATCGGACTCGTCCAGAACGCTCGCGTCGCGGGTAGCCAGGTCCCACACGCGGTTCGTCCAACGCGCCATACCGGTGATTCCGTCGTCGTTCCACTCCCCACCCGCTTCCCAGGGGCCCATGAACATCATGTAGGTCCGGACGGCGTCTGTGCCTACGTCGGTTACGTAGGCGTCGGGCGCGATTACGTTGCCGCGCGACTTGCTCATTTTCTGGCTGTTGAAGACGATGGTGCCCTGGTTGACGAGGCGGGTGAACGGCTCGTCGAAGTTCAGGTAGCCGAGATCGCGCAGCGCCTTGACGAAGAAGCGAGCGTAGAGCAGGTGCATCACGGCGTGTTCGACGCCGCCGGTGTACTGGTCAACGGGGTTCCACTGTCCCAGCGCGTCGGGATCGAACGGGCCGTCGTCGTAGTTGGGGCTAGTGTAGCGCAGGAAGTACCACGATGAATCTACGAACGTGTCCATCGTATCAGTCTCTCGGCGCGCTGGGCCGCCGCAGCCGGGGCAGGTCGTGTTGACGAACGCCTCGTTGACGGCCAGGGGCGAGTCGCCGGTAGGGAGGAACTCGGCGTCCTCGGGCAGCAGCACGGGCAGGTCGGATTCGGGAACGGCGACTTCGCCGCAGCCGTCGCAGTACATGATGGGGATTGGCGTGCCCCAGTACCGCTGGCGGCTGATGAGCCAGTCACGCATCCGGTAGTTGACCTCGCGCTGTCCCCAGCCTTTCGCCTTGATGTGGTCGGCGATGGCTTCGATGCCCTCGGAGCTTGGCAGCCCGTCGAAGCGGCCTGAGTTGACCTGAACGCCGGGCGCTATGTAAGCCTCGTCGAGGTCGGATCCGTCCCAATCCGGCGGCGCGATCACGACACGGATTGGCAGCCCGTACTTCTTGGCGAACTCGAAGTCCCGCTCGTCGTGCGCCGGTACGCCCATGACCATGCCGGTTCCGTAGCTGAGCAGCACGTAGTCTGCTACCAAAATCGGCACGCGCTCGCCGTTCAGTTTGTTCACGGCGTAGGCTCCGGTGAAGACGCCGGTCTTTTCCTTGTCGGCGGCGAGCCGCTCGATCTCGGTGAGCAGACGCGACTGCTCGACGTATGCCTGGACTTCCGCGCGGCGCTCGTCCGTCGTCAACTGTTCCACCAGCGGATGCTCAGGCGCCAGCACGACGAAAGTTACCCCAAACACGGTGTCTATGCGCGTGGTGAACGTTCGGATGGAGTTCTCATCCAGTCCGTACTCCGATATGTCGAAATCTACCTCGACTCCCTCGGATCGGCCTATCCAGTTGGTCTGCATCGTATTGATGCGGTCTGGCCAGTCTATCCGGGAATGGTCCAGCAGTTCGTCGGCGTACTTGGTGATCCGGAAGAACCACTGCTCCATGTCCTTGTGGACGACGGCGGAGTCGCAGCGTTCGCACTCGCCCTGTATGACCTGCTCGTTCGCAAGCACCGTCTGGCACGACGGACACCAGTTGACGGGCGCGTTGGCGCGGTACGCCAAGCCGTTCTTGTAGAGCTGGAGGAAGAACCACTGGTTCCACTTGTAGTAATCGGGCGCGCAGGTAACGACCTCGCGGTCCCAGTCGTACATCGGCCCCATGGAGCGGAGCTGGCGACGCATGTTCGCCATGTTGTCCATCGTCCAAGTGTGTGGATGGATGCCCCTCTCGATAGCCGCGTTCTCGGCGTTGAGTCCAAAGGCGTCGAAGCCCATTGGGTGGAGTACGTTGTAGCCCTTCATCCGCATGTAACGGGCGTGAACGTCGGCTCCGGTCATGGCGAACCAGTGGCCAACATGCAGATCGCCCGACGGATACGGATACATGTGGAGTTCGTACCACTTGGGGCGCGGGTCGTCGTCATCCACCGTGTAGATGCCCTCTCGTTCCCAACGCTCGCTCCACCGCGCCTGCATGGAGGCGTGCGGGTATGCCATGCGGGATTCGCGCTCTGCCGTCGTTGCCATAGCTGTTTCCCTCGCTTCCGAAACGCCTGTGTTGACTTGGAAAATCGTATCACAGGGCGGAATGGGCGGGCAAGAAATCGGAGCGGTCAGCGCAGGTCCATCATGATCATCGAGGAGTCAGCACCAGATCCGGTCGGTAATGCCCGCCGACCTCTGCAGAGTGCGGACGTAGCAGATTATTTTGTCCATGTCTTCGGTGGACACAGTGTCAACGGGCGGCATGTCCCCAAATTGCCAATGGTGGCTGGGTACGCCGTTTTGCGCCGCGCTGTAGAAGGCGAAGTCGCCGTGATGTCCGGGCTCGTAGTATTTGTGGACCAGCGGCGGCCCTTGTGTGGTGCCGTCGGCCTGAATCCCATGACACACGGAGCAGTTGCCCTTGAACAACGCCTCGCCATCAAGGGCTTTCTCGCCCAACGAGGGAGCGCTGGCGGATGATGCCGGCGCGTCGTCGCCTGACGAACGCTGCTGGGCGGGCTCATCTTCGGCGCAACCCGTGCCCAAGAGCGCCGCCCAGACTGCGATTAGCAACATGGCGACTGCCAGTACGGTCGAATTCGGCATATGCGCCCTCCAGCTGGTCGCGGAGCTAACAGATAGGCCTACTGGTTACCTCTGATGGGATGGAACGGTTCAGCAGTTGCCCCATGCTCGGAGAGGCGTCGGCCAATGAGCCGCCCTCGATTGCGACGCTGCCCCGTAGAATTACCGTTTCGGGCCAGCCATGCACGCGCCAGCCTTCCCAAATCGAGTAGTCCTCCAGGTGAAGGTCGTCGAGCGTGAGCGGGCGATCGAAGGTGGGGTCCAGGATGCAGATGTCGGCATCGGAGCCGGGCGCTATGGCGCCCTTCTTGGGGTACATGCCGAATATCTTGGCGGCGTTGGCTGAGGTGATGTCCACGAATCGCTCCAGGCTCATGCCAAGCTCGACCACCCCTACCGAGTATGCGATGCCCATGCGCGTCTCGATGCCGTTGTGTCCGCCGGTAACGTCGGCGACGGTCTTGAAGCGCACCTTCTCCTCCCACGTCGTCGAAACCAGGTCGGTCGCGACGGTGGAAATGCGTCCGTCGAGGAGCCCCTGCCACAGCGATCCTCGGTCGCCCTCGGACTTGAGCGATGGGTAGGTGTGGTACTTCATGCCGTTTTGCTCGCGGTAGTTTTCCGCGTTGAAGCAAGCGTAGTTGTGCAGTGTCTCTCCGTACACAGGCATACCTATCGTCCGCGCCTCGTCAACGGCGTCCACGCCCTCTTGGGCGCTGATGTGGACGAAGTAGATGGCGCATCCCGTCTTGGACGCCAAGCGCAATACGCGCCTGAACGACACGTCTTCGGACAGGTTCGAGTGGATGTGGTGCATGTTCCACCAGTCCCACAGCCCGTCCTCTTGAGCGTTGCCGTAGTTGTAGTGGACCATGTCGTCGTCCTCGGAATGGACGAGCAGGATGCCGCCAGCGCCGGCGACCTCCTCCATGATGGAGGAGAGTCGCCCGAAGTCGGTCTTGTTGTTCTGCATCTGCGGGCTAGGCGGCCTGATGGACGTGGTGAATACCTTGAAGCTGGGGAATCCCTCTTCAATAAGCTCCGGTATCTGCCTGATATGGGCGCGACTGGCGCCGTTGGTGAAGATGGGATGGTACGAGTAATCGGTATAGGCATTGCCTTGCCAGCGCTCCGCCGCCTCGTCGAGCGCGTGGCGAAGGTCGTGTCCCGGAACCTGCGTGGCGAAGTCGAGAACCGTGGTCGTTCCGCCCCAGATCGCCGCGAGCGATACCGGCTCGGCGCCGGAGCGCTCCGGCTGGCGGGGGCCACCAATGTGCGCGTGCGGCTCGATTCCGCCCGGCACGACTATCTTGCCCGTGGCGTCTATGACGCGGGCATCTGATGGCGCGTCTGCGCCGGGTTCTGTTACGGCGCGAATCGTTTCGCCGGAGATCAGGACATCGAAGCTGCCAGCTCCGCCGGGCGTTACTACCGTGCCGCCTTTGATTAGGATAGTGGACATTGTTAGCCTCCTAAGTGCATATTTTAACGCAGAGGCGCAGAGTTGGCGCAGAGACGCGGAGGGGTAAGTTGACTCTTGGGCGTCTCTGCCTCTTTGCGACTTTGCGTTTAAATCAAGTCCGCTAAGTCAGCGCGGCTACCACCGCATCGCCCACGTTCTCGGTTCTCGACGAGCCGCCCAAGTCCGGGGTGAGGGTTTCGCCGAGCGCGACGACGTTTGTGACGGCGCTCTCCACCGAGTCGGCGGCGGTGTCTTCGCCCAAATGCCGCAGCATCATCGCGCCGGAGAGGATCGCGGCGAGCGGGTTCGCAATCCCCTGCCCCATTATATCGGGGGCGGAACCGTGCACCGGCTCGAACATGGAAGGATACCGCCGCTCAGGATCTATGTTGCCACTGGGCGCCAGGCCCATGCTGCCGGTGATGATCGCGCCGATGTCGGTCAGGATGTCGCCGAACAGATTGCTGCCGACGACGACGTCGAACGATTCGGGCCTGCGTATGAAGTCCATACAGGCGGCATCTATGAGCAAGGATAGCGTCTCCACCTCGGGGTATTCGGTGGCTATGCGATCGAACGCCCTGTCCCAGACGAGCATACCGTAGCCGAGCGCGTTGGACTTGGTGATGGAAGTTACATGTTTCGCTTTGCCACGCCGCATGGCTACCTCGAAGGCGTGCCTGATGATGCGCTCGCAGCCCTTGCGGGTGAAGACCGCGGACTGCACGCCGATCTCGTCCGGCGTGTGGGGATATACGAAGCCGCCGACGTCAGCGTACTCGCCCTCGGTGTTTTCGCGGACTACGACCATGTCGATATCGCCGGGGCCGTAGCCTTCCAGCGGGGTGGTCGCGCCCTCGTACAGTACGCTGGGGCGCTCGCACACGTACTGGTCGAAAGAGCGGCGAATCGGCAGCAGAAGCCCGCCGAGCGTTATGTGATCCTGAAAGTCTGGGTGTCCGACCGCGCCGAGGAATATCGCATCCGACTTCGCCAGGGTATCCAGCGCGTCCGACGGCATGACGACGCCATGTTCGCGGTAGAACTCGCTGCCCCAGGGATGCTCCGTCCACGTCCAGTCGATGCCATACTCGCCGCCGACGGCGTTGAGGACCTTGATGCCTTCCTCCATGACCTCGATGCCAATGCCGTCGCCCCTGATAACCGAAACGTTGTACTCGGACACGTAGCCACTCCTCCGTCATGTAACCGATCTTGCGGTGTGTATTGTATAGTAGTCGGCAGTCAACGCAAAGGCGCCATGTAAAAATATACGCAGAGGCGCGGAGGGGGCGCGGAGACGCAAAGAGATCGAATTTATCCCTTAGCGTCTTGGCGTTGAATTTGCCAGAAAGGTGGAAAGATGAACCCTTACGTGGAATCGGAGCTTCGAGCGCTGATCGAGAGCATACGCCTGCTGGAGGTGTATGTAACCGCGCCGCTGGGCTTGTACTCGGATATTAGGATGATGCGGGAGTCGCTGGACGTTCCCGCCGCCGCCGACCTGAGCCGGGAGGAGACGGCGCTCCTTCGTCAGCGGCACTCCGCGCTGACGGACGACCACGCATCCTTGGCCTTGGACGTCATAGCGACGACGCGGCAGACTATCGAGACGCTGGCTACTACAACCGGCAGCCCGCTCACAGACACGTTCTTGCGCCAATCCCGTCTGGTATTGGACCGCGCGGAGCAGAAGGTGGGCGGCGACATCCGAGCGCGCGCAGCCGAGCGTTTGCGGGGCATCTACGTAATCGTGGACCCGGAGGCTACGCGCGGTCGTCCTGTTATTGAGGTCGCAGCGCAGTCACTGGCCGGCGGCGCGCGGGTCGTGCAGCTGCGCGACAAGCTCAGAGACAAGGGGCCGATGCTCGAAACGGCGCGCGAACTCAAGGCGCTGTGCGACGAACATAACGCGCTGTTCGTGATGAACGACCACGCCGACATAGCGCGCGCATCGGGCGCGCACGTTCTGCACGTCGGGCAAAGCGACCTGCCCGTGGCCGACGCGCGGCGCATCCTGTCGCCGCGCCAGCTTATCGGCAACTCCAACGGCGGCATGGACGAGGCGCTGCGCTCCTGGGGCGACGCGGTGGACTACATAGCAGTTGGCGCGATCTACGCCACAACCACGATGGGCAAGTCGGGCCGCCGAGCTCTGGGGCCGGAGATGATAACGCGAGTGAAGAACGCCGTCAGCCAGCCAATAGTCGCCATAGGCGGCATCAACGCCGAGAACATAGGCGACGTGGCGCGGGCGGGCGCGGATTCAGCGTGCGTCGTGAGCGCGATAACGTTCGCTGATGATGTGAAAGGGGCGACGGAGGAGTTGGCGGGGATTTGGGAGAGGGCGGGGTAGGTGTACTCGCCGGTTCTCTGAAGAGCGGTTCATCATCCCGCGAGACTGAAGCGCTACAGCTCCAGCCACCACGCCTGCCGTTCTGTCCTGAACAGGCGGTCGGCGCGTTGCGTTGCGCCTTTCGTGAGCTCACGAACCCGTCCCGCGCGGGCGAGTCTGCCGAACGAGTTGCCGCCGAGATAGACCGCGGCCAGCTCCGCGACGCTCAATTCCACATCCGGGTCGGCCTTGGCGCGAGAGCACGATGCTCCTTCAGGTCCCGCTTCCAGCCGGTAGGCTCCGTCGTTCCAGTCGCAGAAATCGTCCTTCACGCGCAGGGTTATCTCCCCCTCGCAGTCGTACTTCCTACTCTCCAGCGCCGCCTGGACGTCAACCAGCCGCAGCCACATGTGATCTTGTGTCCGCCGCTCCAGACGCCGGGGATCCTCCAGCCGCCAAGGGATGGGGTCGTCCGTAGGCCGGTGGAACGCCCGTATCTCCGTCACGAGGTCTATGCCGAAGCAGAATCGCCAAAGCTCAGCTTCCACCTCAGGGTCTTCCCCCAGCATGAACACCACGGCCACCGTCCGCTCGCTCATGCGATACGACACCAGCCCCGCGACCTTCGCACCTCTCACGTAGGCGACGTGAAAGAACTCGCTCATTCCGCGCCGCTGTTCCACCGCGTCCCTGAGGGCCGCCCGCCAGTAACTCGCCGGATAGCGGACCATCCCCGCCCAGCGCGGCGCTACCCGTCCGTGCAGCTTCGGCCACTCCGCCCGCGCCTTGTCGGCGCTCACGAATTCAAGCCTGCCCCCGCCGCGCGGCTCAATCTTGAACGCCGTGTGAAGCCGTCCGATTGTCCAGAAATCCGCCCACGTAGCGATGCCGTATCCGATACGCTCATAGATCGAGCTCTCCGACGCCGACAGCGCCGCCACAGGTTCTCCCCGTTCGCGCATCTGCCGCAGTTGGGCGCGCATAACGCGAGTCATGATTCCTTGCCTGCGGTGAGTGGGGAGAACGGAGACGTCATCCACGAATCCCAGCGCCGCTTCCCCGCCCGGAATCGTCAGCCCCGCGCTCCGGGTAGTCGCGGTCCCGACGATCTTTCCGTCGTCGAACGCCGCGAACGTCCTGTCCAACTCGGCCATCCACCTCGACCGCTCCACGTACTCGTCGTCCGCGTAGAATCCGAACCCCCGCGCCTCGGCGCGCGACCACTCTTCGAACTCGTCCTCTGCGACTTGCCTAATATGAATGTCCATAGGAGTCATGGTAACAATGCGCGGCGCGGCGCATCAAACCGAAGCGCTCCTGATTCGAGCATCCCGCAGGCCCAAGCGTGGCGCGTTCGCGCGAATTGACCGCCGCCGTTCGGCTGCGCTAGTATTTGGGCGCAGTGAACACATGATTTAGTCGCAGCCCCCACCGCCATCGACCGGATTAAAATGGGCGGCTGATTCGTGGAGGCATCCAGTGGAGATAATGTATTTGGCGATCGCGGCAGGCGTCGTCGCGCTGGTATTCGCGGCGATCTTGGCTTGGAGAGTCACGCAAGCCGACGAGGGCAGCGAGCAGGTACGATTCATCGGCAACGCGATACGGGAAGGGGCCATGGCGTTCCTGTCGCGCGAGTACCGGCTGCTCGCGGTGTTCGTGGTCATCGTCTTCATCGTACTGTGGGTGTTCATAGACGCCGACGTTCTGGGCAAGGTCGGCGAATCGAACGCTATCCCGGGAACGGCCATCTCGTACCTCGTCGGCGCGATTGGCTCCGGCCTGGCGGGGTTCATCGGCATGAGCATCGCAGTCCGCGCGAACACGCGAACCACGGTGCAGGCGCAGCGCGGATTGAACGCCGCGCTCAGAATCGCCTTCAATTCGGGCACGGTCATGGGCGTCAGCGTCGTCGGCATCGGGCTGATCGGTCTGACGGTCGTGTATCTGATATTCCAGGACATCAAGCTGGTCGCCGGTTTCGGATTCGGCGCGTCATCCATCGCGCTTTTCGCGCGCGTGGGCGGCGGCATCTACACGAAAGCCGCCGATGTTGGCGCGGACCTGGTGGGCAAGGTCGAGCAGGGCTTGGACGAGGACGATCCGCGCAACCCGGCGACGGTCGCCGACAACGTGGGCGACAACGTGGGCGACGTCGCGGGCATGGGCGCGGACCTGTTCGAGAGCTACACAGGGTCGATCATCGCCACCATCGCGCTCGTGGCGGTCGGCGCCGGCGCGCTGGGGATGAGCGCGCAAGGCGGGTTCGACGCGGAGCTTGCGATTCTGCCGATGCTGATAGCGTCTATCGGCATCGTCGCTTCGATCATCGGCACGTTCTTCGTGCGGACCAGCGAAGGCGCAAGCATGGGACGGCTGCTGTGGTCGCTCCGCTTCGGGATATTCGGCGCGGGGATACTGGTGCTCATCGCCACCGCCGCGGCACTGATGGCGCTCGACATGCCCTTCGATCTGTTCTGGGTGGTTCTGACCGGACTCGTGGCCGGACAGATAATCGGCACGGCCTCCGAGGTCTATACCAGCTACGAGTACAAGTTCACGCGCAACATATCGGCAAGCGCGCTGACCGGGCCTGCGACGGTCATGATCTCGGGTCTCGGGCTCGGCATGATAAGCACGCTGGTTCCGGCGCTGGTCGTAGTGGTAGCCATGTGGCTTGCCAACGATCTGGCCGGCACATACGGCGTGGCGCTCGCCGCCGTCGGTATGCTCTCGACGCTCGGCATCACGCTGGCGACGGACGCATACGGGCCTGTCGCCGACAACGCGGGCGGCATCGCCGAGCAGGCAGGGCTGGACCCCGAGGTGCGCGAGCGCACGGACGCTCTCGACTCGCTCGGCAACACGACCGCGGCGACGGGCAAGGGTTTCGCGATCGGGTCGGCGGTGCTTACTGCGCTGGCGCTCATGGCGGCGTACTCTGAGGCGACCGGTGTAGCGGTGTTCAACCTGACCGACATCAACGTGATGATGGGTCTGCTGATCGGAGCGCTGCTGCCGTTCATCTTCGCGGCACTGACGATGGAGGCGGTCGGACGCGCGGCGCAGGCGCTGGTTGAAGAGGTGCGGCGACAGTTCCGCGAGATTCCGGGACTTCTCGAGGGCAAGGCGGACGCGGACTACACACGGGCGGTGGACATAAGCACTCGCGGCGCCATGAGGGAGATGGTGCTGCCCGGAATCCTGGCTATCGTCGCGCCGGTGTTGGTCGGTGTAGTCCTTGGAGCGGCGGGGTTGGGCGGTATGCTGATCGGCGCCATAGCGACGGGCTTCCTGCTGGCCATCATGATGGCCAACGCGGGCGGCGCGTGGGACAACGCGAAAAAGTACATCGAGGCTGGCGCGTACGGCGGCAAGGGCACCGACGCGCACGATGCGGCGGTCGTCGGCGATACGGTGGGCGACCCGTTCAAGGACACGTCAGGCCCCGCGCTGAACATCCTCATCAAGTTGATGAGCATAGTCGCGCTGGTGTTCGCGCCGTTGTTCTTGTAGGCGGCGGTTTCACCCCCAATCCAACCTTCCCCCATCAAGGGGGAAGGGGTTGAAATTGGCAAGGGTGGGGGATTCACCCTCACCCCAACCCTCTCCCCTGGGGAGAGGGGGCTTACATTCCTAACGCCCGGTTCGCCGTTTTGGTGTAGAATATATCTACATCCCGTCCCCAAGTGGTTATGCCCAGGTGGCGAAATGGTAAACGCGGCGGACTTAAAATCCGCTACCCTTTTGGGTTTGGGGGTTCGAATCCCTTCCTGGGCACCAACTGGCGCTTCACCTGTTCCGGCCGTTATTGCGGCGCGACGCCAAACAACTGCCGCTTGCGCGCGTGCAGGAAGCGTGTAGCTACGAACGTCAGCGGTTTGCGAGCGGCTGTGAAGTTCTGTTCGAGCGTCCTGAAGACCCGCTCCAATTCGAGGGCGCGCGCCGCCGGATGACGCTGGGCGAGGCCGTAGAAGATGCGGCCCTCGCGCTCGTAGTCCTCGATGGTGCGGCGCATCCGCCACCGCCTGCCGATCGGTGGCGGCGACGATCCTGCCGTCCCGCTACCTGACCCGCCTGAGCGATTCTGCGCGCCGTCCGGAAAGATGCCGGACAGGAACAGGCATACATCAGCGATACGCTTGTAGTAGCCGAATTTCTGCTCGTGTGGCGCGGTGGAGGCGAACTTGACGAGGCTGTCTATGTCCATATCGCTGTACTTGACGCGCCGCCGGACCCCGCGACGGACGCGTACCGGCACGGTGTAGCTATGAACGCGCGTGAAAGACGCCATCATGGACGCCAGGTACTCAACCACGCCAGGCCGGTCCATGAACCGTATCACGTCCGGCGTGTCGAAGACGGGGATGGACGCGCGTCCCTGCCTCTCCTCAGTATAGGCGGCGGTCTCCAACGCCTTGTGCGAGCGGCGCAGCAGTATCTCGAAGTACAGCGCGGGCGATATGTGAAGGAAAACCTCGTCGTCGCTCTGCACGCGCTCGATCAGCGCGTCGTCAGACAGCATCGCGGCGCGAAACTGCGCGTCCTCGGCGAGCAGCCGCTTGAGCGCGTCCGGCTCGGCGGCTCCTGGCGCGAGGACATCCACGACGAAGTCCAGATCGCCGTCGCTGAAGTGGGGCCACTGACTTCGGCCGGTCATGGGGACTTCTCCTATTGCCTTGTGGACTCAGAGGGTAAGCTATCGCGGCGGCTGTTTCAATACAGGGGCAACGGACTTGGTCGCTGGCGAGATGGGTATGCAGGTTTCTCTTTCTCCGTCGCCGTGTTTGCTGGATTGGCCCGCGAAATGGTATAAGGGCCAGGGAAGTGTGATCGGTCGTCTATGCGAGGAATAGGCGGCGACCCTAGCCGCGAGGGGCGTTTACTATTCATGGAATCTGCCGGGAACGCCAGACATTCGTGGGAGCCGGGGACCCGTATCCTTCAACAGGATCTGTGGGGTGGCAATCTCGTAACTGTTAGGCCGGTTACGGTGGTGGAGGATAGGGCGGACCGCCTCGTCCTGTACACACATCCGAAAGCGCCTTATCGCTCCAATACCTCGCGCGCCCGATATGCGATGCCTGTTGTCGAGCGTATAGACCTTTGGTACGAGCGCATCCATGAGCCACTGGAGGCGCGAGTTTCCGGGCGCTACCACTTTCTGAGCATTACGCCTCCGGACTCCTGGCATTCCGTATGGCTAGTCTGGGACCTGAAGTGGCAAGTACGCTGGTGGTTCGTGAACTTGCAATCGCCCATCCTCAGGACATCGAGGGGAATCGTGGTCCTAGACCACGCCTTGGATATTAGGGTCGAACCAGACCTGACTTGGACTTGGAAGGACAGGGACGAGTATGACGAGCTGGTGAGGCGCGACTGGTTCACGAACGAGGAGCAAGCGTCGATCTTGGCCGAGGCCCAGAGAATGGCGAATGTAGTTTCCGAGAAGGGTTCGCCGTTCTCAGACGGCTGGGAGAATTGGAGGCCGAATCCGGCATGGCCGGTCCCAACCTTACCCGACGATTGGGATGCGCTGGACGGGTAGCTCCTCGCCACTGCGCCACCGAGTGGATTTGACGAGAATCTTCACGCTGAAGATCACTCTGGCAGTATAGGCGCGAGTGAGTTCGGCGAATAAGCGCGCTGCGGCTGAACCTGATATGCTGTGGATCCGCATCGCGCGCATTTCGATTGCGCGGACGGAAGCGCGTGAGCATGGAGGGCCATCATCGCGGGACGATTTCGGAGGCTGCCCAGGCCGCAGACGTTCGATGCCTGGATCGCGCACAGGGATTACCGCTTTGTGTGGGTGGGCAACTTCTTTGCCAATACCGCACACTGGCTCCAGCTGCTCACTCTTGGCTGGCTGGTGCGCGATCTGACTTTCGGCTCCGAATGGTCGGCGTTGCTGGTAGTCGGCATTAGCGGGATCAGCACCCTGCCCGGCATCGTCATCGGACCGATCGGCGGGGTGCTTGGCGACCGGGTTGATCGGCGCCGGCTGATAATATCGCTCCAAGCGTTCATGATGTGCCTGTCGTTCGGGTTCGCGTGCGTCATCGCGTTCGATCTGGTGGAAGTATGGCACGTCTTCGCCTACGCCATCATCAGCGGCGCGTGCCTGTCCATCACTCAGCCGATGCGCCAAGCGCTCATCGCCAACACGGTGGCTCCGCGTATGCTGGGCAACGCCTACGCCACAAACGTACTGACTATACCGGGCACCCGCGCCATCGGCCCGTTCGTAGGCGGATTCCTGATCGCAGAGCTGGGTTTCTTCTGGAACTTTACCGCTGAGGCGCTACTGTACCTGGGAATGATAGTGGCATACTTGCCGATGCGAACCCCCTACCTCACGCCGCGCCGGAGACTCCCCAACGGAGAGCAGTCGAGCTTCTTCCAGGACCTGGCAGAGGGCATACGATACATCTGGTCGGGCAACCGGACGCTGTTCCTACTGATTACGCTGACGCTGGTGCCGAACATGGTACTCCAGCCGGTCATGTTCCAGCTTCCGCTGTTTACGGACGAGATTCTGAATCGCGGCGCCGACATTGGGGGCATCATGCTGGCGATAAACGGGGCCGGCGGCTTTCTGATGGCGCTGACCATCGCGTCGTTCGGCTTCTTCATCAAGCGCGGGATGGTGTGCCTGATAACAGCACTGGTGAGTTCGCTCTTGGCGTTCGCGCTGACGGGCGCCGTGTGGCTGCCGCTCGCTCTGGTCCTGATCGCGCTGTTCGGCGCGAGCCAGACGGCGTTCCGCACGACGAACGGCACGCTCATACAGACGCTGGCCCCGGACGAGCTGCGCGGCAGGATTACAAGCCTGCAGCGGCTTGGCCAAGGTCTCGTTGTCGGCTCCAGCCTATTGGTTGGCTGGTTCGCCGGAGTAACTTCAGTGGTGTGGGCGTTGGTGGCGATGGGAGCGGTGGGGCTAACCGTGTCAGCCGCGTACATGACGTTCGCGGGCAGGCTGCGGAGGCAGGAGTAGGGGCGGCGCGCGCAACCTGAGGGTGTCCCCTCGTGGTTGCCTGCGCCCGACACTCGCGCGTCGCTAAGAGGAGGGCGCCCACAAGGGACGCCCTCGCACACGTCACCAAGAGCTTGGCGCGACTAGCTCCCCACCAGCGAGTTCTTGGCCTCGATGGTCATTTCGTACATGCGGGGGCGCTGGTTAGGCAACTCCACGACTCCCCGTTTCTCCATGAACGGTAGCAGGTCTCGCCTGAAGGCGATGCCGAAGGCCGGGCCGTCGGCTTTAGACAGCGCGTGGTTCTGGAAGTGGGACCGTATGATGTCCTGACAGTCGGTGCTCTTGAACCTGCCCACGGGCATATCGCGAATTAGCTGGATGGCTATTCGCTCGTTGACCGGCATATCGCGGGTCTGTATGGACTGCGGACGCGGCGCCGGGGGCCGCTCGGGCTCCGGCTCAGGTTCGGGCGCGACGTCGGGGGTGGCCTCTTCTTCCTCGACTACGTCTTCGGGAGGCGGGTCGTCGTATCCGAAGTCTTCCTCATCGTCGTCGTAGTAATCGTCGTCGTACGAGGCGTACCTGTCCACGACGTGGACGTATCTCTTGGGGAAGAACTCCTGGAGCAGATTGGATCTGGTATCCATCCTGTCCGTGAACACCCATAGGAAGGGAGCGCGTTCGCCCGGCTTGCGGGCTCCTGAGATCTCCGTCTCCTCGGCGAGCTTGGCGTAGAGGGAGATGAAGTCGCTGTCGTCGCTGACGACAGCGACGTGACTCACCCGGTTATGGTTGAAATCGCTGATCGCATCGACCGCGATTGCCATGTCAGCCGCGTTCTTCGTCGCTGAAAGACTGTAATGCTGGACGCCCTTGACCGTAACTTGCAAGTTCCTGAAAGCGTCGGTGGCCCAGACGTTCCATAGATGCGCGTGGTCTGCCCTGACATAGAGGTTCAATTTGGTTGGTTTGGGCATTTCTTTGGGCCAGCGATAGATCAGCAGTTGAAGAACGTCTTTCGCCATCTCCTGGAGGTTCTGAATGTCTGCGTATATTCCGGTGCTGTATTCGCCTGCGGCGATAATCTGTTCGTTTGACATGGCTGAATTATACCAGCCTTGTGGCGGGTTTCACAAGTCAGGGGCGCGGAAAGATGCGGCGCTCACTCCCAATCCTAGCCTTCCCCCATCAAGTGAGAGGGGATTTCGGGCCGCGGAAGCCTATCTCAGATAGGCTTGCTACGCGCCCTCGAACATCGCGCCTACGGAGAGGCCGCTGTGGATGCGGTGAATCGCCTCGCCGAGGATGGAGGCTACGGATATGGTGTGCGTCTTGGTTCCAAGCTGAGCTTCGCTGATAGGAAGCGAGTCGGTAACGGCCATCTCGATGATGGGGCTTTCTTCTATGACCTGGGGCGCGGGGCCGCACAGAACGCCGTGCGTTACGGCGCAATAGACCTTGCTCGCGCCTCCGCCCACCAGCGCGTTCGCGGCGGCGGCTACGGTGCCGCCAGTCGTAATTTCGTCGTCCACGATGACGACCTTCTTGCCGTCCACGTCGCCTATCAGGTCGTCGGCGACCACGCTGTCGGTGTTGCCGAGCCGTCGCTTTTGGACGATGGCGATGTCCGCGCCGATGATGTCGGCGGTCTGGCGCGCGCGATTGGCTCCGCCGACGTCGGTGGCGGCGACCACGACGTCTCCGCCGTTGCTGAATCGCCGGGCGAGCATGGGTATAGCGGTCAGCTCGTCCACCGGCTTGCCAAAGAAACCCTGTATCTGTCCGGCGTGCAGGTCTAGCGTCAGCACGCGGTCGGCGCCCGCCATTTCGATCATCGAGGCTATCAGCCGGGCGGTTATCGGCACGCGGGGCTGGTCTTTCTTGTCGCTGCGACCGTAGGCGTAGTACGGAAGCACTGCCGTTATGCGGCCCGCCGACGCGCGCTTCGCCGCATCCAGCATTATCAGGAATTCCATGATGTGGTCGTTGACCGGCTCGCTGAAGGGCTGGACGATGAACACATCCCGTTCTCGCACGTTTTCGAGTATCTTGACGAACGTGTTGTCGTTGGCGAACTTGAACACGTCTATCTGTCCGGGATGGATGCCGAGATAGGCGCAGATGTCTCGGGCAAGCTGCGGGTGCGCGTTGCCAGTGAACACCTTCAAGTCCTCAGCGATCGGCATCAGGCCACCTCCCGGGGGCTACGCTTAGGTTCGTGAAGCGCTTGGATTGTAGCATAGGGCGGCAGTTGGGAATCAACGTCGGTATGTGTTAGGATTCTGCCACTTTTGGGCTTATCTGAAGGGTGGACGTTCGATCATGACGACTGGAAGCGTGGAGGGGGCGCGCGGCCTGCCTGAGCGACCCCGTATCAGGCCGGTAGAGGCGATTCCCTTCGAGCATGAGGGACGACGGCTGATCGCGCTGCGCGACCCGCTGGATATGACGCCTCAGCCAATGGGAATCGAGGCGGGCGCGGCGCCGGCGCTGGCGCTGATGGACGGCTCGCGCACGGTGCCGGAGATTCGGGTAGCCGTTGCGTTGCAGTACGGGATGCAGACTACGGATCGCGCGCTGTACCAGGTGGTCCGAGCGCTGGACGACGCGCTGCTGCTGGCTAACGGCAAGTTCCAGCTCGCCATCCGGCGCGCGCTCGACGAGTACCGAACCGCCGATCACAGGCCAATGTCGCACGCGGGCGCGGTCTATCCCCGGGCCGCAGCCGATCTCGACGCGGAGATCGCCAGGTGGCGCGAGCAGAATCCGCCTCCCACTTATTCCAATGGCGGCGCGGAACGGACCGGGCGAGAACCGGGGGGCGATCTCGTAGGAATGGTCTGCCCGCACATTGACTACCAGCGCGGCCACAAGACCTACGCCGAGCTGTGGCAGCTCGCCGAGCCGGACCTAGCCGACATCGAGACGGTGATAATACTTGGCACCGACCACAGAGGCGGCGCCGGACGGGTAACGCCTACGGCGCAGAGCTACGCCACGCCCTACGGCGCTCTGCCGACTGACGAGGAGGTCGTGAAGCGTCTGTCGGACGCGATCGGCCCGACCGCGTTCGAGGAAGAGCTGCACCACAAGTCCGAACATTCGATAGAGCTGGCGGCGGTATGGCTGCACCACGCGCTACGCGAGGCGGGACGCGCGGACGACGTTAGCGTCGTTCCGACGCTGTGCGGTTCGTTCTATTCCATCACGACGGAGGACGCGCAGCCGGACGACGCGCCCGCTCTGGCGGCGACCATAGACGTGCTGGAACGGCTGACGCGGGAGCGTAGAACGCTGATAGTCGCGGCCGGAGACCTGGCGCACGTGGGTCCGGCGTTCGGAGACAGCATCCCGCTGGACGACGTGACCAAGGCGAAAGTCAGGTCTGAGGACGCCGAATCGCTCTCAGCCATCTGCGACGGCGACGCGGGCCGGTTTCTGGACATTTCCCGCAACGAGTCGGACAGGCGACGGATATGCGGCCTGCCGCCGATCTACATCATGCTGCGGTTGCTCGGCGGCGCGTCCGGGGTCCAGATGGGCTACGATCAGTGTCCCGCCGACGCCGCAAACGGATCGATAGTGTCAATCGCGGGCGCGCTGCTGTATCGTTGATTTGATTCAACGCAAAGGCGCGAAGATGCAAAGACGCAAAGGAATAAGAGGATAAGTTGCAGTACGAAGGCCAATCCATACGGATCTTCGGCATACGCGGCGTACCCGAAGTGCGTCCTGGCGACAGGCTTGGGCGCATGATCGCGGATGCGGCGGCGGCGCAGGGGGACGCTCTGGAAGATGGCGACATACTGATCGTTACACAGAAGATTGTGTCCAAAGCCGAGGGGCGGGTCGTGCCGCTGGCATCGGTTACGCCGTCGGAGTTCGCCGTAGAGTTCGCTTCCCACACTGGGCGCGACGCTCGGCTGGTAGAGCTTGTGCTGCGCGAGAGCAAGTCCATCGTCCGCATGGACCCGGAGCGCGGCGTCATCATCGCGGAGACGCATCACGGGTTCGTGTGCGCCAACGCGGGGATAGACCAGTCGAACGTGCCTGGCGACGAGGTGGCGTGCCTGCTGCCGGTGGACTGCGACGAATCGGCGCGGCGCATCATGGACGAAGTTAAGGCGGCGCGCGGGGTCGAGGCGCCGGTGATAATCTCTGACACGTTCGGGCGCGCGTGGCGCGACGGCCACGTCAACTTCGCCGTGGGAGTAGCGGGCATGAATCCGGTGGCGGACTATCGAGGCCTGCCCGACGCGCAAGGCCGCGAGATGCACGTTACGACGATAGCGGTCGCGGACGAGCTCGCGGCGGCGGCCGAGCTTGTGCAGTTCAAAGCGATAGGCGTGCCGGTTTCAGTGGCGCGGGGGTATCCGTATGCGCGGGAGACCGATGATTCGCGGGGCATCGCGCCGCTGCTGCGAGAGCGGGGACGGGATATGTTCAGGTAGCTGGGGTTCACCCTCACCCCAACCCTCTCCCTGAGGGAGAGGGAGTTCACTCCCATCCTAGCCTTTCCCATCGAGGGAGAAGGGACGCCCCTACGCGAACGCTTCTATCTCTTCGGGAATGGTCGCCACGGCGTCTAGGGCCGATATGCCGCGCCGGGTATCTGAGGCGAGCTTGGCTTTGTCGGACACGCGAACGCGACGCTTGAAGAGCCAGTAGGTAAACTCTTTCATCTCGGTGATGGTGGTTACCGGACGGTGAAGGCTGCCCTGGTCGTCTCTGAAGGACGCGAGCAGGGAGGCGTAGGGCGAGCGGTAGATGCGCTGGAAAGCCTGATCGGTGTGGTCTGTAACGTATTGGCGACCGCTGGCGTAGAAGCGCTTTTCGATCTCCTCTTCGATGAGGTACTGGAGCGCAAGCTCTACCTCCACCCCGTAGAAGTAGTTGAGGTACGCGCTGTACTTGTCAACGCCAAGAATCCGCTTGAAATCCGCCTCGTCGAAGTAGGATGGGAAGCGTCCCATGAACAGGAGCGCTTCGAGCTCGTCGTTCGGGATCAGGTCGCGCGCCTCGAACGTCAGGCGGTTTGCGAGGGTGAGCCAGTCGAACGCCTCTCCGCCGATGAGATACGCCAAGCGCGTGTTGCCGAACGTCTCCTCCGGCGCCGTCCAGATCGCCATCGCTTCGAGCAAGGCCGTAGGCCAAGGCTCGCCTTCTTCGAGCCGCGTTCGCAGGCATTCCACCGGGTT
Organism: Dehalococcoidia bacterium; assembly: GCA_034420955.1. Classification (GTDB taxonomy): domain Bacteria; phylum Chloroflexota; class Dehalococcoidia; order Lucifugimonadales; family UBA1123; genus VXRN01. The sequence goes on from DAOUKV010000024.1 coordinate 36,453, forward strand.
GGCGTCCGGCGCCCGCGAATTGGTTTCCGGTTCAGGGCCGGCGTAAGGGCCGCCGTTGACGCCCGATTCCGGCGCGGCGTAGGTATCGCCGCCAAGTCCGCCGTTGGACTCGGCGTTCGGAGGGATATTCGCGCTGGACTCACACGTTCGCTGGGTCATACCCTGATAATGCCTTACTTCGGTATGATTTGTCCAGTTCCAGCCACGCTAGGAAGTCTTCGGCGCCCATGCAGTTGGCTATGTGGCGCGGCTCGCAGGCGGCGCGGCGCGCCAGGCGCGCGCCGTATTCGAGGTTGCCGAGCGATTCCACCATGTGCGCGTCCGTGTCTATGACCAGCGGCGCGCCAAGCTCGCGGGCGCGTCGGATGTGCGCGTCCTTGAGGTCGAGCCGTTCCAGCGAGCCGTTGATCTCGAGCGCGGTGCCTGTGTCGGCCGCGGCTCTGAAGATGGCGTCGTAATCGGCGTCCACCGGGCGGCGCTCTCCTATCAGTCGAGTCGAAAGATGCCCGATGGCGGACACGTGAGGGTTCTTCATCGCGGTGATGACACGGGCCGTCATTGTGGCGGCGTCCTGAGACATGGCGCTGTGGATCGAGGCGACTACCCAATCGAGCTTGGCGAGAACGTCGTCGGCGTAGTCGAGCGAACCGTCGGCGCGTATGTCCATCTCGGTGCCGTGGAGAACGCGGATGCCGCCGATGTCCGCCTCCAGCTCGCTCAAACGCTTGCCGTGCCGTTCGAGACGCTCGACGCTGAGGCCGTTGGCTATCCCGCGCCCTACCGAGTGATCGGTAACGGCGATGTACTCGAGGCCGCGCTCGCGAGCGGCCAAGAGCATGGCTTCCATAGGGTCGCGTCCGTCCGACCAGTCGGTGTGCGAATGAAGGTCTCCGCGTATGTCGGACGCCCGAACGAGCCGCGGGATGGCGTTGGAACGGGCCAGCGCCACTTCATCCCCACCCTGTCTAAGCTCCGGCGGCACGTACTGGAGGCCGATACGGTCGTACAGCGCCTCCTCGTTGGCGAACGTCTCAAGCTCGCCGGTCTCGATGTTCGTCAGCCCGTACTCGTTGAGCGACAGGCCCAGCCGAGTAGCCGCTTCGCGAAGCGCGACGTTGTGGTGCAGACTGCCAGTGAAGTACTGGAGCATCGCGCCGATGGCGTCCGGTTCGGCGACGCGCAGGTCTATCTGCATACCTGAGCGGAGCGCGACGGACGTCTTGCGGTCGCCGTGCGCGAGGACCCGCGCCACGTCGTCCATGCCGGCGAGCGCGTCAAGAGCGGCTTGCGGCTCGTCCGAGACGCACACGAAATCAAGGTCTCCGACGGTCTCCTCGAACCGGCGCAGGCTTCCGCACGCTACCAGTCGCGAGATGCCCGGACACTCAGATTCGAGGTGGTACCTGACGCGCTGCGCTATTTCCATGGCGCGGGCTATGGGCGTTCGGTCCGACTTGGCGCGGGCGAATTGGATGGAGCGCAGGATATTAGCCGCGCTCTTCTTCCCCATGCGCGGCAGGGATTCTAGTCTGCCGTCCTCGATAGCCGCCGTCAACTGCTCCACAGTCGTAACGTCAAGCTCTTTCCAGACGCGGAGAACGGTCTTGGGCCCAAGTCCCGGTATGTGCACGAGGTCCAGGACGCCGGGTGGGAACTCTGCCTTCAGGCGTTCGAGATAGCCCATCTCGCCGGTGGTGGCGAGCTCTTGGATCTTCGCAGAGATCGCCTTGCCGATGCCGGGTATGGCGGTCAGGTCTTCTCTGCCGCGCACCATCGCGTCCACGTCGCGGGGCAGGCGGTCTATCGTGCGCGCCGCTCGCTGGTAGGCGCGGATGGTGAACGATTTCTCGCCCTTCATCTGGAGGAGCGATACGATGGTCTCGAATGCTTCCGCGATCTCGGAGTTGGTCATGTGATCCTATGCGGCGCAGCAGCGCTTGTACTTCTTGCCACTGCCGCACGGACAGGGCTGGTTTCGGCCTATCTTTCGTCTGCCCGTTGGCGCCGCGACCGCGCCCACTGGTTGGCGACCGCGTCTGCGTCCGCGAGCCTGGGGCGCCGGGGCCGACGAGCGTCGGTTCTGCGACGCGCCATTGGCGGCGACGCTCGGCTCGCTTCCCCGGTTTGCAGTCGCCCGTCGCGCGCCGTTCGTCCTACGGTTGCCGTTCACTCCAAGTTGGCCCATGTCGGCGGGCACGCGGAATATGGAGTGCGCCACGTCGCTCTGTATCTTCTGCTCAAGCGCCTGGAACTGGTTATTGCCCTCTATGCGATACATGGCAAGGGGGTCGCGCTGTCCGAATGCCTGGAGGCCGATGCCCTGCCGCAAGTTTTCCATGGTGGTCAAGTGCTGTACCCAGTTGGTATCTATCGAGCGCAGCAGCAGGAAGCGTTCCAGGTCGCGCATCGTTTGGGCTGAGATCTGCGTCTCGAAATCGTCATAGACACCCTCGGCGTATTCGAGGAGCGTGGCTTCTATTTCATCAACGTCGGAACTTCGCACTACGTCTTCGTCTTCGAACTGCTGTGGCGGCGGCATGATGGCGCCGATGGCGGAGTTGAGGGTATCCACGTCCCAGTCGGACGGGCGGTCGTCTCCGAGCGTGGAGCGGACCACGTCGCTGAGATGTTCCGACAACATTCCCTGGATGTTCGTCTTCAGGTCCGCGCCGGAGATTATCTTATCGCGTTCGCCGTAGATGACGCCGCGATGGGTGTTCACCACGTCGTCGTATTCTACGAGATGCTTTCGCATATCGAAGTGGTGGCCCTCGACCTTCACCTGCGCGTTTTCGATGGTCTTGTTTATCATGCCGTTGTCAATAGGCACGTCGTCATCGGCGCCAACCCAGTCCATGACCGAGCGAATCTTGTCGCCGCCGAAGCGCCGCATCAGGTCGTCGTCGAGGGCGGTGTAGAACTGCGTGGCTCCTGGATCGCCCTGACGTCCGGCGCGGCCGCGCAACTGGTTGTCTATGCGCCGCGCCTCGTGGCGCTCGGTGCCGATGATGTACAGCCCGCCGACGCCTATCACCTTCTCATGGTCCGCCTGCCACTGCTTCTCGGAAACGCCCTGAGCGTCCGGGCTGCCGCCAAGCACGATGTCCGTTCCCCTGCCCGCCATGTTGGTCGCCACGGTTACGGCGCCGGGTTTGCCCGCCTGGGCGACAATAACCGCCTCGCGCTCGTGCTGCTTGGCGTTCAGCACCTCGTGGCGGATGCCCTTGCGGTTGAGCATACCGCTGAGGATTTCGGACTTGTCTATGTCCGTTGTGCCGACAAGCACGGGCTGGCCCTTGCGGTGCCGCCGTTCGATCTCGGCGACCACGGCGCGGTACTTGGCCGACTGGTCGCGGTACACGAGGTCGCCCGCGTCTTCGCGCGCCATAGGGCGGTTGGTGGGTATGCTTACGACGTCGAGCTTGTATATCTTGTCGAACTCTTCGGCCTCGGTGGACGCCGTACCGGTCATACCGGACAGCTTGTCATAGAGTCGGAAGTAGTTCTGGAGCGTTATGGTGGCGTAGGTGATGGACTCGGCCCGAACGCGGACGCCCTCCTTGGCCTCTATCGCCTGGTGCAACCCGTCTGAGTATCGCCGCCCGACCATTAGCCTGCCCGTGAACTCGTCCACGATGATCACTTCGCGGTCCTGAACGACGTAATCTTGGTCCCGCTGGTAGATGACATGCGCCCTGAGCGCGTTCTCTATCTGGTGGACGGTCTCGAAGTTCTCCGGGCCGTACAGGTTGGAAAGGTTCAGCGTCCGTTCCAGCTTGGAGATGCCATCCTGGGTGAGCGCTACGGTTCGGTGCTTCTCGTCCACAGTGTAGTCGAGCTCGTACTTGAGCGACGGCGCGACCTTGGCGTATCGTGCGTAGTCTCGCGCCGTGTTGGGACCGGGGCCGCTAATGATCAGCGGAGTCCGCGCTTCGTCTATCAGGATGTTGTCCACCTCGTCAACGATGGCATAGGCGAGGCTTCGCTGCACGCGGGCCGGAGATTCGGACGCCATGTTGTCGCGCAGGTAGTCGAAGCCAAATTCGTTGTTGGTGCCGTAGGTAATGTCCGCAAGATAAGCCTCGCGGCGCGTGGTGGTCCGCATATGCTCGGAGCCGCGTTCGCCCTCTTCGTACTCGCCATCGTACATCAGCGCGCTCTGATTCTGGAGGGCGCTCACGGTTACGCCGAGCCGAGCGTACACCGCGCCCATCCAGTGAGCGTCGCGACGCGCCAGATAGTCGTTTACGGTAACTACGTGAACGCCGTCGCCGGTGAGCGAGTTGAGGTATGCGGGCAGCGTCGCGACGAGCGTCTTGCCCTCTCCGGTCTTCATCTCGGCGATCTTGCCCTGGTGCAAGACGATGCCGCCGATCATCTGCACGTCGTAGTGTCGCTGGCCCAGCGCGCGCCGCGCCGCCTCGCGCACGGCGGCGTATGCTTCGGTAAGGATGTCATCTAGGTTGGCGCCGCCGGAGACGGCGCGTCGGAAGTCTTCGGTCTTGGCGAGAAGATCGTCGTCCGACAGACGCTCGAACCTCGGCTCCAGAGCGTTGATCTCATCCACCAGCGGCCGCATCGTCTTGATGACGCGCTCATCCGAGCCGCCGAACAGCTTGGCAAGGGATTTGAACATGGGCGCAACCTGCCTATCGTGATTGTTACCTACATTATAGCGTATATGGCAAGGGATTTTAACGCGGGGGCGCGGAGCGAATTTAACGCGAAGACGCAAAGGTGGGTGTCAGGTTGAGACGGGAACGCGCGGAACGAGTCAGGGCTTTCATCGCCGTCGAACCGTCGGACGAGGCGCGGGCGGAGGTGGCGAGGGTAGCATCGGCGGTAGGCAGTGTCGGCGTCAACGGCGCGCGTCCGGTACGCGACGAGGGGTTGCACATCACGCTGCGGTTTCTGGGGGACGTGGATATCGAGGACGTTCCGCGCGTGGCGGAGGCGGCGAGGGCAGCCTCGCTGCGAGTTAAACCTTTCGAGCTCGCGCTGGGCGACGTCGGCGCGTTTCCGACTTTGGGGCGGGCGCGGGCGCTGTTCGTGGGCGTCGATGGCGAAATCGAGACGCTTACCTTGCTGCGGGATGGCATCGAAGCGGAGCTGTCGAAAGTCGGCTTCCGGCGGGATAGACGGCGATTCAGTCCGCACATCACGGTCGCGCGAATCCGCGACCGTGTATCGAGGCCGGATAGACGCGCAATTGTAGAGGCCGCGCGGTCGGCTAATCACGCGAGAGTGGCGTTCAGAGTCGACGCCCTCCGTCTGTTCCAAAGCACGCTGACGCCGGAGGGAGCTATCTATGACCCGTTGGCGACGGTGCGCTTGTCGTCCGGTTCGTGATACCCTAAACGCCAAATCTTGCTTGATGGGGGCTACGCTATGGTGAATTTCAGACTTTTCGACGAGGATGCTATCGCGGCGGATACGGCGGCTTACAACGCTGAGCTTCGCGCGCTGGCGGCGGAGGCGCCGTCCGTGCTGGACGTTCCAGTTGAGGCGACGCGGCAGGCGCGCGAGGAGGGCGGGCCGCAAGGTCCCATCGTGTTCTCGGACATGGCTGAAGAACGGACGATAGACGGGCCGCATGGGCCGATTAGGCTGCGGACGTTCGTTCCCGACAGTCCGCGCGGGGTCTATCTGCACATTCACGGCGGCGGATGGGTACTGGGCAGGGCGCATCTGCAGGACCCGCGCAACGAGGCCGTCGCGCTCGGCTGCTCGGCTGCTGTGGTGAGCGTGGACTACCGGCTCGCGCCGGAGCATCCCTACCCCGCGCCGCTGGACGACTGCGAGGCGGCCGCGGTATGGGTGGTAGAGAACGCCAAGGCGGAGTTCGGGGCGGACAACATCGTGATCGGCGGCGAGTCGGCGGGCGGGCACCTGTCCGCCACGACGCTGCTTCGGATGCGCGACAAGCACGGCTACTCCGACTTCGCGGGCGCGAATCTCGTCTATGGAGTGTACGACCTGAGCATGACGCCTTCGCAAGTCAACTGGGGAGACGATCCGTTCGTTCTCAGCACTCCGATCATGGCTTGGTTCTACGACCACTTTGTACCGGAGGAGATACGACGCGACCCGGACGTGTCGCCGCTGTACGCCGACCTGAGCGGGCTTCCTCCCGCCCTGTTCAGCATCGGAACGCTCGACGCGCTGCTGGACGACACGCTGTTCATGCACCAGCGCTGGATGGCGGCCGGGAACAAGAGCGAGCTGGCGGTGTATCCGGGCGGCCCGCACGGGTTCGACGGGCATCCGACGAAGCTGGCGAGCAAGGCGCGGGCCAAGATGGACGAGTTCATTCGGGAGCGCCTCGCGTGAGACTGAAGGAGACAAGAACCATATGATCATCCTGAGAAGCCTGCTGTTCGTGCCCGGCAACGCGCCGCGAATGTTAGACCGAGCCGCCGGATTGAGGCCGGACGCGTTCGTGCCGGACATGGAAGACTCGGTGCCCTGGGACGAGAAGGCGAACGCGCGCGCCGTGGTATCGTCTTATGTCGGCGCGATGGCGGATACCGGCGTACCGGTCATCCCCCGCGTCAACTCGCTGGATACAGGGCTTTTGGAGGACGATCTCTCGGCCGTCGTTGGGCCGAGCGTGTTCGGCGTATCCGTCGGGAAGATGGATAACCCGGAGATCGTCGCGGAGGTCTGCGCCACGCTCGACCGCGTGGAAGCCAATGCCGGCGTCGAGGTTGGCGCTACCAAGCTGGTACCGTGGATCGAGTCCGCCGAGGCGATTGTGAAGGTGTACGACATCTGCGGCGCGTCCAAGCGCATCGTCGCCGTGGCTCTGGGCGCTGAGGACTTCACGAATGACATGGAGATACGGCGCACTGACGGCGACGCGGAACTTGCCTACGCGCGAAGCGCGATAGCCGTGGCGGCGCGAGCGGCGGGCGTTCTCGCGCTCGACACTCCGTTCTTCGCGTTCCGCGATCCGGTCGCGCTGAAGGCTAATTCGGAGATGTCGCGCGGCATTGGTTTCAGGGGACGATTCGCAATCCACCCGGCGCAGATAGATGTCATCAACGCGGTGTATTCGCCATCCGAAGGGGAGATCGAGCAGGCTCGACGGGAGATCGAGGCGTTCGAGGAGGCGGCCTCGATGGGGCGCGGCTCGACGTCGCTCGACGGCAAGGTGGTGGACGTTCCGGTAGTAAAGAGGGCGCAGGCGTTGTTGGACATGGCTAAGGCGATGGGGATAAAGGTAGGCTGAAGTTCACCCTCACCCCAACCCTCTCCCTGAGGGAGAGGGGGTATTACTACCATCCATGCCTTCCATGCCTTCCCCCGTCTAGGGGGGAGGGGCACTTCACATCATCCTCTGCGGGGGCGGTTGCGGTCGTCCGAATCGAGCATTATGGTTACTGGGCCGTCGTTGTGGATGCTCACGTTCATGTGCGCTTGGAACCGGCCCGTTGCAACGGTCAAGCCCGTGTCTCTGAATGCGGCTAGGGTCGCGTCGAAGGTGGCGGCTGCATCGTCGGGCGGCGCGGCGTCGGTGAAGCTGGGGCGTCGCCCGCGCCGGGTGTCGGCGTAGAGGGTGAACTGGCTGATTACCAGAAGCTCCGCTCCGACGTCCAAGGCGGACAGGTTGAAGCGTCCATCGTCGTCCGAGAAGACGCGCAGATTGACGGTCTTGGATACGAGGTAGTCTATATCGGCCCGATCATCGCCGCGGGCTATGCCGACGAAGACTACGAAACCGGGACCAATGCTGCCGATGGTCTCGCCGGAGGCGGCGACAGAGGCTTGGGATACACGCTGGATCAGCGCGCGCATCGGCTACTCGGAGCTGCTCGAGGTAGAGGCGGCGGCTTCCGACTTGCTCTCTTCGGACTTGGACGACGAGGATTTTTCCTCTTTGGAAGATTCCGAGCGGTCAGACTTGTTCAGGCCGTTGTTCCCGCGTCCCTTGCCGTAGTCGTTGACGTACCAGCCACTGCCCTTGAAGATAACGGGCGGCGCGTGTATCTGGCGGGGCGAAGGCGCGCCGCACTCGGTGCAGTCGGCCACGGGGTCAGAGTCGAAGCTCTGGCGCAGCTCGAAGTGGTTGCCGCAAGCTTTGCAACGATAGTCGTACCTCGGCAAGATCCCATCCCCCTCTCAGTCTGAAGGGCGTTAGCAGTCACGGCTTTCGACTGACAATCGCCTTCATAAGGCTACCACTGGGGCTTGCGGGTGTCAAACAGGTGGGCGGCGAAGGTCTGGGGGGTGGCGTTCCTATGCCGCGAGCATGGCGGATTCGATGAGGTTAGCCAAGGCGTCAAAATCGTCGGGGCATTTCTGTCGGATGGCGGTTATGCGACGGGCGGCTTCCTGGCCGAGCGCGACCCGACCTCCGCCGCGCGACCCTGATAAGCCACGCGATTCTACTAAAGGTTCGAAGTACGTCTCCTTGACGTGGACTTCGGCTCTGACGTCTGACCAGCGCCAGTGGTTAGGAAGATCCAAGCCCGCAAGCGCCCAGGTCTCGACTTCTTCCCAAGCGCACTCGGCTAGGAAGATGCGCCCGCCGACCAACTCGGACTTCACAGACGCTTCGATACGGTCGAGGCTCTGACGTCTGTTGCCATCACCGTCCCTATCTACGCAGAGGATGAACAGATCAGCCTTCCCTCGGTATTTCAGGACTATTTCCCTCATGCGCTCGACTTTCAAGGCTTCGCCGATGCCACCGAGCAACGGATCGTTGCAGACGGTGACCTTTGGACGAACCCCCATATTTCGGAAAAGCCGCGTGAATATCGGCTTGAGCAGGTACTGGTCGTTCCTGAAATCTTCGGGGATGATCAGCGTCTTCACGATTGGGACGCCCGCTGCCGTCTGTCAAATTCGTCGAATCCGAGGATGGTTTCCATCCAGCCGGTGGCGTGTAGCTCTCCTAATCCGCCGTCAGCCTTTCGCAGCTTCTTGGCGTCACCGATATCTGCCAAGGGGCGGATGATGGCGTCCTCGTAATCTTCGTCCCGGTACACGACTGACGCGCTCTCGAAAGTGTCGTCGTTCATGAACGTCAGCATTTGAGGCGAGTGGGTGGTGGTGATGATCTGCGCGTCCTTTCTGACGGCTTCGTTTTGCAGCAGGTCCATCAGTAGCCAGACCCTGTTGGGGTGGATGCCGTTGTCTATCTCTTCAAAGAAGTAGATCCCGGATGCTGAGGGGCTGAACAGCGCGGCGAGTATCGCCAAGAATCGCAACGTGCCGTCGGACGCGCTGTAGGCGGATACCTTTCGATCGTTCTTATCCACAATCTGGAGGTGTATCCGACCGCTTGGGTCTCTCGGAAACTCCAAGTCGGTTACGTCCATAGGCGTAAGACCTTCCAGCCAGGATATTAGATTGCGCTTCAGGTCGGGTTCGGCGCATATAGTTTCCAGAACGGCTGGCATGTTCTCGCCCCTGTCGCCGAGTGTTTGCTGCCCAGGGAAAGCGGGTTCCCTGATTCTGTCGGGGTCGAACTCGAAGAAGCGCATATGGCCGAATGAGGATAAAAGACGAACCACAGGACTTTCAATATACGGCAACGCTATTACAGCCCCTAGCATACTTTGTGACAATGCAGGTTGATGCGCCACCAACTCCAAGTCGTAGGGTTCATCTCCGCGTACCACCAAATTGGGCATGGCGTATTTTGCTTGGTAGATTGAATCAGACTCTTCTTGAAGCGATTCTCCAGATACCAGAAATGATCCGACACTCAAGAAATCATCAGCTATGTCAATGTGATAGCGCATGGTGTTGGTTTCTACTTCGACCGAGAATTCGTCCTCCTCAAAGCGCATGATCTCATTCGGCGCGCCGCGAATGCCTGACCACTCTCTTTGTCCGCCCGGTCCGTACTTGCCTCCGAAGATTTCCGGCAGGGTGTAGCCGCTCCCTATGCCGTGCAGGAATCGGAACGCGTCGCGGAGGTTGCTCTTGCCGCTGGCGTTGGCTCCGACTATGACGGTGAAGGGGCCTAGCCGAAGCGTCTCGTCTGCGAAGTTCTTGAAGTTGGTAAGGCGGAGAGACTTGATCATCGGGTGTCTCCGGGCATTTCTGGGCGTGGCGCGAGGTCGGTGTACGGTTATGATGATAGGGGTTGGGCTGGGTTGGCGCAAATGGGTTGTGGAGTGAGAACCTGTCCCTGATCGGCATGCGCTGTTTCTGGGAATCGTGGCTGGTTGTAGCATAGCGCCCCATTCCCGCGCAGATGGGAATGGGGCGCTGAGGCTAAGGCGTTATCTGGTCTGGCACAGGTTCGGGGCGCCGGGGGCTTAGCCGTCCGTGCTGGCGGATTCTATGGATTGTAGGATGTGGTCCGCCAATCGCTGAGGTATTACGCTCTGCTCGACAGCTTGTTGGAGGGCGTCGGCTACGTCGTTTTCGCCGGTGAAGGTGAAGCGCTTGACCTCAACACCCCAACCGTCTGAAGAGGCTTCGGTTTGGTAGGCTTGCGCTATGCGGTCGGCGTCTTGCTGGGACATCGCGCCGCTCTCAACCGTCTGGCGCAGGGTATCGACAATGCTGTCGCCGGTGAATGCGTCTCGGGTAGTTACGGTTATGGAATGGTCGCCTCGCTCGAATGCGGTTAGCGCGGTGTCGGCGGTTTGGGAAGTTATAATGCCTTCCTCTACGGCCTGTTGGAGCGCGCCGGCTGCGCCGTCGGCGTTGCCGGCGTCATAGGCGGTGGTGTCGGCGTCTTTGTACACCATGACCAGCGTCAGGCCGTCCGACTTTGCCATGATGGTTCTGGCTCCAGCCACTCCGATCAACGCCACCGCGATCAGCGCGACTCCTATCAACGTTAGCTTTCTCATGTCGGCTCCTTCCTTGCGCTCTCTTAGCGCATTCATTACGAGGTCGAATATCATGTGTGTCCACAGTGTCAGCGTTCGGACGCCGCCACCGTCTCGCCGCATCCGATCTCGGAATAGTTGGACCATGAGGTCGCCGTACTCGCGGCGGTGATCCTTGGGATAGAGCGCGATCAGGACGCGATACACTCGTTCGGAGATCATGTCAGGCGCCCTGTTCGCCCTGGACCGTGGCCCGCCTACTCCGGGCGGCGCGGGCAAGCTGCTCCATGCGATTTATCTCGGCGTCGAGAACGCGCCCTCCCAGCGCGGTGAGCCGGTAGTATCGTCGGCGCTGGTCGTCCAGTTCTGGGTCCGGGCGTTCGTCGCTCTCCTCTATCAGCGCGGCGTTCAGCATCTTCTTGACCGCTCCGTAGAGGGTACCGGGGCCCATGGTGACAGCGCCTTCGGTGAGCGCCTCGACTTCCCGCATGATGGCGTAGCCGTGCTTGTCGCCGGTGGCGAGGGCCAACAGTATATGTAGCTGAGCGACGGGAAGCGGCAGCATGTCGGACGGGTTTGGGCTGGTCAACGCGGATCTCCTTGCTCAAAAATATATCGCGCTAAAATATATCGTGACTCGATATATGGTGTCAAGGACCATTTCAACTCAGAGTCGCCAACGTCCATAAATCATTCTCTCTTCGCGCCTTTACGCTGAATCTGTGCTTGCTAACGCCGGTTCGTGTACAATTCCACATCGGCTTTGGGTTCGAGTCAGGCGCGGGAGAGTTGGCAAATGTCAGGGTTGAGGCACCTCATCAGCACGTCGCGGCTTACCCGGGAGTGGGTGGAGGAAAAGCTGTTTCCGCTGTGCGACCGATTGCGCGATGGCGATGTTCCGCCGCTAATGGACGGCAAGGCTCTGTACTGCCTGTTCTACGAGCCGAGCCTACTGACGCGAACGTCCTTCGAACGCGCGGCGGGGCTGCTAGGTGGGCAGACCTACCACACGGAGGACGCGTCACAGTTCTTCCCGGTTCACAGCGCTCGATTCGTGGACGACATCACGCGGCTGCTGGCAAGCCTGAGAATGGACGCAGTGGTCGTCCGCAGCGGCGATCCGGGAGTGATCGAGCGCGCCGCGTCCGTGGACGCTCTGCCGGTGGTCAACGGCGGCTCGGCGGACGACCACCCAACCCAGGCGCTTGCCGACCTGTACACGTTGAAGCGCGAACTTGGCGGCATAGACGGCTGCGGCGTCGCGATAGTCGGGCGACTCGAACACCGCAACGTCAACGCGCTGCTGCAAGGGCTGGCGATGTTCGACGGCGTGGAAGTGGCGCTCGCGCCGTTCAGCGGCGAGGTACCGGCTGAGATAGTCGAATACTGCGAACGGCGGGGCGTCCGCTTCCGAGACGCCGACGGCATGGAAGCGCTCGGCGAGGTGGACGCCGTGTATCTGAACGGTCCGCGAACGGCGGCGCACATGGAACTGCTGCGATCTCGCGGGCGCGGGCGGCTGGTCATAGACGCGCAGTTCATGGGCACATTGAGGCCGAACGCAGTGGTCATGGACCCGATGCAACGGAGCGGCGACTTCATCATCGAAGTGAGCGACGAGCGGCTTGCGTTCTACCGGCAGGCGGAAAATTCGCTGTACGTGAGGATGGGGGTTCTGGCGGAGATCTTTGGCGCGAAGATATAGAGGATTTAGCGCAAAGGCGCAGAGGGGTGAGCCCGACAATCTTTGCGTTAAAATTTGTGTTAGGATTTGAGTGCGGGTGAGCAGAGTAGAGGATCAGCATGGCCACAACTGAGAGTTCCGAATACAGATTGGGGCGCATCGAAGGGCAGCTAGACCAAGTAGTCTCTCGATTGGATCGCATCGAGGCGCGGCTGGACAAGCTGATATTTGCGCTGTTCGGCGCGGGATTGACACTCGGTGTAGCTGTCGCCGTCTTGCTCGTGAGGTCGTTTACCGGAGGATAGCCGAACGATGAAGTATGGATGAGCAGACTCGCAATCTAGTACAGGCCATCCACGACGCGCGGGGGATGGTATCGCTGGTCGTGGCCGGCGCGGGGACAGGGGCGATGTCAGCGCTGCTGGGCGTAGCGGGCGCGTCGCGGACCGTGCTGGATATACAGGTCCCGTATGCAACGTCGGCGGTGGTGGATTACGCGGGCGCGGAGCCTGAGCAGTACGTTTCGACCGACGCCGCGCTCTCGCTCGCTCGGGCGGCGTACCGGCGCGCCGCGCTGCTGCGGGACGGCGCGACTCCGGTCTGGGGGGTATCGTGTACGGCTACTATCGCAACGGACAGGCCGAAGCGGGGCGACCACCGCTGCCACGTGTCGGTGTATTCAGCGACAGGATGGGAAACGTCGTCGCTCACGTTCGTGAAGGGGCTGCGAGACCGCGACGGCGAGGATGCGGCGGTGAGCGCGCTGATTCTGAACGCGGTCGCCGACGCGCTTGGGGCGTTAGACGGGGCATCAGGGCGCCTCGACCTGGGTTTGGACACCGACGAGCGGGTCATCGTCGAGTCCCAAGCGTATGATATGCCATTGGACGCGCTGGCGTTGGGGCACATCGGCCACACGCTGATCGGCGCGGACGGGAAGCAGGACGCGGACGGGCGATTTGTCGGCGCGGTGGTGTCCGGCTCGTTCAACCCCGTCCACCGAGGGCACTATCGGCTGGCAGAGGTATCGTCCGAGATGACCCGCTTGCCGGCGGCGTTCGAGCTTTCGATCACCAACGTTGACAAGCCTCCCCTAGACGTGGCGGAGGTTCGACGCCGGCTTGCGAAGTTCTCAGGGAGCCTCGACGCGGTGGTAACGCGCGCGCCCACGTTCCGCGAAAAGGCGCGGCTGCTGCCCGGATGCGCGTTCGTCATCGGGGCGGATACCATGACGCGGCTAATAGATCCCAAGTACTACGGCGGCAGCGCGGCGGAGATGGTGTCGGCGCTCGTGGAGATACGCTCGCTGGAATGCTCGTTCCTAGTGGCGGGGCGCTCGGTGGACGGGCGGTTCACGACGCTGGGAGACGTGGACTATCCGCCCTTCCTGTCGGACCTGTTCAGGGAGATACCGGAGTCGGCGTTCCGCGAGGACGTGTCCTCGACTGAGATAAGGGCAGGGGTACGAGCGGCGTCATGATCAAGACCGTTAACGACCTGCGCGGGTTCATATCGCTCCTCGAGGAGCGGGGGGACTTGAAGCTCATAGACGCGCCCGTTGACGCCGAGCTCGAGATTACCGAGATCACCGACCGCATGGTGAAGTCTGAAGGCCCTGCCCTGCTGTTCAGCAACGTCCGCGGCCACGACGCGCCGTTGGCGATAAACTTGTTCGGCGCGCACCGGCGCGTGGCGTGGGCGCTGGGCGTGGAGCGCATTGAGGAGCTTGCGGAGCGCGTGCGCGGCATCATCGGACTGGCGCAGGCGCCGCCGTCCGGCATCGGGGGAAAGCTGCGCGCGCTTGGCGACGTGGTAGGGCTGGCGCGTTCACAGCCCAAGCTCGTCAGAAACGCCCCGTGCCAGGATGTTGTCCTGATAGGCGACGACGTTGACCTGTACTCCATGCCGCTAATCAAGTGCTGGCCCGGCGACGCGGGGCCGTACATCACGCTTCCGCTGGTCATCAGCCGAGACCCCGAATCGGGCAGGCGCAACGTCGGCACGTACAGGATGCAGGTGTTCGATAAGCGCACGACGGGGATGCACTGGCAGACTCACAAGGTCGGCGCGCGGCACGACAGACGCGCCCAGGAGCGCGGCATGAAGCGGCTGGAGGTCGCCGTCGCGCTCGGAGGGGACCCGACCACCATGTGGACAGGCTCGATGCCGCTTCCGCCGGACATGGACGAGCTGGCGGCGGCGGGCGTGATACGCGGCAAGCCCGTCGAAATCGTCAAGTGCAAGACGGTTGACCTGGAGGTTCCGGCGCAGGCGGAGTACGTGCTGGAAGGCTACGTCGAACCCGGAGAGACGCGCGACGAGGGGCCGTTTGGCGATCACACCGGCTATTACTCGCCGCCGGAGCCGTACCCGGTCTTCCACGTAACCGCGATGACGCGGCGACGCGATCCGATATACCCAACCACGATGGTCGGACGCCCGCCCACCGAGGACTTCTACATGGGCAAGGCGGCGGAGCGCATCATGCTTCCAATAATGCAGATGGCGCTGCCTGAGGTGGTGGATATGAACATGCCCGCGGAGGGCATCTTCCACAACCTGGTCATCGTCTCCATACGCAAGGAATACCCGGGCCACGCGCGCAAGGTGATGAACGCGATGTGGGGACTGGGACTGATGATGCTGGTCAAGACGATAGTGGTGGTGGACCACTTCGTGGACGTTCAGAACCCGTCGGAGACGCTATGGCGGGTCGTGAACAACATAGACCCGGCGACGGACGTCGTGTTTTCGGAGGGACCGTTGGACGACCTGGATCATGCGACCCCGACGCCGAAGTACGGCAGCAAACTGGGCATAGACGCGACCGCCAAGATGCCGGGCGAACGAGGCAACCGCGAATGGCCGCCGGACATTGTGATGAGCGATGAGATTCGCAGGTTGGTAGATAGACGGTGGGGGGAGTACGGGTTTGAGGTGTGAGTGGTGACAACCGCGCCGATACCGCTGTGGCGCAAGGCGCCGATGATTCTGGACGCGATCAAGTTCCACGAGAGCGTGTTCGCGCTGCCGTTCGCGTATGTAGGCATGACGTTGGCGACGTTCAGCATGACGGACGGCGCGGACTTCTGGCCCGGCTGGGGCACGTTCGGATGGATAACGCTGGCGATGGTCAGCGCGCGGACGGTGGGGATGAGCGCCAACCGGGTGATCGATCGGCACATAGACGCTCTGAATCCACGTGCCTCAATGCGGCACATACCGAGCGGCCTGCTGAGCGCGTGGGAGATGACGGCGCTGGCGATAGTGGCGTTCGCTGTTTTCATGTTCGCGGCGTGGCGTCTGAATCCGCTCGCGTTCGCGCTCGCTCCCGTCGCGGCGGCGTACCTTGTGGCGTACCCATACACCAAGCGGTTTACGTGGGCGGCGAACCTGCTTCTCGGCTGGGCGCTCGCCATCTCGCCATCGGCGGCGTGGATCGCGGTTACCGGGGAGCTGACGTTTCAGCCGGTCCTAATATCGCTGGCGGTAGCGCTGTGGGCGGGCAGCTTCGACATCATATACCATACGCAAGACGTGGAGTTTCACAAGGCGAACGGGCTGCACTCGGTGGCGTCGCGATTCGGAGTGGCAGTCGCGTTCAGGATAGCGCGAACGCTGGACGTTCTGGCGGTGGGGTGCCTGGTGGCGCTGGGGCTGTGGATGGGGCTGATCTGGCCCTACTTTGTCGCTTGCGCCGTCGCGTCCGGCTTCCTGGTCTATAAGTACATACTCGTCTCTCCGGGCGACCTTTCCAGGCTCGGCATGGCTTTCGGGCGCATCAACGCCTACGTATCTACGACGATGCTGGCGGGAACTGCGCTGGCGGTGTATCTGTGAGGGGATAAAGATAGGGGGGATGAGGATGCTGCCGGTAGTAGTGGGCATGACTGGCGCGAGCGGTTCTATCATAGCGTCCCGCCTGATAGACGCGCTGCTGGCTGAGGGCGTCGGCGTGGTCGCGTCGGCGTCGGGCCCGGCGCGGCTGGTGTGGAAGGCGGAGATGGACGAGTCTTTCGGGTCGGCGATCGAGCGGTGGACTGATGCGGGGCCGTTCCGATACCACGCGCCGCAGGAGATGGCGGCGCCGATAGCGAGCGGCACGTTCCCGGTTCGGGGCATGGCTATCGCGCCGTGCAGCATGGCGACGGCGGCTGCGGTGTCGCTGGGCCTGTCGGACAACCTGATACGGCGAGCGGCGGACGTAACCATCAAGGAGCGACGTCCGCTGGTCGTCGTGCCGCGCGAGTCGCCGCTCAGCGCGCTGCACTTGGAAAACCTCGCAAAGCTGGCGACTCTGGGCGCGACGGTCATCCCGCCGGAGCCGGCGTTCTACCTGCGCCAACAGACCATCGAGGACGTAGCGGAGTTCGTGGCTCAGCGAACGCTGGTGGCGCTGGGCGTGAGAGACGCGCTGCCGGAGGGGATGCGGTATGGGGGGTGATCATTCTCACTCCACCTAATCGGACTGACGCAGGCTCCCTTCCCTACCGTCGCCTTGCGCTGGGGGCTTGCGGCGACTACAATTCTGGGCGCACACGGGACAGTCAAGGAGGCGGGCGATGATCTCTTCATACGATGCGGCGAAGGCCATCAACGACGCGCGCGGAGACGCGATCGTCGTCGGCACGATGACGCCGAACAGGTACTGGGAGTCGGTGTCGGAGCGGCAAGAGCTGGATCTGGCCATATTTGGGGGCATGGGCAAGGCGTCGTCGGTGGCTCTGGGGCTTGCGCTGTCGCAGCCGGAGCGCAAGGTGCTGTGCCTGGACGGTGATGGCTCGCTGCTGATGAATCTCGGCTCGCTGGTTACCACGGCTTCGAACGCGCCTGATAATCTCGTTCACTTCGTCTTCGAGGACGGCGGCTACTTCACCACCGGAGGTCAGCCGGTGCCCGGATCGGGCAGCGTGGATTTCGCGGCGATGGCGCGCGACGCGGGTATCGAGAACGCATACGAGTTCAGCGATCTGGAAGACCTGGCGAGCGAACTGCCGCGCATCATGGAGCTGATCGGGCCGGTGTTCGTGTGCCTGAAGGTCAATCATCCGCCAACTCCGCCTCCGTTCTACATGGGCAAGACGGGTCCGATCATGCGGCAGCTCGAAAAGACGCTGAGGGAGAGCTAGACAACCATATGTTCGACTTTCACACTCATACGTTTCTGAGCGACGGGGTTCTTTCTCCGGTCGAGCTTATACGGCGCGCGATTCACTCGGGCTACCGCGTCATGGCGATTACGGACCACGTGGGGCCTGGCAACATGGAGTTCGTACTGAAGACGCTGGTAGCGGACTGCGATATGGCGAATCGCCGATGGGACATACTCGCGCTGCCGGGCGTTGAGATCACGCACACGCCCGCCGAGGACATTGACCGGCTGGCGCGCGAGTGCCGACGGCTGGGCGCGGTGGTGGTGAACGTTCACGGCGAGACGATTACCGAGCCGGTGGTCGAAGGCACCAACCTCGCGTCCGTATCTAGCAAGAACGTGGACATCCTGGCGCATCCGGGGCTGATTACGCCGGAGGAGGCGCAAATCGCGGCCGCCAACGGCGTCTTCCTCGAAGTGTCCGCCCGCAAGGGGCACGGGATGGCGAACGGTCACGTCGTACAAACTGCGATGAACGCCGGCGCGCGCCTCGTTCTGGACTCGGACGCGCACGCGCCGGAAGACCTGCTCAGCCGCGACTGGGCTATGAGCGTGGCGCGGGGCGCGGGGCTGGACGCCGAAAGCGCCGCCGCGCTGCTCGACTACGCGCCGCTGGAGGTTCTCAAGCGCGTGGGCGTGGATGGGGAGCGGATACCCTAGTCGTATTCGACGCAAAGGCGCGGAGACGCAAAGGAACTAAATGTGTCCCACGTATCTCCGCGCCTCCGGGCTAACTGCATTGTGAAGACGCAGTTTAGTCCGGCAGCACCACCGACTCCGGCTCTTCGCCGCTTGCTACGCGGGCGCCGTTGTACACGGCGAAAGTGCGGCTCTTCTCGCCGGACTCCTGCGTGAAGGACGCGAGATGCGGCGTTACCAGCACGTTGTCCATGTGGAGCAGCGGGTTGTCGGGAGGCGTCGGCTCTTCTTCGAGCACGTCCAAGCCCGCCTGCGCTATTTCGCCCGCTTCGAGCGCTCGGATTAGCGCAGCCTCGTCCACAACCGGTCCCCGGCAGGCGTTGATGAACACGACTGTGGGCTTCATCAGCCCGAATTCGCGGTCGCTTATCATGTGGCGCGTCTGCGTTCCGAGCGGCACGTGCAGTGTGATGATGTCAGACTCCTGCAAAAGCTCGTCGAGGGACACGCGGCGGAGGTTCAGCTCATCCTCGATGCCGGGTTCGGGATCAACGACGTCGGCGTAGATGATGTCGCACTCCCAGCCCTGCAAGCGGCGGGCGACGCGAGAGCCGATGCGCCCGAGTCCGACGATGCCGACAGTCTTGCCCTGAATCTCGTTGGCCTGCGAGAACCAGGCCTGGCGGATGTCCGCCGCCCACTCGCCGCGCTTGACGGCGTTGAACTGGAGCTGCATCTTGCGGATGGTGCTGACGAGCAGCGCGATGGTGTGTTCGGCGACGGCGACGGCGTTGCCGCCCCCGTTGTTAGATACGCGGATGCCCATTTCTCCAAGAGCGGTCTTGTCCAGCGTGTCAGTACCCGCGCTGGTGGTCTGGACTAGCTTGAGATTAGGCGCGATCCGAGCGACCTCGACAGTTACGGGGGCGCCGGCGACTATCGCCGCCTGGGCGTCGGCAAGCAGGGGCGCCTGCTCATCCATCGGAAGACTTGAGTCCACCCAACCGACCTCCACGCCTTCGGGCGCGACTCTCTGGAAATCGGCGAGTTGCGCGTCGGTTGGTCCATATATGATTATCTGTGCTGCCATTCCGTCTCCTGTATCGCTGATATTGGGTGAATCTGCGGGTATTATACATGGTATAGGGGTGTATAATCTTGCCCGTGCGACTAACGTGGGCCTAGCCGGGTTGGGCAGGTGGAGGGGTCACCCTCACCCTAACCCTCTCCCTGAGGGAGAGGGGACCTTACGATCATCAGCAGAAGGGAGGCGCCTGTGGCCGGAGCGCTGAACGGAATCAAGGTTCTGGACCTGACGCATCACGTCGCCGGGCCGTACTGCACGAAGCTACTGGCGGATTTCGGAGCGGATGTGACGAAGGTCGAGCGGCCCGGCTCAGGGGACGGCGCGCGGATGACGCCGCCGTTCGCAGGCGACGATCCGAACCCGGACAAGGGATTGCCGTTCCTGTACCTGAACACCAGCAAGCGTTCGATCACGCTCGATCTGAAGTCGAGCGCCGGGCGCGCGCTTCTGCTCAGGCTCGCGGCTGAATCGGATGCCGTGGTGGAGAACTTCCGGCCTCGGACGCTGCCGTCGCTGGGGCTGTCCTACGAGATGCTGCGCGAAGTAAACCCGTCGCTGGTGATGGCCTCGATCTCGAACTTTGGGCAGACGGGACCTTACCGCGACTACGAGGCTACCGACATAGTCGAATACGCCCTGAGCGGCATCCAGTACATATTCGGGGACAACGACCGCGAGCCTCTGAAGCACGGCTTCGACCAGGCGCAGTACAAGGCGGGCGCGGATGCGGCGTCGGCGACGCTGATTGCGCTGTACCACCGCGCCATGACGGGCGAGGGTCAGTGGATCGACGTGTCCATCCAGGAGTGCGTCGCCACCGGGCTTCGGGATACGACATCGGCTTTCGCGTACACCGGCGCGGTCAAGTGGCGTCGCCCGAACGAGGCGGGGGAAGTTCCGCGCGCGCCGGTGCGGACTAAAGACGGCTACATCGTCCCGATCGCCTTCGGCGGCGCGGACTGGAATACGACGGTCGAGTTCCTGGACAACCCGGCGCTCGCGGACGAGCGGTTCTCGACGCCGGAGGGACGCCTCGAAAACGCCGCCGAGCTGGACAAGATCCTGCGGGACACGTTCGCGCAGTACGAGTCCGAGGACCTGTTCTATCGGGCCAACCAACGGCGCGGACTTATCTACGGACTGTCGCAGAACGCCGCGCAACTCCACGAGAATCCGCAGTACGCGCATCGGGGCTTCTTTACGGAAATCGAGCACCCGGTGGCGGGCGCGGGCGAGTATCCGGGCGCGCCGTTCGGGATGTCGCGGACTCCATGGGAGGCGAGCGCTCCGGCGCCGACGCTTGGCCAGCACAACGCGGAGGTCTATGTTGGCGAACTGGGATTGACGGACGCGGAATTGGCAGACCTGATCGCGCAGGGGGTGGTGTGATGGCTCGCAAGGCGTTGGAAGGTTTGCGCGTGGTGGAGATGGGGCAGCTAATCGCAATCCCGTTCGCGACGAAGCTGTTGGCGGACATGGGCGCGGAGGTGGTCCGCATAGAGTCGTGCCAGCGCATGGACGGCTATCGCGTCAACGGATTCTACAAGAACGACGCGAGCGGCGAGTTCTGGAACCGCGCCGTCAACTTCAATGAGCAGAACCGCGGCAAGCGGAGCGTAACGCTCGACCTGACGAAGCCGGACGGGTTGGCGGCACTGAAGGATCTGATCGCGGTCAGCGACGTGTTCGCCGAGAACTTCACGCCGCGCGTAATAGCCAACTTCGGGCTGGAGTACGAAGACCTACGCAAGATCAAGCCAGACATCATCATGGTATCGTCCACCGGGTACGGGCATACCGGACCGTGGAGCGTGTTCGGCGCTATCGGCTACGGCACGGAGGCGGCGTCTGGGCTGGCGTCAGTAACGGGCTACCGAGGCGGTCCGCCGTCGATACCGGAGCTTCCGTATGCCGACTACACGGCGGGCGAGCATACGGTATTCGCCATCATGGCCGCGCTGATGCGTCGCGCCGTTACGGGCGAGGGGCAGTTCATAGACGTTTCGCAGACGCAGACGCTCAGCGTAACCGTGCCGGAGCCGCTGATGGACTACGCCTTCAACGGTCGCGTCGGCGTCCCGACCGGCAATCGGGATCTGCGCTGGGCGCCGCAGGGAACGTACCCATGCGCTGGCGAAGATCGGTGGCTGTCGCTGACTGCGCGTTCGGAGAGCGAGTGGGCGTCGCTGTGCCGCGTCCTGAATCGCCCACAGTGGCTGGACGACCCGCGCTTCTCGGACGCCGAATCACGCGCGGCGAACCACGACGCGCTGGACGCTCTGATCGCGGACGCCACGCGCAACCGGCGGGCGGAGGCGCTGCAAACGGAGCTGCAGGCGGCGGGCGTCCCGGCGGGCGCGGTCCTAGACGGCAAGGCTCTGCTGTTCGACGAGCATCTGAACGCGCGGGGATTCTACGAGGTGGTGGAGCATCACGACGGAACGGGGATGCCTACCCTACCCTACGCGAGTAGGCCGTGGAAGTTCGGGGCGACGCCAGGCGACATAGCCCACGCCGCGCCAACGCTGGGACAGCACAACGAAACTGCGCTGTCCGCGCTGCTGGGCTACGACGAGGCGCGCGTCGCCCAGATGGAGGAGGCGGGAATCATCGGAACGGCGCCGGTTCGGAGGAGCGCGGCGCGGCAACCGTCGAACGAGACGTTGCTGGCGCAGGGGCGAATAGTGCGCTGGGAGGATGGGTTCGAGGGGGAGGTGGAGCGGAGGTTCGGGTGATGTCAGGTTGAGGCAAGCTTTAATACGCTTTGAGCGCCTGCTGTGGGATACGGTAGAAGAACACGTCTCCCGATTCAACGGCGGCCTCTGCCCGCCAGTTGACGCGGATGCCCGCCACCCCAGGGTGGGCGGGCAGTCCGGTCCAACTGGTCAGGAACCCGGCGTTGCGGATGACCCTATCAGTGTCTTTCGGGTAGATCGTGTAGGATACCTCTACCGGAACGTAGCAATCTGAGCCTTCGCTGTCGGTGGCGACCATGATCAGGTCGGCTTCCTCGAAACTGATCAAGTCATCCCTCGAAACACCCGACGTGTCGGCGCCGTCCACTATCGCCACGATCTCATCAATCGATAGGACGCGCTTCAGTTGGAATCCCATCTTGCGCGGGATGAGGGTGGCGCGTCGGATTGCCCGGTCTCGCGCGTGGACACCACGGATATTGCCTACGTCCACTTTTAGCGTACCCACGTCCTCCGTCAGTGAGTCCACTTTCGTTGTGAGCGTGCCGACGTCCTCTTTCAGCGCACCCACATCCTCTTTCAGCGCACCCACATCCTCCGTCAATGAGTCGAGACGCCGGTTCGTGCTCTCGATGAACCGCTCTACCGTGTCGGTAAGGCGCTGGACGGTGGCTGGCAGTTCCAGTATCTCACGCGTTAGCAAGCGTGAGCGAACCGCCTCCAGGAATGCTGGGTTCGAGTCCATGACCCTTATGAAGTCTTCCTCAGTGCGAATAGTGGTCATCCGTTCCTCCTCCGGCGATTATAGCATAGGGGGCAACCGCTTCGCGGTGACGGCAAGTTCAGCGCCGCCACTTCCCTATCTGCTATAATGGTAGTTTACCGTCAGCGAAATGCCTGCGGATACGCGGGCTTGGGGAGTTGAGACGATGTACGAGATTGCTGACCGGGCGATTGCTTTCATTCCGCGTGAGGAGATCGAGGAGCCGGCGCTGCGGCAGATCGAGCTGCTCTCGGAGATGCCGTTCATCCACCGGCACGTTGCGGTTATGCCGGACTGCCACCTGGGACGCGGCGCGACCGTCGGCTCGATGATCCCGACGCTGGGCGCGATCATTCCGGCCGCCGTCGGTGTGGACATCGGATGCGGCATGATCGCGGCGCGGACGGAGTTGAGCGCGTCGGACCTGCCGGAAGATCTGTCGGGCATCCGAGAAGGCATCGAGCGGCGGGTGCCGTTGGCCGCGGGAGCGTCGAATCGCAGCATCACGGAGACGGCGCAGCCGCGCATCGAGGCTCTGGAGGAGATGGCGGGCGACAGACTGGCGTTCTACGACAAGACGAAACGCGATTGGCGCAAACAGGTCGGCTCGCTCGGCTCGGGCAACCATTTCATCGAGGTCGTTCTGGACAAGGACGAGCGCGTGTGGGGATTCCTGCACTCCGGCTCGCGCGGCGTGGGCGCGAGCGTGGCGAACTTCCACATCAAGGTCGCGCAGGCGGAGATGGAGCGCGACGGCATATCCCTGCCAGACCGCGATCTGGCGTATCTGAGCGAGGGATCGACGACGTTCGACGACTACATAACGGACCTGTTCTGGTGCCAGAACTACGCGCGGCTGAACCGAGACGAGATGATGGACCGCGTTATCACGGAGCTGTCCTACGCCATGTTCGGGGGTGAGCGCGAGGTGGAAGTTGATCGCGTCGCTAGCTGCCACCACAACTTCACGGAGCGCGAACGGCACTTCGGCGAGGACGTGTGGGTATCGCGCAAGGGCGCGATCAGCGCGTTCGAAGGCCAGGCTGGACTGATTCCGGGCTCGATGGGGACGCGCAGTTACATCGTGAGCGGACTGGGCAACGAGGAGTCGTTCTGCACCGCGCCGCATGGGGCGGGTCGGCGGTTCAGCCGGTCGGAGGCGCGCCGCCGGTTCACGATGGACGACTACGACCGCGATATGGCGGGCATCGAAGCCAACCGCTCGGACGACTTCCTGGATGAACTCCCGGGCGCGTACAAGGACATTGACGAGGTGATGGAGTGGTCCAAGGGTCTCGTTGAGATAGCGGGCGAGTTCCGGCAGGTGGTGAACGTCAAGGGGCCGTCGGGGTTCCGTAGGCGGCGTCGGCGTGGGCGTCGGCGTAGAAGGTGATTTAACGCAGAGGCGCCTGTCACGGCTTGGCAGGCGCTCGCGCCTCCAACGTCATTCCGGCGAACGCCGGAATCCAGAGAACTTGTCAACAACCAGCGTGATTCCTCTAAATGGCCCGGCCCCTATGGATGGAGCTGATTCCCACATTCGCGGTTGGTTGCCAATTGGCATACTGGATTCCGGCGTTCGCCGGAATGACAGTTGGCGCTGGGAAACGGGCAAAAGGAGGCGCGCGTTTAATTTTCTATGCCATCCTGTTAGAATGGGGCTGCGTTTGACACGATTAGGAATATGGAGGAGATGATGGCTGATTTCGAGGGTATTCTTCCGGCGATAGCTACGCCGATGGGCAAGGACGGAAAGTTCGATGAAGCAGGGTTCCGCGAGGTGATGGAGTTCAACATCCAGGCCGGCGTGAACGGCTTCTGGGTCGCGGGCGGCACCGGCGAGAGCGTGCTGTTGGACGACGAGGAGAACATGGCTATCGCTCGCGCAGCCGCCGACCAGAACGGCGGGCGCGTGAAGAACATCATGCACGTAGGCGCCGCGACGACGGTACGAGCGGCGAGGCTCGCGGAACACGCGGCTGCCTGCGGCGTGGAGGCGATCTGCTGCGTTCCGCCGTTCTTCTACCGGCAGACTGACGAGAACATCGTCGAACATTACAAGACGGTAGCCGCCGCCGCCGACCTGCCGCTGTTCGTATATAACCTGCCGCAGTCCACGGGCGTCGAGATTACGCCGGAGTTGATGAAGAAGATCCAGGACGAGGTGCCGCAGCTGAAGGGGCTGAAGCACTCTTCGATCAATTTCACCAATGTCAATAACTGGGTAGATATGGGACTGGACTGCCTGATCGGAAGCAGCGCGCTGATGCTGCCGGCGCTGACCATAGGCGCGTCGGGCTGCGTTGACGGGCCGCCGAACATCGCTCCCGAAATGTGGGTGGAGATCTGGAAAGCCTACCAGGTCGGCGACCTCGAACGCGCCCAGGCGGCGCAGGCCCGCGCCACGCGGCTAACCATGCTGGTCCGCGAGTACGGGATGCACGCGGTCATCAAGGCGCTGCTCAGTCACCGTCTGGGCATTGACGTTGGCGACCCGCGACCGCCCACGCAGCCGCTGACGCCGGAGCAGCGCGACATCGTGATCGCAAGCGCGGAGGCGATGGACGTCGGGCGACTGGCGTTCGTCGAAGCGTAACGCGGTTTAGGTCCGATGACTGACGAGTTGGGCGTGGCGGCTGCGATTGCGATTGACGGCACGGTCGCGTCGGGCAAGACGACGGTCGGGCGGCTGGTAGCCGAAAGACTGGGCTACGCCTTTCTGGATACGGGACTTATGTACCGCGCGGCTACGTGGCAGGCCATCCGCGCCGGCGTGGACGTCGGAGACGATGACTCGCTGACGCGGATGGTCGAGGCTATGCGTATCGAGTTGACGCGGGACTCTGATGGGCGTCAGCGCATCGTCGTGGACGGGGTTGACGCTACGGACGAACTGCGAACGCCGGAGGTCGATCACAACGTATCGGCGGTGTCGGCGGTGTCGGGCGTCCGGCGCGCGCTCGTGTCAAAGCAGCGCGTGGTTGCCGTCGCCGAGTCGGGGCGCGTGGTGATGGTGGGACAGGACATCGGCTCCAAAGTGCTGCCGGACGCGGGGGTGAAGATCTATCTGGAGGCGTCGGTCGAAGTCCGCGCAAGGCGGCGGTATGATGAGATGGTCGCGTCGGGAGCTTCCGGCAAGTCAGAGGCGGAGTTCAAGACGGTTCTGGCAGCCGTCCGCCGGCGCGACAGGATGGACTCGACGCGCGCCGATTCACCAAGAAGCGTCGCCGATGGCGCGGTGGTCATCGAGACGGACGAGTTGAGCGCAGCAGAAGTCGCCGACAGGGCGCTCGAGGAGAGAGGAAAGAGGAGATAGAGGGAGGGGGCGTTCCCTATCCCAGCCCTCCCCAGTGAAGGGGGAAAGGGGTCGATCGGAGCGACGGCATTGGGCTTTATCTATTCATTCACGAACATCATGCAGCGGTTGACCCTGCGCGCGTTTTCCGACTGGCAGGTTACGGGGGCCGAGAACGTGCCGCCGATGGGGCCACTGGTGGTGATTTCCAATCACATGAGCAACCTCGACCCGTCCATGCTTAGCGTCAGCTTTCCGCGTCGTCTGCTGTATCTGGCGAAAGACGACATCTTCAAAGCCGTCGGGCCGCCGGGAAGGTGGTATCTCCGGCATTACGGCGCCTTCCCGATAGACCGTAGGGGAGTAGATGCGCGGGCGTTTAGATGGGCTCTTAACCAGCTCGGTCAAGACGCGGCGGTCGTCATCTTCCCGGAAGGGACGCGCAGCCGGACGGCGAGCCTGAATGAGGCGAAGGCGGGCGCGGTTGCACTGGTGCTCAAATCCGGAGCGCCCGTCCTGCCCGTCGCCATCACCGGCACCGAGCGGATGCAGCCGTTCTTGCGCGTCGTCGTCCCTACGGGGAAGATACGAATCAACATCGGGCAGCCGTTCTCGCTGCCGAGCGTCGAGGGGCGTCCGAGCCGCGCGCTGCTCCGCTCGATGACGACAGACATGATGCTGCGCGTGCGCGAATTGCTGCCTGAGAGTTATCATGGGTTCTATAAGGCGGGGATTTCACCCTCGTCCCAACCTTCCCCTGTCAAGGGGGAAGGGATTGGGACGTAAGGGCGAGGAAGCTATCCCGAATCGAGGTTGGCGGTAGATTGGCGCTCTGGATTCCGGCTTTCGCCGGAATGGGAGGGGGCCGTAAAGGATGACTCTATGTGCGGCATCATCGGGTACGTGGGAGCGCGCCCGGCGGCTGAGACTCTGCTGGAAGGGCTTGGCACGCTCGAGTATCGCGGCTACGACAGCGCGGGCATCGCGGTCGTCGGTCCGGACGGCGCGCCCAGAATGTTCAAGCGCGCGGGCAAGCTGGCCAACCTACGCTCTTCGCTGAACGGCGCCATGCCGGACGGCAATCTGGGCATAGGGCATACACGCTGGGCGACACACGGCGGCCCGACAGACGACAACGCCCATCCGCATACCGACTGTGGCGGAAACGTCGTCGTCGTGCACAACGGCATCGTCGAGAACTATGCCGAGCTGCGGCGCGAGCTTGCGGCGTCGGGCCACCGGTTCAGCTCGCAGACCGACTCCGAGTGCATCCCCCACATGATTGAGGAGCGGATCGAGTCAGGCTACCGCCTGGAGGACGCGGTAGCGTCGGTCGCCGGACGCATACACGGCGCGAACGCCATAGTCGCCTTCTCGACAGCTGAGCGCGACAGGATTGTCGGCGTGCGGCTCGGCAACGCGGGCGGCATCGTCGCCGGGCGCGGCGAAGACGGCGCGATACTGTCGTCGGATCTCCCCGCTCTGCTGCCACACACGCGCGAAGTGGTATATCTGGGCGCGGGCGAGATGGTCTCGCTAGACGGGAATGGCATATCGTTCAAGACTCTAGACGGCGACGCTCTGGAAAAGCCGCCAACTCGCGTGGCTCAGGACGCAGTCTCAGCGGCGCGTGGCGAGTTCCAACACTTCATGCACAAGGAAATCCACGAGCAGCCGGGCGCGATCATCAACGCGCTCGGTGGGCGCGTGTCGTTCGACGACCTGTCCGTCAACCTGGATGAACTCGAACTGACTGACGATCTGATACGCTCTACGAACCGCGTGGTGTTCCTGGGAATGGGGACGAGTATGCACGCGGCGATGATCGGCAGACGGTGGATGGAGACGCTGGCGCGGATACCTTGCGAGTACGACAACTCGTCCGAATTCCGATATCGCTCGCCGGTGCTGAACGAGCGGACGCTGGTAGTCTCCGTCTGCCAATCCGGCGAGACTGTGGACACGCTGGCGGCCATGGAGCTTGCCATGGAGGCGGGCGCGCCCCAGATCGCGCTTTGCAATTATCCCGGAACGCAGGCGACTCGTCTCGCGGAGCGGACGCTGCTGCTCCGCGCCGGGCTGGAGATTGGCGTCGCCGCGTCCAAGACGTTCACCGCTTCGCTGGTTGCGCTGCTGTTGTTGGCGATCGAGTTCGGCATACGTCGCGGAACGCTGAGCGACGAGGCGCGTCGCGCTATCGTCTCGGAGATTGCCCGGCTGCCGGATATGCTCGGCTCGATGCTCACAGACGAGGACGTTTACAGGCGCATCGCGCGGCGGCACGGTCGGAGGTCGGATTTCCTGTATCTCGGCCGGGGCGCGGGTTTCCCCCTAGCCATGGAGGGGGCGCTGAAGCTGAAGGAGATCAGCTACATCCATGCCGAGGGTTACCCCGCCGGTGAGATGAAGCACGGTCCGATCTCGCTAATAGACGAAGACGTGCCGGTCGTCGCCATCGTCCCGCGCGACTCGATGCGGGACAAGATGCTGTCGAACATCAACGAGGTGCGAGCGCGCGGGGGCAGCGTGATCGCGGTGGCGACGGAAGGGGATGCTGAAGTCGCGGGGCTGTCGGACGACCTGATAGAGGTTCCCGCGGCGTCTGAGACGGTCAATCCGTTCCTGGTCTCCCTACCGATGCAGTTGATCGCGTACCACATAGGAGTCAGGCGCGGGTGCGACGTGGACCAGCCGAGGAATCTGGCGAAGACGGTCACGGTGGAGTAGGCGGGGCGTTTTAGGGGCGTAGCGGATTCGCGCTAAGTGTGCTATCTTGGCGCGACAAACTTATCTTGGAGTTTCCAGTTGCTGCAACACGTAGAAAAGTTTGGCATATACTTGAACGCCGCCGAGGGCAAGGTGGTTCGCATCACGTCGCCGTACTGGTTCCCGGAGGAACCGGACTGGGTGTACGTGACCAATGAGGTCAACGCGACGCTGCTTTCGATACGCGACACGATTCGGGAGAAGTCGCTGTCGGACGACGCCGACTCGGTAACCTGGGGCAGGATCCCACTTCTTGACTGAGCCGCGCCGTTCGCCGTGGGCAGTCGCGCTGTCGGCTCTGCGCCACCCGCAGTCCGTCGTGCCGCCGGCGTTGCTGTATCCGAAGTATCGGGCGTACTGGTTCGGTACCATCGCATCGGTGTGCGGCTTCCAGATGCTCATGTTCGCGCAGGGCTGGCTGACGTATGAGTTGACCGGCTCGCCGCTGGCGCTCGGCCTGGTGAGCCTAGCGAGCGCTACGACGTCCATCTTGCTCAACCTGTTCGGCGGCGTTTACGCCGACCGGCTGGACAAGCGCAAGCTGATATTCGTCTGCCAGCTCGCCACGGCGTCGCTGATCTTCCTGCTCGGCGCGCTGACGTTCCTCGAAGTGGTGAAGGTCTGGCACATCATCGCGCTTGCGTTCTTCTCAGGCGCGGTCAACGCCTTCGACCAGCCGGCGCGGCAGGCTCTCTACCCGCACCTGATAGAGCGGCGCGTGATTATGAGCGCCGTGGCGCTGAACTCAGTGGTCTGGCAAGGTACGCGGATAATCGCGCCCGCCATCGCGGGGTTGATAGTGGCCGCCATCGGCACGTCCGCCGCGATATTCATCGCCGGCTCCGGCTTCGTCGTGATGGCGCTGGTCATCCTCGCGCTCCGCGTGCCGTATATCGAACCCGGACCGCGCCAAAGCCCGGCGCGAGACCTGCTTGAAGGGCTGAAGTTCATCAAGGGCAACTCGATCTTCTGGTTCCTTATCGGCATGACGTTCTTCAACAGTTTCTTCGGGATGGCGTATATCACGATGATGCCCGCCATCGCCGTTGATGTGCTGAAGGTGGGCGCGGACGGTCAGGGCGCGCTGATGGCCATCGGCGGCGTAGGCGCGACGATCGTTACGCTGGTGTTCGGCTGGGCGGGCAACTTCCGTCAGAAAGGGCTGCTGATAATCGGCGGCGGGCTGTCGTTCGGGGTGTCAATCGCTACGTTCGCGCTCACGTCGCAGTACATCGGCTATTATCCTCTCGCGCTGGCGCTGATGGTCGTCATGGGCGTATCAAGTTCGACGTACATGATTACGATAATGAGCTCGCTGCAATTGCTGGTGCCGGACAATATGCGCGGACGCGTGATGGGCTTCTACGGAATGACGTGGAGCATCATGCCGCTCGGCGGCTTCCAGGCGGGGACGATTGCGACGTTCGTGGGCGTGCCGATAGCGATTGCGATAGGCGGAGGCTTGGTCCCCGCGTTCGCGCTCGGCCCGGCGCTCGTGAACCGCCAGGTGCGGAACATCGGAGAAATACTCGCAAGGGCGGAAATGCCGGCGGTGACGTCGGTGAGGGGCGAGGGAAGAGCCGTGAGAAGCGAGAGGGGATGATGGCGGGGAACGGTAGCGGGGTCGGCGAGAATGAGCTTGTGCGACGAATCGTATTGGCGGATAACATGGATTATCTGCCGACGCTGCCGGACGGGATCGCAAACCTGGTGTACATAGATCCGCCGTTCAACACGGGACGGACACAGGTGCGCCGGTCAATTCGCGCCGTCCGAGCTGGGCGGGACGATTCCGGTGACCGAACGGGTTTCGGGGGGCGACGCTACCGGACGGTGGAAGTCGGGGCGTCATCCTACTCGGACACTTTCGACGACTACCTAGCCTTTTTGGAGCCGCGCCTGCGCGAGGCGCGCCGCATCCTGAAGCCGGAAGGTTCGTTCTTCCTGCACGTGGATTACCGCGAGGTACACTACTGCAAGGTGCTGCTGGACGAGATATTCGGGCGAGAGTCGTTCATCAACGAGATCATCTGGGCATACGACTTCGGAGCGCGTTCCAAGTCGCGCTGGTCCGCCAAGCACGACAACATCCTGTGGTACGCGAAGAATCCGCGCAGCTACACGTACAACTACGACGAGATAGACCGCATCCCGTACATGGCGCCGGGCCTGATAGGGTCGGAGAAGGCGGCGCGCGGCAAGACTCCGACGGATGTGTGGTGGCATACGATAGTCGGCACCAACAGCCGCGAGAAGACGGGGTACGCAACGCAGAAGCCGTTGGGGGTGATAGAGCGGTTAGTACGCGTACACTCCAACCCCGGCGATCTGATTGTGGACTTCTTTGCCGGCAGCGGAACGACGGGCGAGGCGGCGGCGAAGCATGGGCGGGGCTTTCTGCTGGTTGACGACAACCCGGAGGCGACAAGGGTTATGGCGCGGCGGCTGGGGGAGTACGGCGTGGAGGTTGTTGGGCAGCTTGGGATGGACTAAGCTAACTTGGCTTCCCCGTTTTTCAACGCAAAGGCGCTAAGGCGCAAAGGCGCGGATACAACCTCTAATGATGCGGCAAATGTGTTATTCTTACGCTACCCCCCTACACCACCACAGCGGAGTTGGAGATCAATAGTCATGCGATCGCCAAGAGTTGCGGAAGCCATGAAAAAGGGACCTCTGATTTTCAACGAGTTCATCAGAGATACATTGGGTGATGCGGATCGGGGCAAGGTTGTAGTTATCGACATTGATAGCGGCGACTATGAGATCGATTACGACGATGCTGCCGCTTTGTTCCGTCTCCTAGAGCGGCGACCTGACGCCTACACTTGGTCGGAGCGTGTCGGCTTCGATGCGGTGCATTTCATCGGATTCCAGCCTGTCCCTAGCGATGAGCGCGATGCTTAGGGGAAGAGTGATCAGTTCCGACGATCTGCCAATTACGGGACGCCCGACTGTCGAGGTGGAGGTATCGAACATCACCGGCGCAGATGTGCCTTTGACGGTCAGCGCTACCGTGGATACGGGATTTAGCGGCCATCTGACTTTGCCAACTCATATCATTCAGTATCTTGGACTTGTATCCAGAGGGACGCAGCGCGCCGAGTTGGCAGATGGTACAATCACCGAGTTAGAGGTCTATCCGACATTCGCTTGGCTAGATGGACACCCCCGCATCGTAACGACGCTAGAGTCTGAGAGTACTCCGCTTCTCGGCATGGCGCTGATGTGGGGCAGCCGCCTTACTGTGGATGCTCGGCAAGGTGGCGAGGTATTAATTGAGGGGATGTCTGACACTGACGCTGGATAACCGACGGAGGCTAATGGCATGACGGATCTGGTATTGCATACTGCGATAGCGAACTATGGGCACACAATCCCTCTGAAGGACGGCAGCATCGGCTCTCCCATGTTCGAGATGGAGCATACGGAGATCTCTCCTGTGCCGATGATCTTCCGTCGAATGGTGCGCGACCTCGAGTTCGACGTCGCGGAGATGGCTCTTGCGACCTACCTTTGCTCCAAGGCGCATGACAAGCGCTTCACTGCCCTTCCAGTCTTTTTGACACGAGACTTCTATCACGCCGGCGTCTCCTACAATGTCAACAGCGGCATCGAGACGCCGAAAGACCTGGAGGGCAAGAAGGTCGGGGTTCGTAGCTACACTTTCACGCCGGGAGTCTGGACGCGAGGGATTCTGCAATCGGAGCACGGAGTTGACCTGAGCGCGGTTACGTGGGTGCTGTCCGGCGATGAGCACGTTGCCGAGTACGCAGCGCCCCCTAACGTGGTATCTTCTCCGAGCGACGATCTCGGCGAAATGCTACTGTCCGGCGAAACAGACGCGGCGATAGGCGCGCCCCAGATGGACTCCCCGGACGTCCGCCCTCTCTTCCCCAACGCGCCGGAACTGGATGCCAAGTGGCACACGGAGACCGGAGTCTATCCGATAAGCCACCTGCTGGTAGTCAAGAACGAGTTGATTGAGTCGGTCAACGGCATCGTTTCCGAACTGTTCAGCGTGTTCGGCGAGGCCAAAGATGACTACACGCGGCGTCTCCGCTCCGGCGACACCTCGGCCCCCGGCACGCCGCAGCTACTGAAGATGGCGGAGATCGTGGGGGACGACGCGGCGCTCTCTTACGACTTTGGGAGCGCGCGGAAGACGCTGGAGACCTTCATCGGATTCAATGTGGAGCAGGGAGTGATTCCGAGCGCTGTAGATCCGGAGGATCTGTTCCCATCGGAGACAATCGTGTAGGCTCCTGGAAGATTCTGCGAAAATCGGATCGGCTAACGGCAAACTACCGGGTGAGGCGCTTGGATATGGCGAATGAGCGAATGGCAACAGTAGAGTCGCTTTCGGCGCAGGCGCGAGCTCTGGGGCTGCCCCTCGCGGACGGCGAGGCTGCAGCGCTGTTGGAGCGCGTTCGCGCGGGAATGGCGGACGCTGACGGCTTTGGCGAGCTTGCGGCGCGCGCAGACGAGCCTTCAGTGAAATTCGAGCCTGCGAGGGAGGATGGCAGACCATGACGACGACGAATAGCCGGGACGAGTTGTGCTGGCTGTCCATCGCCGAGGCCGCGCCGCTCATCGAGTCGGGCGCGCTATCGCCGGTCGAGTTGACGCGCGCCCACCTGGAGCGTATCGAGCGCGTTGACCCGTCGCTCAACTCGTTCATAACGGTACTTGGCGATGAGGCGCTGGCGCAGGCCGCCGACGCCGAACGCGAGATAGCGGACGGCAACTACCGGGGCCCGCTGCACGGGATTCCCGTTGGGCTGAAGGACCTGTACTATACGCGGGGTGTTCCCACGACCGTCGGATCGAAGATTCTGCGCGATTTCGTACCTGACTATGACGCGGCTGTTACCGATAGGTTCAACGACGCGGGGGCCATTCTGCTAGGCAAGCTGCAGATGCACGAGTTCGCGCTGGGAGCGACCAGCGTGAATCCGCACGACGGTCCCGCCCGCAATCCGTGGGACACGTCGCGGATCACCGGCGGTTCGAGCGGCGGGTCCGGCGCGGCGGTCGCGGACGGACTCTGCATGGCGGCGCTGGGCAGCGATACGGGCGGCTCGATTCGGATTCCGTCCGGGCTGTGCGGCATCGTGGGTATGAAGCCGACTTTCGGGATGGTGTCGCGTCACGGCGTCCATCCACTGTCGTGGAGCCTGGATACGGTTGGGCCGATGACGCGAACGGCGCGAGACGCCGCCATCGTCCTCGGCGCCCTCGCGGGTTACGACGCGCGCGATCCGTCGTCATCCGAGCGCGCGGCGGACGTCTCGGCCAACGACCTGACGGCAGGCATAGACGACGGCGTAGAAGGGCTGCGGATCGGCATACCGGACGACTTCTTCTACGACGTGATAGATGAAGAGGTGGCGTCCGCCATCTGCGAGGCTTCCGGCGTTCTCGCTGAGCTTGGGGCGACGGTCGAACGATGCTCCATCCCCGCGCTGAACCACGCTCTGGGCATATCCAGTACGATACTCGTTACCGAAGCGGCGGAGACGCTAATGACGCATCTACGGGAACGCCCGGAAGAGATAGGCGCCGACGTTCGCGCCCGGCTTCATCTGGGCGCGATGACGCCGGCGGTGGATTACATCGAGGCCCAGCGCGCCCGCGCAGCCTACAACGCCGAACTCGCCGAAGCGATGCGGACGTTCGATCTGCTGCTCGCGCCCACTGCGGCCGTTGGCGCGCCCGGCATCGAGCAGGAGTTCGTAGAGGTCGGCGGGCGGACCGAGAACGCGCTGTCCCTGATGTCCCGGCTGACGCGCCCGTTCAACCTGACCGGGCAGCCTACGGCGTCCGTCCCGTGCGGGTTCACATCGGACGGGATGCCGATAGGATTGCAGCTTGCCGGCCGATCCTGGGAGGATGCGACCGTTCTGCGGGCGGCGCGGGCGTATGAGCGAGCTACGGAGTGGGGCGAGCGGAGACCGGAGGCTGGGGATTCACCCCCATCCTAACCTTCCCCCTTGAAGGAGGAAGGAACTTGAACTTAGCGAATTAGAGACGGAGGTTCGATGTGACGACGACTGAGCAGACCGGCGGCCTGTCGCTGCATGATGCGGCGCGGGCCCAGGGGGTTACCTTCGAGCGTGAAGCGGTACCCGAGGACCGCTACGTGGAGGCGAACGGGATGCGCTTCCACTACCTTGATTGGGGCAACGAGGGCGCGCCGGATATGCTGCTGCTGCACGGATTCGCGCAGACGTGCCACTCGTGGGACTTCGTCGCGCTCGCGTTCTGCGACCGCTTCCACGTCGTTTCGCTCGACCAGCGCGGGCACGGCGACAGCGACTGGGCGGAGGACGGCGACTACTCGCCCGAGACGCAGCAGGAGGACATAGCCGCCGTCGTCAAGGCCATCGGCCTCGAGAACTTCGTGCTGATGGGGCTTTCGATGGGCGGGCGCAACTCGTTCACCTACGCCGCCACGCATCCGGAAGACATTCGCGCGCTGGTAGTCGTGGACGCGGGGCCTCAGAATATGCGCTCAGGGTCTCAGAACATACGCAACTTCGTGCAATTGGAAGACGAACTGGACTCGGTGGACGACTTCGTTGAACGCGTGCTCCGGTTCAACCCGCGCCGCGATCCGGTGCAGGTGCGCGGCTCGATCCTGCACAACCTGAAGCAGCTCCCGAGCGGCAAGTGGACTTGGAAGTACGACAAGCGCTTCCGGCAGCCAGGCGGACGTCGCTTCCAGCAGGACCCCGAGATGACGGCTAGGCTGTGGGGTTATATGGAGAGCTTGCAGTGCCCGACGCTGGTGGTTCGCGGCGAGTTGAGCGACATAATCGCGCTCGATACCGCCGACGGAATGCACAAGCGCATACCGAACGGGCAGCTGGCGACTGTTCCCAACGCGGGCCACTTGGTGATGGGAGACAACCCGTCGGGGTTCGAGGCGGCGGTGAGCGCCTTCATCGCTGAGGTGGATGGCGGGTAGGACTATCGCCCCCATCCCCCGCATTCGCGGGGGCAGGCTCTGACCTTCCCACATGAAGGGGGACGGGACTTGGGTTTGTAGGCCAGCCGGAATACATTTGCCGTAGGCTTTATCGCCGTGCTACACTTTCGTTTGAAGAAGGAAGAGATAACAGAAAAGAGGGACCCAGGATATGGGATTGGACGCGGCTGAAAAGCAAGCGATAGTCGCTGAGTACAGAAATAACGAAAACGACACCGGTTCCACCGAGATACAGGTGGCGCTGCTCACCTCTCGAATCAACGGGCTGACGCAGCATCTGAGAGAGAATAAGCACGACGAGTCCACGCGACGTGGGCTTCTGAAGATGGTAGGCCGCAGACGCAGACTCCTCCGATATCTCAATAGAGAGGACGTCTCGCGGTACAGATCGCTGATTTCGAGACTCGGCCTTAGAGGGTAGTATCCCCCACACCACGGCGCCCGACTCACGGGCGCTTTTCTTCTTCATTCGCGGTTCCCCTGCACGAGGAGGCTCTACGCCACATGACGACACTTTTTGAACGCGAAATCGGAGATGGAACGCTATCTTTCGAGTCCGGCAAGTTGGCACAGAAGGCCAACGGCTCGGTACTCGTCAAGTACTACGACAACGTGCTGCTGGTTACGGCGACGACGGCGCAGCCCAGGGAGGGCATCGACTTCTTCCCGCTGACGGTGGACGTGGAGGAGCGGCTGTACGCCCGCGGCAAGATACCCGGAAGTTTCTTCAAGCGGGAGGGCAGACCGTCCACGCACTCCATCCTCATAGCGCGGCTGACGGACAGGCCCATACGCCCGCTGTTCCCCAAGGACTTCCGCAACGAGGTGCAGATAATCGTAACGCCGCTATCGGTGGACGTTACAAACCCCTACGACGTGATGACCATCATCGGCGCTTCGACTGCGCTCACCATCTCGGACATCCCGTTCGAGGGGCCAATCTCGGCGACGCGCATCGGCTACATTGACGACGACTTCGTAGTCAACCCGTCATACGAGCAGATCCAAAAGAGCGACCTGGACCTGGTGGTCGCAAGCTCGCGCTCAGGCGTGATCATGATGGAAGCGGCCGCGAACGAGGTGTCCGAAGACATCGCTCTGGAAGCCATCGAGCGAGCGCAGGCGGTGAACCTGTCGGTGATCGAGCTCCAAGAGGAGTTGGCTGAGTTGTATGGCAAGCCGACGCTGGAATACACGCCGCGCTCCTACGACGCCGAGTTGACTGCGACCGTCCTGTCAGACACCGCCGACGCTCTGGACGAGGCGCTGGGCATGGAGGACGACGACGCGGGCAACGCGAAGGTCGCGGAAGTGAAGGCGGAAGTGTTCGAGAAACACTCCGAGAATTACGAGCAGAGCGTCATCGCTACCGCGTTCGACGAGGCGCAGGAAGCGGCGTTCAAGCGGCGCGTGCTCAATGTGGGCGAGCGGCCTGACGGCCGCGGCCTGAAGGAGATTCGTCCGCTGTCGAGCGAGGTTGGGCTGTTCCCGCGCACCCACGGCACAGGCGTGTTCACCCGAGGCGAGACGCAGGTGCTGGGCGTTTGCACGCTTGGCTCGGTCGGCGACGCGCAGAAGATAGACAACCTGAGCCCGGAGGACGAGAAGCGGTTCATGCTTCACTACAACTTCCCGCCGTTCTCGACGGGGGAAGCGAGGCCTATCCGCTCCACCGGCAGGCGCGAGATCGGGCACGGCATGTTGGCGGAGCGAGCGTTGTCCGCAGTGCTCCCATCCGACGAGGAGTTCCCTTACACCATCCGTCTAGTTGGCGAATGCCTAAGCTCCAACGGCTCGACGTCGATGGCTACGGTATGCGCCAGCACGCTGGCGCTGATGGACGCCGGGGTGCCGATCAAACGGCCCGTAGCGGGCATCTCGATCGGTCTGGTTACGGGCGAAGGCCAGTACGTAACGCTCACCGACATCCAGGGCAAAGAGGACCACATGGGCGACATGGACTTCAAGGTCGCCGGAACCTCGCGTGGCATAACCGCCATACAGCTGGATATGAAGGTCAAGTACATCAGCATGGACATGGTTTCCGACGCGCTGTACCAGGCAATGGACGCGCGGGAGGAGATACTGGCCCACATCGCCGAGACCCTACCCGCTCCGCGAGGCGAACTCAACAAGAACGCGCCCAGGATGGAGTCTATCAAGATTCCACAGGACAAGATCGGCATGGTAATCGGTCCGGGCGGCAAGACGATTCGCGGCATCACGGACGAGACGGGCGCGAGCGTTGACATCCAAGAAGACGGCACGGTGGTCGTCGGCTCCAGCGACGGCGCGGCGGCCGACAAGGCTATCCAGATGATCAAGGACCTGACCAAAGAGATCGAGATAGGCGAGATATACACCGGACAGGTCGTCCGCACTACCGACTTCGGCGCGTTCATCAGCCTGCTGCCCGGCAAGGACGGCATGGTGCACATCAGCGAACTCGCCAACTATCGCGTCCCGACGGTCGAGGACGAGGTTACGGTGGGCGACGAGGTAACGGTTCTCGTAACCGACGTGGACCAGACCGGGCGCGTTCGCCTGTCGAGGCGCGCGCTGCTGGATGACGGCGATGAGGATGACCCTGTGGCGGCGGCGCTTGCCAGACAGCAGCGCGGCGGACGCGGCGGCGGACGCGGCGGAGATCGCGGTCCAAGACGCGATGGCGGCGGTGGCTTCGGCGGCGGACGCGGCGGCTTCGGCGGCGGCAGGGATGACAGACGGCGCGGTCCGAGACGCGACGATTTCGGAGGCGGCAGGGGCGGCTTTGGCGGCGGACGCGGCGGACGCGATGACCGCGACGACAGAGGCCGCGGCGACAGGCGGCAGCGACGCGACCGCGACGGCGGCGGCGGCGGGTTCGATGGAGGCTTTGGCGGCGGTGGCTTCGGCGGCGGTAGGGATGACAGGGGACGCGGCGACAGGCGACAGCGGCGCGACAACAGACGCGGACGCGACGGCGGCAGACGCGACCGCGACAGGCGCTGGAATTAGGCGCGGCGCAAAGCTGAATAACTGACAGAATCAATGGGGGACGGCTCCGCAAGGGGCCGTCCTCTTGGTGTATCATGACATCCAGGAGGTGCGGATATGTCGCTCATCAACGTAGTGGTACACGGCGCTCTGGGCAGAATGGGCCAAGAGGTCCTGCGCGCGGTAACGGCAGCCGACGACATGACGCCTGTCGGCGCCGCTGACGCCGCCGCCACGCCAGGCGAACTTGCGCTGCCGGATGGCTCGGGACAGATTCCGCTGTCCAACGATCTGTCGGCGGTGCTGTCGGGTTCGGACGTGGTTGTGGACTTCTCTCAGGCGGACGGCGCGGTGGCGGCTATGCGAACGGCGGCGGCGGCGGGCGTGAACGTCGTCGTCGGCACCACCGGGCTCGGCGAATCCGACTACGCGGAGGCCGACGCGCTGGCGAGCGAACACGGCGTCGGCATCATGATCGCTCCGAACTTCGCCATGGGCGCTGTGTTGATGATCCACCTGGCGAAACAGGCGGCTCAATTCTTCGAATACGCGGATCTGACGGAGACGCACCACGAGGCGAAGATAGACGCACCATCCGGCACCGCGCTGGCGATAGCCCAAGCCGTCGTCGCGGGCAAGGGCGGCGGCTTCACCAGCGTTCCCGCCGAGAAGGAACTGATCGACGGACCGCGCGGCGGCGAGTACGAGGGTGTAAGCGTTCACAGCGCGCGGATGCCGGGTCGCGTGGCTCACCACGAGCTGACCTTCGGCGGTCTGGGCCAGACGCTGACCATCCGGCACGACTCGATAAGCAGGGAGAGCTTCATGCCCGGCGTTACGATGGCGGTTCGGGACGTGGTGAACCGCAAGGGCCTCATCGTGGGGTTGGAGAACATAATGGGCTTGGGGTAGGGCGAGAACTCCTGACGCAAGGCCGTTCCCACTGGAATCGAGTAGCCGTCACGCGCTAGAATCTTAGGCAATTCTTGTTTACGGGAGACGCAAGTGAACGAGTGCAGCATAGCTATCGTGGGCGCTACGGGCGCGGTTGGGCAGGTCTTCCTGCAGATCATCGAGGAGCGGGAGTTTCCGGCTGGGCGGATCCGGCTGTGCGCGTCGGAACGCTCCGTCGGCAAGAAGCTGAAGGTTCGCGGCGAGGAGATAGCCGTCGAACTGGCTACGCCTGAGTTGCTCAGCGAAGTTGACTTCGCCTTCATCGCCGCATCCACCGCCGTCAGCCGCGAACTTGCGCCGCTGGCCGCTCGGAACGGCGCGGTAGCCATAGACGACAGCTCGGCGTTCCGGATGGAGCCGGACGTGCCGCTTGTGGTGCCTGAGGTCAACGGCGACGATCTGGACGAGCATCGCGGCATCGTGGCTATCCCGAACTGCACGACCACGCCGCTGGTGATGGCGCTGAAGCCGCTGCACGAGGTGAACGCGGTACAGCGTGTCATCGCGGCGACGTACCAGTCGGTAACGGGGACAGGCGCGGCGGCGGCGGCCGAGCTCGAAAGCCAGTCGCAGTCCGCGCTGGACGGCGAACAGGCAGACGCGGAGGTCTATCCGCATCCAATCGCGTTCAACGTTCTGCCACACGTCGAGCCGTTCTGGGAAAACGGTTACACGAACGAAGAGATGAAGATGCAGAACGAGACTCGCAAGATTCTTCACGCGCCCGAAGTGCGCGTATCCGCCACCTGCGTTCGCGTGCCGGTCTATGTCAGCCACAGCGAGGCGGTGAACATCGAGTTCACCGACGCTATCAGCCCGGGCGAGGCGCGCGAGATTTTGGCGTCGGCGCCGGGTCTGCGCGTGGTGGACGAACCGAGCGAAAGCGAGTATCCTATGCCCATCGAGGCGGCGGGCGCGGACGACGTGCTAGTCGGACGAATCCGCCGGGATCTGGCGCTCGACAACGGCATCGCCATGTGGTTGTCATGCGACAACCTTAGAAAGGGCGCGGCGCTGAATTCGATTCAGATCGCCGAGGAGATGATGCGCCGGGACCTGCTGCCTCGCTGAAGCAAGGTAAATTCCCATAGTTCGACGAACGACCACCAAAACCGGGTCTGGAGGATGAAATGGCTGAGATCGGACGGCTGCTGACGGCGATGGTTACGCCCTTCGACGACGAGGGCGAGCTTGACTACACGAAGGCGCGCAAGCTGGCGCGCAAGCTGCTGGACTCCGGCTCGGACGGGCTGGTCATCGGCGGCACGACGGGCGAGTCCCCGTCCATGAGCGACGACGAGAAGATTCGGCTGTTCGCGGAGGTGAAGGAGGAGATCGGCGACGAGGGCGCGGTGATCGCCGGCACTACGGACAACAACCACCGCAAGTCCATAGAGCTGTCCGTCGAGGCCGAGAAGGTTGGAGCGGACGGGCTGCTGCTGACCGTTCCTGCGTACAACAAGCCGACGATGGAAGGGCTGTACCAGCACTTCAAGGCGATATCCGAGGCCACTTCCCTGCCCGGCATCCTGTACAACGTGCCGTCGCGCACATCACTGAACATGGATACCGAGACCACGCTGCGGCTGGCGGAGATAGAGAACATCGTGGGCGTCAAGGAGGCGTCGAGCGACCCTGTGCAGATCACGCAGATAATAGACGGGGCGCCGGACGGCTTCCGGGTCTGGTCGGGCAACGACGAC
The DNA here is from genome assembly GCA_034420955.1 of Dehalococcoidia bacterium. GTDB lineage: Bacteria > Chloroflexota > Dehalococcoidia > Lucifugimonadales > UBA1123 > VXRN01. The sequence continues at coordinate 77,952 of DAOUKV010000024.1, forward strand.
GAGACGTTCTCGATAATGGCGACGGGCGGATACGGGATCGTCAGCGTGGCCGCTCACATAGTGGGCTTGCAGATACAGCAGATGATGGGCCTGCTGCTCGAAGGCGACGTCGAAGCCGCCGCCGCGGAGCATCGCCGCCTGCTGCCGCTGTTCAAGGCCATCTTCTGGGTTACGAACCCGATCCCGATCAAGTACGCCGTCAACCGCGCCGGTTTCGACATCGGCAAGCCTCGCCTTCCGCTGTGGGAGCCGGACGAGTCTTTCACCAGCAAGTTCGACCCGCTGATGGACGAGTATGAGATAGATCTGCCGGTGTAGATTTAACGCAGAGACGCAGAGGGCGCGGAGAAACGCAGAGGGTGAGTTAGTATTCTTTGCGTCTCCGCGCCTTTGCGTTTAACTTCGGGAGAGGGACCTTGCCTAGAGGAAGCTGAGCATGGGTCTGACCATGACGGTTTCGTCCCGGTGGGGGCCGGTCGAGACTACGTATATGGGGCAGCCGATTAGCTGTTCGATGCGCTCTACGTAGTCGCGCGCGGCCTGGGGCAGGTCTTCCCACTGGCGGACGCTTGCGGTGGGACGATCCCAGCCCGCCATCTCCTCGAAGACGGGACGCGCCTTTTCGAGAGCTGCGACGCCGCCCGGGAAGTCGTCCGTCATCTCGCCGTCTTCGTTGAGGTAGTGCGTGCAGATGCGGACGGTGTCGAAGCCGTCCAGCACGTCGAGGCGCGTCAGCACGGCGGAGGTGTAGCCGTTGATGAGCGCGCTGTACTTGGCGGCCACGGCGTCAAACCATCCCACGCGGCGCGGACGCCCGGTGGTCGTGCCGAACTCCTGCGCCAGCTCTCGGATGGTCTCGCCGGTAGCGTCGGTCAGCTCGGACGGCAGGGGGCCTGAGCCTACGCGCGTGGTGTACGCCTTGAAGACGCCGGTGATGCCCGCTATGTGCGTGGGGCTGACGCCGACGCCGACGGACGCGCCGCCGATGGTGGGATTGGACGAGGTTACGAACGGGTAGGTGCCGTGATCGAGGTCGAGCAGAACGCCCTGGGCGCCTTCTAGCAGCACGTTCTTGCCAGAGGCCAGCGCCTGGTTGACTATCTTCTCGGCCGGGCCGATGTAGGGAGCCAGCCTCTCGCCCCAGTCGCGGCACTTGGCGAACACCTCCTCGAACTCGAGCGCCTCGCCGTCATAGACCTTGGTGATGACCGCGTTCTGGTACTTGAGTATGGCCTGGAGACGGGGTATCAGCGCCTCTATGTCCAGCAGGTCGGCGGCGCGGACGCCCGTGCGCGCGGCCTTGTCCGCGTAGGCGGGGCCGATTCCCTTGCCGGTGGTGCCGATGCGTTCGCTGCCGCGCGCCTTCTCAGCCAGCTCGTCGAGCATGACGTGATACGGCAGGATCAGGTGCGCGCGTTCGCTGATGACGATGCGGTCTTCAATGTGTATGCCGCGCGATTCGAGGTCGGCTATCTCCTCGAGCAGCACATCGGGATCCACCACCACGCCGTTGCCGATGACGTTGAGCGCGTTGGGCCAGAAGACTCCGCACGGGATGATGTGGAAGCTGAACTTGCCCTGGTCGGTAACGACCGTGTGTCCGGCGTTGTTGCCGCCGGAGAATCGGGCGACGATGTGCGCGTCCTTCGCGAGCACATCTACTATCTTGCCCTTGCCTTCGTCGCCCCACTGGGCGCCAAGTACCGCGTATGCAGGCATCCGTTGACCTCTGGTGTATGAATTTGGGTTTTTGGTAGTCGTATCTGGCGCGTGGCGGCGCGGCGCAGTCCAGTTATTCGAAGGGGCATGGCGCGGCGGCGCGAGACGCACCATCTATCAGTATAGCAGATTTGAGCGGGGCGGGGGAAATGGGGTTGGGGCAGATTTTAACGCAGAGGGGGATGGGGCAAGTTCGTTTCGGATGCTATGCCGCCTTCAACGCCCATTCCGGCGAACGCCGGAATCCAGTGCGCCGCGCCACCGCCACCAACGATTCCCGGAACCAGCGCCGACCAATCTGGGACAGGCCCTTGAGGTGTTCAAGGCAAGAGGGATGGTTGGGGCGTGTCAACTGACCGGGCCGTGCTGCCAGCCTCTATCCATTGCCAATTCTGCTAGAACCTTGGCGGCGTCAGTCACTTCTCGCCTGCTTAGGCCGGTGAAGTCGATGCTTACGTGTTCGGGAAATGGGTGGGCATCAAGAGTTGGAGGGGTTCGTTGGGACTCGCACTCGTCAACCGTAACGGCCATTACGCCTTCGGAGCGCAGGTTCAATATGAAAGAGTAGTGATGCCAAGCCGCCTCGGCAGTGATCTGGTCTCCGTCGTAAGCGGACAGCTTGCCTTCATCTCTCGGAAAGGGTCTGAAGGCCACATGGGACACGCTACCATCCGCTTCAACGAAATTAGGATGGATTTGTCGGAGCAGGAGGGTATCGCCATTCACGTTGTTGGATTCCCCAGACGGCGCAACTCGCTTGCCAGCCATTGCCAGTCTTGCGGAGCGTCGAGCTGCAGGTTCCGTCCGTAGGATTCGCCGGCGGAAAGGTCCAAGCAGTGCCACTCTGCCTCGTGAACATCTAGGTCAATTTCAAGGCTGGCTCTATGTGGACCGATAGCCCATTCCAGCGACACGCCGCCTTCGGGCGTTGGGTAGATGTGTGGCATGGGACTATCATCGGCGTAGTAGTCCTTCAAGCTACCTGAGAGCCAATCGAGACTTCGCGGGCTGGGCGCCGTGCCGCCACCGTCGAGCCACCCGTCTTGAATCGCACGAAACTCGTCGAGGCGGGATGAGAAGTCCGGTGCGTCGATGCTGTCGTGAGTTCGTTTAGAGGTGTGCGAGCCATTGACCGTTAGGGTATCTTGTATTTTGGCGGGCATAGCATTCTCCTAATCGTCATCTACACACAGGCAATATGCCATACTGGGGGATGGATGTCCACTCACAGGGTTGTCCGCTGATGCAGATTGTGAAAGTCACCTGGCGAACGATGTATTCCAATTTTGTATACGGATGCTTCCGAGATTCGAGGACAATTGAACAGTGACGCTCTGATTCCCGCCTTCACGGGAATAGTGGCTAGGGCAGTTCAGCTTGACGGGACAGTCTACTCAGAGGGAGTGACTCTATACGGAGTAATGACTCCTATGGTATGATAGTGGCGAAAGCAAAATCTGATTGAGGGCTATAATGTCTAAAAACGAGATTTTGAAACAGTTTCGAATATTCTCTATCCCAGGCGAAGGGATAGGTGGTTGGTTGACGGAGCAAACAGACGACAGCGTTTTTGATAGACTCGACAAGATTGCAGATAATCCATTGACTAGGTCTCAGTTCAATCAACTACTCGGCTTGGGACATCAAGCACCCGTGTCAAACGATTTTTTCCAATACTATTGGCTTGAATGTCCTCCGAAACATCCATATCCAGTAGAACGAATTCGTGATTTCAGTCGACTATGGGTCGAGGATACACAAGCGATAGTCTCGCTAGAACATCTCCACTGGGGTATATATCGACTTTTTACGGATGCACTTCTTTACTTTGGAAATGTCCGTACTGCATTCCGAGAACTTCGTACTCTTGACAGAGTAGGACTGGATGATTTCTTCCAAGCAAAATGCTTTGATACCGACGCTATGAAACAGCGCGGTAGTGTATTGCCTTTACAACGGATTCCTCAAGATGACCGTTACCTGATTTCTGAAATGGCCTGCAAATCGTTTGGAGATGGTCCGGAGTCGGAAGGCGAAATGCGTCAAGCACTTACCGAAGCCTATGCTGCATACCGTAATGAAAATCGAGAGCCAATTAAATTCCGCCAACTAATCAGTGGAAATTTACCTGCAAAGTATTTAGAGCGCAAGGATGAATTTCAGTTCTCCATGGATGGTATCCTTGAAGAATTAATCTCATCGGAGGATGATTTCGAAGAAAAATTCGGTAATGAAGCTGATAAATTCTTTAAGGCAAGAAAGTCTGCACTTACGAACACGCAGCACTACCTCTCCATGGTCAATGAGTTAGATATATATGTCGCTACCAGTATGCGAAATCGCGAAAATTTCCGAGAAATGGCTCGGTTTTGCGACCAGTTATTTGGGGAGGAAAGGCTTGCTGACCTAAATCTTCGTTATTTTGATCCTACGTTGAGCTCCGCTTCCGGACATGAAGACAAGGGGCTAATTGAATGTTTGATGGTGAAATGTGCTAAAGTTCTAGTATATAGTGCAGGTGACCGAGAGAGTTATGGGAAAGATGCCGAGGCAGCAATGGCACTCAGCCTTGGAAAGCCCGTGGTTTTCTATTGCGACGAATCGCAGAAGACTCGATTCTATCGTGAAGTTCATCCTCTGAGTCGTCTGATTGAATTCAGCACAGGCGTTGCTGTTGGTGCGATGGTCACAGACAGTGCGGAGGTAGTAAAGGAGTTACTTTCCCGTCTGTTCGAGAATCAAATGCAGTATCGTCTTGAGCAACACGAATCGAGAGAAGGATACCTGCTACTCAAGGAACAGTTAACTGACTCAGTAGTCCGGTTACAGACCAATGACCGTATGCTCACTGAGACCTTCTGGAACCACTATCACAATCCCACTTGATTCTTTCATAGTTCCGGCTGGAACTTCTACGGCGCAACTACCAACTGAGATCGCCACTCTGCCATCTGGTTCTTGATAGCCTGGAAGGGGATTGCATAGAAGCTGAGGACACGCGTACCCCGCGCCGTGTTGATCCCCAGCACCTTGGCGTCCGGCATAGAAAACAGGGGACCGCCGCTGTTGCCAGGGTTCAAGGGTGCCGTGTGGGGAATAAAGCCATAAAGCTTGCTGGTCTCATCCTCCGAGGTCACTTCGCCTGTGGTTGCGGTGACCTGAAGAAGCGAACCTCCGCGTGGATATCCTACGGCGACAACTTGGTCGCCGACGGCTGGTGACGCCTCTTCCCAAGGAAGAGCCACAAAGTCATCAGAGCAACAAATGGATAATACAGCCACATCCCTATCAGCATCCCATCCTAGAATCAGCGCCTTGTAGGTGCGACTGTTGTGGACTATCACGTCCACAGCGTTGGCATCTTCTATGACGTGGTAGTTTGTAGCGACGAAAGCTGTCGTATCCTCTACGTCAAAGATGAATCCAGAACCACTAGAGCTGGCGAACAGGCCACTTCCTCCCTCCACTTTAACTACACTGTCTTTTACCCGAGCCACGAGATCTGCGGGGGTAGATATAATAACAGGGGTGGCCGTAGGGGTCGGAGTATCGGATAGTGGCGGCCCGTCTGTTAGGGAGAACCAAGTGCGTTCCCTATTGAACAGGTCTTCTGATTCTAAGAGCATAAGAAGAGAGCCTGTATCATCGGAGGCGATCTGCCAACACTGGTTGCCCTCCGTCGCTGCATTGGTGAACAGTTCAAAGTAACTCAGTGCGTCGGGAATTAACAGTCCACACGAATTCTCTAAACCATTATAGACTACGTCGCCATGGCCGATCGCTCTTAGCCGTAAGTCTCCCAAGAAGTAGGTAGAACCAGGTCCTAAGTACTTTGCCCGTATGGTTACGATGTAGAACTGGTTGCCCTCTTTAGGTAGATCACCAAATAATGGGCCCTCCTCTAGTACCATTTCTGTAGCATCGGGAATTGTGTTTAAGACCGTTATCTCCCAATGGTCGGTGACATCATACTTGACCTCCATCGCGGTACCGAATGGCACGGGGTTCTGTCTGCTGCCCAGTGGAGGGATAGGCGTGGACGTCGATGTAGCCGTCGGAGTTGTCGTGTAGGTCGCTGTCGGCATGGGTGTAACCGTTGGCGTCGATGTAACCGTCGGCGTCGAGGTTGCCGTATAGGTAGCGGTGGGGGTTAGGGTCGGAGTTGCCGTGTAGGTCGCTGTCGGCGTCACCGTAGCGGTTGGCGTCGCGGTTGCCGTCGGCACCGAGGTTGCCGTATAGGCAGCGGTGGGGGTTGGGGTCGGAGTTGCCGTGTAGGTCGCTGTCGGCGTCACCGTAGCGGTTGGCGTCGCGGTGACTATCGGTGTAGCTGTCAGTGTAACTGTGGCTATCGGTGGGAGTATAATCGCTTGCGCCGGTTCAGTTGGGGGCATTTCATCAGGAAGTTGGTTGCTACATGCCACTAGACAGATGGCAGCAATCGCCACTAATAGACCGACCGCCTGACCGGGCAAATACTCTTCCCATAAGCTATACAATGATTCATCCTTGTATCTAGCGGATGACTACTAGCGAGCGTTCGCTCCCGCAGTCTCAGAAATAGACATGGTGCGCGCTCATCCCCCTACCCCGCCAGCCCCCGCTCCACCCTTCCAAACGCGCGGTCTAGCTTGACTAGGAGCTCGTCGGCCTCGGAGGGGGTGATGCAGAGGGGCGGGCCTATGGACAGGCGGTCGCCTCCGGGGTTGAGGATTAGAGACTCGGCCTCGAACGCGGCGGCTAGTCTCTCGCGCAGCCGGGCGTCGCTTGGATAGCGGGCCTTGGTGTCGCGGTCGGCCACGAGCTCGACGCCCAGTAGCAGTCCCCTGCCCCGCGCGTTGCCGATGATGGGGTGCTCGTCCATGAGCGAGCGTAGGCCGTCTAGGATCTGCGCGCCGACCTGGGCGGAGTTGTCCACCATGCCCTCGCTCTCGATTATCTCGATGTTGCGGAGGGCTACGGCGGCGGTTACGGGGTGGCCGCCGAACGTGAGCGCCTGCCGGAAGATGTTGTCCTCGCCTGCGAATACGTCCGCCACTTCGGGGGTTACGACGGCGTTCGCCAGCGGCACGTAGCTGGACGTGATTCCCTTCGCCATCGTCAGTATGTCGGGCGTTACGCCCCAATGCTCCATGGCGAACATGGTCCCGGTGCGCCCGAAGCCGTTGATCACCTCGTCGGCTATCAGGATGACGCCATGGCGATCGCATATCTGGCGCAGCATGGGCCAGTACTCGTCGCCCGGCACGGCGCCGGGGGTGGACGATGAGATCGGCTCGGCGATGACGGCGGCGACGCTGGACGCGCCGTGGAACTTGATCAGATCCTCTATCGCCTGCGCGCAGCGGACGGCGGCCTCGGAGTCGGTCTCGCCCTCGATTGGGGAATTGTAGGCGTCGGGGTGCGGGGCATAGACCATGCCCGGGAAGGCGGGTTCGTAGTCCTCGCGTCCGCCGTCGCCTCCGAGCCACATGGTGGCGCCCAGCGCGCCGTGGTACGAGCCGCGCCTGCTGATTATCTTGTAGCGCCCGGACTCGCCGCGCCGCCGGTGGTAGGCGCGGGCTATCTTGATGGCGGTCTCGTTCGCCTCGGAGCCGCCGGTTACGGGCCAGGAGCGCTCGAGGCTGCCGGGCGCAATCTCGGCTATCTTCTCGGCAAGCTCTACGAGCGGCTCTGTGGTGGAACCCTGCGGGAAATAGACGAGCTTGTTCATCTGCTCGCGCATGGCGTCGGCGAGCTCGGAGCGTCCGTAGCCGATGTTGACGCACATGTAGCCGCCGTTGACGTCTATCCACTCGCGTCCGTCGGAGTCGGTTACTCGGATGCCGCTGCCGTTCGTGATGACGGTGGGGCCGCCCGTCTCGGCGGACGACGTCCAGCTGCGGTTGTGCATCCACAGGTGATCGAGCGCGGCCTGCCGCGCGTCTTGCGTTCCGGTTGCGGTCGTGGCGTTAGGCATAGCGGGCCATCCCCAGGTCTCCCTCAAGCTCCCAAAGGCTGAGGTCTAGCGCGTGGATAATCTCGTCAACTTCGGATTTGGTTATGCACAGCGGCGGGCCTATGTGTATGACCGGCCCGGCGACGCGCAGGATGAGGCCGTTGCGCTTGAAGCTCTCGTTGAGCCTGTCCACGATGCGGTCTTCGGGGTCGAACGGCGTCTTAGTCTCGCGGTCCTTGACCAACTCGACGGCCATCAGCAGCCCTATGCCGCGCACATCGCCGATGGACGGGTGGTCGCCCATCATCCCTTCCAGCAACTCCTTGCAGTAGGCGCCCATGGCGGCGGAGTTTTCGACGAGGCCCTCGCTCTCGATTATCTCTATGTTCGCCAGCGACGCGGCGGCCGATACGGGGTGTCCGCTCGACGTGAGGACGTGGCGCAGGTAGTCTTCCTCGCCCGCGAACACGCCAGCCACTTCTTCGGTGGCTATGGCGGCGGCCATCGGCAGATAGGAGCTTACGATCCCCTTGGCGATGGTCATGATGTCCGGCACGATGCCCCAGTGCTCGACGGCGAACATTCGCCCGGTGCGACCAAAGCCGTTGATGACCTCGTCGGCTATCAGCAGCACGCCGTAGCGGTCGCAGATTTCGCGCAGCATCGGCCAGTACTCGTCGCCTGGAACCACCGCGCCCAGAGGAATGGCGACCGGCTCGCCAATGACGGCGGCTACGGTCTCAGGCCCCTCGAATTTGATCAGATCCTCGACGGCCTGGGCGCATCGGACGGCGGCTTCGGAGTCGGTCTCGCCCGGAATCGGCGAATGGTACGCCGACGGCGGCGGGGCATAGACCATGCCCGGAGGCGCGGGTTCGAAGTCTTCGCGCTGCGTGTCGGCATAGCCGCCGAGGAACAGCACGCCGGCGGTGGTGCCGTGGTAGGAACCCATCCGGCTGATGATCTTGTATCTCCGCGTATCTCCGCGCCGCCGGTGGTAGGCGAGCGCAATCTTGATGGCAGTCTCGTTAGCCTCGGAGCCGCCGGATACGGGGAACGCTCTGCTGAGCGATCCGGGCGTCATCTGCGCGAGCTTTTGCGCCAGCATCGCAGTAGGCTCGGTCGTCGTGCCGAACGGGAAGTAAGATATACGGTTCATCTGCTCGAACGCGGCGTCGGCGATTTCGGTTCGCCCGTAGCCGACGTTGACGGAGTTGTAGCCGCCGTTGACGTCTATGTAGCTGCGCCCGTCGGCGTCGGTGATGCGGACGCCCTCCCCTTCGACGGCGATCATCGGCTCGCCGTGCTCTGCCATCGAAATCCAGTCGCGGTTGTGCATCCACAGATATTTGGTGGACTTGTCTCTGAGCGCGTCGGCGTTCATATCGGAACTCCCTGACCCTTGTGTATGGGGATAGTGTATATCGGATTGGGTTGGATGACTAGGGGCGAGTTACAATGCGGGGCGGTTCTAGCCTTGAACACTTTGCGGCCTGCCAATAGGTTAAACAGGGACAGGACGATGAGAGGATCGTACCTTCATCGAGGAGGAAGGGAACCGGAGGTTAGGCATGGTTGACACGGTAACTCCGGAAGTTCGCAGCGCGATAATGGCGCGCGTCAAGGCTAAGGGCATGAAGCCCGAGATGCGGGTGCGTCGGCTGCTGCATGGGCTGGGATATCGGTACCGGCTGCACCGCTCGGATCTGCCCGGCAAGCCCGACCTGGTGTTCGTGTCGCGGCGTAAGGTGGTGTTCGTCAACGGCTGCTTCTGGCACTATCACCCGGACTGCTCCCGCGTCCGGATCCCGGCGTCCAATCGAGAATATTGGATAGGCAAGCTGGAAGGGAACCGGTCCCGCGACGTTCGGAATACCGCGCTGCTGGAGGCGGGAGGATGGGGTGTGATGACGGTGTGGGAGTGTGAACTGCGCGACATCGAGGATGCGGAGCGGCGGCTGGTGGCATTTCTGGGGTAGGACAGATTCTGACGCAGAGACGCGAAGGAACCAATCAGACCTCATGCGCTCACGAGACCGCAGTTTTGAATGGGATCGCAAGACTCTAGGAACATCCAAATTTCTTTGCGCCTTTGCGCCTTTGCGTTTAGAATGGAGGCGTTCAGGGAGGGCCTCTATGAAGTTCGGTTCGTTTGTGTTTCCGGTCAGCCACAGCGCGGAGCGGGATGGGACGATTATTGACAGTACGCTGGCGGAGATCGAGCTTCAGGACGCGATCGGTTTCGAGGCGGCGTGGCTGACGGAGCATCACTTCGACGGCGCGTGCGCATACGCGGATCCGTTGGTGTTCGGGGCGGCGGTGGCGGCGCGGACGCGGCGCATCAAGATCGGCTTCGCCGTCGTGGAGATGGCGTTCCACCACCCGGTGCGACTGGCGGCGCAAACCGCGCTGCTCGACAACCTGAGCCATGGACGCCTGATCGTCGGAATCGGGCGCGGCTCAGCGTACAACACATACGAGTATCTGGGCTTCGGGGTGCCGATGGATGAGGGCGTGGAGCGGCTGGCGGAAGCGGAAGATCTGGTGATGTCGGCGTGGACGGGCGAGGCGGTTCGGCACGACGGGCGGTTCTGGGACGTATCGTTCCCGGCGCTGCGTCCAATGCCTTACCAGAAGCCGCACCCGCCGCTGGTGCGCGCGTGCATCAGCGAGCGTTCGACGCGCGAGATGGCGCGCATCGGTCGTCCGGTGCTGATCGGCGTGCAGGAAGACGACGAGATTCGCGCCCGCATCGAGGCGTACACGACCGAGATGCGCGACGCCGGCTTCTCAGAGCCTGAGGTGCAAACCGCGCTGGATCTGTGCTGGTTCTCGAAGAACGTGTTCGTGGCCGAGAGCTACGACGAGGCGCGCGAGCTTTGCGAGCCGGGTTTCCGACGCGAGCGCAAGCACTTCCGCGAGGCGAGGGAGCTGTACAACCCCGAGGGCTTCCCACCGCTGGACCCGACCAAGCCGCTTCCGGCGGGCGAGGACTTCGAGAAGGCGTGCATCGTCGGAACGCCGGAACAGGTTGCGGAGCAGATCGCCAATCTGCGCGATCTGGGCGTCCGCAACCTGATGATGAAGCTGAACATCGGCGAGATGGATAGCGAGGAGGTTCTGCGCTCCATCCGGCTGTTCGGCGACGAGGTGATGCCGAGGTTTGAGTAGGGCGGCTCACCCTCACCCCATCCCTCTCCCTGAGGGAGAGGGGGCTTTTCACCCCCTGCCCCGTATCGAGTATGGAGCAGGCTCTAACCTTCCCCCATCAAGGGGGAAGGGACTTGGGCGCTTAGGACAGGACGGCTTCCGCTATCTCGTCGAGCTGGGCGTTGGTGGCGTCTTCGTCGGCGGTCTCCACGCGGATCATAACGCGGTCGGCGCCCGCGGAGATCAGTTCTTCGACCAGAGCCCTGTCCGCAGGCTGCCCGAACACGGAGATCGAGATAGACGCCGGATCGCGTCCCGCCTCTTCCGCCAGTTCGTTCAGCGTCCGGCGGCCCGCGCTGATGTCGTCCGGAGTAACGCGGTTGGGCATCCAGCCGTCTCCCCATCTCACGACGCGGCGGAAGACGTTTCGCGCCATGCCGCCGAGCAGAACGGGCGGATGCGGACGCTGCGCCGAGCGCGGGAACGAATACACCGGCGGGAAATCGTAGTAGTTGCCGTGGTACTCGCTCTTCACCTCCGTCCACAGAGACTTCATCGCCAGGATCGCTTCGCGCGTCTGAGTCCAGCGGTGGGCGAAATCGCCGCCCATGATCTCCGTCTCCTCCTTCAGCCAGCCCGCGCCGATTCCGAACAGGAAGCGTCCGCCAGAGTACATGTCGAGCGTAGCTACCTCTTTGGCGAGCAGCAACGGGTTGCGCTCCGGCACGAGACAGATGCCGGTGCCGAGCTTTAGCGTGTTCGTTACCGCGGACGCCCTGCCGAGCGCGACGAACGGGTCCACGATGTCAGCGTACACCTTCGGGATGATCCCGTCAGGCGAGCCGGGCCACGGGCTGGACGTTTCGACGGGAATGATCGGGTGCTCGGGAACCCAGAGCGACTCGAAGCCCATCTCCTCGGCGCGGCGCGCTAGGATGGCGATGTCAACCGAGTAGTCGGTGGGAAACGTGGATATGCCGATGTTATTCATGGAAGGGACTCCTAGCTGTATCAGTATCTTGGCTTGGATGCGATTGCTTTGGGCTTGGGTTTCACCCCCATACCAACCTTCCCGAACCAAGGGGAAGGAAGTTCTGCGGGCATTATACAGTTTGACATCCGTTCTTGGGATACTCTATCATTTTTCCCGTCGGCGCAGACCTGAAGTGGCAACGTAGCTCAGTGGTTAGAGCGGGCGCTTCATAAGCGCTAGGTCGCTGGTTCGAACCCAGCCGTTGCCACCAATGGTCACGGCGCGGGGCTTGGTTCCCGGCTGGGCGCGCGTCGCAGACGAGCGCGCTGGCGGACCGGGGCGATTAGCTCAGTGGTTAGAGCGCTCGCCTCACACGCGAGAGGTCCGAGGTTCAAATCCTCGATCGCCCACCAGCGGCGCGCTTGGCGTTGAACGCGGCGTCGGCGTCGGGTATAATCGTAGAGCATTCGAATAGCGCCGAAGTGGCGGAACGGTAGACGCGCTACGTTCAGGACGTAGTATCCTTACGGGTGTGTGGGTTCGACTCCCTCCTTCGGCACCATTCCAGTTCAACCCTCCGGCGATCGGCGTATGAGCGCCGAACGCCGTTAGCGCGCGCTTGTAGCTCAGCGGATAGAGCGCAGCCCTGCGGAGGCTGAGGCCGTGGGTTCGAGTCCCACCAAGCGCGCCACCTCTCCCCTGCCAGTCGAGTCGGTTGCCAAACAGGGTCGGCTAGGCTTGATACGTGGGCGGTTAGCTCAGCTGGTTAGAGCGTCTGTCTTACACACAGAAGGTCACAGGTTCGAGTCCTGTATCGCCCACCATCACTTGGCAAAGCCAGACCTCTCCTAACAGCGTCAAAGTGGCAAAACGATCGAAGCGATACGTTCAGGACTTCGTCCTGAAAGCGCAGAAACACCGTTTGTCCTACCTCTCAGGAGCAGCAGCCCGCATCGGATACGGCAAGCTGGTCGTCGTCCAAGATTTTCGCATTCACAAGCCCACTGCACACCTAGAATAGGCCATTAGCCTGTACAGACAATACTCCAACATGGGCGCAAATGATTTATGGGCGCCAATCGTTTGCGCGAACCCTGGCGAGGAGTAAAGTCCACTGTGAATTCCAAAAGTATACGCCGTGGCATTGTTCTTTTGGTAGCCCTCTCGGTGGCTATTCCCGGGATAGTGGTGGGAACGACGCTGTCGCAGCGTTCCGAATCACCCGACGAGCCCAACCCCGAGCTAACGTTGGAACAGACACAGGACTCGATCTCAAGTTCCGTCCCCCTCAAGCCCGACGCTCCGACGCTCACGCCGGGACACTTGAAGCTGGACGTATCGTGGAGCGCGCCCGGCAGTGGCGATACTGCGATTACAGGCTACAAGCTGCAGTACAAAGAAACCTCCGCAGCCGACCAGATCGGGACCGGCAGCGCCCCTTCCACCGGCTGGGTGACGAGCGTCCAAAGCGGCGAGGCGACTAGAGCAACTATCGCAGGGCTGACTAGAGACACGAGCTACGACGTGCGGGTACTAGCCACCAACATCGATGGCGACGGCCCCTGGTCCGACGAGGCGAGCGGCGCGCCCACCGAGTTGCGTATCGGGTTCACATCCGCCTCCGCCACCTACGCTGAGACCGACAGCGCAGGCGCGCAGGCGGTCCGGTTCCATACGGTGAGCGGGACGATTCCACAGTCGGGAATCGACATTGACTGGCAGATAGGCAGCGGCTCCACCGCGACAGGAACCGACGGAACAACTTGCTCGGCGGGGGATGACTTCCGGGCGCCCACGTCAGGCTCCGTCCGTCTCACTCAGTCGAGCGGCGCCCTACAACTGACGATCTGCGGCGATAACGTCGTCGAACCAAGCGAGACCATCGAGATAGAAATCGTGCCGAGGGCAGGGCGCTATAGCGGCGACGCCACCATGACGATCACCATCGAGGACGACGACGCTCCAGAGGGAGTGACGGTGACGCCCGGCGACGAGTCGTTGGAGGTCACGTGGAGCGAGCCAATAGTCCAGGGGTCGCTGGCGTTCTACGAGGTGCAGTACAAGGAGACTGGCGCCGAAGACTGGCCGACCGACCATACCGACGAAACCGACACATCCATCACCATAGACGACCTTGCCAACGACGTTAGCTACGACGTGCGGGTGCGCGCCGTGGCCACCGGCGTTACCGGGGCATGGTCGTCGCCGCAGACCGGTACTCCGCGGCAGGGCCTGAACCTGTCTTCGAACGCCAACCTGAGCGGCCTGACGGCGAGCGGCGGCTCCAGCGCGGACGGCGAGTTCACGGAGCTGACGCTGACACCGGCCGCCTTCGACAAGGCGACGACGAGCTATACGGCGTCGGTAGATAACTCCATCACTCACGTGAAGCTGACGCCTACGGTGGAGGACACCGGCAACGCCACGGTGAAGGTCGGCAAGGGGACAAGCCTGACGTCGGTGACCAGCGGTTCGTCCAGTTCCGCGATCGCGCTCGACGTGGCCGTCAACGCCATCAAGGTCGAGGTGACAGCGCAGGATGCCACCAAGAAGACCTACACTGTGACCGTGACGCGGGCCCAGCAGGAGATCCAGACCCCCACAGCGCTGAACCTGGGTGTGGACTACGCTAAGCTCGACGAGGGCATGACCGCGACCGTCATCGCCATACTGAACCACCTGGCGGTCGAGGGCGGCTTCGAGGCGTCCCTTACGTTCGCAGGCAGCGCCGACTTGAAAGGCGAGGTCAACGAGGGCGAAGAAGATTACACGGCGAGTAGTTCTACCATCGTCATTGCCGAGGGCAATGCAACGGCCACTGTGGCTCTCACCATCGCCGACGACATGGTGGACGAGGACGACGAGACCATCATCCTCAACGCCAATCCCCCAAGCGGTGTCTCCGTAAACGGCGTTACCATCACCATTAGCGACAACGACACGGCGGGAGCGACCTTGAACACGGGAAGCCTCAGCGTGGCCGAGAACGCGACCAACAACTATACCGTGGTCCTAGACACCAAGCCTGTCCACGACGTGATAGTTACACCGTCCAGCTCGTCCCCGGCGACGGCGACGGTGAGCGACGCGCTAACGTTCACGCCGGACAACTGGAGCGTGCCGCAGCCGGTAACGGTGACGGGGGTGGCCGCAGGCGCCACGTCCGTAACTCACTCTGCCGCAAGCTCGGACGCGAAGTACAACGGCAGTTCCGTCAGCATCGACTCCGTGGCGGTGACGACGGTTTCGAAACCGACCAACCTGAAGGTGACGCCCCAGGCATACAACGGCGGCCCCCTGTTGTTGATCGGGTTCGACGCGACCGCAGACGGGCACTCGGTTTTGACACAGGTGAAACAGGACACCGGCAGTTGGCCGGCGCCCTCGCTGGATCCTTCCCTGCCCTCCGACGCGAGCATAGACACCACCGGACTCAGCCGGGCGACAGCGCGGCGAGTAGTCGGCCTGGTGAAAGGGACCACCTACGACGTGCGAGCGCACGTAATAGGCGGAAATCCAATCGCCGTCATCAGCGGCTCTTCATCCGACGCCGCGCAGGCCACCACCTGGACCGTGCCGGACGCGCCCACGGGAGTGAGCGCCGCGGCCGGCAACACACAGATCGCGTTGACGTGGACCGAGCCTGCCAACAAGGGCGGCGCGGGCGCGTCCATCACCGGCTACGACGTGCAGTACAAGGCGAGTACCGACACCGAATGGACCGACTTCACCCACACCGACACTGCGACTAGCGCGATCATCGGCAGCCTGAACAACGGCACGACCTACGATTTGAGGGTGCGCGCCAGGAACGGCATCGACCCCGGAAGCGCATGGGCCACGCCCGAGGACGACGATCCCGCCTTGAGAACGCCGAGGTTGTCCGGCGACGCCACCCTCAGCTCTCTGGAGCTGACCGACGATGACGACAACGTCATATCCCTCGACGAGAGCTTCGCCTCCGACGTCTATGCCTACACAGTTACAGTTCCGGGTACGGTGGACTCGGTGAAAGTAACGTTCGTTCCCAATCACAGCGGCGCGACCGTAGAAGTGAACGGCACAGCCGTCGCCAGCGGCGCGACCAGCGACGCCATTGCCCTAGACTACGGCAACAACGACATCACCGTGGTGGTAACGGCGGAGGACAGCGAAACGCAGACTTACACAATCACGGTGGCGCGGGTCATCGAGGCGAACTTCGAGCAGTCACGGTACGACGTAACTGAGGGCGTGTACAGCCACGCCATCGTAACCATCACCCTATCTACCGGGGCTACAGCGACCATCGCGGACCTTGCGGCGAGCGAGGGCCTGACGGTGACCGTGAGCTCCGGCAGCGCAAAACATAAGGAAGACTGGACGGGCGAAAAGAGCATATCGGTCTACTTCGATCAGGGGGACACGAGCGCCAGAATTTCCGTACGCATTGTCGACGACGATACGGCGGAGGGATCGGAGTTCTTCACCCTATCCCTGTCGGTCGGAGCGGGGGCGGCGACGGCCGGACTGGCCATCGGCCAAACCGGAACCGCGGATGTTTACATTGAGGACGACGAGGCGTACAGGCCACAGCTACAACGGTCTTTGGGCAGAAGCGACAGCGGAACGGAATCCGACTCCAACCCGAACAACGGCGGGAACAGCGGGAATAACAACGGGAACGGCGGGAACGGCGGGAACGGCGGAACCTGCGCCACGTACACGGTCACTGTGCTCGGAGGGTATGAAGCTTCCTATACTAGCGAGTTCGTCTACCGCGCCTCGGGCGGCACCGCGCAGCGTCTCGGCATAGTGAACACTGACGTTGGCCAAAGCCGCACGGTCCCAAACAGTGGGTCAATCCAGTTCGGCATCTACGTGTGGGCCCGAGACTATCATCGATGGAACCCGCGCATCAGCGGCAACGATTACTGGTTCGAAGACGAAATGGACAACGACTTCAACGACGCCGGATTGCGAGTTACCGGAACTGGTTGCTGACGGTTGCCCAGCGGCCTTAGCTCACCAGTCCCCTACCCCGCCGCCTGTCGCCGCGCCCTCGTCTGTTCGCGGTGGCGGATGTAGAGGGTCGCCTCGTCCACAGCCATGCGGCCTATAGGGCCGGAGGCGTACAGGGAGTTGAAGACGACGCCCCCGCGTATGATGATGAACTCCATCGGCTGTAGGTAGCGTCCGTGAGCCGCGTCTTCCGTCCACCAGGCGCCGAGCGCGGCGACGTCTTCCTCTGTTACGCCGTATGCTACGGGGAAGGATATGCCGGCCTTGCTCGCCATCTCAGCGGCGTCTTCCTTGCTCTCGGTGGTGGCGGCGATCGCCGTAATCCCCATCTTGTCCAAACGTTCCATTCTGTCTTCGTAGCTGGCTAACTGCCGCACGCAGTACGGTCACCACTTGCCCCGGTAGAAGAGGAGCGCGACGTAGCGGTTCGGAATCTCGCGCGGCAGCTCTAACGAGCCTCCGTCTATGAGGTTGAGGTTGAGCTTTGGAAAGCGGTCTCCCTGTTGGAGTTTGTCGGACATGAGGACTCTCCGAGTGGTCTGCTCTGTCGGTCTGGCATCGTTGCGTTCAGGATACTGCAACGCTAGGGCAATTTCCACCGCACCCATATAAACTACTGTTTACACAAACAGGGGTATATGGGTAAACTGATTCGTTGACTTCATAGCTCCCGAGGAGGTTTACCTTGTCGCTGAAGTTGTTGAGCGCCCTAATCGTTGCGCTGGCGGTCGCCGTAGGCGTTGTCGCGCAGGCATATGTGAATAATGTTGAAGCTCAGGGGGCGGGCGGCATGACGCTCACCGTCCGCAACGTTACGGGCGGCAACCCTTTGACGCCGCCCATCGCCATAGTCCACGACGGCAGCGTCATCACCGGCGCGTCCTCGCTGGACGGCCTGGCGGGCTTGGAAGAGCTGGCTGAGGCCGGGGCGCAGGAGCCACTGGCAACCACGCTTGCCGGACTGGCCGGCGTATCCGAAGTCGTCAAGATCGAGACGGCTCCCATTCCGGGAGGCGAGGAGGCGACCGGCACGGTGACAGCGATGCCGGGCGACTACGTTACCGTTGTCGCCATGCTCGCCTGCACCAACGACGCGATTGCCGTCGGAACGGCAATCATGTCTGAAAGTGGAGCAATGTCTTCTGGCCGAGTGTACGACGCCGGCACTGAAGTGAATTCCGAGACCGCCGCCTCCGTGCCGTGCCTGGGAGGCGCGGGCGTGTCGGACGCTAGCGGAGAAGGTTCACTAATGCTGCACGACGGCATCATGGGCGGCGCCGACCTGGACGCGACGACCCACGGCTGGGACGTGGCTGCGATGCAGTTGTTCGTCCACGCTGCAGGGACAGACGCTCCTGCGGCCGCCAACCCGACGCTGACGCTGGAAAACCTAACGGCCGGGCAGCCAATCACCCCGCCCGTCGTCGTGGTGCACGATCCGAATGTGGCCCCGCTGACGTACGAATCTCCGGACGATCTCGACGGCATTGACGACCTCTCAGAAGGCGGCGTGACAGGCGACCTGATAGCGACGCTGGGCGGCAGGCCCGGCGTGTTGTCCGCATTCGTTCTTAACACGGGCGGACCCATCCTGCCCGGGCAAGAGTACAACACCGTCATTGCCGGAGTGGACGGCGCGGCGGTGTCCGTCGCCGGAATGTTCGCCTGCACAAACGATGCCTACATCCTGGCTACGGCGATGATCGAGCTGGACGATGACGGCAAGCCAACCACTTTGGAAGCTATGGCGTCCGTCATAGACTCCGGCTCAGAATCGAACGATGAGACTGCGGATACGGTGCCCTGTCTGGGTGGCGAGGCCCTCTCCAGCGGGCTGGGCGAAGGCAGTCGGTCCGAGCACCCAGGAATCCAAGGAGGCGCTGACCTAGACTCGGAGACACACGGCTGGACCGCTGAAACCACCGCCAAGCTGACGCTGTGCAACCTCCGAGCCGACCAGCCGGAGTGGACCAAGACGCTGGTTCAGCAAGCGGTGGACCGCTACAAAAAGACCGGTCTCGAGGAAACCACGGCCTACTACAACACCGATGAGAGCCGCGACGGTCAGTGGTACGTGTTCATCGCCGACCGGAGCTCCATCCTGCGCTCGCATGTAACGCACGTAGGATGGCTCCTGGACCGCGTGCTGGGTCCGGACGGATATCCGGCCGGCAAGATGGTCAATGCCGTGGCCAATGAAGACGGCAGCTGGGTTAGCTACACTTACGTGAACCCGGCGTCCGGCGAAGTCGAGAGGAAGCATTCTTGGGCCATCCGGCATAGCGGGATTCTGTTCGGTTCGGGTTGGTACGAGGCGGGAGCTCCGAAGTCGGATCCCGCTGCCTACACCAAAGAGTTAGTCCAGCGGGCCACGGACCTGTACGACGTTTTGGGAATAGAAGATACGGTCGAATACTACAACATGCGGAAGAGCGTGGACGGGCAGTGGTACGTCGCTATCGCCGATGAGAACAACGTTACCATAGCTTATCCGACCCACCCACACCGGATCGGAATGTCCTTGGAAGACAGCGTCACCTTCAATAGCTATCCGGTCGGCGCGGCCATAGTCGCCGTGGCTGATGAGGACGGAGGCTGGACCAGCTACACTCACACGAATCCGGCGACCGGCGTGGCCGAGCTCAAGCATGCTTGGGCCATAAGGCATGACGGGCTGCTCTTCGGTTCGGGCTGGTACGAGCCAAGCCCTTCGAAGGACTCCCCCGAGGCTTACACCAAGGCGTTCGTGGAGCAGGCCGTCGAGCTGCACAAGGCCGTTGGCGACGAGAGGACCATCGCGTACTACAACACTCCCGAGAGCGTGGACGGCGAGTGGTACGTGTTCGTTGTTCAGGGGGATGCTATCGTCGCTCATGCAACCGTTCCCGAGAACATAGGCCAGAGCCTCCTGGGTCCGCTTGGGACCGACTCGACCGGCGAGGAGTTCGGCTCGGCCATCATAGACGCGCCGGAAGGCGGAGCGTGGGTAGATTACACCTACCTCAACCCGGCCTTAGGCGGGGAAGAGATAAAGCACACCTGGGTGGTGAGGAGCGGCGATCTGGTCTTCGGGTCCGGTTGGTACGAGCCGGTTCCGGCGCCCACGCCGACTCCGGAGCCTGCACCGGAGCCAGTGGATGAGATGCCTGAGACGGGCGACTTCTCGCTGACGGCGGGCTGGGCGCTTGCGCTTGCCCTGGCGGGCGCGCTCATCGCCCTGGGCGGCGCGGTCACGATCGCTCGCCAGCGCGGACGCTAGACCGCGTAGCGAACGGACATAGAGCTTAGCGCAGCCGCCCCGTTTGGGCGCTCCCTTTCGAGGGATGCGGCCCAAACGGGGCGGTTCTTTGCTTTTAGGTGTTGGCAACTTGGGCGCGTTGCATTATTATTTGTCGGAATCATGGGCGCCAGTCTGTGGGACGCGCCGACAAGTTCCACCATTAGGAGATGGACAGATGGTAAAACAGGGTGTTGAACCCGATGAGTTGACCGGGCCGTTTTGGGCAGCGGCGAACGAGGGGCGGCTGGTGATACAGAACTGCTCCGCGTGCGACCGGCTGCAAAATCCGCCGCTGGGAGTGTGCGGCGCGTGCGGCTCCGGCGACAGCTTGGGCTGGAAGGAGATGAGCGGACGCGGCAAGATATACAACTACTGTGTGGTGTACGACTGCCCCATCGCGTCTTTGCAGGAAGACCAACCGTTCAACTTGGCGGTGGTCACGCTGGACGAAGATCCCGGAATCCAGATGTACTCTTGGCTGCCGGGCACTCCCGTTGACGATGTCCCGATTGGCGCGGCAGTCGAAGTGATGTTCGAGGCAACGGCGAACGGCCAAATGGCGCCGGAGTGGAGGGTGGTGGAGGGTTGACGACGGATGAGATCGGTTACTCTGTGTCATTCTGGGCGATGATGAATTCCAAGCTAGGGGGAGTAAGACTATGGTAACTGCGATAGACGCACCGGAATCTATGTACAGAAGCGTCGAGGGACTAGGCGTTTGGGAACACCGCGGCAAGGTGGCGGCGGTCGGCATCGGCCACTCGCCAACCTCGCGTCGCTGGGACGGCAGGCCCGAGACTACGGTTGGCGCGGACGGGATTCTGTGTTTGCGCAATGCGATGGCGGACGCTGGCGTAGAGCCGCACGAGGTGGATGGCATCGTAGTAGTGCCTGTTACTACTACGGGCGCGCACTGGCCGGCGGAAACGCCGATTCCGTGGGACGTGGTGAACAGCTTCGAGCGCACCGACGATCCGCTTGACGGGCTGGCGCAGTTCAGCGTCGAGTGGCTGCTGAAGAATACGCCGGAGCTTACGAACGTGAAGTTCGCGATGAACGCGCCCGGCTGCATGTCGGCGGCTATCGTAGTGGCGGCGCAGGCGATCGGCGACGGGCTTGCGAACACCTGCCTGGTGCTGAAGGGATGGCACAACCTGGAGGGACGCTACAACCATTCTGGAATCAGCGCGGCAGGCGCTGTGCCGGGCAACTACGCGCTCGGCCAGGGACGCTCCCTGTGGGGGCCGCCGGGCTGCTACGGCACCGCGCTCCAGTTCGCTCAGTACTGCACCAAGTACGGCAAGAATCACGACATGATGGCGCCGTTCATGGAAAATTCGCGTCGCAACGGGCTGATGTTCCCAGAAGGATATTGGGCGCAGCATCGTCCGGAGGAGCTGCCCGCTGAGGACTATCTGTCGGCGCGTTGGATAGCCAAGCCCGCGAACCTGTTCGACAACGACATACCGATTATGGCGTCGGCTGCGTACCTGTTCACCACCGCGGAACGCGCGCAGGACATGAAGCAGAAGCCGGTGTACATCATGGGACACGCTTCCAGCCGTGGGACGCCGCGCAGCCTCACGCCGACTCTCGACGAGGTGGAGGCGGAGACCGCCAGCACCGGTCGCAAGATCTTCGAGAGCGCGGGCATTACGGTGGATGACCTGTCGTTCGAGAATATGTACGACGGTTTCGCGCAGTTCCACCAGTTCCACGTAGAGGGCCTGGGCTACCGCGGCATGGGCTTCGGGGACGCGCTGGACTTCTACCAGACGGACATTTCGATTGAGGGTCCGAATCCGATTCAGCCCAGCGGCGGCAACGTCGGCAGCGGTCGCAGCCGCTTCTGGATGCATACGGACAGCATACAGCAGATTCAGGGACGCGCCGGCCCGCGGGCGGTAACGGGCGTGAAGCCAGAGATCGCCGTGTCGGGCGGACCTATGCCGCTTGGGGGCAACTTCACAGTCTGGAGCGCGACTCCGGACTAGCGGCTAGAAGACGGGGGGCGAGGCCGGGCGCTCCGGCCCCGCCCGCGCGGTCGGCCCAAGCGATCGGTATAGGCGAACGCGCCGCGCTCTTGCCCGGCGTTCAGGTCGCTCCCCGCGCGGGAGTGATGGGAAAGGAACAGTTTTGACGATACTAATCAGCTTCGATATCGACGGCACGATGGAGGTGGGCGATCCGCCCGGCCCGCTCACGATGGAGATGGCTCGGATAGCTCAGCAGAAGGGGCACATCATCGGAAGTTGCTCGGATAGGCCGCCCAGCTCTCAGCGACGAATCTGGGAGGCGGCGGGCATCAAGCAGGACTTCGTCAGCGCAAAACACCTGCTAGCGGACGTGAAAACCAAGTTCCGCGCCGACGCCTACTGGCACATCGGCGATCGCGACGACTTGGACAGGCAGATGGCGTTGCGAGTAGGCTTCGACTTCCTATGGCCGGACGAGGCGGCTGAGAAGGATTGGTTCGTAGCGGAATAGCGATCGAGATCCTACTGCCAAGCGAGGCGCTATGCGCCGCCGGGAGCGGTAACTATGGCTGACGACAACAGAGCCCAGGTGAATCGGCCCTCAGACCAAGAGATCGAACCAAACGTATTCCAGAAAACAGGCAACCACCTGCGGGGAAAGACGGTGGGCGGCCTGATGGAACTGCTGCCGCTGTTGATTACGATAATAGTCGTCGTCGTCATGGTGAATTACGTTGACTCCGCCGTCGTACCAATCTTGAAACTGATCACCCAGAACGATGAACTTCCTACCTTTCCTGGGCTAGGGCTGCTGGTGGCTATCTGCGTGTTCTACATAGTGGGCCTCGTGGTATCCACCTCGGTAGGCAAGAAATCGTTAGAGTGGCTGATAGAGCTGGTAACGCACATCCCGGTAGTCAAAGGGATATTCAACGTAACTCGCCAGGCTACGACCGCGGTTACGTCCGAATTCGGGTTTAGCCGCGTGGTGTTCATCGAGTGGCCCCGAGACGGCATGGTCGCCATGGGGTTCGTTACGGCAGAGGTTCAGGCGGTTGGGCGCGAGTTGAACGATACGTTTGTGCTGGTGTACATCCCCACGATTCCGAATCCGACCTCCGGCAACATGGCGCTGGTGCCTCAGGACGATATTCTGGAGACCGACTTATCGGTGGACGACGCGATGAGGCTGGTGTTCTCGGGAGGGATAGTGCCGCCGGACACCTTCGCTCTTGCCAGGCTGCCCGAGATGTTCCGAGAGAGTTCGGGTTTCGAAGGCGCATTCGTAACCACCATTTCGCCAAGCATGAAGGACGCATCCGAATCCGACGAAGAAGTCGGGAAGGAGTAGGCAGGGGCTCGGTCGCGCGCGCCTAGTCCGCCGGGGCGGTTGAGAGTTGCGAGGCGTCGCCGGCGATGGCGTCGGCTCTGCTGACCGGGATGCGAATCGTCATCTCGGTGCCTTCGCCGCTCTCGGTTTCGACCAAGATGGAGCCGCCGTGACCACGCACGATGTCGGTGCACATGGCAAGGCCCAGACCGGTACCCTCGTTGGTGGGTTTGGTGGTGAAGAACGGGTTGAATATCTTGTCCACCACATCATCGGGGATGCCGCCGCCGTTGTCCCGTATGAGTATCTCGGCGTGTTCGTCTCCGAACCGCGTACTGAGCCAAAGAGTTGGCATGTAGGCTCCAGGACTTATGGTGGAGCCGCCTTCGGCAAGACGCCGCTCGTTTGTGGCGTAGCATGAGTTGCTAACTATGTTCACTATCACCCGGCTAAGGTCCTGCGGGATGACGGGTATTTCGACCATGTTGTCATCGAGGTCGAACTGCATATCCAGTTGGAAGTCGGGGTCGGTCGCCCTCGCGCTATGGAAGGCTAGGCGAGCGTATTCGTCCAGAAGGTTGTTTATGTTGGTCGGATGGAATTCGGTCGAACCGCGCCCCATCGCCAACATCCCGGTTACGATGCTGTCGGCGCGGTTGCTGTGGGATATAATGAACTCGAAGTTGCTTATCAGGTCGTCCGCCAGTTCAGCGATCAGCTCCAGGTCCGCATCTTCGCCGTCCTCCTCGGCCTCCTCCAGCACCTCCCTCAACTCATCGATCAGTTCTACTCCGCCTTCAGAGAAGTTCTTGACGAAGTTGAGTGGGTTTCTGATCTCGTGCGCTACGCCCGCCGTCAGTTCGCCGAGGGCGGCCAACTTGTCGCGCGCGACTATCTGATCTTGCGCCCGGTTCAATTCGGTCAGCGCGGTTTCGCGCTGCCGGACCACTTCCGCCAGTTCCACGTTCGTCGCTTCGAGCTGCTCGTTGAGGCGTCTGACCTGGTCTAGTTCGAGGGCGTCGAGCGAGTTCTGGCGGAAGATTTCCAGAGCGTACGCCATTGCCGCCACTTCGTCACGCCCGTCGGTGTCTATGGCTATTTCCTCCAGATCCTCGATATCGCCATACGCCATGCGGCGCATGGAACCAAGCAGGGCTTCCAGGCGCACCAGCAGGAAACGTTGTATGAATATCCACGCCATGGACGCCGCGCCGATGACGGAGACGACAGAAACCAAGACGATCCAGAATTTCGCGCTAAATACACTCTGGCTCGATGCGAGGGTCGCGGACTCTACGTTGTCGTTGGTCAAACCGACAAACACGTCCACGTCGCTCAGCAGATCAACAGCGATGGCGCTGTTGGCGGCGAGCAGTTCTCTACGCTCCCCGAACACCCGAAAGTCCGTGTTGAGCAAGCCCAACGCGCCCTCGTCTCCACTGCCCAGTATTCTGAGTTTTTCTATGAGCGGCGCCAAATCTTCTATGGCAAGCGTGATGTACTCGGAATCTTCATCGCCTACCTGTTCGAGTATTCCCATATTGTGCTCGATTCGCCTCATGACCGACACATAACGCTCTCGCAGAGGTTCCAACGCGCTCGGGGTAGATACGCCGAAGGCGCTTTCAAGTATATGCAATGCCGAGTTAGCGTCCGATGCGAGCGTGGACAAGAGGCGGTAACGGTTCAGTTGGGATGGCGTCAGGGACTCCTCTGCGGCGTCCGGCGGCTCCTCTGTACTGTAATAACCCGTCGTCATATAGAAGAACTGGTCGTCGGCGGCGGGTCTGAGCAACCCGTTCAAATCGAAGCTAAGGTCGTCTATCTCCTGACGCATCTCGCCCAAGCGGCGCGTTCGCGGGAACGATTGCACCATTCCCTCCTGTATGGCGTGGGTGTTGGAGATTAACTCGTCCACGTAGCCTCGCATACGATCGAAGCGCTCATTCCCAACGTTCTGGCCCTGGAGCAACGCAAGCTGGCTGACGAGCGCCTGGTGAGCTTGAGACGCCTCGTTAGAGACTGCCTGATAGTCCTCCGGGTTGGTGGTAGCCACCAGCCTGGGACCCGCGGCCACCAGTGTGTTGGCGTGCTGCGCTATTCCGAACGCGGCGGTCATCGCCGGAATCGCCCTGTTATTGACGCCGTCCTGGATGCCCTCAACGTTGTTCAGAGCCAACCAACCCACAATACTTGCCATTATTGTGGCGATGACGAGTATGACGAACCCGCCGTAGATGCGGAACGCGATGCGCGACGCGCGGATAGCGATGTAGCTCCATAGGCGACCAAACGTCGGCATCGGCAGGCGTCCAAGCGGTTCGCGCAGCGTATTCCGTCGCTCGGACTGGACCGGCGGCGCCGAAGGGGCTGCGTCCTCCGGTTGGGCAATATCTTGACCTGCCTCGCCTTGCCCAGCCTTTTCATCATCGTTGTTGGCGCTTGGGTTCTCGTTCATGGCATCGCGTCCTGTAGGGATTCGATGGCGTAGTAGTGGCCGTACTCGTCTATTGCCGCTATGAAAATCGCATTCGATCCCTGATTGTCGCCGTCGCCGTACTCCAGGCGAAAGCCTCCTATGTCTATCGGATCGCGGTTTATGATGGCGTCCATGAAACACTGCCGGGTTACGTCATCGCCGCAGCGCCGCAGCGCCTCGATCGCGAGACGCCCCGCCAGGTAGCCTTCCAGCGAAACGGGGTCGGGTTCGGGACGGGCCACGTTAGGGGCCATGGGTAGGCTATCGAGAGCCTGCCGGTACTCTGCAACGACGGGAATGGATGAGTGAGTGGGCACCGGCACTACTTGCGTAACGAACACGCCCGATCCTTGAGATCCGAGTTGCTCAGGCAGGGCGTTGCTTCCGGCGAACGAGGTAGTCATGACCAGCGCCTTTTCGTCGCCAGTCTCGATGAGTCTAGTCCACTTTACCAGTGTGGCTACGGGGGCAGGAGTGCCGATGACGATGATCGCCTGCGGGTTGGACTCGCGAATGTCGAGGAGAGCGGCTTTGACCGCAGTGGTGTTGCGGGCGTAGATGCCGGTTCCCACGACTTTCATATCCCTTCTCGCCAGCGCCGCTACGACTCCATCCAGTCCAGCGCGCCCGAACGAGTCGTCTTGGTACAATACGGCGATGCGACTGATGTCAAAGTCTTTGGTGAGCCGCTCGATCATCTCCTCAGTTTCGTCGTTGTAGCTGGCGCGGAGGTTGATCACGTTGGAATAGGCTCCGTCGCGCAGGAAACCGTAAGCTCCGGTGAACGGGGCTATGAACGGTACGTCCGCCGCGGCGGCAATTGGAATGGCGGCGCGCGACGTCGGGGTGCCGACTTCGCCTATGAGCGCGAAGACCTTATCATCTTCAATGAGCGCCGTGGTGTTGGTAAGAGTGAGTTCCGGCTCATATCTGTCGTCTCGGAAGATCAGTTCCAACTTGCGCCCGTTCACGCCGCCCTGCCGGTTGACCTCCTCGAACGCAGCCTGGATACCGGCCCGCATATTCCATCCAAGGCTCTGAGTAGGTCCGGTAAACGCCGCCGACTGACCGAACACGATCTTGTCGGAGGTTACACCCGGCTCAACCTTCGGCTCGGGGGTGGGCTCCGGCGTCGGTACCGCTTCGACTAATACCTCGTCTTCTGAGAAAGCGTTCAAGAGTACGAACAAGACGCCGACGATGAGCAGCAGCGAGACTACCCCTACGACGCCCAGGACGATCATCTTCTGACGATCGGCAAGGCCTCGATAGATGCCGGCGAGTTCACTCGCTCTACCGGTCAGATTCTCGTAAACGTTGGCTAGCTTGCTCATAATGCCGACGAGCTTGTTCATGGGGAGTCTTGCTAGGGGTCGGACCTGAACTTGACCAGTGTTAGCTGGTTCACACCGTCGGTTCGCTGATAGCTGGCTTCGTCCATGAGGGTTTCGACGAGATGCAAGCCAAGCCCGCCTACCTGACGCTCGCCCATCACCGAATCCACATCCGCGTCCGGGGCTTCGGTGAGTGGGTCGAATGGCTTGCCGCGGTCGCTAATCACGATGGTAACGGCGTCGGCGTCGGAGGTTAAGTCAATCTTGCACTCTTTCGAGTCGTCATCATCGTCGAACCCGTGCTCCAAGACGTTCAACACAAGCTCTTCGAGCGCGAGGTTTACCTTGAAGACCAGATCAAATGGCCAGTCTTCCCGGTCGGCGACGGCCTCCACCTCTTCGGCGATTGCGGTCAATTCGTCGCGCGCGGTTGTGATCGTAAGAGATAGCGCCTCAGCCAACGTTCAGCCTCGGCAGATTGTCAAGCATGTAATGTCGTCGGATTGCGGGGCGTCGCCCGCGAACTCATGAACGGCGTTGAAGATGGCTTCGGTCGCCGCCTGTGGGTCTGTGGCGTGGGATGGGTCGGACTCAAACACTTCAACCAGGCGTTCTACGCCAAATTCCTCGGCGTCTTCATTCATCGCCTCGGTTACGCCATCGGTGTAGAGAACCAGCGTCTCCCCACGCTCGAGCGTGTAGGCGCTTTGCTCGAAGGCAAAGCCGTCCATAACGCCGAGCATTATCCCGCCGGTCTGCGGCAACAGGGTGGAGCTGCCGTCGGCGTGGATGACCAACGGCGGGTTGTGTCCACCGTTCGCGTAGGTCAGTCTGCCGGTCTGCGGATCGAAGACGGCATAGACCAGAGTAACGAACATGGCGGTTTCGTTGTTTTCGACCAGGAGATCGTTCACCGTGGTCAGCACTTCACCCGGATCCGGCAGGCCGATGGCGGTGCCTTTCAGCAACGTGCGAGACGACATCATAAACAGCGCGGCCGGAACGCCTTTGTCGGAGACATCGGCGATCGCCAAGCCGAGATGACCGTCTTCAAGCGTTATCACGTCGAAGAAGTCGCCCCCGACGTTGCGCGCGCTCTCCATGGAGCCATAGATGCTGTATTGGTCGGTGGAAGGAAACTCGGTGGGCAGTATGGACTGCTGGATGGTGCTGGCGACATTCAGTTCGTTCTGGATGGCGACCAGTTGGTCGCGCGACTGCAAAGCGGCTTTCCACTCTTCGATGTGGCTCAGGGTGCGATCTATCGTAACCCGGAGGTCTCTGAAGTCTATCGGCTTGGTCACGAAATCAAACGCGCCGCGATTCATCGCCGTTCGGATGTTGTCCATGTCGCCATACGCCGAAACGATGACGCACCTGATATCGGGGTCAACCTTCGGAATTTGTTCGAGGAGGGTGAGCCCGTCCATCTGCGGCATATTGATATCCGAGAGCACCATGTCGATGTCCTCGTGCTGGTTAAGCTTGTCCAGCGCGTCAAGGCCGTTGTTGGCGAAGACGAATTCGTAGCGTCCGGAACGGATGGCGCGGCGCATCCGCTGAAGCAATAGAGGTTCCAGATCAGGCTCGTCGTCAACAACCAAGACCTTGTATGTGTTGTTCAAGGGCGCAGCCCTCCTGCGCGTCGTGAATCACAAATTCACGCGCGGCGACAATCAAAGGGTTTTGCTGTACGATGAAGCCGTCAGGCCCATACAGTCAATTTTTGAAGGAGGCGATAGCGTCTGGCTGTGAAGCCCGGACCGGAATGATCTTGTCGAAGCCGCTGATCTCGAACACCTCTCGCACAGAGTCTGTGAGCGAGCAGACCGCCAACTCAGCATTCTGCCTATTCAGCGCCTTGGCGGTGAGTAGGATGACGCGGAGGCCCGCGCTGCTGATATACGTGGTCTGCGCTAAGTCCAGAACCAAACCGCGGTCATCGGAATTGATCGCGTCGGTCAGCGTGTTCTGAAACTCTTGTGCGTTAGCTCCATCCACTCGGCCGTCTGCTACGGCTATGAGAATGTCGTCTTGGCGGCTGAAGTTGAGCCCCATCTCTCAATCTCCATCGGCTTTCACCTACGCGGGATTTATGCACAGGTGGTCGATACTTAGAAGTGAAATGATGATACCATTGGGTTGCGGGGTAGTCAATACTTTTGGCCCTCATAGATTCTGTACAGCGCGCGGCGCGATTTGCTGTATAATTCATCCAGACCCGCCGCTGATCGGGAGAACGGTAGAACTAGGAGAGTGAGTTGCAGGATCAGGAATTCGACGCAGCCAGGCACTTGGCGCAAAGGATCATAGACAACGTAGAGAGAGTGATGGTGGGCAAGAGCGACGCGGTGGAGCTCGGCGTCATCGCGCTGATGTGCCAGGGACACGCTCTGATCGAGGATGTGCCCGGCGTTGGCAAAACGATGCTGGCGCGTTCCATCTCGCGCTCGGTCGGCTGTACATTCAAGCGCATACAGTTTACGCCGGACCTGCTGCCGACAGACGTTACCGGCGTATCTATATACAACCAGCAGAGCGGGGAGTTCGAGTTCCGGGCCGGGCCAATCATCTCACAGCTAGTGCTGGCCGACGAGGTGAACCGCGCTACTCCCAAGACGCAGTCGGCGATGCTGGAGGCTATGGACGAGCGGCAGGTTACCGTCGAGGGCGTATCCCACCGTCTGCCAAGCCCGTTCATGGTGATGGCGACTCAGAACCCGGTGGAGTACGAGGGCACCTTCCCGCTTCCCGAGGCGCAGCTCGACAGGTTTCTACTCATCATAAGGCTCGGCTACCCTACGGTAGAGGAGGAACTTGAGATAGTGGATCGACAGCAGATGGCGCACCCGATAGACACTCTCAGGTCGGTCGCCGACTCGGAGGAAGTGGTGAGCCTTCAGCGCAAGATACGGGACATCTACGTCGATGACCTGGTGAAGCGGTACATCGTCAACCTGGTGGAGGCGACGCGGACGAACGAGGACGTGGCGCTAGGCGCGTCGCCGAGGGCGTCGCTGGCGTTGTTCAGGGGGGGACAGGCCGTCGCGCTGATCCGCGGACGCGACTACGTGCTTCCCGACGATATAAAGGCGCTTGCATCGCCTATGCTGAGCCACCGAATGATCGTCTCAGCCGGCGCGCGTATGCGGGGCGTTGGCAGCGAGGAGATCGTCGAACGCATCCTCGAGCAAACCGCCGTGCCGGGCGGCCAGGCTCGCGGCGCGGCGGCGGGTTAGGGCGATCCGACGTGAAGCTGTCCATCAATACGCGGCTGTACCTGGTCATCGCCCTGGCGGCGATCGCGCTGTTCACTGGGATGGCGACCGGGTTCGCGCTGTTCTACCGGCTCATATACATTCTTGGCATCGTCGCCGCGCTGTCGTTCGCATGGAACTGGTGGAGCGTTCGCGGCCTGGAAGTCGAGATAGACCGGCGAACGAGGCGGGCGCGCGTGGGAGACGAGATCGAAGAGAGACTCACCGTCCGCAATCGCAGCCCCTTGCCAAAATCTACGCTCATCGTCGAGGACGTAACGGATATGCCGGGCTACTCGAACGGACGCGTGCTGAGCCTTCCGACCAGAGGATTCCGATCGTGGCGAACGATGTCGCCCGCCCGCAAGCGCGGCGTGTATAAACTGGGGCCGGTGCGAGTCTCGAATACGGACGCCTTCGGGCTGTTCAGGCGCGACAGGGAATTCGGGGAACAGGAAGACATTGTGATCTATCCGAGAACCTACGACCTCTCGGACTTCGAGCTGCCGCCCGGATACCTGACGGGCGAGAGTTCCGCGCGGCGCAGATCCCACGACCTTACCCCACACGCCGCGAGCGTCCGCGAGTACGTCTTCGGCGACAGTCTGAGCCGCATCCACTGGCAGACGACGGCGCGCTCCGGGCGGCTGATGTCCAAAGAGTTCGAGCTTGGAATGGCGAGCGACGTCTGGGTGCTGGCAGACCTTCATCAAGAGGTACAGGCGGGCGAACTGGATGAGAGCACTGACGAGTATGCCGTGTCTATCGCCGCGTCGCTGGCGCAGAAGTACATACAGGCGCAGCTGCCGGTCGGTCTGCTGGCATATGGCGACGAGCGGTACTTGCTTCCCGCAGATACGGGAGCGGGACAGTACGAGCGCATCATGGAATACCTCGCCATGAGCAAGGCTGAGGGCGCCGTATCACTTGCTGAGGTTCTATCGAGAGAGGAACAGCTTTGGGGCACGCATAGCTCGCTGCTAATCGTTACGTCTTCTCACCGCGAGGATTGGACGGTCGCGGTCAGGGAGTTGATCAGGCGCAGAGTGCGGGTCGCGGTCGCGTTGGTGGACGGCCGGTCGTTCGGCGGCATGTTCGACACGCTGGGCGTAGTTCCGGCGCTCTATGATGCCGGAGTCGCTCCGTTCGTCGTTAGAATGGGCGACGACGTGCCCATCGCTCTCTCCCGACCTTACACCGTGGAAGTGGCCGGAGATTTCGAGTCTGCCGCACAAGACGGGCGGGATGGCGAAGGGGCAAGCGCATGAGTACGGCAACGCCAAGCATAGGCGCTCTGCTGGGCAGACGCGGCGATCCGAACAGGCGCGACGTCCACCCTGTCCTAGCGTGGCTCATACGTTACTCGCCGAGCCAAGGTTGGGCAACGCTCATCATCCTGTTAATAACTGTGATAATGGTGGCGGACTCGATCAACGCGGCGGATTGGGTAGATTCGGAGGGTCTGACGGCGGCGATCGTCTGGTCGGCGATCGTCGGACTCGCGCTGGCCAAGATCCGGGCGCCGTGGTACGCGATGATACCCGCGGGGCTGGCGATCGGCGCGGTCGTAGTTGTGTGGCAGGCGGCGCAGACCGTGGAAGCCGAGTCCCTATCCGCCCGATTCATCGAGGGCTACGAGCGTTTGGCAGTGTGGTGGGAGGCGGCGACTACGGATGGAATAAGCACCGATCTGCTGCCCTTCTACATCGCGCTGTTGACGACCGCCTGGATAGCGGGCTTTTTGGGTTCGTGGTTCATCTTTAGGAACAACAACGTCTGGGTGGCGGTGGTTCTGCTAGGCATGGCCGTACTCACCAACTTGAGCTTCTTGCCGGACAGATTCGCTTCGCGGTTCTTCCTGTTCGTATTCCTGGCGATGCTGCTGGTGGTGAGAGTGAGCGTCATCCAGAATCATGAACGGTGGCGACGGCTGGGGATACGGTTCGAGACGAGCGCGGGCTGGCTGACTCTTCACGCGACGATGTGGTTCAGCATACTGGTTCTGATAATCGCGGTAATATTGCCGCTAAACGTCTATACCAACAAGAGGGCCGCGGAGCTTTGGAACATCGGAAGGGCGCCCGTAGCCACCGCGGAGGACTTCTTTTCCAGGATGTTCGCCGCGCTGCCTTCCAAGAAAGACCAGCCCGGCAGGCTATTCGGCAGGTGGCTGCCGTTCATCGGCAAGATTTCGTTTGGCGGCGAGGCCGTCGGATGGGCAAGCACCGACTATCCTTCGTACTGGGTTTCCCAAACCTATAACAATTACACGTCCAAAGGCTGGGTAGCTACTGACACGGAGCCGGTCCAGATAGGGCCGGAGACTCTGCCGCCGCCGCGCGGCGATACGCTCAAGCGAATCCCCAAGAACCAGGTGATGCAGCTTTCGTTCGAGTCCGACGAATTCCTGGTCGGTGGGAGCTACGACTGGGTAAGCCGCGAAGGTGAAGTAGATACGCTCGCTCCAAGGAAGTTCTACATACACCTGGAAGACGATTCGCTGGACGCGGAGATGCCACCGGACATAAGAGAGCTTGCCGAAAGTCTGCGCGTCGAAGCGATTGGCATGACGACGCCCGGCGTGGAGACGCTGGCGGGGCAGATGACGCCTGAGGACCTGCTGTTCGTCGAGACGCTGACGGACGACTCGGGCTCGCCGGAGTGGGTGGTATTCCAACGCAAGGCGCCGACGGTTCCCGACATCGTGGGTTGGCGGTTCTCCGAACGCACCGAGGAAAACGTGGCGTACAGCATGAGTTCATATGTCTCGATCGCGACCGACGACAACCTGCGAGAGGCGGGAACCGAGTACGAGAAATTCCTTACGGATCACTACTTGCAGCTGCCGTCGTCGCTGCCGGACAGGGTGCCCGAGTTGGCTGGGCGAGTAACGGAGGACGCGGACAACCCGCTCGACAAGACTCTCGCCTTACAGGAGTATCTGCGCGGGCCGGAGTTTACCTTCTCTCTGGACATAGAGCCTCCGCCTACAGACGCCGACGGGGTGGACTGGTTCCTGTTCGATTCCAAGACCGGATACTCGGACTACTACGCATCGAGCATGACCGTGATGCTCAGGTCGGTCGGCGTACCGGCGCGAATGGCGGCCGGCTACGCGCCCGGACTGTTGAATGAAGCCGGTCAACGGGTGATACGCGACCACGACAGCCATGTTTGGACGCAGGTGTATTTCCCGGATTATGGATGGATAGACTTCGAGCCGTCTCCAAACTGGCCGGAGCACGACCGCAGCCCGTTCGTTCGGAGCTTCGGCGGCGAGTTCGGGGAGCTTGCGGAAGAGGACCCCGACGACCTGTTGGGAGACATCGAATCCGACCCGTTCATCGAGGGGCTGTTCGACGAGCCGGGCGACAATGAAGGCGGGGGCGACTGGCTTGTGCCTACGCAGTACCTGGATTATGCGCGGTGGCTGATCCTGGCGGTCGCAGCGGTAGCGGCGGTGTGGCTGGTCGGCTACCTGTTGTGGAACATGGGACTGCGGTCGCTGAAACCGGAGGCGAAGTTGTACGCGAAGATGACTCGACTCGGCTGGCTCGCGGGGGCCGGACGCCGACCGCACCAGACGCCGCTGGAGTACGGCGAGCGCATAGGCCGACTGATACCAAGCGCGAGCGAAGGCGCGATGACGATAGCGTTCGCGTTCGCAGCCGCGCGATACGGCTCAGCCGAATCCAACGAGGATGATCAGGAGGAGCTGTCGGAGGCGTGGCGATCGATAAGGTTCGGCTTGGCGCGGCGCATATTCGGGCGGTTCGTCCCAAGCTCGCAGGAGGCGACAGGGTGAGCGCGAGGTTCTACGACGTATTCCAGACTACGCGCGGCTGGGTAGCGCTGCTCGCGTCCGAGCGTGGCATACGACGCTCGACGCTGCCGAGCGCGACGCCTGACGACGCGTTTAACCAACTAGGTCAACTTGAGCCAGAGTTGAAGGGCGCGGAGCGCGACCCGGCGAGGCTTGGCGAGATCGGGGAGCGGCTGGTGGCGTATTTCGACGGCGAGATGGTGGAATTTGGGGACGTGGAGCTGGACGTGTCGGACGCGACGGACTTTTCGCGCAGAGCGTGGAGCGCGTGCCGCTCGATTCCAAGGGGTGAGACGCGCACCTACGGATGGCTCGCGCGGCGGGCGGGCAGTCCGAACGCGCCGCGCGCGGCAGGCCAGACGATGGCGAGAAACCCGGCTCCGATAATCGTGCCGTGCCACAGGGTAGTGGGCAGCGACGGCAGCTTGCGCGGCTTCGGCAGCGGCGACAAGCTCATCGGCCTCAAGCGTCTGCTGCTCGAGATGGAGGGCGGAGTCGCGAGGCTGGTCTAGGCCTAGGCGGTTATCGCCTGCAAGCTGGCGGAGCCGGATTCACCCAGCGCTTCCTGGACGCGGTCTGCCAGTTCGTCGCAAGCGTTCACCTGGATCGTGGACCACTCGAGGCGGTACAGCGTTCCACCCGCCGCTATTTCCAACATAACGGGGTCGCCACCGGAGTAGTCCAGCAGAAGACGCTTGACGTCGTCCAGAAGCACCTGGTCGTCCACCGGGCTGTCGGACTCCCGGATCCTGAGGTTCAGCATCTGCGGAGCTTTCGGCCTGGAGCGCGCCAAGCCCGTTGCGGCGGCCCCGTTGCCGTTGGTCGCGCTGCCGTTGGCGACGGGCGGGTTGACAGCCGCGCCATTGGCCGCGCCGTTGGCTGTGTATGCCTCGTCTCTACGTTCCGCGACTTTGGGACGTTCCTCCGCTTTTGGTTGCTCCGCCTGAGTCGGCGCAGGGGCCGGCTCTGGCGACAACGCGCCGGCGGTTGGCATCGGCGCCGCGTCGGCGGGGACGTCGGGAGTGAACAGGGTGGCGTCGGTACAGCTAATGCTGATCTCGTCGCCCCGCGCCCGGACGGTTCCCGTAACGGCCACTGTCTTGCCCATCTCCCAGACGCCGTCCGTAGCCTGCAACTGCTCCTCCCAGACAAAGACCTCTATCTGTCCGTCCATAAGAGCCAGGGCTGCTATGGCGAACGGCTTGTTCTGGCGCGTGTAGCGTTGGGTTATGGACGCCACCTGCCCAACCAAGGACACTTTCTGATTCGCGGGTGTCTGCTCTACGTCGCTCCTGAACACGGCGTGATTCGAGTCTGCAGCGCCAAGAACGGCGGCGAGCACTCCAATGCTGGACAACGATACCCCAAGCAGTTCACGCTCCCACTCGTCCTTGTCGAGTTCGGAGGCGCGGACGTCCGGCAGGGCGATAGTCGTTAGCGGCGCGGCGTCGGATTCCCCAAACAGATCGAACATCGAAGCCTGGTTCGAGTCGCGCAGCCGCGCCTCGCTCTGCGCGAGCGAGATGATGCGATCCATTGAATCGATCAGCGCGGCGCGGTCTCCAAAGTCGTCGAACGCGCCAACCTTTATCAGGCACTCGAGGGTCTTGCGATTTACGCCT
This sequence comes from Dehalococcoidia bacterium, assembly GCA_034420955.1. Taxonomy (GTDB): domain Bacteria; phylum Chloroflexota; class Dehalococcoidia; order Lucifugimonadales; family UBA1123; genus VXRN01. The sequence continues at coordinate 113,831 of DAOUKV010000024.1, forward strand.
CCCATCTCGGACTCCCGACACATCTGCTCGACAGACTCGAACCCGCCGAGCTTGGCGCGCGTGGCGACGACGGCATCTACCGAAGCCGTGCCGACGTTCTTGACCGCGCCCATACCGAACCGGACCGCTGTGGAGCCGTCCGGCTGCGTCTCGATAGTGAAGTCGGTGTACCCCTTGGTGACGCTTGGCGGCAGCACGGGTATCTTGAGGCGCTGGCATTCGGCGATAGCCGAGGTGATCCGGTCATTGTGTCCCACGTATGAGTTGAGCAGCGCAACCATATATTCGGCGGTGTAGTTCGCCTTCAAGTATGCCGTCCAGTACGAGATAAGGCCGTAGCTGACCGAGTGCGCCTTGTTGAAGGCGTAGCCGGCGAACGGCTCCACCAGCGCAAACACCTCCTCCGACAGCGCGGCGTCGAATCCCTGCCGACTGGCGCCTGCGAGGAACTTGTCCTTCTCCTCGGCCATGATCTCAGGTATCTTCTTGCCCATCGCCTTGCGAACGATGTCCGCCTCGCCGAGCGTGTAACCGGCGAAGGTGCGGGCAATGTGAAGCACTTGGTCCTGATAGACTATGACGCCGTATGTTTCTTCGAGTATCTCTTCCAGCGCGGGGTGCATGTAGGTGACGGCGCGACGCCCGTGCTTGGCGTCGATAAACGTGGAGATATGCTCCATTGGGCCGGGACGGTACAGCGCGATCATGGCGGCGACGTCGCCGAGCGTACTCGGCTTCAGTTCCTTGATGTAGCGGGTCATACCGCCGCCTTCCAGCTGGAACACGCCCACCGTCTCGCCACGCGACAGCAGATCGAACGCCTTGGCGTCGTCCAGCGGGATTTCGGTCAAGTCGAACGTAAAGCCATGTCGCTCCGCGATCAAGTCTCGCGCGCGCGCCAGCACCGTCAGGTTGACCAGGCCAAGGAAGTCGAGCTTGAGAAGGCCGAGCGCGGCAACAGGATCCATAGCGTACTGCGTGACGGTGGCGACAGAGCCGCCTTCGGACGAGGATTTCTGAGGGCGCTGAAGCGGCACGACGTCATCCAGCGGCTCTTGCGAGATGACGACGCCGGCGGCGTGCGTACTGGAGTGCCGCGTAACGCCTTCCAGCCCCTGGGCGGTCTCGACCAAGGTTCGGATGCCGGGGTCAGCTTCTATCGCCTCGCCAAGCTCCGATCCCTCTTCGGTCTTGGCGGCTTCGAGGGTCATGCCGAGCCGAGTCGGAATCATGCGCGCGACGCGATCCACATCGGCGTAGGTCATGGCGAGAGCGCGTCCTACGTCGCGCACCGCCGCCTTCGCGCCCAGCGTTCCAAACGTGATGATGTGCGCCACGTGCTCATGGCCGTACTTGGCTACGACGTAGTTGATGACCTCCTCGCGGCGGTCGTCCTGGAAGTCCATATCAATATCCGGCATCTCTTTGCGCTCCAGGTTCAGGAAGCGCTCGAAGACGAGGCGATAGGGCATCGGATTCACGTTTGTAATGCCGAGGCAGTACAGCACTAGACTGGCAGCCGCGCTGCCGCGCACCGCGAAGAATATGTCGTTTTCCCGCACGAAGCGGGCGATGTCCCACACTACGAGGAAGTAGTTGTCGAAGTTCGTCTGGCGGATGACTTCCAGTTCGTAGCGCAGCCGCTCTCGGTCGTCCTCCGTAGCGTCCGGCAGGAGCTTGGCGAAACCTTCCCAGCAAATCTTGGATAGGTACTCGAACGGGGTAACGCCCTCCGGCACCGGGTAGAGCGGCAGGCGCAACTGGCTGAAGTCTATGTTCAGGTCGCACTTGTCGGCGATCGCTTGCGTGTTCGCGACCGCATCGGGCAGATCGTGGAAGAGCGTGGCCATCTCCTCAGGGCTCTTGAGATAGTAGGACGGCTCCTCCATGCGGAGTCGTCTGCCATCTTCCACATTCGTGTTGGTGTGAATGCAGATCAGGATATCCTGGAGGCGCGCGTGCTCTTCGAGTATGTAGTGCGAGTCGTTGGTGGCGACGATGGGGATGCCAAGGTCCTGGTGGATGGTGTACAGCCCCTCGTTGATCTGCGGCAGTTCAGGCACGTCGCCGTGCCGCATGAACTCCAGGTAGTAGTCGCCGAACACCTCGCGGTACCAGCCGGCGGTGGCGCGGGCGTCGTCAAGCCGTCCCTGCGTGATCAGAGACGGCACTTCCCCACTGGGGCAGCCGGACATGACTACAAGCCCTTCGCTGAACCGCTCCAGAATCTCGCGATCCACCCGGGGCTTGTAGTAGAACCCTTCCAAGTGCGAACGCGTAACCAGCTTGACCAAGTTCTGGTAGCCGGTATAGTCCTTGGCCAGGACAGTCATGTGGTACGGGCTGCGCTCGTCCGGGTTGCGGTCGTGCCGACTGCCGGGCGCGACGTACATCTCGCATCCGATGATGGGCTTGACGCCCTCGGACTTCGCGAGTTGGTAGAAGTCTATCGCGCCGTACATCCCGCCGTGATCGGTAATGGCGAGGCTGTCCATGCCCAGCTCGCTCGCTCGCTGGACAAGCGGTTCGAGCCTGCTGAGGCCGTCCAGCATCGAGTATTCGGTATGCGTGTGAAGGTGGGTGAACATGGGAAAGCCGCCTGTCCGCGCTCTAGGAGTGTACCGGCGTAGGCATAGAGCCACACTCGGATTATACCACCGGGCGTGAGTTATCCAGAAAGGCGTGGGAGCACCGTTTCGGGTTCACTTTCAGCGGCTAAGGGGGTTGACAGGTCAGGCGTCGGCTAAAGCGTGAATCCTTTTAGGCTTAGGCGCGCCTAGCTTAGAGACCCGCGCTTTAAACAGGTCTTCGTCCGACACATTGTCTCTCACATAGGCCATCTCGATAGCGATTTGGTCTATGATGTCTCTGCCGTCGCAATCGGCGTTCCACGCGAGGGGGATGATGCGGTCTTCGAGGGTGACCAAGTCTATCTGGCCATCCAAGTAGAGTTTGAGGGTCTCAAGGACGAAATCAGTCATGTCAACCTCCCGATACGAATTTGTCTCCGTACTCACCACAGACACCGAACGACGTGAATTATACCGTATTCTCGACATCCGCGCGAAACTCGCAACCGGACGCGCGTATCTTGTTGTCGGGAGAGTAATGTCGACACCTCCCAGAGGCAACTTCCCTCCCGGAACCCGGAGCCGGATGGTAGAGATCAGGCTATCGGTGAACGATTGGTTCTTATGCTATGCCCACCATTACATCGGTCCATTCGATGATGAGCTGACCGAACCCGACCCGAAGGCAATTCGCATTGATGACGTGATGTTCAAACAGGGCGCCTGAGGGCTACTGCGCCATCTCCAGCGGCGCGACGCTAAAGATTACCTTGAACGGATAGCAGTAGATTATGACGGAGTTGACGGATTCGACGTCTATATCGGCCGGGATTTCGTAGTTCTGGTCTCCCTTGTTGCCTTTGAGCTTCGCCAGAAGCTCGAAGCCCGCGTCGTTGAGCTCGGTCTTGCTCATGGGATCGGCGTGGGGAGACAGCAGCACCCGCAGATCCGGCCCGTTCGTAACGTCCAGATTCTCGAATCTCAGCACGTGGTCGCCGCCCGCCAGCTTGTACAACGCGACGTCGCCGCTTCCCTTGTGGAAGCTATCGCCATCTCTGAACTTCCCGGATGCCAAGACAGCCGCCTCGTCCATCGCGCCCATCATGTCTTCCTGCTGGGTCATGTTTATCTTCGCCATGCCCTGCATGATGTCCTCGGCCTCGCTCTGGGTCATGCCGACCGGCATCTCCGCGGTTGCCGACATGGGGAAGTCTTCGGAAACTACGTCGTCTCTGAACAGCGGTTCCAGCAGCCACCACGCGACGGCGATGATCGGTATGGCGATGATTGCGAGGACGATGAATGCGTTTCTTGTTGTGAGCAGGTTCATGGCGACGACTCCCGTTCATGACGATTCACGCTATCCTGACCAACTCCGGCAGCGGCCCAACCAGCGGCTCGACGTACTCGATGAACTCCGGCGTTACGAAAGCCTCATCCGGCATCAGGAACGACTCGGGCATGGTTCTCACCTTGCCCCCTACCCGTTCCAGAGGCGCTGAGGCTGTATAACAATTGTAGCCGTGATCGTCGTCCCGCGCCAGAGTTATCATAATGTCTCGTTTATCCTGACACGCTGCGGCGACGGCGGCGCGTCCGACCATCTCCGCCTCTCGCAAGTCGGTATCGGACGCGGCGGGTATGAAGGAGCGCTGTATCGAGCCGGGCTTATCCACGCGAACGCGAACGCCGAGCGACGCGCTGAGACGAGCCGCGAGATAACGCGCCGGACCGTCGTAATATGCGTGGCCGAAGTCATCTACGAACGCGGGGGACGCCGGCGCGTCCTGGCTGCCAAGAACGGCGCCGTCGAGCCCGCGCGCGTTCTCCGATATGACAGCGACGGCGAATCCGTATGCCGCGTATGCCGCATCCATACGCGCTACGAAGTCATCGGCCAGGATGGGGACTTCCGGGACGCAGATGACGTGCGGAGCATCGCGCTCGTCCCGCCGCGCCAGCGCGGACGCGGCGGCGAGCCAGCCGGCGTCGCGTCCCATCACCTCGATTATGGTAATGGGCGACGCGCCCCGCATCGCCTCGGCGTCGCGTCCCGCCCCCATGGTCGCCAGAGCGACGAACCTCGCCGCGCTGCCGTATCCCGGGCAGTGGTCGGTGAGAACGAGGTCGTTGTCTATGGTCTTGGGCGCGTTGACTACGGCCAAGTCGTAGCCCAGCGAATCGGCGGTATCCTGGAGGATGTGACCCGTCTCGGCCGAATCGTTTCCGCCGATGATGAACCAGTAACCGATGTCGTGGCGATCCAGGTACTCGAAGATGGGGCCTACGTCGCCGTCGCGCAGCTTGCGGCGCGTCGAGCCGATGACGGCGCCGGGGGCGTCGGCGATGGCTTGCCATTGCGTCTCGGACACGGCGGACAGGTCTATGCGCCCGCCTTCGAGCATTCCTTCGAAGCCGTGCGGCGCTCCGTACAGGACGGCTTCCGGCATGGCGCGCGCGAACTCGGATGCGACGCCGTATAAGCTGCGGTTCAGGACGTTCGTGCAGCCGCCGGACTGCATCACCAGAGCGTTGGGGCGGGTCATGTCCCCATTTGAGCGGCCAGGTCGTTGAAGTCGGTCGCCACCACGTCTATCCAGTCTTCGGGCGTGGCGTCAATCTCGACGCCTGGGCCGCGTTCGCCGGGACGGGGTATGAACGCCGTCTTCAATCCCAGGGCGCCAGCCGCCTTCAGGTCGTTCTTGTGGGCGGCGGACATCATCACTTGCGACGGTTCCAGGCAGAGCAGGTCAACAGCCGTGAGGTACGATTCCGGGTCGGGCTTGTAGTGGCGGGCAAGCTCTGCGCCCAAGATGCAGTCCCACGGCAGCCCCGCCCACTTCGCCATGTTGGTCATCAACGCGACGTTTCCGTTCGACATTGTGGCGATGATGTACTTCGTCTTCAGCCGGGTCAGGCCGGAGGAGGAGTCGGGCCAGCCATCGAGCCGGTGCCACGCCTTGTTGAAGTCCACCTTCTCCGCCTCGCTCAACCCGTCGATGCCGTACTTTTCGAGCATGAGCTCTAGCGACATCCGGTGCAGGTCGTCCAGCCGTGTCCAGGGAAGCTCGCCGGTGCGGACCTTGTTCATGAAGGGTCCATACTGCCCGCGCCAGTCGTCGGCGAACTGCGCCCAGTCCACGCCGGTTATGCCCTTGCGCTCGCCGAGCGCCCGTCCCTCGCGGGTTATGCTGGATCGCCAGTCAACTACGGTGCCGAATACATCGAAGATTAGGGCTTTGACTTCATCCTGAATCGTATCTTGGGTCATCTTGGGCCTCTGTTCCGCTCTCATCCAAATTAGTTGAGCGAATGTTACGTTTGGCGCTTATGGGTGTCAACCGTCGAGGGCAGTTGAACGCGACGGCGCGGGTATGAGATTATCGTATCATCCAATGACAGAGAACTTCGGGAAACATAGATCGGCAAGCGAATCAGCGCCAAGAATGGGGGGCGAAAGTGTCCACACTCGCAGACATACTCGACGGACATCCGGCAGACAGCGACGCGGTATTGGTTCCGGGCGGTCCGCGCGCCGGATACGGCGATCTCAAAGACGAAGTGGAGCGGGTGGCGGAACTGCTCGCAGGGGCGGGCGTGGAGCGCGGGCGGGCGGTGTCCGTAGTGCTGGCGAACGGGTTGGATTTCCTGACAACGTTCCTGGCTGTAACGCGCGCCGGCGCGATAGCCGCGCCGCTGAACTCGGCCTACACCGCGGACGAGTTCCGCTTCTACATGGAGGACGCGGAGGCGCAACTTGCGATACTGCCCCTCGGCGACCACGCGGGGCGCGAAGCGGCAGAGGGGCTGGGCATACCGACGCTCGACGCATCGCTCGACGCCGACGGCAAGACGCGGCTCTCGCGCGACGGCAAGACTCTCACGCGGCGCGTGGACGTCGCCGGACCGTCGCCAGACGACGTGGCGCTGTTCCTGCACACGTCCGGCACAACGAGCAGGCCAAAGGGCGTACCGCTTACGCACACGAACTTGGTAACCTCGCTCAAGAACATCGGCGACACATACGGGCTGACGCCGGACGACGTGGCGCTTGTGGTCATGCCGCTGTTCCACGTTCACGGGCTGATAGGAGTCGCGCTCTCCACGCTTCGGACTGGCGGCAGCATAGTTGTGCCGGACCGGTTCAGCGCGAGCCGCTTCTGGGACCAGCAGCGCGCGACGGGGGCGACGTGGTACTCCGCTGTTCCGACCATCCACCAGATTCTGTTGATGCGGGCGGACGATGAGGAAGCGCCACGCGAGAGCTTCCGGTTCATCCGGTCGTGCTCCGCCGCGCTCGCGCCAGCAGTGTTCCACGACTTGGAATCGCGGTTCGGCGCGCCGGTTCTCGAGGCATACGGCATGACCGAGGCGGCGCACCAGATGGCCTCGAATCCGCTGCCGCCCGGCTCGCGCGCGCCCGGCACCGTAGGGAGCGGCACGGGCGTTGACATAGGCATCATGGACGACGACGGCGGTCTGATGGCGACGGGCGATACCGGGGAGGTAGTGATCCGGGGCGCGAACGTTACGCTCGGTTATCACAACAACCCGACGGCGAACGCCGAGGCGTTCACCAATGGCTGGTTCCGCACGGGCGACCAAGGCATACTGGACGGCAGCGGGGTTCTGACGCTGACGGGCAGGATAAAGGAACTAATCAACAGGGGCGGCGAGAAGATCTCTCCGCTGGAGGTTGACGCGGCGCTGTTGGAACATCCGGCGGTCGCCGAGGCGGTGTGCTTCGGGGTGCCGGACGCGCATTACGGCGAAGCGGTGCAGGCGGCGGTGGTGCTGTCGGGAACGGTGTCCGAGGCCGACATCCGGGCGTTCTGCGGCGAACGGCTGGCAGACTTCAAGGTGCCGGACAGGGTGCGAGTCGTAGAGTCGCTGCCGCGCGGCGCGACGGGGAAGATACAGCGCCGGAGCATGGCTGGGCTGTTCGGGGAGGAGTAGGAGGAGGGCTCGTCGGAAGCGGCGTCCGCTAATCTAGCGAGAATATGTCCGCGACGGGCATCGACCAGCCTGGGATCAGTTCGGGGATCTCCAGAACGTCGGATTCGGTGAGGGATACCACGTCAGCTGACGAGCGGTGTATTCGTACGGAATGGTCTCGCGTGTCGACTATGACGACAGCGATGGATCCCGCTTCCAGCAGGTCTGAGATTTTCTCCGCGACATCTTCGGGTCTGTCGCCGGACTCAAGTATCTCGATGGCAATATCCGGCGGGCCGGGGAAATAGTAGGAATCACCGACGAGCGCATCTAAGCGTTCCTGAATGATGTAACTCACATCCGGGGCGCGAACGTGGTCGTTTGCGAGTTGGAAGCCTACTTTGGCGACTGTCTGACCACCGAGGTCGTGGGCGCGGATGTGCAAACCTATGCTGTATATGATTCTGCTTCCTACAATCCCGTGGAAGAATCCGGAAAACGGATAGTGCCTCAGTTCGCCGCGCACCAGTTCGTGAGAGAAGCCGTCGTCCCGCAGCATCATGAACTCGTCAGCCGTCATGGCGCGCTTCGCCGTTTTCATGCTGTATCCTCCTGCGGGTGGTGCCGGGCATTATATCATGGAAGGACGGTGGGGTCGTGTCGCGCTTGCGGTGGGCGGTGGGAAATAGATATCGGATCCGGACGCAATCGAGAGAGGAAGGCTATGGGCAGCAGATTGACAGGAAACGGCGTTGAGAAAGTTTACGCGGCTGCCAGCGCGTGGGTGGACCGGGCGTTAAGAGCCGATGACTCGCTGTTCACACCGGGCAAGGCTATATGGACAATTGAGAACATCCGGGAGGCGCGAAAGCGCTTCGTGGACAACCCTGATGAGTCTCGTGATCCCTTCTCCGTAAAGTTGGAGAGGCAACTCAGAGATAGCCCGCCGGAAGTCTACCAGGTCGTTGCTGAGGCACTGTACTTCTATTTCTTGATCGTAGCCACTAAGGATAGCGGCGACGAAGTACAAGCGATTGACACTATCCTAGGATGGTCATCGTCGCCCGTAGCAATCGGTCAACAATTTGTTGACGGTCTCACCCCAGGCATTGCCAACCCCGGAGTGTTCTTCCACACAGGCCGCCCGTACCAAGTAGGCTTCCTTATCGAGTTCATCGAGTACTGGAAAGAACAGACTCAGAGTGAACGCGAACCCCTGCTCACTAATCCGTGGGCGTTCAAGAATTTTGTATTTGACATTGATTTCCGTAGCGAGTTGATGAAAGGCCGTCCTAGAGCACCACGCACGCAACGAGAGGCGCTCCTTCACCTCGTCTTCCCAGACACGTTTGAGGCTATCGTCAACTCAGATCATAAGAGCCTCATTGCCAACGCTCAATCATTCGCGCAATTTCTAACAGAAGACACCGAGGACATTGACCACAAACTCCGACAGATTCGTCGCGGCTTGGAGGCTGAGGGCAAGGGCGGCAATCATTTATTCTATGCGGGTTCGATTAGATCTCAATGGGATCAGGACTTCACGTGGAATGGGCCCGTTCTGGTTCCTTGTGAGAACAATTGCGGAACACCCCTAACCCCCCTCGCCGACGACCTATCCCTGCCCGTAGAGTTCCTAGAAGAGATTGAAACGCTTCTAAACGACAAGCGCAAGCGCCAAGTCATCTTCCAAGGCCCGCCTGGTACGGGGAAGACGTTTGTGGCGCGGGCATTGGCGCGGCATCTGGCGGGGGCGGATGAGCGGGTTACGCTGGTGCAGTTCCACCCGTCCTACGCCTATGAGGATTTCGTGCAGGGGTTCCGTCCGACTTTGAAAGACGGACAAGCGGGGTTCGAGCTGCGCGACGGGCCGCTTGTCCGGGCGGCGGAGCGGGCGCGGAATGATCCGAACCCAGACGCTAAGCACTTCCTGATCATCGACGAGATCAATCGGGGGAATCTGGCTAAGGTGTTCGGGGAGTTGTACTTTCTGCTGGAGTACCGCGATGAGTCGGTTGAGTTGCAGTACCAATCGGAAGGCGACGCGGGCTTTTCGCTGCCGGATAATCTGTACATCATCGGGACGATGAATACGGCCGATAGGTCCATCGCGCTGGTCGACCTTGCGTTGCGCCGTAGGTTCTACTTTGTGGAGTTTCATCCGAGCAAGTGGCCGATTGACGGGCTGCTGCGTCGCTGGCTAAGCGCGAAGGCGCCGGGTATGGAGTGGATCGCTGACGTGGTTGACACGGCGAACGAGCGTCTGAGCGATAGCCACGCGGCTATTGGTCCCAGCTACTTCATGCGGGAAGGGCTGGACGATTCAGCCGTCGAACGCATCTGGAAGCACGCGGTTCTGCCTTACGTAGAGGAGCAGTTGTTCGGCGAACCCGATAGACTGGCGGAGTTCTATCTCGACAGGCTGCGCGGTTCGGATACGGATGCCGCCTCAGAATCCGCGTCAGAATGACGGGCGGGCGGGTGATGCGCGAGATAGACCTGCAAGAGTATCAGCCCAGCAAACCGATGCGGCTCTCAGTGGCGGAGCGCGATGCACTTGGAGATTCGGGGCTGTCGCTCGGAGTTAGTCCGGTTATGGGCGCTGAGAGCGAGTACGTCGTTACGCCCGGTTCGGTTGTGGGGGCGGTTGAGGTTGGCGGGCTCTCGGTACTTGTACGTCCCAAGTTCGGGATTCCGAAACTGCTTTCGATGGCGTGCTACGCTATGGGCGCGTTCAGACGGCGGGATCGTCAGTTCTTCGACTTCCGTGAAGATGTCTCGCTGCCGGATACGCTGGCGCTCGCGCTATCGGCGGCGGCGCGCCGGGCGTTCGCGCGAGGGTTGCTATACGGCTACCAGACTGAGGAGGACGCGCTGTACACGGTGCGCGGGCGCATCCGGTTCGATGAGCAGATACGGCGGCGGTTCGGCGTTCCCCTACCCGTCGAGGTCGTCCGGGACGAGTTCACGGACGACATCTTGGAAAACCGGTTGGTGAAGGCGGCGGCGCTGCGCCTGCGCGGGATGCGGTTGCGCTCGACCGAGGCGCGGCGCGGGCTGGCATGGGTGGCGGGGATGCTGGGGAACATCTCGGCGGTCGAGTATCCGGCGGCGAACGTGCCGAGCGTTACGTTCGACAGGCTGAACGAACGTTATCGCGGAGTCGTCGGGCTGGCGCGGCTGATTCTGCGGTATAGCGCGTTCGAGTCCGGGCGCGGCGGGGTGAGGGCGAGCGGCTTCTCTATGGATATGAATGTGGTGTTCCAGGAGTTTGTTGCCGTGGCGCTCAGGGAGGCGCTTGGCGTTTCGGATCGCGTTCTGTGTTCAGAGAAGAGCGTCGCGCTGGACAAGGGTGGTCAAGTATCCATGAAACCGGACCTTTCTTGGTGTGAGGGTGGTCGCTGCGTATTCGTGGGCGACGCGAAGTACAAGAGGACGGATATTAGGAGTGCGCCGAACGCCGACCTGTATCAGTTGCTCGCCTACACTACCGCGCTAGACCTGCCGAGCGGCCTTCTGATCTATGCCAAGGGCGAAGCAGACCCAATAACGCACACGGTAGCGCGCTCCTGCAAGCGTCTGAGAGTCGCCGCGTTGGACTTGGACGGCGAGCTCGAGGAAGTTCTGAACCACGTCCGCCGGATTGCCAAGATGGCGATGGCGCAGCGCAACGAGGCGCGGGCGATTATGAGGGCGGCGTGAGCGCCAACACTCTTGCCAGCCGTCTGGCGGTTCGTGCTATAATGTGGTTGCAATTTCTCGTGGGGATATAGCTCAATTGGGAGAGCGCGGCGTTCGCAATGCCGAGGTTGGGGGTTCGAGCCCCCCTATCTCCACCACCCTTCGCGTTCGCTCCGCTGTTGGTCGCCGCCTCATATTCGACGCGGAGTTCCGCTATGTCCGATAAGTTTGGCGTGGAGTTGATACTCGGTTCGGGTCTGACGACGCTGGTCCACCTTGCGCGGCAAGCGACCTGCGCCCAGTTCGGCGCCGAAGACACTCTCCGACTGCCTCTTCGGGTGACCCTTGTCCCATTCTTCGATATGCCCGAGCGGGGTCTGAGACGATTGGAAGACGACATTGCCGAGGTTATATCAGGGATGCCCGACAAGGCGCTATCATTCTGGGTGTCCCAATCGGATATGGTAGTCAACTCGGCTACCGGCAGCGTCTTGATGAAGCTGGGACTGCATGGCGAGAGTGTTTTTTCGGTATTGGAGAAATCGCCGCCGAAACGGAAGAAGCGATCCCTGTTCGGCTTTGGACGCATCCGTGAAGATGACGCGGACGCCGAGCCGCCGGTCCATCCTATGATGTCGCTCCAGCGCGAGATTTGGGAAACCGTGTCGCGCGCGCCGGGATCGCGAATCTTCAACCGGGACTTCGAGTTTCTGCCCCACCTTCCCATCATTCATCGCAGCGGTCTGTCCAAGTCGGACCTTGCCGACGCAGCCGAATACGCGGCGCGCTCGATCAGCAACCTGGAAGCTACGAACGTTACAAGCCCGTGGCGTATATGGCTTGTACGCTACTCGTCTGAATCGGCGGGGGACGACTGGCGCGAAGGCAAGTGGTTGTCGGACGTTACGTGGCGTATCGAGCGGAGCTTTCGGCTGACCACCGACTAGGACTCAGCGCAACTGCGCAAAGGGGAATTTTAGGATTCTCTCTGTTCTGCCCCACTTGTGCCCCTCTGCGCTGCCTGACGTGTTACAATCGGCGGCGTTGAGGTGGAAGGGCTTATGATTCAGAGAGCCATGAACATTCCGCATATCGCCGCGCTGCGACATCGGGACTACCTGCTGACGTGGTCGTCGAATATGTGCTCAGGCGCGGGGATGTGGACGTTCATCGTCGCGGTGTCTTGGCTGATCCTCGAAAAGTCGGACAGCTCCGGCGACGTGGGCATCGTAACATTCGCGTCCATGCTGCCGTTCCTCGTAGCATCGCCGTTCGCCGGGCTGATCGCGGACGCGATGGACCGGCGCGGCATCGCGCGGGTTACGTTCATCTCCAACGCTCTACTGACGGCCATAGTTACCGTTCTGGCGACTACCGGCGCCCTCACGCTGTGGCATCTGTCGGTTCTGACGTTCATCTCGGGCGTGATGCGCTCGACGCAGGAGCCGGCGATGTCGGCGCTCATCCCCAACCAAGTGCCGCGCAAGGACTTGCTAAACGCGGTAACGCTCAACGCCGCCACGCGGCACGGCGCGCGGTTCTTCGGACTGCTGGTCGCGGCGCCGATGCTGGCCATACCGGCGATCGGCGTTACGGGGGTGCTGATACTCAGCGCGCTATTCCAGGTTGCCGGAACCGTATTCATATCAGCCGTGCGCACCCGTTCCACCGGAGAGGTAATACTGGGGCGCAACATTCTGTCTGACGTGTTCGTTGGTCTGTGGAATGGGGTCAGGTATATCTATACGAACAAGATGATCTCGATCTTCATCCTGCTGGTAGCGTTCCATTGCGCGCTGGTAATGTCTTACGACTCGGTGCTGCCGGTATTCTCGCGGGACACGCTGGGAGCGGTGGACGGCTCGCTACTGGGGTATATCGTGATGTCGTTCGGCGTCGGTTCGCTGATAGTAACGGTGCTGTTGGCAGGCGTGCGGGAGGAGCGCAACAAGGGGCGTTGGCTACTGTGGACGGGCGCGCTTGGCGGGCTTACGCCGGTGGCGCTCGCGTTCAGCCCGGACCCTTATACGGCGCTGGTGGCGGCGGCGATCATGGGCGGGTCGCAGTCGGCGTTCATGGCGCTTACGACGACCTACGTGCAAACGATAGCCCCGGACAGACTGCGAGGACGCATATCCAGCCTGTACATACTGCACGCGGGCGGGATTATGGCGTTTGCCAACTTGGGGTACGGCTTCATGGCGGACGCGCTAACGGCGCCGCCGATACTGTACGCGACGGCGGCGGCGTTCTTGGCGTTCCTGTTCAGCGCCAATCTGAGCGTGCCGGACCTGCGACGGATCTACCGGACGGGACAGGCGACACCGGCTGAAGCGGCGACTTAGCGTCGGAGAAGCGGGACTGGGAAAGGAATCGGACGATTGGTCAAGAAAGCTGTGATTCCGGTGGCGGGCTTCGGCACGCGATTCCTCCCGGTTACGCGCTCGGTTCCCAAGAATATGCTGCCGATCTATGATCGCCCTTCGGTGCACTACTGCGTGGAAGAGGCCGCGGCGGCGGGCATCGAGGAGGTGGTATTCGTCGTATCGCGCGACCAGGAGGCTATTCCGCGCTACTTCGAGAAGCAGATAGAGCTGGAAGCGGCGCTGGCGGCGCGCGGAAACGCGTCGGCCCTCGACGAGGCTCGATATATCTCGTCGCTCGCAACGATTAGCTGCGTGACACAGACTGAGCAGCTGGGGTTGGGGCACGCGGTACTAATGGCGCGAGAGGCGATTGGGGACGAGCCTTTCGCCGTGCTGCTGCCGGACGAGGTAATCTGGGCGGAGCGCCCGACCATCGGCAAGATGATCGAGGCGCGAGGGCGCGAGGGCGCCTTCGTCATAGCCATACAGCGCGTGCCGGATGAGGCGGTGCCGAACCTCGGCATCGTCGAGCCGGCGCCAGGTTCGGATGATACGCAGACGCCGAGACTGGTCGGCATGGTGGAAAAGCCTCCGCTGGAGGAGGCGCCGTCGAACCTGGCGATCATCGGTCGGTATATTCTAGGGCATGAGATATTCGACACTCTGGAACGGGTGCAGCCCGGCGCGTTGGGGGAGATTCAGCTTACGGACGCGATAGCGGCGCATCTGGAAGAGCCGGGAGTGTACGGCTACGAGGTAGATGGGGAGCGCTTCGACGTCGGTACTCCGCTGGGGATGCTGAAGGCGTCGGTAACCGCCGCGCTGCGGCGCGAGGACGTGGGCGCGGAACTGCGGGAGTGGCTGACAAAGTTAGCTGGGTGAACCTAGGCTCTCGTCCAGCACTTCGAGCAGGTCTTTGGCTTGTTTGCGGCCTTCTTGGCCCAGCGAGCCTATGCCTTCCTCGAACATCTGCAGGCAGAAGGGGCAGGATACGCCCACGGTATCGGCGTCCGTTTCGAAGAATTGCTCGGTTCGGGCGTGGTTGATGCGGGGACCGCGCGACTCCTCGATCCACATATGCCCGCCTCCGGCGCCGCAGCAGAAGCCGCGCTCGCGGCAGCGCGACATCTCGACGAGCTCTACGCCCGGTATCGCCTTGGCTATGTTGCGAGGCGCTTCGTAGATGCCGTTGTGTCGTCCGAGGTAGCACGAGTCGTGGTACGAGATGGTGGCGTCTATTCGCGCTATGGGGCGGATGTCGCCTCGGTCTATCAGGCCGTTGACGAACTCGGTATAGTGGACGACTTCGAAGTCGCCGCCGAGGTGAGGGTACTCGTTCTTGATGGCGTTGAAGCAGTGGGGGCATATGGTAACGACGGTCTTCACGTCGTAGGTCTTCATCGTCTCGATGTTCTGCTGGGCGAGAATCTGGTAGAGGTACTCGTTGCCCATGCGCCGCGCCGGGTCTCCGGTGCACATCTCCTCGTCTCCGAGGATGGCGAAGTCCACGCCGGCGCGCTTGAGCACAGACGCCATCGAGCGGGCTACACTCTGACTGCGCTGTTCGAGAGCGGCGGTGCAGCCCACCCAGAACAGTATCTCGGCATCTGGTTTCTCAGCGAGGGTCGGCACGTCCAAGCCCTCCGCCCAGTCGGTGCGCGAGTAGGTGGTGCCGCGCCACGGGTGTCCGCGCTGCTCCATGCTCAGAAGCGCGCCCATAGCGGTTTCCGGCATTTCGGCCTGTTCCATCACCAGGAAGCGGCGCATATCCACTATCGAGTCTATATGCTCCACGCCTACGGGGCACTCCTGCACGCACGCGCCGCAGGTGAGGCAGTCCCACAGCGCCTCCTCCTGTATCCAGTTGCCGATCATGGGCTTGGAGTCCTGCTCGTCGTTGCCCGCGGCTACGCCGTCGCCGAACTCGATGACGTGCTCCTTCATATTCTCGACGATGTGCATGGGGGAGAGTATCTTGCCGGTGATGTTCGCCGGGCAACTGTCGGTGCAGCGTCCGCAGACGGCGCAGGCGTAGCCGTCCAGCAGTTCCTTCCAGGTGAAGTCCTGTATCTTGCTGGCGCCGAGCGCCTCTTCGTTGTCGAGCGCGGCTTCGAGGTCGGGCGTCGTTAGCGTTCCGCGCGGTTCGAGCTTGCGAGTTACGAAGCTGATGGGCGCGCCGACGAGGTGCATGTGCTTGGACAAGGGTATGTACACTGAGAAGCCGAGGATGATGGCGAGGTGCAGCCACCAGAAGACGCCGTGCAGCAGGTTGGCGGCGTCGCCCTCGATGCCGGCGGACGCAAACGCCTCTCCGATCGGACGCCCGATGAGAGCATCGGCGTGTGGACCGGCCCCACCGGCGGCCACGAAGAACGCCTCTGTCAGCAGCGTGAACAGCATCAGCGAGGCTATGAGCAGCAGGATGATCGCCGATTCTAGCTTCTGGGTGAGGTCGAAGCTGAGCCGGTTGGGCTTGACGCCCCAGCGCCGGATGGCCGCCCATATCAGGACGACGAAGAAAACGACCGCGAGGATATCGAGATACGCGGTGAAGATGCGGACGCCGGTTGGGGTGAGTATAGTTTCTGAGAACGGATGCCAGATGACGTCTCCGAATATGTAGAGGACATAGCTGAGAGTGAAAGACAGGAAACCCCAGAAGATGACGAGGTGGGCGAGTCCGGCGCGGTCGCGCAGCGACACGCTCTGAAGCACCTTGCGCTGCCCCAATATGTACGGCAGAGCGCCTATGACGCGGTGAACGGGCCTATCGAAGCGCTGCGGATTCTTGCCGAGAAGTATCAGCCGGAAGACGCGGCGATAGAGGGTGAATCCGGCGAGTCCGAAGGCGCAGAGGGCGAGCAGATACACTGCAAGCCACGTTGGTATGACGCCGAATACGCTGTCTGGGGGGACCATTCGCAGACTCCTATGGGTTGGTGGGCGGAGTGTAGCATATTTGAAGAGTGAGCAGAACGGTCATCGCCCCAGATACAGAATCGCCGCAGAGGTCGCCAGCCAGAGCGCGATCGCAGCTATCATCGGCAGATCGGTCATCACTATGGTCTCGGGGTCCTCCCCGGCGTCTCGCAAATGGACTAGCTGGATGTATCTGAACATACCGTAGGCTACGAACGGGATGGTCAGCATCATGGAATGGTTGTCGGGCAGATTGGGGGCGGTGAAGGTATATAGGGCGTAGCTGACGAGGGCGGAGGTGGCGACGAGAGCGGTTAGCTGGTCGAGCATGGGCAGGGTGTAGGACGCCAAGGCGTCACGCTGTTCGGAGGCGGTCTCCCCTGCCCTGGCAAGCTCGCTTCTGCGCTTGGAGACGGCTATGAACAGCGCCGCCAGTCCGGTGCAGAGATACAGCCAGGGAGATATAGGCAGCTCGACGACCGCCGCTCCGGCTAGGACGCGCAACACGAACCCGGAAGCTACCGAGAACACGTCCAGCAACGGCGCTCGCTTGAGTCCCAGCGAGTAGGCTATCTGTATGATGACGTATGCGAGGGCGACCGCTCCGAACGGGACGGCTACGAGGAAGGCCGGGTAGAGACATGCGAGGGGCAGCGCCAACCCTAAGACAAGGGCGAAGCGCGGCGGTATCGCGCCGGAGGCTACGGGACGGCGGCGCTTGACTGGATGCGCGCGGTCTCTTTCGATATCGAGGGCGTCGTTGAACAGGTAGAGTCCGCCGCTGAGCGCGCAGAACAGCAGCAGGGCGAGCGCGGTGGACGCAAGCATATCAAGCGCGCCAGATAGGTCGTCCAAGCTCCACGCCTCGTTGAGGGTGAAGAACAGGGGCAGGAAGACGAGCAGGTTCTTGACCCACTGGAGGGGGCGCATCGCGCGGACGACGGCTAACGGCAGGCGAGCGGCGTTTCGTGGCATGGCGCAGCCATTATACGCGCCGAGCCATTGCTGTTGACACCCCCAAAATTCGTTCGCTATCATGCTATTAGCAGTCTCCCTTTTAGACTGCTAATCGAGATACTGGAAATTACGGACGTAGGATATACAGGCAGGAGGTATAGTCGAAATGGCAGATTTCAAGCCGCTGGGGAACCGCGTCGTTGTGGAGCCCCAGGAGGGCGAGGAGCAGATGAGCGCGGGCGGCATCTACATTCCCGACACGGCCAAGGAAAAGCCGCAAGAGGGTATGGTAGTGGCCGTCGGCCCGGGCCGGCTGTCCGACGACGGCTCGCGCGTGCCAATGGAAGTGGAAGTAGGCGACACTGTGGTCTATTCCAAGTACGCCGGCACTGAGTACCGCGAAGGCGACACCGAGTACCTGGTGCTGCGCGAGGACGACATACTCTTCAAGCGATAGCGGCCCAAGATTCGAGAATGCCTCCGCCAAGAGCGGGGGCGCGAAATTAGAGAAGGAGGACTGAACGGCTATGCCCAAGCAGCTACAGTTCAGCGAGGAAGCAAGGGCCGCGATGAAGCGCGGCATAGACATTATGGCGGACACGGTAGGCGTAACGCTCGGCCCGCGCGGTCGCAACGTAGTGCTGGACAAGAAGTTCGGCCCGCCCCAGGTCTGCTCGGACGGCGTAACCATCGCCAAGGAGATCGAGCTCGAAGACCCGTTCGAGAACATGGGCGCGCAGCTCCTGAAGGAAGCGGCGAGCAAGACCAATGACGTGGCTGGCGACGGCACCACGACCGCGACGGTTCTGGCGCAGGCGATCATCCACGAGGGATTCAAGAACATCGCCGCCGGCGCGAACCCTATGGCGCTCAAGCGAGGCATCGAGAAGGGCGTCGTCGCCATGCGAGACGCCATCGAGGACATGTCCACGCCGGTCGAGGGCCGTATGCAGATAGCGCAGGTCGCCTCCCTTTCGGCGCACGACGACGAGATGGGCGAGCTCATCGCCGACGTGATGGAGAAGGTCGGCAAGGACGGCGTGATAACGGTCGAAGAGTCGAAGGGCCTCTCCTACGAGCAGGAGTTCGTGGAAGGGATGCAGATCGACCGCGGCTACATTTCGCCTTACTTCATCACCGACCAGGAGCGGATGGAAGCGGCGATTGACGACCCCTACATCCTGATCACCGACAAGAAGATCTCCGCCGTCTCCGACGTGCTGCCCGCGCTGGAGAAGATCCTGCAGGTCGGGAAGAACGTGGTAGTGGTGGCTGAGGACATCGAGGGCGAGGCGCTCGCTACGCTCGTAGTCAACAAGCTGCGCGGCACGCTGAACTGCGTCGCCGTCAAGGCTCCCGGATTCGGCGCCCGCCGCAAGGCGATGCTCGAAGACATGGCGGTCCTGACGGGCGGCCAGGTCATCAGCGAGGAAGTCGGACGCAAGCTGGACTCGGTGGAAGTATCCGACCTGGGCCGCGCGCGCCGCATCGTCGCTTCCAAGGAAGAGACGACGTTCGTTGACGGCGCCGGCACCGAGGGCGAAATCTCGGGCCGCATCAACCAGATCAAGGCGCAGGTCGAAGAGACGACTTCGGACTTCGACCGCGAGAAGCTGCAGGAGCGGCTGGCGAAGCTGTCCGGCGGCGTGGCGATCATCAAGGTCGGCGCGGCGACGGAGGTCGAGCTCAAAGAGAAGAAGAACCGCGTCGAGGACGCTCTGTCGGCGACGCGCGCAGCTGTCGAAGAGGGCATCGTTCCCGGCGGCGGCCTCGCGGTGCTGCGAGCCTCCACCGCGATGGACAGCCTGGCGCTAGGCGGCGACGAAGCCACCGGCGCGAGCATCCTCAACACCGCGCTGCAGCGGCCCATCAAGCTCATCTCCGAGAACACCGGAGTTTCCGGCGAGGTCATCCTGGCCGACAGCCTGGAGAGCGAAGGCGACTGGGGCTACGACGCCGAGGCGGGCGAGTTCTGCCACCTGCTCGAGAAGGGCATCATGGACCCGGCGAAGGTAACGCGCGCGGCCATCGAGAACGCCGCGTCCGTAGCCGCGATGGTGCTGACGACCGAGTCGCTCATCACCGACGTGCCTGATCCCGTTCCCGCGGGCGGCGCTCCGGCGATGCCTCCGATGGACTACTAGGCGACAGTGACAGACGGATAGCTGATTAGCTAGACATGAAGGGGCGGGTTCTGAGAGGGGCCCGCCTCTTCTTCGCGTGTCCCTCAATGCGGCTCAGCAAGCTTTCCAGATTCATTTTCGATTTCCCTTGACATTGCTACAATCTTTCTCTATGCTTGCTACAACATTGCTAAGGAGGTGCTGGCATGACACTGAAGCCAGATACCGGAAGATATCTAGCCCGGCTGAGAGATGAGGCTGGACTGAAGCAGAACGAGTTGGCAAAGCGAGTCGAGTGGAGCCCTGCCGTGCTTTCCCGCATAGAGTCCGGGGAGCGTCCCGTGTCGACCGACGAGATCGAGTCCATCCTAGACGCCATCGGGTCGGACAAGGCAAAGGAATTCAAGATGACACATGACAGGGAGTGGCGCGAGATTGAGCGGCCGGTTCTAGGGCATCCCGATGAAGGGCTGCTCTGGGAAGCGGATACAGCGATCCATGATGTCAAGTTGCTTCTTCTTCACCCCGACACCAAAGTCCCATTTGGAAAACGCTTGGAGGAAATAGAAGGCGGGTTGCGCGATGCCGCTAACCTAGTCCGTAGCACGGAACATGCAATCGCGTTCGTGGGCGACATCGGAGTAGGCAAGACCACCAGCATATGCCGAACGTTGGGCTTGGAGATCAGGGACGACGAGATGTCGAAATCCGACGCCGTCCTCGAAGTCGGTGCTGGTGGCGTGACCGTGTGTGAGGTTCACATCACGCATGGTCCCGACTATGGCATTTTCATAGAACCTATGAGTGATGCGGAAGTCAGACGAGAAGTCGGTGAATTTGCGAACCTGATCAAGAGTCCTCCACAGACAGACCAAGACAGCGAGGAACCAATCGGAACTTCAAAGGAAATCGAGCGCGCCATCCGCAACATGAGCGAGCTTATCAAGATAAGGCATATGTTCAAGGAAAAGGATGGAAAAACCAGACGTGAGACAGAAGACCCCGTTGAACAACTAGCCGATGTGGCAACGAATGCGGACGCCCTCGCGGTAGAGATACTAGCTCGGATGAATCTAGCGGATAGGAACAAGCGTGAGCTATGGTACTCGCCAACCGAGAACGCGAGCGATCCGCTCGATTGGCTGAAGCAGAATTTCCGGTCGTTAAACAACGGAAGGCATCCGGAGTTCTCGATACCCAGACGGATGGAGATTATCACGCCTGATCCAATCCTCAACGAGAAATCCCTGTCAATACGGATAATTGACACGAAGGGAATAGATGGGAATGCTCGGCGCGGGGATATCGAGAATCTCTTCGGTGAGAGAAACACAGTCTCCATCCTGTGCTCGGATTTCAATTCAGTCCCTTCTCCATCAGTGCAGCAGCTACTCAAGCGCGCATCCGACGTTGGATACGGAAACATCAAGAACAAGGCTGCGATCCTCGGACTGCCGAAGCATAACGAAGCTTTGGCAGTCAAGGACGACGACGGAACTCCCGCCGAAGACGCCGAAGATGGCTACTACATGAAGGGTGAGCAGGCTGCGAATAGGTTAGCTTCCCTTGGAACGCCCAGTGTTCCCGTCGAGTTCTTCAACGCATTTGATGACGATCCGGAAAGGCTACGTTCATTCATGCTAGAACGGGTCCGGAAGCTCAGGAATAGGAATGCCGATGAACTGAAGCAGATCATCGAAGACGCTAGAGAACTAGTAGATAACTACGAACGGGAGCAGAATCTGGAAACACAGCGAGTGGTGGCGCGTCAGCTAAACACCTGGTTGATCAACAACCGCACCGTCGATCTGTCTATGGCGCCAGGCTTTGAGCAGAGTCTGATGGACTCTATCTCCGTTGTACACGCTAGTACGCTAAGGGCGAGCGTTCGCAGAGAAGGAGACTGGCACAACTTGGACTACTCCCATGAGTTGAGCTTTGGCGCCAGGCTTGCCGCGGTACGTGTGGTAAGTTCCAAGAGAGATGAACTCACCGCCATCACTAACTACCTCCTACAAGATTCCGAGTCGGATGGGACATCTGGGCTGGTTCGTCAAGTGCAGCGTGTCGTTGATACCGGCGTTGCTGAGTTGTACGGCAAGTGTGCTCTGGCCGGAGAAGTTCATTATGGATACCTGAAACAGGACTCAAACATATGGCATAAATCGGATCGCGAGTGGGGACGCGGCCCCGGGTACAAGGGCCGCGTGTCAAAGCACCACACAGTTTGGTTCAACGATTGGCTTAGCGAGCATAGCAGGTCTCGCATCGCGGATTTAATCGAGGAGGAGTGGACATCGAGCCTCGATCGTGCGTCAGCCATACTCGATGACGCGCTGTCCGACTGACAGATTAGCTAGACATGAAGGGGCGGGTTCTGAGAGGGGCCCGCCTCTTTTGAGTTGGACGAGTGCGCGACCAGCCCGTACTCCATACACAGGGCCTGCGCCACCACGCCATACATGGCGGTATGGTAGAATTTAGATGAACCAACCGGAAACGCGACAGGCGGTGAGTGAGTGACTGAAGAGACGAAATCCACCGAGGCGCGCCTGGGCGATCTGATGCGCGAGTTCGAGGCGACCAGGGATGGGCAGGTGGGCTATCCGGTCAACCAGAATTTCGACTACTCGGAGCTCATGCCGTTCATGCGGTACTGCATGAACAACGTGGGCGACCCGTTTCACGACAGCAACTTCCGAACCAACACTCACGAGTTCGAGCGCGAGGTGGTCGGCGCCTTCGCTGATATGATGCGCCTGCCGCGCGAGGACGCCTGGGGCTACGTTACTTCGGGCGGCACCGAGGGGAACATGTACGGCCTGTACATCGGGCGCGAGCTGTTCCCGGATGGGGTATTCTACTTCTCCCAGGATACGCATTACAGCGCGGTCAAGATTCTGCGTCTGCTGAACGCGCGCAACATCATGATCAAGAGCCAGGACAACGGCGAGATAGACTACGACGACCTGTACGAGACCATACGCATCAACCGCGACTTGCCCGCCGTTGTCATGGCGAACATCGGGACGACGATGAAGGGCGCGGTGGACGACGTCCTCAAGGTGCGCGACATACTGGACGATCTGGCGATTACGAAACGCTACATCCATGCGGACGCCGCGCTGGGTGGCATGATTCTGCCGTTCGTGGACGAGCCGCAGCCATACGGGTTCGACATGGGCTTCGACAGTGTGGCGATCAGCGGACACAAGATGATCGGTTCTCCACTCCCCTGCGGGGTGGCGCTAACCCGGAAGGATTACGTGTCGCGCATCGCCCGCTCGATAGAGTACGTGGGCGTGCTGGATACGACGCTCGCCGGCTCGCGCAGTGCGATGACTCCGCTGTTCCTGTGGTACGCCTTCGAGAAGTACGGGATGGACGGGTTCCGCGAGATGGTGCAGGGCTGCCTGGAGATGGCGGAGTACGCCGTCCAGCGCTTCAACGACAGCGGCATACCGGCGTGGCGCAACCCGAACTCGGTCATCGTCGTCTTTCCGCAGCCTCCGCGCTCGGTTACCGACAAGTGGCAGATAGCGCAGTACGAGGGCGTCTGCCACATCATCACCATGCCGCACGTTACGCGCGAGATTGTGGATGAGGTCGTGGACGACTGCCTGCGAGCCGAGCGCGAGACGACCGACAGGATCTTCTTTGATCCGCGCTGGCGTGGGCAGGTGTGACAAGCCAAGCGCTTGACCGAAGTTTGGATGGCGGGACCGGTTGCTGGGACATCGGTATTGAGGGCGAGGTTTTCGCCCCCATCCTAGCCTTCTCCCATCAAGGGGGAAGGGATTTGTAGAGAATCGGGCAGGAGGCCGTTGTTGGAACGAATCATCATCATGACACGCAACGAGGTCGGCGTAATCGCGGATATAACCCGGGCGCTCGCCGACGCGGAGATAAACATCACCACAATCAACACGGAAACCGAAGGACGAGGGGGCTGCGTGATCGTTACGACGGAGGACAACGACCGCGCGTTGGACGCGCTGACGAACGCGGGCTTCAAAGCGGTGGTGGACGACGCGCTGGTGATTCGTCTCCGAGACGAGCCGGGCGCTCTGGCGAAGGTGGCTGAGCGGTTCAAGAACGCGGACGTGAACATCCAAAGCCTGCACATCCTGGACAGGCACGAGGGCTACACGATGGTCGCGCTTTCTGCGGACGACCGCGAGAAAGCGGAGGCGCTGCTGGACGGGGTGGCGATGGTATAGGGAGCGGAGCTAGTCTAGCGTGGTCGTGTTCCGCCATCGATTCAAGCGATCAATTGGCGGCGACGGACGGAGCCTGAGATTGCTGTTGCGCTCTTCCCAATTGTGCGGTAGGGTGAGGGCGTGGGATTCCCAAGCTACACCCAAGTGAGTTGCGCCGAAATGACTATCATCGAAAGAAGAGTCGCGGGCATACTGTTGATCGTCGGCCTCCCGCTGCACATAATCGCGGAGGTTACACGGCCCCTCACCGACGTATCCCTCCCGGGCATAGTCAGCCCGCTTGTCCTGTTTATACTCGAAAATCTGGGAGCGATTGTCCTAGTCGCTTTCGCAGTCGCGCTCATCTATGGCTTTTGGCGTTTGATGGGAACCGGGACTCGACTGGATTTGGCGGGGCGCATTGGGCTGATATTGGTAGCTTTCGGAGCGTCGACATTTCTCGTTGGCAACCTGGCCAATACCATAGTCATGACTCTGGCCGAATACACCGTCGATCGAGCGCCACTTTCTGAACTTCTGGAAGAAGGTGTAGACGCCGCTCTCCAGCTCATCATTTTTCTTGTCCACGTTGCTTCGACCCAGGGTCTGTTGATCGGAACGCTTGGGCTGTCGGTATTCCTCGCAAAGAGAATGGCAACGCCGTTTCAGATTTGGTTTGCGCGTGTCGTATTCGCATCCGCCACTGTAACGATAGTCCTTGCATTCCTAGCCCCAGTCGATGAATACTACGCCTACGTGGCGATGGCAACATTAGTCCCTATCTGGATCTGGTATATGAACCTTGGGGTCGGGGTGTACCGGCATGGCGACGGCATTATCGCAACGCTGGACGAAGGCAGCGACGCGATGGCGGGCGGCGACTTGCAGGTGGCGTAAGCGGGCGGCCAATCAGCGCTGGCCTGTCGGTAGCCTTGACAGCGGGGACGGCGGTTGGGTAGCATTCTCACAGTAAACAGTTGAATAATCGTGGCTCTTATCCAGAGTGGCGGAGGGACCGGCCCCTTGATGCCCGGCAACCGGTCGAGCGCGCGGCGCGCGGCAAAGGTGCCAATTCCGGCGAGCGCTTGGACGTTCGAGAGATGAGAGTGGTAGGCCGACTTACGCGCCTACCATCTGAACAAGGCTTCTCTCGCGCGGAGAAGTCTTTTTTTGTTGGGGGTCTCCGGGGTTTACCCTCACCCCAACCCTCTCCCCGAGGGAGAGGGGGTTATGTTGCCCTATCAACGATGGTAGGGGCTATTGGGCGGTTGTGAGCATTGAGTACGACAGCGACAGAGATAACCCCAGTAATCTGGGGCGGCGATTCGGTTCGCATCCTCGACCAGCGGCGTCTGCCGAGCGAGGAGACGTGGCTGGATACGTCGGACTACCGAGACGTGATAGAGGCTATTCGCAACATGTCCGTTCGCGGGGCGCCGGCTATCGGCATAGCGGGCGCTTATGGGCTGGCCCTGGCGGCGATGGAACTGGCGCAGACCGCAAACGGCAATTTTACGGACAGGCTGCACGCGGCGGCCCGCGAGATTCGCAGCGCGAGGCCTACGGGCGCGAACCTGGGATGGGCCATAGACCGGCTCCTGTCGGCGTGCGTCTCGGCGCAGTCGGTCGAGGATGTGGTATCGGACATCGCGTCCGAGGCGGCGAGTATCCATGCGGAGGACGTGGAAAGCTGCCGCGCGATCGGGCGCGCCGGAGCGGCGCTTATTCCGTGGGGCAGCAGCGTTCTCACTCACTGCAATACAGGCGCGCTGGCGACGGGCGGCTACGGCACCGCTCTCGGCGTCGTCCGAGCCGCATGGGCGGACGGGCGGCTCGAAGGGGTTTACGCCAGCGAGACGCGCCCGCTGCTGCAAGGCGCGCGGCTGACGGCGTGGGAGCTCGAACGCGAGGGCATCAGCGCGAGGCTGGTGGTTGACTCGGCTACGGGCGCGCTGATGCGACAGGGCATGGTGCAGGCGGTCATCGTAGGCGCCGACCGCATCGCCCGCAACGGCGACGTGGCGAACAAGATTGGCACGTACAACCTGGCGGTCTTGGCGAAGGAGAACGGCATACCGTTCTACGTGGCCGCGCCGACGTCCACCTTCGATCCGGCGACGGCTACGGGAGACGAGATCGAGATCGAGGAGCGGGCCAGTTCTGAGACGCTCGGCTTTGGCGGCGTCAGGACGGCGCCGGAAGGAATCGAGGCATACAACCCGGCGTTCGACGTTACCCCAAACCGGTACGTTACGGGCATCGTGAGCGAGATGGGCGTCGCGCGGGCGCCATACCGCAGGAGCTTGAGGGAGCATCTTGGCTGAAGCATCCATAGCCTTCATCGGCGGGTCGGGACTCTACGATATGGAAGGCCTGACCGGGGCGCGTGAAGTCGAGCTCGACACGCCGTTCGGCAAGCCGTCGGACGCGATCACCATCGGACGGCTGGAAGGTGCTCCGGTCGCGTTTCTGCCAAGACACGGGCGAGGGCATCGCATCATGCCCACCGAGATTCCGGCACGGGCGAACATCTACGCGCTGAAGACGCTGGGCGTGGAGCGCGTCGTCTCTATCAGCGCGGTGGGCAGCCTGAAGGAAGAGATGAAGCCGCTGGACCTGGTCGTGCCGGACCAGATCATCGACAGGACGCGCGAGCGTCCGGCGACGTTCTTTGGAGAAGGGCTGGTGGCGCACGTCGGGTTCGCGGACCCGTTCTGCCCTACCCTGCGCCGGGTTGCCGTCGAAAACGCGGCGAGCCTGACCGACGTTCATGACGGCGGCGCTTACGTGGTGATGGAAGGTCCGCAGTTTTCGACGCGCGCCGAGTCGGAGATGCACAGGGGTTGGGACGCGAGCGTGATCGGCATGACGGCGCTGCCGGAGGCGAAGCTGGCGCGCGAAGCGGAGATGTGCTACGCGACGCTCGCGTTCGTTACCGACTACGACGTTTGGCACGTATCAGAGGACGATGTTTCGGTTGAGCTGGTCGTCCGCAACCTGATGCGAAACGTCAGCGTCGGGCAGACAATCGCGCGTCGGATGGCGGCGTGGGCCGCCAGCGCGCGCGCTGACGATTTCGGCGATAGGGGCGATTGCGGTTGCGGCAGGGCGTTGGAAAACGCGATAATTACGAGTCCGGATTCGATTCCGGCGGCGACGCGGGAACGGCTCGCGCCGCTGGTGGACAAGTACTTGGGAGCAAACAATGCCAACACAGGTACCGGGTGAGCCATATACCAGACTTAGCATCGAAGAGGCGGCTGATCGTCACGGCGACGACGAAGCGGTGTTCGTGGACGTCCGCCGCATGGACGAGTACGTTGACGGGCACGTGTCCGGCGCGCTGTTCATTACGGTTGACGACCTGCTGGGGCGCATGGACGAGCTGCCTGAAGACAAGGATCTGCTGTTCATCTGCGCGGCGGGCGTCCGCAGCGGGCTGGCGGCGGAGATGGCGGCGGCGATGGGCATGGACCAGGATCGGCTGTTCAACGTGGAAGACGGCACCCAGCCGTGGATAGACGCGGGTCACCCAACCAGCTACGGGGCGGATGAGTAGTGTCGCTTCTGGTAGTCGGCTCTGTAGCATACGACTCTGTCCGGACGCTGGAGGGCAGCCGCGAACGCGCGCTCGGCGGCTCGGCGGTGTACTTCTCTCTTGCCGCCAGCTACTTTACGGACGTCAGCCTCGTCGGGGTGGTCGGAGATGACTTCGATGAGGCGCACGTCGGGATGCTGCGCTCGCGCGGTGTGGACGTATCAGGCCTGGAGCGCGTCGAGGGGCGTACCTTCCACTGGTCGGGCGTCTATTCTGCCGAGGACGTGAACGAGCGCAAGACGCTGGATACGCAACTGAACGTGTTCGCAGAGTTCAGCCCGTCGCTGAGCGGCGATCATCGGCGGGCAGACACCGTGTTTCTTGCCAATATAGACCCGTCCCTCCAGCTGGACGTGCTGCGGCAGATGGACGTTCGCCCAAAACTGTCCGCGCTTGATTCAATGGACTTCTGGATCGAGTCGCGGCGGGACGACCTGGCGCGCGTCGCCGGCGAGGTGGACGCGCTGTTCGTAGATGAGGGAGAGGCGAGGCTGCTATCAGGCGAGCGCAACATCATCCGCGCGGCTCGGACGCTGCGGCGCATGGGACCGCGCGCCATAGTGATCAAGCGTGGCGAACACGGCGTCCTGGTCGCGGACGGCGACGATCTGTTCGTCGCGCCGGCTTATCCGCTGGATCGCGTCGTTGATCCGACGGGCGCGGGCGATTCTTTCGCCGGCGGATTCATGGGCGCGCTGGCGGCGACGGGCGACACCTCTCCGGGCGGGCTGCGATGGGCCGCCGTCGTAGGCTCGGTCATGGGATCATTCACGGTTCAGGCGTTCAGCGCGGACAGGTTGGCGGCGTTGACTCGCGCCGACATCGAGGAGCGATTTAGGGATTTCAGACAGCTCACGGCTTTTGATGGTTCAGGGTTTCTTGCAATGGACTTGACGGGAGGATAGGTTGACGACAACGAGTACACAACGCGGACACGTGGCGGATACAAGTCTGGCGGCAGGCGGCGTTCACCGGATCGAGTGGGCCGCGCGGGAGATGCCGGTGGTTCGGCAGATTCGACAGCGTTTCGCCGAGGAGAAGCCGCTTAGCGGGCTGCGTGTCTCGGCGTGTCTGCACGTTACGACCGAGACGGCGAACCTTATGCTCACGCTGCGCGACGGCGGCGCGGAGGTCGCGCTGTGCGCATCCAACCCGCTCAGCACGCAGGATGACGTGGCGGCGGCGCTGGTGGCGGAGTACGACATCCCGACTTTCGCTATCAAGGGCGAGGACCGAGACACGTATTACGACCACATTCGGAGCGCGCTGGATCACGCGCCCAATATCACGATGGACGACGGCGCGGACCTCGTGGCGGTTCTGCACACGACCAGAACCGAACTGCTGGAAAACGTAGTCGCCGGAACCGAGGAGACTACTACGGGCGTCATCCGGCTCAACAGCCTTTCCGAAGCGGGGGAGTTGAGATACCCGATAATGGCGATCAATGACGCGGATACCAAGCACTTCTTCGACAACCGATACGGCACGGGCCAGAGCACGATGGACGGCATAACGCGCGCGACGAACGTGCTGTGGGCGGGCAAGAAGGTGGTAGTCTGCGGATACGGATGGTGTGGGCGCGGCGTCGCGCTCCGGGCGCGCGGCATGGGCGCGAACACCATCGTAACCGAGGTCAACCCGATCCGCGCGCTCGAAGCGGCGATGGACGGCCACCAAGTAATGACTATGGCCGAAGCTGCCGAAGTCGGCGACATCTTCATTACTCTGACCGGCGGCAAGAACGCCATAGGCAGATCGCATCTGCAAGCGATGAAGGATGGCGCGATATTCGCCAACAGCGGCCACTTCGACGTGGAGATAGACATACCGGCGCTGGAAGAGATGGCGGACGGCAAGCAAACCATCCGACCGTTCGTAGAAGAGTACCTGATGGGAGACGGACGAAGGCTGTACCTGCTGGGCGAAGGCCGGCTCATCAACTTGGCCGCCGCCGAGGGCCACCCTTCGGCGGTCATGGACATGAGCTTCGCAAACCAGGCGCTGACGCTGGAGTACCTGGCGCAGGCCGCGCACACGTTGGAGCCGAAGGTCTATGACGTGCCACGCGACATAGATGAAGAGGTAGGCCGTCTCAAGCTGCTGTCGATGGGAATCCAGATCGATACGCTGACCGACGAGCAGGAGGCGTATCTTGCCAGCTGGGATATTGGGACGTAGCGGATAGACGGGAGACAAGAGATAGAGTATAGCGGACAGTATCCGAACTGCTTCGGATGTGGCTACGAGAACGAGTCGGGGCTACGCTTGGATATGCGCTTGGATGGCGAGCGAGTGGTTGCGGAGTTCGCAGCCGAGAAGCGGCACGAAGGTTGGCCGGGCATAGTGCACGGCGGCATCATCCACTCGCTGCTGTACGAGGTGTCGGAGAACTGGGCGTACCTGAACGGCATTGTAACGATGATGAGGGGGATGAGCAGCAGACTAGTATCGCCCGCAAAGGTGGGGGAGACGATTCTGGCGACTTCGTGGCTCGACCAACGCGACGGGCGGGAGATGACGGTTCGTAGCCGGCTGGAAGTTGACGGCAGAGCCGTGGCCGAGGGGAACGCATCGCTTGTCGAGTTGAGCGAAGGTCAACGCCAAAGACTGGGGATGTGAGGATGTGGGAACGTAAATCAGCGACCTATTCAGGAGGCAATTGATGGCAACCAGCTTCATGGAAAGCCCTTCGTACCTGTTCACGTCCGAATCCGTTACCGAGGGGCACCCCGATAAGCTGTGCGACCAGATTTCGGACGCGGTGCTGGACGCGATTCTCGCCGACGACCCCACCGCGCGCGTCGCCTGCGAGACGTCCACTACGACTGGGTTGGTTATGGTGATGGGCGAGATTACCACGAATACCTACGTGGACATCCCCAAGATAGTACGAGATACGATCTACGGCGCGGGCTATGAGGATTCGTCTTTCGGCTTCGATTACCAGTCTTGCGGCATCGCGGTGTCAGTGGACGAGCAGTCGTCCGACATATCGGCGGGCGTGAGCAACGCGCTGGAAACGCGCGACGCGGCAGACGCCGAGGCGCGGGAGGTCGAGACGCTGGGCGCTGGAGACCAGGGCATGATGGTCGGCTACGCCTGCAACGAGACTCCGGAGCTGATGCCGCTGCCTATCGCGCTCTCTCACCGGCTGTGCCAGCGCATGGCGAAGGCAAGACGCGAGGGCGAGTTCGCCTGGATTCGACCGGACGGCAAGTCGCAAGTAACCGTCGAGTACGAGTACGGCAAGCCCAAGCGCGTCCACACCGTGCTGATGAGCAGCCAGCACAGCCCGGACGCGAGCCAGAAAGTCATCGCCAGAGACCTTGAGGCGATTGCGCGCGAGGTCATCCCGTCCGAACTGGTGGACGACGACACGCTGTGGTGGATCAACCCGTCTGGCCGCTTCGTCATCGGCGGACCGGTGGGCGATACGGGGCTGACCGGCCGCAAGATCATCGTGGATACCTACGGCGGCATGGCCCGGCACGGCGGCGGCGCGTTCTCCGGCAAAGACCCGACGAAGGTGGACCGCTCGGCGTCATACGCCGCGCGCTGGGTGGCGAAGAACGTCGTGGCCGCGGGGTTGGCGGAGCGCGTCGAGGTACTGTTGTCCTACGCAATCGCCATGGCGCAGCCGACTTCGATTTCGGCTGAAACATTCGGAACCAACAAGATACCCGACGAGAAGATAAACGCGCTCATAGCCAAGCATTTCGATCTGCGTCCAGGCGCCATAATCCGGGATTTGAAGCTGCGCCGTCCGATCTACAAGCGCACCGCCGCCTACGGTCACTTCGGACGCCCGGAAGAAGACTTCCCCTGGGAGCGGACAGACCGGGCGGACGCGCTGCGGGCCGACGCCTTCGGCTAGGAGAGACGCTCATGTCCGCAATCAGATTCGGCACCGACGGCTGGCGGGCGCTAATCGCGGAAGACTTCACGTTCGAGAACGTTCGCATCTGCGCGCAGGGGGTGGCGGACTACCTGAACGCCTCCGGCCTCGCGGCGCGCGGCTTCGTCATCGGCTACGACACGCGCTTCGGCTCGCGCCGGTTCGCCGAAGCCGTAGCCGAGGTGATGGCCGCGAACGGAACGCCGACGCTCCTGTGCGACCGTTCGGCGCCGACGCCGGTGGTCAGCCACTCGATAGTAACGATGGACGCGGGGGCGGGAGCGGTAATCACCGCGAGCCACAATCCGGCGTCGTACAACGGCTTCAAGTTCAAGCCCGACTACGGCGGCAGCGCGTCTGAGGAGATCGTATCCGAACTCGAACGACATATCGCCAACGCCGAGCGTTCGGGCAGGGTTCGGCGCATGGACGCGCGCGAAGCGGAGCGCCGGGGGTTGTTGGAACGGTTCGATCCACGTCCCGACTATCTCAACCACATAGCGCGGTTCGTTGATCTGGACTCGATCCGAAACGCAGGACTGAACGTGGCGGTAGATTCGATGCACGGCGCGGGCGCGGGGTATTTCGACGCTCTGATTTCGGGCGGCAGTACGCGAGTGGTGGAGATCAGGTCAGAGGTCAACCCGTCGTTCCCGGGCATGGCTCAGCCGGAGCCGATAGCGCCCAATCTCGGCCCGCTGGTTGACGCGCTCGAAGACACCACGGCGGACATCGGCCTTGCCACGGACGGGGACGCGGACCGCCTGGGCGTGGTTGACGACGACGGCGAATTCATGACGACAACGGAGACGTTCAGCCTTCTGGTGATGCACCTACTGGAAGGGCTAGGGCAGACAGGCGCGGTGGTCAAATCGATCACCATGAGCGGGATGATAGACAAGCTGGCCGAGCTGCACGGCGCGGACGTGATCGAGACTCCTGTCGGCTTCAAGCACCTGGGTCCGCAGATGATGGCGACAGACGCGCTTGCGGCGGGCGAGGAGAGCGGCGGCTACGCCTTTCGCGGCAACATCCCGGAGCGCGACGGCATCCTGAGCGGCCTGCTGATGCTGGATATGGTGGTCAAGACCGGTGAGAATCCGGCCGACCTGCGAGCGCAGCTGTTCGAGAAGGTTGGCGTCCACGTGTACGAGCGCTGGGACATAGAGTTCGACCCCCGGCTGCGCGACGGCATTACCCGCCGGGTTGCCACATCCCGCCCGTTCGACCTCGGCGGTCGCTCGGTGGTCGGCATAGACAGCCGCGACGGGGTGAAGTATCTGTTGGAAGACGGCTACTGGGCGCTGATACGGTTCTCGGGCACCGAGCCGCTGCTGCGAATCTACGCGGAGGGGCCATCCACCGCGGACGTGGCGGCGATGCTGGGCGAGGCGCGAGCGCTAGCGGGGGTGTAGGGGTGGTGTACACTATGATTGTGAAGCTCAACGGGGAGGGGCGAGGACATGAAGAAAATCACCCTGATGGCGGACGATGATCTGATAGAGGCCGCCCACGCCCGCGCGTTTGCCATGAACACTACACTCGACGCCGAGTTCCAAGTCTGGCTCGCGGACTACGTTGACCGCGAACGCCGGGCGGAGAAAGCCAAGCGTACGATTCGAGAACTCCAATCGAGAATTTCCACCGGCGGACGCAAGTTCACGCGAGACGAGATGAATGAGCACTGAGGATTTTCTGGACTCGAACGTGTTGGTCTATCTGTTCGATCAGGTGGAACCTGCGAAGCGTGAGCGCGCCGAGCAACTGGTATCCCAATGTCTCTCAAACGGCTCCGGCTGCATCAGCTACCAAGTCGTCCAGGAAACACTAAATGTGTTGGTCGGGCGGCTGGGAGTGAGTCATGCGGACGTATCTCAGTTCATGGACGATGTATTGATCCCGCTATGGCAAGTGTATCCTAGTCCGTCCCTGTACAGAACCACGCTCAGCATACACAGCCGCTACGGGTTCAGCTTCTATGACTCATTGATCGTAGCCGCCGCGTTGGAGACGGGATGCACTCGTCTATACACTGAGGATTTACAAGACGAACAGCGGATTGGGCCGTTGACTGTCGTAAACCCGTTCAGGAATTGACGTTCGGATTGCGAGTCGAATCCCACCAAATCCTCAGAACACCCTACCCCGCCTACAATGATGCTCGCGCGTCTGTGGTATGATGGCTTCCGAGAGGATTCTGGAGAATATGCCGGGGTGCGCGGCGCAAGCGGGAGGGCGCGATGCAGAACGACGCGACGATGCCGATGTTGGAGCGCGAGCCGCTGCTGCTGCTCATGGATGGGCACGCGCTCATCTTCCGCGCGTTTCACGCGATACGCGACCCCATGACGTCCCCACGCACAGGCGAAGATACGCGCGGGACTCACGGCTTCCTCAACACTTTCCTGAAGACACTCTCCGACTTGCAGCCAACGCACGTTATCGCAACCTTCGACTTTAGCGAGCATACTTTCCGCACGGAAGCGGATCCAAACTACAAGGGGCACCGTCCCGACGCCCCCGAGGAGTTGAAGCCGCAGTTCGACCGCGTGCGGTCGCTGATGCGCGCGTTCAATGTGCCGGTGATGGAGATGGACGGCTTCGAGGCGGACGACGTGCTTGGGACGCTGTGCCGTCAGGCAGAGGAGCAGAGCGTCAATACAATAGTGCTGACTGGGGATTCCGACATCCTGCAACTAGTATCTCAGAACGTAAGCGTGCTGCTGAATCGTCCGCGCGGCGGCCCGATGCTGTACGACGTGGACGCGGTTCGCACGCGATACGACGGGCTGGGGCCAGAGTCGGTGGCGGAGATCAAGGCGCTGCAAGGCGACACGTCGGACAACATCAAGGGCGTGCCGGGCATCGGCATCAAGACCGCCATCAAGCTGCTGACCGAGTTCGGCGACATTGACGGCATCTACGAGCATCTGGATGAGGTGAAACCGCCTCGCGCGAAGAAGAGCCTGACCGAGAACCGCGACGTCGCCGAGCTTTCCCGCTTCCTGACGACGATAAAGCGGGACATGGACATAGAGCTTGACATGGACGCGGCGCGGTTCGGCGACTACGACCGGGCGGCGATTGATAGCCTGCTGGACGAGCTCGGTTTCAACAACATAAGACGTCGCATCCCGGCGCCGGCGGGCCAGGCCGCGCAGGGGGCGCTTGAGCTCGAATCCCGCGCGCCGACCGGCGACTACGCGGTCGTTGACACGCTGGAGAAATTGGCTGAACTGGTGAAAGCCATAGACACGCCGGACGGGTTCTCTTTCGACACGGAAACGACGGACCAGGACCCGATGAAGGCTCGGCTGGTCGGGCTGTCGTTCTCGGTAGAGCCGGGCGCGGCGTGGTATGTGCCGGTCGGACACGCGGAGGGCGCGCAGGCGCCGATGGCGGAGGCGTTAGACGCGCTGCGTCCCACGCTGTTGAACCCCGACGTTCCGAAGGCGGCGCACAACGCGAACTACGACATCATGGTGCTGGAAAACCACGGTGTGAAGGTCGAGGGACTGGCGTTCGACACGATGCTCGCGCCGGCGCTCATGGGACGCCAACAGAGCCAACTCGGCCTGAAGCGGATGACGCTGGACGCGTACGGCGTGGAGATGACGGAGATAACGGAGCTCATCGGGCGCGGGCGCAATCAGAAGACGATGGCCGAAGTCGAAATTGACAAGGCGGCGGACTACGCCGCCGCAGACGCCGACTTCACCGAGCGGCTGCGGCGCGACCTGTCGTCCGAGATAGCCGACCTGGGGCTCGACGACGTCATGCGCCGGTACGAACTTCCGCTGGTCCCGGTACTGGTTAGGATGCAGCGCGACGGCGTTTCCGTGGACGTAGATCTGCTGAAGAGGCTTTCCAAAGAGTTGGGCGCGGACCTGGACGATATTCGCAATGAGATGTATGAGACGGTCGGTCACGAGTTCAATCTGAACTCGCCCCAGCAGCTGGGCGGCGTGCTGTTCGACGAGCTTCGGCTGCCCACAACGCGGAAGACACGCACGGGCAACTTTTCTACCGACCAGTCGGCGCTGGAGTGGTTGAGAGGGCAACTGGATTCGGGAACGGTCGAAAACGCCGACCCGCGTTCATACGCGGTTCTGGACAACATCCTGCACCATCGGCAGCTGTCCAAGATCAAGTCAACCTACGTGGACGCGCTGCCCAACCTGGTCAACGAGAATACGGGACGCATCCACACCAAGTACAACCAGACGGGTTCGGCGACGGGCCGCATATCGTCGAACGACCCCAACGTGCAGAACATTCCGGTTCGGACGGAGCTTGGTCGGCGCGTGCGACGCGCCTTCGTGGCGCAGGACGCGCCGGAGTCCACACTACTGGCGGCTGACTACTCGCAGATAGAGCTGCGAGTGATGGCGCACTACTCGAAAGACCCGTCGCTGCTGGAAGCCTTCCATCGTGGCGAGGATATCCACAGCGCAACGTCGTCGCTGGTGTACGACGTTCCTATCGGCGAGGTAACGTCGGAGATGCGCCGCGTCGCCAAGATTCTGAACTTCGGGGTGCTGTACGGGCTGACGCCACACGGCATAGCGCAGCAGACCGATCTGGATCAGAAGCAGGGCAAGCGTTTCATGGACATCTACTTCGAGAACTACCCGAACATTCGCAGCTACGTTGACGACACGATCCAGCGCTGCCGCGACCTCGGGTACGTGGAGACGATGCTCGGACGGCGCCGCTACTTGCCCGCCATAAAGGGCCGCAACTACGTGGCGCGCCAGGCCGCCGAGCGAGCGGCGGTCAACATGCCCATCCAAGGCACGGCGGCGGACATCATCAAGATTGCCATGATCCGGATAATGGACAGGATGTTGGACGTGGAGATGAAGTCCAAGATGATCCTCCAAGTTCACGATGAGCTTATCTTCGAAGTTCCTAGGGACGAACTGGACCAGATGCGCGCCTTGGTTGCCGAGCTAATGCCGACTTCGCTCGAGCTCGCCGTCCCACTGTCAGTGGAGTTGAAGTCCGGCGACAACTGGGGAGATTTGGAGTAACGAACGACATCGGGTTGACCGTGGACGTTCGGGGTACGTATGCTGTATGCGCGAGCGGGAGTAGCTCAGTGGTAGAGTCCCTGCCTTCCAAGCAGGCTGTCGCGGGTTCGAATCCCGTCTCCCGCTCCATTTCTTTGTAGGAGAGTTCCATATCAAGCGCGTTGGATTTCTGCTGAAGGTCCGGCGGGAGATGCTGGACGACTACAAACGGCATCACCAGGCGGTGTGGCCGGAGATGCTGGACGCGCTGCGACGGAACGGTTGGCGCAACTACTCTCTCTTCGCGCGCGAGGATGGGCTGCTGTTCGGCTACTTCGAGGCTGATGAGAATTTCGCGGCTTCGCTGGAAGGGATGTCCTCCGAAGAGGCGAACGCGCGGTGGCAGGAGTTCATGGCCCCGTACTTCGAGATACCGGAGGGGGCAATGCCGGACCAGATGATGCTGGAGATGGAAGAGGTGTTCCACACGGATTGAGTAGCCGCTAATCGGCAGATCGTGGAGCTTATGGGGAGCGTGGTATGAGGCTGGACGGCAAGGTCGCCATCGTTACAGGCGGCGCGGCGGGCATCGGAAGGGCCATCTGCGAGCTGTTCGCGGACGAGGGGGCGAGTGTCGTGGTGGCGGACATCGAGGCGGACGCCGGCGGCGAGACGGCGCGCTCGATCACCGCGGCTGGCGGGTCCGCCAAGTTCGTGGAGACCGACGTGTCGCGCGAGACGGACGTCGAGCGGCTGGTGGACGCGACGGTCTCCGAATACGGAACGGTGAATACACTAGTCAACGACGCAGCGGCGTTCGTGTTTGGCACCATCGAGCAGGTGTCGGACGCAGACTGGCAGCGCGTCTTGAGCGTGAACGTGCTGGGTCCGTCGTACACGGTCAAACACGTTCTGCCTCACATGCGGGCGGCGGGCGGCGGAACGATCGTCAATATCGCGTCGGTGTCGAGTTTCATCGCGCAGCCTGCGTTCGTGCCGTACAACACGTCCAAGGGCGCGCTGCTCCAGCTAACGCGCTGCCTGGCGATGGATCTGGCGCCGGACAACATCCGGGTCAACTGCGTGTGTCCAGGCGCGATCCTGACGCAGGCTACGGAGCTACACCGCCAATTCACGGGCGAGGAGCGCGAGCAATTCCTGGCCGACGCGGCGAACTCGAACTTCATGAAGCGATTCGGTCAGCCGCGAGAGATAGCTTACGGCGCGCTGTTCCTAGCGTCGGACGAGTCTTCGTTCATGACGGGCCAGCCGCTGGTGATAGACGGCGGCGCGACGGCGGGGTGAGGGGGAGGGATGCGGTTTCGGGAGCCTCAACCCTATGGGTGATAGCCGCAGTCGAGTTGCATAGGTGATACACTCACAACCCCAGCTTGAGCTTGGCGTTCTCCAACTGCTGTTTCAATGCCGGGTCATTGACTGCGGATAGGAGACCCTCCATCCACGAGCCGTCCGACACCCAGCGCTGATAAGACCTAATGTCTCCCTGAGTCATGTATATAACCAGTCGAGCGACATCATCCGGGCAGCTCTCGATAAGACCGGCCTTCTTCACTGAGTACATGAAGGCTCCGCGAAGCGTGGCACTATCAATCGGTGTCTCCTCTGCCATGTCAACAGCTTCTCGGAACACACCTGTGAGGTATGGTAGCCAGCTGAACATCACAGTGGACTCAGATTCTCCTAGGCGGGTTGGTACGCCTTTGATCCGGCCTTCCCAGTATCTTTTGAGCCAGCTGTCCCACCAATCTTGTTGCTGCTGATCACTTCTGTGCTGGAGATGCCGCCTGATGGCTCTTGCAAATCTAGTGGGTAAGGTCTCAACATCTATGACAAGCAACTTTGTAATCCATTCGTCCGAGTCCTCGATTTCGAATATGCCAAACAGCGTTAAGTAGAATTCCAAAAAGCGCCCGACCAACTCCTCCGATAATTCATGAAGCAAAACTGGCGCAGCTTGAATGAACAGCTGGCTGAGGTGTCCGGAAATTTGCGGGGTGATTCGTCCCCAAAACAGGAATCCGTCCCAAGCAGCGCGGAACTCAGGATGTTCTGAGTCGAGCAGCGGCAGAAGATTTTCGATAGCCCATTCTTGATCATTATCAGCGATGAAATGCAACTGGCTGGCAAGGATCGTACGAGCAAACGTCCCAGAGGCGTTGTCTGCTTCCATCATCTGATCGAAAGCACTTTTGTACATGGCAGGCAGGGTCTGGTCATGTCGATCACGCTCCCTGTTGGAGGCAGCCAAGCTCTGAACCCAGAATTGGGCTAACTTCCCAGATACGCTATTGATCGCAACGGATAGCCAGCCCTGTATATTCTCTAACTGCTCTGAGTCCATGCGGTTTGCTATTGTCCAGAGCTGGTTTGCTATTGCGTTCGCTCTGCTCAACAGTTCAGGCGATTGCGAAATACTGGAAGTGCCAATCAATTTGGTCAGTGCCGATGCAATCTGCTTGGCGTATGCTTCCTGCCAAATCAGTTCTGACAGGTACTCCAACACTCGATCTGCTTGCTCATCGCCAAGTTCACTACCTATCCAGCCATCTATCAGTGGACGCCACAAATCGGTTTCCCACTCTTCGGATGCTGATATAGCGTCAGCCAAGCTCAGTCCCCAGTTTTTATCCGATTGGACCGCATTCTCTACTGTTTGCAACATTCCGTATCGGTCCACACGGCCCAAGTGTGGAGGATCGTATGTCAACAAAGGCTCCAACCACTCAGATGCCGGTTTTGCTGTCAGTTCCTCTACAGACCATGGGCTTCCGGAACCTGACCACGTTTCTGTCCACCTTGTGAATTCCGGGTGGTCGGATGGTCGAAAATCGGGATATTGTGTTAAAACGCTCAGCCTGGCCTGTTGAGCTACGAGGCAGTCAGGGTCAACCTCACAGATCCAGTCAAACCAACTGAATCTGTGACAGGCAGCTTGTAGATCCTTATCTTGACTCTCAGGATCGGGCCACTCGTAGGCTCCTACTGCCTGTATCAACGCGGTTCTCGATTCGGCGCCGGCTTCCGGATAGACGCTGGCCACGAATACGAACAGCTCGTGGTGGGCAGTGGTTTCATTCACGTCATAGTTCGCCAGTAGCCACGTCAGCTTCTGGTCGGCGGTCAAATCAGTCCGAGCCGCTAGCGTGTGGATCGCCAAACGGCGCAAGAGTGGTGGTTCAGAGGCGATATGCTGTTCAATCCACGCCGCAGCCACTCGCGGACGATTCTCGACCAACCACTCCAGACAGTCTCGCGCAACGTCAATCAGCGGAGCCGCATGGGATCGAGTATTGTCCTGCTCATGTGGTTCAACCGCTGAACGATAGATGCTATCTTCGCTATAGGAGCAAGTTGCTTGTCCCCAAGCCTTGAACTTTGAGTGGCGTTCCTGAATTCGTATCGTCGTTCCGTGTAGCAGCGGTTCAGACAACCGATTCAGGTTGTGGCTAAGGCTGTTTTCCCACAATTCATTGATATCATACTCATCCGCACTAACTGATATGCTTGTGGTCGTCGTGATACCATGAGAATTGCCATATGGGTGACTAGGCATCACAATCACGCGGTCCGCAACCATAGCGTCATATATCAACAACGTTGCATCATGCACACCGTACTTGGAGCATTTCTCTGCTATTTGGGTAAGCAACAATGCATCAGTGCCAACACTCAAGAGCTGATCAGTTGGAAGAGTGAAGAGCAGGATATATACCCAACGAGCCAGAATCGCTGCGTTCGGGAAGTCCGCTTCTGGATGACCAACTTGGCGTGCAATCCATGACCAAAATGTCGGGTTCAATTTCATTCCATGGCGTCCGATCAATGTGAATAGATCATCCGCATTAGAAACTGCGAAGCGTGTCGCCAGCCAATATGCAAGATTTCTTCCCGGTCCGTTTAGATCATCGTCAGCAAACAGCCCGTTCAGATGTCCACGCTGGTCAAGCCATCCGATCCAGTCTGGTGAATCTGCTGCGTCTGTAAAGAATCGCGTTGTAAACTCCCTTTCGAGCATATGTTGAATCAGAGAGATGGAATCTTCATCAATTGGCGGTGGACGTCGAGCGATCTCAGTGATTTCTCGCTGCCAATCCAATGCATTGTATTGGACAAGGTTAGCATGTCGTCCGATGCCTTCGTTCAGGTACGAGTAATCTTCTGGGTTGGATTGACTGAATGTGATGGGCTTGATTCCAAGCGCGCGCCAATGAGCGGAGTTCCCGTCAGTTTCCCCTATGAGCGCATAGCGACCCATATTGGATGGGGGTAGAGCGCGCCCTAGATACTTCATGATCGTGTCTTCGTGTCTATACCCGATAAACAAGACTGAATATGTGCTGAACATATCTATGAGGAACCTCAGTGCCCATCCGTCGGTGAGATATGCGCGTCCAAAGTCTTGATCCGTGAGTACCATTTGATGCGGATGGGCAACGGAACCGTGAATATGAATGATCCCCTGAAAATCGCGCCCGAGCGGGAGAGCGGGAGCTCGGAACACTTCCGGCGGACTATCAGCGAAGAGATCCTCAGCCGCTCGCTCAAGCAACACATCGAAGTTGGTGGTCACGATCTTGACGTCGGCGAGCCTGGCGTACAGACGAAGAAGATCACGGTGCAACGCGGTCGGCTCTAGATCTTCTTTGCCGAGAATCTCGGCTGCCAGCCGATGTACGTCGGTCCCGCCATCTTTGAGGTTGCCGAGAAACTGGTCCTCGGAATCGGATTGCTTGTAGGTCTTACCTGCGTGTTTGGCTATCGTGTCGGTGAGTTTGGCAAAACTAGGGAGCGACGCTGGCTTCCCCATGGAGACACCGGCCCCGGCAAAGACCACCAATCTGCCATCGCGCAAGGCGGTGTTCAGTTCTTCAGGGAATCTCATGACTCATTCCTAAGGTTACGCATAATGACCACTGCGAATCGCCATCTGCTTGCCCGCACCCCACATCCTTCCGAAATCTCCTCATCCGCGAAGTTGTACGATGCATGGACCATCCAGCCAATCTCCTCTTCCAGTGCGGTCAGTCTAGTGACCATACTTTCCCATTTGCAAGCTATCAGAACCTCCGTAATAGCAGATTGCGAGTCGGGGTGTAGCCTCCCACACCCTGCCTCGCTCACTCCATCAGTTCATATATGGTTACGGCGTCGGTCTCGAAAACCTGGCGCAGGTGGGGCGCTAGGTCGGCCTCGAACTTGGCGAGCCCGTCCGATTCGTAGTAGAGCCTTTCGACCTGGCCTACGTAGATGTAGGTGACGTCGTAGCGGCGCAGTATTTCTAGGGCTTCGTCCAAGTTGGTGGTATTGTAGAAGCGGTTCACGTTGCGGACACGGTCGTTCACCATGTCCCTGTATCCCCAGCGCTGCTGTTGCTGGTGCCAGTCCCATCCGACTACGGACGGCAAGCCGGTATGGACGGATACTCTCGAACCCCAGCGATACAACGGGGTTATGCCCTCCAGTATCACGGGCGAACCTTGCGCGTTCTCGCGCAGCCAGCGGATGCCTTCTAGGTCAGCCGACAGGTCTATGGCGCCTTTCTCATCGCGGTACGTCGCGCCCTCAGCGTATGCCAAGCCGTCGAGCGTGAGCGGGATGACTCTGCCGTCGAACCGGTCTCCGAGCCGGGCGCGGGAGCCGAGCGCGGTGAAGACAAACGCGCAAAGGATCAAGGCGACCAGGCATCCCGTCCACACCCAGCGCGTCTTGCCGAGCATGGCGCGGTCACGGATGATCGCGGACGCCATTCGCCACACGATGTACGCGGACGCGATAGCGAGCAGCGTCCACGCCTGCAAGTAGAACTTGAACACACTGTTCAACCGGTCTATATCGCCCTCTACGCGCACGAAGTCTATGCCGATTATGATCGAGAACGCGGTCGCGGACGCCAGCGCGACCAGCGCGGTTACGGACGTTCTGCCCCCTTGGGCGTCGGGCGACGCCAGCGACCGGATACCGACAATGACAGTCATCCCAAGCAGGATGGCGGCTAGCGTTACCGCTCCCCAGTCCGAGCCGCTGAACAGCGCAGTCAGTACGACGCCTACCAGGAACGCGGCGGAGACGAGCACCACTACCAGGGTGGGGCCGGCGGGCCGGTACATGCCCGGCGCGCGGCGCGGCGCGGATACGCCCGAGAGCACGTCGGTTATCGAGCCTGACACCCGCCGGTACGCGGATCGGATACCGGCGAGAGAGCGGCGCAACGTCCATAGACAGTAAGAGCCAATGACGAACACGAACAGCCCGAATATGCCCAGCAGCTGCCACAGAGTGGTGCGGTTTGTGGTGCTTTCAACGCCGATGAAGAAGACCTCGCCGGCGCTGTGGTACGGCAGAAAGGCTAGGTATCCGACTACCAGAACCAACACAGACTTGGCGGCGGCGCGGAATATCACGCCACCGGACAACCCGCCCTGCGCCAGGTACTCTCCGATTCCGATGCAGGCGAACGCGAACAGCAGATAGGTGGGATAGTCCCACGTATTAAGCGCGCGCAGGGCGCCTATGGCGATACCGAGAAGGGCGAGCGTGAGCAGGTGTCCGACACCCCATATTCCCCAAATGCCCGATGAGCGCCCGGAGTTCCGCCCGGAGTCGCGGGCCGTTCGGGACAACCCAAGCAGCGCGGATGCGGATAGGCCGATGCACAACAGGGTGAACGGCAGCGCCCACAGGTGCGCATGAGG
Source organism: Dehalococcoidia bacterium (assembly GCA_034420955.1). GTDB lineage: Bacteria > Chloroflexota > Dehalococcoidia > Lucifugimonadales > UBA1123 > VXRN01. Next base: position 156,802 of record DAOUKV010000024.1, read on the forward strand.
GTCCGCGAATAGGAATGTGAAGAACGGGAACTCGGTAATCTCGAAGCCGGGCGGGTCGGGCGGCATCATGCGACTTGATCGCCAAAAATCGAACGGCGCGGCGGGGATGCCTTTCACCGCCACTCTCCAAGCCGACTGAGCCAATTGGACGGCGCCGTCCAGATTGCCGATCACGGTTACGAACGAGGCTCCTGCGAGACCGGCGAGCGCGGGCGGCAAGGCGCGGACGTTGGCGGCGGAGGCGAGATTGTACGCTACGCCGTACGACAGGGCGACTGTCATGGCGAAGAACGTGGGTATGGCGAGGTTGACGGCGACTTCGGGCGAGATGCCGGTCAGGTGGATGAGCGTGGATACAAGGAACTGTCCCCAGTAGTAGTAGTTGAGATAGCCGCCCGAAAACCACGGGTCGTAAGGCGGCATATGCGCGGACCGCAGCACGGCGTTGAGATATGCCATGTCCATAGGCTTCTCGCCGCCGCGGTACGGGTGCCACAGATCGGGGTTCGCCATGCGGATCGCGACGAACGCCAGGAATGCCGCGATGAAGAGCATCTCGGCGACGGCTATCGTCTTCCACCGCCGTCTAATGAAGTCGGCGAACGCGGCGCGGTTGGCGATCAGCAGAACAAGGTTGACGGCGGCGAACGCGAGGGCGACGACTACCACGGTCGCGCGCGTGAACGGCATCGCCTCCAGGCTGGCGAGCAGCCAAACTCCTAAACCGACCAGCAGCAGCCCTACCGCTTTGGACATGAGCCAGCCCCTGTCAGCGAACGATCTGAACGCGACAAAGCACAGCGGGACCGATATGAGCGCGAGCGCCTCTACGACGACTATCCAGACCAGCGCGGGCGCGCGCGCGGCCAAGCCGCCTGCGCGGACGATTTCGGTCCACGTGCCGCCCGCCTGTCGATCCGCCGACTGCTCGGGCGTGAGCATGAGGCGGCGTCCGGGTTCAGGCGCGGACGAGCTCCCGGCTATCGAAGGTTCGCTCGAAGGGTAGCCTCCTGAGCCGTCGAGGATTCGCTGGAAGATGGTCTCGGCGTCTAGCCTGCCGGTGTTCCCGAATATCAGCGTTTTCGGATGATCGTACACCGAGAAGCTCTCGTCGGCGTATCCCAGATCGAGCGATACGGGATACGGGCGCGCGTCCGCCAGCGGGGCGGGCGGTTCGATGTCGGGGCGTCCAAACGTGTCGTCCACGAATCCGATGCCCAGCAGATTCGGGTAGGACGTGAAACTCGTTTCGAGAGTGTATCCGAGATCGCCGGCGAATAGCGCTTGGTAGTAGGCTCGGCTCACTGGGTACCGGTCAGGAAGGCGGGATACGGTCCCGTAGAGGCGGTTGCTGTACAGGATGATATAGTCTCCGCGTTCAAGCCGTTCGCTGATGCGTTGCAGCTTGCGGGGGCTGTCCGGATCGTAGATCTGCAACTCCTCGATGCGGTAGTCGTGGAGGCGGGGCAGCCCCTCCTCCCAATGCTCCTTCAGTATTAGCGAGTCGGGGGGCGCGTTTTCGCGCATCCACTCCGACGCGCGGACCGCTGTATGCGTATCGGTGTACATCCAAGTGTAGGCAACCCCGTAGAACGCGGTGGAGGCGACCGCGAATGCGACGGCGGCGAACACGACGACGCGTGCGGCGGCGCTACCAGAGAAGGAGGCGCGGCAAATCCACGCCCATAGGTCGAAGATCATCCGGGACGCGAACAGCAGCAGGATAGGCGTTATCGGGATCAGGTAGCGCATGAACTTGACTTCGAACGCGCCGACGATGAGGAAGTACGGAACGACCAGGGACAGCAGCAGCGCGTCTATGCGCGTGTCGCGGGTTCGCAAGGGGATGGTGGCGGCTATGGCGGCAACGGCTATGGCCGACGCCAGCAGCGTGGCTGCAAGGCTGCTCCACAGCGTCAGGATCGCGGCGGGCAGAATGACACCTGTAAGCAGATACGCAGCGGAGTACCATATGCGCAGCCCTTTGACGGCGGCGTACAGCGTGGCGATCAGCGCGGCGACGCCAATGGGCAAGCCCAAGCCCCACGTCGCCAACTGCTGAGCGTGGTAGAGGTAGGGCGTCGTGTCTATGTATTGGCGGGTGTAGGGATAGTCTCGGATACGGCGCACCATCTCGGACTGTTCCGAAATGTCCCCGTAGAACCGCGCCCAGTCCAAGAAGGCATACGGCTGAGCGATCAACAAGGCGCCAACCATGACAGCGCCACCTATCAACGCAGACTCGATGGCTCCACGCAAACGGCTCAGGATGGTCTCGCGGTCTTCGGCAACCAGTCCACCGGCGTATATCAGATGAGCGATCAAGTAGGGCGCGAGAATAGGAGCGATGCTGATCTTGGTCGCCAGCGCGAGTCCTATGAACAGGCCGGCCAGGACGGAGTCGGCGGGACGTCCGCGACGCGCTACGCGAACGAGGAAGTACACCGCCAGGATCGTTAGCAGCGCGAGCAGCGTATCTACGGCGAAGAAGTGGCTCAACTGGATGTGCAACACCGCGACGGCGACCAGGAACGCCGCCAATACCCCGACTCTGCGGGACCAGATGGCGCTGCCGAGCAGGTACACGACGGCGACGACGATAACGTCGGCGATTCCCGAAACGGCGCGGGCCGGAACGCGCAGATCGTCGTAGCCGACGCCGGGCGTCATCTTGCTGAGCGTCTCCAGAACGTCCAGGAGGTAGAGCGGGAAGCTGCCGTATGGGAACCAGCGCGGGTTGAGTGGGCTTTGTTCGGCGTCGAACAGCAGATGCAACTCGCCGAGCGGCGGCGCGGAAATCTCCATCACCTTGAACAGAATCGCGCGCTCGTCCGGGTGGGGTGTCCAGTCGTAGCCGGCGTCCCAGTTTAGCCCGTACAGGCGCAGCGCCAGCGCGATGACGATGATGACGGCCATGAACAAGGTCGCGGCGCGACGGCTAATATCGGAGCCGCCGTCTCTGTCTGCATCTATTGGAGGGATGTCCCGCCGCGGGGTCATGGGGATCGTTCGGGGGCGCGTCCAGTGGCGGTCAGAAGCGCGTTGACCTCATTGGCGTAGGGCATCGCCTGCTGCGCTCCGCTCTTGGTAACCGCCAGCGCGCCGGCGGCTGATCCGAACGTGATGGCGTCAGGCAGGCTTAGGCCACGCGCAAGCGCGACGCCGACACCCGCGGCGAAAGCGTCGCCGGCGGCTACCGTGTCTATAGCATCCACCTCGAACGCCGGCGCGAAGCCGCGTTCGCCGCCCGTATCAGGGGACGTTGCGTAGAAAGCGCCGCCCTGGCCGAGCTTTACGACGGCGGCGGGCGCCCCCTGCCCTACCAAGATGTCGGCGGCGCGAGAGGCGGAGTCGGTGTCGGTTACGGCGATTCCGGTCAGGAACTCGGCTTCGACCTGGTTGGGCGTCAGCGCATCGCACAGGGCGTATGCTTCGGCGCCCATGTCCAGAGCGGGCGCGGGGTCCCACACGACGGTTACGCCGCGTCGCTTGGCGGCGCGCGCCGCCTCCAAAGCGATGGGCAACGGCGTTTCGAGTTGAAGAAGCAGCGCGTCCGCGCCGTCGAGGGCGTCGTCGAGCGCGGCAAGCTGTTGATCGTCGCAAGCCATGTTCGCCCCATACACGGCGACGATGCAGTTCTGCGCGTCGTCGTCCAGCAGAATCATCGCGACGCCGGACGGATTGTGTGGGTCGGTCGCGACGCGGGAGGCGTCAATACCCTCGGCGCGCAGGCCGTCGAGGAGCGCGGGGCCGAACTCGTCCGCGCCGACTCGCCCGACCATTCTCACGTTCGCGCCGAGTCGCGCGGCAGCCACAGCCTGGTTCGCGCCCTTGCCGCCCGGCGCGGTCTGGAACGAGGTTCCGAACACGGTCTCGCCTGGTTCCGGGAGGCGCGCGGTCGTCGCTACCAGGTCCATATTGATGCCGCCGAAGACGACGATTATGGGGGTTCGCTGCGGTGTGGTCATGAGCTAACCTATCATGTCCTCATCGAGCAGGCGTTCCAGCACGCGGGCCACGCCGTCCTCTTCCATTGGCGGCGCTACGAAGTCGGCGACGTCTAGGACTTCCGGCACGGCGCCGTCCACCGCCACGCCAAGCCCGGCGTGACGAAGCATCGGCACGTCGTTGTAGCCGTCTCCAAACGCGAGCGTGTCGGAAAAGCTGATCCCCAGGTAGCGGCATAGCCAGCGCATTGCCTTGTCTTTGCCCGCGTCCGGGTTGAGTATCTCGCAGAAGTAGGGTAGCGAGCGGGTTACGTACAGGCTGTCGCCGAAGTGGGCGTTTAGCTCGACTACCAGATCGGCTATGTCGTCTTCGTCGCCGCGCACCACCAGGCGCGTCATGGGCCTCACAACCAGGTCCGCCGGCGCGACCACCTTGATAGGGAGGGCATGGCGTCTGCCGTAGTCCTCCGCCCAGTCAGACATCTCCATCACGTACAGGTCGTCGCTCAGGTACGCCATGATGTCGAATCCGGGTCTGTCTCGCAGCGCCGCGAGCGCGGCAGCGGTCATCTCGGACGTGAGCGGCGCGTGCCACAGAAGTTCGTTGTCCCCGTCCGGACGCGCCACGTGCGCGCCCTGGAAGGTGATGACCGGACAGGTTACGCGCAGGTCGCGGCAGCCGTCTATCGCGCTCCGAAACGTCCGGCCGGTGGCGAGCGTTACCAACCCGCCGCGCTCGCGGACGCGGCTGATGACGCGCATCGTGCGCTCGGAGACGCGGCGCTCGCGGTCGCGTATCGTGCCGTCTATGTCTAGCGCTATGAGCCGGAAGCGTCTTCTCATAATACGGCTTCTCCGGCGGCCTCCCAAGCCCGAATGTGGGGATGGCGTATGGATCCGGCGTATGTGTTACGATGCGCGCAGCGATTTGCGGCAAGACTCGCGGAGGGCGACATGTTTAGATTCACTCCCAGGAGAGCGCTCTGGACGGTCATCGTTCCAATTGTGGTTACGCTGCTGGTTATTGCGTTCAGGGGCGCTTAGGCGCCTAGGGCGTTCAGGGGCGCCTAGGGCGCTATGGGACGGCGCATGACGCCCAAGACATTCTAGCGCAACGGGCCGCGAGTGTGAACGGATGAAAATCGCTTAGGCAATTTTCAAGTAGGCTGAGTGAGCGAGTCTTCCGTCCGTCGGACGGCGGCGCTCCGGGAGCGTCATCAACCGGCGTCTCGCGGCGTTTCGACAAACAGGCACAACTTCGTGACCGAAAAAACTGAAAGCGCTTCGTTCTGGAAGTTGATCAGGACACGCAACTTTGGGTTGCTGTGGGGAGCTGGCGGCCTGTCCGCCATCGGAGACCAGTTCGACCTGATAGCGTTTCCATGGCTGGTCGTTCTCATCACGGGCGATCCGCTGGCCGTCGGGTTGGTGATAGCCGTCGGCAACGTTCCGACCATCTTCTTCATGCTATTGGGCGGATCGCTCGTGGATCGGTTCTCTCCCCGGATGATCATGCTGACCAGCAACGTGATACGAATCGCGTTGAGCGCGGCGCTGGCGGCGCTGGTTCTAACCGGGTTGACGGATCTGTGGCTGATATACGCTTTCGCTCTTCTGAAGGGAATCGCAGACTCGTTCTACTATCCGGCGGCCTCTGCGATGCTGCCGCGCATCGTGCCGATCAGACTGCTGCGGCAATCCAACGCCGTGGTGCATACGACAGCAGAGTTGAGCGGTTTCTTCGGCCCGGCGTTGGCCGGCGCGTTGATAGCGCTCTTCAGCGGTGGCGCGTCTCCTGAAACCGGCGCGGGGATGACGGGCATCGGACTGGCGTTCGCGGTGGTGGCTTTCGCGTTCTTGATTTCGTCCATTCTTCTGCTTCTTGTGCGGATAGACGGCATCGAGCCTGAGCAATCGGGCGAGGATGGAAAAGAGCGAGGCATATTGTCGTCCATCGTACAGGGGATCCGGTTCGTCCACGCGGATGGGGCTATGTTCACCATGTTTCTACTCGTCGCGAGCGTGGAACTGCTGATAGAGGGACCGGTGATAGTGGGCATTCCGATTTTGGCAGACACGCGGATGGCGGAGGGCGCGCTTGCGTTGGGAATCATTACGTCGGCTTACGCCGGAGGGTCATTGATGGGGGCTATCTTGGCAGGTACGCTGCCGGCTCCGAAGCGTGGACTAGGGCCGACCTTAGTTACAATCGTAGCTCTTTCCGGCATACTCATGATGCCTTTCGGATTCATGAGGGCTATGTGGGCGGCGGCGGGGTTCGCGCTCGCGATTGGCGTAATGGGTGGATACGTTGACATTCTGTTCACATCGTGGTTGCAGGGCCGAACGCCGAGGGCGATGATGGGGCGGGTGATGAGCCTGCTGATGGTCGCGGCGGTAGGTCTGTCACCCATCTCGGTAGCGGCCTCGGGCGTGTTGATAAAGCAGAGCCTGGAGTGGGTGTTTGTGGTCGCGGGAAGCTTGGTAGCGATTTCCTGCATCGTCGCGGGCTTGCGACGCGAGGTGCGCGCAATGAGAATGATGGTATCCTAGCGCAACGTGGCGCGAGTATGAACGGAGAAGAGATATGAACCATAAGGAGCGCGTACTGGTAACGGGCGCGGCCGGACAGATAGGCGGGATCGTGCGAGAGAAGCTGGGGTTCAGGTACGAACTGGTAGGACTGGACAGGGTGGACTGCGGCTGGGAGCGGTCTTTCGTAGCGGATCTGAGCGACTTCGACGCGATACGACCGGCGTTCGAGGGTGTGGATTGCGTAGTCCATCTCGGAGCCGATCCAAGCCCTCAGGCGTCTTGGGAGTCTGTGCTGAGCAACAATATCGTCGGCACGCGCAACGTGTACGAGGCGGCGCGGCAGGCGGGCGCGAAGCGGGTCATCCTGGCAAGCACCAATCACGCGGTGGGATTCTTCCCGCTGAAGGACGACCCGTACCGCGCGATATACGAGGGGCGGCTAGAGGAAGTGCGCCGCCCGTTCAGGATGCTGGACGAGCGCGATATGCGCCCGGACAGCCTATACGGCGTCAGCAAGGCGTTCGGGGAAGTTCTGGGCAGCTATTACCAGGATGAGTACGGGCTGTCGGTCATCTGCTTGCGAATCGGCTGGGTGATGACGCCTGACGATCCGACGTTCCATCCCGCCGCGCTGTCTTTATGGATGAGCCACCGCGACACCGCGCAGCTGATAGGCAAGGCGATAGACGCGCCGCGCTCGGTGGGCTTCGCTATCGTGTACGGTATGTCTCGCAATGATTTGCGGATATGGGACATCGAAGAGGGCGAGCGCATCATTGGGTACTCGCCGGAGGACGGCGCGGGAGAAGAGTGGGCCGACGACGGCAGCGGCCGGGGGTTCATGGGATGAGCTGGGGTGTTCGGGACAGCGCGGGCGGATCCGGGACGCCGTCCGATAGGCTTCGTGAACTGCTGGCGCGAGATGGGGCGATTCCAGTCGCGGGCGTGTTCAACCCGCTGTCGGCGCTGATCGCTGAGGACGTGGGATTCGAGGCGCTGTACTTTTCGGGCGCTGCGTTTTCGGCCAGCTTGGGGATACCGGATATCGGGCTGTTCACGCTGGACGAACTGGCTTCCGCGGTGCGCTGGGTCGCCCGGGCGACCAGGCTTCCGCTGATCGTGGACGCGGACACCGGATTCGGAGAGGCGCTGAATACATACCGCGCGGTGGCGGAGCTAGAGGCGGCGGGCGCAGCGGCAATCCAGATCGAAGACCAGGTGATGCCGAAGCGGTGCGGACATCTGGACGGCAAGGACGTGGTGAGCGCGGCCGAGTTCTCGGCAAAGCTGCGCGCGGCGTCCACGGCGCGCTCGAACGCGCTGATAGTTGCGCGCACGGACTCGAAGGCCGTTTACGGCATGAAAGAGGCGGTCTCGCGGGGGCTGGCGGCGCGAGATGCGGGCGCGGACATCGTGTTTCCGGAGGCGTTGGAGTCGGCGGCGGAGTTCGGACGCTATGCCGACGCCGTAGGCGGAAGGCTTCTGGCGAACATGACGGAGTTCGGCAAGACTCCATATCTGAACGTGGAAGAGTTCGGGGCTCTCGGATACCGGCTGGTCATCTTCCCGGTTACGTCGTTGAGGGTGGCGGCCAGGGCGATGCGCGACGCGATGGCTGAGACACTGGAATCGGGCACGCAGTCCGGGCTGCTGGGCGCGATGCAGACACGGGCCGAGCTATACGAGATGATAGGCTACGCTGACTACGAACGGCTGGACGCGGGGCTTGCGCGGTAGGAAATAGAAAATAGGAGTGAGAAAATAGCGCCGCTGATTGGGTACGCGGTCTTCAACCTTCACACATCGAACTGAGCGGAAAGGAACAGCAATATGGCGGCGGCCAGTATCGGAGACGAGGTCAGGGTCCACTATGTGGGGACTACGGACGGGGAGCAGTTCGACTCGTCATACGAGCGAGGCGAGCCGCTGGAGTTCACGCTTGGGGCGCGCCAAGTCGTCGCCGGGTTCGAGAGCGCGGTTCTGGGCATGGAGCCGGGCGAGACCAAGACAGTTGACATCCCGGCGAGCCAGGCATACGGCCCACACAATCAGGAAATGGTGCTTTCGGAGGAGATTTCCCAGCTTCCTCCGGGCATCGAGCTGGGCGTTACGCTGGTGGGCAGAGACAGCGACACGGGAGAGGAACTGCGCTTCGAGGTGGTGGCGATCGAGGGCGACCGCGCGATACTGGACGCGAACCACCCGCTGGCGGGACGCGACTTGACGTTCGATCTGGAGCTTGTGGAAATAGTCGAGGGCGGCGGGGCGGAGATGCCGTGGGGCGCGGAGTCTGCGCCACCTACTCCAGCACCCGCGCCGCCGGAGCCGCACGACCACGAACATGACGGGCATGACCATGACCACTAGGCGTTTGTCTCTACCAACTGCGTGGCTCCTGTGGCATAATACCTATCCAGTGGAAGGAGTCTGATATGGCTAGCAAGGTACGGAAAGCCCACGCTTCAGAGACGCCTTCTGAGAGATTGGAGCGGGTGTTCAAGAGAGCGGTGGAACGTCACCGGAGAGCGGACGCGAGGCGGGCGGAGCGGGAACACCGGGCTAAGATGATGGGTCCCCAACGGTTTCGCTGACAAGTTGCCTAAATCCGGCTATGTCCATGAAGTAGTTGGGGTAAGCGTTTCTGAGCGTAGCCAATGTTCTAGCGTACACCAGCACCACATCTATTTCTGAATCACCTTGGGTAGCTTGTTCCCTTTCCATGTACAGGTTGTTTGCGGCGTCAACTCTTTTTCCTGAGAAACGACGTATCCATACACTCCGTTCACGTATGTTCAACTCAAGTACGAGATTAGAACCTCTAGAACTTGACCGTTCTTCTTTAATCATGTCGCTGACTTCTTGAATTGCGAACAAGGTTGTAATAATATTGGCCTTCTCATCGCATTCCCTAATTTCGGAAGCAAGTTCTTCAGAATTTGATGGCGTGTTTGGCACGATGGGATAACCTTCACGGAGTGCAATCACAGTGCCCATCAACTCAAAGAATCGAAGCCAATTCTTGTCACCACAACCTGACTTGAGCTCTTGGCCAATATACGTACCCACTGCTTCCACCGCGGTTGCCCATAGATGCTGAAGTCTGGAGCGAAGCTGAATCTCTATCTTGAGACCGTCATACTCTGGCTTCCGATCAGTCTGATACTGATACACCAAGTGCAAGCTCCGGTATCCGGACGTTGGGGGTTTGGTAATGTAATCAGAGTGCTTAACTCGCAGGTGACGAATTCTGCTATCGGCGAGCCTGGCAGCGATGTCATAGACGTCGTCCGTCTGTGGAACCATTACGCGGCAGCCGCCTATGTCCTGCAACTGCGATAGGCGACCCCGTAGCCGTGGTATCTTCTTAAGCTTTCTTATAATTGATGGGAGGCGCTTGAGACGTTGTGTCACGCGTCCATCTTTCCCAGATCCTTTCCGAAGGTTCCAGAGATCTATACGTAATGTGTTGATGGGATGGCCGTGAGATCTACGCCACGCGTCAACAAGGCGTTTTGCCTCATCGAGCTCAGTGTTGGTCCCGTCGCCTACTGCATCTGCGAGGATGAGGCCGGCGCGGTCAATATCATCTGGATTGAATGGGGCCTTATAAATCACCACGAGCGATCTCCTTCCTTATGTATCTCAGTCCACGGCGTAATGAGCTAGCTTGTCGTCGTCGAATTGGACGCCGAGGCCGGGGGACTGGGGCAGGACGATGCAGCCGTCTTGGATGGCGGGTTCTTCGGTGAACAGGCCGAACGTCCAGGGCATGTGCTCGACTATCAGGCCGTTGGGCGCGGCGGCTATCGCGTGCGCCAACACTTCGGTCGCCAGGTGGCTGACGACGGGCAGGTTGTAAATCTCCGCCATATGGGCGACTTTCATGAAGCCCGTCAGCCCGCCGACTCTGAGCAGATCGACCATCACTATATCCAGCGAGCGACTTTCGAGCATGTGCCGGAACGGTATCATCCCGTAGTGGTACTCGCCGGTGGCGATGGGCGTATCCAGCGCGTCGGCGATGCGCGCGTATCCGGCGTAGTCTTGGTGCTGGATGGGGTCTTCCAGCCAGAACAGGTTGTAGTCGGCCATCAGCCGCCCGATCCTGATCGTGGTGTTGATGTCCCAGCCCTGGTTGATGTCCACCATGATGTCAACGTCGTCGCCTACGGCCTCGCGCATAACGCGCATTCGCTCTATCTCTTTGGCGTCGGAGTCCTCGCCGCCCATGCGGAACTTCATGGCGTTGAAGCCTTGCTCGACCAGCGCCGGACCGGTACTGGCGAGGGCGTCCAGATCGTAGGTGCGCCAAAGATGTCCGCTTGCATAGGCGGGAACGCGATCGGCGTAGCCGCCGAGGAGCCGGTACACCGGCTGTCCGAGCGCCTTGCCGCGAATGTCCCATAGCGCGACGTCTATGGCGGAGACGGCGCGTGTAACGAGGCCGGCGGGCGAGCCGCTGCCGCCGAGCGCGAGGAGTCGCTCACCTATCCGCTCGATCATCATGGGGTCGTCGCCTATGGTCAGCTCGGCGAGGCCGTCCAGCGCCGCCTTGAGCGCGGGAAGCATGACTCCGGAAGCGAAACCGGCGTAGCCGATGCCCTCTATGCCGTCGTCCGTCCGCAGGCGAAGCGTGACGAAGTTTGCGGCCATGGCGCCTGGGCCTTCGGAGAGCGGCCCCGCCTCGCGCGGCAGGGATACGACGGCGGTTTGGAAGTTGGCGATTTTCATGTATGCGACTCCTAGATGTGGGCTTGAGCAATTCTAGTTTGAGGGCGGGTAACGGTCAATCATCTGAATCTAACGCAAAGGCGCGAAGAGGCAAAGACGCAAAGGGTATTTACTGGTTTAGTTGGGACTGCTCGACGACTGGTTCAGGGCGGAGCGGACGCGGCGCGTCAGCGCTCGTATCCATCTTGACAAGGCGGCGTTGGAAGCTCCCACGACTAGCGACACGGCTATCATGCGGTACACAAACGGCCTAGATACCGCAGCGCGCGCCTCCACGTCCAGCCAGCGCGGATTCCGGGCTACCCGTTCCAGAGTGGCGAGGCCCAGAATCAGCGGCCAAGCGGCTGCCAAGCGCAGCCGGACGCATCGGCGCGGGATGGCGAGCAGGTATCGCTCGGCGTGTACGAAGTGGTCGAGCGCGAGTTCGATGCCGCGCGTGAGCGCGGGACGGGCGCCTGCGCCGCTGCCGGGGTTCAGAAGGTCGTTAGGCGAGAGACCAAGCTCGTCCAGCCACTCGGCCGGGATGTAGCAGCGTCCGGCGTCGAGGTCTCGCGGCGCATCGCGCAGAACGTTGGTCAACTGGAGCGCCTTCCCGAAGCGGACGCCAAGCGCAGCCATGTCGTCCACGTCCCACCTCGAGAGCGCGGGGGTGTGCGCGACTGCGACGCGCGTCCAGAACTCGCCGACACATCCGGCGACAAGGTAGGTGTAACGATCGAGGTCGGCGGCTGTCCGGAGGGGTTCGACGGCGCCGGCGGGCGAGTCGGATGTCGTGAAGTGTGTCAGGTCGAACTCCATCCCCTCGCTGAGCCGAACGACGATGCCACATACCAGACGGCGGTCATCGGGTGGCAGGGAGTTCAGGAGATTCAGCGCGGCGGGCGCGAAATGGAGCAGGTCGCGTTCGGCGCCGGTCAAGCGAGGATTTTCACCCTCACCCCAACCCTCTCCCATCAAGGGAGAGGGGGATACATCGCAAGATTCCACGGCGCGTTCGGCGTCGGCTGCGCCAGTCGCAGCGGCAGCGATCATGTGGCGGAAGGCGATGAGGCTGTCTAGGCGACGGTCGGCGGGGAGCGCGCCGGTATCGGATATGGTGTCGGCTATGCGGGCGAGGAGGTAGGCAAGTCCGACGGGACGGCGGATTGGCGATGGCAGAACCCGTATAGACAGGTAGAAGGCGCGGGACACTCGCTTCAGCAGCGACAGGAGTTCAAGAGATTCGGGCGAGCGTGGTTCAGCGCCCATCGCGTCAGACCTGCGGGACTACGGCGTTTGCGAAGCGCTCCATCGTGCGGATCGAGCTGGCGACGTCTGGGGTTCGGAAGTCGAACGTCAGCTGGTCTATGCCCAACTCGCGGCAGGCGTGGACGTCTTCTATTATCTCGCCCGTCGAGGCGATCAGCGCGCCGTTGGAGCGGTTGGCGGGTCCCTCTTCGATGCCGATGTCGGTGAAGTGCAGGGTGCGCTTTAGGGACAGCGTAATCTCGGAACGGTCGCGTCCCACCGTTTCGCAGTACTCGTCGAGGTACGGCTGGTGACGCGCGATGAACTCCGGTGTTTGGCGCGTGGGATGCCAGGCGTCGCCATAGTTGACGGCTCGGCGGATGGCGCGTCGCGTGTGTCCGCCGACCCAGATGGGGATATGCCCGTCGCGGACTGGCTTGGGCGCGAAGTAGATGCCGTCGAAATCGTAATGCTCGCCGTGGAACTCAGGCTCCCGCTCCGTCCACAGGGCGCGGAAGATCTGGAGGTACTCATCGGTAACGGGGCCGCGGTCGCGGTACACCGCGCCGAGAACGTCGAACTCCTTTTCCAGCCATCCGACGCCTACGCCGCAGACGGCGCGTCCGCCGGTCAGAACGTCGAGGGTGGCGAACATCTTAGCCTGGACGATGGGGTTGCGGTACGGCACGATGGCGACCGTGGTGCCTATGTCTATCCTGGACGTGGCGGATGCCATGTAGCTGAGGACGATGAAGGCGTCGAGCTGGGGGTCGTCAGGTCGGGATACGAAGCGCCCGTCCGGGGTGTATGGGTACTGGTCGGTCTCCTCGACCGGCAGGACGACGTGGTCTCCGACCCAGACAGACTCGAAGCCGAGGTCTTCCACGGCCTTGGCGAAGGCGACAAGGTCCGCGCCGTTCGTGGTCTTGGGGAGGGAAAAGCCATACTGCATGGGGGACGTCCTCAATGGGAGATGGGAGTGACTCGCCTCGGACTCGAACCGAGAACCTACTGATTAAGAGTCAGTTGCTCTGCCGAATTGAGCTAGCGAGCCACATCCGACGCCTGCGCGCCGTTTCCGCCACTGTCGGGCGTATCTGGCCGGGCGACTGACTTATTTTAGTAATCGGCTATGGGTTCAGTCAAGGCGGGCAGGGGGTACCGAGGGCGGGCGTGCCGCGCCTTCTAAGACAGGAAGGTCGGCTGGGTCCATGCCTGCAGTCCGTTGGATGAGAAGACGTGAGCGCGGACGTAGCCCTCATCACCAGTTGGCCTATACGAAACTTCCCTGCCCACCCGCTCGCTGTACACCTTGCTGTCCCTGCCGATGAATCTCGTAACGAACAGCGAGTCGGAACTTTGGCGAATCTTCAGAGCGATCTCGTCCGCAGACTCGCTCAGCTCGCTGAGGAATACGCCCGTGGACGAGTAGAAGCGACCCTTAGACATGGCCTCGACGACGGCCTCAGTCTCCAGCGCGTCGGACTCGACCATGACCCAGCCCCGCCCTGGGTTATCCATGTCCGGCGAGAAATCGTGGTAATGATGCGAGTCGTCGGAAGCGACGCCGAATATGGGAACGCCCGCGCTCAGTACCTTGTCCCAGATCTGCGATGGACTGAGAAAGCCGGGAATAGGAATCGGGTAGTTGTTGCATTCGCTGGCGGCGTTGAATACTTCCAGCATGCTGGCGCCCCGCGTCCTGATAATCGGTTCGTGGTCGAACGCCCACTTCCAGCTTGGATGGTTGATGCAGGATATCCCGCCGGCGTCTCGAATGGCGTCTATATTGGCTTGCAGAACCGTGGCGACGTCTTCGCCGTTCACAGGCTCGACGACGCGGTTTATCCCGATGGCGCCGAGATGCACCGGAATCCTGTCGCTCTTGGTCCGGAGGGTTACCTCTTCCCCCGGAATCATCAGGGGCCCGAGAGAGCCGTCGCGCCCGTTGCCGTAGTCGAGTAGGGTCAGATGGTTATGGTCTGATAGAACCAGAAAGTCGTAGCCGTGATCTCTGTACCAAGAAGTCACAGCTTCGGGTTCGGCGTCTCCGTCCGATTCGGTGGTGTGGGTGTGTATGTTGCCCCTGTACCAAGTCTGTTCGCTCACTTGAATCGGCCTCCGCGTCCAAGGGATTGCATATCTTAAGGATGGACCAAACGCGGTCGCGCTGTATGGTCATTCTAAGAGTGGCTATGCGTGAGGGGCAAGGCGAGCAATGCGGATTGACGGTTTTGGCACGGGTATGCTATTCTGGTTCGTGAATTTTTGCACATACTAGGTTCGCCGGCAGTCGCGCATGGCGGCCGGACGGCAGGCTGGCGCCAGATTTTGACTGATCAGAGGCTTCAGATAGCGTTTCGAGCGGTCGCGGTCGCGGCGGTGGTCGCCGCTTTTGGGCAGGTTACGCTCGGAGGCGTGGTGAGAGTTACGGAATCTGGGCTTGGATGCCCGGACTGGCCGCTGTGCTACGGTCAGATCATTCCGCCGTTTAGCGTGCCGACGATGATCGAGTACAGCCACCGCCTCTCGGCGTCGGTACTGTCGCTGTTCGTGGCGGCCACCACCGCGCTGGCGTGGGTCGGTTTCCGAAACAGGGACGGCGACGAATCCGGGGGGAATGTTGGCAACGGGGCGATAGTCGTTCGCAGCTCCATCGCCGCGCTAGTTCTCGTGATCGTCGCGGCGCTTCTCGGAGGCGCAACGGTCCTGACTGAGCTGGCTTGGTGGTGGCGTCTGTTCCACCTGTCCATCGCCGAGTTGATGCTGGCGTGCCTGATGGTGGCGGTGATCACGGGGTGGAACGGACGACGAGCCGTTTCGTCTAGCACGCCGGTGTCCCCGGCGTCCAAAACAGGCGGCAAACTAACCAGAAACCTTATCATCGCCGCGCTAATCGGGGTGTTCGCTCTGATACTGTCCGGCTCGTACATGGTAGGATACGGCGCGGGCACATCCTGCGGGACGTGGCCGCTGTGCAGGGGCACCCTGTTCGGAGAGGGGGCGATGGCTTACGTGATTCACATGGCGCACCGCTACATAGCGGCGATAGTAGGCCTTGTGATACTGGCCGCGGCGGCGCAGGTCATCCGGTCGCTGCCCGATAACGGCCCAGCGCGTATGGCGGCTATGGCGTTGATAGTAGGATTCGTGATACAAATTCTTGTCGGAGCGGTAGTAATTTGGACGGCGTTCGGGGCAGGCTACAAGGCGCTGCACCTGAGCGTAGCCACCCTGGTATGGGTAGCTGCGGTAACGATGGCGATTCTGGCGTTCCTTCCGGTACGCTCAGAGGCGCTGTCGCGCGACAGCGGGTTGGCGGGGGCGACTTCGGCGATTGGGGTCGGACTCGCTCCTGAAGATAGAAGAACACGGTAGCTGGAGAAGGCATGGCGACGACTACGGCAACAGTTGAGCGTTCACGCTCGATAGTCCGCGCTTATGTGACGCTCACGAAACCGAGCATCATCTCGCTTCTGGTGTTTACCGCGCTCGGCGGGATGTTGGTAGCGATGGGCAGCGGCGACGCGCTCGATCCGCTCCCTCTCCCCTTTCTCCTGCTCGTAGCCGCAACGCTTGGCGGCGGCGCGCTGGCGGCAGCCGGCGCGAACGCGCTAAACCACTTCCTAGACCGCGACATAGACCAGATGATGAGGCGCACGTCTTCGCGTCCCGTGGCTAGCGGGATGGTGGCGCCGGCTCAGGCGATGTGGTTCGGGGTTGGGCTGAACGTCGCGGCTTTCGCACTCCTGTGGCTCCTGGTGAACCCGCTAAGCGCGGCTCTGACGCTGTCGGCTACTCTGTTTTATGTTTTCGTCTATACGATGTGGCTGAAGCGCAGCACGCCGCAGAACATAGTAATCGGCGGCGCCGCGGGCTCGATTCCTCCGGTCGTCGGCTGGGTCGCGATTACGGGCAGTCTGGACTGGCCCGCTCTTTTCATGTTCCTGATCGTGTTCTTCTGGACGCCGCCGCACTTCTGGGCGCTGTCGCTGCTGTTGAAGGACGACTACGCCGAGGCGGGGGTGCCCATGCTGCCCGTAGTCTCGGGCGTCGCCGAGACGAAGCGGTCAATCCTGCTATACACGTTCGTTCTGACGGGGCTTACGGCTATGGCGGCTGTAACGCACGCTTTCGGATGGGTGTATCTCGGCGGCGCGCTGGCGCTGGGGGCGGGGTTCATCTACTACGCCCTGCGTATGAAGCGGCGGCCCGGCATCGAAGGAGCGAAGGCGACTTATCTGTTCTCGCTCGCCTACCTGGGCTTGCTCTTCACGGTGATGATGATAGATAGTTTCGTTGGTTTATAGAGGCTCGGCGGAGGTCACGAGGCGATGATGTGCAGCGCGGTCGCCCCCATCATGGGGGAAGGGACTTTGTGATAGAATTCTCTTGACTGCCACAAGACGCTTTGATAGATTCTTGTCGCCAACGGTTTCAAGCGCTAACAGAGGATTGCTGGAATATGTCCAAAGTGATTAGGCGCGGTATGCAATTGCTGGGACTGGCCACGGCCATCGCCCTGCTGACGCTGGCGTTCGGGTGTTATCCGAACGACCCACAGTCCACGTTCGAGGCTCTGGGACCGGTGGCTCAGTCGCAGCTGACTCT
Source organism: Dehalococcoidia bacterium (assembly GCA_034420955.1). Lineage (GTDB taxonomy): Bacteria > Chloroflexota > Dehalococcoidia > Lucifugimonadales > UBA1123 > VXRN01. The sequence continues at coordinate 173,853 of DAOUKV010000024.1, forward strand.
CTTCTGGGTCATCTTGGGGGCCGGCGCCATAGTGTTCGTTGCGGTCGAGGGCGCGATCATCTACACGATCATAAAGTACCGGCGGCGGCGCGGGGATGGGACTCCACCCCAGACCGAGGGCAATCACACTCTCGAGTTCGCCTGGACGGTGGGGCCGACGATTCTCCTGGTTGCGGTAGCCGTTCCGACAGTCATCACGATATTCGACAACCAGGTATCGCCGGAGCCAGACGCGCTCACGGTAGAGGTCATCGGCCACCAGTGGTGGTTCGAGTTCAGATATCCGCATCCCGACGACCCGGAAAAGGAGATAATCTTCGCCAACGATCTGCACATACCCGTCAACGAGGTGGTGAACGTGAATCTGGACTCGGTGGACGTGATCCACAGTTTCTGGATACCCAAGATCGCCGGCAAGGTTGACATGGTGCCGGGCAACGACAACACGATGTGGATCGAGGCGGACCGCACAGGTCTGTACTACGGGCAGTGCGCGGAGTTCTGCGGAGTGCAGCATGCCAAGATGCGGTTCAAGGTGGTAGTCCAGACGCAGGCCGAGTTCGACGCCTGGCTGCGCGGACAGGCCGAACCGGCCATCGAGTCGCAGGACCCGCTGGTAGCGGAAGGACGCAAGCTGTTCTCCAGCACGGGGTGCAGTGGCTGCCACGCGACGGACGCGGTTACGACGAAGGGCACTCCGGGGCGCGAAGGTCCGAACCTGACGCACGTCGCCAGCCGCACGAATCTCGCGGCCGGAGTGTTCGACAACCTGGACGAGACCGGTACGGTCAACGACTCGTACCTGCAGCGCAACCTGCGAAACTGGATAGAAGACCCGGAGAGCTGGAAGACGAGCAGCCTGATGGCGACCCGCGGCCAACCTTATAGAGACGATGACGGCAATTACACTACCGACAAGCTATCCGAAGCCGAGCTTTCGGCGCTGGTAGCGTATGTTTCCAGCCTGAAATAAGACGGCTGACCATGAAAGCGAAACCACAACGCTCAAACCCCGCCCCGTCCAACAGATGGACGGGGAGTTGTAACGCCGGAGGAACGGGATGACTCTCGCAATCCCCAGACCTGTACACCCAACCGGTATCTGGTCGTGGATAACGACGATCGACCACAAGCGCATCGGCATACTGTACGGTGTGACCGCGTTCATCATGTTCTTCTCAGGCGGTCTGGAAGCATTGTTGATTCGCACGCAGCTGTGGGCGCCTGAGCAGACGCTGGTTACACCCGAGATCTTCAACCAGCTGTTCACGATGCACGCGACGACGATGATATTCTTGGGCGTAATGCCGTTATCGGCCGCGTTCTTCAACTTTGTAGTGCCGTTGCAAATTGGCGCGCGCGACGTGGCGTTCCCGCGTCTCAACGCCTTTAGCTACTGGACGTTCTTGGCGGGCGCGCTGATACTGAAGCTGAGCTGGTTCACCCACTCGGCGCCCAACGGCGGCTGGTTCGGATACTCCCCGCTCACTGGCATCACCTACAACGCCGGGCACGGCATAGACGTATGGATCCTGTCTCTGCAGGTTCTCGGCATTGCGTCGCTGGCGGCGTCGTTCAACTTCATCGTAACGATAGTGAATATGCGCGCGCCGGGCATGTCGCTGATGCGGCTGCCCCTGTTTACGTGGATGACGCTGATTACGGCGATCCTGCTCGTGCTGGCCTTCCCGGTCATCACGGTCGCGCTTATCGAGCTGTTGTTCGACCGCGCGTTCGGCATGAATTTCTTCAACGTAGCCGCCGGCGCGAACGCGGTGTTGTGGCAGCACCTGTTCTGGGTATTCGGACACCCTGAGGTGTACATTCTGATCTTACCCGCCATGGGCATAGTATCGGAGATACTGCCGGTCTTCTCGCGCAAGCCCCTGTTCGGCTACGCGACGGTGGTTCTGGCGGGCGTGGTCATCGCGTTCATGGGCTGGATGGTGTGGAGCCACCACATGTTCACGGTAGGTCTCGGGCCTGTCGCCAACTCGGTGTTCACGATAACGACCATGCTGATAGCGGTGCCAACGGGCATCAAGGTCTTCAACTGGATGGGGACGATGTGGGGCGGCTCGATCAGCCTCAAGACGCCGATGCTGTTCGCCATCGCATTCGTTTCGATGTTCGTGATCGGCGGCGTTAGCGGCGTGATGCACGCGGTTGCGGCGTCCGACGCGCAGCAGCAGGACACCTACTTCATCGTGGCGCACATTCACTACGTGCTGTTCGGCGGAGCGATATTCGCAATCCTAGCGGGCGTTTACTTCTGGTTCCCCAAGATAACCGGGCGGATGTACGACGAGAAGATGGGGCAGATACACTTCTGGCTGATGTTCGCGGGACAGAACATAGCCTTCTTCCCAATGCACTTCACCGGCATGAACGGTATGCCGCGCCGCATCTACACCTACTACTCCGGGATGGGCTGGGACTTTTGGAACCTGGTTTCGACGGCGGGCGCGTTCCTGCTGCTGTTCGGCTTCCTGTTCTTCATCTACAACATGTGGAAGAGTTGGAAGAGCGGCGAGGCGGCCGAGGCGGATCCGTGGGACGGGCGGACGCTCGAATGGTCCATACCGTCGCCGCCACCGGAGTACAACTTCGCGGAGATTCCAGAAGTCGAGGACCGGGACGATTGGTGGGAGAAGAAGCAGCGCCAGCGCGAGGAGGCTGTCGCGGTTCCGACCGGCGTTCCCGTAGTCGCGGGCGGCTCGGACGACGAGGTGCACGACATCCACCTTCCGCAGCCGTCGTACTGGCCGTTCTTCGTGTCGCTGGGCCTGTTCATCGCCGGTATGGCGATGGTCTATCTGATGAACGTGGACGAGGCGGGGGCGCGGACGCTGAACTGGACGGCGCTTACGATTACGGTGATCGGCGTGGTGATCGGCTTAGTGTCCGTGTACCGCTGGTCGTTCGAGCCGGTCAACGATCCCGAGCCGGACGGAGCTGGCGGACATGGGGCGGCGCACTAGAGATTCGATAGCTAAACGGACAGGGAGGCTGCCAAGTGGCACAAGCTGAAGCCGTGCATCACGGCGAGCACGAACCGACAACCACCGGCCTGAACCACAGGAAGCTGCTGATGTGGGCGTTCCTGGGTTCGGACTGCATGTTCTTCGGCACGCTGATCGCCACCTACCTGGTCTATAAGAACAAGAGCCTGGTCGGACCGTTCCCGTTCGACGTGTTCGACATTCCTGTTACGTCGGTCAGCACCTTCGTGCTGCTGATGAGTTCGATGAGCATGGTCATGGCATACGCCTTTCTGGTGCGCGGCAATATGAAAGGGTTCCGCATCTGGCTCGCGTCCACCGCGATAATGGGGACGACGTTCCTGGCGTTCCAGGTGTTCGAGTTCTACGAATTCGTTCATGCAGGGCTTACGCCGCGAACCAACCTGTTCGGAACCACGTTCTTTACGCTAACGGGTTTCCACGGCGCGCACGTAACGCTCGGCGTGGTGTGGCTGCTGTCCATCCTGTTCCACTCGTTCCGCAAGGGCGGCGTAACGCCCGAGAAGAATCTGGACGTGGACCTGGCGGCGCTGTACTGGCACTTCGTTGACATCGTGTGGATCGTCATCTTCACGGTGGTGTATCTGTTCGGCGTCTTCGAGGGCTTCCCGAACCCGCCGATGAGCGGACCGGCGCCACACTAATCGGGAATCGGATTCCCTTTGGGGATGATGTCGGCAAGCGATAGTTTCATTCTGGGGAGACGGCATGAGCGAGGAGAACACACAGCAAGTCGAGGCGCATGGCGGCCCAGAGGCGGTTGGGGCGGTCCACACAGGACATCCGACGCCTGGGACGTACTTCAAGGTCGCCATGATCCTGTCGGTTCTTACGGCGATAGAAGTCGGTATCTTCTACATAACGGGGCTTAGCTATGCCATCATCCCCATCCTCGCCGTCCTGTCAATCGGCAAGTTCGCGCTGGTGGTGATGTACTACATGCACTTGAAGTTCGACTCGAAGATATTTTCGGGCATGTTCTTCTTCGGCATGTTCGTGGCGACGGGCGTTGTGTTCGCGCTGATGGCGCTGTTTAGCTGGTTCCTCCTCTAAGGGAAGAGCCGCTCTACCCTAGCCATGGAGTTTGCGCGAGGTAACGACGTAGTGGAGATGTTGGATGGATTTCGGCGCGGGCTCTCTTTGGATGACGTGGCAGGCCGATCCGGGATCGGTTGTGCTGCTGGTCGCCATCGAGGGTCTGTACTTGCTGGGCGTCGGACCTCTGCGCGAGCGCAACAACTGGGCGGACTACGTGGATCCCCGGCAGGTGGCGACGTTCACGCTCGGCATCCTGATCATGTTCGTCGCGCTGGTGTCGCCGATCAACGTCATAAGCGACGGGTATCTCTTCAGCGCCCACATGCTTCAGCATGTGCTGCTTACGCTGGTCGCGCCGCCTCTGATGATTCGCGGCATCCCGCACTGGCTCATCCGGCCGCTGTTGCGACCCAACTGGTCGTTCAAGGCTGCGCGGGTCGTGACGCATCCGATAGGCGCGTTCTTGGCATTCAATATAGTATTTTCGCTGTGGCACGTACCGGCTCTGTACGACTGGTCTCTATCGAACGAGATCGTTCACGTCGTGGAGCATATGATGATGATTGCGACGGCGATGGTGGTGTGGTGGCCGTTGACGAGCACCATGCCGGAGCTGCCGCGCGTATCGTACCCAATGCAGATGATGTATCTTTTCGGGCTATCGGTGGCGCAGATAATCGTGTTCGGCGCGCTGACGTTCGCAGGCGGCCCGCTATACGCGACATACGCGAACGCGCCGCGCATCACGCCTCTGACCGCGCTTGCGGACCAGCAGATAGGCGCGATAATCATGAAGGTAGGCGGCGGCGCGCTGTTCCTGACGCTGCTGGTGGTAACGTTCTACCGCTGGTACGGCGAGGAAGAGCGAGACCGGCAGGCTAGACGCAGAGAGAGAATGGGCTATCCCTCGGAAGACAGAGGGGGAAGCCGCGAATGGGAGGAAAGCCCCGGATGAGCAAAGAGTTTCGGTTTTCGATGTTGTATCCGCTGCTGGCGGTGATACTTATCGCCGCATACGGAGGCGGCCTCGGCTTTCTCTTCATCACGCTGTACGACGTGATTGGGGTAGAAGCGGTATTGGTCCTCGGCACGGCGCTGGTGTTCCTGGTGCCGATCGTCGCATACTTGCTGACGCGCAATGAGCCAACCGGGTCTGAGGAGTAGAGCGGTATCCAACTTGGTTAGGGCGGGGTTTTCACCCCCATCCCGGCCTTCCCTCTTCAAGGGGACAGGGGTTTGGAAACACCTTCTAACGACGACGCTAATCGTCCTCCTCATCATCCTATGCGCGTGCGCGTCCGAGCGGGACGCGGCGGATTTCTACGGCACGGCGCTGACCAACCCCGACGCGGCGCCGGACTTTTCTCTAACTGACCAACTGGGGCGGCCCGTCAGCCTCCACGATATGCGCGGCAACGTCGTCGCGCTGACGTTCCTGTACACCCACTGCCCCGACGTCTGCCCTATCGTAACCAGCCAGCTGCGCGACGTCCAAGCCGCGCTTGGCAATGACTCGGCTTCCGTCCGATTCGTCGCGGTGAGCGTGGACCCTGAACGCGATACGCAGCAGACCGCGCGCGAGTACCTGGGGCGATGGAGACTGGATGACGGCTGGCGCTTCGCAGTCGGAGAACGCGAGGCGCTGTCTGAGGTGTGGGCGAGCTACTACGTCGAGCCGTTTGCGGAGGCGGCATCGGCTGACGTTGGGAGGCCGGGAGCGGCGCCGGTAGATATGGCGGTCGCCACGGTCGAACCGTCCGGCGCGCTGGACGCGCTGTCGGCGCAGATCGCGGAGCGGTTCACTGTGATACACGGCGCGCCAGTGTTTCTGATAGACCGCGCAGGGGTGCGGCGGGTGGTAGTTACTCCTCCCCTGGAACCGGATGAGGTGGCGGCGGATATCCGCCTGCTGTTGGAGTGAGAGGCGAGAAGCGAGCAGAGGAACGAGAGACTTGAGGGTACCCCCCGCCTCTACCCTCCCCAGTCATGTGGGAAGGGGCTGAGGCCGGGGGGTTGGACTACGCTACGCGGCGGCTTCTTCCAAGCTCCGCTTAGCCGTCTCTACGATCTGGGCGAAGCCGTCCGGGTCTTGCATGGCGATGTCGGCGAGCATCTTGCGGTTGACTTCGATGCCGGCAAGCCTCAAGCCTCTAATGAAGTTGCTGTAGTTGAGCCCGTTGGCGCGCGCGGCGGCGTTTATCTTGATGTTCCACAGCTTCCGCATATCGCCCTTGCGTTCGCGCCGGTGAGCGAAGGCGTAGGAGTAGGCGTGGAGCATGGACTCGTTCGCCTGCCTAAATAGCGAGTGGCGACCTCCCTGGTGCCCCTTGGTCATCTTCAGTATCTTCTTGTGGCGCTTCCGCTTGGTAACGCCGCGCTTGATTCGCGTCATCTCTACTGTCTCCGATGCAACACAGAACCGCCCCTGCGCTAGAGTAGGGGCGGTTGTGATTTGGTCTGATGGGATATTGTAGCAGTAGGCGAGGGTTTTGCGCCAATCAGCGCAAACCGTAAGGGAGCGCGCGCTTTAGCATCTTCACGTCGGAAGGGCTGACTTCGAGCTTCTTGGCGAAGAGGCGTCTCGCGTTGGCGGGCTTCTTCCGGCGCAGGTGGCTGCGGTGTCCCTTCATGCGGACTATCTTGCCGGTGCCGGTTATCCTGAACCGGCGCTTGGCTCCCTTATGTGTCTTGAGTTTAGGCACGCGCATTCTCCGATCTTCGTTCGCCGCGCCGCTCGTTAGCGTCGGGCAGGTTGGTTGGAGCCAGAACCATGGAGAGCATCCGTCGGCTTTCGAAGCGGGGCGCGCTTTCGAGCGCGGCGTCGTCCACAAGCGCCTCGGCGACCTTGCGGAGCAGCGTCATGCCGATCTCCGGGTGATCGCCCTCGCGTCCCCGGAACATGACGGAAACCTTGACCTTCGATCCCTGTCCGAGAAGCCGTTTGACTAGGCGCGTCTTGGAAAGGCGGTCATGTTCGCCGATGCGCGTCTTCATGCGAACCTCACGCAACTCGTTCGTGGGCCTCATGCGGCGCGCCTTGCGAGCCTCGCGCTCTTTGCGAGTGGCTTCGTACTTGAACTTGCCAAAGTCCATCAGGCGACACACAGGCGGCTTGGCGGTAGGCGCAACCTCCACCAAGTCGTACCCGCGTTCGTCGGCGATTTGGAGCGCCTCGCGCGTCATCATGACGCCTAGCTGAGTGCCTTCTTCGTCGATCACGCGCACCTGCGGGATGCGGATCTGCTCGTTAGCTCTGTAATCCCTGGGCGGTATTCTGGCACCTCTTTTCGCGTATATCAAATTGAGCCCAAGCGATTTCGCTTGGCTTGCCTTGAATATATCATATATGTTGGGATTCGGCAAGCGCCCCATCCCATCCCAATTTTAACGCAGAGGCGCAGAGACGCGGAGGAACGCAGAGGATTTCTAATTTGGGTTCCTTTGCCCTCATTCCTCTGCGCCTTTGCGTTGACAGGGGTGGGACACGCCTAGCGGTCTTCGGCGATCATGGCGACTACGTCAGCGACCGGGGTGGCTCCCAAGTCCTGGCCTGAGCGGAGACGGACGCCGACGGCGGCGGCGGCGATTTCGCGGTCTCCGACGATTAGCATGTACGGCGTCTTTTGGACCTGCGCCTCGCGTATCTTGAAGCCCATGCGCTCGTTGCGCAGATCGGTTTCGGCGCGAACTCCGGCGTCGGACAGCGCGCGGCGCACCTCCTCGGCGTAGTCGTGGTGGCGGTCGGCTATGGGAATGATCGTCGCCTGGACCGGCGCGAGCCAAGCCGGGAACGCGCCGCCGTAGTGCTCGATCAAGACACCCATGAACCGTTCCAACGAGCCGAACAGGGCGCGGTGAACCATGTACGGCTGATGCTCCGCTCCGTCTGCGCCGATGTAGGTCAGACCAAACCGGCGCGGCAGGTTGAAGTCGAACTGCACGGTCGTGCACTGCCACAAGCGCCCTATGGCGTCGCGGATGTGCACGTCTATCTTGGGGCCGTAGAACGCTCCCCCACCCTCCTCAATCTCGTATTCTATGCCCCGCGCTCGCAGCGTCGAACGGAGTGAGTCCGTAGCGACATCCCACTCCTGTTCTGAGCCAACTGCCTTCTCCGGGCGAGTCGAGAGCATAATCGAGTAGTCGGTGAAGTCGAACATGTCGAGCAGGTGGAAGGTGAGGTCCAGCACGCCGTTGATCTCGTCTGCGATCTGGTCAGGACGACAGAAGATGTGGGCATCATCCTGGGTCATGCCGCGCACGCGGAGCATTCCGTGGAGCGTGCCGCCACGCTCGTAACGATAGACGGAGCCGAGCTCGCCAATCCGCATCGGCAGGTCGCGATAGCTCCGCAGGCCGCTGCGATAGTACATGATGTGGAATGGACAGTTCATGGGCTTGAGGTAGTAGTCCTGCCCTTCCATGTCCATGGCGGCGAACATGTTTTCCTTGAAGTTTTCGAGGTGTCCGCTAGTCTCCCACAGGTTGGAACGACCAATGTGCGGGGTGTACACCAGGTCGTATCCGGCGCGGTAGTGCTCGCGCTTCCACAGGTCCTCGACGATGCCGCGCACGCGAGCGCCCTTCGGGTGCCATATGATAAGGCCGGGGCCCGTCTCGTCGTGGACGGAGAAGAGGTCGAGTTCGCGTCCGAGCGCGCGGTGGTCGCGGCGGCGAGCCTCTTCGAGGCGTTCCAGATGGTCGTCCAGAGCCTCCTTCGATTCGAAGGCGGTGCCGTAGATGCGCTGGAGCATGGGGCGGTTCTCGTCGCCGCGCCAGTAAGCCCCCGCGACGCTCAGCAGCTTGAACGCCGGTATCGCGCCGGTGGACTCGACGTGCGGACCGGCGCAGAGGTCCTCGAAGTCGCCGTGCGTGTAGGTGGAGATAGGTTCGTCCTCCGGTATCTCGGCGATGACTTCTAGCTTGAGCGGCTCGCCCGCGTTCATCTCGTTCATCTTCTCGCGGGGGTACTCGGCGTACTCGAAGCGGTGATTGCGGCGGATGACGCGGCGCATACGGCGCTCGATCTCCGCCAAGTCTTCGGGCGTAAAGGGGGAGTCCACCATGAAGTCGTAGTAGAACCCATCGTCCGTAGGCGGGCCGATGCCGAGTTTGGCGTCCGGGAACATCGTCGTTACCACGTCTGCCATGACGTGGGCGGCGGAGTGGCGGATGCGTTCGCGCAAGTCCGCCAGGTCGAGTTTTGGTTGAAGCGTCATTTGAGATTTCTCCTGAGCGGGTTAAGTTCGGGACGCACAAAAGCCTCTCGCGGCGCCCGCAGTGGGCTCGCGAGAGGCTAGATAGTCAGGGTGGTTATGAAGCCCCTGCGGGCTAAGAGGTTCCCAAGTCGGTCACCTTATTTCAGAGATTGCTCTAGCAATTGTATGGAAAGTGGGAAACGATGGTCAAGGGCGGTACACGGGCCGGACAAGCTCGTAGGTGTCGTGGGTGTCGCAGTACATGTTGCCGGCCAGCCTTCCGACGGGCTTGAGGCGATTGTGGTCTATGCGGTGGCCGCTGATGATGTCGTCTCGGACGTGCATGAGAATGATGTGGCCGATGACGAGGGCGTTTCCGGTTTCGGGATCGCCTATATCCACCACCTGATCGAGGCGACACTCCATGCTGACGGGCGACTCAGCCACGCGCGGCGCGCGCACGGCTTCCGACGGGGCCGGGGTGAGGCCGCTTATCTCGAACTCATCCACATCGGCGGGGAACTCGGCAGCGGTGGCGTTCATGGCGGCGGCGATCTCGTCCGACACGACGTTGACGACGAACTCTCCCGTCGCTTCGATGTTGGAGAGGGTGTCCTTCTCCTTCCAGTCCGCCTGGCGAGAGATGCCGAGAACCAGAGTTGGCGGGGAGTATGCGACGGCATTGAAGAACGAGAACGGCGCAAGGTTGACGATGCCATCTTCCGAGACCGTGGATACGAAGGCGATGGGACGCGGGACGACCACGCCGGTCAGCACGCGGTTGAAGTTGGGGAAAGTGGACGGGGTGATTTTCATGAAGCTTTTCTCCGAGGTATTTGCCTACGGGCGGATCAGTGGTGATTGGGTTGATTCTACAAGATGGTTCGGCTCGTTTCTAATCAAGGTTAAGCGGGTCGAAGTACCGCGCCAACTCGTCTCGCTCGAAGGTTGGGAATGGGATGGATGTACCGTCTGCGGTGGACAGGGTTACATCGGAGTGGCGGTCGGTGGCGCGCCCGATGACGGCGGCCGGGATTCCCGCGGTGGATAGGGCCGCGATCATGGAGGGCGCATCGTCGGGCGGAGCGGCCGCGAGCAGAGAGCCGGAGGCGATCAGGCCCAGCGGGTCTAGGTCGAGCGCGGCGCAGATCTCGTTGGCTTCGGGCAGTATGGGAATGGCATCGGAGTCTATTTCGAGTCCGAGGCCGGACGCGGCCGCCAGTTCGTAGAGGCCGCCGGACAATCCGCCCTCGGTGGGATCGTGCATGGCGTGGACGGCGCCTGAGGCGAGGGCAACACGCGCGTCGGCGACCACGCTGATGCCCGGCTCGAACAGGAAGCGGCGGGCGGCGGCTATCGTCTCCGCGATAACGCCCCCGGCCAGCAACTCGCTCTCAGATTCATTAGCGAGGATGGACGCCCCCTCGACGGCTATGCCCTTAGTCAGCAGCAGCGCGTCGCCAGGTCGGACGCCGGAGCTAAGTATGGCGTCGTTCTTGGAGACTTCGCCCAGCATCGCGCCAACGGCTATGGGGCGGTCTAGGCCGTAGGTTATCTCGGTGTGGCCGCCGATGGGGGCGATGTTCAACTCGGCGCAGGCGGCTTTGATCTGATCGAATATATCCGATACTTGGCGCTCGGTTACGCCATCGGGAAGCAGCAGCGTCGCCATCAGCCATCGCGGTGTCGCGCCCATGACGGCAATGTCGTTGGCGTTGACGTTGACCATGTACCAGCCGATGCGATCCGTCGCGAAGGTGATCGGATCGGTCTTGGCTACGAGGTAGCGGTCGCCGAAGTCTATGAGCGCGGCGTCTTCGCCAGGTCTCGGGCCTAGCGCGACGCGGGGGTCCGCGATCTCGATGTCGCCCAAGATGCGGGCGAGTACGTCCAGTGGGAGTTTGCCGGGTTTCATGCTCGGTTCCGTATTCGGTTCTGGGCCTGTGTTTCTGCTATTATATGAGGGTTATGATAGAAGCGGTATTCTTCGACCTATATGGAACGCTTGTCGGTTTCAAGCCGGACAAGTTCGAGGTGCAGTCGCAGGCGTGCGCGGGCTTCGGCATCGAGGTTACTCCTCGCGGCATCATAGCCGGCTACGCTATGGCGGACGCCTTCATGGCTGATCAGAACGCGATCCAACCAGTGGGCCAGCTCGACAGCGAACAGCGGGCGGAGTTCTTCGCAGAGTATGAGCGGCTGGTGCTGAAGGGATGCGGCGTGAACGTGTCGCGCGAGAAGGCCGGCGAGATATGGCAGGCCATCCGGCAAATTCCATACGGCCTGGCGCTCTACGACGACGTTCTGCCGGTGATGGACATGTTGAAGATGCAGGGGCTGACGCTTGGGCTGATCTCGAACATGGACGGGACAGGCGAGCAACTCGTGGACGATATGAGACTGACGCCCTACGTGGACGTGGTGGTAACGTCCGGCGAGGTGGGAGCCGCCAAGCCTCACCCGCCGATATTCCGGGAGGCCCTGCGTCGCGCGGGCGTAGGTGCTGCGGACGCGATTCACGTAGGCGATCAGCTGCGTTCGGACGTGCGCGGGGCGCTGGGCGCGGGCATCCAGCCCGTGCTGCTGGACCGAGAAGGCAACCACCCGGATTACACGGAGTGCCCGCGCATCGAGGGGATGATGGAACTGGTGGAGTTGCTCCGGCCGGTGTAGGGCGCGGCAAGTCCGTCCCGGACTGGTGTACGCCGTTCCGAAATTCGTGGTTGTTGGTGGCGCAGTTCTCTGGATTCCGGCGTTCGCCGGAACGGGAGTCCGAAGGCAGGAAGACTCTTATCGAACACCCTCTTACGACGCCGCGGCGCTCAGCATTTGGCGCGTCATATCGCGGTTGAAGGCCGCCAGTTCCGTCACCAGTTCGAGCAGCGCGTCTTCCCAAGCGTTTGGCAGGTTTTCGAGATGGAGGCGTATCTGAGTATTGCCCACTTCGGCGGCGCGGGGCAGGCGGCGGCGCAGGGCGTTCCTTGCTCCACCCACTTCATGCTTCATGCGTAGCACCACACGCTCCGGCTCGCGGGTGATGGACTCGATTGCGGCGTCCTTGCCGATGATTCGCAGTCGCGCGCCGTACAGAAGCGCCTGCGCCTGCCAGGGCAGCGGGCCGAACCTGTCTCGCAGTTCGTCTTCCATGCTATTCAGCTGTGAAGTGTCGTCGAAGGCTATGACGCGCTGGTACAAGCCCATGCGGGCGCGCAGGTCCGGCACGTAGTCGGCGGGCAAGCTGGCGGGGATGCCTAGGTCTAGGCCGACGCCCGGATCGGGGGTCAGCGCGGCGGTTATCGTGTCCTGCGCCTCGTCGTTGACCGCGGCGGCTATCTGCTGGGGTGTCATGCCCGCAAGCTCTCCGGAGTCGCGGCGCGCGCGTATGTCTTCCACCGCGTGTTCCAGCATCCGCGTGTAAAGCTCGAAGCCGACGGCGTGGATGTTGCCGCTCTGCTCTGCGCCGAGTATGTTGCCCGCCCCGCGAATCTCGAGGTCTTTCATGGCTATTCGGAACCCGGCGCCCAGCTCGGTGGCGGCGAGCATGGCGTTGAGCCTGCGCTCGGCGGTCTCGTTGAGAGAGCGAGCGGGCGGTGTCAACAGGTAGGCGTATGCGCGACGGCTGCTGCGCCCTACCCTGCCGCGTATCTGGTATAGCTGGGAGAGACCGAACGAGTCGGCGCGGTTGACGATGAGCGTATTGACGTTCGGTATGTCCAGACCGGATTCGATGATGGTAGTACATACCAGCACGTCGGCCTCTCCGGCGGCGAACGAGGCCATGGCGCGCTCAAGTTCGCCTTCCGCCATCTGGCCGTGCGCGATTGCGACGCGCGCCTCCGGCGCGATGCGCCTGACGTAGTTCGCCATGTACTCGATGTTATAGACGCGGTTGTGCAGGAAGTATGCCTGACCCTGCCGGTCTAGCTCGCGCAGCACAGCCTCGCGGATTAGCTCGTCGCTGAACTCAGATACGTATGTCCTGATCGGCATACGCTCCTCAGGCGGCGTCTGTATCGAGCTCATATCCCGGACACCGGCGAGGGACATGTGCAGCGTTCGAGGAATCGGCGTGGCGGTGAGCGTGAGAACGTCCACCTCCTGTCGCATCTGCTTCAACCGTTCCTTGTGACCGACGCCGAAGCGCTGCTCTTCGTCCACGACGACCAGGCCGAGGTCTTTGAACTTCACGTCTTTCTGTATGAGCCGGTGGGTGCCGATGCAGATGTCTATATCGCCATCGGCCAGTCGCTTCACGATATCGCGCTGCTCGGCGCGAGTCCGGAAGCGGCTCAGCGCTTCGACGGTTACAGGGAACGGACTCAGCCGCTCGGAGAACGTGGTGTAGTGCTGCTGGGCGAGCACCGTCGTCGGCGCCAGGATGCCGACCTGCTTGCCTTCCATCACCGCCTTGAACGCGGCTCGAAGCGCTATCTCGGTCTTGCCGTAGCCGACGTCGCCGCACACTAGACGATCCATCGGCTTGGAACTTTCCATGTCCGCCTTGACCTCGGCGAGAGTCGCGAGCTGATCGGGCGTCTCCTCGAATGGGAACGACTCCTCTAGCTCGCGCTGCCACGTCGAGTCGGGGCTGAATTCGACGCCCTCAACAAGCTCGCGGGCGGCATAGAGCGCGATCAGCTCAGCCGCCATCTCGCGTGTCGAACGCTCGGCGCGCAGCTTGGCGCGGCTCCACTCCTGCGTGCCAAGCCGCGTCAGGTGCGGCGGGGCGTCGCTCGGAGCGACGTATGGCGTTACGCGATCCAGGTGTTCGAGCGGCACGTACAGCCGATCGCGGTTGGCGTATTCGAGGATGAGGTACTCGGTCGCGGCATCTCCGCCGTCGGACGGCTTGCCGACACTGACGAACTTGCCAACGCCGTGCTCGACGTGCACCACGTAGTCGCCAGGCGAGATTTCGGACAGGAAAGCGTCCCAATTGGCGCGGCTGCGCCGAACGATGCGCCTCTGCTTGGAAACTCCGAATATCTCCGTGTCGCCCAGCAGCGTCAGCCTGCCGTCGGGAGCGTTCAGCGCGAAGCCGTCTCCGAAGTTGGGGCCGGACGACTGAACCAGCGTCAGCGACCCGCGCTCCGGCTCGGAGTCCAGGGCGGTCTTCAGCGCGTGGGGCGCGCCGCCGTTCGACAGTATCTCATCCAAGCGGCCCGAGTGCGAGGTTACGGCGACGACGCTAACCCCGTCGGAAGCCAGACCGGCGGCCTCTTCCGCGAAGCTATCCATCCTGCCCAGGAATATGGGCGGGCCGCTGAATGGCATAGTCAGAGTCTCGCCACGGTCCATGCTGTCCCCGTCCCAGTGGAGGATTTCGAGCTGCGCCCCCTTGTCTGAGAGCGCGGGACCGAGCGCGTTCCACTCGGTATGGAACGATGGGAAGTGGAGCGGCAGCTCGCCTCGTCGCTCTTTCGACTCGCGCAATTCGTGGATGCGTTCTTCGTTGTCCCACGCAGCCGCGGCTATGGAATCGGGCTGTATCTGAACCACCAGACAGTCGTTCGGCAGGAAGTCCAGAAGCGACCCGTGGTTGAAGAAGCCGGCGTACATGTTCAGATCGTCAACTTCTATGCCGTCGAGCAGTAACGAGAGTTCCTCACGGATACGCTCGCGCTGGTCGTCCGAGCAGTTGGAGACGTCTATGCGCGACATGCGCAGGTCCAATTCATCGCGGTCTATCATCGCCGGCAGAGTCTCATGAGCGGGGGCGATGCGTATGGACTCGACGACCGTAGTCGAACGCTGGCTGGACGGATCGAACAGACGTATGCTGTCCACCTCGTCGCCCCAAAACTCGATGCGCGCCGGCAGTTCGGCGCCGACGGGGAACACGTCTATGATGCCTCCGCGTCTGCTGACGAATCCGGGGCCATACACGGCATTCTCAAAGCGATAGCCCATGCGTTGCCAACCGTTCAGCGCATCTTGCAGGTCAACAACGTCGCCAACGCTGATCGTGTGGGTCGCGGACTCGAACGCGCGCCGTTCGAGCGTGCGCTGGGCAATCGAGACGGCCGACGCCACCACGACAGCAGGCGCGCCGGAGCGGTCCAAAAGGGCGTCGAGCGCGCGGATGCGCTGCTGCACGGTGTCTATATCGGTGTACAGCCGCTCGAATGGGAGGGTCTCGGTCTCCGGGAACTGGTGGACTCGCTCGGCGTCGGGCATCCAGGCGGCGAGACGTTCGCGGAGTCGTCGCGCCTCTTCGGGACGGGGCGCGACGACGAGTGTGGGCAGCCGCAGGTCTTCTATCAGCGTCGTCAGCAGGTACGGAGCGGCATCCGGTATCGCCTGCGCTCTCGCGCGCGGCGTTATGTCGGCCAGATCGCGCAGCAGTTCCCGGTATTCGGGGGTCGAACGCAGGATAGGCGCCAGGCGATGTAGGCCCAGCCCGTCTGTGTGGTCGATGGTCGAGTTCGAGGCCAAGTCGGTAGCCGCATCCGGCGCTGTGGACGCATGTGACGTAAGCGCGCCCTGTGGCTGGCGCCGTTCGGCGGTGGCTGTGGTCAATCTACACCGTCTCCTTCTTAGAGGGTGTTTGCAAAGAGGATTTCACCCCCATCCTAACCTTCCCCCGTCAAGGGGGAAGGGACATTGCATTAGTGTACGCCCATCGCGTGGAGGTCTTCGTCGGTAATGCCGAAGTGGTGGGCGATTTCGTGGACGACGGTGGCGCGCACCTCGGCGACCACCTCTTCGTCGGTGGCGCAGATGCTCTCTATCGCGCTCTGGAACAGCGTTATCTTGTCGGGCAGAACCAAGTTGTAGTCGTACCTGTCGGGCATGGGGATGCCCTCGTACAAGCCAAGCAGTGTCTCGCCCTCGCCAAGACCGGAGCCGATCAACTGCTCGCGGGACGCCCAATCCTCCACAACTACGTCGACGTTCTCCATGCGATGGAGGAACGCAACGGGAAGCTCGTCCATGGCGCGTCTTACAAGATTTTCGAATCGTCGTCTTTCCATGTCTGCAAAGAGTGTAGCAAAATCGGGCGGGGTATTTGGAATAGGATTTGCGGGTTTGGGCGGGATTTGTCAGAATCAGGACTCGCGGATTCACAGGGTTGGGTGATGGGGATTCGGTATCTGCTATTGTTGATGGCGTTCAGCGCATGGAAGACACCGAGCAGAAGGGATAGTTCAGTTGAGAAGGTATTTGACGTTGCTGATGGCGCTCATCACAGTCGCGGCGGCGTGTTCGTCGAACGATGAGCCAGTTCCGGCACCGCAGCCTACGGCTGTTCCGGCAACGGCCACGGTTGTTCCAGCGAAAGCCACACCTGCGGCTGTGGCCTCGCCCACACCGCCGGCTGCGACACCGACGGTCAACTCCATCGTTCTAACCATCTCGGTCGCAGAGCTTGCAGCCGACCTCCCTGGCTACGACCGCGACGACTGGCGGCACTGGACGGACGCGGACGGCGACTGCCAAAACGCGCGTCACGAGACGCTTATCGAGGAGTCGCGCATACCCGTTTCGTTCAAGGATGAACGGAGGTGTCAGGTGGCGTCCGGCGAGTGGGCCGGGCCGTACACCGGGATACTTGTAACCGAAGCGAGCGATTTGGACATAGACCACATGGTGCCGCTGGCGAACGCGCACCGTTCCGGCGGCTGGCAGTGGCCCGAAGATCGCAAGGAGCTGTACGCGAACTATCTGGACTATCCGGGGCACCTGGTGGCAGCGACGCAGAGGGCAAACCGAACCAAGAGCGACAAGGGACCGGAGGCGTGGCGTCCCGACGACCGCGCCTACTGGTGCCAGTACGCGCTGGACTGGATCGAGATCAAGCGCAGTTGGGAGCTGACGGCGACGCCGGACGAGGCGGATGCGCTACGGGATATGGTGAAGTCGTGCGAGATGCAAGTGTTCATACAGGCGAAGCGGGTAGAGCCGGCGTCGCCGGGAGTAAACATGAGCGCTCCGACGCCTGCGCCGACGGCGATCGCGACAGCCATACCATCACCGCCTCCTACGGCAACGGCGTTGCCATTCAAAGACTTCAACTGCTCGGATTTCGATACTTGGCAGGAAGCTCAGGACTTCTTCCTGTCAGAAGGAGGGCCGGAGAACGACCCACACAATCTCGACAGAAATTCGGACGGCTTAGTATGCGAGTCTCTGCCCGGCGCTCCAGGGCCGGCTTCGGAGCCTACAACCACGCCTACCGTTACCGCCACGCCCACTGGCACTGCCACCGCCGCGCCAGAGCCGACGATGACACCGGCGCCTACCTCTACCGCCACTGCCACCGCCACGCCAGAGCCGACAATAACACCATCACCTACTGCTACGGTAGCACCTGCACCTACCGCTACTGCGGTGCCTACAATTACGCCGGTGCCTCCCTTTGTAGATCGCAACTGCTCGGACTTCGATACTTGGCAGGAAGCTCAGGACTTCTTCCTGTCCGAAGGAGGGCCGGAGGAAGATCCGCACAGGCTGGACAGAGATTCGGATGGGGTGGTGTGCGAGTCGCTGCCAGGCGCTCCGTAGATTGTCGATCACAGAAGATCTCAGAAAGGACGTGTCAGATGAAGGTTACGGCAATCAAGCCATATTCGGTTCGAGGGGAAGGCGGACGCGGCTACTTCATAGTAAAGGTCGAGACGGATGAGGGCATCTACGGGCTGGGCGAAGTGGGCATCCGCAACTGGGGAGGGGCGATAACGCAGGCGATACACCACCTGTCCGAAATCGTGATCGGTCAGGACCCGTGGTCCACCGAGAAGCTCTGGCAGCATATGTTCAGAGGCGGCTTCTTTCCGGCGGACAAGGTATATTGCTGCGCCATCAGCGCGATAGACATTGCTCTGTGGGACATCAAGGGCAAGAGCGTGGGTATGCCGGTGTACAAACTGCTCGGCGGGCCGGTTCGGGACAAGGTGGTATGTTATCCGCACACCCAGGGCAGCACGAACGAGGAACTGGTCGAGAACTCTGTCCGCGCGGTCGAAGAGGGGTGGAAGTTCGTTCGCTGGGGACTGCCGGAGACGGGCGGCGTATTCGAGTACAGCAACCCATCGGACCCGCTCGGGAATCCGGGCGTCCTGGAGCCGGTGGAGTCCATGCGGATAGCGGAACAACAGATGGCGATGGTGCGCGAGGCGGTGGGACCGGACATTCAACTGTGCTTCGACATGCACACGCGGCTGGATACGGCGCACGCGGTCGCGATGTGCCGCGCGCTGGAGCCGTACAAGCCGTTCTTCATAGAGGATCCGTTGCGGTCGGAGAATCCGGCGAGCTACCGGACGCTGGCGCGGCACGTGTCGCTGCCCATCGCGGCCGGCGAGCAGTGGGCGTCCAAATGGCCCTTCCGGGAGGTGATAGAGGAGGAGCTAATCAATTACGCCCGCATAGACCTGTGCATCGTGGGCGGGTTGACGGAGGCGCTGAAGATTACGCACTGGGCGGAGACGCACTACATAGACATCGTGCCGCACAACCCGCTTGGTCCGGTGAGCGCGGCGGCGTGCGTGAACCTGTGCATGGCGTCCACCAACGTAGGAGTCCAAGAGATGCCACGGCGTCCGGGCAGCTTCGCCACAGACCTGTTCCCGGTTCAAATCGAGTGGGCCGACGGCTACGCCTGGACGCCGGCGGACCGTCCCGGCCTCGGCGTCGACTTCGACGAGGATTACGCGATCGCCAACCCTGCGCCGCTGAACGGCTGGCCGCCGCAACTGGTGCGGAACGACGGCGCGGTTACGAACTGGTAGGGGCGGATACGCGGCTCATACCGTCTAAGCCTCAGCCGTGCGAGATGATTCGCAGCCCGTCGGCTTCCGGTACCAGAACGACGTTAGCTCCCGGAGATTGGGCGATACGCTCAGGGAGGGCCGAGAGCTGCGCCTCGTCCAACGCGGCGACTACGGCATCAGAGTCGCGCCATGCGGCGACGGTGACGCCGTAGCCGAGCGCGGCCTCGATTCCGCCAGCAACGCTCTCGCCGCCGGGAGCGGTGAGCAGGGTAACGCGCTTGCGGATGATGGGCGTCGGCTCGGGGGCATCGTCCGGCTCGTAACGCCGGTCTTCGCGGTAGATGTTCCAGTGGTATGGAACGAACAAGGCGACGGTTAGGAGAATGGCCAAACCGACCGAAAGCTCGCGGAGCGTCTCCAGTGAGAGAGCTACGTCCAGCAGGTCGCGCAGGAAGACGAACAGGGTGAAGCTCGCGCCGCCAACGAGCGCGAGCACGCCGATGCAGAGGACGCCCATAACGTACAGCTTGCGCGGCAGCGCGGGTCGCTCGGTCTCAGGATCGGCTGTAGCGGCGGATTGGAGGCGCGTCCAGTGTATCCACCAGACTGGCGCGCCGATCAGCAGCAGCGTGAGCGCAACCGATACATTGTCCCACAGGTCGCCTTCAGGCATATCGCCGATGACCACCGAGCCTATGAGCGACAGTTCCGTGATGATGAGCGTGAAGACGGTTATCGACGCGGAGGCGAGGGTGACCAGGCCGATCGCCGTAAGCAGGCAGTCGTAGATTCGCGCGATCGGAGTTGGATCGCCTTCAGACGCCTCAGCGTTCATCCGGTGACGATGGTACGCCCAGACCGCGACAGCGGCCGCTACTGCGGCTACGGCGGCCGGCAGGTCTTCGAAGTGGTCCGAGACGTCGGTTACGCCAAAAGGCCAACGGATGACTGTCGCGACGATGATGCCCAGCGCCGTAAAGGCTGCGATCGCGCCAAATCCGACGGAGGCGAGGTACAGATATATCCAGCGCAGTACCGAGTCTCTGTCATCTCGGGAGAGCCGGAGCCAGTGAGACGCCCAGCTCAAGCCACCAGTAACGGATACGGCGATCGCCTGCGCGGTGGAGTCTCTCCATAAACCCGAACCCTCGCCGGTGACGACGGAGACGGCAAACGCGGCCGAGTAGCCCTCTCGCAAGATGATATAGAGGAGCCAGCCCGCTCCCGAAGCGAGGGCGCTGACAGCTACGGCCGACGCCAAGTACAAGTACAGCCTACGGATAGCTCGCGTTTCAGGCGTCTCGAACGGCTCGTCGGACGCCGCTATGAGCCGGTGGTAGTACCAGACCACTCCCCAAATCGGCAGCGCGGCCCAAGAGAAAGCGTCAAACTCTTCCGCGGCGCCAAGAATGAACTCGATACACAGATACCCTGAGATGCCGATGAATGCGAGCGCAACCCCGGAGATGACATGCAGATGTAGATGCCTGAGGATCGAGCGTCGCTCTTGGTCGTTCGAGGCAACCGCGTTTTGGACCCACCGCCAATGCAGCGCCCACAGCGGGATGCCGACTATCGTCATCGCAAGCCCGGTCGCCAGCTCTGTGGGCGAGTCCAGCAACACGTCTCCGCCAAACAGCGTATCGAGCAGGCTCATCAGGGTTATCATGACGCCGATTGCGGCTACGAGCGTCGCTATGAAGCTGATGGAGTAGAAGTAGAATCGGCGCGGTGTCCCGACGCCGGTGTCCTCGATCTCGAAGGTGTCGCCGCCGTTGCGCCGTCCGCGTTGGATCAGCTTGTAGATGCCGAATCCTATGCCGCCGATGATGGCGGCAGAGATGAGCCAACCGAGTATTGCAAACAGAAACTCCATACTCTACACAAGCTCCTTGGCGTTATCCGCCGTCGACTATGCGTGGGGTGGCGACAGGCTGGGGATCGTCGCCCAGCTCGGAGATGCACTTGAACCATGGGTCGTAGTGATGTACTATCCGCCAGTCGCCGTCATACTGACGCAGGGAGAAAGTCATGCGGTTGGTGTACTGGGATGGGACGAACATACCGCCGCTTGTGTAGGTGGCCTTGACCCGAACGTTGGTCAGGTCTCCCACCTCTTCCACGTCGTCCAGCGCTATGCGGGCTTCTTCGAGGGTTTCGAGGTCGTAGTCGTACCGGCTGCCGACGGCTACCTCTTCGACGGCGCAGCGTTCCTGGATTTCGGGCGCCCACATCGAGTACACGCCGTCGAAGTCGCGCGCCGTCAATGCTCGAATATACCGCTGCACCGCGGCTTCGGGCGAACCGGCGTCCAGTTCGGATTCGCCGCGCAACAGGGCGACTGCAACGCTGGCTATGAGCAGCGCGGCGAGAATCGCGGCGGCGGCGATTATGCCTGTTCGTCCCATGGTCTCGTCCTCGGCGCTGATGTAATTTCATTATGGGGTATGCGGGTCGCATCCGCTAGTGGAAAACTCGGCGGCGGCGCCTCAGGGCGCGCAAAGTTCGGTTGACGGCATTTCAGAGCCGTTGATACACTGACGATAAGCTCCCCAACCCCAACACCGCGTAAACCGCGTGGGAGTTCGCAATGACAGAGGGCTACGAAATAAACTGGATGGCGGCGCTGATCGTGGCGGCCGTCGGGCTTGCCGCTATGGGCGGGCTGTTCGCGGTTTCGTGGCTGCTGGCTCCGAAGCGTCCGTCGGCGGCCAAGGATATGCCCTACGAGTGCGGCATCCCGCCCGCGCCGTTCATGTGGTCGCAGATCCAGATTCGCTACTATGTCTTCGCCATCCTGTTCCTGATATTCGACGTTGAGGCGGTGTTCCTGTTCCCGTGGGCGCTGGTGTTCCTCAAGACCATACCGGTTGTGTTCTACGAAATGCTCATTTTCATCGGAATCCTGTTCTTCGGCGTCATCTACGGATGGCGCAAGGGGGTTTTGCAGTGGAGATGAAGCCGGGACAGACCGGAGATCCTGGAGGCGAGGCTCAGGAGCGAGTCGCGCCAGACATCGGTCTGAGCCGCCCTCTGCCGATGGCGCTATCGGCTGAACTGGGACAGGGCTACGAGGCGGGACGCGGCAACTCGCCCGCCGACAGCGTGTTCAACCGCGCATTGCCGAACGCGCTGACCGCCAAGTCGGACGAGCTGTTCGCGCTGGCGCGCAAGAACTCACTGTGGACGCTGTCGTTCGGCCTGGCGTGCTGCGCTATCGAGATGATAAGTACACATATGTCTCATCACGACCTGGATCGTTTCGGCATCGTAACATGGCCGTCGCCGCGCCAGGCGGACGTAATGATCGTCGCGGGAACGGTGGTGAAGAAGATGGCAGAGCCGATCAAACTGCTGTACGAGCAGATGCCCGATCCGAAGTGGGTGATCGCCATGGGCAGCTGCGCGACGAACGGCGGGCCGTACTACCGATCCTACTCGGTGGTGATGGGCGTGGACCACCTGATTCCGGTTGACGTGTACGTTCCTGGATGCCCTCCCCGCCCGGAGGCGCTGATGCACGGCATCATGCAGCTTCAGGAGAAGATTCAGAAGGACGCGGCGCAGCGTGGCGCGGCGTCCTAGACGCGAGCCGGTAATTCCGGAGGCTCCCGTCGTCCTGGACGCGGCTGGGGAGTCGCTTTCCTCGATGGTCGAGGAGGCATTCGGCGCGCGCGAGGGCGTAACCGTCTCGGCAGCGGTGGACGAGGTTACGCTGACCGTTCCGCCGCAGTCTATCGCCGATGTGTGCCGCGCCTGCAAGGACGACCCGCGCTTGGACTTCGACTACCTGCGCTGCCTGAGCGTGGTTGACTACGCCGAGGCGACGGGCGAATTGGAGATCAACTACCACCTGTGGTCGCTGCGGCTGCGGCACAAGCTGGTGGTCAAGTCGCGTTTGCCCGAGGACGCGCCCGTCGCTCCGACGGTTACGGGCGTCTGGGGCGGCGCCAACTGGTACGAGCGGGAGAATCACGATCTGTTTGGAGTAGTCTTCGACGGCCATCCCGGTCTGGAGCCGCTGCTGCTGTATGAAGGATTCGAGGGTTTCCCGGGTCGAAAGAGCTTCCCGTTTCATGATTACGACGAGTGGTAGCCGATGCAGATTCAGCAACAGCCTACGGTTCAGACTGGCGCCCCGGACGCCAACGACGCCATCGATCTCATGGTCAACATGGGGCCGCAGCATCCGTCCACGCACGGCGTGTTCCGGCTCGTCATATGGGTGGACGGGGAGCGCATCGTTCGCTCGGAGCCGCACATCGGCTACCTGCACCGCGGCTCTGAGAAGCTGTGCGAGGGCGAGCAGTATGGGCAGATCATCACCCTTTTCGACCGTCTGGACTACGTGGCGAACCTGAACTGCGAGCTGGCGATCTGCATGGCGGTCGAGAAGCTGATGGGTGTGGAGGTTCCGGAGCGCGCCGAGTACATCCGCGTCATCCTGTGCGAGTTGAACCGCATCGCCAGCCATATGCTGTTCTACGGCGTCTATGGGTTGGACGCGGGAGCTATGACGCCGGTTCTGTACGGCTTCCGCGAGCGAGAGCGGGTGCAGGGGCTTTTCGAGGCGGTTACCGGCGCCCGGATGATGCACAACTACATCCGCATCGGGGGCGTAAACGAGGATCTACCGGACGATTTCGCGCCGCGCATGGAGACGCTGATAGACCAGCTGGAACGAGGCATCGAGGAGTGCGACCAGGTGCTTAGCCAGAACGAGATGTTCCTGGCGAGGACGAAAGGCATCGGCGCGATCACGGCGGAGGAAGCGATGGACTTGGGCGTAACCGGACCGGCGCTCAGGGCCTGTGGCGTAGCGGAGGACATTCGGATATCAGAGCCGTACTCGATATACGACAGGTTCGACTTCGGCATCCCGGTCGGCACATACGGCGACTGCTGGGACAGGTACTACGTCCGCGTCGAGGAGATGCGCCAGTCGCTGAGCATCGTCAGACAGGCGATGCGCGACCTGCCTGAAGGCGACATAGCCGCCCGCGTGCGCCGCATAGCCAGGCCACCAAAGGGCGAAACGTATCTTCGAACCGAGTCTCCGAGGGGCGATTTTGGGGTGTTCTTGGTAAGCGACGGCAGCGACAAGCCGTATCGGGTGAAGGTGCGGGCGCCGTCGTTCTGCAACTTGCAGGCGCTCCAGACGATGCTGAGGAACGCCTACATAGCCGACGCGGTGATCATCCTAGGATCAATTGACATTATTCTGGGCGAGGTGGATAGGTAGGAGTTACGAGCGATGAGTTAGGAGTTAGGGATTCCCGCTTTCGGGTGATGGGAGTGGATAGAAGGAAAGGCGCCAAGAAAGGTCGGACCGATGACGCTGACACAGGCGATATATTACGCGCTCGGGGCGGTGGGGCTGTTTCTGTTTCTGTCGCTCGTCGTCATCGTGCTGACGTGGGCGGAGCGGAAGGCGCTGGCGCGCATCCAGATGCGTATGGGTCCCATGCGCGTGGGCTTGCACGGCGCGCTTCAGCCGCTGGCCGATTCGATCAAGTTGTTCACCAAAGAGGACATCCTCCCGTCATGGGCGGACCGGCGCGTCTATTGGTTCGCCCCTATCGCCGTGTTCATACCCGCGCTGATGCTCTGGCTCACGCTGCCGGTGGCGCGAGACCTCGTGTTGCGAAATCTCGAGATGGGGCTGTTCTACATCACTGCCATCTCGGTGCTGTCTGTGATGGGGCTCGTGATGGCGGGCTGGGGTTCGGCGAACAAGTACGCGATGCTGGGCGGGTTGAGAGCGGCGGGACAGCTGGTTAGCTATGAGATACCGTTCATCATGGCGATACTCGGCGTGGCGATGCTGGCTCAGTCGCTCGATCTCACCAAGGTCGTGGACGGACAGACGACGTTCGCATACGCGCTAATTCAGCCAGTGGGTCTGTTCCTGTTCCTGACGGCGGGGCTTGCCGAGCTTGGGCGCACGCCGTTCGACATCCATCACGCGGAATCGGAGGTCGTCGGCGGACCGTTCGTCGAGTACAGCGGCGCTCACTGGGCCGCGTTCTTTCTGGCGGAATACCTCAACACGTTTACTGTCGCCGCGCTGACGGTTCTGCTTTTCTTCGGCGGCTGGCAGTGGCCCACGATGCCGTTCGACGGGCTGGCGCACTCGACCCTGTCGCTGGTGTGGTTCATGTTCAAGACGTCGCTCGTCATCTGGCTCATCTTCTGGATACGCGGCACGTTCCCGCGACTGCGGATAGACCAGTTGATGTCGTTCGGGTGGAAGCTGCTGGTGCCGCTGTCCTTCCTGAACATCATCGCCACGGGCGTAGTCCTGTTCTACGGATGGGAGCTGTGGACGCTAACTGCCATTTCTCTGGTATTATTGGGAGGAACGGCGTACATAATCCGCAAGAACCCCGGAACCAGCATAGAGCGGGATACGGTGCGGGTGGTGTCGGCGAGCAGCCTGAGGCGGTGAACGCGGGGAACCGCATTTGGAGTCAACGCAAAGGCGCAGAGACGCAAAGAGTTGGATTTAGGATAGGCTGCAAAACCATGATCGGTTTCCTGGAAGGGTTGAAGGTAACGCTGAAGACGGCGTTTCGCAAGCCCGTGACAGATCAATACCCGGACCCTGACAAGCGGCGTCAAGTAGCTCCGCGCTACATGGGATTTCCGGCGCTGCTTTGGGACTCCGACGTGCCTGAGCCATACTGCACAGGCTGTATGGTCTGTGTCCGCGCGTGTCCGACGCAGTGTATGAGCGCGCAAATGACGGACAACCCCAAGTTCGCGACTGACGAAAGCCGCCGGCGCAAGATTATCGAGGAGTTCGAGATAAATCTTGGCCGGTGTATCTTGTGCGGCATATGCGTTGACGTGTGCAACTTCGACGCGATAGAGATGAGCCACGAGCACGAGCTTAGCAAGTACCGGCGCAACGGCAACCGGATGGACCTGAACGACCTGCTGGGTATGGGCATGAAGTACCAGACCGAGACGGGATGGCAGCCTTCCAATCCATCCAAGAACAGCGGGGTTCCGGTGAAGAAGCCGGAGGGTTCCGAGCGTCAGCGTTCCGCGAGGGGCCGGCGTCCGGCGAGAGGCGCGGCGAGGGCCGGGGGCGCGAGGGCACCCAGAGCCGGAGCGCGGGCGCGGGCGGAGTCCGGCGGCAACAGCGGCAGCAACGGCGACGGCAATGACAGCAGCGGCGGAGGGAGCGGCGGAGGTTCGGGCGACTGATGGTTTCCGGCTCGCTCATACTGTTCTACGTCGCCGCCGCGCTGGTCATCGGCGGCGGGCTTGGCGTAGCGCTGACGCGCAACATCGTATATGCGGCGTTCGCGCTGCTGGCTTCGATGATGGGCGTGGCGGGCGTGTTCCTGCTGATGTTCGCGGAGTTCCTGGCGTTGGTGCAGGTACTCATCTATGGCGGCGCGGTGGTCATCGTGGTGCTGTTCTCCCTGATGCTGACGCGGATACAGGACTTCGAGCGGTTGACGGACCACCGGCAGTGGCCCATTGCGGCGATCATTGCGGTCGGCGTATTCGCGCTGCTGACAGCGGCGGCGGTTACGACGGGGGTGAAAACGGGAGAGCGCGAGGGCGTTGGCTTCATCGAGCTTGGCGAGTCGCTGTTCACCGATTGGGCCGTTCCGTTCGAGGTGGCTTCGCTGGTGCTGCTGGTCGCTCTCATCGGCTCCATAGTTCTAGTCAGGGCGAGCGGGGACCGCGATTGATCGAGCTAACGCACCTGCAGATACTGGCGGCGGCTCTGTTTTCCATAGGGCTGTACGGCGTGCTCGCGCGACGCAGCGCGGTGCTGATCCTAATGTCCATCGAGTTGATGCTGAACGCGGTGAACATCAATCTTATCGGCTACGCGACCTTTGTGGATTTTGCGGAGTCCCAGCGCGCGCTCGGACAGGTGCTGATTATCTTCGTGATTACGATTGCGGCGGCAGAATTGGCGTTGGCGATCGCGATCATCCTGCGACTTTACAGGAACCGGCAGTCGGTGAACGTGGATGAGATAGACGCGCTCAAGTGGTGAGCATCGGCACAGAACTGGCATGGCTGATTCCGGCGCTGTCGGCGGCGGCGTTCTTCATTGTATTTCCGTTTCGACGGTGGCTGCCGCTGCGCGGGGCGCCGATCTCCATTGCGGCTATCGGCATTGGCTTCGGATTGTTTTGGTTCGCGCTCGCGGGACTGCTGAGTGACGGGCCATCCGGATACGGCGTGGAGTGGCTGCGCGTAGGAGACACGATGATTGGCTGGGGGGTTGCGGTTGATGCGATCTCTGTTACCATGCTGGGCCTCATTACGTTCGTCGCGCTGCTGGTGCAGGTCTATTCGCTGGGATATATGCGGCATCATGGCGAGTGGGACCCCGGGCTAGGACGATACTACGCCATCCACTCGCTGTTCGTAGCGGCCATGCTTGCGCTAGTTCTTGCCGATAACCTCGTCTTCCTGTACATCGCGTGGGAACTGGTGGGCGTCGGATCGTATCTGCTGATCGGATTCTGGTACGAACGTCGCTCGGCGGCAGAAGCCGCGAAGAAGGCGTTTATCACGACACGCATCGGGGACGTTGGGCTGCTAATCGGCATCGCGCTCCTGTTCAGGGCGACAGGGACGTTCGACATCTCGACGCTCATTCACATCGCGCAGAGCGGCGGCATATCCGACACGACGCTTACAATCTCGATGCTGCTAATCTTTCTGGGCGCGATGGGCAAGTCGGCGCAGTTCCCTTTCCATGTCTGGCTGCCGGACGCCATGGAGGGTCCGACTCCGGTTAGCGCGCTGATTCACGCGGCTACGATGGTGGCAGCGGGCGTGTACCTGGTCGCCCGGTTGATGCCGATGTTCGAGCTTGCGCCCGTGGCGCTCATTGCGGTCGCGTCTATCGGTCTTTTCACGTTCGTGTTCGCCGGGACGCTGGCGCTGGTGGTTACGGACATCAAGCGCGTACTCGCGTACTCGACAGTCAGCCACCTCGGATTGATGATGCTGGCGCTGGGCGCGGGCGGTGTTGGCGCGGCGCTGTTTCACCTGGTGGCGCATGGCGCGGCCAAGGCGATGCTGTTCCTGGGCGCGGGCAGCGTGATGCACGCTATGGACGACGAGACGGACATCCGCAAGATGGGCGGACTGCGACGGCATATGCCGCTGACGGCGTGGACGTTCGCCATAGGCGCGGCTTCGCTTGCCGGAATCGCGCCCCTGTCCGGATTCTTCAGCAAGGACGAGGTTCTGCTGTACACGCTTGAGCATCTGCATCCCGTCTTCATAGTCATAGCGCTCGCCGGGGTACTGCTGAGCGCGCTCTACATGGCGCGGGTCGCGTTCGCGACGTTCTTTGGGCAGCCCAAGACGGACCACTCGGCGGTTCACGAGTCTCCCGCCGTCATGACCGCTCCTCTGCTGCTGCTTGCGGTACCGGCCATCGGGGTCGGTTTCCTCGCCTTCGGATACGGCGAAGGCTTCAAGGGGTTCGCGGCGTTCATCGAAGGATACGGCGAGTTCCACATGAACGTTCCGCTCGCCGTAGCGTCGCTGGCGCTCGCGCTCGCCGGGGTGTGGTTCGGCTGGGCGGCATACGCTCGAGGCACGATAGACCCCGCCGCCATCCGCGCGCGCGTTCCGACGCTGCACCGCGTCTTGGAGCGTCGCTACTACGTGGACGAGCTTTACCAGTGGGTGATAGACAAGATCGCGCTCGCGTTCGGACGGTTCATCGCGCTGTTCGACCGCGTGGTGGTGAACGATACAGCGGTGGACGGTTCCGCCGACTCGGTGAAGGCGTCGGGCTTCCGCATGAAGTTCGCGCAGACAGGCCGACTGTACAACTACGGCATGGCGATGGCGGCGGGCGCGGTGGCGCTCGCGCTGATCTGGTGGTTCGCGCTCTCCTGACATGGGTGGTTTCGACACATACGCGCTGCTTCTGTTGATCGCCCTCCCCACGCTGGGGGCGCTGGTCATTCTCGCCACGCCCGGTCGCAACCTGCGGGCGGTGCAGCTGATCGCGACGCTGACAGCCGCGCTGACCCTGGCGGTGTCGGCGTATGTCTTCCTCGCCTACGACCACGGCGCGGGCGGGATGCAGTTCGAAAACTCCTTCCGGTGGCTGCCCATGGCCGGCGAATGGCCGATGGGCGACATCGCCATAACGCTGCACCTCGGAACGGACGGCATCGGCGCGCCGATGGTTCTGCTGACGGGCATCGTACTGTTCACGGGCGTTCTGGTCTCGTGGAACATTGCCGACCGCGCCAAGGAGTTCTTCGTCCTCTACCTGCTGCTGCTGGCGGGCGTGTTCGGCGTGTTCGTTACGTTGGACATGTTCTTCTTCTTCTTTTTCTACGAGCTTGCGGTACTGCCGATGTACCTACTGATCGGCGTCTGGGGCAGCAGTTCGACGTTCCCGACGTTCAGCCGTTCCAAAGAGTACGGCGCGATGAAGTTGATGATATTCCTGGTAGCCGGAAGCGTGCTGATTTGGGTTGCGCTGCTGGCTATCTTCGTAGAGGCCGGACTTGGCACGTTCAACCTTATCGCCTTGGAGCAAGTGGCGTTCTCAGACAACTTCCAGCGCATCTTCTTCCCGTTGCTGATGGTTGGATTCGGAACTCTCGCCGGCCTGTGGCCGTTCCACACATGGTCGCCCGACGGCCACGTCGCCGCGCCGACGGCGGTTAGCATGGTTCACGCGGGCGTACTGATGAAACTCGGCGCGTTCGGCATCATCAGGATCGGCATGATGCTGATGCCCGAGGGCGCGGAGGCATGGATGCCGGTTCTCATAGGGCTTGGCACGGTGAACGTGCTGTACGGCGCCTGGTCCGCCATCGGGCAGACGGATCTGAAGTACGTCATCGGCTACTCCAGCGTCAGCCACATGGGGTACGTGATCATGGGGATCGCGACGCTTCATCCGCTCGGCATGAGCGGCGCGGTTCTGCAGATGTTCAGCCACGGCATGATGACCGCGCTGTTCTTCGCGGTCGTGGGCGTAGTCTATGAGCGGACGCACACGCGAGACATCTACGCGCTCGATGGGCTTGCCAAGCGCATGGGCTTCACGGCGACGCTATTCGCCATTGCAGGCCTTGCCTCGCTGGGTCTGCCGGGCCTGAGCGGGTTCGTGGCGGAGCTTCTGGTGTTCCTGGGACTGTTCAAGACCTACCCGATACTTGGAGTTCTTGGCATCATCGGCGCGGCGGTTACGGCGGTGTACATCCTTCGCCTGCTGGCGCGGGTGTTCTTCGGGCCAATCAGCGAACATTGGACGCAAGAACTGCCCGACGGTTCAGGCGCCGACGCCAGACCCCTCGAACGAGTATCCACGCTCATATTGGCGGGGTTCATCTTGCTGGTCGGGCTGTTCCCCTTCCCGTTCATCCGGGTAATCGAGTCGGGAGCGCTCGAAGTTCTCGCAAGATTTGGTGACGCGGGATGAACAACGACTTCCTGCTTCTGCTACCTGAGTTCATCGTTACGGGACTCGCCTTCGTGGTTCTGACGGCGGACTTCGTCCTCGCCGACAGACGCAAGCACTGGCTCGGCTACCTCGCGGGGGTAGGGCTGGTGGTCGTGTTGGTCATCATGGTGGCGACGCAGTGGAACACGCGCGGCGAGCTGTACGACGGGCTGATCTCGATAGACGGGTTCTCCATGTTCTTCAGGGCGACGTTCCTGCTCATGGGCGCAGTCGCGGCGCTGTCGTCGATTGAGTACGTCCGGCGCAACCTCGACCATCCCGGCGAGTACTACGCGCTGCTGGTGTTCGCCGTGGTGGGCATGATGCTCCTGTCGGCGTCGCGCGAACTGCTGACGGCGTACATATCGCTGGAACTGCTGAGCTTCAGCCTGTACGTACTGGTGTCGTTCGACCGCTACAACCCCAAGTCGAACGAGGGCGGGACCAAGTACATCCTGCTCGGGGCGGTGTCGTCCGCGCTGCTGCTGTTCGGGATCAGCCAAGTCTATGGGCTGCTTGGCACGACCCGATTCGACGAGATGGCGAAGGCGCTGACCGTCGCCGGCGATCTGGACGCGGGCGTTCTGGTGGGGATAACGCTGCTGATAGCCGGGATCGGGTTCAAAGTGGCCGCCGTCCCGTTCCACATGTGGGCGCCGGACGCATACGAGGGCGCGCCAATCCCTATCACGGCGTTCCTGGCCATCGCATCGAAGGCTGCGGCTTTCGCGCTGGCGATGCGCCTGTTCGGAGAAGGACTGCTTCCGACGATTGGCGACTGGCAGCAGCTGCTCGCGCTTCTGGCCGCGCTGACGATGACGATCGGCAACCTGGTGGCTCTCGCTCAGACGAACATGAAACGGCTGCTGGCGTATTCCAGCATCGGACACGTCGGCTACCTGCTCATGGGAATCGCCGCGCTCGCTGCGGTGAGGGCGGACGGCGCAATCGAGACGGGAGCGTCCCATCTCGCGGTGAACGGGATGGCGCTGCACCTTGTGGCGTATGGCGTGACCAACTTCGCGGCGTTCACGTGTCTATCGGCGTTCTACAACGCGACGGGCAAGGACGACATCGCGGACCTGGCAGGCGCGGCGCGGCGTTCGCCGTTCTTGGCCCTGGTCATGTCGGCGTCGCTGTTCTCTCTGGCGGGCTTGCCCGTGTTCGCCGGTTTCGTCAGCAAGTTCTACCTGTTCACGGCGACAGCGACGCAGGGGCTGCTATGGCTCGCGGGACTGGCTATCTTCACCAGCCTCATTTCTCTATACTACTATCTCCAAGTGATTAGGCAGTTGTACATTGAATCGCCGCCCCAGGACGCGAGCGCGATACGGCTGCCGAGAATGACGGTCGCTCTGCTCGCCGCGCTGCTGTTGGGGATGGTAGCGTTGGGAATTTACCCCGCGCCGCTGATGGATCTGGCGCAGGTGGCGAGCGAGGCGTTGTTGAGATAGGAGGCGCGAGATGAGCGGCATATGGCCCGGAGACACCCGCTGCACCGTAATGCTGGGATTCGACATAGACGGCGTTTCGAGCGCGATCAACCGCGACCCGGCGTCGGCCAATCTGCCGAGCCTGATGTCCATGCGCGAGTACGGCCCGTCGGTCGCCATGCCGCGCATCCTGGACCTGCTGGACAGGCACGGCATTCTCGCCAGTTTCTACGTGCCGGGCTACGTCGCCGAGACGCACGAGGACCTGGTCGTGGAGATCGTGGATCGGGGCCACGAGGTGGCGCATCACGGCTACATGCACGAGCCTCCCGCCACGCTGACGCGGCAAGAGGAGGCGGACGTTCTGGATCGGGGCATCGAGATTCTGGAGCGGTTGACGGGCGAGACTCCGGCAGGCTACAGATCGCCAAACTGGGAGCTGAGCGAACATTCGCTGGAGTTGCTGGTGGAGCGCGAGTTCGTGTACGACACGAGCCTGATGGGAGACGACGTTCCGTACCTCGTGCCGGTTGACGACCGTTCGATAGTGGAGATCCCGGTCAATTGGGAACTGGACGACGCGCCCTACTTCAGCTACGCCCCATCGCTTGGGATGCGCCCGGTGATGGCGAGCCCGTCGCAGGTTTACGACGTATGGTCGTCGGCGTTCGAGGGCGCGTACCACTACGGAACCGCGTTCACGCTGACGATGCACCCGTATGTGATAGGTCGTCCGGGCCGGCTGCGAATGTTGGAGCGGCTGATCGAGAAGATGCGCGGCTTTCCGGGCGTGGAGTTCGAGCGCGCGGTTGACGTGGCGCGGGAGTTTTCCGAAGAGGAGCGAGAGTAGCCGCTGCCCTCTCACGACTTGAAGACACTACGTCCCTTCATTGCCCAGCGCCGCCGCAAGCGCTAGAATCCTCTTGGCGTTCCGGCGGGCAGACGGGACGCGCTGATTCGACGCCCCGATAGACACATACCGCTGAGAGGTCCCACGATGGCTCTTCCCGACCGCATGAAGTTCGGCATCTTCATGGCACCGTTCCACTGGCAGAACGAGAACCCGACCGTAGCCTACGAACGCGATTTCGAACTGATAGAGTGGCTCGACTATCTCGACTTCGATGAGGCGTGGATCGGCGAACACCATTCGGCGGGCTGGGAGACGATCGCGTCGCCGGAGCTGTTCATGGCGGCGGCGGCGGAGCGCACCAAGCACATCAAGCTCGGAACCGGCGTCATCAGCCTCCCGTACCATCATCCGCTGATGGTGGCGAACCGCATGGTGCAGCTCGACCACATGACGCGCGGGCGAACAATGCTCGGCGTAGGTCCCGGCGCGCTCAGCACCGACGCCTACATGCTGGGGATAGACCCGGTAGATCAGCGACGTCGCATGGACGAGTCTATGGGCATCATCAAGCGTCTGCTGACGGAGAAGGAGCCGATCACACACGAAAGCTCGTGGTTCACGCTGCGGGAGGCTACGCTTCACCTGCGCCCATACACGCAGCCGCACTTCCCGATGGCGGTCGCGGCGGCGCAGTCGCCGTCCGGCATGGTGCTGGCGGGCAAGTATGGGCTGGGCGTGCTGTCGGTCAGCGTCATACGCGGCGGCTCTTACGCGCGAGACATGAAGGACTTCTGGAAGATTGCTGAGGATACAGCCGAGCAGTACGGCAATACGATGGACCGCAACGAGTGGCGGCTTGTCATCATCGCCTTCTTGGCGGAGACGCGCGAGGAGGCGCTGGAACAGGCGCGTATCGGCGCGGGCCGCTTCCAACGGGAGTACTTCGAGCAGACGCTGGGCGCGGACGCTACGGACTGCCCGCAAGACAAGATAGTCGATCTGATGGTCGAGCGCGGCGCGTGGTGTGTCGGCACGCCTGACGACATGATTGACATGATCTACCGCTTGGATGAGTCTTCCGGCGGGTTCGGCGGTCTGCTGATCCAGGCTACGGAGTTCGGAACGCGCGAGCAGGTACTTCACAGCTACGAGCTAATGTCGCGCTACGTCATGCCGCACTTCCAGGGTTCCATCCAAAGCCTGCAACGCTCTCAGCAGTACGCGAAGGACGTTCGCGGCGAGTTGGCCAGCCGGCGCGAGGCGGCGATGCAGCGCGCGGCGTCGGACTACGACGCGCAGAGGCAAGGGTAGCTCGTGACCGATCATCGTCTAAATTCAACGCAAAGGCGCAAAGAAGCAAAGACGCAAAGGAATGAATTATGGTCTTGCCACATTCGTGAGCCTTCGCGTCAAATATAATGGAAATCGCCGATTCACCAAATGAGGGTGGACAACCATAAGGGTTGCCTCTACGAAGGCGTTGGGCCGATTTATTTCGAGAGATTAGACAAACGGGAGATTGTGCAGAAATGCCTAAAATGACTGGTGGACAGGCGCTGGCGCGGTCGCTGTACCGCGAGGGCGTTCGGGTTATCTTCGGGCTGCCGGGGGTACAGCTGTATCACGCGCTCGACGGGCTGGCGCAGGAGCCGGGCATCCGCTTCATCGCCACCCGGCACGAGCAGGCTACGGCGTACATGGCGGACGGTTATGCCCGCGCGGGCGGCGGCGTCGGCACGGCGATGGTGGTGCCCGGTCCCGGACTCCAAAATGCGAGCGCGGCCATCGGCACGGCGTACTCGGCGTCGTCTCCGGTGTTCATGGTCGCCGGACAGATACAGCGCGACCTTATCGGCGTGGATCGCGGTATGCTTCACGAGGTGAACGACCAGCTAGACACCATCCGACCGGTCACCAAATGGGCGGAGCGCATCCTAGATCCCGCCGAGATTCCGGCCGCCGTTCACGAGGCGTTCAGGCAGCTAAAGACGGGGCGTCCGCGTCCGGTCGAGATCGAGATTCCGCCTGAGACGTTCGAGGACGAGGCAGACATCGAACTGTTCGAGCCTGAAGAGTATCCGCGCGAAGCGCCGTCGGGCGAGGCGGTGCGAGACGCGGCTCGGCTTATCGCGCAGTCCAAGAATCCGCTGCTGTTCGCCGGAGGAGGCGTGATAGCGTCTGAGGCGTCCGCCGAGCTGGAGGCGCTGGCGGAGTTCCTGCAAGCGCCGGTGATGATGACGTCGGAGGGCAAGGGGGCGATCTCCGACCGGCACTACCTCGCGCTCGGCGGGATGGGCTTCCGCGGCGATCCGTATATGCAGAAGATGGCGGAGCACGACCTCGTGATCGCCGTCGGCACGCGCAACGCCTATCCCAACATCTTCTCGCAAAAGCTGTTGCAGATAGACGTTGACCCTGAGGAGATTGGCCGCAACTACGATGACACGGTGGGCGTGCTGGGCGACGCGAAGGTCGCGCTGGCGGAGCTTCGCAAGGCGTTGTCGGCGTCGAGCGGCCCGCGCGAGAGTCGCCGAGACGAGCTTGAGGCGGCGAAGGCGGCGCGAAACGACGCGCTGCCCCAGATCGAACCGCAGCACGGCTACACACAAGCCATCCGCAACGCGGTGCCTGACGACGGCATCGTCATATCGGGCATGACGCAGATCGGCTATTACAGCCGCGTCAATTACCCTGTCTATGAGCCGCGCACCTACCTGACCAGCTCGTACTACGGCAACTTGGGCTACGCCTATCCCGTCGCGCTGGGCGCGAAGGTCGCCTGCCCGGACAAGGCGGTGGTCGCCATATCGGGCGATGGCGGCTTCATGTTCGCATCGCAGGAGATGTCAACGGCGGTGAAGTACGGCATCAACGCCGTTGCCGTCGTATTCAACGACAGCGCATACGGCAACGTGCTGCGCGACCAGGTAACGCGCTTCGAGGGGCGTTCGATAGGCGCGGAACTTCACAACCCGGACTTCATGAAGCTTGCCGACGCCTACGGCGTCCGGGGCGTGCGGGTGGAGGGCGGCGCGGATGAGCTTGAGTCGGCGCTCGCCGAGTCGCTTACAATCGAGCGGCCCACGCTGATTGAAGTTCCGGTGGGGATGATGCCGAACCCGTTTGGGGGGTAGCGGATATCAATTGCCGCTGTCTAACCGCTCGATCTCGTCTAAGAGGTCGAGCAGTTCTCTAACGCTCTTGATACCGCTGCGGACGAGACCTTCGGGGTACATACCGTTGTGGTAGTTGCCGTGGAGGGCGTCTGCCGACGCGAAGCGCTTAGTCAATTCCTTGGGACGTTTCACTTCGTTCCGGAGCCGTACTATGGTGTCATTGTGGTTGCGGTGACCGTTGTATCCCCAGTATCTTCGCTCTTCAAGGGCGGTAAGGCGATGAGACACGGCCTTCCATGCTTGTCCTGACGCCTGCGCTAGATTGCCACGTTCAAGTTCTTCCTCAGCGCGTCGAATCCACCACCGGCTGACTTCGATGTGGTCGTTAGCTAGGGTCATCGCGCCGCTCCCTTATGGTGCATCCCCACGTTCGTGATCGCGGTCCCCGTTGCCCGCGAGAGATGACGATTCGATACGCTCAAGCATCGTCAGCAAGGTTTGGACGCTTTCGACGTCGTCGCGTACAACGGACTCAGGCATGAAGTCGTTATAGAAATTCCCGTGCAGTCTATCGGCAGATTTGAAACACGAGTCTAATTCTCCAGGATCATCCGCTTCATTCTTGAGCAGGTCAATGATCATGTAGTAGTCCCGGTGGCTACTATGTCGCAGGTTTCGACGATTGGCAATTGCTTTGAGCCGGTGGGCGACAGCGCCCCAAGCCTTCTCAGATGCTTGCAGCAGATCGCCCTCGTCCAGCATCAAGTTGGAGTGTCGGATGAAACGGTGGCTCGTCTCGACGTGTCTCGATATCCGTTGCATTGTCTCATCCGGTTGAACCACTGAGCATCCCTATTGGCTGGGTTGGAAACTGATATGCCTGCTCATGATAGCAGATACGCCGCGAACGGGCGCGTCTTCGACTGGGAGACGCGGACGCGGACGCCGGCGGGGAGAGTGGAGTAGGACCTGGTTCTGGAACGGATTCGCGCGCCAGAGTCCAGTTCTACTTCTAGGATGATGTGGTCGCCCCGGAACTCGCGGGCGGCTACTTTGCCCTGCCCGCCCGCGTCGGGCGTGAGATCCAAGTCGTCCGGGCGCACCAGGATGATCGCGGGTTTTCTTTCCAGCAGACGGCCCGCGGGCGATTCTACTCGCAGCGTCCCCAGTTCCGTGTCGGCGCAGCCGTCTCGCCTGACCGTGGCCGGAATGAAATCGCACGGTCCGGTCATCGCGGCCACGCCGGGCGTCGCGGGGTAGTGGTAAACCCGTTCCGGCGCGTCTATATGGAGCAACTGTCCGTCTATCATAACGCCTACGCGGTCGGCGATTGCGAACGCCTCTTCGCGGTCGTGTGTTACCAGGACGGCGGCGGCGCTCCGGGCGCGCAGTATCTCCTCGACCTCGACGCGGAGGCGTTGGCGCATCGTGGTATCGAGATTGCTGAACGGCTCGTCCAACAGCACCGCTACCGGGTTTGGGGCGAGCGTACGCGCCAAGGCTACGCGCTGCTGCTGGCCGCCTGAGAGTTCGTGGGGGTAGCGCGACGCCAACTCTTCGAGATGCACCAGCGACAGCGCCTCCCGGACGCGGGAGTCGCGCCGGCTGCGAGACAGCGCGTTGAGTCCGAACGCGACATTGGCGGCGACTGTCATGTGCGGAAACAGCGCGTACTCCTGCACCACCATTCCGATTCCGCGTCTGTCGGGCGGTCGGACGCCGCGCGCGTCCGAGACTACGTCGCCGCCTATCTCGACCTCGCCGCCGGACGGGGATTCGAGACCGGCAATCAGCCGCAGCAGCGTCGTCTTGCCGCACCCGCTCGCGCCGAGAACGGCAACGATCTCTCCGGGGCGGACGTCGAGGTCCACCCGATCAACTGCCAGAACATCTTCGAAACGCTTGGTAAGTTCGATGCACCGAATTACGTGGTCGCTCATTGCCGCGGCGCGCGCTCCCTAAGTACCAGAAATGCCATCGGTATCGAGGATACCAGAATGATGGTGAGCGCGGGAGCGGCGGCGCGGGCAAAGAACGCCTCTTCAGTGGCCGACCACACCGCCGTCGCCAGTGTGCTGAAGTCCAGTGGCCCCAGCAGCAGTGTTGTGGGTAGTTCTTTCATCGTCAGCAGGAACACCAGCGCGCCGCCGGTCAGCAGACCCGGACGTATCATCGGGCCGGTTACGGACAGCATGACGCGCAGGCGGCTTCCGCCGAGCAGCCGCGCGGATTCCTCGATTCCGGGGCTGACTTGCCGGAGCGACGCCTGCACCGCGCCGAGCGCGGCGGGCATGTACAGGATGACGTAGCCGAATACCAGCGTCCAGACGGTCTGATACATCGGTTGGACGAGGCGGGTGCTGAAGAAGACGAGCGCGAGCGCGACTACTATGCCGGGCATGGCGTATCCGGTATGGCTGAGGCGGTACACGGTGTCCGCAACGATGCCGGGATGCCGAACCGACATCGCGGCGACAGGAACCGCGAACACCACGGAAACCACGGCGGCCAGAGCCGAGACGCTAACCGCGTTCCAGGTCGCGCTCCACAGCAGCAGCAGCGGCTCGCCCGCCAGCACGCCGTTGACCAGCCAGTAGATCAGCACGGCGGACGGTATGCCGAGCGCGGCTGCAACGATGCACCAAACGGCGACGGCCATCGGCCACCTCAGACGGTTCAGCCGGATGACCGGCGCCTCGCGCTGCGAGCCGGACGACGTTCGATAGTACCTCGCGCCTCCGCGCACTACCCCTTCGGCGACGAGGACGACCGTCGCCAAAGCGACCAGGCCCAACGACAGCACCGCGGCGACGGTGCGGTCGAACGAGCCTTGGTACTGCTGGAATATCGCCCAGGTGAACGACTCGTATCGCATGAGCGACGCGGCGCCGAAGTCGCTCAGCGCGTAGAGGGCTACCAGCAGCGCGCCGGACAGCATAGCCGGCCGCAGCAACGGCAGCGTGAGCCTGAACAGCGCGCGGCATGTGCCGTATCCCAGCATCCGCGCGGACTCCTCGAGGCTGGGGTCCAGCCTGAGCATCGCGGCGCGGACGGTGAGATAGACGTATGGGTAGCTGAACAGGATCAGTGAGAGCGAGGCGCCGGGAAGCCCGTATATTTCGGGCAGTCGAGTTACCCCGAACGGTTCGAGCGCGCTTTGGAACATCCCGCGCGGCCCAAGCGCGGCAATGTAGAGGAACGCGCCAACGTACGTCGGCACGACCAGCGGCAACGCGCACAGCACGGAGAGCGTCCGGCGCATGGGGAGGTCCGTCCGGGTGGTCAGCCACGCCATGGGTACGCCGATAGCGAGCGATCCGCCGGTTACGATGAGCGCGAGTTGGATTGAGCGCCAGAGTATCTGGGCGGTGCGTTCTCGAAAGAAGAGTTCCCAGGCGCTCGATGAAGCTCCAGCGCCGCGAATGGCGAGGTACGCCAGAGGCAGAGCCATCGCGCAGGCGACCAGGAGGGCGGGGATGGTTGGGAGAGCCGGAAGGCGCGCCCACCTGACAGGCATCGGCAATGCCGGGAACCGAATGGTCATGTGACGAGTCTAGGGTATCACGCCCGTATCGCGAAGCAGGGCTTCTGTGCCTACGAGGTCGTCGAGCGTCGCGTAGTCTATGTCCGGGTTGTTCAGGCTCTCGATGGACGGAAGCAGGCGGTGCGTCTTGACGCCCTCGACGAGCGGGTACTCATACACCGACGCGGCGAAGTATTGCTGAGCAACCTTGGACAGCAGGAAGCGAATGAACGCTTCCGAGTTATCTTGGTTCTCGCCCGTCTCCAAGATTGCGGCGCCGGCGACCATCACGAGGCTAGCGGGGCCGCCGTCGTTTAGGAATAGGTTTCGAGCGCCGAAGTCGTCGCCATGCTCGGCAATGAACCTGTGCAGGTAGTAGTGGTTGACCAAGCCGACGGATACTTCGCCCCTAGAGGCGGCATCTACGATTGGTGTGTTCTTGGGGAACACTTTGACGTCGTTCGCCAGCATACCTTCCAGCCACTCGCGGGTCTTCTCTTCGCCCCACATCTCGCGCATGGCAGTAACCATCACCCGGAACGAGGCGTTTGTAGGAGGCCAGCCGACACGCCCTCTCCACTTGGGATCAGTCAGGTCTTCAACGGATGTCGGGAGCTCGTCTTCGGAAAGCGTAGCGTCATAGACGATCACGCGCGCTCTGCCAGTGATGCCTACCCAGCTTCCGTCGGACGCCCGCGCCCATTCGGGGACGGCGAGGACGATGTCGGACGGCAGAGGCCGGTATCGATCGGCCAACGCGGCCAGCGCGCCCGGCTCCTGGGTCCAGAACACGTCGGCGGGCGAGTTGTCGCCCTCTTCTGCTATTGTCGCGGCTATCTCGGAAGTGCCGCCATACTTGACCTGAACATCAATGCCGGTAGCTTCTTCGAACTGCTCTATCACGGGGGCTACTAAGGACTCGCTACGCCCTGAGTATAGAACCAGCTCGCCCGGGTCCTCGTCCACCATCACCGGCGGGGGCGCGTTCGATGCCGCATCTGCGGCCTGCATGGCCGCTTTACTCGCATCCTGCGCGGCTGTTGCGGCGTCTTGGGCCGCTGTCGCCGCCTGCTGAGCGGCGACCGCCGCCTCGACCGCCGAATCTGAACCTCCGAACGAACACGCGAGCGCCAGTAGCGCGAAAGCGGAGACTGCGCTGAGCAGGACGGACAACCTCACACGCCGGGCAAGGGTATCCGAAGCCGTGACCATTTCCACCATATGTCTATCCTTACTCTTTTATTCGTACAATCTAACGGCGATAGTTAGTATGCACTAACCATATGTAGGTGTCAACACTAATTTCCAGGATTAGCGCTAACGGGAGGGGTTGCGCCCGCGCGCCCGCGTGAATACAATTCGCGCAAGACATTTTGAGCCAATACCCCAAGCCAACACACACAAAGGAGATTCGGGATGCTTCAGCACTTCAAGGTACCGGTAGATGAGGCGGTTCACGTTCACGAGGCGCCGCTACGCGAGACGGTGAGCGCCGTGTTCAGGAAGATGGGCGTAAACGAGGCTGACGCCGAGCTTGCGACGGACGTGCTTGTGGTAGCGGATATGCGAGGCGTCGAGACGCACGGCGTTTCCAATATGCTGCGGTCCTACGTCTCCGGGTACGGCAGCGGCGAGCTCAACAACGATCCGAACTGGCGAATCACGCGGGAGACTCCGGCGACGGCGAATATAGACTCCGACCGCGGTCTGGGAATCATCGTTACGCCCAAGGCTATGGAGATCGCAATAGAGAAGGCCAAGAACGTGGGCGTGGGAATGGTTACCATCCACAACTCGCGGCACCTGGGCATGGCGTCGTACCACGCGATGATGGCGCTGGAGCACGACCAGATCGGGCTTTGCGTTACGTCCTGCCCGCCGGGCGTGCTGCCGACGTTCGGCGCGGAGCCGCGCCTAGGCACGAACCCTATCGCGCTCGCCGCGCCGGCGGACCAAGAGCCGCCGTTCGTGTTCGACGCCGCTACCAGTACCGTCGCGGGCAACAAGCTGGGGCTTGCGCGGCGGCTGGGCAACGACCTACATCCCGGTTGGGTAGCCGACTCTGAGGGCGTGCCGATCATGGAGGAGGTGCCTCCGCCAACGCCGGGCTACGAGGGTCGGGCGTCGTCCTTCCTGCTGCCTGTGGGCGGGACGCGCGAGGGCGGCTCGCACAAGGGCTACGGCCTGGCGTGCATCGTGGACATTCTCGGCGGCGTGCTGTCCGGCGGCGGGTTCGGCGCAGTGCCGGGGCGCCCCAACTTCGGGCACATGGTCGCGGCGTACAACGTCGAGGCGTTCATGGACACCGCCGAGTTCAAGCGCACCATGGACGACTTCCTGCGGATGCTCCGCGAGACGCCGCCCGCGCCCGGCCACGACCGCGTGCTGTTCCCTGGACTGCCTGAGTCTGAGGAGGAGGAACTCCGCGCCGAGCACGGCATCCCGTTCCACCCCGAAGTGATCGAGTGGTTCAAGGACATCACCAGCGAACTGGATATACCTTACAACCTGACGTAGAGGAGTTCACCCCCATCCTAACCTTCCCCCATCAAGGGGGAAGGGATTTAGGGCTTCACCCACGTCCCGTTTCGAGGGTACAGAGTTCCGTCAGCTTGTTCAGATCGCCATGGGTGGACATGTTCATGCAGTGGTCGAACAGGCTGGCGGGCTTGGACGGTCTCGGCGCGTCTATGGCCGTGGGTGGCGCTCAGCGTCGCTTCGAGACGGACGCCGAAGATGCCGCGCTCGGTGAAGGCGCGGTCCATGCCAGGGTCAACTCTCGCGCGCCTGGCGCCTTTGTCGCGGTCAGTTCAAGCGTCCAGCGCATCTGCCAAGCCGTTCTCGTGAGCATCGGCGGCGGCGGCCAGCGGGACCGACAGCAGGTCGCCGAATGACAGGATATCGCCGCCCACTGTTCCGATTCGCGTCCAAGGTACATCGTTGGCATCGCAGATGCGACTTACCGCGTCCATATCCTCGTCAGACGCGCTTATCACAATGCGGGACTGGCCTTCGCCGAACAGCGCGGCGTCCCATCTGTTGCCGGATCCGGCGCCGAGCGGCGCGTCTATGCAGGCGCCGATGCCGCCGATGATCGCGGATTCGGCGATGGCGACGGCTATGCCGCCATCCGAGCAGTCGTGCGCGGACTTTACTACTCCGGCGGCGATTAGAGAACGGCAGGCGCGCTGTACCGCCACTTCCAATTCGAGGTCTATGACGGGCTTACCGGCAACCATGCCGTGAGCCAACTCAAGGCACTCGCTGCCAGCCAACTCGGACGGGTCGGCTTCAAGCGTGGATCTGCCAAGCAGGACGATGATGTCCCCCTCATCCTCGAAGCCAGCCGTGGCGTGAGCGGTTACGTCCTCCAACAGCCCCAGCGCGCCGACTACGGGCGTGGGATATATGCCGACGCCCTGCGTCTCGTTGTACAGGCTGACGTTTCCACTGATGACGGGGGCGTCGAAAGCTCGGCTCGCCTCCGCCATTCCGTTCACCGCCTCGCGGAGCTGGTGGTAGATTTCGGGACGCTCCGGGTTGCCGAAGTTCAGGCAGTCGGTGAGGGCGATGGGCGTCGCGCCGACGCAGGACACGTTGCGGCACGCCTCGGCGACGGCGATCATGCCACCGGCGCGCGGATCGAGATAGCAGTAGCGTCCGTTGCCGTCAGTGGAGACGGCAATTCCCTTGCGGACGCCTTTCACGCGCAGTAGCGCGGCATCCCCGCCGGGAGCTACTACGGTGTTGGTCTGCACCTGGTGATCGTACTGCCGGTAAATCCAGCGGCGAGAGGCGATGTTGGGCGACACGAGCAGACGCAGCAAGACTTCGGACGGCGATTCAGAAGGCACCGGCAGCGCGGAAAGGTCGGTTGCGTGCAGTTCGTCCATCCACGAGGGACGAACCGCCGGTGGCTGGTAGAGCGGTGGGTCGGTCAGCAGCTCTACGGGGACGCTCGCCTCGGCGCTTCCCCCATCGTCTATCGAGACCAAGCCGTCTCCGGTAACTTCTCCTATTACATCCGAGCGCAGATCCCACCTGTCGAAGATTGCCTGCACCTCAGGCTCGCGTCCGCGTTGGACGACAATCAGCATCCGCTCTTGCGACTCGCTGAGCATGACTTCGTAGGGGACCATTCCCGACTCGCGGCGCGGCGCCGCTTGGACATCTATGCGTATTCCGGAGTCAGCGTTGGAGGCGCATTCGACGCTCGCGCTGGTTAGGCCGGCGGCGCCGAGGTCTTGGATTCCGACTACCGCATCGCTCTGCGCCGCTTCCAAGCAAGCTTCTATCAACACCTTTTCTAGGAACGGGTTGCCGACCTGCACGGTTGGGCGAAGCTCGCGGTCGTCTTCGAAGGTGCGCGAGGCGAGGCCGGACGCGCCGTGTATGCCGTCGCGTCCCGTGTCCGCGCCGACGAGCATCAGCAGATTGCCGGGTTCGCCGGCGGTCGCGCGGCGCAACTCGTCGTGGCGCAGCAATCCGACGCACATGGCGTTGACAAGCGGGTTGCCGGAGTAGGTGGGCGAGAAGTACACCTCGCCGCCCACATCCGGGACGCCGATGCAGTTGCCGTAGCCAGATATGCCGGAGACTACGCCCTGGAACAGGTAGCGGTTGCGGCTGTTGTAGAGCGGGCCGAAGCGGAGCGAGTTGAGCAGGGCGATTGGCCGCGCGCCCATCGCAAAGATGTCTCGCACGATCCCGCCAACGCCCGTCGCGGCACCCTCGTAAGGCTCGATAGCCGACGGGTGATTGTGCGACTCGACCTTCATAACGACCGCAAGGCCGTCGCCGATGTCCACGACGCCGGCGTTTTCGCTGCCGGGCGAAACCAGAAGCCGGTCGCTGACCGTATCGAACATCCGGAGCAGCGGCTTGGAGTGCTTGTAGCCGCAGTGCTCGCTCCACATAGAGCCGAACAACCCTATCTCAAGCTCGTTCGGTTCCCTACCCAGCCGTTCGACGATCGCCTCATACTCGCCGGAGGAGAGGGCGAGTTGGTCCAGAACTTCCTGAGATACGGGCATGGTCGGGTTACTCTCCGATCTGATGGGCGGGGCTTTCACCCTCACCCTAGCCCTCTCCCACCGAGGGAGAGGGGATTTTAGCGCCATACTCGACGATAGAGCGAAAGATGCCCAGTCCGTCGTCGCCGCCCATGAGCGGATCGCAGCAGCGTTCGGGATGCGGCATCATGCCCAGCACGTTACCCTGGGTATTGGAGATGCCAGCGATGCCACGCTGCGAGCCGTTGGGGTTGGCGTCGGCGGTTACGGCGCCGGCGGCGTCGCAG
Source organism: Dehalococcoidia bacterium (assembly GCA_034420955.1). Classification (GTDB taxonomy): domain Bacteria; phylum Chloroflexota; class Dehalococcoidia; order Lucifugimonadales; family UBA1123; genus VXRN01. Next base: position 218,510 of record DAOUKV010000024.1, read on the forward strand.
TAGCGAAAGACGATTTGGCCGTTCGCCTCCATCGCGTCCAGCGTCCGCTCGTCCGCGTAGTAGTTGCCCTCGCCGTGCGAGATGGGGACAGCTATGACGTCGCCCACGTCGAGCGCGTTGGTGAAGCGCGTCTCCGCGGTCTCGACGCGCAGGTTCACCCACTGGCATCGGAACTGCAGATGGTCGTTCCGCATCAGGACGCCCGGAAGCAGCCCAGCCTCGCACAGTATCTGGAAGCCGTTGCATATGCCGATGACGGTCCCACCATCCGCCGCGAACCGCTCCACGGAGCGCATGATTGGCGAGAAGCGCGCTATGGCGCCACAACGCAGGTAGTCGCCGTACGAGAAGCCGCCCGGCACTATCAGGCAGTCTATGCCGGATATGTCGGTATCTTTATGCCATAGGTAGCGCGCGGATTCGCCGAGGTTATCGGTAACGGCGGTGTAGCAGTCGCCGTCGCTCCAGGTGCCGGGGAATACGATTACGCCGAAGTTCATGATCTAACCCGCTCTCAGGCGCGCCATGACCGCCGCGCTCACCTCTCTGCCCTCGGCGCGGCCTCGCACCTGCGGCATGATGACGCTCATCACCTTGCCCATGTCGCCCGGGCCGGAGGCGCCGACTTCGGCGATGGTTCGCGCGACCAGTTCCTCTATCTCGTCGGGTGAGAGCTGCTGGGGCATGTAGCCCATGATGATTTCGAGCTCGGCGCGCTCTTTGTCCGCCAAGTCCTCGCGGTTGCCTTGGGTGAATGCCTCTATGCTGTCGCGGCGCTGCTGCGCCTGGCGTGATAGCACCTGGACTACCGCGTCGTCGTCCAGGTCCTTCTGAACTCGGATCTCCTCGTTGTGGATAGCCGAGCGCAGCAGGCGGATCACGTCGCGGCGCGGGGCGTCGCGGTCGCGCATGGCCTGTTTCAGGTCGTCGTCCAGTCTGGTTTTCATAGTCATGGTTCTTTCCCGCTTCCGAATGTTACAGCAGCTCGATGGCGCGCGCGATGCGTTCCAAGGTTCGTTCTCGCCCCAAGACTTCCATAGACTCGAATATCGGCGGCGATACCTTCTGCGCCGTAGTCGCCACGCGAAGCGATCCGAGTAGCGGACCTACTCGGATGCCAAGCTCGTCCGCCAGCGGCCTCAGCGTTCCCTCGATAGACGACGCGTCGAACGGTTCTACGTCCGAGAGGGCGCTGTGGGCGGCGGTCAGCGCGTCCCGCGTGGAGCCGGCGTCCATGCGCCGCTGTATCAACTGCTCCGGATCCGGGCAGACCTTCTTGGAGAAGGCGAACTTCACCAGCGGCGCTGCGTCGGCGAGCGTCTTGAGACGTTCGCGCACCAGGGGCGTGATTTGGGCGACATCAGGGGCAGAATCGCCGTTGGTGGACGCGACGTCGAAGTCCGGCGGCGAGTCTGCCCAGAAACGGGCGAGCGCGCCGTCTAGTCTCGCGTCTGAGGCCGCGCGGATGTGTTGGCCGTTCAGCCACATGAGCTTATCGAAGTCGAACACCGCGTCCGAGCGGGATACGCGGGCGAGGTCGAACGCCGCTATGAGGTCATCCGGCGTGAAAAATTCGGTCGAACCGTCGAGCGACCATCCGAGCAGCGTCAGATAGTTCAGCAGCGCTTCTGGCAGCACACCCATGTCGCGGTAGTCCATCACCGACGCCGCGCCGTGCCGCTTGCTGAGCTTTGTGCGGTCGGGCGCGAGGATGACGGGCAGGTGCGCGAACTTGGGCATCTCCCACCCGAACGCGGCGTATAGCTGCACGTGGCGCGGCACGCTCGAGATCCACTCCTTCCCGCGTATCACGTGGCTGATTCCCATATGGCGGTCGTCCACAACGGAGGCGAGATGGTACGTGGGGAAGCCGTCGGACTTGAGCGCTACGAAGTCGTCGTAAAGGCGGTTTTCGAACTCAAGCCGTCCGAACACGATGTCGTCCAGCGACGACACGCCGTCATCCGGCATCTTGAAGCGCACTACGGAGGGGGCGCCGTCGGATTCCAGACGCTTCCGATCATCGTCCGACAGCGACAAGCAATGGCGGTCGTATCCGATGCGCTCCGCGCCGGCGCGCTGCTGCTCGCTACGAATGCGGTCCAGTCGCTCGGCTGAGCAGTAACATCGGTAGGCGCTGCCTTGTCCGATGAGACGCTCTGCCTCCGCATGGTAGAGCGACAGTCGTTCGGACTGCGTGTAAGGTCCGGCGTCGCCACCAATGTCCGGCCCCTCGTCCCAGTCCAAGCCAACCCAGCGCAGGGATTCGAGCATCGCTTCGACCGCGCCCTCGGTGCGGCGGCTCTGGTCGGTATCCTCGACCCGGATCATGAACGCGCCGTCATGCCGGCGGGCGAACAGCCACGCGAAGATGGCCGTTCTCACGTTGCCGATGTGCGGGTTGCCGGTGGGACTTGGGGCGAAACGGACTCTGACGTTGGTGGGCATGGCAGATGGGGCTTTCTAGCTCGTGATGGACTTGCGCGGATCGAGCAAGCGCCGGAAGACGCTCCAAACCATTCTAGCGCAAACGCGGGGGTGGCTAAAACCTCTGGAACGTGTCGTTGGGGCGGCGTTGTGGCGGTAATGGCAACCATAAGTGTCGCCCCTGCCGATTACGAGGACGGCTGCGAGTTACAGGTGGCCGGTGTCGTTCAACAGTGTAAGCACCGCGCTGCCGTTGTCGAAGAAGGAGAGTACGGAGAGGCTCGTGTTGTCGACGCGCAGACGCCACATGCCAGCGGGCGGAATGTTGATCAGCGACGCGATTAGCGCTCGCAGGGTGCCGCCGTGCGCCACTATCAGCAGATCGTCGTCGGGATGGGCGGCGCGGGTTCGCTCAGCGAAGGCGGCGGCGCGATCGCACAGGTCTTGATCGGTCTCTCCACCTCCCGGGGCGGCGAAATCCGAGTCGTCCGAGAACATGCGGTTGAAGCCGGCCTGGTGCTTGTCGCGTATCTCATCGAACGTCATCCCTTCCCACTCGCCGAAATGCTTCTCGCGCAGGTCCTTCGTGGTAGTCATGGGGATGTCCCTGCCGCGCATGATCGGACGCGCGGTTTCGACGACGCGGCTGAGGTCGCTGGAGTAGGCGGCGACGAACGTTTCGGACTCCAGACGCGACGCGACGCGCTCGGCCTGAGCCCGGCCTGTGGCGTTCAGCGGGGTATCAATCTGGCCCTGAGCGCGGGCTTGGAGGTTCCAGTCGGTCTCGCCGTGTCTTACGAGCAGCCATTTGGGCATGGGAGTCTTCGTCTCCTTTTGACGCGGGGGCGCAAAGGCGCAAAGGGTATTTCGGTTAGGTTCTCATCTGGGGAAACAGCACTACCTCTCGGATGGTTCGCTGACCCGAGAGTAGCATAGCAAGCCTGTCCATGCCCATTCCGAGCCCACCGGTGGGGGGCATCCCGTACTCGATGGCAGTCAGGAAGTCCTCATCGAGGCGGTCCCACTCCTCCTGAGGCAGAGCGGCTCGGAATTCCTCCTGCTCCTCGAAGCGGGCGCGCTGGTCGAGCGGGTCGTTAAGCTCTGTGAAGGCGTTGGCTATCTCCATGCCGGCGGCGAACGCCTCGAACCGCTCCACGAGGCGCGAGTCGTATCGGGTGCGCTTGGCTAGCGGCGACACCTGCACCGGGTAGTCCACGAGGAACGTCGGCTGTATCAGCTTAGGCTCTACCGCCGTCGAGATCAGCTTATCCACCAGGCCTGCCCAGCTGACCTGGTTTTCGATGGGTATGCGCGTCGCTGCCATCGCGTGTTTGAGGCTGTCAACGGACTGGTGGGTGAGGATGTCTATGCCCGTATGCTCGGCTATCTGCTCGACGAGACTGAGGCGCGGCCAGGGCGTGGCGAAGTCTATCATATCGTCCCCGTACTCTATGACGGTACCGCCGGTTACTTCGATTGCGACGGTGCTGACCAGCTGTTCCACCATGTCCATCACGTCGTTGTAGTCGGCGAACGCCTCGTAGGACTCCATCGTAGTGAATTCAGGATTGTGGTTGGCGTCTATTCCCTCGTTGCGGAAGATGCGGCCAATCTCATAGACCTTTTCCAAGCCGCCGACGATGAGGCGCTTGAGATGGAGTTCGGTGGCGATTCTGAGGAATAGGTCGCGGCTGAGCGCGTTATGGCGGGTCTCGAACGGGTGCGCCATGCCTCCAGCGGCGACCGGCACGAGGACGGGCGTTTCGACTTCCATGAAGCCGCGCCTGTCCATGAAGCGGCGTATCGCGCTGACCATGCGGCTGCGCATGATGGCTATGCGGCGCGCGTCGGGGTTGGAGATCAGGTCGAGGTATCGCTGCCTGTACCGTATCTCCGTATCCACCAAGCCGTGCCACTTCTCAGGCAGCGGTCGGAGCGATTTGCACAGAACGGTGAAGTCCGTAGCCATGACGGTTACTTCGCCGGTGCGAGTTCGGGTTACGGGTCCGGCAACACCTATCCAGTCGCCGATGTCCAGGTCGCGCAACGTGGCGTAGTCGTCGCCGAGCGCGTTGCTTCGGAACATCGCCTGTATCCTGCCCGACCCGTCCAGGATGTCGCAGAACGTAACTCGGCCCATGCCGCGTATCCCCGTGATCCTGCCGCCGACGGATACGCTGTCGAAGTCGAAGTGGTGGTCGCCCGAAATCTCCGCGGACTCGAACTGCTGCACGGCGTCTCCGGCGGTGTGGGTGCGGTCGAAGTTGCGCGGGTACGGGTCTATGCCCTTGTCGCGCAGTTTCTCGGCCTTTTCGACTCGTACTCGGAACAACTCGTCGGATGGCAACGTCATTTCGATCCTCGCTCTTATTCCACAGCCGTGATGGTCAAGGTCTGCGCGCCGGCAGGGGTAGTGACCTCAACCACGTCGCCAACCCTCCTGTCGAGCAGCGCCCGACCAACTGGGGACTCGTTGGATATCCTGCCATCGAGGGGCCTTGCCTCGGCGCTGCCGACCAGAACGTACTTCCGGCTGCGTCCACCGTTCGTCCTGACGGTAACGGTCGAGCCGAACTGCACGCGGCCTTCGGAGCCGACCTCGCGTCTGGCGACTACGGCTTCAGACAGTATTCGCTCCAAGTCCTGAATGCGGCCCTCGACGAACGCCTGCTCGTTCTTGACCTCTTCGTATTCGGCGTTGTCCACCGTGCCGCCGCCTTCGGTCGCCAAGTGTATGCGCGCGGCGACATCAGGCCGTCGAACGGCGCGGAGTTCATCCAGCTCTTTCTGAAGAGTATCTCTACCTTCGGGAGTCAGGTATCGTTGGCGTTGTGTCATCGAAGTTCTCTGTGGGGCGTCTCCGGCGGCGGGCGATCCCGTCTGGCATACGTTTCGGTACATCTTACATTGGGATAGTGGCGGTGTAAATCTAGGAAACATAGTATAATGGGCGCGACACGGCAGTTCGAGCGGGGGAGGGATGGAGATGACCACTACGACACCGACGCAACAGCGCGAGACGCCGGACGCGCCCGCCAAGCTCACATACGAAGACTACGCCAAGACCCCCGAAGGCGAACGGTGGGAGTTGATAGACGGAGTTTTGGTTATGGCGGCCGCCCCAAATATGATTCACCAAGACATACAGATGGACTTGGGAACACCGGTCAACGATTTCGTAAGACGACACCGGCTAGGCAAGTTCTACTTCCCAGATACAGATGTAGTTCTCTCCGAAACGACCACGCTACGGCCAGACTTGATTTTCGTCTCCAACGAGCGACTGCACCTCATTACGCGCGCCAACATTCAAGGCGCGCCTGATCTGGTGGCTGAGATTCTGTCGCCGTCAACCAGGAGACGGGACTGGCGCGACAAGCTGGACTTGTACGCCATGCACGGCGTTCCAGAGTACTGGATCATCGATCCGGTGGCTCGTATGCTGTGGCAGTTCAGGCTGAGCGACGGGAAGTATGCGCTACACGCCACGTTCGAGGAAGACGATACGCTGACGACGCCCACGCTGGAAGGGTTCTCGCTGCCGATGAGCGAGGTGTTTGCCACCTAGCGCGACAAGCTCACATCCATAACCAATAACAAATGAATTTGCCAAATTGGGAGTCATCCATGTCTGCAACCGACGAGCGAGTTGACGTTTTGATTGTTGGCGCGGGCGCGTCCGGAGCGGCGTTCGCGTGGAGTTTGGCAAAGGACGGGTTCGACACTCTGTGCCTCGAGCAGGGCGGGTGGACGAATCCGGCGGAGTATCCCTCCAGAGAGCACGACTGGGAGATTCACCGCCAGACCGACTACAACCCGGACCCTAACTTCAGGGGGCTGCCCGAAGATTATCCGGTGAACGATTCGAACTCGCCGATCGCGCCGCTGATGTACAACGCGGTCGGCGGCAGCACGATCCATTGGAGCGCGCACTTCCCGCGCTTCCACCCGTCGGACTTCAAAACGCGGACGCTCGATGGCGTGGGCGACGACTGGCCGCTGACCTACGATGACCTGGGGCCGCATTTCGAGACGAACGACCGCATCATGGGAATCGCGGGCATGACGGGCGATACGGCATACCCGCCGAAGGGCGAGAGGCAGACGCCGCCGATTCCGCTGGGCGCGGTAGGGCAGACGATGGCGCGCGGCTTCGACAAGCTGGGCTGGCACTGGTGGCCGTCGGACTCGGCTATCCTGACCGCGCCTTACGACGGACGCGCCGCGTGCAACAACTGCGGCCCGTGCGACATCGGGTGCAGCCGACGCGCGAAGGCGTCCACTGACATTACTTACTGGCCGAAGGCGCTGGCGCTCGGGGCGCAGCTGAGAACGCGCTGCCGCGTCCGCGAGGTTACCCTGGACAAGGCCGGGCGGGCCGACGGAGTACTGTACTACGACGCGGACGGGAATCTCCAAGAGCAGAAGGCGTCGGTCGTGGTTCTCGCCTGCAACGGCATCGGCACACCCCGCCTGATGCTGAATTCGGCTTCGCCCAGATTCCCGAATGGGCTTGCCAACTCGTCCGGGCTGGTAGGCAAGAACCTGATGTTCCACCCCTACGCGATGGTTACGGGCGTGTTCGATGAGTTGCTGGAAGGGTACAAGGGGCCGATGGGCGCGAGCATCATCAGCCAGGAGCACTACGAGACCGACCTGTCGCGCGGCTTCGTTCGAGGCTACGCCTTCCAGGTCGTCCGCAGCCCTGGTCCGGTAGGCGTGGCGCGGGGCGGCATCGGCGGACGGCGGCTGCCCTGGGGCGCTGGACACCACGCGGCTGTCGCCGAGCGTCTGGGGCATACGATCACGATAGCGGTCATAGGCGAGGACCTGCCGGAGCTGCACAACGAGGTTACGCTGGACGATGAGTTGACGGACAGCAACGGCATACCGGCGCCGAAGATCAACTACACGCTGAGCGAGAACAGCCGCCGGATGATGGATCACGGCATCGGCACGGCGACCGAGGCACTGGAGGCGGCAGGCGCGCACACGGTTACGGCGAATCCGCTGCTGCGGCCGGCCGGCTGGCACTTGTTGGGCACGGCGCGCATGGGCGACGACCCTGAGAGCAGCGTAGTCACAAGATCGGGGCGGACGCACGACGTCGAGAATCTGTACATCATAGACGGGAGCGTCTTCGTAACGGCGGGCGCGGTCAACCCCACTTCAACGATACAGGCCGTGGCGCTGCTGATGGCCGAGGAGTTCAAGCGGGAAGCGCGGGAGCGCTAAGAAACAGGAGATAAGAGGTAAGAAATAGAGGGGGCGTTTCTAATGGCGATGTTTCTTAGCTCGGAGCAGAGGGCGCTTCTGGACTCTATTCTGGACCGGCTCATTCCGGCGGAGGGCGCGATGCCGGGCGCGGGACAGGTCGGCGCGGCGGAGTACATCGATGGCGTCATCGGCCAGTCTGCCCGTATGGCGCGGCTATTCGGTGCGGGGCTGCGGAGCATCGAGCTAGCGGCGTCTAAGAGAGGGGCGAGCTTCGTAGAACTAAGCCTCGAGGCGCAGGATGAGGTCCTGAGCGACATCGAGGCGAACGACTCTGTTTTCTTCGAGACGCTGCTGGGTCAAGCCTACAATGGCTACTACTCGAATCCTGAGGTGGTCGCCGCGCTGGGGCTGGAGGCCAGGCCGCCGCAGCCGCGAGGCCACGAGGTCGAATTCGGCGATTTCGGAACGCTGAACTCGGTGGTGGCGCGAGGGACGGCGTATCGGGAAGCGTAAGGAGGCGTCAGCCGAAGAGGTGGCGGTTTCTGGACGACCAAGCGAAGATCGCCATCTCGACGTCAACGGGGGCGTAGGGAGATTCCGCGCCGTCTAGGGCGGTGTAGGTGTGTCCGGCGGCGTTGAGCGCGACCGCTACGCGGGCACATTCGGGGACCATTTCGTTGACGTAGTGGAGGACGTTCAACTCCACCCAGTCTTCGTTGAACGTGGCGACTCGGAGGCGTCCGCTTCCGTCTTCTTCTACCCTGAAATCTATGTGTCCGACCGTCTCTATCGTGGCCTTCGTCTCGTCATCCAGGTCGTATCGGCTGAAACCGCGGTTGAAGAACTGCGCCACGTACCTGTCGAGAACGGGCGCCGCGTCCCGTCCGTAGAGGAAGGACGCCATCGAGGCGCAGTCCGGCAGACGGCTGTTGGGTATCAGCAGATGCCGAATTACCGATTCCAGATTGACCAGATTATCGGGGCCGGTGAGCGCGCTCATGTTTCGCAGGTCTTCGATATAGGAGTCGCCTTTTGCCTGTAGCGTTCTGCGGTATCTGTTGATGATGCCTCTCATATTGAAGTTCTTCCAGCTGTAAACGTCTATGAGAGACTGCCGCAGGGAAGCGGTATCGCCGGAGTCCAAAGCTGCCTGCGTCTGATCCAACAGCGAGGCGATTAGCTCCTCAGACTGCTGGCGAGTCCTGCCGTCGGGCCAGCTGTACGATTCTCGGTTCCGCTTGAACCACTTCCCTACTTCGTCGGGGACCATCGGGTCGATTCTCCTGGTTTAGCGCGATTGCCCAGCGTCTAGTAGCCCATGCGTCCCTCGCGGGCGAGCCAGGCAAACTGCTGCGGGCGGCGGCTCGCGCCCGGATCCATGATGACGTTGACCAAGGCCGCCTTGCCTGAGTTGAAGGCGCGCTCCAGGGCAGGGCGTATATCGTCGGGACGCTCGACGTATTCGCCGTGACCGCCGAACGCCTCCATCATCAGGTCGAACCTCATGCTGGGGGTGAAGTCGTTGGGGTTCTCCTCGCCGTCAACGTACTCGCGCACCCACTTGTCTATGTTGGCGTTTTGGAAGACGACCCATACGATGGGCAGCTTGAAGCGCACCGCCGTCTCGATGTCCATGCCGTTGAAGCCGAACGCCCAGTCGCCTTGCAGGCAGACGACGGGCTTGTCCGGGAAGACGACCTTGGCGGCGATCGAGAACGGCACGCCGACGCCGACGCATCCGGCCACTCCGGCGTCCACGCGCTGGCGCGGGTTCCAGACGGGTATCACCTGGCGCGATATATCCATCGTCGAGGCTCCGTCGGCAACGAGTATCGAGTCTTTGGGCAGGTAATCGCGTATCTCTTTGAGGATGCGGTAGTAGCCGAGCGGCATGGTCTCGGCGTTGAGCATCGGCTCTATTGACTCGCCGTTCTGATGCGCCTTCTCGCGCAGCGACGAGAGCCACGGGGTCTCGCCAAACTCTACGGGCGAGTCTTCCAGCGCGTCGGCAAGCTGTCCCATCACCATCTTGGCGTCTCCGACCAAGCCGACCTCGGCGGGGTGGTTGGTACCTATTTCCTCGTCGTCTATATCCACCTGGATCAGCTTGTAATCTTCGGCGAATCGCGGCGGCTGCCCGAAGTGGAATATCCAGTTGAGACGCGCGCCGACCAGCAGCACCGCATCCGCGCCCTGGAGCGCCTGGGTCCGCGCGGCGGAGACGTTCATCGGGTGATCGGGCGGCAGAACCCCCGCTCCCATGGGCGAGGTGAGGAACGGTATCTGCGTCTCGTTCACGAAGCGCAGAAGTTCGTCCTCGGCCCACGACCATGCCGCGCCCTTGCCGACTATTAGCAGAGGGCGCTCCGCCTCGCGCAGGACGTCGAGCGCCTGTTGAATCTTGTCCGGCTCGGCGAGCGGGCGCGCCGGTTCGGGGGCGGGAGTCGGAATTTCGACTTCGGCGTCGTCCACTGAGCCGGAGATCATCTCGGCGGGCAGATCGAGATATACGGGGCCCGGACGTCCGGCGACGGCGCGCCTGAGCGCGATGTTGATGAGCGCGGGGATGCGCTGGATGGACTCGGCTGCGTATGCCCACTTGCAGAGCGGCTCGGTGGACTCGACCTGGGCAAGCTCCTGGAAGTCGCCCATGTTGCGGCGTCGGAGTTCCGCAGATCCGCCGATGACAAGCATCGGCCAGCAGTTGACTTGCGCGTTGGCGATGGCGGTTAGCGTGTTCGTTTGGCCGACGCCGGACGCGGCGACGCAGACGCCGACACCGCGCGTGAAGTAGGAGTGCGCTTGGGCCGCCATCGCGGCCGCTTGCTCGTGCCGCACGGAGATGACGCGCAATCCGGCCTCCGCGCAGCCGTTGACGATGGGGCCAACCGGGTCTCCGGGAAGCGTGTAGATGGTGTCTATCCCCTCTCGCTTGAGCGAGTCCACTACCAGTTCCGCGCCTGTTATCGCTGCCATGTCGTTGCCCTCCCACGCTGTGATTCGGTGCTTCGGGGTGCAGTGTAGCAGGTTTCAGGGCGGATGTGGGCTACGGGGAATATAGGCGCAAAGGCGCAGAGGATTTTTTGTTTTACCTGTTCCTGCGGTATATTAGGGTGTGGAGTTATCACCAGTTCATGAATTTCTAGGAGGCTGGCAATGGCGGAGCAGTTCGTACCATCGTTCGTTTGGCGGAATCCGACTCGGATCGTGTATGGGGTTGATTCGCTCGACGCTCTGCCCGGGGAGGTTCGGTCCGTGGCGGGAGACGACGCCAGAGTTTTTGTCGTGACTGGACGAACGTTCCTGCGATCGAGCGGGCTGCTGGCGCGGGTTGAGGATCTGCTCGCCGACTTCGAGGTTACGCTGCACGACAAGGCCGATCCGTTCCCGACGCCGGCGGACGCGGACGACGCGGCTGCGGCGTGCCGCGACGCGGGCGCCAACGTGGTCGTCGCCATCGGCGGCGGCAGCGCGCTGGACTTGGCGAAGGCGACTGCCATCCTGGCCACTCACGAGGGGACAGCTAAGGATTACGCGACACGCGCGGCGGGGTTTGGGCGGCGCGGCCTGCCGTTCGTCGCGGTACCGACCACGTCCGGCAGCAGCAGCGAGGTGACATCCGGCTCCGCGCTGTGGGACTGGGACACGTCCTCGCAATTCGGGCTGGGCGACGCGCTGATGTTCCCGGCGGTGGCGATAGTGGACCCTCGCCTGGCGATGTCCATGTCACAGACGCTGGCCGCCAACACCGGCATGGACGCATTCACCAGCTCGTTCGAGAGCTACTGGAACGTGGACGCCGAGCCGATGTCGGACGCGCTTGCGCTCGAAGTGATACGGATGTATTCTGCCAACCTAGTTCGCTCTGCGATTCAGGGCGACATGGAATCGCGCGCCGCGTGCGCTCTGGCGGCGACGATGTCCGGCGTTGGATACAGCAACAGTACCCCAAACGCCTGCCACGCCGTGGGCAGCCCGCTGACGCTGCTGTGGCGCGTCGAGCATGGGCAGTCCGTGTCCATCACGCTGTCATCGTTCCTGCGCTGGTGCGCGCCCGCGATAGCTCACAAGATGCCGGCGCTGCTTGCCGCGCTGGGGGTGAACGACGTGGACGAAGCGTGCGAGAAGATCGAGCGGATCATCGCGGCGTGCGGTCTCGAGACTCGCCTGTCCGGGCTGGGAATCGGGACGGGCGACATCGAGACCATCGTCGAGCGAACGCGGTGGGACCGGATGGCGCATCTGCCGCGAGAGATAGACGCGGAAGGGCTGCGGGGGATGCTGGTGGGGATTGCGGGTTAGGCGCCCGTTGACTCAGCAAGCCGGACGCAATTGCTCTCAATGATCTTCCTGAAACTCTCGGAAGTGTCGTGCCAGTCTATTACGTCAACGCGGATGGGCAGATCGGATTCCTCGAACGCTTCCCTGAGCAAGCCCAGCCGCACGATGCCGAGCGGGGCGTCTCCGATTATCGCCAGGTCAAGGTCGGAGTAGGCGCGCGCGCCGCCGGTTACGCGGGATCCGAAGGCGCGGACTTCGCAATCGGGCGCGTACTCGCGCATGATGCGTCGGATGGTGGCTAGGTGGCTTTCGGAGAGGTTAATCATTGCGTTCTTCCAACGCGGCTAGGAGACGGCGGGCATCCTGGGCGAATCCGTATGCGGCAGCATAGACGCGGGCGGCGACTTCCTGATTGTACATATGCGAAGTCTGGTTGCGAGCCTGGTGATGGCGCATCCAAGCGTCAACGTCTTCGATTAGGCGATGCTCGGCGGCTACGAATTATCCGCGGTCTTCTCCTCGTCTTCCTCCAGCAGTTGGCGCAGCTTTTCGCGGGCTTCGCGGATTATGCGGGTCTGCTCGCTTATCTTGTCGAACAGGTCGGCGCGGGCGATGATGCCCTCGCCTATGAGGAAGGCGGCGGCCTCGGAGCGGCTGGCGGTTACGCCGGCGTCAACCAGTTCGTCGAGGCTGGCGAGGCTGTCCTTGCTGAGGCGGACCATCACGACGCTGTCGCGCGTGGCGCGCACGGAGTTGATGGAGTCTCGTATCGAGCCGCCGATGTTTGCGGCTGCGTCGCGGCCCTTGCCGATGGTGTCTCGAACGGCGCGGTCGACGTCGTCGAGATCGTCCAGGGAGATGGTGATGGTGCGGGTGCGACGCTTGGATTGGGAGTCGGCGTCCTGCTCGTTGGTGTCTTCGCGCCGTTCGTCATTCTTTGTCATGGGGTTACTCCTTGTTGCGTTTTATACTTACATGTAATTGTATAGCGTTGAAATGCAGGACACAAGGGGGATTTTGACGCGGAGGCGCTAAGGCGCAGAGGGGCGCGCAGGGAGTCTGTCCAAGGCGCGGTTTGACTACCCCGCCCGTGTGGGATACGGTTAGGCTGCTCCGGCGACGGGCGCTGTCCGAGCCGGGCGCTTTCTTTATGGCTGATTCCCCACGACATCGGGACGGCGACGCGACTCAGACGCGCGCTGAGCCTTCGCAGACGACCGCTCAGACGGCTCCGGCAAGGGGCCGGCGGCGGCGTGTGGGCGGCGCGCGCGACCTGACGAAGGGCAGTATTCCGGCGAATCTGTGGTACATGGCCTGGCCGCAGATCGCCGAGAGTTTCCTTAGCGTCGTGGACCAGCTGCTCGACGTGTACTGGGCGGCGAAGGTCGCGCTCGAGGCGCTCGCGGGTCTGGGCATCGGGCAGACCTTCCTGATGATGCTGATGACCGCCCGTATGGGTCTGGACGCGGGTATGCGCTCGATGATCTCTCGCGCGGTGGGCGCGAGGCGGGTCGGCTACGCCAACCACGTCATGCTCCAGGCGATCACGCTGACGATGGCGTACTCCGTACTGCTGGTGGCGGTCGGCATGATTTTCACCGATCCGCTGCTAAGGCTGTTCGGGCTAAGCGACGAGGTGGTGAGGCAGGCGGGCGGTTATATGCGCTTTCAGTTCGTAGCGATGTCGGTGATGGGCTTGCAGCGGCTGACGGCGGGCGCGCTGCAGGCGTCGGGCGACGCGGTAACGCCACTCAAAGCCGCGTTCGTTTCCAGGGTGGGTCATCTGATGCTCAGCCCGTTCCTGATATTCGGGTGGCTGTGGTTTCCGGCGCTCGACCTCGCGGGCGCGGGCGCGGCGAACCTGGTGGCGCAGACGATCGGCGCGGGGATGAACATGGCCGCGCTGATGCGCGGAACGTCGCGGCTGCGGCTGAGCCTGCGGGGATACTACGTGGACTTTCCCCTAATCTGGCGGCTGCTGAAGATCGGAGTTCCGGCGTCGGTTACCGGGGCGCAGCGGGCGGTGTCGCAGCTAATCGTCGTGTTCCTGGTCGTGCCGTTCGGAGATGGGGCGCTGGCGGCGTTCGCGCTGTCGCGCCGCGCGGAGAACACTGTGAACCACTCGAGCCGCGGGCTGGGACGAGCGGCGGGAGCGCTCGCCGGCCAGAACTTGGGCGCCGGATACACCGATAGAGCGCGTTCGTCCATGCTGTGGGCGGTCGGCTACGCCGGGGTGGCGAGCCTGCTGGTCGCCGCGCTGTTCATGGTGTTCTCAGAGCAGGTGGCGACATTCTTCAACTCCGACGCCGAATTCGTGTCGCAGGCGGCATTATGGCTCCAGATACTCGCCGTAGGCTACTTCTCGATGAACGCGGTGCAGGTGTTTACGCAGGGGTTCAACACCACGGGCGCGACGTTTGCTCCGATGGTGATCATGGTATCCACAATGTGGCTGGTGGAGATCCCTCTGGCGTTCGCGCTGTCGCAGTACACCGGACTTGGGGAGTTCGGCATTCCCTGGGCTATCGTGATTGGGATGACGGTCAGGGCGGTGGCGTTCGCAATCTACTTCATCCAGGGAAAGTGGCTGAAGACGGGGGTTATGTGAGGAACGGGAAAAGAGGAGAAAAAATGGACGGGCTGAGTTGTGCTATAATCCCGTTGTCGCTTTCAGGGTAGCTTAGGTGAACCGATCCGAAATGCCGTCCGCAGTTAATTCCGAGACCGAATCCGCGACAGACGCAAGGCCGTCGGCGCTCACGGGCTTGTCGCGCGTATGGACCGTCGGCGTGGTCGCCGCGGCGGTCTTCGCCGTCGATCAGCTAACCAAATACCTCGTGCGCGCCAATCTCGCCATCGGCGAGTCTTGGCCCGCGGAGGGTTTCTTCCGTCTCACACACGGCACGAACACCGGCACCGTCTTCGGGCTGTTTCCGCAGCAGACGCTACTGCTGACTCTGGCGTCGTTCTTCGCCATCGGCTTCGTCATCTACTTCTACCGCGCGCACGGCGGAAGCGGCTGGCTGTCGCAGCTCAACATCGGGTTGCTGCTGGGCGGGGCGTTCGGCAACCTGCTCGACCGGCTGGCGTGGGCAAAGGTTACCGACTTCATAGACGTTGGACCGTGGCCTATCTTCAATATCGCCGACTCGTCCATCGTCGTTGGTATCACGCTGCTGATCGCAACCACGCTGCTGTACGGCGACAGGGAGGACGACCCACAAGAGTTGGCCAATCCGGACGAAGACGAGGGTGGGCGCGCGTGAGCGGCAAGCTGGTGTTCCGGCATCCCGTCGCGCGAGAGCGGCTGGACCGCTTCCTAACCGAACGCTGCGCGGGAATGTCGCGCAGCAGGATCAAGAGGCTGATAGACGACGGCGAGGTTCTGGTGAACGGGCGTCCGGTCAACGCGGGTTATCGTCTGCGCGCTGGGCAACTGGTCGAGATGAGCGTGTCCGAGCCTGAGCCGACGACGATCGCGGCGCAGTCCATCCCGCTCCATGTCCTGCACGAAGATGATGAATTACTGGTCGTGGACAAGCCGGCCGGTATGCCGGTCCATCCGGGAGCCGGGCATCCTGACTCGACGTTGGTGAACGCGACGCTTGGGCTGTCGAGCGGCGATATCGACAACATGCAGGGCGACGTGGGCGGCGCGCGGCGCGCGGGACTGGTTCACCGGCTGGATATGGACACGTCGGGCGTGATAGTAGTCGCCAAGACGGGTCGGGCGCACGCGCATCTGTCGGCGCAGTTCAAGTCGCGGACGGTTCGCAAGCGATACATCGCGCTGGTACAGGGTTGGCCCGAGCCGCCGGAGGCCGTCATCGAAGCCCCGATAGGCCGCGATCCCGACAACCGCAAGCGAATGGCGATAGTCGAGGATAGCCGCGAGGCCACGACGCTGTACCGGACGCTGCGCCGGTACGCGCGGACGACGCTTGTCGAGGCATGGCCCAGGACAGGACGCACCCACCAGATTCGTGTACACTTGGCGTCCATCGGCCACCCGGTAATCGGAGACGCGACTTACGGGCGCGCGCCGATAATTCGAGATGGGGCCATCGGTCGCCACTTCCTGCACGCGGCTTCGCTGGAGTTCGAGCATCCGGCTACGGGCGAGCGGGTGAGGTTCGAGGCCCCGCTGCCAGAGGATCTGGCGGGGTATCTGGAGTCTCTTTCAACTTGACGCTCGGGATTTAACGCAGAGACGCAGAGGGGCGCAGAGAGATTAGTTTGACTGGAGGATAGAGACGAGATGACTTCTGAGACGAACCGGCGAATCGTGCTGGCATCGAGGCCGGAGGCTTACCCGGAACCACGGCACTTCAGGTTGGAGGAGGTTGCGATACCACAGCCTCGCGAGGGGGAGGCGCTGGTGCGGACGATCTGGCTGTCGTTGGATCCGTACATGCGGGGGCGGATGCGCGAGGGGCCGTCATATGCGGCGCCGGTGGAGATCGGGGGCGTGATGACGGGCGGCATTGTCGGGCGCGTGGTGGAATCGCGGACGCCGGAACTGGCGGTGGGCGACATCGTGGACGGGTCGCTGGGCTGGCAGGAGTACGCAGTCGCCAGACCGGGACAGCTTCGGAAGGTCGATCCCGACCTTGCGCCGATTTCGACAGCTCTGGGTGTTCTAGGGATGCCGGGCATGACGGCGTACTTCGGCTTCCTGGACGTGGGCAAGCCGGAGGTGGGGGACACGGTGGTGGTGTCGGCGGCGTCCGGCGCGGTCGGGCAGGTGGTCGGGCAGATAGCGCGGATCATGGGCTGCCGCGTGGTCGGCACGGCGGGCAGCGACGAGAAGGTGGATTTCATCGTCAACGAGTTGGGCTTCGACGCGGGCATCAACTACAAGACGGAGGACGTGGACGCGGCGCTGGCGGCGGCGTGTCCTGACGGGATAGACGTCTATTTCGACAACGTAGGCGGCTTCGTGACGGACGCGGTGATGCAGCAGATCAACGTCCACGCGCGAATCTCGGTGTGCGGCCAGATCTCGCAGTACAACCTACCGACGCCCGAGTTGGCGCCCCCCAACGTGGGTCTGCTGATCCAGAAGCAGGCGCGGATGGAGGGATTCCTCGTGTTCAACTTCGCGCACAGGCACGAACACGCCCGGCAGCGCATGGCGGCGTGGATACGCAGCGGCGACCTGCGCTACCGCGAGGATGTGGTAGAGGGATTGGAAAACGCGCCGACGGCATTCATCGGGATGATGACGGGGGAGAACTTCGGGAAGCTGGTGGTGAAGGTGGGGGAGGGGTAGGATACACCCATCCCGTTGGAGCGAGACCAGATTAACGCCGGCGGCTTCTCCTGCCCCTTGGCCTCCTCTGGTCTCGCACCTTAGGATAAGTATCTCGTAGTTGGCTGTTGCCGTCAAACTTGGCCGGTTCCATTAGGTTGGTCAAGTTTCCTAGCTCGGCAGGTATCTCATCCGAAAGGTCATTGTCGGAGAGGTCTAGTCTCATTAGGCCATTCAAATTCCCGATCTCAGACGGAATCTGCCCTTTGATACAAGAATCTCGGATGACCAATGAGGTCAAGTTGGAGAGGCTTCCCAATTCATTCGGTATCGCGCCGGAGAGGCTGGTTTTACTGAGATCCAATTCAACTAGGCTGGAGAGTTTGCCCAGCTCAGCTGGTATCTCACCAGTGAGGTTGGGAGAACGCGAAATCTGCAGGCTCGCGAGGTTGCTGAGGTTGCCCAATTCGCGTGGCAACTGTCCATTCAGTCCGTTTGCAGAGAGTTTGATGCCAGTCACTCTTCCATTGTTATCAATCGTAATTCCATGCCAATTGCCGACGGCAGTGTCAGTAATCCAGTTTTCATTATGGGTCCAGTTGTCGCCATCGGTGGCATCATACAGTGCAACAAGGGCTGCCCAATCTCTCATATGCGGGTCTCTAAGTTCGGCTGTCACCTGACTTGGCGTCTGGAAGCGTTTGTCAGGCTCTCTTTCCATGCACCTGTCTATGATTTCTGCTAGCTTCGGATGCACTTCTGGACGTATACGTGAAATTAAAATAGGTGCTTGTCTGAGACGGGCTACCGCTATTTCATACTGACTACGTCCCTTGAATGGAAGAGAGCCTGTGAGCAATTCATACATTGTTACACCTAATGAGTAGATATCTGACCGGATGTCCAAGTCTTCGCCAACTAACTGCTCTGGGGATATATACACCACTGTACCGGGCTGGCCTCCCTCGGTGATAGTGGTGAGATCAGACGCCCTGGCTAGTCCGAAGTACGTTACCTTAATTTTTCCATCGGAGGACAACAGCAGGTTTTGTGGTTTGATGTCACGGTGCACCACATTGCACTGGTGAGCAGCCTCAAGTCCCGCCGCGACCTGACGGAATTTGTCGACCGCCCATGAAATCGGCAGTGCTCTTTCCCGTTTCCGGATGTCATGTACACTAGCAGATAGCAATTCCATGACGATGAAGTGACGTCCATTGTACTCAAACTGCTCAAGTATTTCTATCACATTTGGGTGGTTCACGCGGTTAGTGATTATAGCTTCCCGACGAAACCGTTCAATGACTTCTGGGCGTGGTAGAAAGCCGATTCCAAGTTCCTTCACTGCTACCATGCGCCCCCTTGCAGAGTCCCATGCCCTATATACTACTCCTTGCCCTCCGGAGGAAATGCGTCCCAATATCTGGTAGTTCCGGATACTCAATCGGGATGTCATTTTGCTTCTCCAATTAACCGGCTGAGTGACTCTACATATCGCTAGCCACTTCTTCGCTAGCGATATTACCTATTAGCTGGTTTACGGGCAGTTCCAAATCTGGGAAGGCGGTTGGGCTGATGGTTTCGCCCGGGCGGTAGGTGCGTGATTCGGTGTATTCGCCATCGACGGGGTTGGCGTATGCCTCGATTACGCGGTCGGGGATGTTCTCTATCCAGACTTCGGGGATGTCCGCCTCGGCGTAGCGGGTTAGCTTGGCGCCGCGGTCGTTGGCAAGGGTAGAGTCGGAAACCTCGATTATGAGCAGAACGTCGGTGGGGCCGGCGGGGCGGTCTCGGTAGCCACCATCGCGTAATTTCAAGAGCATGAGATCGGGTTGCGGACGGTTGCCTTCGTCCACGGTTAGGCTGCCTTGCACTCTGACGATTGCGCGGTCCCCAACCGCGCGGACCAGGATACGAGTCCCGTCGTCAACATTCGCTTCGTGTTGCATTCCCATAGGGGCCATCTCGATGATCTCTCCGTCTATCAACTCCGTGCGCTCGTCATCAGGAATAACGCCCTTTTCGTAAATGGCAACGTACTCGTCCACTGTGAAGAGGCGGCGGGTTGGCAACCACGTTTCGACGGCGGGTTCGGGTTTAGGCTTGGTCTGGGGTTCTACGGTTAATGTCGCCATGAGTATCCTCCCCGAGTATCGCTACTGTAAAACGGCGTTACAATAATAATTCAAGCGATGGTTGGGGGCGTCCCGGATAGAGACGCCCCCGATGACTAAGTTCAGTTTAGGTTGTTATGGTGGGGGTTTCGCCCCCATACCAACCTTCCCCCATCAAGGGGGAAGGGGTTTGTTGGCATAGCCGCGCCTAGCCGCCGTTATGCTCGGCGATGGCCTTGGTTACGGCGGGCGGGTTCATGGGAAGCTCGCGCATCCTGATGCCGGTGGCGTGGTAGATAGCGTTGGACAGGGCCGCGAGCGGCGGGACGATTGGCACCTCGCCGACGCCGCGTACGCCGTAGGGGTGGTTGGGGTTGGGAACCTCTACCACCACCGTGTCTATCATCGGCAGGTCGAGCGACGTGGGCATCCGGTAGTCCAACAGGCTGGTGTTCATCATCTGGCCGTCGTCGCTCATGTAGTACTCTTCGTTGAGCGCCCAGCCGATGCCCTGCACTACGCCGCCCTGTATCTGGCCCTCGACGTAGCTGGGGTGGATGGACGTGCCGGAGTCCTGAGAGGCAGTGTAGCGGAGTATCTCGATCTTGCCAGTCTCGGGATCGACCTCGACGTCCACGATATGGGTGGCGAAGGCGCTGCCCGCGCCAGCCGGGTCCATGTTCGCGCTGCCGACGATGGGGCCGCCGGTCTCGGAGGCGCGGCCCGCGAGCTCGGCGAACGTCATGCTCAGGGACGAATCGCCCTTGTGCCGGAACACACCGTCTTCAAGGTCAACCTGGTCTGCCGTCGTCTCCCAGAGCAACGCGGCGCGGTCGAGCATCTGGCGCTTGACGTCCTGGGCCGCTTCGTAGCTTGCCCAGCCGGTCTTGAACGCGGCGCCGGAGCCGCCTGTCATGGAGGTGTAGCCGATGGCCTCGGTGTCTCCGACCTGCGGGTTGACGTCCTCGACGGGGATCCCCAGCACTTCGGCGAACTGCTGCGCCGCCGCGGGGCGCGTGCCGCCGATGTCCATGGAGCCGATAGTGAGGTTGACGGTGCCGTCGTAGTTCAGGTTGGCGGTGGCGCACGCCGGGCCGGTGCCGTTGATCCAGAAGCCGGAGGCGACTCCCCTGCCCCGCCACTTGCCTTCGAGCGGCTGGGAGTAGTGGTCGTGATCCTTGGCTGCCTGGGCGGTCTCGATAGCGCCGATGCGCGGGTTGATAATGCCCGTAGCGCGACGGGTGCCCTCCTTCGCGCCGTTGAGGATGCGGAAGTCTATTGGGTCCATGCTCAGTTGTTCACAGAACTCGTCAATGATCGTCTCGGCGGCGAAGGAACCGATGGGCGCGCCGGGCGCGCGGTACGCGGTGGTCTTCGGCTTGTTGTCCACCACGTCGTAGGCATCTATGACGATGTTGGGAATGTCGTAGGGCGAGAAGATGCAGTTGGCGGCGGCGCCGACCGGGGAGCCTGGGAACGCGCCCGCCTCGAATCGGAGGTCGGCGTGGGCGGCGGTCATGCGCCCGTCGTTGGTAATGCCCATCTTCACCTTCATCCAGGAGCCGGAGGTGGGGCCGCTGGCCTCCATCACCTCGACGCGGTTCATGGTGACCTTGACGGGCGCGCCAGTCTTCTTGGAAAGCGCGACCGCGAGCGGCTCGAGGTAGATCGTGGTCTTGCCGCCGAATCCGCCGCCGATCTCCATTGGGACTACCTTGATGGACGAGAACGGCACTCCTACGACGGCTGCCGTAAGGTCTCGTATCTGGAAGTGCCCCTGCGAGCTGCCCCAGACGGTGATCCGGTCTTGCGGCGTCCACCACCCTGTGGCGGAGTGCGGCTCGATGTAACCCTGGTGGACGGTCTTGGTGCGGAACTCGCGCTCGATCGTGACGTCCGCCTGCTCGAATCCCTCGTCAATGTCGCCGATTTCGAGGCGCGAGTGGCTGGCGACGTTGTTGGCGAATTCGGGATGGAGGAGCGGCGCGCCGTCGGCCATCGCATCCTCGACGGTGGTAACGGGCGGCAGGACCTCGTACTCGACGCTTATCAGGTCGAGCGCTTCCTCCGCCTCGTGCAGGCTGTCGGCGGCGATGGCGGCGATCGGGTGGCCTCTGAACAGCGCCTTGCCGCGCGCCAGGATCTTGCTGCTGACGTGGTGCAGGTTCTGTGGAGGGCCGCCGGCGGCGCCGACTACGGGCTTGTTCTCGTACTCGGGAAAGTCCGCCGAGGTTATCACCGCGCGGACGCCGGGCGCGGCCTCGGCGGCCGAGGTATCTATGTTGACGATGTTCGCGTGCGCGTGCGGGCTTCTGAGAACCTTGCCGTGCAGCATACCTGGCAGCGCGACATCAGCGCCGTATGCCGCCTTGCCGGTAACCTTGTCGTATCCGTCGTGCCTGATCGGTCGGGTGCCGACCACTTTGTAATCGCTGGTCTGCGTAGCCATGTGCGGGTGAACCTCCGAATCGTTGTTTGGGTCTGACGGGCGTATTGTAACATAGCGGCGATTTAATAGTTGGTGGTTGGGTTGACGGTCGGTTCGCCGCGCATGGTCCAGGTTGGCGAGATATTGACATGGTGGTTGGTCCGCAAGAAGTTATGATACTAGGTATCTTGTTTTTACCCGGGCGTAGTTGCTATAATCCACCCCGTCGCGGATGCGGCGCAGGCTGTAAAGCCGAGTCTTCTCGCACGCGCGCCACTCACGGCTAACTGCCGTAGGTGGACGTGAGAGCGGTAATTTCAGCTTGCCGCGGAAGTTTAGCGATGCAATTCGTGCCGCCCGGCGGGTGTACGACCTGAAGCGGCGGCTGATGTGTTCCTCAGCCAATCGATCGGAGGAGTTAGGGGCAGTATATTGATACTAAGTATCTATAAATTGCGTCAGATCCATTCCATCAGGTGGGCGTCCGATGCGAAGCCTTATCCGCTTTTGCTCATAATCCGGTCGAGGCACATGGACGCAGTCTATTGATCCAGCATGTCAATTAGTTGAAATGAAAGGACTTCCTAGAACAGTGAAAAACAGCAATCTGATCAGAACCGCGAGTCTCTGCATCGCCGTCGCCATGCTTTGCGTTGCAATCGTTGCCTGCGGAGACTCTGAAGAACAGACCGAAACCCCGGTATCGGCGCAGCCAGCGGCGGCTGCGAGCCAGGCGGCCACTCCTGAACCCGCATCGCCGACTGCCGCCCCAGCGGTCGCCGCGCCAACCGCCACAACGGTGGCGACAGCGGCGCCAGCGACGAGTGGCCAAGCCACGATAACGGTAGCCGCGCCGTTCCATCCATCTAGCAATGGCGCCATCCACACGGACGACGCTTTCATTCTGTCTCGGCTGGGCGTTACGGAAACCCTGCTCAGGATTGATTTCGACGGCGAGGTAAAGCCGTTTCTGGCAGAATCGTGGCAGCTTACGGACAGCGGCGCCTGGGAGTTTAGCCTTCGAGACGACGTGAAGTTCCACGACGGCTCGTCTTTCGACAGCGATTCGGTTGTCGCGGCGCTGACCTACCTTCATGGGGTCGCGAATCCTCCCAGGGGATTCTCTGAGGAAACGCTGATGAGCGTGGAGGCGACAGACAGCCACACGGTAACGGTTACGAGCGGTTCTACGGACCTGGTTCTTCCAACAAGGCTGGCAGGGCCGAGCGCCGGGATACTATCGCCCGCGGCGTACGCGAGTCGAGGGGACGCTCCACCGAGTCCGGTCGGCGCGGGGACGGGCCCGTTCGCGCTCGACGATGAGCTGGCAATTGACATCGCCAAGGCATCGAGAAACGACGCCTACTGGAACGGCGACGCGAAGCTCAGCGCGGGCGAGTTCCTGTTCACGCCGGACGGGTTGACGCGAGCCGCGATGCTGGAAACCGGCGAAGCCGACTTCGTGAGCCACCTCCCCGTTTCGCAACTTCCGCTCTTCTTGGACCGAACCGGGGTAGTCGTTCACAGGGAGCAGCAGCCCAGAACGGTAACCCTGTACGTAAACAACCGGAACGGTCCATTTTCGGACCTGAACGTCCGCAGGGCGGCGCAGCACGCGATTGACCGACAGGCGATTGTTGACTCGGTGCTGGAAGGTACCGGAGAGCCAGCCGTTGGACCGTTCGCGCCCTCGGAGGCGTGGGTCAACCATGATCTGCTAGATTACGAATTCGACCCTCAACGCTCCATCGAGCTGCTCGCAGAATCGGGGTACGCGGAAGGGGAGTTGAACGTGTCGCTGTGGACGTATCCCAGCCGTGCAGAGTTCCCGCCCATGTCCGTCGCCATCCATGAGATGCTCAACGATGGCGGGTTCAGCGCGGAGATCAGACTGGCGCCCTGGGGCGCTCTGGTGGATGATGTGTTCGCGGGCAACTTCGATATGTTCCTGGTTTCCAGAGGGCATCTCATCGACGCTTACGACCCGGAAGGATACCTGAGCGCGGACTTCTCGTGCGAGACCGTGGGACAGAGCAACTACGCCAACTACTGCAACCCGGAGGTTGACGGACTGCTCGAACAGGCGCGCTCGCTGGGCGATCTGGAAGAGAGGAATGAAGTCTATCGCCAGATTCAGCAGATACTTCACGACGATGCGGCTAGCACGTTCATCAACTACACGGAGCAGATATTCGCATACGGCGATCACGTGCTCAACTGGAAGCCGCATTTGCTCGAGTACTACATGCTGACGACCGAGCTAGACGTCTCCGAGTGAGCGAGAGGGCGACTGTCGAATACCGGGACATTAGGGGAGCGGGGCGATGTACCGCCTAATCATCCGCAGGCTGCTCTTGCTCCCCCTGATCATAGCGATCGTCTCGTTTCTGATATTCCTGTCCCCGCTGATAACGGGCATTGACCCCGCATCGGCGATTCTGCGCGCGCAGGCGCCGGAGCGTCAGCCATCGCCGGAGGCTGTGGAGCGTCTCAAGAAGGAACTCGGTCTCGACCGTCCCATACCGGCGCAATTCGCGGCGTGGCTTCTGAGGGTAGCGCGCGGCGACATGGGTAGATCGTACTTGTCGCGCAAGCCTGTCGGCGAGTTGGTGTTCGACGGGTTGAAGGTATCGGCGCTGCTGAGCGCCTTGACGCTCGGACTGTCGCTGAGCCTGGCGCTGCCCACCGGAATACTGGCTGCCACGAAGCCCGGAACACCGCTGGACGTAGCGGTAACGGTCGCGTCGCAGACGGGCGTGGCGATTCCCTCGTACGTTGTCGCGCCGGTGGCTATCCTGGTGTTCGGGATATACCTCGGCTGGCTGCCCTCGTCGGGATGGAGAAGCCCGGTTCACGTCGTGCTGCCCGCGCTCACGCTAGCGGCGGGGCCGACGGCGTTCTTCACCCAAGTCGTCCGCGCTTCGATGCTGGAAGCGCTGTCTATGGACTACATGAGAACCGCGCGGGCGAAGGGCTTGGGCGAGGGGACGCTGCTGTGGCGGCACGCGTTGAGGAACGCGCTGATTCCGATTGTTACCCTGTCCGGCGTATGGCTGGCGGGGCTGATGGGCGGAGCGTTGATCATCGAGGTTATTTTCTCGGCGCCCGGAATCGGAAGAGTTTTCTTCGACGCCATCAACGCTAGCGATATGCCGTTGATCCAAGGAAGTCTAATGGCGATAGCGGCAATCGCGGTTTGCGTAAACACGGCTACGGACATCGCGTATGTCTTTCTGAACCCCGCCATCCGTCTGACAGATCGAGAGGGCTGAGAACTAGGAGATTAGGAGTGGGAAAGCCGAGCAGGGGAAGGACGTTCACTGAGGCCATCAGAGCCCCTTTGCCAGCGATATTCAGAGCGCGCGGCATACGCGGAGTGGCGGCGCTTCCATTGCTGACGTTGGCGGCGATAGCGCTTATCGCCGCGTTCGCTCCCATGCTGACGCCATATGACCCTAACGACCAGTCGCTGGACGAGAGGCTGGAACTTCCGAGCCTGGCGCATCCTCTGGGAACTGACCATCTGGGCCGGGACGTCCTGTCGCGCCTCATAGCGAGCAGCCGATATTCGTTGGCGATAACAACGGTTTCTGTGCTGATTTCGGGCGTCATCGGAACGCTGGTAGGCGCATTCTCGGGCAGGGCCGGCGGGGCGACGGACGAAGTCGCCATGCGCGTGGTGGACATAGTTCTGGTCTTCCCGGAGCTTGTGGTCGCGTTCGCCTTGGCCTCTATGCTGAAGCCGAGTTTCGCGACGATAGTTCTTGTGGTTACCATCTTCGCGTGGACTCCCTACGCTCGTTTGGCGAGGGCGATAACACTGGAGGTCAACACGCGGGAATTTATGGAGGCCGCCGTGGCGTTGGGTTCGACGCCCGCGTTCATAATCAGGAGGCACATTCTGCCGAACATAATGGGGCCTATTCTAGCCATGGGATTCCTCC
Organism: Dehalococcoidia bacterium; assembly: GCA_034420955.1. Taxonomy (GTDB): domain Bacteria; phylum Chloroflexota; class Dehalococcoidia; order Lucifugimonadales; family UBA1123; genus VXRN01. Next base: position 244,172 of record DAOUKV010000024.1, read on the forward strand.
GGTTCGGACATACGCTTATCACGATCGCGGGTCTTTCGTACCTCGGAGTGGGCGCGCAGCCTCCGACGCCGGATTGGGGCGCGATGCTCTGGGAGGCGCAACCTTATATGCGTCGCGCGCCGTCGCTTATGCTGATTCCGGGCGCGACCATATTCGTCACCGCTCTTAGCGTTACGCTCTTGGGGCAGACACTGACACTCCGCGCCCAACCGCGTACAACGGGCGGATAGGGGGAGGGGCGGCACTTCTGGGGCGGCTACGGCGTGTTGAGACGGACGGTCGCGCCCGCGCCGTTCTTTGCGCTGGGTGATGGGTATGCTATACTGCCGTAGCCGTTGGGAAGCGAGAGGGTCTCGACGGTTGGGCGCTGTTCGGACGGCAAGCCCTCTCGAAGAACGAGGATCTGTTATGACGACTGGCGTAACGATGATAGAAGGCGGTTCGGCGACTACGCCGGCGGGGTTCCGCGCGGGCGGGGTGTTCGCCGGACTGAAGACGCCGGGCGATGACGTGCTGGACGTGGGGATGCTGGTGTCGGATAGACCGGCTACGCTGGCAGGCACGTTTAGCCGGAATAAGATACTTTCGCCTTCGGTTACGGTTACGAAGGAGCGCTACGCCAACGGCGCGGCGCGCGGCGTCGTCGCCAACAGCGGCTGCGCGAACTGCGCGGTCGGAGCGCAGGGTGTGACGGACGCGCTGGAGATGACGCGGCTGGCGGAAACCCACGCCGGCGTGGACGAAGGCTCGATGATGGTCGCCTCTACGGGCATGATCGGCGTGGAGCTGCCCATGGCGCTGCTGCGCCAAGCCATCCCGACCATCGAGCTTACGGACGACGGCGGACCGGCATTCGCGCGCTCGATCATGACGACGGATACGCGCGCCAAGTATATAGCGGCCGAGTTCAAGGCGGGCGGGACTACGCACCGCGTCGGCGGCGTGGCCAAGGGCGTGGGCATGATCCACCCGGACATGGCGACGATGCTGTCTTTCATCTCGTGCGACGCGGAGATTCCGGCCGATTTCCTCCAAGAATCGCTGAGCAAGGCGGTTGACCTTAGCTTCAACATGATTGACGTTGACGGCGACCAGTCCACCAACGATACGGTGCTGCTGTTCGCCAACGGCGCGGCGGGCGGAGCGGCGATCACCGGTCCAGACTCGGACGGCGCGGCGGCGTTCCAAGAGGCTCTGACCGCTGTGTGCATCTACCTGGCGAAGGCGCTGGTCATCGACGGCGAAGGCGCGGGACACATCATGGCGGTTACGGTGGACGGGGCTACGTCGGACGCGGACGCGCGCTGCGCCGCGCGGGAGATTTCGTCTTCCAACCTGGTCAAGGCGATGGTGCACGGCAGAGACCCGAACTGGGGTCGGATAATGATGGCGCTGGGCAAGAGCGGGATCGAGCTCGAAGAATCCAAGATAGACATCTTCATCAACGGCATCCACATAGTGCAGGACGGCGTTGCCATCCCCTACTCCGCCGATGCGGTGGTTGGCACGATGTCGGCTCACGAGGTGGACTTCAGGGTGGGGCTGAACATCGGCGACGCCACCGCCACAGCGTGGGGTTCGGATCTTACCGAGGAGTACGTTACGTTCAACTCCGCGTACTCGACTTAGCAGACGTGGATGCCGAAGTGGGCCAATCGCCCACGCCACAGCAATCTTCTTCAGAATCGAGCGAGTTGGGCGAACCGGGAGACAGGACAACGACAGGCAAGGAGCATTTCCTCGATGGGACGACTATAGTAGTCAAGATCGGCGGCAGCACGCTTGGAGAGCACGACACGACGCTGCGCGACCTGGTTGCGCTTCAGAAGGACGGCATGAACCCGGTGGTCGTGCATGGGGGCGGCAAGACGATTTCGGACTGGATGGCCGCTCAGAACGTCCGCCCAGTGTTCAAGGACGGTCTGAGAGTTACGGACGAGGATAGTCTCAAGATAGTGGTCGCGGTACTCGCTGGGCTTATCAACAAGGAGCTCGTGTCGCAGATCGCGGCTGAGGGTGGACGCGCCATCGGTCTCAGCGGCGCGGACGGGGGGATGCTCACCGCTCGGGTCAAGGACCCCGCGCTCGGCTACGTCGGCGAGGTGATGTCAGTAGATACCGGCGCGATAGACGCGGCGGTAAGCGCGGGTTACATCCCGGTCATCGCGCCGGTTGCGCGGTGCGGGCCGGAGTCGCCGATACACGCCAACTCTCTCATGAACATCAACGCGGACACGGCGGCGGGCGAGATAGCCGTCGCGCTGTCCGCCAGGCGGCTGTACTTCCTAACTGACGTCGAGGGCGTGCTGGATCGCGGTCACCGGCTGATAAGCCGCGTTACAGAGCGGCAGGCCGCGGCGCTAACGTCGGCGGGCACCATATCGGGCGGCATGATTCCAAAGATCGAGGCGTGCGTTCGCGCGCTTCAGGCCGGAGGGCAGTCGCACATCATAGACGGACGGCTGCCGGGCGCGCTTCGCCAATCCATAGACGGCAAACTGCTTGGCACACGCATCGGGTAAGGTTGGTGATACATGGCTCAGGACTTCCCACGCAATAACGGCAACGGCGTCAACGGCAGTGGGGGTAGCGGAGACGGCGGTGGCGACCCGGTCCCGTTCGATCGCGGGCAGATGCCCACTTCCACGCTGAAATGGGCAGGCGTCATCATCGGTCTGCTCGTTCTGTTCGGGATATTCTCGTTCGGCAGGGGCGTCTATACCGACCTGATGTGGTTCGAATCGCTGGGGTTCCGTCCCGTTTTCGTAACGGTGACGGTAACTCGCATTTCGCTGTTCATCATCGGTACGCTGTCCACCGCTATCATACTTACCGCGTCTCTGTGGGTGGCGCATCGCTTCTCGGCCGGGGAGGTGAATCTGCCTCTGCCGCCGGAGATGGCGGTTTCGCTCAGGCGCGCCGTCGTCTGGGGCGCGATCGTCATCACGATAATATTGAGCCTGATATTCGGTTCGGTGCTGGCATCGCAGTGGGAGCTATTCCTGCGGTTCACCAACTCCGTGCCGTTCGGACAGACTGACCCGGTGTACGGGCGCGATCTGGGGTTCTTCATCTTCAATCTGCCGATGTACTCATTCATCCAAGGCTGGATAATGGGCATCGGCATCGTAACGCTGCTGGCGACCGTAGCGCTGAACTTCGTCAACCACAGCTTGCGCGGCGTGGGCTACGAGATGTCCGGCGCTCGGCTGGTGCATATCTCGATAATCGCGGCCGTGATCATGATGACGATCGCGGTCGGGCACTGGTTCGACCGCTGGGCGCTGGTGCTGTCCGAAGACGGCGCGGGGTTCGGGGCAATGTACACGGACCTCAACGCGCGGCAGCCGGCGCTGCTGATAATGACGATAGTGGCGGCGGCGGCGGCGGTGATGATGTTGGTGAACATCTACCTCAAACAGACGCGCATCGTCATCGGCGCTGTGGTGCTGTGGGTGGCGCTGGGGCTCGTGCTGAATACCGCATGGCCGGCGGTGATCCAACAGTTCTCCGTAACGCCCAACGAGTTCGCCAGGGAAAGCCCTTACATCGCGCGCAACATTCAGTTCACGCGGCAGGGTTTCGCGCTGGACAGGATCGAAGAGCAGGACCATCTGGCCGAGTCCGACGTGAACCCGGAGCTTATCCAGAACAACCTCCAGACCATCAACAACATCCGTCTGTGGGACTACCGTCCGCTGTCGCTGGTCTATAAGCAGATTCAGCTAATCAGGCTGTACTACGACTTCAAGGATGCGGACGTAGATCGGTACAACATAGGCGGCGAGTACCGCCAGGTGCTGCTGTCGGCGCGCGAGGTCGCGCCCGAGCGCCTGGAAGCCGAGTCGCAGACGTGGGTGAACCGCAAGCTGTTCTATACGCACGGCATCGGCATCGCCATGAGCCCGGTTACCGAGTTCACGCCGGAGGGCAGGCCGGAGTTCTTCGCCAAGGACATTCCGGCAGACGGGGCGATACCGATAGGGCTTCAGGACGGGTCGACTCCCCCGGAGCTTACGGTTGACAATCCGCGCATCTACTACGGCGAGAACACGTTGGAGTACGTGATCGTCAACTCGAACACCGAGGAGTTGGACTACCAGACTGAGGGCGGCGAACTGGTTCGGACGCGCTACTTCGGAAGCGGCGGAGTGCAACTGGAGTCGTTCACACGGAGGCTTGCCTACGCCTGGCAGTTCGGCGACATCAACATTCTCATCAGCGGCGAGATAACGCCGAACAGCCGTTTGCAGTACCGCCGGGAGATCCAGGAGCGCGTCAGACAGGTGGCGCCGTTCCTTCAGCTCGACCGCGACCCGTACATCGTCGCCGCGGGCGGGCAGCTCTTCTGGGTGCAGGATGCCTACACGACGACCGATCACTACCCATATTCCGAGCCGACGGAGATTCCGGTCGAGGGATCGGAGTTGTCAGCGCACTTCAACTACATGCGGAACAGCGTGAAGGTGGTAGTGGACGCCTACGACGGCGGCATCGACTTCTACGTGTGGGATACCGAGGATCCGATGATTCTCACCTACGAGCGCATCTTCCCGGATCTGTTCAAACGCGGAAGCGAGATGCCCGAGGACATCAAATCGCACGTGCGCTACCCGCAAGACTTCTTCTCCGAGCAGGCTGAGAAGTACGTGAAGTATCACATGCAGGATCCGCAGAACTTCTATAACAATGAGGACCTGTGGGCGATTCCGAACGAGAAGTTCGGACAAGGCGCCGATCTGCAGGAAGTCGAGCCGTACTACGTGATAATGCGGATGCCGGGCGAGGAGAGCGAGGAGTTCATGCTGCTGCTTCCGTACACGCCTAGCAAACGGCAGAATCTCATCGGGTGGATCGGCGCGCGCAGCGACGGCGAAAACTACGGCAAACTGGTGGCGTTCAACTTCCCGAAGGACCGGCAGGTGGACGGCCCGGAGCAGGTCGAGGCGCGCATAGACAACGACCAGGATATTTCGGCGTGGTTCACGCTGCGCTGCACTGAGGGTTCAACCTGTCTGCGCGGCAACCTGCTGGTCATACCGATTGGATCGAGCCTGCTGTACGCTGAGCCGGTGTACATACAGGCGGAGGGCGTCCCGTTCCCGCAGCTCAAGCGCGTGATACTGGCGACGGCAGACAAGGTGGTAATGGAGGATTCGTTGGGGCTCGCCCTGGCCGCGCTGACCGGAGAACGGTCGCTCGTGTCGGTGGGCGAACTCGACTCGGCGCGAACGCCGAGCGACGCGACGACGCCGGCAACGACAACGACCGTTACTGTCGGTGAAGGCACCGAGTTGGAGATGCAGATAACAATCGTGTCCGACTCGATAGAGAGCATGAAAGAAGACCTGGCGGCGCTGGAAGAGGCGCTCGAAAAACTGAAAGAACTCACGGGAGGCCAATAGGCAATGACTACAAACTGGACGGAAGTAGAGAGCAAGTACTACATGTTCGTAGTGCGCCGGCAGCCGGTCGTAATCGTGCGCGGCGACGGTACGAAAGTGTGGGACGTCGATGGCAAGGAGTACCTGGACTTCACGTCTGGCTGGGCGGTGAACAACGCGGGCCACGCGAACGAGGAGATCGCCAACGCGATAGCCGAGCAGGCGCGGACGCTGCTTCAGACGTCGAACCAGTTCTACACGATTCCGCAGCTGCAGCTAGCGGAGTCGCTGGTGGAGAACTCGGCGCTGGACAAGGTGTTCTTCTGCAACAGCGGCGCCGAGGCGAACGAGGGCGCGATGAAGCTGGCGCGGCGCTACGGCGCTAGGCACAAGAACGGCGCGTTCGAGATCATAACCGCGCTCGACTCGTTCCACGGGCGCACGATGGCGAACGTGTCCGCCACCGGGCAGCCGCACTACCAAGAACTCTTCCAGCCGATACCGCCGGGATACTCGCACGTTCCGTTCGGCGACCTGGAGGAGCTGAAAGGCGCGGTTACGGACCAGACGGTGGCGGTAATGCTCGAGCCGGTGCAGGCTGAGGGTGGCGTGAACGTGCCGCCGGAGGGCTATCTTCAGAACGTGCGCGAGTTCTGCGACGAGGAGGGCTTGCTGCTCATCTTCGACGAAGTGCAGACTGGCATGGGACGGCTCGGCACGCTGTTCGGCTACGAGAGCTTCGGCGTGGAGCCGGACATCATGTCGCTGGCAAAGGGACTGGGCGGCGGCGTGCCGATCGGCGCGTTCATGGCGAAGGACGAGGCGTGCGCGTTCGAGCCGGGCGATCATGGCTCGACGTTCGGCGGCAACGCGCTGACGTGCGCGGCGGCATACGCCTCGACCAAGTACATCATCGAGAATGACCTGGCCGGCAACGCGGCGGCGATGGGCGAGCACATGGCGTCCGGGCTTGCCGATTTACAGTCCAAGTACAGCCAGATCGCGGAAGTGCGCGGCATGGGGCTGTTGTGGGCGGTGCTGTTCGATTCGGACATCGGGCCGGATGTGGTTGCCAACTGCAACGCGCAGGGTCTGCTGACCAACCCGCTACGTCCGAACGCGGTGCGGCTGATGCCGCCGCTTACAGTCTCGGCCGAGGAGATCGCGCAGGCGATGGAGCGGCTGGACGCGGCGATAGGCGCCGTGGTGGGGTAGGCGATACAGGCGCAAGCTGATCTTAGGGCGCGCGTTCTACCGGTTCGCGCGCCTCTTGCCAATTGAGATAAGTGAAATTTGAGAGTCACTGAGTATTTTCTGGAAACTAGACGGAGAGTTGATAGAAGACACATACGCCTTGAGTGGATCAGAAGAACGATGGAAAATCCTATTCACGAGGAGGTTCAGACTGACGGGCGTATAAAACGCTGGGCTAAGATACCGGAAGCAGACGACAAATATCTGCGAGTTATTCTGTTGGACGATGGAGTTACAGTGCATAATGCGTTTTTTGATCGCTCATTTAGGGAGGAGTAACGATGGAGATCAAATATTTCGCGGATACAGATACGCTCCTCATAAACTTCGTAGATAGGGAAATTGTCGAGACCAGAGACATTGGCGAAAACACATTGATCGAGTTGGATGGCGACGGTGAAGTCGTGAGTGTGACGATAGAACACGCGAACAGGAAGATGGACGTGGAGAGTTTCTCTTACCGCAAAGTCTCAGATAGCGGCGACGCTGTTCGAGTGTAGCCGTGAACAAGATGGACGGAGAACGTACGCATATACTAAAAGATCGAAAGACCCTGTCGGTCAGGCCGACTGACCCGGACAGAGTACGGAGTAAACATTGAACTGGCGCGAACTTTCGGATAAGAACATCAGCACGCTCGGCGGGGCGGTTTCCGGGGGGCTGGACAGCTGCACGGTTACGCACTGGCTTACGGAGCAGGGCTTCGAGGTGCAGGCGTTTACGGTGGACTTGGGCCAGCCGGATGAGGAGAACCTCGACGCTGTCGCGGATCGCATGATGGGATGCGGGGCGTCGGACGCGATCATAGTTCCGGGACGCGCCGCGCTGGCGGAGGCGGGACTGCGCGTTATCCAGGCGCAGGCGCGGTACGAGGGCGGATACTGGAATACGACGGGCATCGCGCGTCCGGTTACTGTGGCGGCTATTCTCGAGCATATGAGACAGCGCGACGTCGGCGTCCTGTTCCACGGCGCTACCGGGCGAGGCAACGATCAGGTACGCATACAGCTTGCGGCGAATATGATAGACGCGGATATCGAGGTCTATGCGCCGTGGCGCGATCCGGAGTTCATCGAACGCTTCCCCGGTCGGCAACAGATGATCGAATACTGCGAAGCGAACGGGCTGCCCATCAGACCGGCGCGCGAGTCGCGGTACTCGACGGACGCGAACTTCCTGGGACTGACGCATGAGGCGGGCGACCTGGAGGACGTGGGCATATCGCCGACGTTCGTGGAGCCGGGCATGGGTGTCTGGCCTTGGGACGCTCCGGACGCGACTGAGCTTGTGAGCGTCCGCTGGGAGGCGGGCGTGCCGACGGCTATCAACGGCGAGGCTGTGGACGTCGAAACAGCCTTCGACATGGCGAACGCGATCGGGGGCAGGCACGGCGTGGGCATCGGAACTCATGTCGTGGAGAACCGATTCGTCGGCGTCAAGTCGCGGGGCATATACGAATCTCCAGCGATGGAGCTGCTGGGACGCAGCTATGAGTACTTGCTCCAATTCGTTCTGGACAGGCGCGCGCGGGAACTCTTCGAGCATCTGTCGAAGGTCATCAGCGTCCAGATATACCAGGGATACTGGCTGGACTTGGCGACCACGGCGGCGCTTGCCGCGCTCGATCCCATCACCCGGCTGGCGACCGGCGAGATTACGGTCCGGCTGCACAGAGGGAATGTCTATTTCGACACCGCCGAGGATACGCCGGATGCGATGCCGCACTCGCTGTACACGGACGACAGCTCGATGGAGGCGATGGGCACATACGATCACTCGGACGCGGAGGGCTTCCTGCGAGTGCTTGGCATATCAGCCAAGAATCTGGGCCGCAAACAAGGCGCAAGTTTCGAGCGGGAGGCGTAGGCAGCGAATGGCTTCATCAACTTTCCCAACAGTCCCATCGGAGATGACGACAGCGTGGCTGAGTCTAGCGCTCAGCACGGATGTGGTTGATTTCGCAATCCAGCCTGTGAGCGCGGGAGTCGGGTTCGCCGGTTCGGTGTATCGCGTCAGGCTAACTCTGGGATCCGGGGATACGCAGACGGCTATTTGGAAGGTCGCTTCCACTCATCCGCCCACACACCGGCTGCTGATGGAACACGGCGCGTATGAGCGGGAAGCGGGTTTCTACGCGGCGTTGGCTCCACGAGTCTCGTCCGCCTCCAAGCCACACTTCTCGGAGTACGACACCGAGGCGGGCGCGCTGTGCATCCTGATGGAAGACCTCGGGGAGTTGGACGCGGGGGATCAGGTAGGCGGATGCTCGCCGGCGCAGGCTCGCGCGGCGATAGATGGAATGGCCGCGCTGCACGCGGAGTTCTGGTCGGACGAGTTGCCGGGCGTTCCACGCCACGACCACGCGGCGGAAGCTGTGGCGCAGATGCACTCGGCATCGTGGCGCCAGATGCGGTTGGCCGGGCTTAGAGGGCTGCATATGCCGCCGGAATTGCTTGATGCCGCCGACCTGATAGCTCCGAACGTCGTCGCCATCAAGCAGCGTCTCGGCGAGCCGCCAATCACGCTTCAACATGGCGATATGCGGCTGGACAACATGTTCTTCGAGCCTGACGGCAGTGTGCGCCTGATAGATTGGCAAGTGTTGCGGGCGGGGCGGGGCGCGTATGACGTCGCCTACTTCTTGGCTACGTCGCTGCCCACTGAGTCTAGGCGCGAGTGGCAATCCGAGCTTGTCGGCAACTACGTGGACGCTCTGAAAGCGCGAGGTGTCGCCGGATACGACGAAGAAACCTGCATCGAGGATATACGCTGGTCGCTGCTGGATTTGGTGACGTTCACCGGAATCATAGGCGCGACTCTGGACTTGGGACAGGAACGAGGACTGCAGTTAGCGGAGATGTGGCTGGCGCGGCTGTGGGCTACGGTCGCGGACACCCGCGCGCTCGAACTATTAGAGTGAGACAGCCACGAACCGGGCGCAACCAATGCGGCAGAGTCAAGATTGGAGCGAGAGATGGTGGCTACCGCCGAATCGGAGATTAGGAACCAGGTCGTGACGCTTGTGCGCGACTTCGTGCGGCGCGAGGTCGAGCCTATCGCGCAGCGGTACGACAATGAGGACATCTACCCGCATGAGCTTATCGAGCCGATGCGGGAGATGGGGCTGTTCGGCATCACCATCCCGGAGGAGTACGGGGGGCTGGGGCTGGACCACACGACGTTCGCAGTCATCTTCGAGGAGCTGAGCCGCGGCTGGATGAGCGTCAGCGGGATCATCGGCACTCACCACGTCTTGGCGCACATCGTTACGAATAACGGCACCGACGAGCAGAAAGGGCGCATCTTGCCGCGCCTGGCGAGCGGCGAACTGCGCGGCGGTCTGGCGCTAACCGAGCCGGAGGCGGGCAGCGACGTTCAGAATATCAGCACGGTCGCCACGCGCGACGGCGAAGAGTACGTGATTCGCGGAACCAAGATGTTCATCACCAACGCGGAGCACGGCAACTCGTTCGCGGTTCTGGCGAAGACGGACCCGGACGCGCAGCCTCGACACCGAGGGATGAGCTGCTTCTTCGTGGAAAAACCGAATCCGGGCGTCCGTGTCGGGCAGCATCTGGACAAGCTGGGATACCGAGGGCTGGACTCGTCGGAGCTAATCTTCGATGACTGCCGCGTGGGAGCGGAGAATCTGATCGGCGAGGTCGAGGGACAAGGGTTCAAGCACGTGATGGCGGGGCTGGAAGGCGGACGGATCAACGTCGCGGCGCGGGCGGTCGGAGTGGCGACCGCGGCGTTCGACGCCGCGATCCGTTACGCGCAGCAGCGGGAGGCGTTCGGGCAGCCGATAGCCCAGCATCAGGCGATCCAGATAAAGCTGGCGAACATGGCGACGAAGATACAGGCGGCTCGGCTGCTGACTTACGACGCTGCGGCTAAAAAGGACGCCGGCGAGCGCGTGGACCTGGAGGTCGGCATGGCCAAGCTGTTCGCGTCGGAGGTTTGCGGCGAGGTGGCGATGGAGGCGATGCGGATACACGGCGGCTACGGCTACATCAAGGACTTCGACGTGGAACGGTTCTACAGGGACGCGCCGCTGATGATCATAGGCGAAGGCACGAACGAGATACAGCAGCTTCTGATAGCGCGACGGCTGTTGGAGCGGTATGCGGTGTGAGGTCGCGCCGCTTGACATGAGCGACAACGGAGATGGAAGTTATATGATCTACGACAGAAGAGATACTTTCGGCGGCTGGCTGGAGGATTTCGTTCCGGGAGACATCCACAAACACTGGCCTGGCAAGACGGTTACGGAGATGGACAACCATCTGTTTTCGCTGCTGACGATGAACCATAACCCGCTGCACATAGACGAACATTACATGTCTCGCCACCAGCACGGCAAGATTCTGGTGAACGGCGCATACGTGCTGAGCCTGGTTGTGGGCATGAGCGTTCCCGAACTGTCGGGCAAGGCGATCGCCAACTTGGAGTATGAGAATATAGTCCACACGGGGCCAACGTTCCACGGAGATACGATCTACGCCGAGAGCGAGATTCTGGAAGTGCGCGAGTCGGCATCCAGGCCGGACAGGGGCATCGTCTATGTTGAGACGCGGGCGCATAACAACCGAGACGAGCAGATACTTACAATGCGGCGCCGGTTCCTCGTCCCCAAGCGGCCGGACTGAACGCTCATGACAACGATGAGGGGTCTGAGAGAGGTCGCCTCGGCCTATACCGTGTCGCTGCACTACGACCGGCGGCTGTTCGAGCAGGACATCGCGGGATCTGTGGCCCACGCGCGGATGCTGTGCAGGCAGGGCATAATCTCCGAAACGGACCGGGACGCCATCGTTGACGGTCTGGGAGCCGTCAGGAACGAGATCACGGAAGAGACGTTCCCTTGGCGCGCCGAGCTCGAAGACATCCATATGAACATCGAGCGTCGGCTGTTCGAGCTTATCGGCGAGCCGGCGCTGCGCCTGCACACGGCGCGATCGCGCAACGACCAGATTGCGCTGGATATGCGAATGTACGTCAAGGACGCGATCGGCGAGGTGGTGGGCGCGCTGGGTCGGACGCGATCTGCGCTGGTGGGGCTGGCGGAGAAACATCCCGATCTTCCCATGCCGGGCTACACTCATCTGCAACGCGCCCAGCCGGCGCTGTTCGCCCACCACATACTGGCGTACTACGAAATGTTCAGCCGCGATGCGCAGCGCTTCGGGCAGGCGTTCGAGCGCGCGGACGTAATGCCGCTCGGCAGCGGCGCGCTGGCGGGAGTCCCCTACCCCATAGACAGGCAGTACGTGGCGGATGAACTCGGATTCTCACGAGTGTCGGCCAACAGTATGGACGCGGTTTCGGACCGGGACTTCCTGCTGGACTTCCACGCTGCGGCGGCTATCTGCGCGATGCACCTGTCGCGGCTTTCCGAGGAGATCGTTCTGTGGTCGTCGGAAGAGTTCGGCTTCATACGGCTCGCCGACGAGTACACGACGGGCAGCAGCATCATGCCGCAGAAGCGCAACCCGGACTTCGCGGAGATAGCTAGGGGCAAGACGGGACGTGTCTATGGCAGCCTGCTGGGGCTGCTAACGACGCTCAAGGGGCTGCCGCTGACGTATAACCGCGACATGCAGGAGGACAAAGAGGGGTTCTTCGACACGTATGATACGATTCTGGCGACGCTTGAGGTGTTCGCGGACATGCTTTCGGGCGCGAACCTAAACTCGGACGCGATGCGGGACGCGGCTGGCGGAGGCTACGTTCTGGCGACGGACATCGCGGACTATCTCGTCGCCAAGGGGATGCCGTTCCGCGAGGCGTATAGGGTCGTCGCGCGGCTGTCCGAGTACGCGGCTGAGCGCGGCGTCGGTTTCGAAGGCGTGCCGCTGAGCGCATACCGCAGCCACTCGCCGCTGTTCGATTCGGACGTGTACGCGATCACGGTCGAGTCGTCCATCGCGGCCCGGGACGTACCGGGCGGCGTGGCGCAGCGCCAGGTCAGGCAAGCTATCGAACGGGCAAGAGCGGATCTGGAGACGGAGGGCGCCGATGAGCGAGGCTAGAACGATCAAGATTGCGCCGTCTATCCTGTCGGCCGACTTCGCTCGGCTGGGCGAGCAAGTGGCGGAGGCGGAAGCGGGCGGCGCGGACTGTCTGCACATCGACGTTATGGACGGCCACTTCGTGCCACCGATAACGTTCGGGCCGATGATAGTCGAGGCTATTCGCCCGCATACGTCGCTGCCGCTCGAGATTCACATGATGGTCGAACGGCCGGAGAACCACTTCGAGCAGCTGCGCGACGCGGGCGCGGACCGTATCATCGTCCACCAGGAAGCTAGTCCTCACCTGCATCTGTCGCTCGGCCTAATACGCGACGCCGGCATGGAGGCGGGTGTGGCGGTGAACCCGGGCACCGCGCTGTCGGCTGTCGAAGAGGTCATCTCGGACCTCGACCTGTTGCTGGTGATGACGGTCAACCCAGGCTGGGGAGGGCAGCCGTTCATAGACGCGATGCTGAACAAGGCAACGCGCGCGCGCGCAATGCTCGGCGCGGCGGACGCGAAAGCGAAGCTGGAGGTGGACGGCGGAATCAAGGCGGACAACGCGGCGCTCGCCGTGAGCGCGGGCGCGGACCAGCTTGTGGCCGGTTCGGCGGTGTACAACGACGACGTATCCGTTGCGGACGCGCTTGCCGCGCTGAGAGCGGCCGTGTCCCGGTAGCGTTCTATGCGGGACGATGACATCAAGCGGGCTATCAGGGCGGGCTGGGATGCTATGTCCCACTCGTACCAGGCGGACAGCGATATTTCTACGTCCGACCTGCACTACGCGCCGCTTGCGGCAGGCGAACGCCGCTACCGGCTGCTGGGAGAGGCCAACGACCTGCGGGGCTTGCGCGCGCTGGAGCTCGCGTGCGGCGGAGCGCAGAACTCTGTCACGCTAAGCAAGTGGGGCGCGGATGTGGTGGCGGTAGATTTCTCTCCAAACCAGCTGCGCCACGCGCTGTCGATACGGCGCGACGAGGGGGCGAAGTTCGATCTGGTGGCGGGAGATATGGCGTCGCCGACGATGTTCAGGCCTGAGTCGTTTGACCTCGCGCTGTCGTCGTTCGGCTGGGAGTTCGTGCCGGATCTGGCCGGCTGCGTCGGCGCCTGCGCGGAGCTGCTGCGTCCGGGCGGTCGGCTGCTGATGGCGACTGTCCACCCTCTGAGCGCGTTCGATTGGGACATCGTCGGTCGGACGCTGCGCGTTACGGACTACTTCCACCCGCCGGTCGAAGTCTGGGAAGATCCGGTCCCGGAAGGCCACACGCCTGGGCTGACGTTCTTCAGGACGATAGAGGAGCTTGTGGGAGCGGTGACGGACGCGGGTCTGTCGGTAGAGCGGCTGATCGAGCCGTATCCGCTGTCTGAGGATGAGGTTGGCGCGTCTCCATATGCGGGCGAGTACTGGGCGGATCACCGGGAGCGGCTGAACCACGCGCCTTTCGCGGTTGTGATTCTGGGCAGAAAGCCGAGTTAACCGCCACCAACGGCGCGGACGATTTCGAGGGCATCTCCGTCGCGCAAGGTTACGTCGCCCAACTCGGTCCGGCGAATGACCGCGCCATTGTGGGCAACGGCGATCGCAGTCTGCGTTACGCCGATCTGGAGGAGGTAGTCCCGGATGTTGACGGGGCCATCCGCCTCGCGGGGTTTGCCGTTGACTGTTAGAGCTATCATGCAACAAGCTTAGTGTTGCGACTCTGGTGTGTCAACCTTTCGACTGATCTGCGCGACCAGTTCCCGCGCCGCGTCGGTCGGGTCGTCGGCCAAGGTTATGGCGGTGATTACGGCGATGCCGGACGCGCCCGCGTCCATTGCGCCGGCGGCGTTGTCCGCCGTTATGCCGCCTATGCCGAGTACGGGGATGCGGACGGCGCTCGTTGCGGCGCGCACCAGGTCGAGACCACCGGTCTCGGCGCCCGGGTGCGACGCGGTGGGGAAGATGGTTCCGAGAACCAAGTAGTCCGCGCCTTCGAGTTCAGCCGCGACGGCTCCATCAACGGAGTGAACGGATCGTCCGATTAGCTTGTCGGTACCCACAAGTTCCCGCGCCGCCGCCACGTCCAAGCCGTCTTCGCCGAGTTGCACCCCATCGGCGTCGCAGAGCAACGCGACGTCAACGCGGTCGTTCACGATCAGGAGCGCCTTGCCAGCCGTAACTGCGCGCAGCCGGCGCGCCAAGTCTAGCAACGGAGCGGCGGACAGGTCTTTCTCACGCAACTGCACCATGCCTACGCCGCCGGCGACGGCGGCTTCCACGGTGGCGACGATGTCCCCGGACGTCGTCCGGTCACGGTCGGTTACGAGGCAGAGGCATGGAGATGGGAGGCGCGGGCGCATGGCTACGCGGTCGCGGCGGCGACTCCCTCGACCGGGCTAGACGGCACGCCCGTTTCTCGACGGGCTATGCGTCCGGCGTTGTACGCCATGCGCCCAGCCTGGACGCCGAGCTTGAACGCTTCGCCCATTCCCGCCGGGTCTTCGGCCTGCGCTATGGCGGTGTTGACCAAAACGGCGTCGGCGCCCGCCTCGAGCGCGACAGAGGCATCTGACGGAACGGCCAAGCCCGCGTCCACGACTACGGGGACGGTGGACTGACGAATGATGAGGTTGATCTCTTCGAGCGTCTGGACGCCCTGCCCGGAGCCGATCGCCGAGCCGAGCGGCATGACGGTCGCGCAGCCAATCTCATCCAATTGCTTGGCGAGCACGGGATCCGCGTGGATGTACGGCAGTACGACGAAGCCTTCCTCGATCAGCTGCTTGGCGGCGTCGTAGGTGCCGCGCGGGTCGGGAAGCAGGTACTCAGAGTAAGGGATGACTTCGAGCTTGATCCAGTCTGAGCCGGTAACTTCGCGCGCCAAGTGAGCGGTGAATATGGCTTCCTCGGCTGTCTTGCATCCGGCGGTGTTGGGCAGGATGGTGTACTCATCCCAATCGAAGTAGTCGAGGATGTTCTTCTCTTCCAAGTTGTCCAAGTCGAGCCTGCGGATGGCGACTGTGATTATCTCCGCCCCGGACGCCTCGATGGACTCTACCATCTCCTCGTTCGTGCGGTGCCTTCCCGTGCCGACCATCAGCCGCGAGTCAAATTCCTTACCCGCAATCACCAGCTTGTCATCCATTGAGAACGCCTCCCGTCTGCTGATTTTCAGAATAGCCGAGCGGTATCTGGGTTGTCAATCAGGGCGCAGTGTCATTACGTTGGTGTAACAATCGGCCAGCGACGCCCACAAATTGGAACCAATTAGCAGAGCGGGGCGTCTATACTGGTATAGACAGGCCCAACGCAAGGGGAGGTCGAAGATGGTACGGATGATTGGCGCGGCGAGTCTTGCGGCGCTTATGGCGGCGGTGGGGTTGCTGCTGATCGGCTGTGGGGTGGAAAGTGGAGATTCAGCTAATTTCAGTAGGGCGGCGCGGCCCGCCACTCCGGCGCCCGCGGCGATGGCAATGACAGTGGAGCAGGAGGTGGTGAAGGAGATGGCGGTGGCGGACGCGATGGCTGTACCGCCTGGACCGCCCGGCCCCCCTGGACCCCCTGGACCGCGGGGCGCGCCTGCGCCTGCTGGGCAGCCTGGGCAGCCCGGGCAGCCCGGCGCGCCGGCTTCTCTCGGCTCGGATGCGCTTAGTCGGAAGATGTCAGCATCCCAAGGAGCGCCTGGCGGGTTCGACATGGCAAGCATCCAGGCGGCGTTCGTGCAGCAGGAGCGGATCATCGTTCGCACGGTGGATATGGAGCTGACGGTTCGGAACGTGGCGGAGTCGGTGGATGCGGTTGCAGAAATCGCGCGCCGGTACAGCGGATGGGTGGTAGGAGCAGACCGGAGCGCAGTCCACAGGGGACGAGTGTCCATTCGGGTTCCGGCGCAGTCTCTGGAAGAGGCGGTGGTGGACATAAGGGGTATAGGTTTGGAAGTGGAGTCGGAGTCAACTACGAGCCAGGACGTTACGGACGAGTACGTTGACAGCCGCTCCCGGCTGACGAGCCTGCGAGCTACCGAGGAGGCCCTGCTGGCGTTGTTCGAGCAGGCGCAGACGGTCGAAGAGGCGCTCGA
>DAOUKV010000025.1:0-24420 GCA_034420955.1 Dehalococcoidia bacterium
AAAACCCCCCCCCCCCCGCCCCCCCCCCCCCCGCGAACGCGGGGGATGGGGCGAAAAAACCCCGCCTAAATCCCCAGCGCGTCCGCCAGCCGCCTCCGGTGATACCGCGGCTCCCCCAGGTAGTGGTACAGCGTCCGCGACATTCGCGTATGCAGCGTCAGCCCGTACTCACGCACGACGCCGATGCCGGCGTGTACCTCGTGCGAATGGTTGCATCCTTGGTAGTACCCTTCAGACGCCACCGCCTTCGCCAGATGCGTCGCCGCCGCGTCCGCGCGTCCACTGTCCAGCTTCCACAGCGCCTCATACGTCGTCCAGCGCGCCGCGTCCAGATGGTTGACCATCTCGACGATGTGGTCCTGAACTCGCTGGAAGCGGCCTATCGGCGTGCCGAACTGGATTCGCGTCCGCGAGTATTCCAGCGTCATGTCGAACACCGCCTGCGCGCCGCCAACCTTGTACGCGCACAGTACCGGCATCGCCTTGCCAAACGCCGCCTGGACAGGCTGCCAGCCCCCGCCGACCTCGCCCAGTACCGCGTCCGCCGTCACCTCTACGTCCTCGAACGTCACCTCGCCGACCCACCCCATGAACCCGGACAGCGGCCGCGTGGATACCCCAGGCGCCCGAGCGTCCACCATTAGCAGCGTAACGCCGTCCTGCCCCCGCGCGCGGACGGCGCAGATGAGCGTCGTGGCCGAGGCCGCGTCGTGTACGAACAGCTTCGTCCCGTTCAGCGCATAGCCCGAATCAGTCCGTTGCGCCCGCATCTGCACGTCGTCCGCGTCCCAGCCGTACTCAGGCTCAGTCAGCGCCAGCGTAACGATCTCGCGTCCCGACGCGATGTTCGGAAGCCAACGCCGCCTATCCTCCTCGCTTCCCGCCTCGCCCACCACCAGCGCGCCAAGAACGCCGGACGAAAAGAACGGCCCCGACAGCGGACCCGCGCCCAGCTGCTCGAACACCACCGCCGCATCAGTAAGCGAACTGCCCGAACCGCCGTACTCCTCCGCTGTCAGCATCCCAAGCCAGCCGATCTCCGACGCCTTCTGCCAGACCTCCTCAGAGTACCCGACGTCAGACTCGTCGAACTCCAGCAGCGTCTCCTTCGGACACTCCCGGGCCATGAAATCCCGCGCGGTAGCCCGGAGCAACTCCTGCTCTTCCGTTAGTGAAAGGTCCATCTAGCCATCCTCTAATTCTTGGAGCATCCCCAAGACTTCATGGTGCGTAATCGGCAACTTCTCATTCACTATCCACCATACTGTCCGATTGTCTATGTCGTCTAACATATGTACTGCACGATTCCTGAAAGCGATTATCTTAGGGTAATCCGTTATCCGCGTCGTCATCAATGGATAGTAGCGATAAAGCCAGTTGACCGATTCGCCGACGATTATCAATTGTCGCTCAACCGCCGAGCGTAGCATCGCGTCACAATCGTATTCCGTGAACGACTTGCTCTCGACGAATTGGAAGACGAGTTCTGCCGCGCGACATAAGTACCGCAGAATCGTTGTTGAGCTATACTGCGGCATATATTGGTTCTTTCAACTCTTCCAACGTTCCCTCGAATGGCAGTATCCTGATCTCCTCTTCCCGAGCTACCAAGACGTGTTCAGCGTATCCCTTGAACAGCTTTTCCAAGTCGTGGTTGAAGTCGAAGTACGGCGGACCCCAGCCATCCCATTTCGCGTTGGGATCGAAGAGCTCGACCACGAAGTGAAGATCGCGCAAACCGACATCGTGCGGGCAATCTACTATCGGCCCAATCACGTCCAGCCGCTTTATATTGCGATGTTTGCAGATGGCAACTATCTCATCTCGCTTGTCTTTGACTACCTTGTCCATCTCTCTACTCCAACCGTCCCGCCCTCTCTCGCGTCTGCCGCCCGATCCCAAGCCTGCGCGCCATTATCACCTTCTGGATCTCAGCCGTTCCCCCAGGGTGCATCGCCACGATGCTAGACCGCTGGAACACCTCCATATGTCCCTCCGAGATATCCCACTTCGGATCGTTCGTCAACGCGTATGGCCCCAGCGCCTTCAGCATCGCCTCCGCCGCCCGCAGTCCCGACTGCTTGCGGTAGAGCGAGTGCTGCGGGCCTTCGTGTCGCAGCTCCTGCCGCGCGTGCCGCATCCAGTAGTTGCGCAGCCCGAACAGACGCGATATTTCCGCTTCCACGTACACGTCCACAAGCAGATCCCGCGTTTCCGCGTCCGCGCTAAGCGGCTTGCCGTTGCGCTTCAGCTCAGCCGCGTACTCGAACAGCCTGTCAACCATGCGATTGCGCCGGATGGAGCCGCCCGAGCCGTGCTCCAACTCCAGGTGCGTCGTCGCCACCTGCCAGCCGTTGTTCTCGCCGCCTATCAGGTTGAACGCCGGCACCCGCACGTCGTCGAAGAAGATCGTGTTCTTCTCCCCCGTGCCGGCTCCGCCCTCGCCGCTCGTAATCAGCAGGTCCATCGGCTGGATCGTGATGCCCTCCGTATCCGTCGGCACCATGAACCAGCTAAGGTTCCTGTGCCTTGCGCCGTCCGGATCCGTCCGCGCGATAGTCCACAGCATCTCCGCGCCGTGTGAGCTGCCCACGTACACCTTCTGCCCGTTCAGCACGTAATCGTCCCCGTCGCGCGTCGCGTTCATCTGCGCGCCCGCCAGGTCCGACCCCGCGCCCGGCTCCGTCAGCAGCTGCCACGTTCGCACCTCGCCCTTGAAGATGGGCGGCAGGAATCGGTCCTTCTGCTCCTCGCTGCCCCACACAAGCACACTCGCCCCTCCCAGCCGTCCGCCGCTATCGTAGTAGGGCGGCAGCGACAGATCGTAGGAGTCGAGCTCTTCCTCGATCACGATGGCGTGGTCTATGGATAGCCCGCCGCCCCCGTACTCCGTCGGAGCCGTCGGCCACAGCCAGCCCTTGGATCCCAGCATCCTGCCTATGTCGCGCAGCTTCAGATAGCCCTCATAGCTAAGGTCCATCGAGTCCGCCGGATACTCCAAGCCGTCCGGCAGATTCTCAGCCAGCCAGCCCTTCACCTCCCGGCGAAACTCCTGCTGTTCCGGTGTGTAACGAGGCTCGAAATCCATATCGTGAAACTCCTGTCGGGATTGCATCCGGTGGCAAGCCGAATTGTAGTAGCGTAGGGAAGTGGCGTCAATCGCGCGTCGCGCGCGCATAGATTCTAACGCAGAAACGCGAAGGAATCTAAGCTGCCCTCGTCGAGAAACTTGCATAAGTCCCCAAACCCGGCGGGGATGGGTGGTTCTAACTCCTATCTCATAACTCTTATCTCCTCGAAAATTGCTTATTCAATTTTCCCGCCCTCAGCGTCCCTTTGCGTAGCCGCGCCTCTGCGTTAAAATCGTCATATCATGACCTACACCGCCGACCTTCACACCCACTCATCCTACGCCTACGCCACCAGCCCCGCGCTCGACTTCCCGAACATCGCGCGCTGGGCGCGCATCAAGGGCATAGACCTGCTTGCATCAGCCGACTTCACCCATCCCGACTGGTTCGCCCGCACCCGCGACACCCTCACCGATCTCGGCAACGGCCTGTTTGAGTACGGCGGCGTCAACTTCATCCTCGGAACCGAAGTCAGCTGCGTCGCCCGCGTCGGAGGCAGGAGCCGTCGCGTCCACCTCCTCGCCTTCGCGCCCAGCTTCGAGGCGGTGGCGAACGTCAACGCCCGGCTCGTCGCCACCGGCGCCAAGCTCGACGGAGATGGCAGGCCCACCCTCACCATCGCTCCGCGCGACTTCACCGCCATCATGCTCGACGTCGACCCGCGCTGCTTCGTCATCCCCGCCCACGTCTGGACGCCGTGGTTCGGACTGTTCGGCTCCAAGTCCGGCTTCGACTCGCTCGAAGAGTGCTTCGGCGACATGACGCCCCACATCCGCGCCGTCGAGACCGGGCTGTCCAGCGACCCTGCCATGTGCTGGCGCGTGCCCGATCTCGATCGCCTCTCCATCGTATCGTTCTCCGACGCCCACTCACTGCCCAAGCTGGCGCGCGAACTCACCGTCTTTCGGGGCGAGCCGAGCTACGACGGCCTCGTCGTCGCCCTCGAATCGCAGGACATCGCCTACACCCTCGAATTCTTCCCCGAAGAGGGCAAGTACCACAACTCCGGCCACCGTAAATGCGGCGTCAGCATGGACCCGGCAGGCGTAGCCGCCAACGGCGGCGCCTCCTGTCCCAAGTGCCGACGCCCCATGACCCTCGGTGTAACCCAGCGCGTCGAAGAGCTTGCCGCGCGTCCGCCGGAGGCGTTCGCTGGTAACGACGGCATGATAGCCTCCGTCCCAAACGGAAGCGTCGATGCGAACAGGCCGCCGTTCAGATCGCTCGTATCCCTCGACCAGGCCCTGTCCGAAGCCATAGGCGTCGGAGTCAATACCAAGCGAGTCCGGACCGCGTACACAACCCTCGTGGACGCCTTCGGCAGCGAGTTATCAGTCCTCCTCGACGCCCCCATCCCCCACGTCGCCATCGCCCTCCAACCCCACGGCCCGCGCGTAGCCGAAGCCATCCGCCGCATCCGCGCCGGCGACATCCACATCCAACCCGGCTTCGACGGCCAGTACGGCACAGTCAAGATCTGGCCCGATTGATCTCGCAAGCCAACTCCCACAAACTGC
The DNA here is from genome assembly GCA_034420955.1 of Dehalococcoidia bacterium. Taxonomy (GTDB): domain Bacteria; phylum Chloroflexota; class Dehalococcoidia; order Lucifugimonadales; family UBA1123; genus VXRN01. The sequence continues at coordinate 4,649 of DAOUKV010000025.1, forward strand.
CAACCGTAGCAAAAAGTCGGAGAGAGGCGAAGGGTTTTGTTTTCCCTCTTTGCCCCCTTTGCGCCTTTGCGTTAATTCAAGCACGCCACCCCATCCTCTGCTACCCTTAATATACGAACATACGCACACGCCAACTTCAGTCGGGTAGGGAGGGATGATATGGCAACCACCACTGATCGCCAGGGTATGCTAATGGCCGGAACAATCGAGGACATCCGAGAGCGAGGATGCGCCGTGGTTACCGGCAACGGACACACCATCGCCGTCTTCCCGTGGGGAGACGACTTCGCCGCCGTGGACAACCGCTGTCCGCACATGGGTTTTCCGCTCGATAGAGGCACCGTGAGCAACGGCATCCTCACCTGCCACTGGCACCACGCGCGCTTCGACCTCTCCGGCGGCGGCACGTTCGACCCCTTCGCAGACGACGTTCGCGCCTTCCCCGCGTCCGTAGAAGACGGCCGCGTATGGGTGGACACGAACCGGCCGGAAGCTGACCCGGTAGAACGCTGGTCGCGCCGCCTCGAAGACGGCATGGAACACAATATACGCCTCGTCATAGCCAAGTCCGTCCTCGGCTTGTCCGCGTCGCCCGCCGACTACCGCGCGCCCCTCACCATCGCCGCCGACTTCGGCACAACCTACTCAGACAGCGGCTGGGGACAGGCGCTCAGCATGATGACCTGCTCCGCCAACATGCTCGAATATATCTACGAAGAAGACAGGCCGCTCGCGCTGTACCAGGGCATCCGGCACGTCGCGTCCGAGTGCTCCGGCAGGCCGCCCCGGTTTATGGTAGATCCGTTGCCCACCGCCGAGCGCAGGCCCGAGGTCTTCAAGCAGTGGTTCCGCGGCTTCATCGAGGTGCGCGACGACGAGGGCGCCGAGCGCTGCCTGCGAACGGCGATAGACTTGGGCTTCTCCCAACGCCAGATAGCCGACATGATTTTCGCCGCCGCCACCGACCGCATCTACATAGACGCCGGCCACACGGTGGACTTCTGCAACAAGGCGTTCGAGCTGCTGGACCACATCGGATGGGATCACGCCGCGCAGGTTCTCACGAGCCTCGTCCACGGCATGGCGACGGCGCGCCGCAGCGAGGAGCTGAACTCGTGGCGCAACCCGATTGATCTAGTCTCGATGGTCCAGAACGCCCGCGCCGCGCTCCCCGCGCTGTGGGAGGAGGGAGCTTCCAGACGTGGCGAATGGGACGATGAGGACGCGCTGGTCGCCACCATGCTCGACGACGACCCGGCGGCGACACTAGACGCGCTGATGGACGCCGTTCGAGCCGGCGCCACCGCCGAGCAAATGGGTGGCGCGGTCGCGTACGCCGCCTTCCTGCGGATGGCGCGCTTCCACACCTCCAACGAGTTCGGCGACTGGGACACCGTCCACAACACCCTCACGGCGGCGAACGCGCTGCACCAGGCGCTCATCCGCGCCCCGTCCGTCGAGCTGATGCGCGCCGTCTTCGACACCGCCATCAGCGTCTATCTCGACCGCTTCCTCAATATGCCCGCCCAGCGCATCCCCCAGCCGAACGGCGCTTCCGCAAGCGACGACGGCGACATGGCGCAGAGCATCTTGAATGCCATGAACTCGCAGCAGCAGGTCGAGCAGTCCGCCCAGCTCGTTACCGACTACGTAGCCCACGCCGAAAACCCCGACGGCGCGCTGTCCGTCCTCGCCCACGCCATGCTGCGCGAAGACTCGACGTTCCACCACTTCCAGATTGTGGACGCCGCGATCAAGCAGTACCAGCTGCGCCGAGGCTCCGACGCCGCGCGGCGCTCGCTGGTCGGCATGGCGCGCTTCCTGGCGGCTCACTATCCCACTCCCCGCGCCGTCAACCAGACCTTCAACATAGCTGTCCGCCTCAACCGCGGCGACGACATATTCAGCGAGGATTAGGCAAACACTCCAAGCTACTACAAAACCCCTTCCCCTCGGCAGTCTGACAAGGCTAGAACGGTCCTCCTCTCCCTCAGGGAGAGGGCTGGGGTGAGGGTGAAATCGCAGATACAAGCGCTGCTGCTGTCAGTACGCCCCAATCACAAGGAGCAACCTCACATGACCACTCTCCCAGACCTCATCGAGTCCGCCGAGCCCGAACGCCTGGCCACCGGCTTCCAATTCACCGAAGGCCCCCTGTGGCACCCGGACGGATACCTGCTGTTCGTGGACATCCGGACCAGTCGCATCTATCGTCTCGAGCCGGGCGGCGAGCCTGAGTTGTTCCGGGAGGACAGCGGCGAGTCCAACGGCATGACGTTCGACTTGCAAGGGCGCCTCGTCGTCTGCGAGATGATAAACCGCCGCGTAACCCGACGTGAGGACGACGGGTCATACGCCACGCTCGCCGAATCCTGCAACGGACAGCGCATCAGCCGCCCCAACGACGTCATCGGCAGGTCCGACGGCAGTCTCTACTTCACCAACCCCGGACGCGAGCGGCTAGACCCAGCAGACGTCGAGATGCAGTTCAACAGCGTCAACCGCATAAGGCCCGACGGATCAGTCGATATGCTGGTGCCCGGCTTCCAGTATCCGAACGGCTTGGCGTTCTCGCCCGATGAGAGCGTGCTGTACGTCGCCAACACGCGGCCCGGACAGTACATCCTCGCGTTCGACCTAAACGACGGTGGCGACGTGTGCGGCGTCCGGCACTTCGCCGATATGCCGTCGGACACCGATACCAACGGCGTCCCCGACGGCATGAAAGTGGACGTCGAAGGCAGAGTCTATTGCACCGGCCCCGACGGCTGCTGGGTCTTCGAGCCGAGCGGCGAGCTTATCGGCATCATCCGCCTGCCCGAATTTCCCGCCAACTGCGGATGGGGCGGTCCCGACAACCGCACCCTGTTCCTCACCGCCAACACATCCGTGTACAGCCTGCGAATGACCACCCCCGGAACCGCCATTCCCCGAGCGTAACGCCTCCCCGTAAATTCAACGCAAAGGCGCAAAGTAAAATCCTCCGCGCTCTCTGCGTTCCTCTGCGCCTCTGCGTTAAAAATACCCACGCAAACCCAAACCCCGCCGCCAACGTTGTACCCTGTGAACAACCTCCCACAGGGTATCGCCTCATGACGCTGCCAAGACAGACCCTGCGGCTCGCCGCCGTATCCATAGCGCTCATCGTCCTCGTCTCCGCCTGCGCCGACGCTTCCGCGCCTGGCGCGCCGGCCACGACCGCCCCCGCCGCCGTCCTCGATCCGTCGCCATCGCCGACTGCCGGACTGCCAATGCCCGCTACCATTCCCTTCCCGACGCCGACCGCGGGACTTCCAATACCCGCTGCGATTCCCTTCCCGACGCCGACTCCTATGCCCGCCGCGACGCGGGCGACACCGACGCCGCCTCCGCCCGTGCCGACGCGCGCGCCTCTCCCGCCACTCCCACCGCCTCCGCAGCCCCCGGAGCGCGACCTCGCGGAACTGGCCGTCAGACTCCGCGGCGCGAAGCTGGACGCCGCGCCTCCTCCACCCGCCCAGCCCATGACTCAGGGCGCGCAACAGGAATTCTGGATTACTCGACTGCGCGACGGCTCGGCATATCCCATCACCGCCACCCTGCAAGTGGTGAGCGACAACGCCTACTGGTTCGTCGACGACGCGGTGGCCGTGGATCGAGCGGGGCTGGAACGCGCCGCGCGGCTGTATGAAGACCGCGTCAGGCCCGCCGTCGTCGGAGCGTTCGGAGACATCGAAACCCCCGGCATAGATGGCGACCCCCGTCTTGTCGTCCTGCACTCCGCGCTCGACGGCGCGGCGGGCTACTTCGGCTCCAAAGACGGCTTTCCAACAGCCGTCCATCCCCACAGCAACCGCCGGCAGATAATCTACATAGACGCCCGATCGCTCCCACCGGGAAGCGGCGCCTACATGGGCGTCATCGCGCACGAGCTTCAGCACGCCGTTCACGCGAACGCCGACGATGGCGAGGATGCCTGGGTGAACGAAGGGCTGTCCGAAGTCGCCACCGAGGTGGCCGGCTACGCAACTCGATCTCCGCAATGGTTCATGCGCCGCGCGCATACCCAGCTCAACTACTGGCCCGACGAACCGAGGGACACGCCGCCGCACTACGGCGCGTCCGCGCTGTTCTTCACCTATCTGGCTCAGCGCGTCGGCGGCGCGACGAAGCTGGCTGGGCTTGCAGCCGAGCCGTTGGACGGCATAGACGGCGTGGACGCCTTCCTCAGACGACACGGATTCACCTTCGAGGAAGTGTTCGCCGACTGGCTGGTCGCCAACTACCTCGACACCCCCGCCGCAGATGATCCGCGCTACGGATACCCGAACAGGAACGTTCGCGCTCGCTCCATCCGAACGCTGCCTCTCAGCGCGAACAGGCGCGAGTCGCTGCCGCAGTACTCCGCGCGATACTACCGGCTCGATCCCAAGGCCGACTCCGGCGTCCTGACGTTCGAGGGCGATTCCGAGGCGCGGCAGGTCGGCGCCGACTGCGCGCGCGCTCCCACCTGCTGGTGGAGCGGACGCGGCGACTCCATAGACACGACGCTAACCCGCGAGTTCGACCTTGCCGGAGTGGACGCGGCCACTCTCCAATTCGACGTGTGGCACGAGATCGAAGAAGGCTGGGACTACGCCTACGTCGAGGCCTCAGGCGACGGCGGGCGAACGTGGAGCATCCTGGAGGGCGAACATACGACCACCGACAATCCCAGCGGCAACGCCTACGGCCCCGGCTACACCGGCGAAAGCGGCGGCTGGCGGCGCGAGACCATAGACCTGACGCCCTTCGCCGGCGGTTCCGTAATGCTGCGTTTCGAGTACGTAACCGACGACGCGGTGTACCTCGACGGGCTGCTCATAGACGGCATCTCTATCCCGGAGATCGGCTTCGCCGACGCGCCCGACGACGCCTCAGCGTGGACAGCTGAGGGCTTCCAACAAGCGGGCGAACCTCTTGAGCAAAGATTCCTGGTGATCATCGTCAGAAAGACGCCCGACGGCAAATTCACCATGTCTCGCGTACCGCTGGACGCCGAGAACAACGCGTACCTGGAGTGGTCCGACCCCGACGCCGTCGAAACAGTGCTAATCGTCTCGCCCATCACCAAGCGCACCCGCCACAATGCCCAATACACCCTATCCTTTGAGGAAGTGCCGTAGCCGGACAGCAACGGGACCGCCTACCACCCAACAGGCTTGGTGATAGTCCCGACCTCGTCAGTGAGAGTATCCGGAAACTGGCATTCAGCCAGCGTCCCCTTGAATATGTATCGATGGAACGTGCTCGCGTCTCTAAGAGTCTTCGTTGGCGCTGTCCGACCAGGATTGACCACCCCGACAGGCAACTCGATCACATCTCGCACCTTCCGTATAGCAAGCGCCAAGTCTGAATCGTTAGATATGACCACAGCCTGTTCGTAGTCGCCCCTGAACCCATCTACCAAAAGGTAGGTGGCAAGGTTCACATCAGTGCCCTTCTCCCTAGTCTCGACGACTTCCACAGTTCTACCGACGCCGGGGATCGGTTCCACCAACGGCCTCCATCGGCGATCAGTTCTGAAACGGCCCTCATGGACGTTCAGGTTTGGTATAGTATTTAGGGCGCGAATATAGGTAAGCTGTCTCTGACGTTGACCGGGGCGGGTTGGCCTATCTTCTACAGGAGCCGTGAAGTACCTGATACGTCCCAATTCATGATTGGGGACCAAGCGCGAGCATAGCTCACTTAGATCGAGCCACCTGTACGGACGATTAGACAAGGCTATGAAATACAGGTTGAACCCGTCAATATAGAAGTTCGTCCGCATTGGACTCCGTTGAAATGAACTGGGCAAAAATAAAGGCTGCCTCGCGGCAGCCCCGGCCCTGGCAGCGAACCGACAGGGGAGTTAGTAGATAAACTATAAGCCACGAGACGGGTATTGTCAAGTCTAATCGGAATCCACCGCAACACCCAAATCATTAAGAGGTGATAAATGACCACTGCAACCCGCGAATACAAAGTAGTCGGCACAAGGCCCATCAGGCACGACGGCGCAGATAAGGTTACCGGTCGCGCCGTGTATGGGGCGGACATGAACCTGCCCGGCATGCTCTACGGCAAAGTGCTGCGATCCCCCCACGCCCACGCGCGGATCAAGAGCATAGACGTATCGAAGGCGGCCGCCCACCCCGACGCGCACGCCGTCGCAACGCGCGCCGACTTCGCGCCGTCCAACCCCGTCGGCCCCATAGCCGTTCTCGGCCAGATGCCCACCGACAACGTGCTGGCGCATGACAAGGCCATGTATAAGGGCCACGCCATCGCCGCCGTCGCCGCGTCCAACGCGCACGCGGCAGAGGAAATCCTGTCCCTCATAGAAGTCGAGTACGAGCCGCTGCCCGCCTATACGAGCGTAAGAGACGCGATGGCGGACGACGCGGCGGCGATCCACGACACCTGGACCAACAATCCGGACCTGCCGGGCGGCGTGAACGTCGCCGCCCAAGAGGTGTACGACTTCGGCGACCTCAAAGCCGGATTCGCCGAGGCTGACCACGTCTTCGAGCGCGAATACACTACCAAGACCGTCCACCAGGGCTACATCGAGCCGCAGAACGCTACGGCGTGGTGGTCGCCCGACGGACGCCTGACGGTATGGTGCTCCAGCCAGGGACACTTCGGCGTGCGCGACAACGTGGCGCGAATACTCGGGATGCCGGTATCGCAGGTCAAGGTAGTTCCGCTTGAGATCGGCGGCGGCTTCGGCGGCAAGATTCCGCCATACCTCGAACCCGTAGCCGCCATGCTGTCCAAGAAGAGCGGCAGCCCGGTCAAGATGGTCATGGACCGCACCGAGGTCTTGCAGGCTACCGGCCCCACGTCCGGCGCCGTCGTCCGCATCAAGATGGGCGTTACCGACGCCGGCAAGATAACCGCCGCCCACTGCTGGATGGCGCTCGAAGCCGGCGCGTTCCCCGGCGCCCCGCTCGCGGGTGCGGCCTCTGCCGTCTTCTCGCCTTACCTCATCGAAAACGTCCGCATAGACGGCTACGACGTGGTCTCCAACAAGCCGCGCACGCAGGCGTACCGCGCCCCCGGCGCGCCGATCGTGATGTACTGCGCCGAGTCGCTCATGGACGAAATCTCCCGGGCGCTCGGCATAGACTCCGTGGAGCTGCGGCTGCTGAACGTGGCGCGACAGGGCGACCGCCGCGCAGACGGCGTGATGAACGGACGCATCGGCGCCGAGGAAGTGATGCAGGCGGTCCGCGAGCATCCCCACTACTCCGCCCCGCTGGAACAGGTCGAGGGCAGGATGCGCGGACGCGGCTGGAGCATGGGTTTCTGTCGCAACAACACTGGCCCCGCCTGCGTCGTCGCCAACGTGCTGGACGACGGCAGGGTCAGCTTGGTCGAAGGCTCCGTTGACATCGGCGGTACGCGCACCGCTATCGCGCAGCAATTCGCAGAGGTGCTCGGCATCCCCGTCGAGAACGTCAACCCCTCCATAGGCGACACCGATACCATCGGCTACACCTCCGTAACCGGCGGCAGCGGCGTCGCCTTCAAGTCCGGCTGGGCGGCCCACGAGGCCGCAATGGACGTGATTGAGCAGCTTACCGTTCGCGCCTCGCTGATATGGGATACCGACCCGGAGAACGTCGAGTACGTTGACGGGACGCTCCGCCACAAGTCCGACCCCGAGCTGAGCATGACGTTCGACGAGATGGCCGCGCGGCTGCCTGAAACCGGCGGCCCCGTCGTCGGACGCGCCAACCTCAATCCGGGCGGCTCCGGAGGCTCCTACGCCGCCAACATCGTGGACGTAGAAGTGGACCCCGGAACCGGCAAGGTGGACATACTCCGCTACACCGCTCTCCAGGACGCCGGCTTCGCCATCCACCCGTCCTACGTCGAGGGGCAGATACAGGGCGGCGCGGCCCAGGGCATCGGCTGGGCGCTCAACGAGGAATACTACATGGGCGACGACGGCTCGATGATGAACACCAGCCTCCTCGACTACCGCATGCCCACCAGCCTCGACCTGCCCATGATAGACGCCGTAATCATCGAGGTCGGCAATCCGGGGCACCCGTTCGGCGTGCGCGGCGTGGGAGAGGCGAACATAGCCCCGCCGCTCGCGGCGCTGTCCAACGCCATCCACGACGCCACCGGCGCCCGCCTCAACCACCTGCCCATGAACCCACAGTCCATAGTCGCCGCCTTGGAGGAGAACGCAAGCTAACCTTCTCCTAAACTCCTTCTCCCTCTCCCTTAGGGAGAGGGCAGGGGTGAGGGTGAAAATCCCTCCCCCCTTGACGGGGGAAGGCTAGGATGGGGGTGAGAACCCCGATCCGTAACCGTAGGGGCGGTTCGCGAACCGCCCCTACTGACGCAGCGCCTTTCGCAACGACTCCTCGAACTCCCGCCGCTGCCAGTTGCGGACTTCCGGCTCCTGAAGCTCGGCCTCCAGGTTGTCTGGCGCGTGCGCTATGCGTTGCAGACTCTTCATCGGCCACAGCAGCGCGGGGTCCAGCGACAGCCGTTTGCCGTGCGCGATGCGCCACCTCTTGAGCGCCGCGAGCCGCTTGTCGTAGCCGGCTCCATGGCCCCGCGGCTGGCGTTGGCTGCGCGGCTGCGCGGGACGGACCGGCGGATCGGCCGACTCGCCGCGTTTGATAGCCTTCCGAAGCTCCGACGCCGAGCGTCCGCGCGCGTGCCTGCCCAGCCCCCGAACCTTGTCCAAGTCCTGCTTCGGGTCCGAGGCTAGCGACACTAGCGCCATGTCCGGCATTATGCGGAAGTGCGGCTTGCCCACTGTAACCGCCAGGTCCTCGCGGTACTCTACCAACTCCTTCAGTATGGCAAGCCCGCGCCTGTCCAGCTTGCCCGCGCCCTTCACCTTGAACACCGCCATCTCAGGATCCGGCGCCGCGTAGCGCATCTCGCTAAGGCGGCGACTCTCCTCGATCACCCACGTCATCCTGCCCATCTGTCGCAGCCGGCTGTCCAGCTCCTCGCGCGCGCCCAGCAGATAGTGCACGTCCGACGCCGCGTACTCGAGCGCCTTCGCGCTCAGCGGGCGTTTCGTCCAGTCCGAACGCTGGATTCTCTTGTCTTTCGGAATGTTCACCCCCAGCGTCTCCTCCAGCATCGGCGCCAACCCACGCTTGGTCATGCCCACGAACCCGGCGGCGATGTGCGTATCGAACATCCTGTCAATGTGAAAGCCCCAGTCGCGGTCCAGGCTCGTAACATCGTGGCTGCCCGCGTGAAGTATCGTCTCCGTAGCTCCGCTCGCCAGCGTCTTGCCCATAGGAGACATATCTTCGATCGTCAGCGGATCGATCACGAAGACCCTGTCCGGCGTGGATACTTGTATCAGGCAGACGCGCTCCGGGTACCTGAAGAAACCGTTCGATTCGAGGTCGAAGCCTATGCGCGGCTGCCCAACCATAGAAGCCACCGCCTGCCTGAGACCGGCGTCGTCATCTACTAACTCGTAGTCCTTGCTCAATATCTGTCGTCTCCTCAGATGCTGTCCCTGATTAGTAGGCGCTCAGATCCCTAATACCATCCTCGCCCCCAACGCCCATTCCGGCGAACGCCGGAATCCAGAGCTCCGCGCTGCTACCAACCCCGATTCCCAGAAACAGCGCCTACTAATTTGAGACAGCATCGTCTCCTCAACTGCCCTTCACAAATCTCATACACTATGATACACTAAGACAAAAGTTCTCATATCCACAGGACGCTGCCATATGGCAAAATAGTAACATTGTCCCGCCGGCGTAAGGCGAAACGGATAAACGAAGCCATAAGGAACCCTTGCCCATGAGAGTCGTATTCTTGGAAGATGTCCCTGGCGTAGCGCAGGGAGGGGAAGTTAAAGAGGTAAAGAACGGCTTTGCCAGAAATTACCTGATACCTAAGAGCTTGGCGACGCCGGCCACGCACAACGCGCTCCAGCGCGTGGCGAAACTCGCGCGGCAGGCCGAAGTTACGCGCATCAAGCGGCTGGACGATATGCGCGAACTGGCGGCCGAGATCGGCGGAGCGCAGATAGACGTCGAAATGCGCGCCGGCAGCTCCGGCAGACTGTACGGCTCGGTTACCACGGCGGTCATAGCCACCCGGCTTTCCGAGATGACGGAGAAGGAGATAGACCGGCGAGTAGTCGAGCTTGCCGAACCTATCCGAGACCTCGGCGAGTACGAAGTAACCCTGCGACTGCACTCGGAGGTGGAGGCGGGCGTATCGGTGCTGGTCTATCCGACTGGCAGCACGCCGGAGGAGTACGCCGAGGCGATGAGGGCCGCCGCCGAAGCCGCGGAGCAGGCGGAAGCCGAGGCCGACGAGTACGACGACGATTTCGACTTCGACGACGATTTCCTGGACGAACTGGACGAAGAAGAAGAGTAGGCGGAGCGGATCAGGACGCTCGGAGGCCCCATCCAGCTACGTGGGCAACCACGCTGGAAAGGGGAACCACACTGATCGGCCCGCCGAGCGGAGGCGGCATTGGTCAGCGAGCGTCTTCAACCACACGACATCGGCGCCGAAGAGTCCGTCATCGGCTCCATCCTGATAGATGGAAACGCCATCACGCGCATTACCAGCATCCTGAGCGCGTCCGACTTCTACAGCCAGCGCAACCGCAAGTGCTACGAAGCCGCGCTCACGCTGTACGAGCGCGGAACCGCCATCAACCAGGTTACCCTGGCGCACGAAATCTCGATAGAGGACGGCGCGCTCGAGATGGTCGGCGGCGCCGAATACTTGGGACGCCTGGTCTCTAACGTCCCCACGTCGGTTCACATCGAGCACTATGCCGCGATAGTTCACGGCACGGCGGTGTTGAGGCAGGTGATCCGCGCCGGCGCCGAAATTGCCGATCTCGGCTACGATGGCGGCGCGGACGTCGAAAAGACCCTCGATAGGGCAGAGGAAGTCGTATTCGGCATCCGCAGCCGTCGAGGCGCGCGCGGCCTCGCCCACATCCGCTCGTTCTTCGACGTTTACATGGAACAGCACGGCGCGATGCTCGACCCCTCATCGGTCTCGCTCGCTCCCGTGATAACCGGCTTCCCCCACCTCGACGAACTGCTCGGCGGTGGAATGCAGCGCTCCGACCTGTTGATTCTCGCCGCGCGTCCCAGCCTCGGCAAGAGCACGCTCGCGCTCAACATGGCGCGGCACGCCGCTGAACAAGATTCCACATGCGCCGTCTTCAGCTTGGAGATGAGCGGATTGCAGATAGCCGTCCGTATGTTGGCGTCCGAGGCGGACGTTGACAGCCACCGTATGCGGATGGATCTGTTGACCGACGCCGAAGACGCCCGCGTTCTGGACGCCATCGGGTTGCTGTCGGACCTGCCCATCTACATTGACGAGACGCCCTTCCAAAGCGTGATGGAGATGCGCAGCAAGTCCCGACGTCTTCAGCAGGAGTCCGGGCTAGACCTCGTGATCGTGGACTACCTCCAGCTGGTGGACGTCGGCAGGAACGACAACCGCGCCGTCGCGCTCGGCGAAGTGTCGCGCGCACTCAAGGGCCTCGCCCGCGAGCTGGACATCCCCGTACTGGCCTGCTCCCAGCTAAGCCGGGCCGTGGAGCAGCGTCCAAACCATAGACCCTTGCTGTCCGACCTGCGCGAATCCGGCTCCATCGAGCAGGACGCCGATGTGGTGGCTTTCATCCACCGCGAAGACCAGTACCTGACGCGGGAGGAGTGGGAACGCAAATTCCCGTCCGACCCATACCCTGAGAACATCGCCGAAGTGATAGTCTCCAAGCACCGCAACGGCCCCACCGGCGCCGTCCCGCTGTACTTCCGAAACGAACGAGTCCGCTTCGAGACGCTGACCGACTCAAGCGCAGTGCGGACGCCCGAGTACGCCCCAGTGTGATGCAGTATGATGGTGCGATGATGACCACCGCCAAAACACATGCCGATCGCTACCCCGGCTTCCCCCGGCGGGTGCGCGTCGTCCCCGTCCCCGCGCCTCTGCTCGGCTCGCTGCTGTCCGAGATAGACGACTTGGCTGAGTTGAAGTGCACCCTCCGCGTCATCGCGCTGCTCAGCCGCAAGCGTGGACATCCGCGCTTCGTAACCCTGCGTGAGATGCAGGCCGACGAGAGTCTTGCCCGCGCCATACCAACCCCGGACACTCAGAAAGGCGACGGCGCCAAGACCGCGGACCTCATCGAACGCGCTCTAGGCGGCGCGGTGAAGCGCGGAACCCTCGCGTTCGCCATCGTCGGCGCAGACGGCGGTCGCCAGCCCATTTTCGGCCTGAACTCGGAACTGGACCGCAACGCCCTCGAAAGACTGGCGCAGGAGCCGCCGGAATGGTTGAAGCGTGACGCTGAGCCGCCGCCAAGCCACGATGCCGACCGCCCCAACGTCTTCGAGCTGTACGAGCAGAACATCGGTATTCTCAGCCCCATGATCGCCGACGCGCTCCGCGAAGCCGAGGACATGTATCCCGAAGAGTGGATCGAAGACGCGATAGATGAGGCGGTCAAGCAGAACAAGCGCAGCTGGCGCTACGTCTCTGCCATACTGGAACGATGGGAGCGAGACGGGTATGGGCGTGTGCGGTTGGATGGAGAACCGCCAATGCCCCGCAGATACTAGGTGGCAGTTATGGAAAACTTAGATGAAATCATGAAACGCTTGCAGCAAACCCGAATTGCCAACAGCAACGGGCGCGACAGACCAAACGTGCCCACATATGAGGATGCTATGGCTGAAGAGCCGTGTGACATCTGCAAGGGACGCCGCTGGTTGGTATCTGACGCCCCTGTCGGACATCCTGATTTCGGGCGGATGAGGTCGTGTGAGTGTAGTGCGGAGACCGAGCCTGATCAACGTTCTGACAGGCTGCGTCGCTACTCGAATCTCGGACCGCTTTCACGCATGACATTCGAGTCCGCCGACCAAGAGGGGCGCTCAAACAATCCTGTGAGCAAACGTCTGTTTAGCGAAGCGTATGCAGCCGCGCTCGAGTACTCGAACCAACCGTCTGGGTGGATTGTGCTGACGGGGCCGAACGGTTCCGGCAAGACGCATCTTGCTGCCGCTATCACCAATCACTGTATAGAGCAGGGGTACCCAGTTTTCTTTGTCCACGTACCGGACTTGCTAGATGATATGCGAGGCACCTTTGCACCGACAAGCGAGACACTATATTCGGATCTATTCGAGCAAGTGAACGAAGCCCCGCTACTCGTACTGGACGGACTCGGATCACAAAGTCCAACACCGTGGGCACAGGAGAAATTGCAGCAGATCTTCAACCGTCGCGCGAACTCACAACTCCCGACCGTGGTTACGACGGCATTGGACATCGGCGATATAGACCCTTACATATCCAGTCGTATGGAGAACCGCGACCTTTGCCAGATTTTGCAGTTGCGTGGCGCCAGTCAAGACCCGATGCTACGGGTTGGTCCAATCCCTGCAAAGATGATAGAGAGTATGACGTTCGGCAAATTTGACACGCGTGGCAACATGGCTGTTGCGGTGCAGCGACAGACCCTTGAGGGTGCGCTTAGAACGTCAAAGGCTTGGGCGTCCTCTCCTTCCGGTTGGCTGACGCTATACGGAGATACCGGCGTGGGCAAAACGCATCTCGCAGTCTCAATCGCGGTGACTCGGATGGCTCAAGGGCTCCCTGTATTTTTCGCATTTGTGCCGCAGTTGATGGACTACCTGCGGCACACTTTCCGGCCTGACAGTGGCGTTGACTACGATCATGTATTTGACGAGGTTCGCAGTACACCTATGCTGATCTTGGACGACTTGGGTAGTGAGTACCGCAACCAGTGGGCCTATGAAAAGCTGTATCAGATTATCGTGTTCCGCCACAACCTGGGGCTACCCACGGTGGTGACGACTAGCTGGGACATTACCGACATCTCAGGTCCAATTGTCTCGCGCCTACAGGATCTGTCTGGAGGACAACTCATACGCATGGACGCGCCGGATTACCGTGTCAAACGCCGAGATCGCAACCGTCAAGGAACGCCTGAGCGCGACCCAAGGTGGCGGCGCAACGCCCGCTAGACCATGCCCGACTGCACCTTCTGCGAGATAATCGCCGGCAACCTGCCCTCGACAGTCATCCACCGTGAGGAAGGCATAATCGTCTTCCGAAACCGGCTTGGCTGGTTTCCCGTCCAGTGGCTTCTCGTTCCCACAGAGCACATGACCCAGCCCGAGCTTTGGGCCAGCGGCGACCTGATGGCGCGCATCGCCGCGCTCGCGGCCGAACTCGGCGAAGAACATTGCCCCGGCGGATACAGGACCGTATCCAACTTCGGAAGAAGCGAAGCCAACGGCGAGGGAGACGCCATGCAGTCCCAGGAGCACGCCCACGTACACCTGCTCGGCGGCCGGATGCTCGGCTTATACGTCCGCCCCCCATTCCCCCCGCCCGGCTAAAAGCCCCCTCTCCCTGAGGGAGAGGGTTGGGGTGAGGGTGAAAAATCCCTTCCCCCTTGATGGGGGAAGGTTAGGATGGGGGTGAATCCCCCGCTCCCTACACCGTTGCTCCCGCAGCCCAGCCCCTTATTCCAAATCCTGGTCAAGCGTGTGGCTTGCTACGCCAACCTCATTACCCTCGCCAGCCTGATCACCCCCACCAGTACCGGCATCAGCAAGTCGCGCATCCTGAAAACCAAGAACGTTACCGGAATCGCTATCGCCGCGCCCGCCAGAACGTCCAGCGGATAGTGGACCCCGGCATAGACCCGCGCCAGCGCGTACAAACTGGCCGCGCCTATAGCCATCCATCCCAGCTTCCGGTTTACTGCCCACACCCCGAAGGCTATGCCGAATACCGCGGCGACGGAGTTGGACGGGAACGATGAGTCCGTCGGCTTGTAGAACAGCAGCTTGATGTCCAGATCTACGAACGGTCGCGGCCTGAAGTAGAGCATGTTGAGTACGAACACGACCAAGTTCGACAGCGCCAGCGAGGTCAGCGCGACGAACACGCCGAGCTGCTGGCGCAGCCGCTCCTCGCGGTCGCTCTCTATGAACCACATCACTATCAGCAGCAGCGCGAGCGCGATAGGCGTGAGGTAGTCGCTCACGACCCACCTCGCAAGCCTGTCCAGGAACGGGACTGTGCCGACGAAGCCGTTTATCAGGAGGGATAGCTGCCTGTCCGCGTTCGCTAGCGCTTCCACCTATTCCACCAGTAGCCGGCGCTCCGCCACAGCGCGAGCGCGTAGTTGGTGTGCCTCAGAGCGTCAATGCCAACGTCCGGTCCATCGTCCGTTCCGGCGCCTGAGTCATTGCCGGATTCATTGCCGGGTTCAGGGCCGCGCATCCTCCAATTGATCAGCGAGGTGAGCGCCAGCGTAAAGATGAGCGCGCCGAGCGCGCCGTAGGAAAAGAACAGCGCCTGCGCCGGCGCGTCCAGCCCGCCCTCGTAATCGTTGATGTTGCGCTCGCCGACCCCGAAGAAGAACACGAACCCGGAGACCGCCAGCGCAATGCCCAGCGTCCGCGCCACTATCGCGCGCTTGAACGCCAGCAGCCCGTGAATCCCGCCCACCGAGAACGCGAACTGCAGCGCGCCCGTCGTCGAGAGGAAAGCGGCGATACAGTAGTCGGTGGCGAAGGTGAACATATTCAGATAGACGCCGGCTCGCCGGCGACTATTCCAGCGGAATCTCGGTGCACCAGTCGCGGTACTTCGGGTTGCCGCCCTGTATGGCGTCCAGATACACGTCGCTGATCTTCTTCGTCAACGGCCCCACTTCGCCGCTGCCGATTGGACGCCTGTCAAGAGATCCGACAGGCGTGATGTGCGCCGCCGTGCCCGTCAGGAACACCTCGTCGGCAAGATACAGCTCGCTGCGCCGTATGTTGCGCTCCACCACGTCTATGCCAAGCTCTTCGCGCGCCAGCGTAATCGCCGAGTCGCGCGTGATGCCGGTCAGGTTGTTGTCTGAGACCGGCGGCGTGAATATCTCGCCGTCGTTGACCAGGAACAGGTTCTCGCCCGAACCCTCGGACACGTCGCCGCCGGGCGTCAGCATGATAGCCTCGTCGAAGCCCGCGAGCGTAGCCTCCGTCTTGGCGAGGATGGAGTTGACGTAGTGGCCGCTTATCTTCACGCGCGGGGGAATGATCGTATCGTCTATGCGCCGCCACGAAGACGTAGTGCAGTGGATCGCCCCTTCGACGTCTATGTACGCGCCGAACGGCACCGCCATTAGTGTAAAGTCGCTCTCGAGCTCCTGGAGCTTGAGGTTGGCGACCAGTTCCTCGCTCTTGTACGCCAGCGGCCTGACGTAGAGGTCCTGCTTGTAGCCGCTGCTCTGGAGGAGTTCGATGGTGATGTCGCACAAATCGCTCGCCGAATAGGGTATGTCCATCAGCAGCATCCGGCAGCCTTGGATAAGTCGGTCGTAGTGCTCCCTCATGCGGAACACGTACAGCTTGCCCTGCTCCTCGTTCCAGTTTCCGCGAATGCCCTCGAATACGGCGGTGCCGTAGTGGAGGGCATGAGTCATAACGCTTACCTGCGCCTGCTCGACCGGTACTATCTGTCCGCGGAAGAAGGCAAGCGACTGAGGCATCAGGTAATACTCCCTGCTAATGGATTAGGCTGCCGACATTATAGACAATGCGCGCCGTTCCAGACAATGACTATGCAATGTTCAGTACAACCGCGTGAGGTGAAAAGTCCCTTCTCCCTTGAGGCAGGCTCGTGCATAATAACCTAAGGTTTATATTCGAGCCAGATCCTCACGGGGGGATTCAGTGAAACTACTTGATTCGGTGGGGATTACCCACACGTGGAAATTCAGTGGTTCACCCTAGTTTCGGAACTATGGGATTGAAGGAGATACTTATCCTAGCCCGGAGACTTTGGAAAGCTCAGGGAGGGCCGGAATTCGGCTTGAAGGTGGGGCGCGAACTGCCTAGAGGCGTATCGAGTGTCTGAAAAGCGAAATCGCGCGCAGTTATTCTATCAGCCTCCGAGCGACGTAACCGCCCGTGTAAACTAAGGCGATGGTCATGACTGCCATGTTGGGATGCTCCACTCTGCCGCTTTCTCTACTCTTGATCACGAGCTCCTATGGTCCCGCGCATGTGTCCGTTGTCCCGACTGTGTGGAACTGCTATAGCCGTCTCCATTAGCGCGGTCGAGCCATGGCCATGGAGCCGAAGCGTGTCGACTAGTCCCCAAATCGGTACACCACCCCGTCGAATGTGAGCACGTACACCTCGCCCGACGCGTCCTCGCCGAACGACGAGATGGACAGCCCCGTATCCGCTATCAGCATCTGCTCCGTCACCGAGACGCCGTCGTGGCGCAGCGCCCATATCTTGCCGCTGCAGAAGTCGGCGTACAAGTAAGCGCCGTGCAGCGTCGGCAGCCGGCGCTCGCGGTACACATACCCGCCCGTCACCGAGCAGCCGCCGTCGCGCCCGTACTCCGCCACCGGGAACTCCAGGCCCCGCGTGTCGCAACCCTCCTGCCGGTAGCAATGCGCCCCCTCCATCACGTTCCAGCCGTAGTTTCGGCCCGGCCTGACGAGATCGATCTCCTCGTACCGGTCCTGACCAACGTCGGCGGCCCACAGGTCGCCCGTCTCACGGTCGAAGCTGAACCGCCACGGGTTGCGAAGGCCGTAGGCCCATATCTCCGGTCGCGCTGTCGCATCGTCCGCAAACGGGTTGTCCGGCGGCGCCGCGTAGCCGCCAGTTTCGTCCAGCGCGCTCACGTCGATTCGTAGAATGCTGCCCAGCAGAGTGGACATGTCCTGCCCGTTGCCACGGGGATCGCCGCGCCATCCACCGTCGCCGAGGCCCACGTACAGCATCCCGTCCGGCCCGAAGGCGACGTGGCCCCCGTTGTGGTTTTGGTACGGCTGCGCAACTTCCAAGAAGACGACCTCAGAGTCGGCGTCCGCCCGGTCGGGGTTTCTCGCGTCGACCGAGAAGCGTGAGACGACCGTACGCCGGGGGCCGGACGCGGTGTAGTTGACGTAGAAGTAGCCGTTCTCGGCGAACGCGGGATCGAACGCCAGCCCCAGTAGCCCTTCCTCATTGCCGGAGTCGTTCACACGCTCTCGGATGTCTAGAAACGTCTCTGCTGACTCCACGCCAGGCTCGTTCTCGAACACCACGATGCGCCCCGGCTGGAGCGCGAGGAACAAGCGGCCGGAGCCGTCGTCCGGGTAGGTCAGCAGCACCATCCGGTCGAACTCCAGACCCGGGAACGCGGGCTCCAGCTTCACCGGCGCGAGCGGCCGTGTCTCAGTCGACTCCTGCGACGCGGTGGCGGCCACGGGCGTCGGCGACGCTCTGGTGGGCTTGGGCGCGGCAGTCGGCGACGGGGCGGGCTGAGAGTCCGGCCCCACCACCCCACCGGCGGTCGGGAAGGGCGCCGCAATCGGTGTGGGCAGATCCACGATGCCTTCACCGCACGCGGCAGGCAGCAAAGTCCACGCTGCCAACAACACCGCCAACCAGGGGAGAGACAGCCCATTCATCGTTGTACCGCGCTTCGCCTGGTTACCCGGCTGAGGCGCAGATGCTTCCGTCTCCTGATGTCCCACTGTCACGTCCTCCCAGATGTACGTATAACGTATAAGGAAAGCGGGTCCTCAGCCCAGGGAGAAGCGGACGGATCCGCGGTATGCATCTCCCCCCTGGGCATCTTGTAGCCGACTCGGGGCTCGGTGAGGATGTATGTTGGCCTGTCTGCATAGAGCAAGTTGTAGTCGAGCTCCCGGCAGAACGCTCTCTCACTCCTGATCGAGTACAGCGAGATGAGCAGCAGAGACTCCAGCAGACGCTCGGGAGGGACCGATGCTCGACCGATCCTCGAGTACATCCGGTCAAAGTCGTCCGACATGCGGCCGAACTTCACCACGCCTTTTTCAGCGGCCTGCTAGGTAGTAGGGAAGATCGTAGATTTTTTCGGGTAGCAAAGCTGGAGGCTCGTCCCAAAGATCTAGCGTTCCAGTTACTATCTACGTGAGACCTAGTGATCAGACGGCTGTTGAGAATTATCTAGATGGCAGTCAGTCCTCTACTATAATCGACAAAGGCGCGGGTTATCTTGGGGTACATATTCCAATAGATTTGGTAGTAGATCTATCCAATCTACCTAGGATGCTGTCAACGCCAAGCTGGGAATTCGCCATTTTCGTGTCGATGTGCAGCGATAATGTCCGGCTAAGTGTTCAGAGATTCTGTCCGTTTTTGTCTCCGCCGCTGTTGATGTCAGCAGCCGGCTTGATATCAGCAACCCGGACTGCCGCTTGTCCTTCAGCCGGTCAATCCGCCCGCATGGTCCAATAAGCCCCCGCCGATTACACCTCCCTTATCTGTCTCAACCCTATCTTAAACCATTATCAACACACGTTGGCAATGCCGGGTTGCGCCCGCGGGAGCGCCCGGCAGCCCAACTGTGTGGTAATATGAAAGGCAGGCCGTATTCATCGTGGCATTCACATCCACAGGGTAGCGCGAAAGATTCCCTCTCCCCATTTTTGCGAGAACAAATTTTGCCGGGATGCCAGGCAAGGAGTCAATAGCAGGAAGCGTGTCCATGCAAATCGGCATGTTCTATCAGATGCAGGTCCCCAGGCCGTCATCCCGCTCCTACGAGGCTGACCGGTTCCTGGAAATGCTTGACCAGGTGGCCTATGCTGAGGAGATGGGCCTGACCAGCGTCTGGATGGCCGACCACCAGTTCCGTACCGAGTGGTCCCACTCCAGCGCCCCCGACGTAACCCTTGGCGCATTGAGCCAGCGCACCATCGGGAT
>DAOUKV010000026.1:0-93594 GCA_034420955.1 Dehalococcoidia bacterium
CTTGAAGCTGTACTCCAACACTCCCTCCACAATCCACGCCATGCAAGAAGGGAGTGGCGTCGGCAACCACCTCGACCTGCACATCAACGTCAGTCTCCACCAAGCGAGACACCTCCGAATTCTTGGTGCAGTCGGCGTTGACACGGAGTCCGAGCCTGGCCGTGCCCCTCAAACTCGCTTCGGCCACAGTCACGCCGATGCGCCAATTGTATCCGCCGTTGCCGATGAAAGTGAACAGCCAGACCGCAAAAGCCAGCGACCCTATCGCCACAGCCGCGATGTACAGACGTCCTAGCCAGCTAGACAAGAATCCTCTCGGATTAGAACGGCTAGTCATAATGCTCCTTACGGTGGTCGTCGCCACTAACAACACCGCTTGGCGATGTCGGGATACTCAAGGTTCTCACCGAGAACGGACTCGCACGACTTGGCCGCTACGCTTGTCAATGACGTCCCGATCTCCCAACGGCTCTTGAAGTTGGACTTCAACTGCATCTAGGCAGTCCTCACCACCCAATAGGAAAGGATGGATGTCGACAAGTACTTTCACCTGCACGTCGACTTCCGTCTCCCGCAACTGCGACACTTCCGGATTCTGGTTGCAGGAGCGGACAATCAGCAAGAGCCTGCTCGGGGAAATCGACTTCGCCTCAAGTACACTCGCCCCGACGCGCCAAGTGCATCCACCGTTGCCGATGAAAAAGAACAACCCGACCGCAATAGCCAGCAACCCCATCACCGCAACCGCAGTGTATAGGCTTCTTCTACGACCTGACGAGAATCTTCTCGAACCAGAACCGGGACGGTTAGCCATAATGTTGCCTCTGGTTGGCTGCTCTCTGCTTCGTTCTCAATCACAATAGGCGAACATGACCGCCTTGGACAGGATACGCGAGTTCGCTGCGGTCTTACGGTCTCGGACGACCGCGAAAGAGTCGCAACAGTGACAGGGAGACAAGCAGCGCCGCCGAAGGTCCGTACCAGTGAAGCGTTGTTATCAGAGTCGGTGGCATGACGACCAAATTTCTCCCCTTCGCATTTCCAATACACTGGCCCAGGTACATCTCCCTCGTAATCACACTCGTACCTGCCCTTTCCAAGCGTTCCTATGAACTTGGCTTGCTGCCAGTGGTCGGCGTCCAAGCATCCAAGAATGGGCATTGGATGGAACGCATCAGACTGATGACAGTTGACGACTACGACCCTATTCGGATAGGGCTGAGGGCGACGTTCGAGCTCGAGATGACATTGACGTAGTTGGAGACTACGGGAATGGCGAGTCAGCCATCAGCCACGCAGCCAAGATCATGCTGAACGTGGTACTGATGGACGTTCGTATGCCCGGCATGGACGGAATGGTAAGCGACTATTAGAGCGCCAACCGTGGCGTCAGAGGCGAGACTCCCGCCGCCCGCTCGAACAGCGCGGACGCGCCCAGCAGATACCCCTCTTCGCGCCACGGCGCTACGATCTGCAGACCTACGGGCAAGCCCGCTTTGGTGAATCCGCATGGAACGGAGATCGCCGGGCATCCCAGCAAAGTGATGGCGAATGTAAGGATGAGCCAGCTAACGTAGGTGTCGAACGGAACTCCGTCCAGCTCTGACAGGTAGCGGGTGTCCACGTCGAAGGGCGGGGCGAGGACGGTTGGGCACACGAGCAGATCGTACTCGCCGAAGAACTCCGCCGTTCGGTTGATCATCGCGCCGCGCTCGAGCTCGGCGCGCGCTATGTCGTCAGACGACAGCGACAAGCCATGCTCGATGTTCCAGATGACCTCCGGCTTTAACTCGGCTCTATGCTCTTGCAGCAGCGTCCGGTAGCTCGATACGAACGTCGCGCCGCGCAGGGTCTGGAACACCCACTCAGCCTCGCCCAGATCCGGGCTTGCGTCCTCGACCTCTGCGCCGATGTCCGCGAAGTGGCGCAGGGCGGCGCGGCAAATGTCGGCGACTTCCGAGTCCACGCCGGTCAGCCCCAGGTCGGGCGAGTAGCCGATGCGTTTCGGCGGCGTCGGATCGTCCACCCAATCGGTGAAGGCGCGGTCGGGTTCGGGGATGCTGAGCGGGTCTTGACGGAACGCGCCGGCCTGAGCGTCCAGCATCAGCGCGACGTCCCCTACACTCCGGCCCATCGGCCCGTTGACGCCCAGCGTGCCGTATGGAACCGAACGCGGCCCGGTCGCCACGCGGCCGGGCGTAGGGCGCAGGCCGACTACGGAGCAGAAACTGGCGGGAATCCGCAGGCTGCCGCCGAGGTCGCTGCCGGAAGCGAGCCAAACCTGCCCGGCGGCAAGCGCCGTCGCGGATCCGCCGGACGATCCGCCGCAAGTCTTGGACGTGTCCCACGGGTTGCGGGTCTTGCCGAAGACCTCGTTGAAGGTGTTGGCGCCCGCGCCAAACTCCGGCGTGTTGGACTTCGCCAGAACCACTCCTCCGCGCGACTCGAGTGTCTGGACCAGCAGGTCGGACTTCTCGGGAACGTGGTCGGCGAATATCGGAGAGCCGTAGGTAGTGCGAACGTCGGCGACATCGGTCAGGTCTTTGATGGCGATTGGCAGGCCGTAGAGGTAGCCGCGCGGCGCCTGACCGTCCGGGGGCGCGAGATTCGAAGCTCGGTCGCGCGCCCTCTCCTCGCACAGCGTGGGCAGCGCGTTCAGGGAGCCGTCGGTCTCGCCGATACGCTCCATGGCGGCGTCTATCATATCATCGGGCGACACCTCGCGGCGGCGCAGTCGATCCACCGCCTCGCGCGCCGTCAGCTGCATGAGTTCGTTCATGCGCTACCCCTTCGCTTCTACCTTCTTCGTTCGTCTGTGGATGCCGGTCGCGCCGCTGGGCCTGGGGGAAGCGACATCCTCGATCTGGGGAGAGCCGTCCTTCTCGACGCAGCGCACCTCGAACTCCCATTCACCATCCTCGAACGGCCAGTCGTATCGCCAGATCACCCACGAGACATCGGACAGCGGCTCTCGCAACTGCGCCTCCATCCAGGGGCCTTCATCGGCGGGGTCGTTGCTGTCGAAGCCTCGGTTGATTCGCACTTCTACCTTCGAGATGCCGCGCGCGCCGGCGTAGGCTATGCCGCCTATGGGTATCAGCTTTTGATCGCCCTCTTCGACGATCGCGTCAACGGCGATGGTATCAATAACGGACGTCGCGCGAACGATCGCGTCCTTGTCCCAATTGCGTTCGACCCAGTAGCCGGCCTTGTACTCGCTTACGACCTCGATGCTCGTAATCCACTTGGGCTGCTTCATTCCAAATCTGTCGGGTATCCATATCCTCAGCGGGAAGCCGTGATCCCACGGGATCGGCTTCTCGTCCCAAGCGTAGGCGAGCATAACGCGCTTGTCGGCGTTGATGAGGTCGAGATCTACGGTTTCGTAAAAGCCGTCGCCGCACTCGATGATCAGGTACTGGGCCTCGTCGGTGGGCCTGACGTCTGCGAGGATGTCTTGCAGGCTCACGCCAGTCCAGTATGTCGTGCTGATGAGGTCGCCGCCGATGCGGTTCGATATGCACGACAGGGTTACGAACTCGCTGCGCGGCTCGTAGTTCATCATGATATCGCTCAGCGTCAGCGTCAGGGGGTTGCTGACCAGGCCGGTGATCGGAAGCGTCCAGTCCGCCTCTTCGATCCTGGTTGGGGTGGACCGTATGAAGATCTGGTAGTGGTCGCGGACGGCGGTGTACTCTGGCCGTGTGCCGAGCGCGGCCTTGAGCGGGTCGTCGGCGTTGGGGAGCATGTCGCTTATGGGCGGCGCGGGCGTCGCCTGCGCGGACGCGCCGGACTGCGCGCGCGTCGCCAACTCAGCGCGCGCTCGTTGCAGTTCCACCTCGAGACGCGCCTGTTCCTCCTCCAGGCGGCGCTGCTCGGCGCCCTCCATGATGCGGCCTATACCCGCTCCGGCGACTGTTACCGTCGCCGTCGCCACGCCCATCCGAACGAGGAACTGGCGTCTGCCGAGAACTTCTACGGACGGCTCGTCGACAACGTCGCCGGCGTCGTCCAGCGCTCGTGTCGTCTCGATAGGCAACAGCAGTCGCCTGCCCATGCCCACCGCCGACGCGCCCCATATGACGGACACCAACATAGTCCACACGAAGTTAGTGGTGGGTTCCAGCGGCGACTGGCCGATTGACGCCGTGATGATGGCGATCGGAGCTCCTACGATCGCGCCACAGGCGACGCCGAGGTAACGCCACCCGCTTGCGATTCGACGCTCCACAAGGCCGAAGATGATGATCGTCGCAACCACACCGGCGCCAAGGAATATGCCGATCGCCATGATCTGCTCGGCGGTCTTGGCGAAATCTTTCACGCTCATGCCTATCAGCATGAGAGAATCTACCATCAGGTCTATGCCGAAGGTTACCACCGGACCGGGCAGCATTCGCGCCACCCAGTCGAACGCGTCGAACGGTGGGAACGACAGCTCGAACCACTTATTCGCCAGGTACATGATGGCGACGAGAGGCGCCGTTAGCATCAAGCCGGCCAGCGCTCCAAATCCAACGCTCTTGAGTTTCATGGCAACCGCTCCGTGTCAGGGTGTCAGTCGTTAGATGCGCGTGGTTGTGATTCGGATTCAGTCGGTCAGTCTCAGGTCCGGAATTCATGGGCATCTATGCGCGCCGCGCGCGCAACCGCCCGGTATATGGTCAATCGGCAGTCCACCTCGCCAGCGCCGCCTCGTCTATTTCCAACCCCAGGCCGGGTCTGTCGGACAGGGTAATCGATCCGCCCTCGGGGATGATCGGCTCTACGAACAGTTCCGCCACGCTCTCGGCTGGGCCGGTGAACTCTTCGGAGAATTCGTGCGGGCGAATGGCGTTGCCGACCGTGCTGTATGCGTGGAGGCTTGCCAGCGAGTTGGCCCCGATGTTGGGGCTGTGCGGCATGATGACCTTGTTGCGCGCGGACGCCATCTCATAGACGCGCATTATCTCGGACACGCCGCCGACGTTGAGAATGTCGGGCTGGAGGATATCCGGGTTGCCGAGGTCGAGCAGGTCTCTGAATTGCCATGCCGAGATCGCCTGCTCTCCGGTCGAAACAGGGCAGTCCAGCGCGTCCACCACCTGGCGAAGTCCGGGAAAGTCGTACTGCGGCAGCGGCTCCTCGAAGTGGGCGATGCCGCCCACGTCCTCGAACCGGCGTCCCTGCATGATGGCGGTCGGAACCGAGTAGCCGCAGTTGGCGTCGAATCCGAGAGGCACGTCGTCGGGCAGCCATTCGCGGACTGCCTTGAAGATGGCGAAGTCCTTGTCCGGGTCGGCGTCCTGACGGTAGTCTCGCCAGTCCATGCGTATCTTGAACGCGCGGAAGCCGCGTTCATAGCCCTCCTGCACCTCTTCCAGCATCTCGCCGGGCGACTTTCGCCAGCCGCTCCCCCGGCTCCAGTACATGGGAATCTCGGTGCGCGCGGCGCCGCCGAGCAGAGCGTGAAGTGGCATATTTGCCGCTTTGCCCATGATGTCCCAAATGGCAACGTCTATGACGCCGACTATCTGAGACGGCAGCCGCGTGGCGCGTTCGCCGTCGCCGAGCGATAGAAGCTCCCAGATGCGGCGAGGCTGGAGGGGATTCATGCCCACGATGAGCGGCTTTATGACGTCCTCGAGGTAGGCGCTGAAGACGCCGTATCCGCGCGAGCCTTCGGCTATGCCTGTCAGCCCTTCGTCAGTGAGTACCTGCACTAGCATACGCCCGGGCCTGCCGACGAACGACGCGGGCGCGTCTGCGGGCGGCGTTAGGCGATGTATCTTGATGTCGGTGATCTTCATCTGGAGAACCTCTATTCAGCGGAATGTGTTTCGTTGATTATAAACGATGTTCGAGGGAAATGGGTCAGCGAATAAGAGCGGGCCAATCGGCGGTCGGAGGAGCGGGATCGGCGACTACGAAGTTGCGGAGGGTTCCGACGCCTTCCACCTCGATTTCTACTGTATCGCCTACATTTATCTCGCCCACGCCCGGGCAGCCCGTGGCTATAATGTCGCCGGGATATAGAGTCATCGCCTCCGATACCCAGCTTACCAATGCCGGGACGTTCCAGAGCATATCTCCAGTAGAGCCGTCAACAACGGTCTCGCCGTTGACGCGGCATTGGATACGGCGGTGTGGGCCTTTCAAGTCTGTTTCTATCCAGGGGCCTACTGGGCAGAACGTATCGAAGTGCTTCCACCTCATGCTTGTACCGCGCCCCGTGTCGTCGGCGGTGAATCGGGAGCCGCTCACGTCGTTGACGCAGGTAAATCCGAGTATGTACTCCCTCGCGTGTCTGACGCTGACGTTCTTTGCAGCTTTTCCGATCACAATTCCAAGCTCGGCTTCATGAATTACGGATATGCCGGTTCGGGGGTATATGATAGCGTCGTCGGGCCCGACGATGGTTCCAGGCTGCTTCATGAAGATGCCCGGTCCATCTCGTTCGTCGCGCTCTCCATAGTTGGCGGCTATCGCGGCTACCTTGTTTCTGTAGGGGTCTATGGGCGCGAGCAAGCGAGCTTCGGCAAGAGAACAGAGGAATTTTCCAACGCTGGGGGAGTTGTCGCCACCTATCCGGACGGCCCTCACCCGGTCGCCTTCGATGGCTCCCCACCTAACCCTGTTTCTCCATAGAAAGCGCGCGATCCTCATTGAGCAGCCCCTGTCGTGGTGATTCGTCGGACGGTTCGGATTATAACGACAGCGGGGGCGACTGTCGAATCGCCCCCGCCGGCAAGCCCGACGCTTCCACGAAACGGGAAGGGGCGGACGCTAATTGACTATCCGTTGGCTACTCCGTGGGCCAGCCGTCGGCGGCTTCGCCGGCGGCGAGAGCGGCGCTGATGGCGGAGGCGGCGTCCTCGGTGACCCAGCTAGACCAGGCCATTTCATTGCCGTTCAGCCACCAGAGAGCGGCGTCGTTGGCGGTGGCGTCCGGGTTTTCATTCATCCACTGGGCAACGACGGTGTACTTGTTAATGTCAAACTCCCAATTGCGCAGCATCGCGACCACGTCCGGAGCGCGGGTGAGCAGGTCGGGGTGGACCGCGATGAGGATGGTGGCGTCCTCGTAGGCGCAAGCCTTGGTGGTGAACCAGCACTCATCGCTGTACGCCGGCTCTTCGAGGCGAACGAGATCGAGCAGCAGGGGCGGGTCGTTGGTGCCCCACTGGTAGCCGAGCCACGGCTCCTGTTTCTCATAAGCGCCGTAGAGGTCGGCGTTGGCTGCCGCGCCGTCGCCGGGGTTGACGATGTGGACGTGATCGCCGAGGTCGTAGCCTTCTATCTGGGCGGCGTTGACCTCTTCGCAAGCCCAGCCGATGACGCAGGATACGAGACGCGCCTTGCCGCCGGTCTCTGCGGTTTCGAACAGCATCTTGAACTGGTCGTCCTTGAGGTCTTCAACACTGTCGAGGTCGGGATACTGCTCCTGCAGGTATGCGGGGATGACGAACGCGGACTGCCAATCCTTGCCGAGGCTCTCGCCTACGGAGACGACTTGTCCCATCGCCTGCGCTTCCATCCAGGCTTCATCCTGGTTGGGCAGCCATATCTCCATGGTTACGTGCGTATCGCCCGCGCGCAGGCCGTTGAACAGGGGAAGGGTAGCGCCGAACACTACGTCGGTCGGGTAGCCGTAGCCCTTCTCTACGATGTACTGCGCTATGCGATCCTGCACCTGGGCGCTCGTCCAGTTGAGGTCGGAGAAGACGATCGTCTCTCTGGGCTCCATGTCCATCATCATGTCTCGGTCTTCGAGCGCCTGGGAGACGATGGCGGCTACTTGCTCTTCAGTGAGAGCGTCTTGGGCTCCCTCGTTGAGTATTGACCTTACGTCTTCGGCGGTGAGTGAGCCTTCGGAGGCAGCCATGACCGCCGAAGAGATTGCCTTGTCCACATCTTCTGCGGTTAGCATGTTCGTTTGCGATTCCATTACCGCCTTCGAGATGGCGGATTCGACGTCCGAACTCGTTATCGAGTCGCCGGTCGCGGCCATGACCGCGCTTTCGACCATGGACTTGATCTCTTCAGGCGACGCTCCCTCCATGGCGGCGGATTCTACCGCGCTTTCGACCATGGACCTGATCTCGTTGGCAGACACTTGCTGCTGAGGTTCGGGCATGGCAGGCATCGCGTCTTCGACCATCGCCTTGATCTCAGCCGCGGACACCTGCTGCTGGGGAGCGGGCTGCGCCTTCGAGACTTCGGCTGATACGATCTGGCGTATCTCTTCCGCGCTTACGGACGGCTCCGCCGGCTCGGAGGCGCAGGCGAGCGCGGCAAACGCCACGGCCGCGAGCAACGCTCCGGTCAGCGCTATCTTGGTTATGAATCTGGTATTCAAGGCATCCTCCTTTGGGTTTTCGATATTCAGTACCCAACTTGCTTCGATCGAAACTATCCGGCGCTTATTCTTTCGTTCTGTTGTCTAGCTACGGACTGTGTAAGCCGGTCAATGATTATGGCAAGGAAGACGATCGCGAGTCCAGCTATCGCCCCGTTGCCGGATTGGTTCTTCTGAAGCGCTCTGAGAACGTTGTCGCCAAGACCGCCTGCTGCGACCATACTGGCTATCGTTACCATGGCAAGCGCCATCATGGTCGTCTGGTTCACGCCCGCCATGATCGTAGGCATAGCCATAGGTATCTGAACCTTGGTGAGCAGCTGGTACGGGGTCGTGCCGAACGAACGGGCGGCCTCCACCACCTCCGCCGATACTTGTCGAATGCCCAAGTTGGTGAGGCGAATGACGGGGGGAACGGCGTAGATGATGGTGGCGAAGACGCCGGCGGGTGGGCCGAGCCCGAAGAACAACACGCCCGGGAGCAGGTACACGAAGCTGGGCATCGTCTGCATACCGTCCAGGACGGGGCGCATGATTCTATCTGCAAGCTCGTTTCGGGCGGCGAACACGCCAAGCGGCAGACCAATCGCCACCGATATGAAGACCGAGACTACCATCAGGGCGAGGGTATCTATCGTGTTTTCCCACAGACCCATGAAGCCGATGAAGAGCAGCGCGGCGACGGTGAAGCCGAGCAGCGGCCAGCGTCCGACGGCGAATGCGAGCAACGCGAGCGTGATGACGACTACTGGCCAAGGTATCCACTTGAGAACGTTCTCAATATAAACTAGGGCGTAGGTAACGCCGTTCTTGAGGGGATCGAACAGCCAGCTGCCTTCTACCGTAAGCCAATCGACCACGTCGTCTATCCACCCGCCTGTAACCTGCCGCACGGTCCGTTCGATGGTGACGGTGTTGCCGGCTGGCGTTGGCTCCTCGTAGGTGTCAACAGTGGTCGGGAACTCCATCGCCGGGCCAAATGCGATCAGGCATACGATGAGAGTCAGCAGGATCAGCGCCGCGGCCGCTGCCCAAACCGTCCGGGGCGAGCGCGGGTCCAGGGATAGGCCCGCCGGCAGTGAGACCGTACCCGATCGAGTATCGTCTGCCTGCGCCATGTTGGTCCTCCTGGCGGTCTATGGGTCCGGCTCTATATCGGTGTCCGCTATCTCAGCCAGAAGCGCGCCGCGGTGTATCTCGCCCAGCAGTCGGCCCTCTTCGTTCACTACGGCTATAGGATGCTCCGTCTCAGCCGCCATTGGGATTATCTCTTCTATGAACGACTCGGGCGCGGCGGTCATCGCCGGCTCCAGGCAGACGCCCTCCAGCTTCTCGACGCCCTGCCGCGAGAGCCTTGCCGCCAGGTCCTCGGTGAGGATGCCGCGCAGGACGTTGCCGTGACCCAGCGCGAAGGCGGCGTCGAGATCCGCCGAGCGCATGATCCGAAGAGCCGCGTTAGGCCCCTGCCAGTCGTACACCACCTCAGCGGGCTTCTGCATGATCGCGCCGGACTGGATGACGCGCGTCCGGGATACGTCCTGCACGAACTCGGCGACGTAAGCATCTGCGGGCTTGGTGACTATCTCCTCAGGCGGACCAAGCTGGACGATCTCCCCGTCGCGCATTATCGCGATGCGGTTGCCTATCTTGAGAGCCTCGTTCAGGTCGTGAGTGATGAACACTATCGTCTGCTGAAGTTCGCGCTGGAGCGCGATCAGTTCGTCCTGCATTTCGCGGCGGATCAGTGGATCCAGGCCGCTGAACGGCTCGTCCATCAGCAGTACCTCGGGGTTGACGGCGAGCGCGCGCGCCAGGCCGACGCGCTGCTGCATCCCGCCGCTCATCTCGCGCGGGTAGTAGTCTTCCCATCCCGTCAGTCCCACCGTATCGATGGCTTTGGCGGCCAGTGAGTAACGCTCTTCCTTGTCCATGCCCTGGATTTCCAGGCCGTATGCCACGTTGTCCAGCACGCGGCGGTGCGGGAGCAGGCCGTAGTGCTGGAAGACCATCGCCACCTTGTTTCTTCTGAACTGGATTAGCTGTTCGGAGTCGTAGTCCAGGATGTTTTCGCCGCCGAATAGTATCTCGCCGGCGGTGGCGTCTATGAGCCGGATGAGAGTTCGGACGAGCGTTGATTTGCCACTGCCGGATAGTCCCATAACTACGAAGATTTCGCCCTCGTCAACCTCGAACGAAACGTTGCGAAGGGCGAACACCAAGTCCAGCTCGTCCTGTATCTGGGCGCGGGTCTTGGCTGCGTGTTCAGACGCCAGAGCGCGTTCGGGTCGGTTGCCGAATACTTTCGACAGGTTGGATACTTGGATCTGGTGTGTAGCCTGGCTCATGATGGGTTATCGTCGCCCTTATAGCGCTTATTACAGGGTAGCACGCAGAACCAAGGTTGTGGGGTTCGTTTGCGGCGGTTTTTAACGCGGAGGCGCCGAGGAGCGAGAAGACACAAAGAACCAAGACTAAGAACCCCTCCACGTCTTTGCGTCCCTCTGCGACTCTGCGTTAAACGATCAACTCTGCTGCGCCGCCAAGTCTTGGGTTGGGATGTGGCAGCTGATTAGGTGGCCTACGCCGCTCGGACCATGCTGTTCAGGCGGAGGCGTCGTATCGCAGATGTCGCCAAGCTTGCGCGGACATCTGTCGGCGAAGAAGCATCCCTTGAAGGCGGACCGCAGCGTAGGCACGCTGCCCTCTAGCCTAATGTTGGTCGGTTCGGCGTCCGGGTCCGGCGTGGGGGCGGCAGACAGAAGCGCCTCGGTGTACGGGTGCGAAGGCGCGCTGAGCACCTCGGCGGCGGGCCCGTATTCGGCTACGTGACCGGCGTACAGCACCAGAATGTCGTCCGACACGTAGCGGACGACGCCGAGGTCGTGCGTGATGAAGACGTATGAGTTGCCAGACTCTCGCTGGTGCTCTTCGAGTAGGTTCAGCACCTGTGCCTGCACGGATACGTCGAGGGCGGATACGGCTTCGTCGGCGACGACTAGGTCCGGGTTGGCGGCGAACGCGCTGGCGAGCGCGACGCGCTGCTGCTGGCCGCCGCTAAGCTCGGACGGCTCGCGGTCCAGGAACGACGGATCTAGGCCGACGGCTTCCATTAGTTCCTCGGCTCGCTCTCTGCTCTCGCCGCGTCCAAGTCCGGCGAACTTCCTGAGCGCCCTGATGATGGTATGGCCTATCGGCAGCTTGGGATTGAGCGACGCGGTCGGGTTCTGAAACACCATCCGCATAGCGGCGCGCTGGTCTTCGGTGCGGTCGTGCACGTCGGATTCCAAGGTCTGGCCGCGCAGCTCCAGCTTGCCGCCATTCTTCTGCTCCAGGCCGACGATGGCGCGGGCGGCGGTGCTCTTGCCTGATCCGCTCTCGCCGACGATTCCGAGCGTGCGTCCCTCGCCGACACGCATATCCACGTCCACCAGCGCGCGCACGGGTGGCGCGACCGGAGGTCCGAACAGGATGTACTTCCTGCGTCCGCCGCCGTAGAACTTGCGGAGGCGTTCGGCGTTCAGCACTGCAGTGTCGCCACTCTCGGGCGGCTTGATAACGCGCGCCAAGTCTTCGCCCCAGACGTCGGAATGTACGTCGTCGTGGTAGAGGCACTTTACGAAGTGATGCCCGTTCGCGCCGGCGTTCACAGTGGGCGGCGACTGCGAGAGGCACGAGTCCCGGACCAACGGACAGCGTGGAGCGAACAGGCACTCGTCAAGGTTCGGAGCCTGCGCGTCGAACACTGATCCGGGAATGCTGCTCAGCTGCCGCTCTATGCCGTCGTCGCCGGGCGGCTGAGGCACGCAGGACAGCAGGCCGGCGGTGTACGGGTGGCTCGGATTCTTGAAGAGCTCGCGGACGGGCGCCTGCTCGACAATCTCGCCAGCGTACATCACCGCCACGCGGTCGGCGACGCGGGCTATGACGCCCAGGTTGTGGCTGACGAATAAGATGCCGGCGTTCACGCGGTCTTTCAGTTCTACTACCAGATCGAGAATCGTCGCCTCGGTGGTAACGTCCAGACCTGTCGTCGGCTCGTCCATTATCAGCAGATGCGGGTCGCAGGCCAGAGCCATCGCGATCACGACGCGCTGCTGCTGACCGCCGCTAAGTTGGTGGGGGTATCGTCTGCCGATTCGGTCCGGATCGGCGAGGCCAACGCTCTCGAACAGCTCCACGCTTCGCGCGCGAGCGGCGTTGGCGTCAATGTCCAAGTGCTGAAGCAGCGCCTCTTCAACCTGCGGGCCGACTCTCATAGAGGGATTGAGCGAGGTCACAGGGTCCTGATAGACCATCGCGATCCGATTGCCTCTGAGCTCCATAAGCTCCGCCGGCGTCAGCGACGTGATGTCCACGCCCTCGAACCGCACAGCTCCTTCTACTTCCGCCGACCCCGGCAGATAACCCATCATCGCAAATGCAACGGTGGACTTGCCGCATCCGGACTCGCCCACGAGGCCCAGCACTTCTCCCCTCGCGATCTCCAGGGAAGTGTTTCTCACCGCCCTGAACGTGCCCCTGGGGCTGTAGAAGGTTACCGCAAGGTCTTCGACCTGCATGATCGGGGCGTCCGACTGGAGCGCGCTTCGGCTGAGATCAGGGGAAACTTGGTTCATGCTCTATCTGTCTCCGGAAGGTTCTGCGCCTGTCGGATGCCGTCCGCGAGCAGATTGATGCCAACGACGAGGGACGCCATTGCGAATCCGGGCGCGAGCGCCGCCCAAGGGACAGTGCTGAGATATTCGGCGTTCTCGCTGACCATCAGACCCCAGTCGGGTGTGGGTGGCTGCACTCCGAGTCCGAGGAAGCCCAGCCCAGCGGTGAGCAGGAGCGCGAAGCTCAGGCGTATCGAAGCTTCGACCGCGATCACCGGCAGCACGTTGGGCAGGATCTCGCGGAACATGATGTACAGCGTAGGTTCCCCCCTCAGACGCGCGCTCTGGACGAACTCCAGCGGCTTGACCGCCAGTGTCGCGCTGCGTATCACCCTGCTGTTGTTGGGCATGAACGAGATGCCGATGATGAAGATGACGATCCACGAGTGGTCTATGCCGCTGAACCGTTGGGTGGCCATGTTGATTACAAGAATCGCCAGCAATAGCGACGGAACGGCGAGGAACCAGTCCACGACCCGCATTATAGCCTGATCTATCCTGCCGCCCGTGTAGCCGCTGGTAACGCCGACTATCGTTCCGAGCGTTACGCCGAACGCTGTGCCGACGGCGGAGATCCAGATTATCGAACGCGCGCCGGCGAGCACTCGGCTCAGCACGTCCCGTCCCTTGTCGTCGGTGCCGAGCCAGTAGGATTCGGACGGGCCGCTGAATCGGTCGGGGAGATGGTATTCGAGCGGATCAAATGGCGCGATCCACGTCCCCGCGACCGCGAGGAAGAGATGGACGACCACGATGGCAAAGCCCACGCGTCCGGTGTTCGTGCGGAGGACGAGTTGGAGCGCGGCGCCTGCGCCGGCGAGAGCCGCGGGCATTCGCGTCGCTTCTTCGGTCGTTCGGAGCGCCGGATCGCCAACTGCCATTATGCCAGCCTCACTCTGGGATTGAGCGCGCCGTAGGCGAGGTCAGCGGCGAGGTTGCTGAACGCGTAAACCGCCGCTATCACCATTGCCGCCGACTGCAACATGCGTATGTCGCGCGTGTTTATCGCCTGTATCAGCAGGCTGCCCATGCCTGGATACGCGAATAGATTTTCTATGATGATTAGCCCGCCGAACATCCAGCCAACGTTGTTTGCTATAACCGTTATCGTCGGCAGCATCGCGTTCGGTAGAACGTGTCGGATGATCACCGTTCGCATCGGCAGGCCCTTGAGAATCGCGGTGCGGACGTAGTTGCTGCCCATGACCTCGATCACATTGGCGCGCGCCATTCTGAATATGTACGCGAACAGCGCGCCGGTAACCGTCAGAATCGGCATAACCAGCACTTGCGGATTGCCTAGTATGGACTCGCCCGGCATCATTATGCTTGACGATGGCAGCCAGCCGAGCGTTGACGACAGCACCAGTATCATTATCACGCCGGTTACGAACTCCGGCAACGATATGGTAATCAGGCTGCCCATCGTTAGGAATCGGTCTATCTTCGTGTCAACCCGTGT
Source organism: Dehalococcoidia bacterium (assembly GCA_034420955.1). GTDB lineage: Bacteria > Chloroflexota > Dehalococcoidia > Lucifugimonadales > UBA1123 > VXRN01. The sequence continues at coordinate 14,456 of DAOUKV010000026.1, forward strand.
GCCGACCCAGACGCCCGCCGCCAGAGCGGACGGCACGGCTAGGGCGAACGCCCCTATAGCCAGCAGCGCCGAGTTTGCCAGCCGACCGCCGACGACCGTCGAGATCGAGATGTCCGGCGACTTCGCCGACACGCCCAGATCGCCGCGAACCGCGTTCCATATCCAGTCCAGGTATCGAATGTGAGCGGGACGATCCAACCCCATCTGCTCGCGCAACCCCTTGAGACTCTCGGGAGTCGCCTGTTGTCCGAGCATCACCTGGGCTGCGTCGCCCGGCACCAGCTCTATCAACATGAATATAGCTACGGATACCGCGAGCAGCGTTACCGCTATGAGGGATATTCTGACTGTCAGAAATCTTGCCATACGCTAGTTTCCAGTGGCTTCCTTTTAGTGGTTAGAGTGTGGAGTGGTTAGAGAGTGGAGAGACGCGAGCCTCTCCACTCCATTACAGGCACGGGCGGACTAGTTCTCCGTGATCCACCACTCCTCGAAGAGCCAGTGCGCGAGCGCGGTGTGCGCCTGCACGTTGTGGACGTTGGCGCGGTGCGCGTGCAGAACGGGGTTGTACGTCAGGTACAGCACCGGCACGTCCTCTATGAGGATCTCCTGCATCTCGCGGAAGTACTCCTTGCGCTGCTCGAAGTCAGCCTCCGAGGATGCGAGATCAAGCAGCTCGTCGAGACGCGGGTTGTTGTAGAACGACTCGTTCCAAGTCCCGCCGCTCCTGAGCTGTACGTTGATGGAGGCGTTGGCTGGGCGCGCCCCCCAGTTGCTCGATACCATTGGACAGCACGGGTTCATCCACTGCGCCGTCCAATAGGTGGACTCCGGATGCGAGACGACATCTATGTTGATGCCTAGTCCGGTCGCCTCGACCGACTCCTTGACCGCCAGCGCGACGTCCTGCATCTGGTTGAAGTCGGACGTGTTCAGGGTCAGGTCTACTCCGTCCGGGTATCCGGCGGCTTCCAAGTATCCCTTGGCCTTTTCGATGTCCTGTTTGATGATCGGCTGCTCGTCCCAATAGTACTGGTCGTTGATGCCAACCGGGTGGTCGTTGGCCGTGAAACCGCGTCCGAAGAGCGCGGCTTCCGCTACGAAGTCGCGGTCTATCGCGTACTGGAGCGCCTTGCGGAGGTCCTTGTTGGCGAAGAGCGGCTCCTCCAACCCCTGGAACGGCGCGAAGTTCTCAGCCTCGCTTCCCTGCAGGTGCGCGTAGCTGGTGTGCAAGTCTATCACGCCAACGCCCGCCGAGGGGGCGGTGACGATCCGGACGTCGGGGTTGCCTGCCAGCGAGCCAAGCGACGAGAAGTCGGGCGAAAGCACCGCGTCTATCGCGCCCGTCTTCAGCGCCTCGATGCGCGTTACCGACTGGGGCATGTAGAAGAAGATGAACTGGTCCGCGTGGGGCCTGTTCTCACGCCAGTAGTCGGGGTTCCTGTGCATCACGGTTCGTTCGGTGGGGTTGTGCTCTCCGAGCGTGTATGCGCCGGAGCCGTACTCGCCGGTGGTTATCTGTTCGCTGGTAGTCCCGTCTTCAACGATCCGCAGGTGGTAGTCGGTCATGTCCCCCAGCAGGAACGCGTTGGGGTCGCCCAGCTCGAGCACGAGGGTGGAGTCGTCAGGCGTGGTAACGGTGTCTATGTATGCGATGTTGTCCCTATGAGGCGATGCCGAGTCCTCTGCCCGAACGCGATCTAGCGTGTACTTTATGTCGGCGGACGTGAGCGGCTTTCCACTATGGAAGCTGATCCCATCGCGCACCTTGAACGTGTACTGGGACAGGTCCTCGGTGACGTCGAAGGACTCCACGGCCCAAGGCGTCACGTCGCCATCGTACCAGTACATTGCGATGTTGTCGTGGGTCAACTCGCCGTATGGAGCTTCCGCCTGCGCCAGTCCGGCGAGCATCGGGTCGAGCGAGTTGAACGCGATCATTCCCAACCGGATGGTTCCGCCCTCAGTAGGCTCGTCGCCCATCATCCCCATTGCCGGCTCGGGAGCGGCGACGGCCCTGTCAACGATGGCCTGCACCTGATCGGCGGTTATCTGGCCCTCGGTCGCCTTGCTCACGGCGGCTTCCACGTCCTCGGCCGTCATCATGTTTGCCTGCGCTTCGCTGACGGCCATGGAGATCGCGGACTGGACGTCCGCGCCGGTTACGGCGTCTTCGGTGGCTGCCATTACCGCACTCTCGACCATTGACTGGATCTGCTCAGGCGTTGCGCCCTCTGTCGCCGCGCCTTCGACGGCGGACTGCACCATCGTCTGTATCTCGCTGGCCGAAACCTGCGAGCTTGACATATCGGTCATGGCGGACGACATGGACTCTTGGACCATGGCCTGTATCTCCGCCGCCGAAACTTGCGGCTGGGGCGCGGGCGCGGGTTGCTGCGCCGCGGCAACCGCCTCGGCGACGACTCTGCTCAACTGCGCCTCGTCTATGGCGGGCGCGGGAGCCGGTTCGCTGCTGCACGCCAGCGCGGCAAATGCGAGCAGCGCCGCCGACGCTATCGCTGCGATTGGCGCGAAGGGTAACTTGAACTGTGTCAGTCTCATATTTATCTGTCCTCTCTGGTGCTCGTCTTTCACTTGGTTAAAGTTTGCTCCTCGATCTTGGATCTCATCTTGGGGTACGCGCGCGGCCATGTCGCGTTCAGTGGGAGACGCCGGACTTGAAGACCTTCCACAGCGCCGCGCTGTCGCCTACTGGATGGTCGTCGTCGGTTACGAAGTGGTTCAGCGTGTTGACTGCCTGTATCAGCCCATAGAACTGGAGCGCGGCCGCCTTCACGTCCACGTCCCGCTTCACCTCGCCGCGCTGTACGCCGATGGTTAGTTGCGCCTCAATCATCTCCAAATGCTTATCCACCGCCGCTTGCATCAGCGTTCTCAACTCATCGTCGCCGTTCATCAGTACTTCGGCTATCACCATGAAGGAGACTCCGATAGTGGTGGATGGCGCGACATTGTCGCGCAGCACGCTTTCGAGCCGTGTGAGACCGGACTCGGGGTCGCCGTCTATCAGGTCTATGCGCCGCGCCAGCCTGTCGTCGATATCCTCGATGAGGCCGGCGAGTATCTGCTTCTTGCCTCTGAAGTGGCGGTAGATCGCGCCGTCGCTCACTCCGACGGCGCGCGCAATGGCGCCGATTGTCAGCGCCCTCATGCCACGCTGGGTGATGACGACCCTGGCAGCCTCGATAATTTCACGCCTCCTGACGCTTGTGGGGCGTCGAACTCGCGTTACCATCTCGCCAAATCCGCTGCCTTCTGATATTCTTGTAAGTGAACGCTCGCAAGCTACTATACCTACCATCGCCGAAAACGTCAAATTTACTAAAATTACAACATCAAGACCTGCATCCACCTTGACATTTCCGGAAATTTACTGAAAGTTGGACTATATGTGCCTTGAACGAGGAAGGAAGCGTCCATCATGAAACTCGCGTTCTTCGATGATTACAGACTCGGCGTCGCAATAGACGATCGCATCGTAGATGTATCGGCGGCGGTCGCGGACATCCCTCACTTGGGGCCGCATCACCTTATCAACGGGCTGATAGAGCGATTCGACGAGTACAGGCCCGCTCTGGAACGCGCCGCCGCGTCGTCCGACGGAGCGCCGCTCGCCGACGTTCGACTTCGACCCCCGACGCCGAAGCCGGGCAAGCTGGTATGCATGGCGGTAAACTACATGGAGGACGGAACCCGCGACGCTCCCGCGCCCATCAACGCCTTCCTCAAGTCGCCCAACGCGGTGATCAGCGACGGCGATACGGTGGTACTGTCCAAAGAGCCGGCGGCGATCTTCGAACACGAAGCGGAGCTAGGCATGGTGATAGGCAGACGCGCGTCGCGGGTTAGCGCCGGCGACTGGGAGGGGTATGTGTTCGGCTACCTCAACTTCATTGACGTCTCGTCGCGCGGGCTGGGCGCGCCGCCGATGGATAGCTTCTTCCCTACAAAGTCGCCGCATACGTCCGCGCCGCTTGGCCCGTTCCTGGTTACCGCCGACGAGGTGGACGATCCACAGAACTTGGCGGTCAAGCTATCGGTCAGCGGCAAGCTGAGACAGGACTTCAACACCAACGATATGGCTCATAAGATTCCGCGAGTGATCGAGTTCGCGTCGTCTATCACCACGCTCGACCCGGGCGACGTGGTGGCGACCGGCACGAACCATCGCGGGCTTGGACCGTTGCACGACGGCGATACGATAGAGATGGAGATAGAAGGACTCGGCGCGCTTCATCTGAATGTGCGCGACGACCTGAAGCGCGAGTGGCCCCGCGAGACGCGGCTGGAACGCGAGATGAGAGAGGCGGCGCGATGAAGCTGGTAATGTTCGACGATTTCAAGCCGGGCGTACTGTCTGGAAACTCGGTAGTGGACATATCGGAGGCGGTCGGAGGTATCGCGCATCTGTCTCCGCAGGAATTGATGGCCGGCATCATCGCCGACTTCGATTCGGTTCGAGGCGACATAGAAGCCCTTGTCGCCGCCCCATCGGGCGCTGGCGGGGTACCGCGCGACACGGTCCGGTTCCGCCCGCCGCTTCCCAAGCCCACACAGATTGTCGCCATGGCGGCTAACTACATGGAGAGCGGCGCGCGCGAGGCTCCCGCGCTGATCAACGCCTTCCTGAAGTCGCCGAACTCGATCATCGGAGACGGGGATACGATAGTCCTGCCGGACGCGCCGGCGGCGATCTTCCACCACGAGGCCGAGCTTGGCGTCGTCATCGGCAGAGAGGCGGCTCATGTGGACGCCGCCGACGCCTACGACTACATCTTCGGATACGTCAACTTCATAGACGGCTCGGCGCGCGGGCTGGGCAACGGCAGCTTCTTCCAGGGCAAGTCTTGGGACACCTTCGGACCGGTGGGGCCGTGCATCGTGACGGCGGACGAGATAGGCGACCCGCAGGATCTGCGCGTCCGCCTATGGGTGAACGGCAGGCTGCGGCAGGACTTCTCCACCTCGGACATGGCTTACGACATCCCGCGCTGCATCGAGTGGGCAAGCGGCATAACGACCCTCGAACCCGGCGACATACTCGCTACCGGCACCAACCACCAGGGGCTGGGCGCGATGCAGGACGGCGACACGATAGAGTTGCACATAGACGGTCTGGACAAGCTGACCGTGAGCGTGCGCGACGACCTGAAACGAGAGTGGTCCCGCGAGATAGACACGGCGACGGCGGACCGCGCCGCCGGGCGCGCGTCTGCGGGCGGTTTTGGAGAATCGCCCCAGAGTTAGAGAGGGAGGCAACCCGATGCCGACGAACGTACCTCCGCAATACAGGGAGGCGGAGACGCGCTTCCGCGAGGCGACGACGACGCAGGCGAAGATAGCCGCGCTCCAGGAAATGCTCTCGATAATGCCCAAACACAAGGGCACCGACCATCTCAAGGCGCAGCTGCGCTCGCGCCTGTCGAAGCTGATGGCCGACCTCGACGGCGGCTCGTCCAAAGGCCCGGCCAGCGGGCGCACCGAGCCGTTCTCGATGCCCAAGGAGGGCGGCGGACGCGCGACGCTGATCGGCCCGACCAATGTCGGCAAGTCGCTGATGCTGAACAAGTCAACCGGCGCGCGGAGCAAGGTAGGAGCCTACGAGCTTAGCACTCAGGAGCCGGTGCCCGGTATGCTCAACTATGAGGACGTGCGCATTCAGCTTGTGGATACGCCGCCCATATCCAACCCGTCCACGCAGGGCAGGCTGTACGGGCTGCTTCGCAATACTGACGTGTTCGTGGTGGTGGTGGACTTGGCGATGGATCCGGTCGCGCAGGCAGACGAGGTGTTCACTGCGCTGGGCGAGTGGAATTTCAGTATGCTCGGGCGCGATGAGATGCGCGAGGGGCGCAATCCCTGGCTCGATAAGCCAACGATCTTGGTGGGGAACAAGGCGGATATACCTGACGTCTTGGACCAGTACATCGAACTGGAAGAGGCGTATGGGGACAGGTATGTCGTCATCATGGCGAGCGCGGAAGAAGAGGTGGGCTTCGACGAGCTAGCCGAGGAAGTGTTCGCTGCGCTGAAGGTGATCCGCGTCTATACCAAGTCGCCGCGGGTGAAGGTCGAGGATTACGACCCGAGCGAGCCTCTGGTGCTGCCGATCGGCGCGACGGTGAGCGAGGCGGCCACCCAACTGCACAAGGATCTGGCGCAGGGCCTCAGATACGCGGTGCTGTGGGGCAGTTCGAGCAAGTTCGACGGTCAGCACGTGGGGCGTGGCCACCGGCTGACGGACAGGGACATCATCGAACTGCACACCTAGGGCGCTGCCTGTGAAGATGATAACACCCTCTCCCTCAGGGAGAGGGCCGGGGTGAGGGTGACTTCCCCGCCCAAAGTCTCACGTGGGCTCCGGGCGACGCAAACCTTCTGGCTGCCCGACCAGGGATCGAACCTGAGGCTGAGGAGCCAAAGTCCTCCGTGTTACCATTACACCACCGGGCAGCGCGTTGAGGGAAATCGGCGCGGCGTCAGCGGGCGTCCGGGTGATGGGACGCTTCCGACGCGCGCCTAAGGTTGGTCGCTAGGCTGGCTGCTGGGATGACCGTCGCCGACCGGAGGCTCAATAAGCCCCATGTCCACGCCCGCCTGGTAGAAGTTGATAGACCAGCCGGCTCCGAACACCATAGGCGTAAGCACGCGCGGATCGTCCGGGTTCCACAGTCGCTCGCGGATGCGCTCGGGCGTCGGAACGCGGTAGTCGAACGGGATGCCGTAGAAGACGCCGTGCGACTTCTTCTCCCGGTACGCGTAAACGGCAGTGGCGACGAAGACCGCCGTTGCCGCTACCTTGATGACTTTGCCGATCATGTCCGTGTCTCCCAACCCGGATGCCTCCGGACGCCGTAGATTCATTGTACAGGAGATGGGGTGGCGGTGTCAGCCGCAAGCGCGCGCCGGACGACGAGGCTCGGACAACCACAAGGTTTGCCCCTACTGTTACAATTCAGACGCAACCTGCAACACCTGAGGAGAACACTATGGTCGGACGATTGGCGCTGGTTGGCGGAGACGAGTTCAGACCCGCCTGCGAGGATATGGACAGGGTGATTCTGGAAGCTGCGGGAAAGGAGCGCCCGGAGACGCTGATCATACCGACTGCGGCGGCGTTCGAGCGGCCGGACCTGGCTGCGAACAACGGGGTACGCCACTTCGCGTCGCTGGGCGCGGATGCGTCGCCGCTGATGGCGCTGAACCGCGACGACGCAGACGACCCCGCCATGACCGCGCGGATCGGGGGCGCGGACGTCATCTACCTCACGGGCGGCAATCCGGCGCATCTGCTCGACACGCTCCAAGACTCTCGGCTGCTGGACGCCATTCGCGCCGCAGTGGAACGCGGCGCGATACTGGCCGGTTCCAGCGCGGGGGCCATGGTCATGGGAAGTTGGATGCGCTTCCGCGGGAGATGGCGCGAAACGCTCGGCATCGCCGAAGGCATAGCGACACTGCCGCACCACGAACGCGCCGACCCGGAGACTGTGCTGGCCAGCCTGTCGGTATCGCTGGACCTGCGCGCGGTATTCGGCATAGACGGAGGATCCGGTGTCATGAGCGGCCCAAATGGACCAAACGACGTCGGCGGCTGGACGGCGCTCGGATCAGGGGGCGTTACCGTCTATCAGGGTGGGGCGTGGCGGCGGTACGCCAGCGGCGAGAGGTTCGACTTCTAGGCGCGCTGGTACACTTGTATGCGGAACCGGCAGCTTTCCACTACGTACAGCCTGCCCTCATCGTCTAGCTTTACGGCGGTTGGACCCCAGAGCAGCTTTTCGATGTTGGCCGACTCCTCCCGCGCGCTGCCTCGCGCCATAGGTCCGAGCTCGGGCTCCATATCCGACTTCTGACGCTCTCGCAACTCATGAGCGTTGGAGCTGAAATACTCTTGTCCCCATTTGGATATGCCCGACTCGCCGCGCAGCTTCGCAAGGAAGCTACCGTCGGGACGCAGCGCCTGCACACGCTCGTTGCCCCAGTCGGCCACATATATGCTGCCGCCCGCGTCGGTGGCTACTCCTGCCGGACGGTTGAACTCGCCGTCTCCATCGCCTGGAGCGCCGATGGTGGCTGTGTGGCGTCCGGAGGCGTCGAAGCGCTGCACTCGATCATTGCGCCAGTCGGCTACCAGAATGCCGCCGTCGGCATCTACGTGTATGCCCCAAGGCAGGTTGAACTCGCCGTCCCCGCGGCCGGGGCGTCCCCAAGACTCCAAAAATCGTCCGTCGCGGGTGTAGCGTTGCACGCGGCAATTGAGGCTGTCGGTAATCAGCAGGTTGTCGTCGCCGTCGAACGCAATGCCGGAAGGTCGGTTGAACTCGCCGTCCCCGCGGCCCTTGACGCCCCACTTGTCTAGGTATCGTCCGCGGGCGTCGAAGATCGTGATCCGTTGCAGCGCCTCGTCGGATACGTACACGTTGCCATCGCTGTCCAGAGCGATCGAAGAGGGCCACATCATCTGGCCGTCTCCCACGCCGCCGCTACTGAACTCGCCCAGGTACTCCTCGTCCACAGTGCACATGGTTACACGCTTGTTGGGCAGCCTCGACGCGACCTCGGGGCCAGCGCGGTTGAGCACGTACATCACGCCGTCTTCGCCCAATGCCACGTCAACCGGGTTGTTGAACCCGCGCCCCTGCAGCGAGTACAGGCCTATGGTGTGGCTATAGCGGTAGAGTTGGTCAGTTGCGACCATTGCGTATCTCCGGTCTCAGGCCATCTGGTATTCGCGAGTCGAGACTATAAGCTGCAGTAGCTCCATCACCCGCTCGGCCGATTCGCCGTCGCCGTCAGCGTTCGCCGCATGATCGACGAGCTCCTGCCGCGTTCTTGGAGAAACGCTCATCGCCCCCATCAGCTCCAGGCAGCTGTCCACGATCTCTTCGGGTGTGAGTCCGGGCCCGCGCGCTTGGACGCGCTCGACGATGGACCTGACGCCCGGCTTTGTGTCATCGGCGAACTGCTGCACGGCGAAGTTGACGCGGTTGACTAGGCTCGCGGTGGTTACCCACTCCCTGCCGGTGTGCCAGCCCTCGACGCTCGGCGGATCGACCAGCATCTGGCCCATGCTTCCGGTCTGGAGCGCGAGCTGGATGTCCTCGACCTCCGGGAACGCGAAGCCGCCGGACTGCCGCGCGGCCCCGGCGACCATCTCCGCCGGACTCTTCACCTTCTCGAACCGGGCGCCCTTGAAGAAGTCGGAGTTGAACAGCGTTCGCAGCATGGCGCGAATCTCTCCGCCGCTCTCGAAGTAGGCATCGACAAGCATATCTATCGCGTCAGGGTCGCGTGGCGACACGGTCTCCCACGCGGGCACCTGCGGCTCGTCGGCTACGAAGAAATTGTAGAGATGCCGCGAGATGAAGCGCGCGGCCGCGGGCTGCTCGCAGATAATGTCGATAACGTCCTCGCCGTCGAACGCGCCTCGCTGACCCAGGAACGTCTTCTCGCCGCCGTCGTGATCGTCGCCACGGTATTCGTACTGCCAGTCGAGACGCCCATAGGGCCACACCGAGTCCTGCGAAGCGCGCACCGTGTGGTGGGTGGCGTTGCGTATGGTCCAGCCGGTGAATGCCCTGGAACACTGCCTCACGTCATCCTCGGTGTAGTTGCCAACGCCCATCGAGAACAACTCCAGGATCTCCCTGCCGTAGTTCTCGTTCACAGCGTCTTTGTGGTTGTCTTTGTTGTCGAGCCAGAAGATCATTGCCGGGTCTCTTGAGATGTCGATGAGCAGGTCGCGGAAGCGTCCCAGCCCGTTCCTGCGAAACATCTCTATCTGGTTCAGAATCGCCTTGGGCTGGTTCAGCTTGGTGTATCCGGTAGCGAATATGCTGTGCCAGAACAGGGCGAGCTTCTCTTCGAGAGGCCGGCTCGTGTTGATCATGCGGTACACCAGATAAGTCTGGCAGCTATCCACAATCAGCAGTCCGTTCTCGTCAACGTGGTAGCGCCGGATGAGATCTTCGTCGTCGAGCGCCGGCGGCATGTTTTCGGGATGCAGCAGCTCCTCCACGGTCGCCTCGTATCCCATGTCGGCGTAGCGATCGAGTTCGTCGGGAGTCGCGCCAAAGCCGGCGCGGCGCATGAGGTGCGACAGCAATGCGATGTCTTGGTTCGGCATGTCGGGAACCCTCCTGCCCGTGATGGCTGCGCGCGTGCGGCGCCAGCTCCTATAGAGCGGCGTTGACGTCTTTCAGGAAATCTTCAGCCCCGATGCGAAGCAGGCCCCAGGCTGAAACGGTCACGAAGTTCGCGCCCTGGTTGACGAACTCGGCCACTCCGTCCGTATCGGCGGGATTGTTGCCGCCCACTCCCGCGAACTTGCCGCCGGCGCGAATCCTCGGAATGACCTCGCTCATGACGCGGCGGACTTCGGTTGTCCCAGGATTGCCCATACTCTGGCCCAAATCGGAAGCCGCCACGTGCAGAACGTCTGCGCCGGAAACCTGGAGGATATCGTCGAGGTTGCCGACGGCCTCGATGTCTTCGACCATCGGGATTACCAGCAACTGGGAGTTGATCCAAGAGGTTCCTTCGTCACGGGACACGCCGATGCCGTAGTCGTGGGCGCGGCCGCCGCCCATTCCCCGGTACCCGTCGGGGTAATAACGCGCGGCCCGGGCTATGGCGGCGGCCTGCTCCCCGGTATTGACGTGGGGCACGATTATCCCCTGGAGCCCGCGATCCAGGAAACGCAGGATGGTGGACTCCGAGTGGTCGGGTATGCGGGCGATGGGGGTGATTCCGAAGGATTCGGCCGCTCTGACCATGTGCTCGACCTGATCTAGATCGGCAGGGCCATGCTCGCAGTCGATCATCACAAAGTCGTAACCGAGAGCCCCAAAGATCTCCACCATGTCGGGAGCGTATCGGGTGATGATGGCTCCGAAGACGACTCCACCCTCATTCAGTTTAGCCTTCGTCGTGTTGGCGCGCATGAAGAAATCCCCCCCAAGCGATTCTTGCATATCGAGGGCATCATGTCCAGTTGGAGGCGGGGTCGCAACCCGAGTCCCGAACGTCAGGAAAATCGCCGGAAACGAGTGGCAGGCGCGTATGATGGATGCGCCCTAATCGGTGATGTATGTATGTGTGATGACCTCCCACACGTGCCCGTTCTCGCAGTCGAAGTAGAACCCGCGTCCATTGTGTTTGTGATTGATCTCGCCGTCCGTCCGCGAGCGCGGCCCGCTTCCGAAGGGGATCCCTTCGTCCTTGACACGCTGCAGCGCCGCGTCGAACTCCTCATCTGAAGCCAGGAAGGCGTAGTGGTTGGAGCGAGGGTCGTCTGAGTCGTCGAAGTCGAGGGTTAGCGTGTCGTTGACCTTGACAGGCGCGAAGTGTCCCCACGTCCCCTCGTACTTGAGGCCGAAGATCCGGGCGATGAACTTCGCGGACTTCACCTTGTCATAGGCGGGTACGATCGTGTGGTCTAGCTGCATTGGCATATCGGTCCTCCCATTGAACTTGAAGCGGATAGTATTGCAGGCTTCAGCGCCGAGCCGCCGTGTCATCAGTCCCAGACCCTTCGTCCATCGCGTTGGCCCCATTTCTTTGACCCCATTTCTTTGACCAATGAAGTCATCTTAGGTTAGATTCGACGTCAGAATAGTCGGACGAAGCATGTTCGCGTACAGCGCGTCGCCTCCAGGCGTAGCGCCGCGTATCCGGACGGCCTTCTTAATTATACATCAAGTTAGCTTTCGACTCGCCGCCAACTTTCTGAAGGAGGAAATCGCCATGCCGTTCTACGAAAGAGGAGCCACCCGCATCTACTACGAAGAGGCAGGTTCGGGATTCCCCCTAATGATCATTTCGGGCGGTGGACTCAATTCCGCCATAGCGACCCTAGATACGGCGGTGCCGTTCAATCCAATGAAGACGTACAAGGACGACTTCCGCTGCATCGCCGCCGACTTGCGCAATGCGAGCCAGGGCCAATCCAGCGGGCCGCTTGAGATCGACCGGCCCTGGGACGCCTACTCCGATGACCAACTTGGGCTGATGGACCATCTCGGTATCGACAAGTTCATGGTCATGGGCTTCTGCATCGGCGGGCCAATGATCCACAACCTGCTGAGGATAGCGCCGGATCGCATCGTAGCCGCGGCGCTGATGCAGCCCAGCGGATTCAACCCCGACGCGCCGGACATCTTCTATCAGAACAACATAAAGGGCTGGGGGCCTCCGCTTTGCGAGAAGCGTCCCGAAATCACGATGGAAATGGTCCACGACTTCCTGACGAGCATGTACACGAACCGCGCCGACTTCGTATTCACCGTTTCCCGCGATTTTGTGCGCGCTCTGCAGACACCGCTGCTGATAGCCCCCGACGATGTTCCAGCGCACCCATACGAATGCGCGATGGAAGTTGCCAGCTTGGCTCCGAACTCCGAGTTGACCATCTACCCGTGGAAAGACACCCAGCGGCACATATACGAGGTAGTGGCTCACGCCCTGAGCTTCCTGAAGGCTCGCGAACCGGCGGCCGCGACAGCCTAGCGACTCGCCGCCGCCGGATCTATCGCGGCGCTCGCCTGACGTTGACCAGAAGTGGGAAGCCATCTCCATGACGCAAAGAGCGCCGCTTCTATTCCAGAAGCGGCGCTCTTGGGCATGAGAAGGGAAGGGTGGTGGAGACGGGGGAGGGTCGAACTCCCCGTCCAGAAGACTCTGCGGCTAGGACATCTACAGGCTTAGCCGGTACTTGGGATCACTTCGGCGCGTCCGTACCGGCGGAGTTCGCGCTCGAAGCTAGCCGATGGTCTTAGGCTCCGGGCATCGACGTCACCGGAACAGCATCTCGATTTTTGGCGCTCCGTCGGCCCCCTCGAGATGAGAAGCCGGGGAACGTAGCCGCGCTAGGCGGCTAGTGCGAACTGCTTGTCGTCAGTTACTTTTTTTGCCACCTGATTAACGAGGTCGATGGCGCCTCGGCCTGCAATCCCGCGAAGACATCCCCTGTCGAACCCACGCGTCCCCACACATAGTTATTATAGCACAATGCGAAGTGGGCGCCAGCCCTAGTAGTGCGACAACTTAGTTGTGATGGATATTCAGATTCCGATTTATCCCCTCTCCCTCTGGGAGAGGGCTAGGGTGAGGGTGGATACGCCGCCATTTCAATAATGTCGAAGCCCTAGTCTTTGGTAGATTGGGGATTAGATTATAGCGCGGTGTTTCTTGGCTCTCTATTTATCCGCCGCGTCCAGCGGAATCGCGCTCTTCAGGAAGCGGTTCTCGTCCGCGTCGGCGGTGCTGTTGGCGGCGGCGTCCACCATACGGTCGTAGCGCGGGTCCAGGTCGTTCAGCTGGGTGCTGAGCGACTTGTGGAAGGCGACGCTGGATATGATGCGGTGGGTGTTCTCGCCGCGGCACTCGCCGCAGGGTATCGCATCGGGCGCGTCGAAGCCGCGCACCAGCTTGGCTGTCAGGCCCCGGCAGTCGTCGCATCGGTACTCGTAGATTGGCATTGAATTCACCCGAAAGCGGTCTGCACCTGTGCGGATAGGTCGAAGAAGCGCTGTACCGTGAGGTGGTAGCGCGCGAAGTTGTTCTGCCCGTAGGGCGTGGCGGCGGCGACGATGCCGCGCTCGACGTCGAGCGTGTTCAACGTATGTTCGGAGTCGGCGCCGTCGTTAGCGGCGATATTGGAGAGCATGGCGCGCCAATCGTCCGGCGACATGTCGAGATAGAAGTCCACGTCCAGCAGGTCGCGCTCCTCGGCCTCTGATACTGCGGTGCACTCGAAGGCGACGAAGCTGAGAATGAAGACGAGCTCGCCGACCTTCATGCCGACGGTGGTTTCACTCGTGCCGGCGCTGCGAAAGTCGGCGTCGGAGTTGGCGACGCAACGGACGGACTCGAACCAGTCTGTTGATGGGAATGTTGGCAATTCGGTGGCTCCGCTTGGCGGGCGCCCACAAGGGACGCCCCTACGGGTTGGTTGCGATTCTGTACGCGCCTACGTTGTTGGGAAGTCTGTTTCGATCCTCGAAGACAGATCGAAGAAGTACTGGAAGGTCTGGTTGTATCTGAAGAACAGGTCCTGTCGATACTGGTCGCCGGTGTAGGACAGCGCGAAGCCGTCCGGGCTGTCCAAGTCTATCGTGTTCAGCGTGTGGTCGAGATCGGCCTCTCCGTTTTCGCTGATGTTGGCCAGCATATCGGCCCAGTCTTCAGTGGGCATATCGAGGTAGAAGTCGGTCGTCTCCAGATCCGCCTCGCCTATCTCGGAAGCGGATGCGCACTCGAAACCCTCGAAGACTAGGAGATAAGTGGAGTCGCCGACCCGGACGCCGACTCTGGCGTCGCAGGTGCCGCCTCCCCCTCCGCGAACGGTGTCGTCGGAATTGAACTCGCGGCGAACGACGTCAAACCATTCTACTGACGGGAATGTGGGCAATTCGGGTACTCCCTATATTCTCGACGCAAAGGCGCAAAGGGTTTCTATGAGCGGCGCGAATTGTTGGCGTTTCTAGTCTTCCAGGTATTTGGCTAGGTCGGCTGAGAAGGCCTGATCTCTTGGGACGCCGATCCACTCGGCGGCGGATAGGTAGCTCCGCGCCCAGTCGCCCATCATGCGGTTGACGCGCTCCATGCCGACGCGGGCCCCTTCGATGCCGCCGCCGAAGACTATCGCCATCGGCTCCAGCAGGGCGGGCTCTTTCAGCTCGCGAGCAAAGATGCGCTCCCCTATCCCCAGCAGCTGGTTGAAGATCATGGCCTTGTCGTCTTTGTGGGCTACGGCGTAGCGCAGGTGCTGGAAGCCGTATGCGAGATGTCGCGCCTTGTCCTGCATGGCGAGACCGAACAGCGTCTTTTCCGCCGGGTTATTGGCGTACCTCTCCCCATAGCGATAGACGGCCATTATGAACGTGCCGCGCAGCAGGTGAAGCAGCAGGCTGGTCTCCGACCACCCGCCCTTGCTTTCCAGGATCATGCGGTTGACTTCGCCGCGGCTTTCGAGTCCAAGCCCGCCGCCGTTGGATAGGGCGCGCTTGCGGAATGCCTCGTGGTGGCGGCCCGCGTCGAACATCTCGGTCGCCAGAAACAGCTTGACCTCGTGGTAGCCGTAGGACATGTGCTGGAGCCAAGAGCCTATGGTCTCGAACTCGACGTTGGCGACCTGGCTCAGCTCGGTGCACAACTGGCACATGGCGGCTTCAACGTCGTCCGGCAGCGGCTCAATGGTATGCCACGGGATGTCGGTGGCGGGCGCCCAGCGTCGCTGGATGGCTTCTTCGTACAGATCCGCGGCGTTGTCTGCCCAAAGCTCGCGCTTGGAGCGCAGCGCGATGCCGATTGGAGGAACTCCGGGCATGGGGTACGCGCCGCGCGGCATCCGCGTCTGCTCCTCCCAATGGTCGGGAATCTCGCCGTATATGCCGACGTTGAGGTCTCCGATGCGGAGGCCGTGCTTGGTGGGCTTGGCCCGGACGCCCCATTCGAGCGTGCGCGACTTCCATGCGAGGTTAGGCTCGGGGACCTCGACGGTCTCATCCAACACGAGCCGACGTCGCCCGGAAGGCCTCGGCGGTCTATCAGTAGTCAATGGCTTCTCCTGATATTGCCCAGTTCACGACTCGCTGAACGGTACTATACCACATGATGTCGTATGTTGCGAAATCGCGTTGCGGATGGAAGTCCTGTGAGTTCGCCATACCGCTTTGAGCGATGAACACGCGCGCCGAGCCTAGTCTTCTCTTTCGACCTGCACCGTAACTATGTCCACGTTGTGATACTTCTGGTGGCGGACCGAGGAGGCGTAATGCCGGAGAAGACGGAACGAAATTTCACGCTCGTCCTCGATCTCCGGCTCTTCGGACAGATAGGCGAGCCTGTCTTCGATGTTCTCATCCCCGGATATCGCAGAGAACTCCAATTCCGCCACACCGTCCACAACGCGGGCGCCCACTACCAACCTTCTTCCATCGCGCGTCGCTTCTTCATCCCGCAGCAGGCTCATGATCGTCTCTTCGCCTGCCGCGCGCAGGCGGTCTGTCGAAGCTCCGTTCCAGTCCGTCCGCGATGCGAATGCGCGTAGGAACTCATCAATCTGTGGCAGAGATGACGAACTCAATTCTACTCTGATGCGGCGGCGACGTCGCGATGTCAGTCCTACGAACTGGACCAGCGCTATAGCGGTAATCCCGCCGACGACCATTCCGTTGCTCAGTACAGTTCCCGCCGGTCCATTCAGTAGCTCCGGGAAGATGAACTTGTACTCGAAGCCGATACCGATCCAGAACGCCATCCCGACAATCAGCGTCTTCTGCTGGTCCAGGCCATCCTTGACCACTGTCCGAAGTCCTTCGACGAAGACCAACGCCAAGAATATCGTCACGTAAGCCGCCACCACAGGGGCCGGAATCGCCAGGAGCAGGGCGGGTATCTTCGGGAAGAACGCGGTCGCTATCAGGAAGACGCCAGCATAAACCCCGACCCGTCGGGCCGCGACTCCGGTAAGCGAGATTAATGGAATGCTGGATGAATAGGTCGTATTGGGCACGGTGCCTGCCAGTCCGGACAATACGTTGCCCAGTCCATCCGCGTTGAGCGCCCCCTGTATTACTCGGAAGTCGGTTGTCTTGGCCTGTCTGCGAGACACCTGCTGTACGGCCACGCCGTCGCCGACCGTCTCAAGAGCGCTTACCAGTGACACCAAGGCGAACGTTGCCAGGAGCGCCCAGAACTCGACTCCCAGCCCCAGGTCCAACCCCGGCCATTCCATGGGAGGTAGTCCGACCCACGGCGCCTCGATAACGCTTTGGTAATCGTACAGGCCGAAGAATGACGATGCTACACAGCCGACGACCACTCCGATAAGAGGCGCCCACAACTGCAATGCCTTCGGCGCGCGAAGCGCCAGCGGAGCTACCACGCCGAGCGTCAATGCAGCAATCAAGGGAGCGGCGACGTCGGGGGTCGAATCAGGCACGTCAGCCAGCATATTGAACACTATCGGCGCCACCATCGCCGCCAACAGCATGATGACCACCCCCGACACCAGAGGGGTGATAACGCGGCGCAATGCGGACAGCTGCGCAGCCAGTAGGAAGTAGAATGCCGACGAGGCGACTATCAGAGTCGCCATCATGGCAGGGCCTCCCGCCTCCATTGCAAGCACGCAGACGACCAGAAAGGTGGGAGATGTGCCCATGAAGAGAATGTACCCGGCGCCGAAACGTCCGAAACGCGCCGATTGGAGCATGGTGATCGCGCCGCTGATTACCACCGCCGCGAACACCGCCCAGCTCAGATAACTCTCGGACTGGTTGGCGGATCTCATTATGATCGCCACCGTTACCACGATGGGCGCTATAAGGATGATCGTGGCCTGAAGCCCCAGACCGGCAGAGAGCAGATGAGGCGGACGCTCCTCTGGCTCGAATCGCACGTTCTCGTTCATGGGCGGCTTGCTAGTTCTTGACGTACTCCATCAGCTCGGGCAGCGCGCGTCCGTTGTCGAATCGCTCGCCGAAGCCGGCGGAGCGGATGCGCTGGACGTACTCCTTCGCCTGCCGCTTGCGTATCGCCAGCAACTTCCGGTAGCCCTCGTCGAAGTGCTTTTCGCCGCCGCCCAGCAGAATGGCTAGCGCCTCGCTCTGAGCGGTGTCCCGCGCCGCCGGATTCTGGTTCCCGGCGACCAGCGAGCGCTCGCCCTCGTCCAGGTACTCGTGCACCTCTTCCTTGCGGTCCGGCTCGGTCTCTGCCAAGTAACGCATATGCATCACGCCGAAGGCTACGTGGCGCGACTCGTCCTGCGCCGCGAGCCGGTAGATGCGCTTCTCGGCTTCGTTGTACGCCATCAACTCGCCCATCCTGAAGATGGTCAACACCGCGCCTTCGCCGGATATGTGCAGGCGGGACGACATCTCGGTGAAATCGCGCGACAGGTCTATGCTGCCCACGGTGCCGCTGGTGGTTACGTTAGGACGCTGCATCAGCCCGCCGCCGTTGGCGAGGGCGCGCTTGCGGAATACGTCGAGGTGGCGCGACTCGTCCATGATCTGGGTGATGAGGAACATTCGCGGCTCGAAGTAGTCGGGAGACGTGGCGGCGACCCAACGGCCCGGCACGTCGGCGGCTACGAACTCGACCTCGGTGAGGAACGTCGCCAACTGGCACTGGGCGCGCTCGACGTCGTCGGGTAGGGGACGGATCGTCTCCCACGGAACGTCGGTAGCCGAACTCCACTGTCGCTGCAGCGCTTCCTCGTAGAGCATGGCGGCGTTCACTAGCCAGATGTCCGACTTGGTGCGGACCTGGTATCCGCCGATACGATAGGCGTTGGGTCTGGCGGCCGCGCCGCGCGGCCTGCCGGTCATGTTGTCGGACGTGGGCGCCGGGTCGCCGTAGCTGCCGATCTGGACGTCGGATAGCGTCATCCCCTTCTGGCCGTCGGCAGACGCCTTCACGCCCCACTCGCCCTGCTGGTCTATCCAGTCGAGCTTCAGTCCCTGATCTTCGGCGTACTCCTGTATGCCGTTGAAGTTGTCGTTGGCTGTAACCATAGAGGTTCCTCCGGACATGGTGTGGCTCTTGAAAGGTACTATAGCATACGCCAACGCCGCTTGCATCTAGCCGGAATTAACGCAAAAGACGCAGAGGGCTTCTGTCTCCCTCTGCGCCTTTGCATCTTTGCGCCTTTACGTTAGGTACTACCGCCTGCGTCTCCGCGCGGTTCGGACGCCTGCGATCAGGCCTAGCGGCGCGAGCAGCAGCAGCGCGTTGGCAGCCGCCGCGCCCGGAGCCACTCGACCCGGCGAAGCGCATCCGCCGCTCGACTCCGGCTCCTCCGCGACCGTTACTGGCGTTGGCGGGACAGGCGTCGCGGTAGGCTCAGGCGTGGCCGTCGGCGGGGTGGGTGTGGCCGTCGGGACAGGCGTCGCGGTAGGCTCAGGCGTGGCCGTAGGCTCAGGCGTGGCCGTAGGCTCGGGCGTGTTCGTTGCAACGGGCGTCGCGGTGGGGAATGGTACGGTGAACACGATGTCGAAGTTCCTCTCCGTTCGGCCGCCGGCGAAAATCGTAGTAGTGCGCGCCGCCTTGGCGTCTATGAAGAACAGGATGTTCTGACCGACTGCGTTACCATCCTGCGGGTCCACCACCAGGTCTGCGAACAGGCCCTCCGCGGTCAGGATGCTCGCCGGTTCGGATGTGTAGCCGCCAATCCGCGCGGTTAGCTGCGCGCCTTCCGGCAGCGTTCCGCCGCGCGTGAGGAATACGTTGCCCGACGCGAACACCATCGCAGCCGGAACTTCCGGTGTCGCGGTGGGAATCGCCGTCGGGGGCGCTTCCACCGTCGGCGTCGGCGTTGGAACGGGCAGGGACGGGAATGTGAGGTCGAAGCTCGGCTTCGGCACAGGCAAGCCGCTGAGATGGTACTCGTCCGTCTCGTTAGCAGGCACGTTGCCCAAGTAGAACGTTATAGTCTGGCGGTTGTATTGCGTTCCCGCGGGTACTACGGCCAGGCCCTCATATCGTCCGCCCATTATGGTTACGGGTTCGCTTTGGTAGTCGCCGACGGTCGCATGTATCATATAGCCGTCCGGCGCGGGCTGGCCGTTTACGCTGACCGCGCCGCTGTATATGTACGGACCGCTCGGGGGCGACTGCGCGCTCACCCGGTTGGCGGCGCCGGACGCCGCCAACGCTATGACGACAGCCACCGCGACCGCCGCCAGTATCTTGGAGCCATGATTGGTTATAGTAGTTAACGGTATTCTCATCTCGCACCATTTGGAATTGTTGTATTCGGGAGACTAGCGTTTCGATGTCATCAATCGCAAGGCAAATTGAGGCGCATCTTACACGGGTTCTAGAGCCAGACTCGCTTGCGGGCGTGACTCTTGGCTGTCCGCGTCTCCCCATCGTCATACATAGTGAATGATGAATAAGAGGCGTCTGCGCGCCTGCCGATTCCATGCGGCGCAAACTACGGGACGATGGCGCCCGCTCCTGAAGAGTGTACCCAATAGCCCTTGCCGATCTCTACGTCTTCGGGAGCGACGCTCTCCCAGCGATTGGTGATCGTGTTGAACGTGTCTATCTCTATGGCGACGCCGCCGGCCGTCAGACCGCTAAAGTAGTTCTTGCCCTCCGGGAACGACAGATCGAAGTCTCCGTCCACGTCCAGGATCGGAACTATGTTCCACCCCTTGACTATCGGGATGGTTGGTTTGATCCGAGCCTGACCCGTCGGGGGCTTCGGTATGTTCACCTTCAGAGAGACGAAAGAGCTGGTCTCGATCCAGTACGCTCGCGTGGATACGATGTTCTTGAGCGATCCCTCGAACATGCCGTCCGCTCCGCGTGTCGCTCTGAGCCATTGACCCGGCGCCGACGGCTCATACGCCAGCGCCGCGGTGATGTCCGCGCGGTCCATCGGAATCACGGCGTCGATGGATGGGTCGGCTGGGTCTCCCGGTATGGACACGAGGTTCCAGCCAGGCTTGAGTTTCAGCGAGAACGGCTTGCGCTCCTCTATCGTGATGGTCGCATCGCTCGGCGTGGAATGCCTGTTGCCCGCGGCGTCCTGAGCCGCCACTTCCAGCTTGTGTTCGCCGATCGCGAGGCCGGAAGCCTTGTACACGAAGACGTTGCTCGCCTCGTTGGCTTGCAGCGAGTCTAAGATGTCCACGCCGTCCAGGGTGGCTGAGAGGATGGTTACGCCGTCGTGAGTGTCGAGATCGTCCCCGATCCTCTTGTTGAATGTAGCTTCGTCATCGGGGTCGGTCCCTTTCTGATCGTCATACTCGTTCGCTTCGGCGGAGAAGTCTATGTGGATGAGCGTGTTGGGGTCTTCCGTCCGGAACTTGTCCTGGGCGCCATCCACGGTGGGATCGATGTCCGGGTTCGGAACGCTGTCGTCGCGCTCGAACAAGATTGCGTCGGTGGCGTCGCCCACCTGTATAGGCGCGGGGTTGTCATCCGACGGCTCGGTGGCGTCGCCCGCTCTGCCCATGTTGCCGCCCGTAGAGTCGGTCGCCTCGACGACGACCGTGTACAGGCCATTGTCCCCACCGCTGGCGATCGTCGCGCGGTACTCGGTGGCCGAGACGAACTTCACGACAACGTAGCCTTCGTTGGCTCTGCCGAGCGCTTGCGTCGTCTTGCCCTCAACGGTCTTGGACATCAACTTTCGGAAGGTAACGTTCGGCGCGCCGACGTTCTCATCCGAGGAGATGGTCAGATTGATCATGTCGTTGGTAACCGGACGGTCGCCTTCGTCGGCGGTAACCGTCAGCGTGGGGGCGATGCGATCCTGAGCGTTGTCAGCCTCGCCCGCGTTCCGCTCGTTGCCGGCCAAGTCGAGAACTGATCCTACAAGATTGACCTCCGGCGTCGCGTTCGCCGCCAGATCCGAGCGGAGCCGCAGGAACACGTAGCCCCTGTCCTCCCCGACGTCCTGTACAGAGTCGCCCGCGATGGCGGAATTGCCGTCGCCCGACGCTTCGTCCTCGATCATCATCGTCGCGTCATCGGGGTCGGGAATCATGGTGAACACATCGTCGCGGACCTTCACGTTATGTACGCTCGTGTCCGCTGGCGTTGAGCCGTCGACCTCGAAGTCCTCCGCGCTGACGCTGGTGGCGTCCAGATGCGAGTCGAAGACCACCATGACGCTGGACTTGTCCGCTTTTGCGACGCGGTACTCGGTCTTGTCCGCGCTCCTGTTGGTAAGCAAAGCGGAGTCCCAGTATCTGCCGGTTTCGGCTCTCAGGAACTTGGGAGCGGCGCGGTCCACGTGGACGACGTAAGGATCGCACCCCTTGCCTTCCAGCGCGGCGATGAAGCGCGTCCTGTCGGAGGCCGTGTCGCCGATGTCGGCAGACGTCTCCGCGCACGTATCGGGAGACCCGTCCGCTATGCTCATGCGGTCGGAGAAGCCGACGTTGCCCACGTTGTCGGTCGCCATGAGCCACCAGGATATGGTGGCGTCTTTTGTCGGGGAGTCGGCGCCGGACAGCCGGTTGCTTACCTGGAAGCCTCCGGATATTTCGTCAACGTCGCCGGATTCGCTGGGCGTATAGACCAAGCCTCTGTCAGCCTGGCCCTCTTCTTCGATGAGGAAGAGAACGTGGATGTTCTTCGAGGTCAGGCCGGACTCGGTGTCGGCGACTTGCGCGGAGACTCTCGGGCGGTCGTCTCTGCCGTAGGAGTTGTGAGAAGGAGAAAGGCCGGTGAAGGTCGGCCCTGACGACTCGACGCTGATAGTCCCTATCGAGTCGGCTGTGGACATCGTAACCACGTCGCGCGGATTGACCGGCAGCTTCGGAACCCCGTCATCGGCATTGGTGACCGGCATGGACAGCTGGGTCTGATCGGCATTGTTCTCCCCGTACCTGACGGCTCTTATCTTGAGCGCGAACTTGCCGGAGTCGGCCAGCGTCTCTCTCAGAACCAGCGTGGTGTCGGTCTGGTACGCCTGCGAGCGAACGGAAACCGTAGAGCCGGTGTCGTTCCGCTCCTCGAACCACGCGGCAAGATATACCTTGTCTTGGGCAAAGAGCTGAGGCGGAGGCCCGATTTGGTACGGCTCCCTAACAACATTGAGCGGATTATCGGGTGTAGCTCCGCTTACCCTGAACTCGACCCTTTCATTGCGAACGTGGTCAACGGTGTCGGTTACGGTGCCGGTATAGTAGCTGGCTTCATCAGGGCGATGTCTGCCGGCTCCTCTGGTTTCAGTAACCCTCACGATCAGCGCATCCTCGCCATTGGTGCGATTGGTCGAGCCGGAACCTTCTCTGCCTGTCAGCCTCTGCGCTAGACGCCTTCCATCGTCGTCGGAAGCGCCGCCGTAGGTATTGGCGATGTCGCTGTCCACCACATCGTTGTCCCCCCGATAGATTGTTAGGCCGCCTCGATAGATGATTCGATGGGTGATCCCGGTATCGCTTAAATCGATAGCCCTTGCATAGAGATCATAGTCGTTCTGCCAGTCCACTCCCGGGGCAGCCGCCACCTCCGGTTTGATCCTGTGGACGCCCTGCGTGGAACCGTTCTTATAGAAGGGCCTGTCGAGCGTAACATCGTCCATCGTGTTCGTGGACGGGGCTACACTCAGAACTTTGCGGACGCTGTGTTCGCCGATCAGAACGTAGTCGTTGACGGCCAACGAGTCGACATTGGTCCCGTTGAGGCTTCTATTAACTCTTATCGTGGCGCTGTGAGCTTCGATGGCGGCTTCGCCGACAAATGTCGTATCCAGGTACGGTATTAGAACGCGGCGAACAGGCCGGTCGAGGCTGGCGTCTTCATACATCAGCCCGATGAAGCCGCCTTGCCGCGCCCACTTCTGTTCGTCGGGCGCGCCGACCGGATCCTTCAGAGCGTATTGGTCGGACTCCTCGAAGGCGTCCGGATCGATGAAACTCACCGCGCCCGCGCCGAACGCAGGCAAGACCGCGAACAGAGCCAGGATGAGCGCTCCGACGACTACTAACCCGATGGGCAGTTTTTTTACATTGGATGTTCGGAGTTGAAAAGTCCAGACCGTCATATTTCTTAGTATCGGGCAAACGCCGTCGGTACTATAACCACAAGAGTGTAATTTGTGTGCCACTTTGCCCTAATTTATTACCACTTTATATAACTATTCGGCAAATACCGCGCAATTGTTGCTATTGATGTTGAACCCTGCTGGCCGTGACGTTGGGGACAAGCATGGGAAACGGAGCGGCCAAACTGCGAACTTTCGCCGGAAGGCGCTGATTGAGACGCCTGGGCATTTCCCCAAATTCGTCTCCGCTGACATAATTCTGCGACATTTCCCCCCTATCGTGGTGGTATCACAAATGGATGCACATCACGAAGGGAGTGGAAAGATGACTACGAAGAGACTGATCAAGAAGACGTGGCTGATAGGACCGATAGCGGCGACCATACTCGGCGTGGGAGCGCTGGTCGGCTGCGCCACAGACATCGGAATCGAAGAGGGCCGGGAGGCCGGCGGACAGACCGTGAGCCGGGAGATCTCGGAGAGCGGCAACGAGCGCGGCGGCAACGAGGCCGGCGGTGAACACAGAGGAACGGGCGGAGAGGGAACCGAAGGCGGAGCCGAGGGCAGCGAGTCCGGCGGCTCCGGCGGCGAAGAGGGCAGCGGCGCGACACTGGCGCCCGACCAGACCTTTGACGCGACTCGCGGCGGCGCAAGGCTGATCATGAACTACGACGCCAACTCCAACGCCTTCACCGGCACAGTCGAAAACACCACCAACAACGTACTGACCAACGTGAGAATCGAAATCCACCTGTCCAACGGCGTGGAACTCGGACCCACGACACCCGTGGACATGGCCGCTGGCGAGGTGATTGACATTACCCTGCCCTCGACGCAGGCGTCGTTCACTGGCTGGGTTCCCCACGCCGAGGTCGGCAGCGGCGAAGGAGGCGGCGAGACCGCGGGCGGCGAGAGCGGGCCCGATGGACCGGAAGGCCCCGAGTCGGGTACCGAGGCGGCGACGGAAGCGGCGATGTCGAGTCCGATCACCCCTTTGGATCAGACGTGGAACGGTGTCTTGGGCGGTCTGGCGATCTCGGCGAGCTACGACGCGGCGACGCAGACGGCCCATACGACGGCCCAGAACACGACCCAGCAGACGTTGTGCTACGTGCAGTCAGAGCCTCACCTGAAGTCGGGAACCCAGACGGTGGGCGAGCTTGGCCCCGGCAAGATGGGAGACCTGGCCCCCGGACAGCAGGCGACTTCCAGCCTGGCGGTCTCCGCCGAGCCTGAGCTTGCGGGAGTGTCGTATGACGGCTACGTCGTCCACATGGAAGTGTTCGACTGCGGCGGCCCCGGCCCCGTGGCGCACACCGGCGGCGAAGGCGGCAGCGGCGAGGGAGCCGGCGGCGAGGGGCACGGCTCCGGCGGCGAAGGCAGAGGCGAGCATGGCTCCGGCGGCGAGGGGAGAGGGGGCAACTAGGGCGAACCGGAGCGGCATAGGATAGGGATATGATCTGACCGCGTGAGTATCCCCCAAGCAAGAAGGGCGCGGCGTCCCAATGGGCGCCGCGCCCTTCTCATATCGTCAGTCAGCTATCGTCAGTCAGCCCTGTCGGTGTGTTCACCATCCTCGAAGAGAATTGTAGGAACCCAACCGATCCCAATAAAGGTACGATAGTTGGCGAACTGGTCCTGAACGGGGAAGTGGCAATTCAGCAAGTCATGGTGGAGCCGGGGGGACTCGAACCCCCTACCTCTTCAATGCCATTGAAGCGCTCTCCCAGATGAGCTACGGCCCCACAGAGGCAATTCTGAATATAGCAGAAGCCAGGGACCTAACGCAAAGACGCAAAGACTTAATCTTTGCCTCTGCGTCTCCGCGTTCCTTTGCGCCTCTGCGCTAAATCCCCTTCACCCGGTGCATCTCCGCTATCAGCTCATCGGTAGGCGGATAGTACTTGCCCGGCGGCACGCCTTCCGCCTTCACCTTCTCCTTTATGTAGTTCTCCGCGTCCTCATGTTCCACCGCCCACTCTAGAACCGCCTCCGCCATCCACGAAGGCACGACCAGCACCCCGTCGTTGTCGCCCACCAGCACGTCGCCCGGACGCACCAGCGCGCCGCCGCACTGTATCTGCACGTTTTCCTCGGCGGGAGTAAACTCCGGGTTGCCGTGGAAACTCCTCGCCTTGGCGTACACCGCAAGGCCATAGCCCTCGTCTATCAGAATGTCCAGGTCGCGTATCGCGCCGTCTATGACCACGCCGTCAGCGTTGTTCATCGCCAGTTGCAGCAGTTTCACGTCGCCCGCCACTACGTCCTTGCGAGCGCCGGACACGTCCGCGACCAGAACGTCGCCCGGCCCGCAGCGGCCCATCGCCACGTACTCCGTCGAATGTTCGCCTTTGGGACGCTCAGCTATCACGTCCGGGCGCGTCGGCAGAAACCGCAGCGTCCGCGCACGCGCCGCGAGCCGGGTTCCGGGCGTGAAATTCAGAAGCCCCTCGCATACCGTCTGCGGCGAACCGAAGTGGCGCACCGCGTTATACACGGTAGCCGTAGGCAGCGCCTTCAAGCCGTCGAGCGTCTCTTGCGGCGCCTCCACGGGCTTCATATCGAATGTCGTCATCGTTAATCCTCCGTATTGTCAAATCAGGTTCGCGCAGATATTATTAGCGCAATGCCCCACTGTCAAACTTCTCTGCGCTTTCCCGCGCCTCTGCGTCGAATCTTCTCCAAATAATGCAACTTCTTGAAACTTGTGATAGTATGCGCTCCACATTAGGAAATCCTCTTCATATTTTCAGGCAGGATGTAGGAATATAGCTACCTTGAGAGGAGACGAGACCATGAAACGTCCAATTTGGATAGCGCTAACGCTTGCGGTCGCTCTGGCATTGACGATGACGTTCGCGCTCGCCTGCGCCAGCTCTGAAAACCAGCGCGCCTGTCGCCCCGCAGCAGCCGGCCGCGCCCGCTCCCGCCGCTCCGGCGCAGGGATCGGTGCAACAGCCCTCTGCTCCGCAGCAGCCCGCCGCGCCCGCCCCGGCAGCGGCGGCCGCGCAAGCCGCTCAGGCGCCGGCCGGAACCGGGGCTCAAGCGCCCGCCGTCATTAGACCCACCTCCATACCCATCGCGCCGACGATGGCTGGAGAAGCCAAGACCGGCGGCACGATCAACTACGTGCCCCAGGGTTCTATCAAGATCATAGACCCCATCGCCACAGGCGCCATCGTAACCGGCACCGTCGGACGACACGCCTACGACCAGCTCTTCTGGCGCGACAAAGACTACAATATCTTCCCGCAGATGCTGGAAAGCTGGAGCATCAGTGACGACGGCACCGAGTACACTTTCAACGTCCGCCCGGGCCAGACGTTCCACAACGGCGATCCCCTCCGCATGGTTGACATCGCCGAGACGCACAACCGGTTCGCTCGCGTGGACCCGCTCGGACGCCAGTTGCTCGGCATCTCTGCCGGCAACGAAGGCAAAGAGCGCAGCGACCAGGTCTTCAACTGGACTCTCGACGAGGCGAACAACACTCTCGTCGCGAAGTTCGAAGAGCCGACCGCGATGGTGCTGGAATTCATGGCGCAGCTTGACCCGCGCCAGCCGTCCGTGATGCACGAAGAAATCTGGTCCATCGCCGTAGGCCAGCCCGTGGACGACGTCATCGGCACCGGCGCGTTCATGATGACCGAGTGGGTTCCCCAAGAGCGCCTCGTCTTCGAGCAGTTCCCCGACTACGTGCCGAATGCCGGTGAGCCGTGGAACTTCACCAAAGGCGAGATTAACCAGTACATAGACGGTTTCGTCGCTCTCGATATACCCGACCATGCCACCCGTGTAGCCGCCCTCCAGACAGGCGAAGTGGACGTGCTGGACGACTTCCGGCTCGATCTCGCCTTCACCCTCGACGGCAACCCCGACGTCGTCTGGTCTCCCATTCGAGATGGCAACTACGGCGTCCACGCCTTCAACTTCCACCACCCGCCTTTCGACATGTCCCCGGCCGGCAGGCTGGCCAGGCGCGCCGTTTACGCCGCGTCGCCTAACGACAAGATCATGCAGGCTGCGGTCGGCGAAGAGAAGTTCTGGACTACCTGCTACATCGAGATCCACTGCGGGACGCCGTGGAAGACCGTCGTAGCGGACGACATCCAGGTAGAGGGCATCAAGACCTACGGAGGCGACCTCGAACTCGGTCAGAAGATACTTGATGAAGCGGCAGCCCTAGATCCAATGATCAAGGACTACCCGCTACGCCTCGTAGCCGCTTCCGATATGCCATTCATGCCCGAGGCGGGCTTGGTCATGGGCGAGACCCTGAAGCAGCTCGGCTTCACCAACGTAGAGCTTGTGTCGCTAGACTGGGCAAGCCGCGTCGCGCTGACCGGCAACGTGGACGCCCCTTGGGAGATGGCCACCTCGTGGTCCAACTTCGCCAACGGCCTGAACCCGCTGGCGCCCTCAATGGCGTCGTCGAACCCTGAAGACTCCGGCAGATGGCACGAGCCGCGCATCACCGACCTCCGCGACGAGTTCCTCACGGAAACCGACCCGGAGAAACTGCAAGGGCTGTTCGATGACATGAACCGCGTTCTGTACGACAACCCCGCGCGCGTCTGGCACTTCATGTTCTCCCCGCCGCGCGCGACCAGGGCAGACGTTAAGAACTTCTGCCTCGACTGCCTGTTCCCCATCCTCCACAACGTCTGGCTGGATAGGTAAGGTCAGTCCATAGTTTTTAGTCGTTAGTGGTCAGTTGGTGGCGTCTGGCGCCCCTCTGATCACTAACGACTAGCAGCTACCTACCAACCTCTAACAACCAAAATCTAGCAACTGACAACTAAGAACTCTCCATGCTTCCATACATCCTCAGAAGAATAGTGCTGGCCGTCCCGGTCTTCTTGGGCGTATCCATCATCACATTCTCCATCATGCAGCTCGCGCCGGGCGACCCGGCTGCGATCCTGCTCGGCGGCGACTACCTGATGTTCGCCACCCAAGAAGAAATCGACGAAGTCCGCGCCCAACTCGGCGTCAATAGGCCTGCTGTCGTCCAATACATTGATTGGTTCACCGGCTTCTTCCGCGGCGACCTGGGCACCTCTCTGTTCACCGGCAAGTCCGTCGGTGAACTCATCGCCCCCCGCATCGAACCTACCGTGTCCATGATCTTCTTGGGCATATTCTTGGCGGTTGTGCTGGGGATACCGATGGGCATACTCGCGGCGTGGAAAGCCAACACGTGGATAGACCGCGTAGTTATGGTATTCGCCGTCATCGGTTTCGCTATGCCCGGTTTCTGGCTCGCGTTCAACCTAATCTGGCTGTTCAGCGTAGTTCTCGGCTGGTTCCCCGTTTTCGGCTCGACCAACTTCTCGGACGGCGTTCCGCAGTTCTTCCGGCATATGACGCTTCCGGCCATCTCCATTGGCACCAGCCTCATGGCGCTCAACGCCAGGATGACCCGCTCCAGCGTGCTCGAAGTGCTCAAGGACGACTTCATCCGAACCGCCCGCGCCAAGGGACTTGTGGAACGAGTGGTGCTGTTCAGGCACGCTTTCAGAGCCGCTTCCATGCCCATCGTTACGATCGTGGGACTCAGCTTCGCCGGCGCCGTAACGGGGGCCACGCTTACGGAGGTTGTGTTCGCCATTCCCGGAATGGGCAGACTGTTCGTAGGCGCCGTTACCGACCGCGACTTCCCTGTGATTCAGGGACTAATGATGATATTCGCCGGCGCCTATGTCTTCATCAACTTGGCGGTTGACATTCTCTACGCCTACCTGGACCCGAGGGTGCGGTACTAATGGCAACTGAACAGTCACAGCAGACTCAGACACAGCTGCGCCCGCGCTCCCGGTGGGCGGAACGCTTCGTCGGCGCGCAGCGAGCGCTGGTGAAGAATCCGAACATGGCGCTAGGCTTCGCCATACTGTTGGTCATGTCGTTCTTCACCGTGTTTGCCGGAAGCGTGGACCGCTACGACCCGCTTGAACTCAATCCCGTTGACCGCCTCCAGGCGCCCGGATGGAAACACTGGTTCGGCACCGATACCACCGGACGGGACATCTACTCCCGCACGCTGCATGGTGGGCGCGTTTCGATGCTGGTCGGATTCAGCGTCGCCGTCCTCACCGTCGGAGCCGGTATGGTCATCGGTCTGATCTCCGGCTACGACCGCAGAGCCGACATGATCATCCAGCGCTTCATGGACGCGCTGATGTCGTTCCCGACGCTGCTGCTCGCGCTTGCCCTGATCGCTATGCTCGGAAGCTCCGTCACCAACGTCATCATAGTCATAACCGTAGTGGATACGCCGCGCATGGTGCGGATAGTCCGCTCGCAGGTGCTCAGCCTGCGCGAGTTCCAGTTCGTCGAGGCCGCGCGCGCCATCGGAGCGCCCACCTGGCGAGTCCTTCTCCAACACGTCGCGCCCAACACCTTCGCGCCTGTCATAGTTCAGGCCACGTTCGTCTTCGCCTCCGCCGTGCTCGTAGAAGCCGGACTCAGCTTCCTCGGACTGGGCATCCCGCCCGATCAGCCAAGCTGGGGCAACATCCTCGCCCTGGGCCGCACATTCCTGCAGACCGCCGTATGGGTAGCCTTCTTCCCCGGTCTGGTTCTGACCATCACCGTGCTGGCGATCAACCTGGTCGGCGACGGCCTGCGCGACGCTCTCGATCCCAAGCTGGCGCGCCGAGCCTAGACAGACGACGATGACATCCTATGGCGTCTTCCTGCTCCGCGTAATAGCCGGATTTGGCTTGTCAGCTCTCTTCGGCTTCGCCTCGTTGATGGTCGCGCGGGTTCTGTTCAGATTCGTGATCGGAGACCTGGTCCTGGGCGGTTACCTGTGGGCTGGGGACATGTACGTGATCGCGCTGTTCAGCGGAATAGGGGCGGCCGCCGGAGCGGGAACAGTGTTGGGCTGGATAGGTTCGGATATCGCGCCGCAGCTGCGCTCACCCCATGCCTTGGGGTGGCTGCTGCTGGGCGTGGTCGCCGCCTGGGCTGCGTACGTCTATAAGACGATCATCGATCCTTACGCCACTTATGAGCACAATGTGGTGTCCCAAACCGCCGTCCTGTGGGCGGTGCTCGCCCCCAACATAGCCGCGTCTGTCATTGGCATATACAAACGGTGGCGCACTGGCTGGATGTAACCAACCGCCAAGCTTTCGCCTACCTCCCCCTCCGTGACTCTGCATCTCGACGCTCTTGCGTCAGATTTACCCTTCATCTCCCGCCGGCTCCTCGACCACCGCCACGCGATTCGGCTCCAACCCCGTCAACGTCTGCGTTCGACCGCTGGGCCACGCTATCCTGACCTCGTCCACAACATGCGCGTTGCCCAGGCCGAACTCCACCTCGACGCTGTCCATAGACAGGTAGCTGGACCCCGCCCTCACCTCGCGGGTTTGCGTGACGGCCGACCCGTCGCCGGATATGTCCGCCGTCAGATACACCCGCGCGCCGATTCCGTCCGCGTTGCTTCCCGTGCCGTCTATCGCCATGCGTCCAACCAGTCGCAGCGTAATCCAGCGATTCTCCGGCGGCTCGTTTATCCACACGAACGTCGGACCGAATGTGAAGTCGAACTCCTGCCCATCCCCGCCGTAATCGAAGCCGCTGCTGTTCGTGCCGATGAGGTCAACCGCCCCGTCGCCATTCAGATCGCCGTGCGCCAGACCCTTGCCGTTCTCGTGATACCGGGCCGACAGCTTGAACGCCGCCGGATCCTGACCCGGTTCCAGCAGGTGAAGCTCGTCATACCTCACGCCCAGCACGTCCACCAGCCGCGTCTCCACCGTAACGTCCTCGAAGCCCGATCCGCCCAGGTTCCGCAGCATCCGACCGGCGGCTTGATAGACGCTGCCGCCCGGCCCGGAGCCCGCCGCGAGCTCCGAACCCAGCCAGTACAGGTCTTCATAGCCGTCGTTGTCCATATCGAAGAACGTCGCGCCATAGCCGAAATCGTACGCCGACAGGCCCGTCGGAACCGGCCACGCCGGGTCTATGTTCGCCGGATCGAGCGATGCCGGCGGCATCAGCGCGCTCGGACTGACTTCCGTAGTCGGCGCAACGTCCGAGAACGCGCCGCCGGCATCGTTGCGAAGCAGCATATTCAGACAACTGCCCCACGAAAACTGGTCGCTATACTTGCAGTCAGGCCCAGGATGAGGCTGAGGCGGACGCAGCCGAAGGTGGTATCCCGCGTTTGTGGCGAACACGTCCGGCCTGCCGTCCGCGTCGTAGTCGCCTACAGCGAAGCCCATCCAGTTTCCCACCCGCGTAAACCCCATCGCGCGCGCCACCGGCGTGAACGCTATATTCCCAGCTGTAGATTCGTTCCGGTACACCTCCAGAAAGTCGCCATCGGTCGCCACCCATAGATCGGGTAGCATATCGTCGTTGTAGTCGAAGAACATGGCCGCGTGCGTCGGCCCCGTCGGGTCTCCGACTCGATTGCCCGCCCTGTCGCGCATGGATGGATCGTAGCCCTCGAATACCGCCCCCGAAGCGTCAGCGAACGTGATCGGCTCGCCCTGATGGTCTCGCATCCATATCTGCCCGCCGCGCGCGCCGGCGGACTCCGAAACGTCCGTGAACGTGCCGTCGCCGTTGTTATGCAGCATCGTGTTGAAGTGTCCCGGATGGTGAGACCGTCCCAGGAAGAAATAATCCTCGTCCACCATATTTGCGACGAAGATGTCCGGCCAGCCGTCCAGGTCCGCGTCCGCGCAGGCGATGGTCGAAGCCGAGCGCAGGTTCACGGCGTCCCCAAGCGCTGTCGCGGTTGCGTCCTCGAACGTGCCGTCGCCTCGATTGATGAACAGCGCGTCCGCGTACGCCGCGCCCAGAGCGTTCTCAGTCGCGTCGCCGGTCTCCGCCGAGCGGTAGTCCAGTCCGTCTCCCTCCACCCCGCGCCCGCCGACGTAAATATCCTGAAAGCCGTCGTTGTTCACGTCGCACGCCACAACGCCGCTCGACCCCTGCTCCACGGCGGCCACGCCCGCGGACTCTGCAGCGTCCGTGAACGTCAGATCTCCGTCGTTGCGGAACAGCCGGTTCGGCTGACCAGCCTCTTGCGTCAGGTAGAAATCCCAATCCCCGTCGCGGTCGAAGTCGAAAATGGCTACGCCGGGACGGTAGTTCCTGATCTGGTAGGCCGCTCCCATAATCTGCCGCGCGACGTTGCTGAATGCGGGAATCCGTCGCGCGTCGGCGCCAGACAGCGCATCCGAATTTTCGCCGGACGCGGCTTCGGACTCGCACGCGGCGCACCAGATCAAAAGGACGGCCAATGCCGCGACTAAAGCTGTCTTCGAACCATTCATCGCTATCGCAAACCCTGGACCTCGATATCCTCTGCGTCTTTCTGCGCCCTTCGCGCCCCTGCGTTAAAATCCCCCAGCCACTAGGGTAACATGGCAGACAGAACCATGACCTCGAACGCTCAGCCACAACCTCCCATCCGGTTCGGTCTCGGAACGTGGGGCGACATTGTCTGGCTTATCGCCATCAGCTCCACGTTGCTGCTGACGCTGCTGCCGTTTTCAAGCTACATCGTATCCGTGCCGTTCATACGCGACGAGTGGGCGATGAGCAACACCGAGGCGGCAGTCGTCTTCAGCGCATACCTCGTCGGCAGCGCGCTATCGTCCGTGTTTCTGCTGCCGATCACGGACCGGGTACCGGCGAGATGGGTGCTGCTCGCCAGCGTCGTCGTCATGGCGGCCAGCAACGCGCTGTTCCCTCTCCTCGCGCAAGATATCTGGTCTGCGTCGCTGCTGCGCTGCGCGGCGGGCACCGGACACATCGGCGCGTATATACCGGGCGTCCGCCTCGTCTCCTTGCGCTTCGCCGACACAAGGCGCGGAACCGCCGTCGGCGCGTTTGTCAGCATTGGGTTCATTGGCACCACCGGCTCCTACGCCGTTACAGGGTGGCTCCTCGATCTGACAGGTTCATGGCGATCTGCTTACCTTGCGGTCGCGCTCCTGGGGCTGATCGGCGTGGCGATAGCTATTGTCGCGCTGCTGGAAAGACGGGCATCCTCCCAACCGCCCGCTGCTTCCGCGCCCACCTCGTCGGCATCCGGAGCGTCCGGCAGGCTGAATCTCGCCGTACTCCGCGACCGTTCGATACTGCTGCTGAACCTCGCCTACGCGTTGCACACCGCCGAGTTGTATCTGGCGAGGCTGTGGCTGCCGCTGCTACTTGTGGCCGCGCTGGTACAAAGCGGCCGGGACGCGGGCGAAGCCGCTGTGCTGGCGGCGACGTGGGCGGGCCTCATGTTCATGAGCGGAGCGGTCGGCGTGTTCATCGGCGGCGCGCTGTCCGACAAGCTCGGACGCACGGCCGGCGCCGCGCTGATATTCACCATCAGCGGCGCGGTGTCCTTCGTTGTAGGATGGCTTACCGGCGCGCCGCTCCCCCTCCTGATCGCGCTCGGATTTGTATATGGCTTCGCGACCTCGGCCGACTCCGCCATCTACTCCACCGCCGCCACCGAACTCGCCCCTCGTAACCTTATAGGCTCGACGCAGGCTGTACAGAACTTGATCGGATTCACCGTCGGCGCGGCTGCCCCGATTCTTGCCGGCGCGATTCTGGACCTGTTCGACGGCCCCCTCGGATGGGGCTTGTCCTTCACGCTCAATGGCGTTCTAGCGATTCTCGGCGTGGCCGCCCTGCTGATCCTCAGACGCCACCCCATCGCGTCCAACATGGCAGGCGGACGTAGATAGCTCCCTCTATTTCCTCACTCCTTATTCTGGATACCCGCCAAACGTGAAGGCGTACACCGAAAACCTGTCATCCTCCGGCATCAGCAGAAGCTCGTGCGACGACACCTCCGCCTGCCGGACCAGCCGGTACATACGCGCCGAATCAACCTCGACGAAGCTGTTGCCGTCGGCATCGTATCGTAGGTCCGCTCCCGCCGAATCGCGTGGCACGGGCTCGCCGTCCAGCGTCAGGCGGAACCTGTACGGCTCGCCTTCTCCAAAATTCAGCACCGCGTTCACCTCGTTGGCGTAGAACCGGAAGCCCACGTAATCCGCGAAGTCCGCGCTCACCCTCGCGTGATCCAGGCTCTCTTCAGAGCTGCGCCACTCGCCATGCAGAAACAGGAAGTGATTCTTGCGCTCGCCGTCGTCCGTGTACTCGCGCGCCACGCCCGCCGACTCGTAGTACTCCTCGTTCAACACATACGCCCCGCCGTAGGCGATGTTGCGCAGCGTGCCCGCGTACAGCTCCCGCGTCAGCAGCTTCTCGAAGTCCGTGGCCCGCGTCCCAGCCAATCGAACCGGATCAGGGTCCGTGTTGCGCTGGATGTGCGACAGGTCGCGTCCCATCTCCTCCAGCAAGTAGCGTATGACCCTCTCCGTATCCGCGTAGCTGCCCTCGCCGCGATGGTAGTAGCGCACGAAGCCTCGCCCATCCACGATGTACTTCGTGGGCCACGCCTGCACCCGGTACGTCTGCCACGTCGCCCGCTCGTTGTCCTGCGCCACCGCGTACTCGATGCCGAGATCGGCCACCGCGTCCGCCACGTTTTCGCGCGATCGTTCGAAATCGAACTCCGGCGTGTGGACGCCCACGATCCGTAGCCCTTCGTCTCCGTACTTGTCGTGCCACTCCATCAGGTACGGCAGCGTCCTGATACAGTTGACGCAAGTGTACGTCCAGAAGTCGAGCAACGTCACGTTGTCGGCGAAATCCGAAGCGTCCAGCGCATCAGAATTGATCCACCCGCTCAAACCGACGGGCGCCGGCGCGGGAATAAGTCCTGGCGGCTCCAGCCCCAACACGTCGGGAGCTACCGGCGTCGGTGGAGGGGCGGCAGAGACGGGCGCGGGGGATGGAGATGTAGTCGGAACGGCGGTCGCCGTCGGCGCGGCTGTGGGCTCCGACAATGACCCATACCCGAACGCGGTCGGCGATCTGGTCGGAGCGGGCGTGGCTGCGGATTCAGTCGTCGCCGTCGCCGCTGGCGTGGGCGTATTCGTAGGAACGACCGGCGCGGGAGTCGCCGTAGGATTTGCCGTTACAGTCGTTGGCGTCGGCGTGTCGGTCCGGTCGGGTAGGGGAGCGCTCTCGCCTCCCCCACACGCCAGGCACAGCGCCAAGACGAACGCCATGATGAGCGCGTACATCCTCACAGTTCACTCCCAACCCGCGCCCATCGGCAACCTTTGTGGATGCTCGCATACCCGCCGGATAGCCACACCCTGCGCCCTAGATCAGCAGATCGTTGTGCCGCTTGACCACCTTGCCCTGCGAGACGATGGTGTTCACCTTGTGCAGCGCGGCGATGTCGGACGACGGGTCGCCGTTCACGATCAGAACGTCGGCGGACTTGCCCGCTTCGAGCGTGCCTATCTCATCCTCCAGACCCAGGCATTCGGCGGAAGTCTGCGTCGAGCACACGATCGCCTCCATCGGCGTAATATGCATCTCCTCCACCATCACCTGCGGGATGTAGGCGAAATCGTCGAAGTTGGCGTTCGTCATGCCCGAGTCCATGCCGGTAACGAACTTGACGCCCCTATCCCACATATCGCGCAGAATCTCGAATCGCCGCGACGGATCGCCCATGCCCTGACCGCCGCCCGCGCGATTGCGTCCGCGCAGCTCGTTCAGTCGCCCAAGCGCCAGGGTGGGATCAACGTAGAGACCCTTCTCGGCTATCATGTCCGCGTAGTCGGTATCGTAGTCATACATTTGCTCCTCGCTTTCGGCGAGCCAAGAGCAGTGGATTAGGTTGTGGATTCCGGCATCAACGCAGTTTCGGACGCCCTGCGATGCGTGGCAGTGCGCCGCCACGCGCAGGTTCAGACGTTCGGCGTCTTGGACCGCCGCCCTCAAGGTCTCTACCGGGTACTGAGGCGCGCGGACGTTGGTGTTGGGCGTGAAGCCGCCGCCGGTGGACATTACCTTTATGCAGTCGGCGCCCAGCTTGAACTGCTGTCTGACGGCGGTAACTACCTCTTCCGCGGTGTCGGCTTCGGTGCCGAACATATTGCAGTGTCCGCCCGTCGTCGTAATCGGCGTGCCGGCGACGACCATGCGCGGGCCGGGGATGATGCCGTTCTCCACAGCCGCCTTGATGGGCAGAACAACCTCGTTGCGGCTGCCCAAATCGCGCATCGTGGTAACGCCCGAACTGAGTGTCGCGCGGACGGCGCCCACGCCCCGCATGATGAACGTCTCGTTGCTCTCCGTCGTGATGTGCGTGTAGGCGTCCGCTTGCGCGCTGCAATGGATGTGCGTGTGCATCTCGATGAAACCGGGCATCAGAGCGCCGTCGGCAACCTCGATCACATCCACTTCCTCGCGTTCGCCGATGTTGAGCGCATCCTGCGTCGTAACTTCGGCTATCCGCCCGTCTTTCACCACAACTGCCCCGTTTCGTACCGGGTCGGCGCCGGTGCCGTCTATCAGCAGGTCGGCCTTCAGAACTAGCTTCATCTGCAATCATCCTTTCAAGGTATGTAGGGACAACCCTTGTGGTTGCCCGCCACCTCGACATTCAACGGTCAAGCGCTAGGTTTGCGGGATGGCCGACCGCGCTATCTCGATCAATTCTTCTTCCGAGGCTTCCAGGTCAACTGGGTCGCCGTGCGGCTGCGGCACCGGAAAGCCCGTCTTGTAATAGACCTCGATGGTGTTCCCCTCCGGGTCCGTCGCGTACATGCCGAAGGCATTGCCGTGGCTAACCGTGCGCTGTATTTCCACCCCTTCGCTCTTGAACACCGAGTGGAACTCCTTCAGTTCCGCCAGCGTGTCCACCTTGAACGAAAGCTGCTGGATGACCTGCGCATCCGCGCCGCCCGTGCGTCCCTTCATGATCACGAATTCGTGATGTTCCTCGTCCGGATGCGCGCTCAGGAACACCATCCCACGCCCTTCGATGTCCTCGTCGGCAATCTCGAGTCCCATCACGCGGGAGTAGAAATCACGCTGCTTCATCAGGTCGTGTACGTAGATTCCAACATGTCCCAGTCCGCTGACCTTTGGCATAGCTTCCTCCTCCGGAGCCAGATTGCTCTTACGCCGAGTCTATATCAAGGGCGACAGGTAATCAACCACACGCGGTCGGCTGACAAATATCAAGGATGACGCTTTATAAACCGTGGGCGTCGGCCAACTGACGAATATCAAGGGCGACAGGCAATCAACTCTACTAGCTTGGCGAACGGCAGGGCCTCGAGGTTGACAATGATCAGATCCGCCGCGTCTAGCGTCTGGTGGATAGTAATCGGATTCGGCGCCGCCACCGCGAACAGCCCCGCGGCCTTGGCCGCGGCCACTCCGCTGGCGGAGTCTTCGACCGCGATCGCGTGGCGCGGCTCCACTCCAAGCGCGCGCGTCGCGTCCAGATATATCTCCGGATCCGGCTTGCCTCTCACAACGTCGTCGCGCGTCCTGATGACGTCGAACTCATCGAACAAACCAAGCTCTCGCAGATTCGAGCCCACCCAGCCGATGTCCGAATTAGACGCCAGACCGATGGCGTACCCGCGCCGTCGCGCCTCGGACAGGTACTCGCGCACGCCGGGCATCACGGTATTGCCGGACACGCGCTCGGCATATAGCGCGCGACGCTCCTCCATCAGACGCTCCCTGTCCAACGACCGCCCTGTCTGCCGCTCCAGCAGGGCGTGGAAGTCGAAGTACTCCGCCCCGCCTATGTAGCGCGCGAACGTCTCCATCTCAAGGTGCGTTCCGTACCTGTCGAACATCGCCTCCCAAGATTCGTACAGCGGCGTCTCCGTATCCAGAATCACCCCGTCGAAGTCGAAGACTATCCCCCGGTCTTGCATACGTTTCACACCCTCAGGCTATAATGGCCCCACGAACCATGTCGGCAATCACCAAAATCATACTCGCCGCGCTCATCCTCGCGGCCTGCGCTTGCGATAGCCAGCCGCCCACGCCCGCGCCTGCGCCGATAACCAAGCCGCCGCCTCCTACCGCCACGGCAACCCCCACAGCCACGCCGACGGCAACCCCTACGCCTACTCCCACGCCGCTGCCCACAGCCACACCGACACCCGCGCCAACCGCAACGCCTACGCCCGCATCGCAGACCCCACAGGTGCCCGAAGCGCGCGCGCCTGTCCAAACCGGCGAGCCAAGCGGCGACCCGGAAGCCATCCGGATTCTGTCAGAATCCGCCCAGGCGATGTCCGAACTCCAATCGTTCGCCTTCGATGTAGCCGGTACCCTGAACCTGCAGACCCAGAACGGCCCGCTGGACATCCCGCTGACGTTCACCGGAGCATCCGTCGCGCCTGATCGCAGCGCCGGCGCGCTGCTCCTCAGCGTGTACTTCTTCGTACTCGAGATGGACGTGATCATCATAGGCGATACCATGTGGACGACCAACCCACAGCAGCCCGGCGTATGGTTCGAGGCCGAAACAGGCTCGCTCGCCCTCCCGAACCCCGCGCTGCTCATGAGCGGCGTAACTCCCGCCTTGTCCGAGGCGGCCGTCATCGGCGAAGAACAGTCGCTTGGCATAGATACGATCCGCCTCAGCGGCGTAGCGCAGATAGAAGCGCTGGACGAGCTGGACTTGGGCGGCGACTCCGGGCGCATCCCCACGGAGGTGTGGATCGGCGCAGACGACAAGTTCGTGTATCGTATAGTCGCCGGCGGCAGCATTCCCACCGACGGTCTGGGTCTGGAGCTAGAGGGCTTCGAGATAAGTGGCGACGCCTCGCTCCAACTCGACATCCACCTGTCCGACTTCGACGCGCCCGTAACGATAGAACCGCCGGACAACTAGCCGCTCTCCCATCCGCTCTCAGGCGCGGCCCGCTCGGATGCAAGCTCCCTGACCCGGTCCACGATCTCCGAAGTCGGCGTGCCGGGACCGTACACCCCGCGCACCCCCATGGACTCCAACTCGGCCCTGTCAGCCTCCGGGATGATGCCCCCGGCGACAACCGAGACGTCGTCCATCTCGTTGCTGCGCAGCCCGTCGAATATCTGCGGAAACAGGTCCATGTGCGCGCCGGACAGGATGCTGAGGCCAATCACGTCCACGTCCTCCTGCAGAGCCGCTTCTACTATCATCTGCGGCGTCTGCCGGATGCCGGTATAGATGACCTCCATACCCGCGTCCCTGAGCGCCCGCGCTATGATCTTCGCGCCTCGATCATGTCCGTCCAGTCCAGGCTTGGCGACAAGCACTCTTACGGGATACTGTGTTGTCAACTTAGCTCTCTCCTAACAAAAACCCTTTCCCCCTCGATGGAGGAAGGCTGGGATGGGGTGAAAGCCCTCTCTCCCTCAGGGCTGACAAGGATATGTAAAAGGTTCAACGGAGCAATATAATCCCCCTCTCCCTCAGGGAGAGGGTTGGGGTGAGGGTGAAAATGAATCCCCTACCTTCGCGCCGTATCCTGATCTACAAGCTCGATCAGCACTCCCCGCGTCGCGCGCGGATGCAGGAACGCGATCATCCCCGACAGCCCCTCGCGTGGCGCATCGTCTATCAGCCGAACGCCGTGAGCCGCCAGCGCGTCGAGCCGCGCTTGGAGGTCCTCCACTTCGAACGCGATGTGATGAACGCCCTCGCCCCGCCGCTCGATGAACCGCGCCACGCCGCCATCCGGGTCGGTAGGCTGTATGAACTCCAACTGCGACCCGCCGACCCGCACCAGCGCCGCGCGAACGGCTTGGTCTTCAATATCCTCGACCTCGACTTCACGCGCGCCAAACACCTCGCGGTAGAAAGCCAGCGTATCGTCTATGTCGCTTACGGCGATAGCTACGTGGTTGATGTGCCGCGCCACACACGGCGCAGATTGGTTGGATTCGGCCAAGTTGGTACTCCTTGCTAATCCCTAAGCAAATTCCGCGCGATTATCAGCCGCTGTATCTCCGTCGTCCCCTCGTATATCTCCTGCACCTTCGCGTCGCGGTAGTACCGCTCCACCGGCGACGGCGCGAAGTAGCCGGCTCCGCCGTGCATCTGCACCGCCTTGTCCGCGCACTCCACCGCCACCCGCGAGCAGTACAGCTTCGCCATGGACGCCTCCGTGATGAACGGGCGACCCTCATCCCGCAGCGTCGCCGCCTTCAGCGTCAGCAGCCGCGCCGTCTCGATGCTCGTCGCCATCTCCACCAGGTACCACTGCAACCCCTGGAACTCCGCCAGCTTCTGTCCGAACGCCTCGCGCTCCTTTATGTAGGACAGCGCCGCGTCGTATGCCGCCTGCGCGATGCCCACGCACTGCGCCGCTATCGCCATCCGGCTTGCGTTCAGCACCTCCATTGTCATTCGGAAGCCGTCGCCCTCGTCGCCCATCCGGTTCTCAGACGGGACCGCGCAGCCGTCGAACACCACCTCGGCGGCGGACGATGCCCGTATGCCCATCTTGCCGTGAAGCGGATTGATCTCGATGCCCGGCGTATCGCATTCCACGATGAACGTGTCTATGCCCCGCGAGCCGAGGCTGCGATCATGCGACGCCATCACCACCATCGTCGAAGCCTCCGGCGCGTTGGTGATGAACGTCTTGGCGCCGTTGAGGACGTAGCCGCCGTTGGACCTCGCCGCCATCGTCGTCATCGCGGCGGCGTCCGACCCCGCGCCCGGCTCCGTAAGCGCGAACGCGCCCACCTTCTCCGCCGACACCAGCGGTGGGATGAACTCGCGCTTCTGCCCCTCTGTGCCGAACATATTGATGTACTGCGTGCACAGCGACAGATGCGCGCCCAGAATCGTAGCCGTCGCCGCGCACCCCCGCGACACCTCCTCCACAGCGACCACCAACTGCCGGGTGGTCCCGCCCGATCCGCCGTACTCCTCGCCGACGCCGAGGCCCAGAAGCCCCATGTCGGCAAGCCCGCGCAGATTGTCCCATGGGAACTCGCCGGATTCGTCGTAGGCGGCGGCGCGCGGCGCGAGCTCCGCGTCCGAAAACTCGCGCACGGCTGAGCGCAGCATCAACTCTTCTTCGGACAGCAGCAACTCGGTCATGTCTCATTCTCCGTGATGGGCGCGATTTCCATTCCGCCATAATCAACTATATCAAAGTCCGCCGCTTCGAGCGCTACGAAAGACGGCAGCGCGAACGACTTCCAGACGGCGAATCCGTCAACAGCGCAGCGCTTCCGCAGAAAGCAGGCAATGGCGGTTCCGTGAGTAACCAGCAGCGCGTCCCCGCGCCCGCCGCCACTAATGTCAGACAACAACGCGCGCCCAAGCTCCCGCAGAATCTCCGCCTCGATTCGCGCCGCCACTTGGTCTGCCGACTCATGACCGAACGCCACCTCGGACGGATTCTCCAGGACTGCGCGTATGTTCGAGTGAAACTCCGCCTCCGGCAGAAACCCCACCGACCGCCGATGCTCCCTGAGACCCTGTCTGACGCAGACGCTCAAACCCAGGCGCGCCCCGATGATCGTCGCAGTTTCCACCGCCTTCGGCTCCGGACTGGAAGCCAACGTCGCCGGCGAGAACCTTATCAGGTCCGCCGCCATAGACTCCGCTCCCCCTCGCCCTTCGGAGCCAAGACGCCACTCCGAAGCCGGAACATGCGGCTCGACCAGAGGAGCCGCATGTCTTATCAGGATTGCCAGAGCCAAGACCTACTCAGGCCTGGGCCCGTACTTGTTATCGTCCCCGCTGGGCAGTACGAACAAGACGATCAAGATAATCGCGCCGACAAGCGGGATCAGCCCAACGAGCTGGAGCCACCCGCTCTTCCCGCTGTCGTGCAGCCGCCTGCACCCGACGGCAAGGCTGGGCACCAGCAGAGCTAGCCCGTACACTATGGCCACGATGTTGAAGAAGCTAGCGACAAATACGGCAAGCGCCGCCAAGATGAACGCGATGACGTAGTGAATCAGCATGAACAGCCAAAACTCGGTGCGCTTGGCGCGGCCTTCGAACACCGCGTACTTCTGAATAACCTCTATGTATGGCACGAATTACCTCCTGATAGAACTCTCTGTCCGATCCAACCTCGCCTCGCCCTAGAACGGCGCGAACTCACGCTGCTCCCCAAACACGCCCCTAAACACATCCGAGATTTCGCCCAGCGTGGCGTATGCCTCGACGGCCTCGACTATCGCCGGCATGGCGTTGTCTTGGCCGCGAGCCACCTCTTCCAGCCGCGCTAGCGACGCGCTCACCGCGTCCGAGTCCCGATTCTGCTTCACGGCGGCCAGTCTGTCTAGCTGCCTCTGAGTCTCGGAACGATCTATCGTCTGTAGCTTTTCGATAGGCGGCGTCGGCGACTGGAATCGGTTGACTCCCACGACCACTCGCTCCTCAGCCTCTACCTGGCGCTGGTGACGGAACGCGCTCTCGTGGATCTCCTGTATCTGGTACCCGCGATCCAGCGCCGATAGCCCGCCCCCCATGTCGTCTATCTGCCGGATGTACTCGAACGCCCGCAGTTCGACCTCATCCGTCATGCTCTCCACGTAGTAGGAGCCGGCCAGCGGATCAACCGTGTCCGCGACGCCCATCTCGTACGCCAGAACCTGCTGGGTTCGCAGAGACAGCTGCACCGATTCCTCCGTAGGAAGCGCCAGCGCCTCATCCTTCGAGTTCACGTGTAGCGACTGCGTGCCTCCCAGCACGGCGGCTAGAGCCTGTATTGTAGTGCGAATGACGTTGTTGTCCGGCTGCTGCGCCGTTAGGGTAACGCCCGCCGTCTGCGTGTGGAACCGGCACGTCCACGAACGCGGATTCTTCGCCCTGAACCGCTCCCGCATGATCTTCGCCCACATGCGCCGCGCCGCCCGGAACTTCGCCACCTCCTCGAACAGGTGGCTCTGCGCCACGAAGAAGAAACTTAGGCGCGGCGCGAAACTGTCCACGTCCAGCCCCGCGTCCACGGCCGCCTGCA
The DNA here is from genome assembly GCA_034420955.1 of Dehalococcoidia bacterium. Lineage (GTDB taxonomy): Bacteria > Chloroflexota > Dehalococcoidia > Lucifugimonadales > UBA1123 > VXRN01. Next base: position 57,830 of record DAOUKV010000026.1, read on the forward strand.
CGTACTCGATCGCGTTCGAGAATGTGAAGCCCAGCTCCTGCGCCGCCGTCGCGCCCGCCTCCGCCATGTGGTAGCCGCTTATGCTGATAGTGTTCCATCTCGGAACGTTCTCCGAGCAGTACGCGAACGTGTCTGTAACCAGACGCATGGACGGGCGCGGCGGGTAGATGTACGTGCCTCGCGCGATGTACTCCTTCAGGATGTCGTTCTGGATGGTGCCGTTGAGCGCCGAGGCCGCGACGCCCTGCTTCCGGGCAACCGCGATGTACAGCGCCAGCAGGATGGACGCCGTGGCGTTGATCGTCATGGACGTGCTGACCCGGTCGAGCGGTATGCCGTCGAACAGCGTCTCCATATCCGCCAGGCTGCTGATAGGCACGCCCGTGCGTCCGATCTCGCCCTGCGCCATCGGGTGGTCCGAGTCGTAGCCCGTCTGCGTCGGCAGATCGAACGCCACGCTCAGCCCTGTCTGTCCCTGTTCCAGCAGATACCGGTAGCGGCGGTTCGACTCCTCCGGCGATGCCATGCCCGCGTACTGCCGCATCGTCCACAGCCTGCCGCGGTACATAGTCGGCTGGACCCCGCGCGTGTACGGATACTCGCCCGGATAGCCCACATTGTCGGCATACTCCGCGCCCTCGCGCTCCTCAGGCGTGTAGAGCGCGTCCTGCTCGATGCCCGAGCCGGTCTCGAACCGCTCCTGTCGCTCCCCGAACCGGTTCAGAACGGGCGCGAGCGTAGCGTCTTGCCACTCCCGCTTGCTTTCGCTGGGCATGAGGTTGGGCCTCCGTATTGATTACACTTCTAAACGAATCTATGTTCATAATAATCTACTGCGGCCACAGATGTGGGTAGTACGATTCTGCCTTGGATACTAACCCATGAGGGGTATCGTCGGGTAGTGGCTCCAGTCGGAACACGTCAGATTTCCAGCGAGCATCTCTAACGGCTGGATAGAATTTTAACTGTCCCCCTGACTGTCCGTACCATTCGATCACAGTTCCGTCGCCATCGTCTCCGCGTATGTGGTTTCCTGGACGTGATATTCCTGCCCGAGTAATTTCAGGACAGTACCAGCGTATTCTGGAAGGATTAGGCAGGTGGATTCCGAATTGGTGCAGTTGGTATTCGCCATCCGGGTTCCACATCAAGGTCAGGTAGCAACTTCTGGCGAGGTCTATGTTGCCCCCTGATTCGATACTGGCCGCAGTGTGCCATTCTCGGACCAGATTGATGATCGAGTTGCCCACTTGCCCAGCGTGGTCGCGGTAGTTATCCGTGGTAATCCCATCGGCGCCTAGCCTCTTCCAGAACGTGCTGGCAGCGTTGGACAGTTCGATGGTCACGCGTCCGACTCTCCTGGTTCTGTTCAACTCACGCCGCATTTTGCATGAGATTCCGAAGAATACGCCCGTGCGTGACAGATCAGGCAGTCGAACGTCCATGATAGATTTGTTCTCGGAGGCCACGCCGCCGAAAGTCAGTGCTACTGCCCGTTCGAAATCTCTCCATCCGGGAAGTGTCGATCCGTCTGGGACGGCTAACATCCCCGTGCCGTCTTGGAACGTGCTGAGCAGCAACCTGAGTTTCGCAAGCTCCTCTCGGTTCGGTGGCCTGTATGCAAACGCCACTGAATTTTCAGATGATGTCATTGCTCCGTTCCGGGCTGCTCTCAGCTAATTTGGCAGATCAATCTCGTCTTTCAGAAGCGCGTCCGTGCTGACGTCAAACAATCGGGCGACCTTAAGTACCAATCCAGTGGTGGGTACCTTCTTGCCCGACTCCATTTCGCTGAGGTGGCCGTGTGCTCTGTAACCCAATCGGTCGGCCAACTGCGTAAGCGTAAGACCGCGCCCTGTCCTGAGAGCGCGCAGCTTCTCTCCGAACCGGACGAAATCGGTATTGTTTCCTGTTGACATCTACAATACACCTGTGCTAAATTGTCCCTAATAGAGACAAAGAAGTTCTTCACTTTCTAAATCCAATTGACGCTACTTGGTAAATCGGTGAAAGGTGGCTTTGAATGCTCAACAGTCCTTTCAAGTGGGTTGGCGGCAAATCGAGACTGCGAAAATCCATCATCCCATTGATTCCTGCCCACAAGTGCTATGTGGAACCTTTCGGCGGCGCCGCTTGGGTTCTATTTGGAAAGCCTCCCAGTCCGATAGAGGTGCTGAATGACATTGACGAAGAACTGATCAACTTCTTCCGAGTGGTGAAGCGCAAACCCGAAGAGTTGATTGAATCATTCGACCTAGAACTGGTTTCCAGAAGCGAGTTTCGGAGGCTGGCCGATACCGACCCCGAGTCGCTGAGCGAAGTGGAACGCGCGCATCGCTTCTACTATCTGATTATGGCCGGCTGGGGAGGCGAAGCGCGATATCCCAGATTCCAGACCAGCGCATCCGATGGCGGGCATGGGAACAGGCTCATCGGCGCGCTGAAGACGCTGCGGCGACGGATCGAGCCCGTTCATGACCGCCTAAAAACCGTCATCATCGAAAATCTCGATTGGGCTGAATGTATAGACCGCTACGACCGCCCGACGTCGTTCATGTATCTTGATCCTCCATATCCCGGCAATGGCGCCAACTATAAACACAATATGCGCTCTCTGGCCGAGCACTCTGAATTGGCGAACCGGCTTGACGAAGCGCGATGCACATGGATGCTGTCCTCATACGACACCGACGAAGTGCGAAGCCGATTTCGGCAGTATAACATTGTCCCAATACAGTCCGCCTCCGGTATGCGCTCAGCAAAATCCGAGATTAGAGCGAACGGCAGAAAGCGGACGGTCAACCGCGAAGTCCTAATTCTCAACTACGATCCATCCCTAGTAGAGCGTTCACCCAATGGGCAAGCGTCCGAGTACGTTTCAGACCAAGCCGCGATGTTCGAAAACCAGCCTGACTACCATCCATCCACATGAACTGAACCGGCGCAAGCGTAGCGTCTTGCCACTCCCGCTTGCTTTCGCTGGGCATAGGTTAGCCTCCGCGTGGTTGTATCGGTTGACAGAAGTTTAACTTACCTGCCAAGCATCCTCGACGTCATCTCAAATCGTCAATCAGTCCACTTTGTCCGCCCCCATCAGCAGCCCATCCACAGGCATCAGCCGCTTGCCAACTGGATCAACGCCCAGCCGGAATATCTCCAGCGTAACCGCGCCCAAAAGCGGACCGGAGCGTTCGTCCGCGAACACGACAGGCGCGATGTAGCTCTCGCCATTCAGTCGAATCCGCGTCTGTCCAATCTCTCGTTCGGCGCGGCTGCCGTCGGCAAGGGTGAACCTTCCGACGCTCATGGGCGCGATGCCAAGACCGCGCAGAAGCGACGCCGGCGCGGTAGTATATGTCGCCCCTGTGTCAACCAGAGCATCCACCGTCTCGAAACGCATCCCGTCCGGATCGCCAATTTCCATCTCGACCTTGAACGTTCCCATGGAATCAAAGCCTCCTCAATGATGGTAACATATGATTGCCGCCCACATTCTAGCGCATCGGCAAAACCGACTCTCACGGAAGGCAGACATGACTCAATCAAACCGTGTCGTCTCCGGCAGCGTCCAGGACGACGACCACCAGCTAGACACCGGACTCAGACCGCGCCGTCTCAAAGACTACGTGGGACAAGACCTGCTGAAGTCGAACCTGGACATCGCCGTCAGGGCGGCGCTTCAACGCAACGAGCCGCTCGACCACACACTGCTCTACGGGCCGCCGGGGCTCGGAAAGACCACGCTCGCCAACATTCTGGCTACGGAGATGGGGACGCGACTGAAGACCACCTCCGGCCCCGCCATCGAACGTCCGGGGGATATGGTGGCGATTCTGACCCAGCTGCGCGAGCAGGACGTCCTGTTCATAGACGAGGTCCACCGGCTCAGCCGCATCGTCGAGGAAGTGCTGTACCCCGCCATGGAAGACGGCTTCGTGTCTTGGGTCATAGACCGCGGCATGAAGGCGCGCTCGATGAACCTCACCATCAGGCCGTTCACCCTCGTCGGCGCGACGACGCGGTTCGGAATGGTCAGCGCGCCTCTGAGGGACAGGTTCGGATCCGTCCACCGGCTGGACTTCTACGACGACGCGGCCATGCGCTCCATAGTGGCAAGGTCGGCGCGCATCATGGAGATAGAAGCGGAGGATGAGGGAATCGTCGAGATAGCCCGACGATCGCGCGGAACGCCCCGCGTCGCCAACCGGCTGCTGCGCCGCGTCCGCGACTACGCGCAGGTCGTCGCCGACAACGTGATAACCGCGGACGTGGCAAGAGACGCCCTCGCGCGCCTCCAAGTGGACGAGCTAGGCTTGGACGACATAGACAGGCGCGTCATGTCCGCCATAGTAGAGAAGTTCGACGGCGGTCCCGTCGGCATCGGAACTCTCGCCGCATCCATCAGCGAAGACGCCGACACCATAGAAGACGTGTACGAACCCTACCTTCTCCAGCTAGGCTTCCTGGACCGCACCCCCCGGGGCCGCATGGCTACGCGGCGCGCGTATGGGCATCTGGGGATAGAGTACGGAGACGGGGCGGGGCAGATGGGGTTGTTCTGACGAACCTGTCCAGATTTGGCAGGTGCTCGCGCCTCAACGTCATTCCCACGAAGGCGGGAATCCAGCACTTGTCAACACCCAGCGATGACTCTCCGAAACTGGCCCAGCCCTGTCGGGCAGGTTGATTCCTGGTTTCATGGTTGGCAGCCCATTAGCGTTCTGGATTCCGGCGTTCGCCGGAATGGCATGTTGGACTGGCGAGATTGGCAGTTGAGGAGTGCCTACTAATCTGGGACGGGTTCTGTACTATCGGGGGGATTGCGAGAGACTGCCCTGCTGTTTAAGCTGGCGGATTTTCGCATGGTAATCGGGACCGCTCATCGGACAATCGCATAGGGCGGCGAATTCGTCGGCACTGAGGTGGAGATAATCCCGCAACGACTTTATGCGTCCCTTGCCTACGGTTCCTTTTGCTGGGAGTTTCGACGAGATGCGAAACTCCCTAACGCTATCCACGTAGTACCAGCCGAACTTCTCCTTAGTTGTCCGACGAGCGAAACCGTTCTGATGGTCAGTCGAGTACAGGTTAGTCAACTTTTGAATACCCCGTTCAACTTCCCGTGGAGAGTAGCTTCTACTCGCCATCGCACATCACCAAATTGATTAGCCCCTGTTTCCAACGCTTGGGAAGGGCCCCTATCAGGTCGTCGGGAGTGTCAATAAGCTCAACGTAGAGGTCGCCAAGCTCGGCCTTCAGCTCGGCTATGGCTTCAGACTCTGTGCTACCGAAGCCGGATGCGCTGAATTCCGGAACGCGCGCACCTACTTCGTCCTCGTCTTCTTCAATGATAGCCACGATTGGAATGCGTAGCGGAATCTCAGTGCCATCGGCAGTAATGGAAGTGATGGAAGTCGAGCATATGCCCAGCGAAACATCTAAGGTGTTATGCAAATTCACGAGCATTGATAGACATTTCAACATCAAATCCTGCTGACCATTTACAGTGGATTCTAACTGCTCCATTCTCTGATCCAAGTCATTGTACTGGTATTCAGTATCGCTCCTCTGATCATGAGTGGGTACAGTATGCAACTGATCTTCCAATTCTTGTACAGTGTGGTCGTCCAAACTAATATCTGTAGGCGACCATTGGTCACGCCCACTAACATAGAAGATTGCACCTGATGGTGAATAGTCACGAAGTTGCATCGGATGAACCTTTCTGTGACACAAATTTTTGAACGATTGTTAGTGCATCAGTCAGGTAATTTTGAGGGAGGCTAGTTCCCATTTGATGTTCTGCATGGAATTGTACCTCACAAAGCAGGATATCATGCCTTTGGCTTTTCGTCATCATCGCTGAGTACTTATATTCTCCATCAACGATTTTGTCAAGACGAATCCCATTGATAGATGAAAATGGAAGGTCTGGATTAGCCAACTCCATCATTGGCAGTGCTATTATCGTAGACACTTCAGAACTTTTATACTGAAACCTCACGTCGCAGTGCAATTCAGAGTTGATTTGAACAAACTGCTCTGAAGCAAGCAGTGTTTCAAGTTGTCTTGTTCTTCTTAATACGTGTGGTGGTGGAGGATTAAGGGTATCGCCACGAACAGATGGACATTCATATATTATTGCCAGACTCTGACTATCGCCATGAGAACGTATATCAACTGAAATCCTATGGGCGATTCCATTCCTACGATATCCACCAACTGCAATGAACAGGTGATCTTCGCTGTGACCGTGTCCGTCAGGCACTGCTACTCTAGCCATCTCTACTAGATTATGTTCTAGTTGAATCTGACCATGAACACGAAGAGAGGAGATATTCTGGGATGCAAGGTCAATTCTCATTGGGGGAGCCTAACTGCCTAGCTGGTTGACTATATCATATAAGCGTACGGTGTTTGTTGCAAGCTTTCCTAAATTAAAATAAATTTACCCCATCACAAGAGCCATTCACTGGTAATGATACATAAATCAGACGGATATTTATGTTATTCCAGTACTTTACGTAAAATTCATGGGATAATCTCCAACATCCCCTGCACCTGCTCCCCATACTTCTCCCCCACCCCCAGCTCCCCCGTCGCCAGCGCCCGCCCGTCCTTGCGGATGTGTCGCTGGACGCATCCCCGCTCCTCAAGCGCCGGCCCCAGAAGCAACAGCCGGTGACAGCCCGACGGATCCTCCTCCGAACACAGAATCGCCGTCCTCCGGCGCGACGCCATCCCCGCCAGTTGGTCTATCGCCTCCTCGAACTCGTCCGTCGCTCGCATCTTGCGATAGTCCGGCTTGCCCTTCGCATCATACATGCTCGGATCTCGCGGCTTGCCGCCCAGAGGCCCGCCCATGAACTCGTAGTCTATGCCGGCCGATTCCAACAAGCCGGGAAGCGTGCGGTGGTTGGCGAACGGCGCGAACCTAGACACCGGGTTCGTCCGCGTGTCCACCACCAGCTCGATGCGATTGTCCGATAGCAAGGACGCGAACGTCTCCCAGCTATGGTTGCTGTGGCCAATGGTGTAGATTTGGGTACTCACGAGGACGAGCGACTCCTGGGCGTTCCTAGTGCGCGGCTTTTGCGTCCCCATTATACACCACCCACCTTAATGCAACTATTCGCAATAGCGAGTTAATGGCTCTTGACAAAACAAGCTATTGGTTCTAAAGTGCATCTGCGCCGTTCAACAGATGGGAGACTCCCCGATGAGCTGCCAGACGCACACCGTACAGACGCTCAAAGACGCCGGCCACCGGCTCACGCCCCAACGCCTGCTCATCCTGTCAGCGGTGCGCCACTCAGAAGGCCACATCACCGCCGGAGAGATTCTGGACGCGGTGAAGGAGTCGTACCCATACATTGACACCTCTACCGTCTATCGGACACTCGATATGCTGAAGCAGATGCGCCTCGTCTCCGAAACTCACATGGGCGGCGATCAGCATCACTACGAGTGGGTGGACGCCGAACGGCATCACCACATGATCTGCCACGACTGCGACCGCGTCGCCTCCATGGACGACAGCTTCATCGAAGCGCTGGGCAAGCAGATCATGAACGCATACGACTTCGAGGCGGATATAGAGCATCTCGCCGTCTTTGGCATCTGCGGCGATTGCAGGAACGAGAGAGGCTGATACTTTGCAGTTCGACATTGCCATACAACATACCCTTGCGGACATCCCCCTACCCCTTCACGCGCCGGACGGCTTCTTTAGCCTGCCCGTCGCCATCGCTGGGTACGCGGTAACAGCCGCCGTACTCGCCTACGCCGTTTACCGGACGAACCGCGATCTGAGCGAGCGCGCCGTGCCTATGATGGGTGTGATGGCGGCGTTCATCTTCGCGGTTCAGATGCTGAACTTCCCCGTAGCCGGCGGAACATCCGGACACCTCGTTGGCGGCGCGCTGGCGGCGATCGTGCTTGGCCCCTGGGCCGCGATTATCGTGATGACCGCCGTTGTCGGACTCCAGGCGCTGCTGTTCCAGGACGGCGGATTGCTGGTGCTGGGCGTCAACCTGCTGGTCATGTCCATTCTTAGCGTACTTGCGGGCTATGGCGTGTACTGGCTCTTCCAGCGCGGCGCATCCTTCCTGCGCGAATCTTGGGGGATGCCGGTCGGAGGATTTATCGGCGCATGGACTTCCGTTGTCGTCATCGCAGCCGTCGCAGCGGTACTGCTCGCCGCCTCCGGAACGTCGCCGCTCGAACTCGCGTTGCCCGCCATGGTCGCCGTTCACGCGCTCATCGGCATAGGCGAAGGGCTGATTACCGTGTTCGCGCTGTCGTTCATCCGCGCCGCGCGGCCCCAGCTGCTCAGAGAGCGCGCGCCCGAAGCGGCAGACGCGACACCCGCCAACGCATCCGCCAGCGCGCCCGGTCGAGGCAAGTTCGCGTGGTGGATCGTCGGATATCTCGTCGCGCTCGCCGCCGCGCTGCTCGCGCCGTTCGCGTCGGGGAACCCAGATGGTCTGGAGCGCGTCGCCGAAGATCAGGGCTTTATCGAAACCGCCTTGGACGCGCCTTACAACATCATCCCGGACTACGTTCTGCCCGGCATAGCCAACGAGGCGCTGGCGACGATACTGGCTGGATTCGTCGGCGTTACGCTGATGTACCTGCTGGTGGCGGGCGGCGGTTACTTGGCGTACCGCGCAATCAAGCGAAGGGCGTAATCCGTCATTTCTACCACAACACACTTTCTGGACCGCTACCACGAAGGGAGCAGCTTCATGCACCGCGCTGACGCGCGCGTGAAGCTGCCCGTTGCCCTCGCGTTCATCTTCGCCACAAGCTCACTGCCCGTGGGACTCTGGCCCGCGTTTGGTGTCATGCTGCTGATCGTCTGGACAGCCGCCGCGCTGTCCGGTGTGGGCCTGGTTCGAGTGTTCTTCAGATCGCTCGTCGCCGTGCCGTTCATGCTCATCGCGCTGCCGACCGTGTTCACAAAGCCCGGCGAGGCCATCTTCGAGCTGACACCGCCCCTGATTACGCTGACCGCCACCGACGCGGGCTTGACGTTCTTCGCTACCGTCATCCTCAAGTCTTGGCTCTCCGTAACCGCAGCCGCGCTGCTCACCTCAACTACACCCGCGTTCAGTCTGCTGTCCGCGCTTAGATCGCTCAAGCTGCCCGCCATCCTTGTATCCATCGTGATGCTGATGTATCGCTACCTGTTCGTGCTGGTGGACGAGACGCAGCGGCTTCTGAGAGCGCGAACCGCTCGGAGCGCGTCCGCAGGCGCCGGTGCGGGAGGCGGTACCATCGTCTGGCGAGCGAAGGGCGCGGGCGGCATGGCGGGCTCGCTGTTCATCCGCACCCTGGATCGCAGCGAGCGAATCTACCTGGCGATGCTGGCGCGGGGATACGACGGTCGTATTCTGCAGAGTCGCCAGACTCCGCTGCCCGGAAGCGCCTACGCCCAGATCGCTTTGTTCGCAACCACATTCGCCACAATCGCCATACTTGCGAGGATACTGCCTTGATCGCCACAGCCGACAAACCCGTGATAGCTCCGGAGACATATAGGAACGGCGCCGTTCCCGCAGTGCAGATTCGAGATCTCGAGTTCGCCTACCCGGACGGACGCGCCGCGCTCGCCGGCGTCGACCTCGAGATTTGCCCGGGGGAGAAAGTTGCCATGCTCGGGCCCAATGGAGCCGGCAAGTCCACGCTGCTGCTGCACCTCAACGGCCTGCTGCACGGCGTTGGCGGCGAAGTCAGCGTTATGGGCAACCCCGTGGTTGAGGACGACCGCGACGCTCTGCGCCGTATCCGAGCCCTCGTCGGTCTGGTGTTCCAGGATCCCGACGACCAGCTGTTCTCGCCGACCGTCTATGACGACGTTGCCTTCGGTCCTATATACATGGGACTGTCGCCGGACGAGATAGACGCCCGCGTCCACGACGCGCTGAGCAGGGTCGGACTCCACGGCTACGAAAACAGGATGCCCTTCCATCTGAGCGGCGGCGAGAAGAAGCGCGTCGCCATAGCCACCGTACTGTCTATGCGCCCGGGCATCCTCGCCCTCGACGAGCCTTCCGCCGGCCTAGACCCCAGGGCGCGCAGGAGCCTCATAAACCTCATAGACGACCTAGACCAGACCATCCTGACTACCACCCACGATATGTACATGGTCAAGGAGATATTCCCCCGATCCGTCATCATGGACGGAGGCCGCATAGTCGCAGACGCCCCAACCGACGTCATTCTCTCAGACCGGGCGCTCCTGTCCGAACACGGCTTGGAGATGCCCTAGGCTAGACGATCTGCCGGGGCCGTCCGGCTCGCTGGTCCGCGCCGTTGGTCGAAATGAGCGGTTCGTCTATCGCCGCGTAGTTCATCTGGTACAGGTGCGCGTACAGCCCGTCCCGCGCCATCAGCTCATCGTGGTTGCCCACTTCCATCACCTCGCCGAAGTTCAGCACCACTATCTTGTCAGCGCCGCGTATGGTCGAAAGACGGTGCGCGATCACGACCGCTGTTCGTCCCCTCAGCAACTGCGCCAGAGCGCGCTGTATCAGCAATTCCGTGTAGCTGTCTATGTTCGCCGTCGCCTCGTCCAGAATCAGAATCTTCGGGTTGGCGACGATGGCGCGCGCGAAGCTGAGAAGCTGCCTCTGGCCCGCGCTCAGGTTGCCGCCGCGCTCAGCCAGGAACGTGTCGTAGCCGTGCTGAAGCTCCATGATGAAGTCGTGCGCTCCCACGGCGCGCGCCGCCTCTATCATCTGCTCGTCCGTAGCCTCGACGTGGTTGTACTTGATGTTCTCCCGCACCGTGCCCGAGAACAAGTACGGCTCCTGGAGCACCATGCTCATTTGCTTCGCAAGCGAGCTGCGCTGGACCTCTCGCACGTCGTAACCGTCAACCAGCACGGCGCCTCGCTCCGGCTCCACGTCGTAGAACCGGGACATCAGGCTTACCAGCGTCGTCTTGCCCGCGCCCGTCGGTCCCACGACCGCCACCACCTCGCCCGGCTCGATTCGCAGACTCACGTTCTTCAGCACATCCTCTCCTGGAACATAGCTGAAGGTCACGTCCTTGAAATCTATCGAGCCGTCTATCTCCGACAGAACCGTCGCGTCCGGCGCGTCCACCAGGTCGGGCTCCCAGTCCAACAGGTCGAATATCCTGGACCCCGACGCCATCGAGCGCTGAAGTTGCGTGTACATCATGGTCAGGTTGCGTATCGGATCGAAGAAGCGCTGAATGTACATGATGAACGCGACCAGCACGCCGATCTCCAGGTCGCCGCCACCGACCATGCGCGCCCCAAAGTACAGCGCCAAGCCGATCGCTACCGCCGTCAGAATATCCACCACTGGCAGCAGCCCCGACCCCAGCCTGCCGGTCCGCAGGTTCGCGTTGCGGTGAGTCGTGTTCAGCGTGTTGAACCCTTCCAGATTTCGCTCTTGGCGGTTCATCGCCTGCACGACCCGAACCCCGGTTATGTTCTGGTTCAGCTCGCCGTTGACTATCGAGATAGTGCGGCGCACTTCCATGAACGCTCTCCGCATCAGCGGCTGCCACACCATCATCGTCAGGATTAGCAGCGGGAGCACGACCATCGTCGTCAGCCCCAACTGCACGTCCATGATCAGCAGCGCGACGACTATGCCTACGAGTCCCAGCAGTTCGCCCAACGTCATCACGACTAGCGCGGCGAATTCCTGCAGCTGTCCAACGTCGCCCTGCACGCGCGACATCATCCGCCCAACCTCGGTCCTGTCGTAGAACGATACAGACTGCTTCTGCGCATGATGGAACACGTCGCGCCGTAGGTTGTACAGAACGCCCTGGCCCACTTTCTCCATCGAGAACTGCTGGAGGAAGTTCATGATCCAGTTCACCACGGCGATGGTGATGAATACGACGAACATTATCGTCAGGCCGCCCAGGTCTCCCTCGGTGATGTAGGTGTCTATGGTGTGGCCCACCAGCCAAGGGATGGCGACCTGCGTGCCGGTGTATATCAGCATCGCTATCGCGGCGATTATCGCCAGCCGCTTGAACGGCCAAATATAGGGGAGCAGCCGGCGGATGACCTTGTCGTCGTACACCGAGCCGAACATCTCTTCGTCCGGATGCCCGCGACCACCCCTGTAGCCGCCGAACCCCATGCCGCCCATCATCATTGGCTATCAGTCCTTTCGATCATCCCACCCCAGTCCTCCCTCAGGGCAGAGTAGAGGCGATGGTGAAAACATGGCCTAATTTCCCGCAGCCGGAACCGGAGACTCGATCTCCCGCATCACCTCTTCCTGAGGGCGCAACTGCAGATCGTATATCTCGCGGTACAGACCGCCCATCCCAAGCAATTCCTGGTGGGTGCCTTGCTCGGCTATCTGCCCGTCCTTCATCACGATGATGCTGTCCGCCCTGTGGACGGTGCTCAACCGGTGGGCGATGACGAAGGTCGTCCGCCCCTCCATTACCGCTACCATCGCGCTGCGGATCAACTCCTCGGTGCGCGCGTCAACGCTCGAAGTGGAGTCGTCCAGAATCAGCACCGGCGGATCGAGCAGCACCGCGCGTGCTATGGACATACGCTGTCGCTGTCCGCCCGATAGCGTAGAACCCCGCTCGCCTACGTGCGTGTCGTAGCCGTCCGGCAGCGCCGTGATGAACTCATGCATCTGCGCTATCTTCGCCGCGCGCTCGATCATCTCGTCCGTCGCGTCAACGTTGCCGTACGCTATGTTCTCCCGTATCGAAGTCGTGAACAGATACACGTCCTGCTGCACGATGCCGATGTTGTGTCTAAGCGATTTGAGCGACACGTTCCGAATGTCATTGCCGTCAATCGTAATCCGGCCGCCGTCCACGTCGTAGAAGCGCGGAATTAAGTTGACCACGCTGCTCTTGCCGCTGCCGGGCGCCCCCAGCAGGGCGATTACCTTGCCGGGTTCAGCCTCCAGGCTCAGGTCCCGCAGCACCCGACGAGTCGTATCGTAGCTGAACGTAACGTTCTCGAACTTCACGTGCCCGCGCGGACGATTGATCTCTCGCGCGTTCGGGATCTCCTGTACCGGCGACTCCGCGTCCAAAATCTCGAATAGCCGCTGACCGGCAGACGCCGCGCGCGCGTAGGAATTCACCAGCCATCCAGCCATCCGGACCGGCATCTGCAGGATCTGCAGGTAGAAGATGAACTTGGCAAGGTCGCCCGGCGTCATGTCGCCCGCAATGACTTGCCGCCCGCCGAAGAACAGGATCAGCCCCATCGCCGCAAGGAACGTGAACAGCATGAACGCCGTGCTGGATGCCCGCATCCGTTCCGCCTCGATGAAGTAGCTCGCGACCTCTTGGTTGCGCCGCTCGAACTTCGCCTCCTCGTGCGGCTCAGCCGCAAACGCCTTGACCACGCGGATGCCGGTGAAGTTCTCCTGCAGCACCGTGCTCATCTCGGCCATCTTCTCTTGGACGATGAGCCATATGTTCCGCATCTTCAGCCGGATCGTCGCCGAGTAGATCATCACTATCGGCATGAAGCTGCAGCTGATCAGCCCCAGCCGCCAGTCCTGGAACAGCAGGATGATCGCCACCGCCACGAACAACGCCATGAAGTACGGCGTCCGAATGAGGCCCATGTTGATGAACATGCGGACGTTCTCGACGTCCGTAATGGCGCGGGACATGATGGCGCCCGTGTGGTGGCGGTCGTGGAAGCCAAAGCTCATGTTCTGCACGTGGTCGTACAGCCTGTTCCTCAGATCGTAAGACACCATCTGGGACAGCGCCTCGCCCAGGTACTGCTGGCAGTAAGAGAGCGCTCCCCTGATGATCATCAGCCCCAGGACGGTTCCCACGACCGTGACAATGACGCTCTGGTCATACGCCCCCGCGTCCAGCATTTCCACGATGCGGTCTATGGCATCGCCGAGGTACTGCGGAATCAGCACAAAAGATATAAGCGCTCCTACCATACTCGCGTAGGCTCCGATGAGCCGCCACTTGTGGTGAAGCGCTATTCCGATGATCCTGGAGATTTCCCTCATGAGAGCTTGGAGCGGTCCTCCCTACTAGGCTGCGGGCAAGCCCAAGTCCGTCCGCCGAACCCGAATCACCCGCCCATGACAAGCTATTCTAACAGACCTTGTGCCAATTGCAAGCCTAACGTAAAGGCAATTTCTGAAAAATCGTTCAGTATTGGGCCGACGCGCCTTCTACGACGCAAACCCCTTACCCAATTTTTAGACGTAGAGGTGCAGAGAATTTGTCCTATCCTCTGCGTTTATATTCCCGACGATGTAAACGTGAGACTTCCCGCTCCTTGCTCGCTACTCATACCGCAGCGCCTCGATCGGGTGCAGCCGCGCCGCGCGCATCGCCGGATATATCCCGAAGAACAGGCCGATGCCCACCGACACCAGCGCCGCAAGCGTAGCGATGTCCCACCCGATGGAGACCTCCAGAGTAATCCCGTCGCCTAGAGACTGTCCGTCGAGACCCATCGCGATCAGCGATCCTAGCGCCAGACCCACCAGACCGCCCCCAAAGCTGAGCAGCGACGCCTCCGTCAGGAACTGGAACATTATGTCCCGACGCTTAGCCCCCATTGCCTTGCGTATCCCGATCTCTCGCGTCCGCTCCGTAACCGTCACGAACATGATGTTCATTATGCCGATGCCGCCAACCAGCAGGCTTATGGCCGCGATGCTGCCGAGGAAGATTGTGAATGCGCCGACCGCGCTCGCTATCGCCTCCAGTTCCTGCTCTTGGGTGGTAATCGTGAAGTCGTCCGAGCCGGCGATGCGATGGCGCAGTCGGAGGATCTCGCTTATCTCACGCTCCGCGCTCTCGACGTCCTCGCTGGACGCCGCCTGAACGGTGATGCTGCCGACCTGGATATCGCCCTTGGAGTTGGGGTGGAAGTACAGACGGTAGTGGGCTGTGGTTATGGGAATCATTATGCGGTTCGAAAAGCTGAAGATTCCGCCTTCCTTGCTCTCCAGAACGCCAATGATGGTGAACGGCTTGTCATTTAGCTTGAGCGTCTGCCCGACCGGATTTCTCAGTCCGAAAAGAGACTCGGAGATACCCGCGTCGAGCACGGCTACGGGTGAGGCGTCGCGTACGTGGATGGCTGAGATGAATTCGCCTTGCTCGACATCATATAGGCGGACTTCGTCGTAGTCGGCTGTAACGCCCAGGACCGTAGTGTCGTCCGAGCTTCTTTCAAATTCGACGCGCGTCCAAGTACTGATCTCCGGAGCGACCGCCGCGACTGACGGCGCGTTGACAGGATCGAGCAGCGCGTAGGCGTCATCAAGTGTCAGCGTGTTCTCATCCCCTCCCGCGCTGGAGAATACGCCGAACCCGTCTCCGCCCCTCGACCCGGGCGTGACCTCGATCAAGTTTGTGCCGAACGACTCGAACTGAGACACGATGGATGCTGAACGCCCCTGCCCATGGAGACAAGCGCTGTTACCGCCGTTATGCCGATGACTACGCCCAGAAGCGTCAGGCTGGCGCGCAACTTGTTAGACGCCAGCGAGGTGAGCGCGGAAGTAAAGACATCTACGGCGCTCAAGATTCCATATCTCTACCACGCATCGTTTACCCTTGCGTCCCGCCATCGCCGATCGCCCTCGCGACTCTCAGGCAATCACCACCCACAAGCCCCGATCAAGCGCTTGGCTCGCTACTCATACCGCAGCGCCTCGATCGGGTGCAGCCGCGCCGCGCGCATCGCCGGGTATATCCCGAAGAACAGGCCGATGCCTACCGACACCAGCACCGCGAGCGCGGTAATATCCCAGCCGATGGAGATATCCAGTGTTACCCCGTCGCCCAGAGACTGTCCGTTTATGGCTAACGAGATCATTGAACCGAGCGCGAATCCCACCAGCCCGCCGCCAAAGCTGAGCAGCGACGCCTCCGTCAGGAACTGGAACAGCACGTCCCGGCGTTTAGCTCCCATCGCCTTGCGTATCCCTATCTCTCGCGTCCGCTCCGTGACCGTCACGAACATGATGTTCATTATCCCGATGCCGCCGACCAGAAGACTTATGGCCGCGATGCTGCCGAGGAATACCACGAACACCCCTGTAGCGTCGTTGATCGCCTCTATCGCGTCCTTCTGCGCGGTGATCGTGAAGTCATCCGTTCCGGTGATGCGGTGTCGCAGCCGTAGGATAGAAGCTATCTCCTGCTCCGCGCTGTCTATGGCGTCCACCGATGCCGCCTGAACGTTGATCGTATTGACAGGTATCTCGCCGGTCGAGGTGCGGTTTCCAACCAGTCGGTCGTTCGCAGTAGTCAGCGGTACCATCAGGTTCTGGTCCAGGAAGCCGAAGAAGCTGCCCTCCTGCTTCTCAAGCACGCCGATTATGGTAAACGGCCTTCTGTTGAGCTTGACTGTCTGCCCAACGGGGTTCCGAAGTCCGAACAGAGACTCCGCGATGTCCGCTCCCAGCACCGTAACCGCCGCTCCGTCGCGAACGTGAATGTCCGATATGAACTCGCCGGTCGCCACCGTGTAGTTGCGGACGTCCTTGTATGCCTGCGTTACGCCCAGCACCTGCGCTCCGTCATTCTGGTTTCCGTAAACGACCCGCGCCCATGTGTCGATGGTAGGCGCGACGGCGGCGACGGACGGCGCGGCGGCCGGATCCAGCAGCGCCTCGGCGTCGTTCAGCGTGAGCGTATTCACGTCTCCGCCCTCGCCGAAGAACGCGCCGAAGCCGCCCTCAGTCGAACCCGGCGTTACCGTGATCAGGTTGGCGCCCAACCCCTCGAACTGGGATGTGATCGACGCCTGAACGCCCCTGCCCAGCGAGATTAGCACGATCACCGCCGTTATGCCGATGACTATCCCCAACAGCGTCAGGCTGGCGCGCAGCTTATTGGACGCCAGCGAGGTAAGCGCGGAAGTGAAGACATCTACCGGACTCAAGATTCCAACCCCCTGCTGCGCACCATGTACGCCTGCGTCTCGCTGTCGCCGATGATTCGTCCGTCCAGCATAGAAACGACCCTGTTAGTCTGCACCGCTATGTCCGGCTCGTGCGTAACGATTACCACCGTAAGCCCATGCTCATCGTTCAGCGTCTTCAGCAGCGCCATTATGTCTTCGCTGGATTTGCTGTCCAGATTGCCCGTCGGCTCGTCGGCGAGCAGGATGCGCGGCTGCTTGACCAGCGCGCGAGCGATGCCGACGCGCTGCTGCTGACCGCCCGAGAGCTCAGCCGGCTTGTGACTGGCGCGGTCTTCGAGGCCGACCTGTTCGAGAGCTTCCATCGCGCGCCGCCGGCGGTCCGAGCCGCGACCATAGACCAGCGGCAGCTCCACGTTCGCGCGCGCCGTCAGGCGGGGCAGCAGGTTGTACGTCTGGAACACGAAGCCGATCTGACGGCTGCGAATCTCAGCAAGCCGGTTGTCCGAAAGCGAGCCGACGTCCTCCCCGTCCAGAACGTACCTCCCGCTAGTCGGCACGTCCAGGCAGCCGATAACGTTCATCAGCGTTGACTTGCCAGAGCCGGACGACCCCATGATCGCCGTCATCTCGCCCTCTTCCACCGTCAGGCTGACGCCCTGAAGGGCGCCGACTTCCACCTCGCCCATCTGGTATATCTTGGTAACGTCTTCCAGTTCGATCATGTGTCGTCCTCAAGTCCCTTCCCCCTTGCGATGCTGCCCCTTCCGGGAAGGTTGGGATGGGGGTGACTTCGGATAGTAGCTTGGCTAGGGCGGGGATGAAATCCCCGCCCTAGCCCTCCCCCGTCGAGGGGAAGGGGATTCAACCGCTAGTTGCTGGGCGGTCCGCGCCGGCGCTCGCCCGGCGGCGGCCCCTGTTCTTCTTCCGGCGGCCCTCCCTCTAGGTCGAACGTCACGTCCAGCGCTCCGCCCTCAGGCGCTTGGGCTACCACCATCTCGCCCTCGTCCACACCGGCGGTTACGACCGTCCAGAAGTCGTCCGAGATGCCTAGCTCAACGCGCCTCTGCACGACCTCCCCATCCACCATCACGTTCAGCGTAGGAGCGTCGAAGGCGCCGCGAACGGCGTTGATTGGCACCAGCAGCGCGCCCCGCGCCTCCTGTATCGTAATGGACGCCACCGCGCTGAGACCGGCGGGCAGATCCACGTCGTCCGGTACTGTCAGTCGCACCTTCACCGGGTAGTTGACCACGCCCTGACCCTGCTGCTCGTTGGCCTCCGCGCCGATGAACGATATGGTCCCTCCGAGCTTGCGATCTTCTAGAGCGTCCACCTCGACTACCGCTATGTTGTCCAACTGTATCTTCAGCACGTCCACTTCATCAACCGAACCCTCCACCTCGATGATGCTGGTGTCAACGAGCGCCGCCACAATGTCCGTCGCCATCACATCATTGCCCGCCTTTACGTCCACACTTGACACGAACCCGTCCCGCGGCGCCTTCAACGAGGCGTCCTCCAGCCGCTTCTCAGACTCTGTCAGCTTGGTCTTTGCGGCGTCCACCTGCGCCTGCAGCTTGGCTTGGTCGATGGCGTCCGGTTCTTTCAGAAGTTCCTCTAAGTCCTCGCGCCTGTCTTCGACCGTCAACCGAGCGACTGTAACGGCTTGGCTTGCCGCTGGGTAGTCCGGGTGCGCCTCGCCGGAAAGAAGCTCAGCCTGCTTCTCCTTGGCGTCGTCGAGATTCGCGCGCGCGAGGTCTGCCTGCGCCACCAAGTGCGCTACCCTCTCGGCATTCGCCTCTACCGGGTTGTTCAACTCATAGAGTTTCCGCTTGGCGTCTTCGAGACTTGCCCGCGCCAGATCTGCCTGCGCCGCCAGATGCGCTATCGTCTCCGCATCTTGGGGGTCATTCAACTCGTCTAGCTTCTCGGTGGCGTCATCGAGATTCGCGCGCGCAACCTCTATATCCGCCTGATTGCGCGCGACCGTGAGCGGATCGGCGTCGTCGGTCAAGTCGTTCTGCTCCTCCTTCGCCTCTGCCAGAAGCTCCTTCGCCACGTTATAGGCCGATTCCAGCTCGACTGCCCTAACCGGGTCGTCCAGAGCCTCCGTCGCATTGTCGAGAGCGTCCTTGGCCGAATCCATAGCGGACTCAGCCGCCGCAAGCGCCTTGCCAGAGTCCGCGTTGGCTCTGGCCTTGTCGTCAACGGCCTTCCGGTAAGCCTCGCCCGCAACCCGGAATTCGTGCTCGATGCAGACGCCGCTGGTCGGCAGACTGTCCGCTTCACACGTTGGAGTCAGGTCCGTGCGTCCGAAGTTCAGCCATATCGTCACCTGCGTCTCGTTCCATCTCGTTTCAGGGTCATCGGCCGGCAACGTGCCGCGATTGCCCAAGATGTCCCCGCTGTTCGACGAATCGAACAGCGTATCCAGGTCCGCGCCGAACTCATCCAACGCGGCTTCGTAGTCTGTATTCAACTCAGATGCCGGCAGGCTGATCCCGAGCCACCTCATGAAGATGTCAGAGTACGCCTTGCCCGAGTCGTCAACCGCGTCCTGGGCCGCATCCAGCCTCGATGCCCACTCGCGTTGGGAGGCGCTGTAGTCCCCGACGGCGTTGGAAAGGTTCCTCTCCGCCTCTCTGGCCGTCCGCTGCGCGTTATCCACATAGTCGTCCAGAGCGTCGCCGGCGGCTTTGGCCGCCGAGTCCGCCCTCGCCACCTTGTCTGCGGCCTGCGCCAGTTCCAACTCCGTAGGCCGCTCCAGCAGATCGGACAGCGCCTTCTCGGCATCCTTGACATTCTTCTCAGCTTGCGCGATCGCCAGCGCGGACGCCGGCTTGCGCGCGTCTTCCAGCGCCTTCTCGGCGTCGTTGACGCTGTTTGCCGCCGCCGCGACCTTCGCCTCCATGTCCTCCATCGCCAGCATGTCGGGCAGGGTAACGTCTTCCAGCGCCTTCTCGGCATCGTTGACGCTGTTTGCCGCCGCCGCGACCTTCGCCTCCATGTCCTCTATCGCCAGACTGTCAGGCTCGATGATGGAGTCCAGCGCCTTCTGCGCGTCTTCAAGCGCTTTCTCGGCGTTCACCACCTGCTGTCGCGCCTGCGCCACCGTCAGGTCCGTCGCCGGCTTGAGGAAGTCCTCCAACGCCTTCTCGGCGTCTCGAAGGTCCACGCGCGCCTCGGTAACTTCGCGCTCCAGGCGCGCCACTGTCTCGGCGTCGAGCGTCGCGATCACGTCTCCTGCAGAAACGCGCTTGCCCTCGGTAACCAAGACGTCCTCGACAACGCCGTCCGAGCCGAACGTCATATTCTCGCGTTCCGGAAAGCTGACGGTGCCGCTCACCGAAACCTGGTCTATCAGGTCCCCGCGCCTCACCGATACCAGCTGCTGGTCTTCAGCCACACCCGTTTCAGGGGCGTTCATCCGCGAATAGACGACTATAGCGATGCCTGCGATCACCAGCAGCCCAACGACCGCCGCGACGGTTCGCCAGGACTTGAGAGACCGTAGAAGATTCATGGCGCGCATACCTCCCGGCGCTGTGTATGTCTGTAGATGATGGCGTGTCGGATTATCTCGACGAACCTTTGTGAGGCGTCTTGATGATTCTGTACTGTATTAGGTAGGGGTGAACGTTGGGCGAACCCGACTGCATCGCGTCTATCAGCAGCCAATAACCTAGTTCGGTGCGTCGGAGCGTCTGCTCGACGCGCCGCCGTTGCTCCGGGCTGAGGTCGGATAGGATTATCTCCAC
Organism: Dehalococcoidia bacterium; assembly: GCA_034420955.1. GTDB lineage: Bacteria > Chloroflexota > Dehalococcoidia > Lucifugimonadales > UBA1123 > VXRN01. The sequence goes on from DAOUKV010000026.1 coordinate 78,482, forward strand.
CTTGGCGCGGTACGACTCGCGGTCGGCTTCCAGCGTATGTCTCAGACGCTCTGCTTGGACATGTCCGATCTGCGCCGTCGGCTTGACCGGCATCTCCACCGGATTTACCGCAACTGTAATGCCCGCGTAATACGCCGACAGCGTTAGATGGCCGTTCATCCGCTTTACCATAACGTCGGCTCGCGTAAAGTGGCCGCGCTCGATCAGCTTGCATATCTCATCGCCGCGCGTATGCGCCAGCCTGGCTTCGTAGATGGCGCGGTTGTCGTCCGAACGCGGCAGGCGGCGTTCCACGTTTTCGCGCGTCGTCTTGACCCAGTAGAGCGCCTCCCCTGGCACAGCGTCTTCGGAAGCTGCGGTTACGCCGCCCGCGCCGAGCGCGAATACGAGCAGCAACGCCATTACCGCGACGACGGGACGCGCCGCCGGCGCCCAGCGCCCTGATAGCCACGCTCGCCAATCCCAGCGTTCCCGTCGCGCCCTGTGTGTCTGAGAAGTCCTCGAGCGTTCCGCAGTCCGCGCCCCCTGATCCGCATGGGGCATCGCCTCGACTGCCTGTGAGAAGCGCGCGAAGTTTCGCGCCTTGGCCTGCGGATCGGGCCTGACGGATTCCGCCGCCCGGATCGTGGCCTGCGCGACGTAGAGCAGCGGCTCCAACTCCTCCGCCTGCTCTGGGTAGCGTCTCAGGCACTCGCTGATGTCGTCGCCCTGAACGAGACGGTCGAGGCAGTCGTTGAGCGCGTCGTTAAACTCCTGGCTCATCTTTCACCTCTCACAATCTGCCCCCCAATTCGCCCAGTTGTCGGCAGCGGTTCCGACTTGATTAGCGCGCGTCGCAGCTTGCGAATCCCCGCGTGCTGAAGCGCCTTCACCGCGTTCTCTTTCCTGTCCATAGCGCTCGCCGTTTCCGCAATCGAAAGCCCGGCCGCGAAACGAAGCGTAATCGCCTCGCGCTGAAGTTCGGTCAGGTCGTCCATGGCTTCGACGACCTCGCCCATCGTCCAGCTAATCTGCGCCCACTTCTCCATCTCTCCCTCAGCCGGGTCCGCTACGTGCAGCGCGTTCTCGAGCGGCGTCGTAGGACGTCTGCCTTTGCGACGGAAGTTGTCCACAACCACGTTGTGCGCTATCCGGTATAGCCACGACGTGAACGGATAGCCCTGGAACCGGTAGCTGTGAACCGATTCGAGCATCTTCAGAAACACGTCGCCAGTAAGGTCCTCGGCTTCGCTCCGGCTGCCGCACTTGAAAGATACGTAGCGATAGATGCGATCATAATAAGTCTCGTACAACTCGCCAAACGCCGCTTGATCGCCCTCTTGGGCGCGCCTCACAACGTCATCGGCGACCTGCCGATCTGACTGTCTATCTTCCATTTCTGCCTTCGTCTCAGGTTGGGAGCTGCCGGAGCGGAGGCGCTCTTGAACATGCGCTCACTCGTTGCAACGCCGCGACCCGAAAAAGGTTAGCGAACAAACCTGATAATTCTATCACATTCTCCGCAGCCCCAATCCGCCGCGGAACGTGGTAACATGACGCCACCGGAATCCGCCCACCCAGACAATTCTCCGAGGTGAAGCGCGTTGAGCATAATGTCGGCCCTGCGCCCGCTGGTTCACACGAGAGGGCGACGAGAGACGCTGCTGGCCCTCACCGCCGCCTATATGCTGGTACAGCTATCCAGCCTGCCGGTAGCCATCGCGCTGCCGACCATAGCTGAAGCGTTCGACACCGGCGTAGATGACGCCGCTTGGCTCGTCATCATCTACCTCATGATGCTGGGCGCGTTCGTGCTGCTGGGAGCGCGCATGGGAGACAGATTCGGACACGCCCGCATCTTCTTCATCGGCATCGTGCTGTCAACCGTCGGGTCCGGACTTATCGCTCTGTCGCAGGAACTCTGGCACATCGTTGGTTGGCGGGCGGTCGCCGGGCTTGGCGCCGCGATGGTCATGGGCAACGCCAACGCCATCCTCGCCGCCAACTTCGCGCCCAACGAGCGTGGCCGCGCCTTTGCCGTCCCCATCATCGGCGCTCGCTTCGGTACACTCATCGGACTGGCGTTCTTCGGGGTCCTGCTCCAGTTCCTCAACTGGCAATTGATCTTTCTGACCTTTGTGCCGCTCGGCATCCTGTCCATATTCGCATCGCTGCCCATGGTGCGCAGCCAAACAACCCTATCCACGACCGATCGCGATACCGGGCCTGTGGACTGGCTCGGTGGCATCCTGTTGGTCGCCGCCGGCGTCGTCCTGGTGCTGTCCGGCTCGCACCTGCACGGCGGAGAGGAGTCTTACGTATCCAACGACGCTCTCTCCTACCATCTACCCATGCACCTGCTGTTCATCGTGATGTTGGTGGTCTTCTTCATCGTCGAGCGCAGAATGTCGAACCCCATCGTGGACGTGCGACACTTCAAGAGCGCGCCCTTCTCGCTGTCGCTGGCTACCAACGTAACCTATCACTTCTCCATGCTGGCTACGATGACCCTGGTGCCGGTGTTGGTCGAAGAGGGCTTCGGAAAGCCGCCGCTCTACGTAACCATCGTCCTGCTGCCCAGCCAGACGCTGGGCCTGTTCATGCCCATGGTCGCCGGTTGGGTCTATGACAGATACAGGCCGCCCTTGCTGCGCCCCGTCATGATGATTGTCATAGCCGGCGGATTCTTGGCGCTTAGCTTTACCGCCTCGCGCATCCCGTTCTGGGCGCTGCCCTTGATGATGATACCCATATCCGTCGGAACCAATATGTTCAACCCAATCAACAACGCCACGGTCATGAACTCGCTGCCGTTGCGCCATCGCGGCGTTGCCTCCGGCATGATGGAAACCACCCGCGAGATGGGACACGCGCTGGGCGCGACGACGGCGGCGGCGATGCTGGCGCTGGCGCTGCCCGCCGGCATATCGCTGTTGTCCGACTCCACCTCGCAGGGTTTCTACGTACAGGGCTTCCAGCTGTCCAGCCTCATGGTGGTATTCGTGCTGTGCTTCGGAGCGATGCTCGCATTCTTCCACCGCGCCCCCGCCTTGAGCGATCCGCCGCCGCGACCCGCGCCCGAACAAACGGCGTCAACGGCCGCGGACTAGCGGTGACACTCTCAAAGCTCCAAAACCCTGCTACCAAATATGAAGACCTCGCATTTCGACTACTCGCTGCCCAAAGAACTTATCGCGCAGACCCCGTCGGAGCCGCGCGACCACTCGCGCCTCATGACGCTCGGACGTCGTGGCGGCGAGATAGACCACCGCCGCTTCTACGACTTGCCCAACCTGCTCAGCGAGGGCGACCTGCTCATCTTCAATGATAGTCGCGTGTTCCCCGCGCGCCTTCACGGACGCGCCGATCCCTCCGGTGGACGCATCGAGCTTCTGCTGCTGACCCGTCTCATGTCCGGTGACTGGCGCGCTCTGGTCCGCCCCGGACGGCGGCTGCGAGAAGGCGCGCGCTTCGTCGTCTCCGCATCGAGCGCCGATTCCCGCGCCGCGGGCGAGGTCATCTCAGTCGAATCCTCCGGCTCCCGCATCGTCCGGTTCGACGCGGAGCCGGATCTCGACGCGATAGGAGTCGTGCCGCTTCCCCCGTACATCCACGAGGCGCCGGACGATATCGAGCGATACCAGACCGTTTACTCCCGGTCCGTCGGCAGCGTAGCCGCTCCCACCGCCGGGCTGCACTTCACCCAACGCTTGCTCGACGACCTCGAGGCGAAGGGCGTCCGCCGCGCCTTCGTAACCCTCCACGTCGGCTGGGACTCTTTCCGCCCCGTTGCGTCAGACGACGTTGCCGCGCACCGGATGCACTCCGAACGCTGGGAGCTTTCCGCCGCCGCCGCCAGCGCCATCAACGCCGCTCGCTCCGATGGGAGGCGCGTCATATCCGTCGGCACCACCGCCGTCCGCCTGCTCGAAAACGCCGCGCTACTGGAAAGCGACATCTTGGAGTGCGATTCGGCCCGCCTCGTTTCCCCGGGCGCCGGAGATGTTGATCTCTTCATTACTCCCGGCTTCCGATTCCGAGTCATAGACGGGCTGATAACCAACTTCCACCTCCCCAAATCCACACTGCTAATGCTGGTGTCCGCATTCTGCGGCAGGAAGAACGTCCTCGATGCCTACGCCCGCGCCGTAGAAGAGCGTTACCGCTTCTACTCCTTCGGCGACGCGATGCTGATACTCTGAAGACGCCATGTCCATCACCAACCACACTCTAACTCCAACCCCGCCCTACGACTTCCACGCGACCGCGCGACATGCCACCTACCATAGCGAACGATACGCCGCCGACACGCTGGAAGACGGCGCCTACGTCCGAGCCCTCGAAATGGACGGCAAGACCGCCGTCCTGACCGTCCGCTCCACTGGCGATGTCGAATCGCCCGAACTCCAAGTCGCCATATCCTCGGACGACGCCCTCACACACGCTGACCGGCTCGCGATGACCTGCGTCGCTTCCCGCCTAGTCGGCGCCCACGGCGATCTATCTCCCTTCTACGCCGCGGTTGAGAACGACGCCCCTATCGCCGAAATCGTCCGCCGTTTTCGAGGGCTTGGCAACCCGCAGTCGGCCTCGCCGTTCGAGGCGCTGGTTCTCGCCATCCTGGGACAGCAGATCAGCAATCACGTCGCCGGCGTTCTCCGAAACTTGCTGGTGGACACCCTGGGCCGTCCCGTATCCATAGACGGCGCGACTCGCCGCGTCTTCCCATCCGCGCTAACGCTCGCCAACGCCGGCCCGTCCGCCCTGCGAGACATCAAGTTCAGTACCCGGAAGGCGGAGTACATCTGCGACATCGCAGCAGCCGTCGCATCCGGCGCGCTGGATCTCGACTCGCTGGCAGACCTGCCCGCCGACGACATCATCCGGCAGTTGACCGCGCTGCGCGGGGTCGGACCCTGGACGGCGCACTGGCTCCTAGTCCGCGCTTACGCCCACCCCGACGGCTTCCCGGACGGCGACCTCGCCGTCCAGCGCGCGCTCGGCGTCCTCTACAACGACGGCGCCAGGCTGACGGCTAGACAGGCAGCCGAGCTGTCCGAACGCTGGAAGCCGCGTCGCAGCCTGCTGACCACCTACCTGTTCGCCGCCATCAGAGCGGGTATGATAGCTTAACTCGTCGTTCCCGCGAAGGCGGGAACCCAGGGCGGTGCGCGGGGCGGCAGCCATGTTGAGGCTATGAACAACAGAATTATCCAGCCATCGAAGGAGCCATCCAATGACCAACGCATATCCCGAAGACAAGTGGGTAACCGTAAACGGCTTGCGCCTGCACTACCTGGATTGGGGAGGAGACAGAACGAAGAAGCCGCTCGTCCTGATGCACGGCATCGGCGGCCACGCGCATATGTTTGACGAACTCGCGCCCCGTATGGCGGACGACTGGCATGTCGTCGCCCTCGACGCGCGCGGCTGCGGCGACAGCGACTGGAGTCGCGAAGGCTACTCCGCCCAGTCGTTCGCTTCCGACGTCGGCATGTTCGCGCTTGCCACCGGCCTGTACCCGTTCGACTATTACGGCCACTCGCAGGGCTCGCGCATCGGGATGCCGCTCGGAGCCTACTTCGGACACCTCATAGACCACCTCGTACTCGGCGACTATGGCCCCATGCCCGACCCGTCGCCCGCCGGACGGCAGACCGCTGCGACGCGGATGCAGTCCGGGAACCGAGAGCGTCCGCGTGGCTTCTTCAACCCCCAAATGGCGTTCGACTGGCACCGCGAGGACGCGCCCGATGCTTCCGACGAGCAGGTATGGGCGACTGTACGACACACCTACCGCACCAACTGGGACGGTATCTTGGTCCCCAAGACCGACCCTGAAATGCGCTGGCTGCTTGGCAGGACCGCGCTCAAAGAAGGACCGTTCCTATGGCAGTGCGTCGAACGCATTAGCTGTCGCACGCTGGTGCTCCGCGGCGAGGTCAGTTCGGTTCTCGACGAACCGCAGGCTCACAAGATGGTCGCTGCCATCCCCAACGGAAACGGAGCCTTCGGCGAAATCCCAAACGTAGGCCACGGCCTCCACAACGAAGACCTCGATGCCACCGTATCCATCCTGCGCGAGTTCTACGCTACGTAGATTGGAGTTCGACGCAGAGCCGCAACGAGGCGCAGAAGAACGCGGAGGATATAGATATAACAGTAAATCCTTTGCGCCTTTCGCATCTTTGCGTTAAATTTCTGCGCCTCCGCGCCTCTGCGTCAAAATCCCCCTGCCTTGACCACTCACAATCCCCTAGCTACCATTCTTCAAATCCACTGTCTGTCCACAGAGAGGAGGGCGCGATACTATGTACCTGCTGCGCTTCATACTGCTGAGCATCGACATGGTGAACGACTTTCTTGGCAAGAACTGCCAGTACGTCGCCGGCGCGATCGCCTTCTACACTCTCTTCTCCATGTTCCCGCTAGCGCTTGCCATAGTCTCCATCTGGGGATTCTTCTCGGGGCAGGAGATGGAACGCGCCGCGCTGGCGGAGCAAATGGCGGAAATCATACCCGTCAAGTCCGCATTTATCATAGAAACGATGAGTGGCGTAGTATCGGCCCGCGCCATAACCGGCATCGTCTCCGTAGCTGCGATGATATGGGCGTCCTCCACCGCGTTCGGCGCCATCCGCAAGGGCATCAACACCGCGTGGGGCGTCACCAGGACCAGGCCGTTCATCCGGGAACGCCTCATAGACATCGGGTTGGCTACGGGCGCCGGCATCCTCATAGTCTTCCTGCTGTTCGTAGCGCCTATGGTCAGCTCCATCCGGAACCTGCTCCAACTCGCTTTCCCGAACGTGCCGAACGAAATTATCGGCCAGATCGTTACCTTCGGCCTCGCGCCGGTAATCGCTTTCTGTACTTTCCTCGTACTATACAGATACATGCCCAATACAAATGTCGCCTTCCGTACCGTGTGGCCTGGCGCGCTGGTATCGTCGGCAGCTTTCTACGTCGTGAACCTCGCGTTCATCTGGTACGTCAGCACCTTCGCGCTTTACAACGCGGTGTACGGCGCCATCGGAGGGATAATGGCGCTGCTGACATGGGTGTACGTCTCGGCGATCATCTTGCTGTTCGGCGCGCTGGCAACGTCGCGCTTCGTTCGGCACGTAGATCGCTTCGAAGACGACGTGGCTTGGCGGAAAGCGATGTGGACGGGCGTAACGCGCGTGAGACTAAGGACAGTAAGGACAGTGGCGACGGATGAGAGCCGGATCTAACCCACATATACCGCCTGCGGCGTCTATATCCTCGGCCCTTGCCGCCGCGTTCGCCGTCCTGTTTGCCTTCGCGCTCGCGTGCGGCTTCTCCTCCCCCGCGCCCGCCGCGACTCCGGCGCCAGCGCAGCCGTCCACACAGCTGCCGATCGAGCCGCCGAATCCCGCGTCCCTGCTCGAGCCTCTCAATCCCATCACCGCGCCCCTCACTTCCCCGCTAACCGCGCCCATCGCCGGTCCGCTGGCCGCGCCCATCGCTACGCCCCTAGCCTCTTTGCAGCAGGCGATCCCGCCGCCGCAGTCCCTCTCGTTGCTGCCGTCCATAGCCGATCTGGTCGCGCAGGTCGAACCGGCGGTCGCGTCTATCTCCGTAGAATCGGTCAACCGTGGCATCTTCTACGACTTTACCGACGAGGGCGCGGGCTCCGGCATTATCGTCCGCTCCGATGGCTACGTCGTCACCAACTACCACGTCATTCAAGACGTAGTAGGCATCCGCGTCCATCTGCCCGACGGCGAGACTTACGACGCCGAGATAGTTGGCGGCGATGTAATTACCGACATCGCCATCCTCAAGATAGAGTCGGAGTACTCCCTTCCCGTAATCGAGTGGGGCGACTCCGACGATACGCGCGTTGGCGATTGGGTCGTCGCCGTGGGCAACGCGCTGGCCCTCAAGGGAGGCCCGACCGTAACGCTCGGCATCATCAGCGCGCAAGGCCGCACCGTCAAGACGGAGCGCGAGCCGCTCTACGGCATGATACAGACCGACGCCGCGATCAACGACGGCAACAGCGGCGGCCCATTGGTGAACATGGATGGCCAGGTCATCGGCATAAGCACCGCCATACTCAGACAGGCTCAGGGCATCGGCTTCGCCATTAGCTCCGAGACGGCGCGTCCGATCATAGATAGCCTCATCGAGCATGGCCGCGTAGTGCGTCCGCTGTTCGGTATGACTGGAGAGGACGTAACCTCCGCCATCGCAAACCGGCTATCGCTCAGCGTGGACGAAGGCGTCATCTTAACCCAAGTATCGCGCAACGGCCCCGCATTCGAGGCGGGCCTGGAGGTCGGAGACGTCATCGTAAGCATGGATGGCATCCCCACCGACGACATGGGCGGATTCCTGACCCTGCTGTGGTCCTACGACATCGGCGACACGGTTCAGGTTGATTACATCCGCGAAGATAAGCGCTTCGAGACGTTGGTAGAGCTGGCCGAGCGGCAGTAAGCGCCCACCGCCACGTCCCCAGCGCTAATCACACGAACGATACCGCCCTGTTACCCGACGCGCCTCGAATCCGCCAACCATCCCCACCTTCCAAATATCGGTCAAGCGCCTGGCTTGCTAATACTCCGAGAACAGCCGACCCCACTCGGTTTTCATCGCTTCCCGCACCCGCTTGCGCCCCACTACCTTGAGCCAGTACGCGTTGTGATACACGTTCGACGCCGCATACGCCCACGGGGTGATCGGCGAGCGCAGCAGCGCGTTTTCCAATGACTTCAGAGGTCCCCAATAGATCAGCTTCTGCCCGCGGCTCGCAAGTGTATTCTCAGACGCGCTGAACCGCCAGTTGACCTCCTCTATGTCCTCGCCCACCACCTCGATCTCCTCCGGACGGCCCACGCCCAGCCCGCGTCCGTGCGCCAGCCGGATGAAGCCTATGGACATAGGGTCGAACCCCATCATGCTCGCCGAAATCGCGTCTATAGCCACCTGATCCGCGGAGGCCAGGATGACGTTCTTCGTATGCCAGCGCATCGCGCGCGGCCCGGGCCCGTCGCCGGCGAAGGTGCCGTCCGTAACCGCGAATATGCCCGGATGGATCTGCCGCTGAATCTGCAACAGGTCAACCAGCGTCTCGTGAATCACCGAGTGCGTCCAGTGCCGCTGGTAGTTCAGAAGGCCGCCGAAGGCGTTCTTCATCGCGCCCGTCATAGTGGTGAACACGTGCGTCTTGACCGTCGGCAGGTGCACGATGTTCTTGCCCATGAGCATACGAGGAATCTGAAAGCCGTCCGGATACACCTCGTCCAGAACCATCAACGGCTCACGCGGCTCGAAATCCACCCACTCCACGTCTTCCAGAAAGACCGACTCCAGACCGTGCGTCTCCGTAACGGCATCGTGCTTGTTGTTGACCGCGCCCTCTCGCGGATCGACGACCACAGTGCCGTTGTGAACCGGCGTCAGCCGATCATAGCCTGCCCCTCTCAGCCCGCGAATCACGCCGTCTAGTTGCCAGGGCGTGGAAGAACACGCCGGGTAGTAGTGCTGCCACGATATGTTGATCTTCAGCAGCGTCTCGATGTCCGGCGGCAGCGCCTCGCGTACTCCCGCCATCTCCATCGCGCGCGAGATGTCTTCGAGTATCGTCTCGGGCCGGGTGTACACGACCGCTACGGTCGGCTTTCCGACCCCCGATATGGGCGGTTCTGATGCTGCGACTTTCGTCTCGGTGGTCATGCCCACGCTCCCGCGCCCTACTCCAGAAAATCCTTTAGTTTCTTGGATCGGTTCGGGTGCCGCAGCTTCCTCAGCGCCTTCGCCTCTATCTGGCGGATGCGCTCACGCGTTACGCCAAAGTCGCGTCCCACCTCTTCCAGCGTCCGCGCCCGACCGTCCTCAAGGCCGAACCGCAGCTGAAGCACCTGCGCCTCGCGTTCGCTCAGCGTGAACAGCACGTCGCCCACCTGCTCGCGCAGAAGCTGGTAAGACGCTGCTTCTGCCGGGGCCAGCGCGGTCGTGTCCTCTATGAAGTCTCCCAGATGGCTGTCCTCTTCCTCGCCAATCGGCGTGTTCAGCGACACCGGCTCCTGCGAAATCTTCAGAATCTCGCGCACCTTGTCCGCGGATATGTCCATTTCCTTGCCGATCTCTTCGCTCGTCGGTTCGCGCCCGTACTCCTGCACCAGCTTGCGCGTTACGCGCAGCAGTTTGTTGATCGTCTCCACCATGTGTACGGGAATCCGAATCGTGCGCGCTTGGTCGGCTATGGCGCGCGTTATGGCTTGGCGAATCCACCACGTCGCGTAAGTCGAGAACTTGTACCCCTTGCGATAGTCGAACTTCTCGACCGCGCGAATCAGCCCGATGTTGCCCTCTTGGATAAGATCCAGCAGGTTCATGCCGCGCCCGATGTACTTCTTGGCCACGCTTACCACAAGCCGCAGGTTCGCCTCGGCGAGATGTCGCTGCGAGTTCTCGCTCTCCAGCTTCACCGCCTCTATGTGCCGGAAGAACACGAACTCGTACGATTCCAGCGCGCTCTCGAACTCCTCCGTCCCCACCGCCGCCTTGATGTCGCGAATATCCGGGTCAGCCCTCAGCGTCCCGACTGATCCCATCGCCTTGAGCGCGCCTAGCGGCAGCAGTCTGCTGCTCAGCGAGAACTTCGTTAGCTGATCCTTGGCGTCGTCAGGTTCCACGTTCAGAGCGTCCGCCAAGAACGCGATCATCTCCACCGAGACCCCGCCGTCCAACGCCGCCCGCATCTCCGGCAGCATCACCGCTTCCGACATACGCCCCGAAAAATGGATCCCGTTGTATCGCGCCACCGCGCTCACTATCTCATAGTGCTTCGAGATGTATTCCAGGAAGTGGGCGATTATCATCCACGCCCTCGGATGCCGACCGTCCGCGTCCGCCAGCATCGCCTCCACCGCCGCCACGTACCGCCCCTCCTCGAAGCTGCGCGCCAGAGACTGCTCCTCCGACGCCTTCAGCAGGTTCACGCGCCCAATTTCCCGAAGGTACATTCGCACCGGATCATCAATGACCTCGGTATTGCCTATATCCTTCTCCCACTCGGCGGGCGCGGCAGCCCCTCCAGGACGGACCCGCTGCACGGCAGGCACGCCGTTTCTGGGCATATCGAATACGCTCTCTTCCGCATCCTCCCCAATCCTCACCCCATCCTCGGTAGATTGGGCTGTACGTAGGATGTCGTTCTCTGTGCGTCCCCCCAGCCCTATATCCGCAGCCCGTTCGGTGATGATGCTAGTCATACGCAGTAACTCCTAATGGATGCTGAAATTCGCCGATACCGTCCCCTAACTCGCCATCATGGACTCGATCTCCAGAATGCGCCGATTGACTTCTTGCACCGACGCCCCCTCGGTATCCCATTCCGGAAGCTCGTCCGCCGGTGTCTGAAGCATGCTCTCCTGCCGCTCTCGCAGTCGCTTCAACTCCAACCGCGCGAGGCACTCGCGCAACGCCATCTGCGCCGTTCGCTGGCTGGACGCGGCGGCCATAGACCCCGCCAAACCCTCCAGCCGAGTGAACAGCGTCGTCAACGCCGGATCAAGTCCATCCTTGAGTTCTTTAATTGTAGAGCAGGTTGTCAAATTGGTAAAAAGTTGTCGGTTTTCAGTTAGGCTGAACATCTCAGAGTCGCGCTCGCGCGCCTCGTCCATCAGGTTCGGATGGCATATCAGAAGCGCGAGCGCGTAATCCTCCACCGGATCGCCCGTCCGCTCTGCCAGCAGCTCCGCGCTCACCTCGACCTCCGCGCCCTCATCCGTCCGGTCGCCGGCTCGCCCGCGCCGTCGTCGCCATCCGCGTCGAGACGACGACGAAACCGATATGGACGCCCGCAGCGTTTCGACAGTCACGCCGAGAGCCGTCGCCAGCTTCGTCCAGTACTCGTACTGGTCCGCCTGGTCCAGTTCGTTGATGAGCCGCGCAAGCTCGCCCGCGATCCGCGCGCGATTGTCCGCCACGCTCAGGTCCGTCCGCTTCACAAGCGCCGGAATCACGAAGTCAAGCAGCGGCTGCGCCTCCTCGACCGTCGCGCGCCACCTGTCCGGGTCTTCACGTATCAGCGCGTCCGGGTCCAGCCCAGCTGGAAGTTCGGCTATCTTGAGCGACGGCGGCTTCCAATCGCTCAGTACGCTTTGGCTCGCCGCGCCGCGTCTCGACACCACGCCCCGGAACACCCGCCACGACGATTCGAGACTGCGGAGCGTCGCCTCCTGTCCCGCCGCGTCCGGATCCAGCGCAAGCACGAAGTCGTCCGCCAGGGACCGCAGCTGAGACACCTGGTTATCCGTCAGCGCGGTCCCCATCGAGGCGACCACGTTCCTGAAACCGCTCTCGTGAGCCGAGATGGCGTCCATGTACCCCTCGACGATGACCGCCGTTCGGCAACTGCGAATCTCGCCGATCGCCTTGTCCAGCGCATAAAGCGTGTTGCGTTTGTCGAATACCTCGGTTGCAGCCGTGTTGATGTATTTGGGGTTCGAGTCGTCCAGCACCCGCGCGCCGAACCCGATGACCTTGCCGTTGCGGTCGCTTATAGGGAACATCAGCCGGTTGCGGAAGAAGTCATATGGGCGCCCATCGTCGGTCTCGCGCACGAGCCCCGCCCGTATCGCATCCCCTCTCTTGAACTGGTGAATCCGCAGATACTGGCAGAGGCCGTCCCAGGAGTTGGGGCTTAGGCCCAGCTTGAAATCCTCGCGCGCCTTCTTGCTCACGCCGCGACCGTCTAGGTACTCGCGCCCGATTGCGCCCGCGTCGCTCTCTAGAACCTGTTGGTAGAACTCGACAGCCGCGTTATTGACGCTTTCGACCGCGTCCGTCGCCTGGCGCTCGCGTTCCGGCTGAAGTTCGACGCCCGCCCTCTGCGCCAGCGTCCGCAGCGCGTCGCCAAACTCCACGTTGTCCACGCGCATCACGAAGCCGAATATATCGCCGCCGGTCGCGCACGCGCCAAAGCAGCGCCACGACTGCCGCTCCGGACTTACGACGAACGACGGTGTCCGCTCCGTATGGAACGGACAATTCGCCTTCCATGTCCTGCCCGACTGCCGAAGCGTCGGCACATACGACTCTACAACCTCAACGATGTCGAGCTTGGCTCGTATGTCATCAATAACGCCCATTCAACCTACCCAGCGCCGTCCATTCCAATATGCCGATCTCGCCCGTCACTCTCGCGCATCACCCCTTTCATAGGCATACTCCGCGATCTTCGCCATCGGCTCCCGAACCCCTTGCATGTGCCATGCGATATGCTCGATCGTCGAACCTATGTCCACCAACCCGTCTCCCACCAATTCCCAGTCGTCCGCCCCCTTCAGCAGCCCCTCTACCTGCCGAGCCAGCGACGCCTGCGCGCTCCACAGGTCGCCCAAGTCGGTGCAGAGCTGCGAAAGCTCGCCGTCCAGCTCCTCAGGCAGCCCCATCTCCTTCAGCTTTATCACCACGCTATGGGCCATCACCGACGCGCGCCGAGCCTGTTCCAGCCCCGGTTCGCGTTCCAGGTGCCGCTCTATATCTTGACCAGAGTTCATCCCGTCTCCTAACTCTCGTTACTCGCTCCTAGATTGTACCCCCTAATTCAGCCCAACCGCGTAGTGTGTAATATACGTCATCCAGAGTTCTTTGATAGATTCTAGAGCGACAGGCTGAATTTCCGGGTCGAGCTCGTTCACCTCTGCGAACAGGCTCTTCCACAATTCATCCACCTCCGTCTTCCAGGGGGGGTACTCCAAGCCGTGCGCGTCGCGCTGCATCGCCTCCAGGTGTTCGCGGATCATGCGGACCTTGTTGCCCACGGTTCGCACTCTAATCTTGTCTCGTGGCGTCATATCGCTGCCCGCTCCTCGAACGGCTTTGTGATTCCGGGTCGTATCCGCTCCGCCATCCGCAGCGCGTAGTGGTCGGTCATGCCGGACACGTAGTCCACCACCGCCGCGTCTTCCGAGCGGCTGCGGCGGGCGTACTCCGCCGGTATCTCGCGCCGGTTCGCGTCGAAGTGCGTGTATAGCAGCCGCACGATGGCGCGGGACGTTTCGCCGAGAACGCCACTATCCTCCGGTAGATATACCTCTTCGAACATGAACTCGCGCAGCGTGTAGAACGCGCCTCGAACTTCATCCCCCATGCCTATCGCCGGCGGCGCGTCCCCATTCGACGACGCCGACGCGCCGGAAGCCGCCCAAGACGCCGCTACGATGTCCGACACCATCGTGTCTATGCGTTCCGAGTGGCTGCGCCCCAGAACCGCCGCCACCTCCGAGGGCAGCGCGTCGTCGCGCAGCGCGCCCGCGCGGAACGCGTCCGCAAGGTCGTGGTTCAGATACGCCACCGCGTCCGAAATGCGGACGACCTGCGCTTCCAGCGTCAGATCGTCCACGTCAGATTCACGCAGAAAGTCGCCGCGAGGCTTCGAGTGGCGCAGAATGCCCTGCCGGGTCTCCCACATCAAGTTGAGGCCGCGCCCTTCCTTCTCCACCTGATCTACGATGCGGAGACTCTGGCCGCTGTGGGTGAAGCCACCGGGGTACAGACTGTCCAGCTCATCCTCGCCAATATGTCCGAATGGCGTATGCCCCAGATCGTGGCCCAGCGCGATGGCTTCCGTCAGGTCCTCGTTCAGGTTCAGCGCGCGGGCGATTGCGCGCGCTATCTGTGTAACTTCCAACGTGTGCGTGAGCCTTGTAGCGTAGTGGTCGCCCAACGGCGCCACGAACACCTGCGTCTTGTGCTTCAGTCGCCTGAACGCCTTGGTGTGGAGGATGCGATCGCGGTCGCGCTGGTACTCCGAGCGGGTAGGGGACTGTGGCTCCGGCATCGCGCGTCCCCGGCTCTCCGACGCCCGGGCCGCGAACGGCGAAAGCCCGTCTTCGCGCTTGCGCAGACGCGCGCCTATGGCGTCCGCGACGTGGGCGGGAAGCCTGGGCCTCTTGGCAGTCCGCGTAGAGATTGGGCAGAACCTCCGACCGTATCGCCGTACCGATGCCGCATTGTACCATACAAAGCGCCGGACGGGGACGCGTCAGACGCCAACCGAAATCTCGGCCTCCACGCGCAGGTCGGTTTGCAGGTTGCGGGACAGGATGCCCTTCACCCCCCCCCCCCCCCTTGCTGAGCACGGCCACAGCCAA
>DAOUKV010000027.1:0-88113 GCA_034420955.1 Dehalococcoidia bacterium
CGCGTTTTGCTATGTCTGAGCCATCTGATATGATGGTTCGGACGGCAAATCCACAAAGTGGGAAACCCCCATATCCATAAATTTCATTTAACCCCGATTTTCAGGAAACCGACTGGAAACCGACCGGAAACCGACATATGCACTACCCTACTCAAGGTCGCAAACGCATTGGCATATTAATTGGTGCAGGAGCGCCAACTGCGGTTCGAATTGATGAACATGGGTATATGGTAGCCAGTGAAGATCATGTAGCAGGTGAAGATTACCCTCTGATACCTGATGTTAAAGGCTTGACAGAATCTGTAATCAGTGTATTAGATAAAAATGACAAAACTGTAATTGATGCTCTTAAGAAAGAGTTAACAGGAATCATTAATATTGAAACTATTCTAACACAGATTAGGAAACTCGCTCAAGCGATTGGAAGTGCATCCGTCTATGGATTGGATGCAAAAGGCCATGATGCTATCGCTCAGCGCATATGTGAGGAAATAGGAAAATGTGTCAACGTCCCGCTTCCACCAAGCTCAAATCCATTCTCTGAAGTTGCATCTTGGATTTCCGGTACGAGACGACAGCACTCTGTAGAAATATTCACTACCAACTACGACTTATTAATCGAAGAAGCTTTAGAGAAGACAAGATCTCCATATTTCGATGGTTTCAGTGGTTCATACAGACCATTTTTCGATGCGGCAAGTGTATCCACCGATGTTCTTCCTCCACGTTGGACACTTCTATGGAAATTGCATGGTTCTCTGGGGTGGAAAGTTACTGACAACATGGTCGTTAGAACTGGTAGGCGGGAAGCCACCGAGCTTATATACCCAGATCACATGAAATATGATCAGATTACCAGACAACCCTACTCAGCACTGTTTGAGCGGCTACGGGCATTTCTGACTAGCCCAGATACTCTTTTGTTGTGTTCAGGATTCTCTTTTCTCGACGCTCATATCTGTGCAGTACTTGACGAAGCAATGGCAGTGAACTCGCATTCCGCTGTCTTCGCCTTCCAGTATAAGAAACTTTCCGAAGAAACAGCAGTTACCTCTTTAGCGAGTTCACATCCTAACCTAAGTGTCTATGCACGTGACGGTGCAATTATTAATGGGATTGACGGTCGATGGGAACCTGGCCAACCTCTTAATGAAGAATGGGAGGCAATTCGTCATACATTCTGGAAAGTCACTTCGGCAACCGGGGACGGGGAGTTCCTGTTAGGTGATTTCGCGAAACTTGCGAGATTCCTTGCACTGACTCAAGTGTACAAACTAGAATCCCCAGCTGACGACTCAATCGGTGGAGGTGATGGCAATGGTGTCACATCAAATATTGAGGAGGCTCCCAATGCTTAGCCGTGATCCTACATACCTCGGGATAGTTGCGGCGGTATCCGGTGCGGCTCTGAATGTTCATCTTGCACAGTCAATAGCGTCTGGAATATCCATCATCGAAGGCCAGACCTATAAGATAGGACAGGTGGGTAGTTTTGTTAGAGTGCCACAAGGTTACCAGGATTTATATGGAGTGGTTTCTGAAGTCGGTGCGAACGCTATACCTGAAGGTATGGATCCAATGGATGAAACTGGCCGCTGGATGAAGGTCGAGTTAGTTGGAGAAGTAGTTGCCGCTACCTTCGAACGGGGGATTAGTCAGTATCCCAGTATTGGAGACTCGGTCCACTTAGCGGTTGAAAAGGATTTGCGGAAACTGTATGACACACGCGATCGGGGTCATATTGTGATTGGAACACTCGCGAGTGCTGAGAGTATCACTGCTAAGATTGCTATTGACGAGTTGGTGACTCGTCATTCTGCGGTGTTGGGCTCAACTGGATCTGGAAAATCGACTACCGTAGCTAGCCTTTTGAGAGCTATTACGGCTCCGATGCCTAGATCAGATGATTTCCCGAATGCACGTGTATTGCTACTCGATATACACGGGGAATATGCGATGCCCTTGTCTGATGTAGCCCAAGTGTTCAGCATCGAGCCTCGATTCGGAGAGGAACGCTTGTTTATCCCCTATTGGGCACTAGACAGCGAAGATTTGCTTCAATTCTTGACTGGAGGGTTACAAGGTAACAGTGAAACAGCATTCACTGATAAGATATTTGAACTGAAACTGCGATCTTATGATGCTCAGAAATTTCCTGGAATTGACGCCGCGTCGATAACTGTTGACACTCCTGTGCCATTCAGCCTGAAGAAACTTTGGTATGATTTGATTGACTATGAAACCACCACATTTGAGGGTCCGAACCGCGACCAACCGGCACTATTGGATATCGGCGACGCTGAAAAACTGACTCCACCAAGATATAAGCCTCATGCTATGGGCTCCGCAGGGCCATTCCTGAACGCCCAGGCTTTCGGGATACAACGTCCACTAAATTTGCTACGATCTCGATTGCTCGATCGTCGTTATGGTTTTCTGCTACGCCCTGGGCCGTGGGAACCAGATCTTGACGGGAAACCAAGGAGAGACTTAGACGCGCTTTTGGCTGGGTGGATTGGTGGCACCAATCCTATCACTATTCTTGATCTATCTGGAATACCTAGCGTCGTACTTGAACGCCTGGTTGGCTCAATTCTAAAAATAGTATATGAAGCTTTATTCTGGAGCCGCGAAAAAACGGAGGGCGGTATCCAACGCCCATTGCTGGTTGTCATGGAGGAAGCCCATCGATACCTATCGGCTGGATTTGATGGTACCGCTTCTGAGATCGTTCAGAGAATCGTGAAAGAAGGTAGGAAGTATGGTGTAGGGGCGATGGTCGTCAGCCAGAGACCTGCCGAGGTAAACGAGACTGTTTTGTCGCAATGTGGTACATTCTTTACTCTTCGGCTGTCAAATCCGGCCGACCGTTCACGGGTCCGAGGGACGCTGCCAGATGGACTCGTCGGGCTCCTAGACGTGTTGCCGATCCTCCGCACGGGAGAGGCCATAATTACTGGCGAGGCAGCGAAACTCCCAATGCGTTGCCGGGTTACCCTGCCTGCCAAAGAACATAGGCCACATAGCGAAGATCCGGTTGTCAGCTACAATTGGAGTATGGTGCGACGCGACGAAGGATATGACCGAGTTGTGGCATCTTGGCGTGCGCAGAGTCCGCTTGCGGTAGCCCTGGACGTGAATGTGGCGCGAATTGCAGTAGATGATGACTCGACTTTCGAATAAGGTGAGGTGCAATGAACAGGCATCAAGTGGCATCGTCAAACATAAAGACAATGGGTTATGATAACATCACGCAGACTCTTGAGGTGGAGTTCCATAACGGCTGGGTGTACCAGTACTACGGCGTTCCAGAAGCACTATATCGAGAAATGGGGCAGGCGTCATCAAAAGGAAGGTTCCTAAATATGTACATCAAGAACGCCTACCCTTACTCTCGAGTCGGATAATCAGACCCCGTGCCCACACATCCCATCAACCTAGCCCTCATCGGTTCTACCGGCATCATAGGCCGCGTCCACATAGACGCCATCGCCCAACTCGACAACTGCAGGCTCGTAGGCGTCCACGCCCGCACCCAAGAACCCCTGGAACGCCAAGCCCGCGAGCTCGGAATAACCCCTTACCCCACGCTAAATGACGCCCTCTCCGACGACGCGGTAGATGCCGTCGTCATCGCCACGCCGCACCCGTCGCACCGCGAGATCACCCTCCGCGCCGCCGACGCCCGCAAGCACGTCCTCGTCGAAAAGCCCATGAGCGTAACCCTGTCCGAAGCCGACGACATGATCCGCGCCTGCCGCGCCGCCGGCGTCAAGCTCGGCGTCCTGTTCAACAACCGCTTCCGGCCCGAGGCGCTCAAGATGCGCGAGCTTATAGACGCCGGCGCCATCGGCTCCATATACCGCGTAGTCATGGCGTCCGCTATGATCCGCTCGCAAGACTACTACGACCGCCTCGAGTGGCGCGGCAAGTGGGCCGACGAAGGCGGAGGCGCGCTCCTCAACCAGGGCATCCACGCCATAGACATGATGCAGTGGCTCGGTGGAATGCCGACCTCGCTGTTCGGCATAACCTCGACGTTGCGACACGACATCGAAGTCGAAGACTTCGCCACAGCCGTCATGTCATACGAAGGGGGAGGGCAGGGGACCATGCACTGCAACACCGCGCAGGCGCCTAACCACCAGCGTCTCGAACTGTGGGGCGAGCGCGGCGCCATCGTCATGGACGACTGGAACGTAACCCTCCACCGCCTCGAAACGCCCGTTCAAGACTTCATAGACTCCGACCGCTCGCCCACCTACGACAGCCCCGACCACGCCAGCGAAACATTCCAATTCGCCCCCGTTGGCAGTACCCACGTCCCCGCCATCGGCGACTTCGCCGACGCCATCCTGCAAGACCGCGAACCCGCCATCACCGGCGAAGACGGCCTGCGCTCCCAAGAGCTTGTCGCCGCCGTAACCCTATCCGCCCACGCCAACCGCCTCGTAACCCTCCCCACACCCCGCGCCGAGTACGACGCCTTGCACGCCAAGCTCGCCAAATCAGCAAGAGTCCCCTCTCCCTAAGGGAGAGGGCTAGGGTGAGGGTGAATCCCCGCGCTCAGCGCCCTTGTCTCAGCAGCCAGCCCCGCACTCCAAATTCCGGTCAAGCGTGTAGCTTGTTGAGCGCATCCCCCAACTTTCTGATATACTCCATTACGCTCACACTCGCCAAGGAGAACACGCATGACAACCACCGTTCAGAAGAAGCAAGACGTTGATCTCATGGCTCACCTGCTCAGACGCGCGGGCTTCGGCGCGACGCCGGACGAACTGGACCACTTCCTCGGCATGAGCTACGAAGACGCCGTAGAAGATCTCATCGCCCAGCAGCCGTCGGCAGACCTGCCCCACGACCTCATCCGACGCTACCACGTTGACCAGTCCGACCTTCGCAACGGACAGGCCGCCGCCGCCCAATGGGTGTTCCGCATGGTCAACACCGACGCCGTGCTGCGCGAAAAGATGTGCCTGTTCTGGCACCGGATCTTCGCCACGGCCGCGACCAAGCTCATCCAGGCGCGCATGGTCACCAACCAGGTCAGTATGTTCCGTGAATACGGCATGGGCAGCTTCAAAGACTTGCTTGTCCAGCTCTCCCGAGACCCCGCGATGCTGATGTGGCTCGACAACCAGGACAACCACGCGGACTCGATCAACGAGAACTACGGGCGCGAGATCCTGGAACTGTTCTCCATGGGCGTGGGCAACTACACCGAAGACGACATTAAGGAGTGCGCCCGCGCCTTCACCGGCTGGCGCGTGGTCAACCCCGACTACATGTCGATCAAGATGCGCAATAACACAGCCAGGCCATACGGCTACATAGCTTGGCAGTTCGAGTACGACGACGAAGACCACGACCACGAAGATAAGCGTTTCCTCGGTGAGGTGGGCGACTTCAACGGCGAGGACGTAGTGGACATCATCTGCCGCCAGCCCGCGACGGCGCGATTCATCGCACGCCACATGTACCACTTCTTTATTGCAGACGAGCTTCCCGTACCGCAGTGGCCCCACTTCGAGCCGCTGGATCCCGAGGCGATAGACGTGATGGCGCAGGCGTACTTCGACTCAGGCTACGACATTTCCGCCATGCTCCGCGCCATGTTCAACTCCGACGCCTTCAAGGCGGAGTCCGCGCGCTTCGCCCGCATCAAGAGCCCCGCCGAGATGGTTGTGGGAACCCTCAGACTCGCGGGGCCGATAGACCTGCCCTCCACGGACACCTACGCCGCCGGCGGCGCCTGCGCCGCCATGGGGCAAGGGTTGCTCAACCCGCCCAGCGTCGAGGGCTGGCAGGGCGGCAGCGAGTGGATAAACACCGGCGCCTACGTCCAGCGCGTCAACTTCGCCAGCCGCGTGCTGAATGACCCGCGCAAGCTTGGCATCCGCGCGGTCATAGACCGCGTGGCCGACCGCGCCGGCGGACGCCCCATGTCCGCCGGAGACGTCGTTGACGCCTGCCTCGACATCCTGGGGCCGCTCCCCGTCCTCGAAACCACCCGCGAAGGCCTGATCGCCTACGCCTCCAAGTGGGGCGACATGTCCTTCCCCTCCGAAGAGACCGACAAGAACATAGTAACCCTCATCCAGCTGATCGTAACCACGCAAGAGTACCAGACGGTCTGAGGCGAAACGGATGACGCTAGCCACCACAGACCACGCGCTGGTCAGTCGCGTACTCATGGAGCAGGCGCAGACTGAGCTTGACTCTGGAGACTTAATTCAAGCGTCCGAAAAAGCTTGGGGCGCCGCCGCTCGCGCGCTCAAGGCGATAGCCCAGCCGCGCGGCTGGCGACACAGCAGCCACTACCACTACTTTCAGATAGTCGGGAACTTGGAAGAGTTGACCGGCAGGCAGGAACTGCGGCGCGGTTTCCAGGTTGCTGAGTCGCTCCACGCCAACTTCTACAATGGCTGGATGCCTGAAATCCAAGTGCGCGAAAGCATCGCCGACGTTAGAGAGCTAGTCGCCGATCTGCACCTACTGATAGACGCCGACGACATCTAAGACAGAATCGAGTTGCCAACATGACCACGATCTTGACCAAGTTCCAACTCAAGCCCGTTACCACCGTCGGCTTCGTCGCCGACCAGGGCGGGCGCGGCTTCCACCTGCCCACCGACTTCGCAATCCGTTCCGATGGCAGGGTCTTCGTCGCCAGTCGCTCCAATACCACGGCGCTCGACATCGTTGGCATCCAAATGGCGACCGTCGAGCACGAGTTCTTTGGGCAGCTCGGCGGATACGGGCGCGCCCCCGGCCAGATGATATGGCCCTCCGCGCTCGCCCTCGACGCCGACGACAACCTGTACCTCGGCGACGACTTCCTCCAGCGCATCACCGTCTATGACCGCGACGGCAACGTCCAGACCACGTGGGGCGAGCAAGGCGACGGCGACGGCCAGTTCGACGGCGTATCCGGCATCCTGTTCGACCAAGACGACAACATGATGCTCGTGGATCACCGCAACAACCGCATCCAGAAATTCACCCGCGACGGCCAGTTCCTCGACAAGTGGGGCGAAGCCGGCGACGGCGACGGCCAGTTCAACCTCCCCTGGGGCATCACCCAGGCCCCCGACGGCCACCTCTACGTCGCCGACTGGCGAAACGACCGCATCCAGAAGTTCACCCCCGACGGCGAGTTCGTCGCCAAGTTCGGAACCTCCGGCAGCGGTCAGGGCGAATTCGACCGCCCGTCCGGCCTCGCCGTGGACAGCGACGGCAACATGTACGTCGCCGACTGGATGAACCAGCGCGTCCAAGTACTGGATGCTGACGGCGGATTCATCCAGCAGTTGCGCGGCGACGGCATTCTTGGCCCCTGGGCGACCGAGTACCTCAACGCCAACGCCGACGAGCTAGAAGCCCGGTCCAAGTTCGTCCCCGTGTTCGATGTGGACACCGACGACCCCAACGAGACGTCCGCCCGCATCGAACCCTACTTCTGGGACCCGGTGCGCGTAGCCCTCGACGCCCAAGAGCGCGTCTATGTCCTCGAAACATCCCGCCACCGCTTCCAAGTCTATGAGAAGGCATAGGAGGCGCGTTGCGCAACTGGAAACCCGCATAGCCCTCTCCCTCAGGGAGGGGGCCGGGGTGAGGGCGAACTCCCTCCCCCTTCTCAGCCCGAAATCGAAAATCAAGGAGTAAACCCCATGGCCGAAGGAAAGAACCGGAAGCTAGTAGTCGTCCAGTTGTCCGGCGGAAACGACTACCTCAACTGCATCGTCCCGTACACCAACCCGGAGTACAACGACAACCGCCCAAACGTCCGCATTCGCCAGGAAGACGTAATACCGCTGGACGACCAGTACGGCTTCAACCCATCCATGGGGCCGGTCAAAGACCTCTACGATCAAGGCAAAGTCGCCATACTGCACGGCGTCGGCTACCCCGTGCCCAACCGCTCCCACTTCCGGTCCATGGACATATGGCACACTGCCGAGCCGACCAAAGTCGGCGACGAAGGCTGGCTCGGACAGGCGGTTCGCGAGATGCACCCGGACGGCGACAACGTAGTAGCCGCCGTCAACTTTGGCGCCGCGCTGCCTCGCGCCCTGGTTGCGAAGAACGCCCCCGTCGCATCCGTGTCCGACCTCAACTCCTACGGCCTGCTCAGCCACATGGATGTCGAAGACCAACGCAGCGATGCCCTTGAAGCCTTCCGAAACATGTACACCCACGCCATCGGCAGCGGCCCCGTCATGGACTTCCTCAGCCAGACCGGCCTCGACGCCTTGCGCGGCTCCGACATCCTCAGCTCCGTTCCCGAGCGGTACGAGTCCGACGTCGAGTACGCCGCCAACCCCTTCGCCGCCCGCGCGCGCGACGCCGCCCAGGTCCTCACCGCCGACATCGGAACCCGTATCTGCTACACCCAGCACGGCAGCTTCGACACCCACACCAACGAAGTCGCCCTGCTCAACACCCTGTGGGATCACGTAGCCGGGGGCATCTACGACCTCTACACCGACCTCAAGCAACACGACGCCAGCGAAGACGTCCTGTTCCTCGTGTTCTCCGAGTTCGGACGTCGCGTCAAAGACAACGGCAACGGCACCGACCACGGCTCCGGCGGCGTAGCCTTCATGATAGGCGACGGCGTAAACGGCGGCCACTACTCCGAGTACCCCTCCCTCGCCCCCGAAGACCTCGTAGAAGGCGACCTAGCCTTCAACCTAGACTTCCGCAGCGTCTATACCGAAATCCTAGAAGACTGGCTAGAAATAGACGCCCGCCCCATAGTAAAAGGCCACTACGAAAAAGTAGGCGCCCTGAACGTGTAGCCGGCGCTAGCGCCCCCGCCATCCGAATTTCAGACCTCCACCACGGACTGGCGGGGGTGGGCGCTCCCATCCTGTGATGGAGCTTTTCCCTTCCGTTTACCGATGAAGGATCATCTCACAATGCCCCAACCACACCCCCCAGTCACCACAACCAACCCCATACAAGCCGTCCACCACTGGTTCGCGCTCATGGGACGATACTGCGCCAGCGTGGACTACGATGCCGCCGAGCGCATCTTTGCCGAAGACGTCGTGTCGTTCGGCACAACCATGGACATCGTGCGCGGGCGTCGGGCGCTCCGGGAGGGGCAGTGGGAAAGCATCTGGGGCAACATCACGGACTTCAAGATGGACCTGGACAACGTGAACGCGCGCGGAGCCGGCGATCGGGCTTGGGGCGTGGTCACGTGGACGTCCACAGGCTACGACAGCGACCACGAGCCGTTCCACCGTCCGGGGCGGGCGACCGTCGCGCTGGAAAGACGCGACGGAGTCTGGCTCGCGGTGCATACCCACTTCTCCCTGTTCCCCGGTACCCCGCAACGCACTTTCGGCGCGGAGGCGTAACGTCCGGGCATTAGCGCGTGAGAGGCCAAGTTATTGGGGGCAGGCTCTATGCCTGCCCTTTTCGCATCCCGTACTCACCTCCTCCTCCCCCTCCACCCACGCATTTCATTTCCTGTAACTCGATTCCTCCTTTGCAATTCTGAAATCCCCCTTGAACTTTCTCCAAAAAAAGTCCAATATGCGGGATGGCAAATTAAGGGGAGGTTAAATCTCAAATGAACCCGGTATCGTTATATGACCTAGAAGCCATGGCAGAACAGGTAATGCCGCACCACAAGTGGACGTTCGTTGACGCCGGCGCAGCCGACGAAATCACCGTCCGACGCAACCGCGAGGCGTTCGACGAGATCACCGTCAACCCCAGATTCCTCGTGGACGTGTCCGACCGCGACTCCTCCATCGAGGTGCTTGGCGAAAAGATAGACTTCCCCGTCATGGTCGCCCCCGCCGGCAGCCAGCGTGACGTTCACCCCGATGGCGAACGCGCCACAGCCGCGGCCGCCGGCGCGCTTGGCACTCTATACGCCCTGCCCACCGGCTCCGGGTACAGCATCGAAGAGGTCGCCGAGGTCGCCACCGGCCCCCTCTGGTTCCAGCTCTACCACTTCGACGACGAAGTTACCGAGTTGCTGGTTACCCGCGCCAAGGCCGCCGGATACAAAGCCGTCTGCCTCACCATAGACACCCCGGCCCCCAGCCCCAAAGAGCGCGACGTCCGCAACGCCCACACGCCCACGCCCGGTCTGTACATGGGCAGCCTGCGGCGACCCGTTGACCGCTCAGACCTCATAGAGCGCCGCTCAGTCGGCGTTCCCGACATGATGGACTGGGCGCCCCCCGACTTCACCGGCCTCACCTGGGACCGGCTAGACTGGCTGCGCGACCTCACCGGCCTGCCCCTCGTCATCAAGGGCATCCGCACCCGCGAAGACGCGATCATGTGCGCGGAGTACGGAGCGGACGGCATCGTCGTATCCAACCACGGCGGTCGGCAGCTCGACTGCACCCGCGCCAGCATCGAGACCCTGCCCGAAATCGCCGACGCCGTCGGAGACCGGCTCGAAGTCTATCTCGACTCCGGCGTCCGGCGCGGCATGGACGCCCTCAAGGCCATCGCCCTCGGCGCGCGCGGCGTATTCGTAGGCCGCCCCCTCTTCTGGGGCCTCGCCAACGGCGGACAGGACGGCGTCGAAAAGATGCTCGACATCATGCGAACCGAGTTCGACCGCGCCATGGCATACTGCGGCGCGCGCACCGTCAGCGACATCCACCGCGGCATGGTTTCCCTGAACTCAGAGTTCCGAACCCGGGCATAGACGGACAAGCAGCGGAACGCGCTCCACCGTCCCCACCACACTAACATGCGAATCTGCCCATCCGTCGTCTCTCCATCTCAGAGAGAGGCGGCGGGGGGCATCAATCCCGGTCAAGCGTTAGGCTTGCCCGCTATCTCCGGTCTCCATCCTCGTCGTCTTTCGACGAGTGTACGATGACCCTCCTGTAAGGGTGCGCCCAATTCGCCAGCGCCTGCGGACTTCTAGACTGGACCCACAGCCGCCCGCGACCCCTGAACGACATTAGCAACTGGTCCGAGAACATGAAGGCGCGGATGGACCGGCTCCGCGTTACACGGCAATTCAGCGTTGCGTCCCAAGCCACCGCGTGCCCGTTGTCCACGACGTAAGAGCCATCCACCTCTATCTCCTGGATGTCTCCGTAGCCGCTGAAGAACAGCATACCGTTGCCTGTCGCTCGCAGTATGAACAATCCCTCGTTGAACAATCCGCTCAGACCCTGCCAACTCGAATCTATGATCACGCCCTGCTCGGACGCGAGGAATGCCCCGTCTTCCAGCATCAGCTCGCCTCCGCCAACGTCCACCGCGACGATGTCGCCGGGCTGACCCGGAGCGAATCCTATGGCGCCGCCCGGCGCCTCCGCCTCGAACACGTTTTGGAAGAAGCTCTCCCCGCTGAGCGCCGCCCGGCGCAGGCTTCTGAACATGCCTCCGCGAGCCGAAGTCGAGAGCCGAACGGTGTCCGTCATCCAAGCCATAGCGCCGGACTCGGCCACAATAGATTCGTCCGGAGCGAGGCTCACCTCCAACGCGCTGTAAGTCGGTTGGGCGATTATCTCGTACTGCATAGCATCCCCGCCTGCCTTATCTCTCTTCCTCTATGGGTGGGAGAATACCGCCCAGGGCGCGTCCCCACTCATCCGGATTGTGGCTCTGGACGTACAACTTGCCGTTTCCTCTGAAATTCAGCGTTACCCCCTCGCTCGCCAGGAAAGACTGGAGCCAGCTTCCCCCCGCTCTGTCCAGAGAATAATCCAGCGAGTCTTCGAACGCCACGACGTGCCCGGTGTCAACCGTAATGGCTCCGTCAACTTCCATCTCCCGAATTGAACCGAAGGCGCTGACCAGCAACTCGCCTCGTCCCTGAACCTCCATGAATGACAAGGACTCTCCCGAGAACATTCCCCTGAGACCCTGGAAGCGCGTATCGAGCGTCAGACTCTGGGATGATCCGACGTAGCTGCCGCCGGCGCATATCCAATTACGAACCCCGGAACATTCGATAACGACCATCTCGCCCGGCAGCTTGGGAGCCAAGCCTAACTCTCCCGCTCGCCCGTCCACCGTCTGGTAAGTTGACAGGAAGAAGCTCTCGTTGGCAAGCGCGCGCCTCATGCCACCCAACGCTCCCTGGATGAAGCCGCTCCTTCCTCCCGAACTGGTCGCGACTTCGATGTCTATGTTGGCCGTCGCGTGGAACATTGCGCCCGCCTCCGACGTGAAGGACTCTCGCGGCCCCAGACGCACGAGCGCAGAGACGAAACCTCCGCTTCCGGTTAGCGTGTATCTGGGCATTTCTGCGCCTCCTGTTCCCACAAGGTACTTCGGTTGTCAATCATCATGGCAAGCGTCCTTCCACAAACTTTAGGATGGACGTTGCCGCTTACATTCGACAGGCTCGCCGCGACTCGCGGATCCATGCGCGCGTCCCGGACCGATACGGCGGATCAACCAAGGAATGGCGTGAGCCAGTTGGCGAAGGAGTCCAACGTTCTCGTCTGGAGAAACACCTTCCCGCGCCCCGAAAAACGCATGGCTAGGCCTTCTCCTGACAGCATGGCGCTCTTCAGCCCTCCCATGCCGCGGATCGAGTATTCGACCGTAGGCTCCCATGCGACCACGTGGCCCGTGTCCACCGTAAACCCGTATTCGACGTCGCGCTCGATCAGCGCTCCGTAGGTGTTGAAGAACAGGTCCCCACTGCCGCTGCACTCTATGACGAATGCCCCCTCGCCTGAGAACAAAGCCTTCAAGCCGCCGAACTTCGTTCTGAGACGAATGTCCGGAGTGCAAGCCATGAACGCCCCGCCGGTCAGGATTAGCGAGTCGTCTTGCAATTCGCGGTGGATGATGTCTCCGGGAATGGCGGGCGAGAACGTAACTGAACCCCCCGTCGAATGTGTGTACTCTCCGACGAACGCCGATTCGCCTCCAAACATCTTTCTCGCGAGCGCCCGGAAGAACCCGCCGAGCAGCCGCGCCTTGACCTCCACCCCTTCGGACATCCAGGCCATAGAGCCGCCCTCCGCGATGATGCGGTCTCCCGGACCGAGGCTAACCGTCAGATGTCCGTAACTGGGCGTTCCGTCGATCTCGAAGTCCACTTCGAATCCTCCTTGTGCCGTAGTCGGCGACATCCGAACTTTCCACGAACGCAGGAATCCAACGACTGACGGCTAATACGTACCGGAATCACGGCAATCCGGCGCTGGATTCATCTGAAAGACAACACCGCTTCCACTATGCCGATTCGAGATTTGGGTATAGTATAAGCGCTGACCGCGCAAGGTTCGCCTGAACCGTCTGCGCCGGGTATGATTATACCCCAGCGCAGAGCGCAATCATACCTTAATTTCCTACTCAGTTTGTAAGGAGCGCCTCCATGAAGTATGACGTCATCGTAGTGGGCGCAGGCTCCGCAGGCGCGGCAGCCGCCTCCCGCCTGTCCGAAGATTCCGGCCGCTCGGTCCTGCTGCTCGAAGCCGGACCCGACTACCCTGACTTTGACACTCTCCCCGAAGAGCTGAAGCTAGGCTACGCCACAGGAACCGACATTATGGTCAGCGACGACCACAACTGGCAGTTCATGGGCAAGGGCAACGACGTAGCCGAACCTATGCTAGTGCCGCGAGGCAAGGTAACCGGCGGCACCAGCGCCATCAACGGCCAGGTGTTCCTGCGCGGCCTGACGCACGACTTCGACGACTGGGCCGCATACGGCAACGACGAGTGGCGCTTCGAAGACGTCCTGCCCTTCTTCCGCAACCTCGAAACCGACACCGACTTCCACGACGACTTCCACGGCTCCGAAGGCCCCATCATCTGCCACCGCTTCAAGCGCGATGCATGGCTGCCTCCGCAGACCGCCTTCTACAACGCCTGCATAGCCGCAGGCTTCCCCGACGTCGCCGACTTCAACTCCCCCGACGCGCACGGCGTAGGCCCCATCCCGTGCAACAACCCCGATGGCATCCGATGGAGCACCAGCCTCGGCTATCTCAGCCAGGCGCGCCACCGGCTCAACCTCACCATCCGCGCCAATTGCATGGCCCACCGCCTGCTCTTCGATGGCAAGCGCGCCACCGGCGTCGAGGTCGAGAGCGGCGGCGAGAAGTTCGTCGTCGAGGCCGATCAGATAGTCCTCAGCAGCGGCTCCATCGGCAACCCGCATCTGCTAATGCTCTCCGGCGTGGGCGACGCCGAACATCTCCGCGAGTTTGACATCCCCGTCGTCCACCATCTGCCCGGAGTAGGGCGCAACTTCAGCGACCACCCGCTAATGTTCATAGACGCCAGCGTCAAGGATGGCGTCGAACTGGACGGACTCGCGCCGCGCATCCAGGTGGGGCTGCGCTACACCGGCGACGGATCGTCTCGCCCCAACGACATGATGATGTGGATGCAGTCGTTCGCCTCCGAGCGCATCAACCGCGGCGGCAGTCGTATGGAACCTATCGGAATCCGCATAACCGCATCCATCTACCTGGCCGCCAGCAAGGGACGCATTACCCTCGAATCCACCGACCCACATGTCCAGCCCTTCCTCGACTACCACCTACTCGAAGACCCGGAGGACAGGCGTCGGATGCGCGAAGCGGTCCGCCTGGCCGTTGGCGTATTCGAACACCCCGACTTCGACGGCATAGTCGACGAACGCCTTTGCCCCCTCGACACCGACTTGGAATCCGACGACGCGCTAGACCGCTGGATGCTCCGCGAAGTTACCACCGGCCAGCACCTCACCACCACCTGCAAGATGGGCCCGGCTTCCGACCCCCTCGCCGTAGTTGACCAGCATCTCAGCGTTCACGGCATCGAGGGACTCCGCATCGCCGACGCCTCCGTCATGCCCGACACCGTTCGCGCCAACACCAACGTAACCACCATCATGATAGGCGAGCGCCTGGCAAACTTCGTGCGGAACGAGTAGGGCAGGGGGTGCCCTAGATAATGGGCGCCCCCGCTCCAAAATCCCTATACGCATTTCTCCGCGCCCCTGCGTTAAATTCCCCCTTGCGCCTTCGCGTTTAAATCCTCTGCGCCCGCGCCTCTGCAAATTTCCCTAAACCCGCCCTTTGCTGTACAATGCCCCAAACATACCAAACGGAGGCAACCACATGGTCCAACAGCAAGCCGCAATCCTAAGACCCGAAACCATGGTCGAAGAGTTTAGGAAGAATGGCGTAACCCACGTCGTAACCATTCCCGACTCTGAGACCAACTACCTGTACGAACTCATGGAAGAGCAGGACTGGTTGGACGTCGTTCCCGTCTCCCGCGAGGGCGAGGCGTGGGGTACCGCCCTGGGCCTGAACATCGCCGGCAAGGTCCCCGTAGTGCTGGTGCAGAACACAGGTATGCTCGAATCCGGCGACTCGATCCGCGGCATGGCGATAGACGCCGGCTTCCCCCTCGTCATGATCATAGGCTACCGCGGCTGGAACCGGCGCGGGGTCATCACAGACTCCGTAGCCAAGTACACCGAGCCGTTCCTCACAGCTTTCGGCATAGACTACTACCTGGTCGAGCAGAACGAAGACGGCGACCGCATCTCCCACGCCTTCGACCAGGCGCGCAAGACCAGCCAGCCCGTAGCCATCCTCGTCGGCGACGAGTACCACGGCTTCAACAGGTAAACACAGGAGACTCATACACATGATTGACCCCAGAGACGTATTCGAAGCATTCCAGGAGCATCGCGGCGACGCCATCGTCTCCGCCGCCGGCACCGCAGGACGACACTGGCAGGACGTCAGCACGAACCAGAAGCGAGACATCTCCCTGGGCGGCGCCATGGGCCAGACTACCTCCGCTGCGTTCGGACTCGCCCTCGGCCTGCCCGACGAGAAGGTCGTGCTGTTCGACGCCGAAGGCTCCCTGCTGATGAACCTCGGCGCCATCGCCTCCATCGCCGGCAAGAAGCCCGCCAACTTCTACCACTTCCTGCTCGATAACGAGTGCTACGCCACTACCGGCGGTCAGCCCGTACCCAACTCGCAGGAGATAGATTACGCGCAGATGGCGGCCGGCGCCGGCTACGCCGCCACGTACAACTTCACCGACCTCGAAGAGTTCACCACCAGCGTCGGCGAAATCATGGAGCAGGCCGGTCCCGTGTTCGTCGCCATCAAGATCGAACCCGAAGTCCAGAACCTGCCCATCGGCCTGCGCGAGCGCCGACCGACCCGCAGCCGCGGCCAGACCATAGACGAACTCCGCGAAGAGCTCGGCATCGGCTAGACCGGCAGGCGCCTCTTTATCGGGGTATATCTCAACAACCCCCATCATCGGACTTGATCCGGTGGTGGGGACAGCCTTCTCCCCTGCGTCCCCACGCCTCTGCGTTAAAATCACTCCCACAAGGCCCTCGCTATGACCACAGACACCCCCGCGACCCCCGAATACGACGGCAGGCCCTTCTACGGCTACGACTCTGCCGAGGTCCAGGACGGCTACATTGACCGCGACGCCGGCGTAGTCGCTGACTTCCTCTCGCCCCGCCTGTCCACCGGCCTCAGCGTCCTGGATTGCGGATGCGGCCCCGGCCCGATCACGCTCGGCTTGGCCCAGGCGGTCGCGCCCGGCTCAGTAGTCGGCATAGACATCGAGCCGTCCATGATCGAACGCGCCAACGCCCTCGCCGACGGCAGCGGCCTGGACAACATAGACTTCCAGGTAGCCGACATCTACGACCTGCCCTTTGACGACGACTCGTTCGACGTCGCATTCGCCAGCGCCGTAGTCGAGCATCTCTCCGATCCTGTCCGCGCCCTTCGTGAACTGCGTAGAGTAACCCGAACCGGCGGCATAACCGCCGTAATCCGCACCGACTGGACATTCCCGTTCATCGTGCCCGACTGTCCCGAGTTCCACCGCTTCTTTCAGCTATTCGAAGCCGGATTCAACCGCATCGGCGGTTCCCTCAACCGCGGCCGATACCTCGCCGCCGACATGTCCGCCGCCGGGTTCGACGTCGTAGAGTTCGAGACCCGCCTCTCCAACCGGCGCGGCGCCGTAGCCCGCGCCAACACCGCCGCCGGCGTCGAGGGCTACATAACCTGGATGGAGAATATCCCCCTCTTCCGAGAATCCATCCAGCTCGGCCTAACCACCGCCGCCGAGCTCGACGCCATCAAGACAGCCATGCGCGCCTGGGCCCAAGACCCCGACGCCTTCATAGCCGTAGCCCACGCCTACGCCATCGGCCAGAAGGGGTAAGATCCCAACGTGGCGATTACAAGAAACGTTGTGGATAGAGCGAAGTTCAATACTAACCCATTGTTGCCCTATGAACTTCGCATCATGGACTTCGAGTCTGCCATGCAGGACGTCTATGACTTCTTCTACGACGTCAACTCACATCTGGTCGCCAAAGGTCTGGAACGTCTCGACGATATGTTGCGTCCCGCGATAATGTCAGGAGTCCTCTCGGATATGACGACCGCGAGCCTTGCCAAGCACTCACGGACGCTGACGGAGAACACGTACTTCAACGGCCATCCCGATCTGGTAGTTCAGGGTGTGTACGCTGATAACGCGGTGAGAGCTGGGAGCGACGGTGTAGAAGTCAAAACTACTCGCAAGAGAGGTGGGGCCGTTGACACGCACGGCGCGCGTGAACAGTGGATGTGCGTCTTCGTGTACGCTGTGGACAACGCTACCCAACCCGCCGCCGATCGCGCGCCTATGACCTTCACTGAAGTTTATCTGGCTTATGTGACCGTAGATGACTTCCGACGAAATGCTCGCGGCGAGTTGGGTACGCGCACGGCAACGTTGCACAGAGAAGGGGTGAAGAAGCTGAGAGAACAGTGGCTCTACTTAGCGTAGCCGCCGCTCTTCCCTTTCACTTCTAGCTCAGACAACGGCTCAATCGCGTTTCTACCCATCTCGAAGTAATGCGAATCCCTCTCGACGCCGATTGACTTGTAACCAACCGCTTCCGCCGCCGCCAGCGTAGATCCCGCGCCCGCGAACGGGTCAACTACCACACCTTCGCCTAGTGGAAGAACGCCCCTCACAACCTGTCGCAAAAACGCCTGTGGCTTCAGGCTCGGATGCGGCGCAATCACCCGCTCGTTCTTCCGAGTCGGCGCGGAGCGGATCACGTCTCCGAACGGCGCGTCGTCTGATAGACGCCTAAACCCGCCGGTCTTCCACTTTCGCAGATTATCTTGCACGCGTCCCTCGATTGGCCGTCTGAACGTTACCCACGGCTCCCACATGGAACGAGGCATGACGCTTACGTCCTTGAACTCGTCGCGCGCGCCCTTTGGCCGGTCGCCGCCCCGCATCGTCATCACCAGCCTTATGATCTCTCCCCGTTTCTCCAACCCCGCGTCTGATAGCGCGCCGGACAAAACGTGAGACAGCAGTGGGTTGGAGGCTACGATGACGTTAGCGCCCGGCATTAGCTTCGGAAGCAAGAGGCAAGCCCACACGTAGAAGAACTCTCGCAACTCCTCGCGCTGCGCGTCGGTGATCGTCGTGAAGCGGGGCAACGGCGAGCGCTTATGTCCGTCGAACGAAGGCGGGAGCCGCCAGACGCCGCCGCGTCCATTTCTGAGCTTAGCCTGCTGCGCTTTGGAGTATTCATGCAGACCGTAGGGTGGGTCGGTTACGACGGCATGAATCGAATAGTCGTCCCGCGCGTCCAGCCAGTCGAAGCAGTCCCCATGAACTAGCGTAGCGTCGCCGTATGTGAAGGGCGACTCCCAAGCTGAGCCGTCAACCAAGTCCGGCTGTACGTCGCTGATAGAGTCGGTTCTGCGACGGTATATCCCTCGCGAAGCCCTGATAAACAGTTCGGGGGTATTGAGCCTCAAGTAAGACCGAATCGAAGACTCAGGCGTAGGACCGTTCACCTTCGAAACTCGTCGCGCGATCTGCTTAACGGACAGTTCCGCGGATGTGTGATTCAGCACCTTGATTATGGCGTCGCGTACCTGACCCGGCGCATATCTTTCGGTCGTTTCACTCATGCGAACAATATAGACGTCTAGACGTCATATGTCAAGATCAAGAGTGACATATTTTGGAGACGATGTTTATTCACACCAACCCTTCCCCAACCGCAGCCTCTTCCACCAACCCCCACCCGCCTTCCATGCCGGGGATGAAACTGTCGCACGCCTCGCCTTCCAGCACCGCGCGCTCCACCGCGTCCGCGCCCGTAATGGACAGGAACGCCGCCTCGATCTCGCTCATCTCATCGGGCGACATATCCCGCTGCGCCGTAAAGCAGCAATGGCTGTAAGCCGGACTCGACCAGAACGCGCGCAGGTCCGAAGCCGCCAAGCTCCCGTCAGCCGTCATGGACTCTATCGTTCGCCGGCTCGCCGCGCCAGCGTCGAACTCCCCGGACATGACCCGCTCCACAACGTCCCTCTCGTCCGATGCGGTCGCCGCCTCCCGATCTTCGTAGAAACTGATCGCCGCCAGATCCTTGTGCGGATTCAGCCCCGCCTGCTTCAGCATATGATACGGAATCAGCCCCGCCTGCTCAGAGCCTCGACGTCCGAACGCGAAACGCTTGCCAGCCAAGTCCTCGACTGTCAGAATCCCTGAGTCGGCCCTTGCTACGAAGTGCGTAACGAAGTCAACGTCCACGTCCCGCATGGCGATCACCCGGCACGGCTCGTCGAGCAGCCTCTTGATCTTCACGTAACCAAGCGGCCCATTCCAGGCCAGGTCTATATCGCCGTTGACGAAAGCCTCCACCATCGCGTCGTAGTCCGAGTAGAGTACCCAGTCCAACTCGATGCCGCGACGCCGAAAGATCGTCTCCAGTCCCTGAAACACGTCGAAGTGAGATTGAGTCGCCGATCCGCCTAGCCTAACCATGTCGCTCCTCCCCCGGATGCTCCAAGAACCCCTAACTCCTACGCTACACCCCCAGCAGCCCCTCGAGGTTCCGCCACAAGATCAGCTCCTTCTCCTCGTCGCTCAGACTTTCCAACCCCATGACCCAGGATACAGGCCAGTCTATGCACATATCGTAGGGCCAGTCCGTCCCGAACACCACACGGTCCACGCCCACGCGGTCTATGATGTAGCGCAGCGCCTCCTCCGAGTGTGTGATCGTGTCGTAGTAGAACCGGTTCAGATACGCGCTAGGCGGCTGTGAGATGTTGCCTCGCGCCTCCGGGCGCACCTGCCAGCCGCGATCCATGCGCCCGATGCCGAAGCACGTGTACCCACCGCCGTGCGACAGGCATATCCGCAGATCCGGGCAGGCGTTCATCACGCCCCCATAGACGAATGCCGCGAACGTAACCGCGCGGTCCGCCAGGTTCCCGATAGTATTCGGCAGATGGTACGCCGACGAGCGAGGAGACACTGTCGTAGGCCCGCCCTGGTGGATCAGAAAGAACGCGCCCATCTCCTCGGCCGCCTTCCAAAATGGCAGGAACTCCGGCGCGTCGAACGTTCGCCCGTTGACGTGATCGCCGATCATCGCCCCCTTCAGCCCCAGCCGCGTCACGCTGCGCTCCAGCTCCGCAATCGCCGCCGGGATGTCCTGCATCGGCAGCGTCGCCAGCCCCGCGAACCGCGTCGGATGATCGACCGTGAGCTGCGCCACGTAGTCATTGCAGTCTCGCGCCATGGCCGCCGTCGCCTCTGCGTCCTTGTCGTAGTTGTACAGCACCGCGTTCGTGGACAGAACCTGCACGTCCACCCCCAGCGAGTCCATATCCGCCAGCCTCTCGTCCGGCGTCCACATAGTGCGCGGGTTGTGCCGGTGCGCCCCCACCGCTTCCGACGTGATGCCACGCCAATCTTCCCCAGAATTCACCGAGTCAATAAAGGCCTGCGGCGAAATATGCGCATGAATATCAATCGTTCTCATAAGTCTATCCCCTTTGTGCCTCCGCGCTAAATCCCTTTGCGCCATTACGTTCAATCTCTCTGCGCCTCTGCGTTAATTTCTTTGCGCCGTTGCCCCTTCGCGCCTTTGCGTTAGATTTCTCATCCTACGCCCCTGCGTTGAATCCCCTACCTGTCCGGACTCATCAACGTAACCCCGCCGTCAACCGGCATGACCACCCCCGTAACCCAGCGCGCATCGTCGCTGGCGAAATAGACCGCCGCCCACGCGATGTCCCACGGCGAACCCTCGCTGCCCAGCGGCGAAGACGCCCGCCGCGTCTCTCGTCGCTCCGCAGACATCCCCGGCGCCACCATCGCCGAGTACACAGGCCCGGGCAGGATGCAGTTGACCCTGATCCTGTCCCGCGCATGATCGACCGCCATTCCCTGCGTCAGCGCCATCACCCCGCCCTTCGACGCCGTGTACGCCGTCAGCCCGCGCGGGCGTATCGCCGAAATGGACGATATGTTGATGATCGAACCGCCCCCGCCCGCCGCCATAACCGGGATCGCATACTTCGACGTAAGCATCATGGACTTGACGTTGACCGTCATCACCGTATCCCACACCTCCGGGTCAACTTCCACCACATTGCCCGCGCCGCCGATGCCCACGTTGTTGTGCAGAATGTCCAGCCGGCCGTACCGCTCGACGGCTGCTGCGACCATCGCCTCGCAGCTCTCGGCAGACGTAACGTCCGCTACGAACGCCGACGCTGTGCCGCCCTCCGCGGCGATCTGCTCCACTGTCCGCTCCGCCCGGTCCCCGTCCGCGTCGGCGACTATCACCTCAGCGCCCTCCCGCGCGAACAGAACCGAAGTCGCCTGCCCGTTTCCAACAACGCCGCCCCGCGCGCCGCCCCCAGCCACAATCGCCACCTTGCCCTCCAGACGTGGACGTCTGGACATCGGATGATTCGTCATAATGGACGCCCTTTCGATACCGAGAAGATAGACTTCGTGATGATACACCACCGCCGTTGCCCAATCTACTCGCTGGACATTTTAGATGCGCGCAATCTGGAGGTTACAACAGGCAACCCTCTATAACTCGTTGTAACCTCTCGGGGAATGCTTCATAATTGCCCCCGTCGGCTCCATATTCTCGGGGCCTCGATGGCTGAGATGACGGAAGTGTCGTGTCGATACGGAGGTGACCAGTTGAACCGAGCGGACGAACTGATGCGAGAAAACGAGATCCTTCGGGAGCGCTTGGCTCAACTGAGCGAGGCCAGTCTCCGCATCACCGAAGACTTGGACTTGGATACCGTCCTGCGTCGAGTGGTGGATGGAGCGCGTCTTCTGACCGGGGCCCGCTACGGCGTCATCGTCCTGCACGACCGGGCGGGGGTAGCTGCGGAATTCCTGTCCTCAGGCATGACTGCTGAGGAGACGGACCGGCTGTGGGTGGCGCCGGGCTGGTCCAAACATTTCGAGTACCTGTCCATGATTCCGGGCCCCCTGCGGATTCCCGACCTGCTGGCCCACATCGAGTCCCTGGGCCTGCCTGAACTGCGTCCCCCGGTGGAGGTGAGCGAGAGAGTCTCCTTCTTGGCCTTTCCAGTGCTGCTCCGCGAGGAGCGGGTGGGCAGCATCTACCTGGCCGAGAAGCAAGGGCAGCGGGAGTTCATCCAGGAGGACGAGGAGATGTTGGCTCTCTTCGCTTCCCAGGCGGCATTGGCCATCGCCAACGCCCGCAGGCACCGGCGGGAGCGCCTCACCAGAGCAAATCTGGAGACGCTGATCGACACCTCCCCGGTGGGGGTGGTGGTCTTGGACCCCAGAACGGGAGATCCCGTGTCAATCAACCGGGAGGCCCGGCGGATCCTGGGCAGTCTGCGGGAACCGGACGAGTCCTTCGACCATCTTAGGGACGTGCTGACCATCCGCCGGAACGATGGGCAGGAGATCTCACTGGGAGAGTCGCCCCTGGCGCAGTTGCTCAGGGCCGCGGAGACGGTGTGGGCTGAGGAGGTCATCCTCAAGGCGCCCAATGGCCGTAGCGTAACCGTGCTCCTCAACGCCACGCCCATCCGCTCCAGTGAGGGCGAGGTCGAGTCCTTCGTGGTCATCCTGCAGGACATGACGCCCCTGGAGGAGTTGGAGCGTGTGCGCGCCGACTTCCTCGCCATGGTGAGCCACGAACTGCGGGCGCCCCTGACCTCCATCAAGGGTTCCGCCGCCACAGTGCTTGGTTCGACTACGGACATGGACCCGTCATTGGTGCGTCAGTTC
Organism: Dehalococcoidia bacterium; assembly: GCA_034420955.1. Lineage (GTDB taxonomy): Bacteria > Chloroflexota > Dehalococcoidia > Lucifugimonadales > UBA1123 > VXRN01. Next base: position 23,050 of record DAOUKV010000027.1, read on the forward strand.
TTCCGGATCATCGAGGATCAGGCCGACCGCATGAACGACCTGGTAGCCGACCTGTTGGACGTGGCGCGCATCGAGACTGGCGCCCTGTCGGTGAGTCCCGAACCCGCAGAGGTAACCGCGCTGGTGGACCGGGCAAGGAGCGCCATCGACAGCGCGGGAGGTGGAACTCGCCTGCAGATCGACATCGAGCCGGACCTGCCTCTGGTGTTGGCTGACCGGCGGCGCGTGGTCCAGGTGCTGGGCAACCTGTTCACCAACGCGGCTCAGCACTCCCCGCAGTCCTCGGTTATACGGGTGAGCGCCACGCGGAAGGACGTTTACGTGGCGGTGTCGGTGTCCGACGAAGGGAGAGGCATCCCGGCGGAGCGCCTGCCGCACCTGTTTCGCAAGTTCTACGGGATCCAGTCTGAGGAGCGGGGAGTGAATACTGGACTGGGCTTGGCCATCTGCAAGGGGATAGTCGAGGCTCACGGAGGCCGCATCTGGGCCGAGAGTGACGGCTCGGGCTTGGGCGCGCAATTCACCTTCACCCTTCCCACCATTGGAGAAGCCGTCAGCGGTTATGTGGCCCCGCCATTGACACCTTCAGCGCGGCGACAGCCGGACGATTCTGATGAACGTACGCGGGTGCTGGCGGTGGACGACGACCCCCAGGCGCTCCGCTACATCCGGGATATCCTGGTTGACGCAGGCTACGACCCGGTAGTAACCGGGGACCCCGATGAGGCGCTCCGCTTCGTGGACGAGGAGCGGCCCCGGCTGGCGCTGCTGGACCTGATGCTTCCCGATACCGATGGCGTTGAGTTGATGCGGGACATCCTGGAGATAGTGGACGTGCCGGTCATATTCCTGTCGGCCTATGGGCGGGAAGATCACGTCGCCCGCGCTTTCGACATGGGAGCCGCGGATTACGTGGTTAAGCCATTCTCGCCCACGGAACTTGCGGCGCGGATCCGGGCGGCCCTGCGCCGCCGTGAAGTGTCTCAGCCTTTGGAACCCTATGTCTGTGGAGACCTTGTTATCGACTACACCCAGCGCCGGGTAACCCTGGGAGGTCGCCCGGTGTCCCTGGCGTCCATGGAGTACCGGATGCTGGCCGAGCTCGCGGCCAACGCCGGGCGGGTACTGAGCTACGATCATCTACTGCGATATGTCTGGAGGCGGAAGAGCGACGCCGACGTGCGGCCCATGCGCACCATCGTGAGCAAACTCCGCCGCAAGCTGGGCGATAACGCCGACAACCCCACCTACATCTTTACCGAGCCCAGGACAGGCTATCGGATGCCGCCAGGAAGCGAAAGCTAAGGAGCGCCACAACTGTCTGAGCGCCAAGCGATAACAGGTTTCACGCTGGGCTCCTGCGAATGCGGAAAACCGCTGGGTAAACTCCCGACCGTCTAAGCGTCTAGGGTTCAGTTTTCCACAAATTCGTGCTATATTGAAGCTAACAACTTGGCGCCCTAATCGGAGCTGGTAAATCCCGCAAAACACATGCGCGTACCGAGCAAACCCCACCAATACGGAGGCCAACCATGACTACCGCAACGGCAGACCTGCAACTTATGGCGCATCTGATGCGGCGCGCCGGTTTTGGGACGAACCGCAAGCAGCTGGAAGAGATGGCCCAGCGGGGCTATGACGCTACCGTGGATGACCTGCTCGATCCCGATCGCCGCGACGAACTCTCCGACCACATGATCCGCCGATACCACCACGAACAGTCCGGACAGATGGGACAGATAGCCCCCGGCTCCTATTGGCTCTACAAGATGGCTACGTCCACCGATGTGCTGTGTGAGAAGATGTCCCTCTTCTGGCACGGCATCTTCGCCACCGGATACCCCAAGATCACGAACGGCAAGGTGCTAACCGACCAGATCAGGATGTTCCGCCGGTACGGCATGGGCAACTTCAAGACTCTGCTCACCGAACTCGCCAAAGACCCCGCCATGATCATCTGGCTCGACAACCACGACAACCACAAGGGCGCCATCAACGAGAACTTCGGCAGAGAGCTGCTCGAGCTGTTCTCCATGGGCGTGGGCAACTACTCCGAAGACGACATCAAAGAAGCCTCCCGCGCGTTCACCGGCTGGACCATCGGCAACACCGAGTACATGGCGCTCCGCGCCGAGCGCGACTCCATTTGGCCCTACGGACGCATCTCCTGGCACTTCCAGTTCGACGAAGACGACCACGACGATGGCGAAAAGAGTTTCCTCGGCGAGACCGGCAACTTCGGCGGCGAAGACATAGTTGAGATAATCAGCCGCCAGCCCGCAACCGCCGCCTTCATCGCACGCCACATGTACCACTTCTTCGTCGCCGACGAACCGCCTGTTCCGCAATGGCCCTACGTGGAGCCGCAGAACCCGGAGGCGATACAGGTTCTCTCCGACGCCTACTTCGAGAGCGACGGCGACATATCCCATATGCTGCGGGTTCTGTTCACCTCCGACTTCTTCAAGTCGCCCGACTGCTGGTACGCCCGCGTCAAGGGTCCCGCCGAGCTGGTAGCCGGCGTTCTCCGGCTCACCGGCGAGTTCGACCGCCCCCGCCGCCAGATAGTCGAGCGCCAGCAGCAGATGACCTGGATGGGGCAGTTCCTCATCAACCCCCCGTCCGTCGAAGGCTGGCACGAGGGCCTCGAGTGGATAGACACAGGCACATTCGTCGAGCGGCTGAACTTCGCCTCCGGACAGCTTGGCAACCCGGACTATCTGGGCGTCCGCTCGATCATCAACAGCGTAGCCACCAACGGCGGCTCGTCCATCAGCCCCGAAGAGCTGGTTGACAGGTGCCTCGACGAACTGGGCATGATCAGCGTATCCGGCGAAACGCGCGACTCGCTCATCGCCTACGCCTCGACCGATGGCGACATCATCGCAGGTTCAACAGTTGATTCCGAGACCGCTGATCGGGTGGCGCAGCTGCTCCAGATGGTCGCGGCGACACACGAATTTCAGCGCGCATAGCGACGCTCCATGACCAAATCGTAGAGGCAACCTTTGTGGCTGCCCGCCGAGGCCAAAAACATCCCCTCTCCCAGGAGAGGGTGAAAAATCCCTTCCCCTTGATGGGGGAAGGCTAGGATGGGGGTGAAGACCCCAATTGCATCCCCTCTCCCTCAGGGAGAGGGCTAGGGTGAGGGTGAAGCGCCAGTCATGACAACCGCTGAAACAACCCGACAGATGATGGCTTACAGCCACTCCATCGGCCTGTCCACCATGGAGGGACGCGGCTTCTACTACCCGTGCGACACGTTGTGCGCCAGCGACGGCAGGCTGTACACCATCAGCCGCTCGCTGGAAGGCGACCCGCGCGGCGTGCGCGTTACTATCTACGACGTAGATAGCGAGTACTACGGCACCTTCGCCTCGTTCGGAGAAGACGTCGGCCAGTTCATCTGGCCCGTCGCCATCGCCCAAAGCGGCGCGGGCAACATCTACATCAGCGACGAAGACAAGAACGTCGTTACGGGCTTTAGCGCCTCCGGCGACATCGTCCACCACTGGGGCGAGACCGGCGGCGCGCCCGGCCAGCTAGACGGCCCCGCCGGTTTGGCCTTCGACGCCGACGATCGGCTCTACGTCGCCGACCAGCACAACCACCGCGTCCAGGTGTTCACGCCCGACGGCGATCTGCTGGACGGCTTCGGTTCGCACGGCTCCGGCAAAGGACAGTTCTCGCTTCCCTGGGGGCTGACCGTCGCGCCGGATGGCTTCCTGTACGTCGCGGACTGGCAGAACGACCGCGTGCAGAAGTTGACTACGGACGGCGAGTTCGTGGCGTCTTTCGGCGTCTCCGGGCGCGGCGACGGCCAGTTGTTCAGACCGTCCGGCGTCGCCGTGGATGCCGACGGATGCGTCTATGTCGCAGACTGGGGCAACGAGCGCGTCGTCATCTTCGACGCCGATGGCGGACTGGTCCAGAACATACGCGGAGACGCCACCGATTCCAAGTGGGCCGAAGCATTCCTGTCCATCAACCGCGAAGAAGCCGCCGCGCGCGGTCGCGCCAACATGGAACCCGAGATTGACTTCTTCATAGACGATCCGCACGAGGTGTCCTCGCACATAGAGAAGTACTTTTGGGCGCCCACGTCCATCAAGCTCGACGATCAGGGCCGCATGTACGTAACCGAAAGCAACCGTCACAGAATCCAGATATACAACAGAAAATCTAACGGCTAAAGCCCAAAGACTGACGACTAGGAGTTCCAAAATGGCAGCGAACGGCAACGGCAACGAGAAGACGGTTGTGGTACTGCAGCTCAGCGGCGGCAACGACGCGCTCAACACCCTCATACCGTACAGCGACGGACTCTACTACGACCAGCGCCCCTACCTCGGCATTCCGCAGGACGAAGTGCTGCATCTCGACGACCGTGTCGGACTCAACCCCGCCATGGGCCCCATCAAGTCCCTGTGGGACGAGGGGAAGGTCGCCGTCATCCAGGGCGTCGGTTACCCCAACCCCAACAGGTCGCACTTCCGCTCCATGGACGTGTGGCACACCGCCCAGCCGGCGGACATCGCGCCCGAAGGCTGGCTCGGCCAGGCTATACGCGACCTCGACCCCAAGGCCGAGAACGTCGTTACCGGCGTCAACTTCGGCAGGGGCCTGCCGCGCGCCATGTACGCCAAAGACGTCCCCGTCGCCTCCGTAGGCAACCTCGAGACCTACGGCCTGATGCCCGACATCAAGGACGAAGCGGCGCGCAAGCTCGCCCTCGAAGCGTTCTCGCAGATATACGGCGGATCCGGCAAAGACACCATCTCGCAGTTCATCAGCCAGGTGGGTATGGACGCGCTCAAGGGCGCCGACATCCTCCGGACAGCTCCCGAAGCCTACTCCTCCAGCGTCGAGTACGCGGACACCCCCATAGCTGAGAACATGAAGAACATTGCCCAGGTAATGTTCGCCGACGTCGGCACCCGCGTGTTCTACACTCAGCACGGCAGCTTCGATACACACGCCAACGAGCTCGCCGCCCACGCCAAGCTGTGGGGCGACGTATCCTCTGCTGTCGCCGACTTCATGGACGACCTCAAGGAGCACGGGCGCGACAAGGACACGGTAGTCCTCATGTTCTCCGAGTTCGGGCGCCGCATCAACGACAACGGAGCGGGCACCGACCACGGCTCCGGCGGCGTGGCGTTCGTAGTTGGCGGCGACGTCAACGGCGGTCTCTACGGTGACTTCCCGTCGTTGCGCCCCGAAGACCAGCTCGAAGGCGACATGCGCTTCAGCAACGACTTCCGCATCACATACTCCACCATCCTCGACCGCTGGCTCGGCCTCGATCCCGAACCGATCGCCAACGGCAACTTCGAGCAGTTCGACTTCGTACGCAACTAGCTCATCACTGCGGGGCGGGCGCGAACCCGCCCCGCAATCCAGCACTTGCGTCCATCCATCCCCAGTCATCCCACTTCCTCCGACTCCTGAACTAACCCTTCTCTCCCTATCTCCTCTGTGTACCTCCGCGCTCCTCTGCGCCTCTGCGTTAAAACCACCCCGCCCAAAAGTGATACCATACCCTCCAGAAAGCTCGCCCCCAGCCCAAGGAGTCCCACCATGCAAAAAGCCCTACACGGCATCCGAGTCATAGACCTGACACAGTTCGAGGCCGGCACCTCCTGCACCCAGATGCTCGCGTGGCTAGGCGCCGACGTCATCAAAATCGAGCAGCCCCGCGTTGGAGATCCCGGACGCGGCGCGGGCGGACACAGCGGCGGCGGCGACTCCAACTACTTCATCCACTACAACTCCAACAAGCGCAGCGTAACCCTCAACCTCAAGACCGACAAGGGTAGGGAGATGTTCTTCGACTTCGTGCGCGACGCCGACATCGTTGCCGAGAACCTCGCGCCCGGCACGCTCGAACGGCTAAACCTCGCATACGACGTACTCTCCGAAATCAACCCGCGCGTCATACTCGCGCGCGTCAAGGGATTCGGCACCTACGGGCCATACAGCGGCTACAAGAGCTTCGATCCCGTGGCTCAGGCGGCCGGCGGCGCGTTCTGCGCCACAGGCGAACCGGATGGTCCCCCGATGCGCCCCGGCACCACCTCCGGCGACTCGGCGACGGGTATGCACACAGCTATCGGCATCCTAGCCGCCCTGTGGCAGCGACAGGCGACGGGTAGGGGACAGGTCGTCGAAGTATCCATGCAGGACGCCATCGTCAACCTGAGCCGCACGTGGATGGCGCGCGCCGAGCAGGGCGCCGTATCGCCCCCGCGCACCGGCAACAGTATGCGAAACTCGCCCGGCGTAGGCACCTACCGCTGCGCCCCCGGAGGCCCCGACGACTACGTGTACATGATCGCGTCGCCCCAGCGCCGCTCCATGTGGGCCGGTCTCGCCAACGCCATAGGCAGACCCGACCTGATAGACGATCCGCGTTGGTCAGACCCCGACGCCACCGAAGCCGCAACCCCCGAAATCAACGCTGAGATCGAGGCGTGGACCCAAAAACATACCAAGTTCGAGGTGATGAAGATACTGGGCGAGCGCGGCGTCCCGGCCAGCGCCTGCTTCAACGCAGTGGACATCTACGCCGACGATCACCTGCGAGAACGCGGCATGATCCGTACCATAGACCACCCCACCTACGGCGAGTTCACCTTGCCCGGATGCCCCGTACAGCTATCCGACTCCCCGGTGGACTTCCGTCCCGCGCCCCTGTTGGGCCAACACAACGCAGAAGTCTTCGGCGAAGCGTTCGACTACGACACTGCCACCTTGGAAGAACTCGAACGCCAAAAGGTCATATAGACGTGCGCCTTTCAACTCCCACGCGCCTTCTCGCGCTGACGCCCATCGAAGACGAGTTCGACGCCATGCGAAGCGCCCTTGAAAGTCTTGGAATCTCCTCCGATGAGAAGATCATCGGCTCCATGGTGGGAATCAGCTTTCTGGAAGGCGCGCTGATAGTCGCTCGCGGTGGGCTAGGCAAAGCGCAGTTCGGCATACAGGCGCAGCACGCCTTGGAACGCCTTGGCGACCGCGACCTGCTGGTCTGCGCTGGTACCGCCGGCGGCTTGGCTCCCGCGCTTGCCATAGGCGATGTTGTGGTAGCTACCGAGACCGTAGAACACGACTTCCGGTGGGGAATGAAAGACAAGCCCATGCCCCGCTTTCCAGGTTCGGATCAAGCGATAGCCGACCTCCGTACCTGCCCGTCCCTTGCCCGCCGTCCGTTCGGTGTCCACTTCGGCGCCGTAGCCAGCGGCGATGAAGGAATCGCCGACCAAGACCGCGCGCGGGAGCTTCAGAGCGCTACCGGCGCGCTCGCTGTGGCGTGGGAGGGAGCCGGCGGCGCGCGGGCGGCGCAGTTCTCCGGCGTCCCCTTCTTGGAGATTCGCGGGATATCCGACGGCGCAGGCAGCGACGCGCCCGGTGAGTTCGAGCGCAACCTCCCCCATGCGGTCGGCAACGTAGCCCAAGTCATACTAGACTTGGCATCCGTGCTAGGATAGTTTCCAACCGCTATCGAGAGAACCGTCTGGAGAACCCTTCATGAAATACGCCCTCTTCACCCACGTCCCCTGGCCGGAGAACACAGACTCCGCCAAGTTGCTGTCGCAAGCCGCCGACGAGGTTTGCCTGGCCGAACAGCTGGGCTTCCACAGCGCGTGGATCGCCGAGCACCACTTCACCCGCTACGGCGTCGGATCCTCCGCCCTCGTCATCGCCAGCTACATGGCGGCGCAGACCAAGCGCATCCGGCTGGGAACCGGTGTACTCATCCCCACCCTCCACAACCCCATCCGCCTCGCTGAGGACGCCGCCACCATGGACGCTCTAAGCGGCGGACGCTTGGACGTCGGCTTCGGTCGCGGCGTCTATGGTTACGAGTACGGCGGATTCGGCGTCTCCCCCGAGACGAGCCAGGAGCATTTCCAAGAGAGCGTCAATATAGTGCAGGGCCTCTGGACCGAGAAGGAATACTCCCATGAGGGCGAGTTCTACAACCTCAACAAGGTGAGCCTAGCCCCTCCGCCCTTGCAGACGCCGCATCCCCCCATCTACATTGCCGCCACCCGCACCCCCGCCACACTCGACTTCTGCTTGTCGAAGGGACACAACCTCTGCATCGCCGTCGTCATGGACACCGCCCCCGCGCTCGATCTGCTGGACCGGTTCGTAGCCAAGTCAGCCGCCGCCGGGACCGGACGCGCCGCGGCCGACGTCCCATTCTTCCGCTACATGTACGTAGCCGAGACGATGGAGCAGGCGAGAAAAGACGTCGCCGACCGTCTCGAATGGGTGCTAGACATGCTCCTGTGGCGCGGCTACTTCCAGGGAGGCGGCAGCGAGATATACCACCGCATAGACGACTGGCGCGCCATCCGAGACCAGACCCCCGCCACCCTGGATTACGTCCTCGAAAACCGCGCGATAGTGGGCGACCCCGACCACTGCATCCGCCGCATCGAAGAGCTAAAGGCCCGTGGAGTCCGCTACCTCGGCGCCAACTTCGCCATGGGCGGCTTGGACGGACGCAAAGTCCTAAAATCCATGGAACTCTTCGCCCGCGAAGTAATGCCCGCCGTCGGAATGCCCGAAGCCATCAGTGTCTAGCAGATCAAGTCTGCTTCCAAAATCTCCCCTCCCTCAGAGAGAAGGCCGGGGTGGAGGTGAACCCCAATTTTTCTACACCGTTTGCCCATGCAGCCAGCTCCGCACTCCCAATCCCGGTCAAGCGCGTGGCTTGCCCCCTCTCCCTCAGGGAGAGGGTTGGGGTGAGGGTGACAGACAATGCCTAACCACTTCCGGCCGGGAGACCACGTAACCCTCCGCGAGATATGGCACAGCCGCGTCTGGACCGCCAGACCTTACACCGTCGTCGAAGACACCCCCAGCCGCTTGCTGCTATACGCCCCCGCCGGCGTCCGCTGGATGAAGCCCGTTCCCCCCGACAGACTGCGCGGCCCGACCTGGACTCTCCAGGAAGACGAGTGGCACACCGAGGCCCTCCGAATCGTCGCGCCGGGTTCCCATCACAGCATCCTGCTTCTCTGGACGCCCGGATTCCGAGAGCGCCTGCTGTGGTACGTGAACCTCGAGACCGCGATGACCCGCACCCCCATCGGCTTCGACTACCTGGACCAGCTCCTGGACATCGAGATAGCCCCCGACCTATCCGCGTGGAACTGGAAAGACGAAGACGAATTCCGAGAAGCGGTCACGCTTGGACTTCTAACCCCCAACGAAGCCCGCGCCGTCAGATCCGAAGGCCAAAGCATAATTGCCGCCATGAACGCCCGCCGCCCCCCATTCGACGAACCCTGGCCCCAGTGGCGTCCCGACCTCGACTGGACACCCCCGGCCCTACCCAAGTCCTGGAACGACCTCCACAAATACCCGCCCTTCAGCAACCATCCATAGATCTTGAAGAGTCACTGACGCTATCAAGCGCGTCTCCACTCCAGCCGAGCGCCCGGGTCCGATGCGCCACGTACTCGCCAACCATCCACGCCCACCAAACTTCGGTCAAGCGTTGAGCTTGCGGTCAAGCGTTAGGCTTGCGCCTCCCGCAAACATTCCCCCAGCAGCCCCAGCGCGCGTTCGGCGAACACCCGCATATTCCCCTCCCTGTCCGCCTCTCCCGTCTCCACCGTGATGGCCCGCTCCACCGGCCCCGCGACCGCGATGCACGCGTGTCCCGCGTCATCCCCGTAGCGATTGCCCGTCGGCCCGCTCGCCCCCGTCTCGCTCAGCGCCCACGTCGTTCCCAGCTTCTCTCTGATCGCCGCCGCGTTCATCGCCGCGTACTCCTCCGTGCTCGCCCTCTTCCCCTCCATGGCTTCGTCCGGCACGTCTAACAGACCGCGTTGAGCGTCGCGCGTGTAGATGATCGCCCCGCCCACGTAGTACGCCGACGCCCCAGGAACCGCCACAAGCGTCGCGTTCAACAGCCCTCCGCAAGACGACTCCGAGACCGCGACCGTCTCTCCCCGCTCCTTCAGAAGATCGCCTACCGCTCGCGCCAAAGAACTCAACTCACTCATATCTCTTGTCTCCCAACTCTTAACTCACGCCAGCTCCGGCATCACCCTGTCCGCGAACAACTGCATGGATTCCTTGATCTCATCATTCGTCAGCCGCCCGCGGCGGTTGAACTCCAAGATGCACTCCGCCATGCTCGGTAGCGCGTCGCGCAGCGCGCCCAGTTGCTCCACGCACCCCGCGGGATCGTCGTAGATCGAGTATCCCAGCGCGTCGTCGAACCTCCACGTCGCCCAGCCCCCCACGCCGCTGGTGAAGCTGTGCCGCGACGTGCCGACCGAAGACGCCGATGCGTCCGGCACATCCGTAACAACGTCGTCGTCGCGCCAGTTGCGGCGCATCATGTCGTGCGCCTTCTCGCGCGTCTCCGCCACGAAGAACGATATGTTGACGTGGAACGGCTGCTTCTGCCAGCCGCCGGACGGTTTGGAAGCCTCGAACTCCGCGAGACGGTCTATCATGCGCGGCATAGGCTGGCTCAGCGTCGTGCCGATCACGCCCAGACCATGCTCCGCCGCGTACGGAAAAGTCTCGTCGCTGTTCGCCGCCAGCAGCAGAGGCGGGTAGGGCTGCTGGACCGGCTTGGGCATCACCAACAGGTCCTTCATGCTCCAGAACTCGCCCTCGAAGTTCGCGCGCTCCTGCGACCACGCTGCCTTCAGAAGCTCGATCCCCTCCGACACCCGCGCCCGGCTCTCAGCGGAGCTGATGTCCGCCGCGTGTCCCAGCGCCTGGCCCGCCGGCGCGCCCCAGCGTCCGCCCAAACACAGGTCCAACCGCCCGTTTGTCAGGATGTCGCACGTCGCCGCCTGTGTCGCCATGTGGATCGGGTGGTGCAGCGGGAACTGCGCCGCCAGCGTGCCGAAGCGAATGCGCGGCGCGTGCTGACCGGCGGCCGACGCCACCATCAGCGGATTCGACAGCGGACGCCCCGGAAAGAACACCGACTCCGCTATCCAAGCCGTCTCGAAGCCCAGCTTGTCCGCCAGCGCTATCTGCTCTATCGTCTCCCAGTGACGGCGCGCCACCGACGAACCAACGTACCCCGGTACCTGCCAGAAAGCTCCAAATCGCACGTCTAATACTCCTTGCTAAGCGATGTAAACTCCTTCCCCTCGATGGGGGAAGGTTGGTATTGGGTGAAACCCGGCTACGCCGCTGCCCCGACCGGCGCCGTCCCGCTTGGCTCTTCGTACTTGCGAACCAAACCCACCAGAGCGTACACGACGGGCGTATCCACCGCCGCTATCAGCAGCTTGATCACGTACTGCGTAATCATTATCTCCCAGAAGACGTTGCCGGGCATCGTGCCGGCGAAAGCTATCGTCACGAACAAGAACGTGTCCGTCGCCTGCGATAGAACGGTGGAGACGTTGTTCCGCAGCCACAGATGCCGACCCTCGGTTCGGCGTCGCAAAAAGTGGAAAGTCAGCACGTCTTGATTCTGGCTTATCAGATACGCCACCATCGAGCCAAGCACGATGCGCGGCAGCAAGCCCAGCGTGTCCGAGAATGCCTGCTGTCCCTCCCAGAACCCGGCGGCGGGCCATATGTTCGCCAGCCACACCAGCAGCAGCATCCCCACGCTGAAAGCGAATCCCAACCACACTATGCGCGTCGCCGTCCGTCTGCCGTACACCTCAGATATAGTATCCGTAACCAGGAACGTGAATGGATAGGCAAGGATGCCCGCCGAAAGCGTCCATGGCCCGATGGCGATGATCTTCACCGCCACAATGTTGGCAACCAGCAGAAACGTCATGAAGGCCATCGAAAGACCCATCAGAATCATACGCCGCTCCTCCGGATGTTCAGAATCCACCCCAGCCCATCGCCTTGCAAACCTATCACAAAACATTCTATTTGCGCTAACCGCCCTGCGGGCGGAACTTGAATCACCCCCATCCCCGTAAAAGCAGCCCTCACGCCTTCCGCCGCGCCACGCTCACGACATCCTCGATACTCCACCATCCAAAATACCGGTCAAGCGCCCGGCTTGTGCAAATCTACCTCCCAATCTGGTAGCATAGCCCCTACCACCCGCGCCGGAGGGGAGGCCGAACCGTGCCAAAGCCAGTCGTAGCTATCGTCGGACGCCCAAACGTCGGCAAATCCACCCTGTTCAACAGGCTGATAGGCCGGACCGTCGCAATCGTCTCCAAACAGTCCGGCACCACCCGCGACAGGGTTATGCTCGAGACCGTGTGGGCGGACCACCCGTTCATCCTCGTTGATACCGGCGGGCTCGAAGTCTTCCCTGATACCGATATGTGGCGCCAGGTCCGCGCCCAGGTCGAGACGGCCATCGAAGACGCCGACATCGTGATAATGGTCGGAGATGTCACAGAGGGCGTTACCGGCTCGGATATAGACGTCGCCGACATCCTGAGAACCGGCGGCAAGCCCGTCGTCCTCGCCGTCAACAAGGCGGACACCGAGCGAAAGGCGGAGGGCGCGGTCGAGTTTCATGAGCTGGGGCTCGGCGACCCATACCCCATCAGCGGCTACCACAACATCGGCCTGGACGACATGATGGCCGAAGTAGTTGAATACTTCCCGCCCGAACCGGAGTTCCCCGAACCCGAAGCCGACCTGCGCCTCGCCATCGTCGGACGCCCGAACGTCGGCAAGTCCATGCTGCTCAACGCGCTCACCGGCGAATCCCGAGCCATCGTCAGCGACGTACCGGGCACCACCCGCGACACCATAGACACCCTGATCCAGTACGACGGCCTCGATGTGCTGCTCATAGACACAGCCGGCATCCGGCGACGCGGCAAGATAGGCACCGGCATAGAAAAGTACAGCGTCATCCGATCCGTGCGCGCCATAGACCGCGCCGATGTCGTCGTCATGTTGATGGACGCTATGGAACCGGCAACGATGCAGGACGCGCACATCGCGGGCTACATCCTCGACGCGTACAAAGGCATGGCGCTGTGCATCAACAAGTGGGACCTGCTCGAAGGCAAGGGCATCACTAAGGGTGAGGTTGAAGCCTTGCTGCGAGACCGCTTCCAATTCGCCTCCTTCGCTCCCATCTGCTTCATCTCCGCCCTCGAAGAAACAGGCCTGGACGAGCTAATGGACACCGCCATAGACGTCTATGGCGAGTGGACTAAGGGAGTGCCGCGTCCCGAGCTGCGTCGCGCCATGATGAGCGCGATAGCAGAGCATCCCCCCACCGGCATCAAGGGCAGAACGCTGAAGATATACAGCGTAACCCAAGATGAGGTGGCGCCCCCCAGCTTTACATTCTTCGTCAACCGCGCCGACAGCATCCACTTCTCATACGAACGGTTCCTGGAAAACCGGTTGCGCCGCGCCTACCAATTTCGGGGAAGCCCCGTCAGGATGCGCTTCAGGGGCAGGAGGCGCTGATGGCTGAGTCCGACGTTTACGTTACGTCCATCTACTACTATTTGCTGATGATTCTCGTCGGCTACCTCATAGGCTCCATACCGTTCGGACTGATCGCCGGCAAGCTCGTCGCCAAGGTGGATATCCGCGATCACGGCAGCGGTAAGATGGGCATGACCAACGTGCTGCGTACGTCCGGCATAACGGCCGCCATCATCGTGTTGCTGCTCGACATGGGCAAGGGCGTCGTCGCCGTGCTGATAGCGCGGCTGCTGTTCGACCCTCCCGGCGTACAGGCCGCCGCGGCTCTGGCGGTTCTGTTCGGACACAATTGGCCCGTCTTCATCGGCTTTCGCGGAGGGCGCGGCACCGCCTCCGGCTGGGGCGGGCTGCTCATCCTGTCGCCGTTCGCCGGCATCGTTGCCACAGTCGTCGGCTTGTCCCTCGTTGGAGCGACGCGCTACGTCTCGCTAGGCTCCATCACCGCCGCCGCGCTAGGGTCCATCGTCCTCATAATCCTCGCCTTGACGGGCCCCCGGCTCGGAGACATACCCCTCATCAGCGACGTCCCGCTGGACTATACGTGGTACGGCATCATCGGCGGCACGCTAATAGTCGTCCGCCACAAAGACAACATCCAGCGCCTGCTCAAGGGGACCGAGCGCAAAATAGGCCAACGCGCGGAAACTTAGGAACCCCCAATGGCAACAATAACCGCAGTCGGCGCCACGAGCTGGGGAACCACCCTCGGCATAATTCTGGCCCGGCAAGGACACGACGTTCGCCTGCTAGCGCGTACGCCGGCCGAGGCGGACGCGCTCGAATCCGCACGAGAGAACGCCCGATTCGTGCCGGGCGCGAAGTTCCCCAACACCATGCGCGCCCTCGCCGACCCGGTAGCCGCGTGCCACTCCGCCGACATGGTCATGTTCGTCGTCCCGTCCCAAACCTTCCGATCGAACGTCCGCGCAGTCGCCCACGCCATTCCGCCCTCAGCCATTCCTCTAAGCGCCGTCAAAGGCATCGAGCTAACCACCGGCAAGCGCATGAGCCGGATAATCGAAGAAGAGCTGCCCAACTCCCAACGTGGCGTGTGCGTCCTCTCCGGCCCCAATCTGGCGCGAGAGATCATCAACGCCATGCCGGCATCCACCGTCGTAGCCTCAGCCGACCCCGACGCCGCCCGCGAGGCTCAGCGCATCATCAACTCGCCCGTCTTCCGCGTCTATACCAACGACGACGTGATAGGCGTCGAACTGTGCGGAGCGCTGAAGAACATTATCGCCCTCGCCGCCGGCATCTGCGACGGCATGGGCTTCGGAGACAACTCGAAGGCCGCTATCATCACGCGCGGATTGGCGGAAATAGCCCGACTCGCCTCCGCCGCCGGCGCCAACCCCGCCACCTTCGCGGGACTCGCCGGCATGGGAGACCTCGTAGCCACGTGCGCCAGTACGCTAAGCCGCAATCACTACGTAGGAGCGCGACTCGCCGAAGGCCAGACCCTTGACGCCATCCGCCGCGAGATGCACAGTGTAGCCGAGGGCGTGGACACGACCCGCGCCGCGCTCGACTTGGCAGACAGGCTTGGTGTCGAAATGCCCATAGCTCAGTCAATCCACGACATAATGTTCGGCGGCGTATCCGTAACCCAAGCCGTCCAAGCCCTCATGGGCCGCGAACCAACCCGCGAATAAGCCTACAATAGCCCCCTCTCCCTAAGGGTAGGGTTGTGGGGGCCAGAGTGGACGCGGATCTACGGCATAGGCGCCCCCTCTCCCTCAGGGAGAGGGTTGGGGTGAGGGTGATAACTCTCCGCGCTCATCTGCGCCTCTGCGTTAAAATCCCCCGCCGTCAAACCCTCCCCACCAGCGCCACCCAGTCCCCGTCGTCGCGCCGCTCCTCCACCGATACCCCCGCCGTCCGCAGCGCCTCGGTCACCTCTTCAGCGTGCTTGTCCAGCACGCCCGACACCAGCAGGGTCGCCCCGTCCGCCGCGCACTCCACCAACCGGTCCGCCATATCCATCACCACGCGCGCCGATATGTTCGCAACCACCAAGTCGAACGATGCGGCAGGCGCGCCGGGACTTGGCAGCGTGCCGTGTACCAGAGCCACCGCGCCTTCAGCGCCGTTTAGCGCGATGTTCTTGCGCCCGGCGCTCACGGCTACCGGGTCTATCTCCAACCCTACCGCGCGCTCCGCGCCCAGCTTGACGGCGGCTATGGATA
This sequence comes from Dehalococcoidia bacterium, assembly GCA_034420955.1. Lineage (GTDB taxonomy): Bacteria > Chloroflexota > Dehalococcoidia > Lucifugimonadales > UBA1123 > VXRN01. The sequence goes on from DAOUKV010000027.1 coordinate 38,664, forward strand.
GGATGCCCGATCCACAACCCAGATCCAGAACGCGGTCGCCCCGCCTCACAATCCGCTCGATTGCCTCCAGGCACATTCGAGTCGTCGGATGGTGCCCCGTGCCGAACGCCATGCCCGGGTCCAGGTGAATGACGACCTCATCGGGATGCGCGTCATGTTCGCGCCAGGTGGGGCATATCACCATGCGCTTTCCGACCCGCTGAACGTGGAAGAACTCGCGCCAACCGTTTTGCCACTCGTCAGCCCCCACGCGCCGCTCTCGCAACTCGGTAACGGGCGCCAGGTGGGCTACCAGCCGCACGCCGACGTCTATCTGCGCGCGTCGGTGAGCCGTAGTATGGTCGTCGGGCAGATACGCCTTGACCGTAACGCGATCCGGAACCGGGGCCGTCTCGCCCTCGTCCGGGTTAAAACCGCCGGGCTGCTCGACGGCGACCCCACCCTCTCCGTATCGGTGGAATATCTCCGTCAGCGGCTCGACGTACTCGGGCGGCGTCTCGATGCTCAGCTCTATCCAGTCGTCTGGCATCAGTCGCCCGTCAGCGCGTCCTTCACCTTGCCCAGAATGCCCTTGGTCGGCGCGCCATTCTCATCCATCGTCTCCGCCAACTCCACGAACAGCCGCTCCTGTTCGCCGCTAAGCGAAGTCGGTATCTCCACCCGAACAGTAACTATCTGGTCGCCGCGCCTGTTGCTGCGCAGGAATGGCACCCCCTTGTTTCGGATGGATATTCTGTCCCCCGGCTGGGTTCCCGCCGGAATCGTGATCTGCCGCTCGCCGTCCAGGGTTGGCGCCTTCATCTTCGCGCCCAGCGTCGCCTGCGACACGCTGATAGGCAGCGAGTAGTGAATATCATTCCCGACGCGCTCGAACACCTCGTGGTCTTCTATATCCAGGACCACGTACAGGTCGCCTGGCCCGCCGCCGTTCGTCCCCGCCTCGCCCTCGCTGTTGAGCCTGAGCTGCGTACCCTCGTCTATGCCCGCCGGTATCGTAACCGCCAGCTTTACCGGACGGCGCGAGCGTCCTTGGCCCCGGCACTCGGAGCACGGGTTCGATATGACCTCGCCTTCGCCTCCGCACGCGCCGCACGCCGTAACCTGTACGAACTGTCCGAAGAACCCCTGCTGCGACCGCCGGACCTGGCCCGTACCGTTGCAGTTCCCGCACCGCGAACTGTGAGAGCCCGGCTCGCTTCGCCCGCCCTTGCAGCGCCTGCACACGTCCACCCGGTTCAACTCCAGGTCCTTCTCGACGCCGAACACCGCCTCCTCGAACGAGATAGGGAGTGTTGCCTGCAGATCGTTGCCTCGGCGCGGCGCGTTTCGGGTCGCATGAGCCTGGCTGCCGAATCCGCTCCCGAAGAAAGCGTCGAAGATGTCCCCGAAGCCGCCGAAGTTCTCGTACCCGTCGAAGCCGCGTCCGCCGTTCGCGCCCACGCCAGCGTGCCCGAACCTGTCATAGGCAGCGCGCTTGCTCGGGTCCGACAGCGCCTGGTACGCCTCGTTCACCTCCTTGAACCGCTCCTCCGCGCCGTCGCTGCGATTGCGGTCCGGGTGAAATTCCAGCGCCAACTTCCTGAACGCTTTCTTTATGTCTTCCTCTGAGGCGTCGCGCTCGATGCCCAGAACGTCATAGTAGTCGCGCTTGTTGGTAGTAGTCATAAGGCAGAACTCGACGCCCCCGGCTTCCCCAAGCGTGGAGATGCCAACTTCAGCGCGCCGCCCATCCGAATCGCGCGGCGCATCCCACCCCATTCTACCATCTACCGCCAAATCCCACAATCGCCGCCGCGCCAAACCCATGAATTCCCACCGCCATCCGCGCCAAATTCTCCTTCACCTCTTCGCGCCTTTGCCACTTTGCGTAAGATTCTTCCTCTGCGCTCTTGCGCCTCTGCGTCAAAATACCGGTCAAGCGCCCGGCTCACCCACCATCATCTCCAAGATAAACTGCGCCACCTCTTTGTTCAGCGGCTCGTTGTTGCTGCTGCACTTCGGAGAGTGGATGCACGACGGACAGCCCAACTCGCACGGGCACCGCTCGATCACTTCGAGCGTCGCCCGCCATAGCTCCTCGACCATCTCGTAGCCGTGCTCCGCCACCCCCACGCCGCCCGCGTGTCCGTCGTGGATGAACACCTGCGGTCCGCCGGTATCAGGGTGCAGCGGCGACGATATGCCGCCTATGTCGTTGCGGTCGCACATGGCGAACAGAGGCAGGATGCCGATGGCGGCGTGCTCCACCGCGTGCAGGCCGCCGGACAGGTCCAGCCGCTCGCGTCGTATCACCTCCATCGCATCCTCCGGCGGTCCAAACCACAACGCCGTCGTCTCGTACTCCCGCTTCGGAAGTTCGACATACTCCTCGCCCAGTACCTCGTCCGTGCTGACAGACAGACGCTTGAACCCTAGCACCCGCGTCGTTACCCGCACCTCGCCGAAGAACGCCTCCACGCGACCCGCCGTCCGGCGCCTGTCCACGCTCAGAATCCGCGTCTCCGTCCGATCGTTCGCCTGCGTGTAGTACGGCGCCTTCGACTGCGAGGCGTATGCCGTGCCGGATTCTATATCGAGCTCCGTAACCAGGTACGATTCGCCCTGGTGCAGGTACATCGCGCCCGGGTGCAGCTGCATGAACGCCGACGACTCCGGCACCGCCTCCAGAACCGCCCCCGTCTCGTCGTCCACCAGCGTGTACGGCGCGCCGGACGCCGAGCGAATGCTCACCCGCTCCGCCGGATATGTTATCTCCGGCAGCAGGTGCCACCGGCCGTGCCGCGCGTGCAAGTACTCATCCTCGATCAGCTCGTCAGCGTACCACAGAAGCTCCGGCCCGAAGAACTCCGTGTCGGCCATCTCCAGCGGCGCCTCGTATGCGGCGCACAGCAGGTGCGGCTTCAGGATGTACGGATTGCCCGGCGAAATTCGCGCGCTCTCATGGCTCTTGCCGAAGAAGTACTCCGGATGCCGCATTAGGTACTGGTCCAGAGGATTGTCCTGCGCCACCAGCGCGCTAAACGACCGCTCGCCGGACCTCCCGCTGCGCCCCGCCTGCTGCCACGCGCTCGCGATCGTGCCCGGATAGCCCGTCAGCACCGTCGCGTCCAGATTTCCCACGTCCACGCCCAGTTCCATCGCGTTCGTAGTCGAAAGCCCCAGCAGCGCGCCCTCGTACAGATCGCGCTCGATTCGGCGACGATCTTCCGCGAGATAGCTCGCCCGGTACGGCGCGATTCGCTCCGCTATTGCCGGATGCGACGCCTTTAGTTGGTCGCGCGCATAGACGTACAGCAGCTCTGCCTGCCGCCTGCTGCGAACGAACGTCATCGTGCGGACGTGCCGTTTCAGCAGTTCGACGTATATCTGCGTCGCCTCCGAGTTGGTAGAGCGCCGCGCGCCCTTCTCCATGTCTATCATCGGCGGATTCCACAGCGCGAAGTCCTTGCCGCCGTAGGGCGAGCCATCATCGTCTATCACCTCGAACGGCAGCCCCACGAGCCGGCCCGCGTGCTCACCCGGGTTGGCGATGGTAGCCGAGCACAGGATGAACTGCGGATCGCTCCCCACGCGCCGGCAAGCCCGCCGCAGCCTCCGGATGACGTTGGCGACGTGCGTGCCGAACACGCCCCGATAGACATGCGCCTCGTCTATGACCACGTACCGCAGCCCCCGCAGCGTCCGGTACCAGGCGTGCTGATTCGGCAGGATGCCCACGTGCAGCATATCCGGGTTCGTCATCACGATGTGCGACCCGCGACGTATCGTCCCCCGGTCCTGCCGCCGCGTATCGCCGTCGAAGATCGCGTGTCGCAGCCGGCTGCCGCGCGGCAAAAGCTCAGTCAGCTTCTTCTCCTGGTCTTGGGACAGCGCCTTCGCCGGGTGGATGTACAGCGCCCGCGCCGAGCGGTCTTCCAGAAGGGCCTCCAAGACCGGTAGGTTGTAGCACATGCTCTTGCCGCTCGCCGCCGGCGTCGCCACGATCACGTTCTTGCCCGCCCGCAGCGCGCTGATCGCCTCGACCTGGTGCGTGTACAGCGCGCCGATGCCGAGCGCATCCAGCCGCTCCTCGATGCGCCCGTCCAGACCGGGAACCGGCGTCGCCGTCCTGGCCTTCCGAGGCGGAACCCGCTCTAAGTGCGCGATCTGGCCCTCGTACCACAGCAGCGACTGAATGTGTCTGAGGAAGTCAACTGTATCCATCTCAGAACCCCGTAAGCGTCTCCACCTCCCATCCTACCACCTCCGCGTCCGGTCGCTCAGCCTCGATGAACTCCACGACCCGCTCCAGAACCTGCTCCGAGAGCCGGACGCTGTTCGACACGCACGCGATACCGATGACCGCCGTCTGCCACTCCTCCACTGCGTCCACCTCCGCGATCGACACGTTGAACCGCCGCCTCACCCTCTCCCTAGCCGACGACACCACCCGTCGCTTGTCCTTCAGACTAAACGACCCCGACAGCCTGAGCGTCAGCCTCCCGACGGAAACATTCATGCGAACCCTCACTTGCGACAACCGGACCATACCCATCATACATTAAGGTCAATCCCATACGGAAAAAGCTCTTCCATATGGATGAATCCTAATCTATCTTCTCCTTCGCGTCTTCTGTACCGTTGCGTCTCTGCGTTAAATTACTTCCTCACCCAAAAATTCCAAATAACACACCCTATATGTCATTGACGTGCCTTCTGCTGTCTTTCAACATAAGTATCAGGGTGTAACACCATGACTAGGAAGCAGATGTACAACTACATGGGCTATCCCCACAAACTGTCGTCCTGCGATCGCAAGGCGCGTTACTCGAGCCAGGCCGAAGCGATTGCTGCGATGCTCGATCACCAGCGTCAGATCGTGTGCGACGGCATGGACGTGTACTGGTGCTGGATGCACCAATGCTGGCACAAGGGCCACACCGATAAGCGCTGGTGGAACAATCGCCAACTGGAAGAATCCGTAACCTTCTTCGAGCGCATGGCCCCCGTTGGCGTCCGCATGACAGCCTTTTCTCGACAGTAGCCCCGCGCCCTGTCAACCCATCCCCGCGCGAAAGTGAGGAACCAGAGCGTCTTCAGCCACCACTGCGATTCCCCGAAACCTGCCTTCTACCCCCTCTGCCCCTTTGCGCCTCTGCGTCAAATCCCCTGACCCCGGCGCCTCCGTCTTGATTCTCAATCTTGCCATTATCACCCGCACCCAATAGAATCCACTCAGGGGCATCCGACCCCCGGGAGGATCTCACCATGCAAAACAATCTGCGCGATAAGTACGCCATCGTGGGCGTTGGCGAGACCGATTACAGTCGCGGCTCCGGCAGGAGCACCCGCGCCCTCGCCGTCGAAGCCATACGCAACGCCGTCAACGACGCCGGGCTGACCATGCAAGACATAGACGGAATGCTCAGCTACCACGGCGGCGACTCCACCTCGTCCAGCGCATTGACCTACGATCTCGGCAACCGCCTCAACTTCTACATGGACTGCTCAGGCGGCGGCTCCAGCACCGAGGCTCTGATAGGCCTCGCCATCGGCGCCATAGAGGCGGGCATGTGCGAGACCGTGGCCATCTTCCGCGCCATGAACGGTTACTCGCAGGTCCGCATCGGCGGCACCGGACGCGGACCCGCGCCCGTTGTGTCCGCCGACCTGATGCGCCGACCATACGGACTCGCCAGCGCCGTCCAGTCATTCGCATTCAGCTTCACCCGGCATATGTACGAATACGGCGTTACGAGCGAAGACCTCGCCCACATCAAGGCAACCCACAGCAACCACGCCTCCAACAACCCCAAGGCGCTCATGAAGCACCGCGTAACCGTGGACGACGTCGTAAACTCCCGCTGGATCGTCCGCCCCGTAGCCCACCTGCTAGATTGCTGCTTGGAAACCGACAACGCCACCTGCGTCATCATAACGTCGGCGGAGCGAGCGCGAGACCTCAAACAGCGGCCCGCCATCATCCGCGCCGCGCAGGGCAGGGGAACCAAGCGCGGCGGCGACTTCCACTATCACCACGCCCCGATAACCCGCGTCGCCGGACACTACGTCGGCCCGCGCCTGTTCGCCCTGGCCGACCTGACCCACGACGACATAGACGTTACCGGCTGCTACGACGCCTTCACCTACACAACGCTCCTCCAGTTCGAAGACTACGGCTTCTGCGAGAAGGGCGAGGGCAAAGACTACGTTAAATCCGGTATTACCGACCTCGGCGGACGCCGTCCCAACAACACCAGCGGCGGCCACCTGTGCGAAGGATACACGCACGGCATGAACATGGTCATCGAAAACGTCCGCCAACTGCGCGGACAGGTGGACGACTACTGCCCAAACTGGCAAAATGGAGAGCACACCTACGACTACTCCGAAGGCGGATGCCGACAGGTGCGCGACGCCGAAATAACTATGAACATGGGCTGGGCGAACCCCGCCACCGGCAGCGCGCTGATCATGAGGAGGTAACGCCATGCCCATCTATAACTACCGGCAAATGCCCATAAACATCAGCGAGCAGGATTCCGAGTACGCCGGATACTTCCTCGCGGCGCAAGAACATCGCCTCGTCGTCAAGAAATGCCTCGATTGCGATCTGTTGCGCGGCGAACCCGGCGCCTCCTGCCCCTGGTGCTCCTCCATGGAGTCACAGTGGCAGGAAGTCAGCGGCAAGGGCACCATCTACTCCTACCAGATCATTCCCCATGCCATACTGCCCGGCTTCCGAGACTGGACCCCGTACCCCGTTGTCCTGGTCGAACTCGACGAGCAGCGCGGCGAGCCGGAGGACGGCGACGGCCTCCGCATCACCGCCAACCTCGTCGATGCCAATATGGACGCCGAAGACGAAGAGAATGTCGCAATCGGCAAGCGCGTCCGCGTCGTATTTATGGATATGGAAGATGGCCTGACCCTCCCGCAATTCACCCTCACCGACGAACCGCCCGAAGGCGAAGTCTGGCGATACCCCGTATAGCCAAAACCCCCTCTCCCTCAGGGAGAGGGCTGGGGTGAGGGTGAGCGCCACGAAACATTCAACAGCATCAACCTAACAACCCACAAGGAGCGCCCAATGAACCTACTGGTGCTATCAGGCGGACGACATCCATACGAAGAGTCAACCCCCGTGCTCACGCGCTTCCTCATCGAGGCGGGACACACCATAACAGTAACCCAGGACGCCTCCATTCTCGGCGACTCCGATCGCATGGGCGGCTTTGATGCCCTCGTATTCAACACTCTGCGCGCCGGCGAAATGACCCTATCGGAAGGCGAGCAAGCGGGTATGAAGAGCTTCGTTGGCAACGGTAAGGGCTTCGTCTGCATCCATATCTCAGGCTGCGTCCCCGAAGACTGGCAGGAGTACATCGAGATAACCGGCGGCGGCTGGGTCATGGGAACCAGCTTCCACCCGCCCTACGGCAAGTTCACCGTCAACATAACCCAGCCGGAGCATCCGGGCTTGGCGGGCATTGCGGGGGACTTCGAGACCAACGACGAACTCTACATGGGCGTTGATTACCAGGAAGGCAACAACGTCTTCATGGAAGCCACCTCCGAGGAATGGACGGGACCCTGGGGCGGACAGGAATCCGTACACATGCCCGCCGGCACTTTCCCTCTTGGCTGGACGCGCGAGTACGGAGACGGCAAGGTGTTCGTAACCCTGCTAGGACACAACGGCCTCAGCTTCGAGACCCCGGAGTTCCAGAAGATGGTGCTCAACGGCATAGACTGGGCAGCCGGATAGTCTCCCCAAGCTTACCCCCCGCCCCTGCCAATAGAATGGGAAGCAACATAGCCCCCTCTCCCTCAGGGAGAGGGTTGGGGTGAGGGTGAAACCCTGCCTTTGCCAGTTATATCCCTTCCCCTTGATGGGGGAAGGTTAGGATGGGGGTGACACCCCAATAAAGGAAAACCCCGTGAGCCTCAAGATATTCTTCGACGTTGACTACACCCTGCTCGCAGTGGACGGTAGCCTGCGCCCCGGCGCTCGCCAAACCTTCGAGCGTCTGATAGAAGACGGACACCGCATCTACATATGGTCCGGCGTCGGCCTCCGAACCGCTGACGTCCATCGACACGACCTCCAGAACCTCGTATCCGGCATCTATAAGAAGCCGATTTACGACTTCGTAAACGGCCTGGAACTCCTCAAAGTTCCGCACTGGCCCGACTTCGTAATAGACGATTACCCCGAGATTGTGGATACCTTCGGAGGCGTGCTCGCCAAGCCGTACTTCTTCCGCTCCCAGTCCGATGACGAGATGGACCACATCTACAACGTCATTAGCGACTTCGCCGCCACCGGCGGTTCCAAGCGGGTAGGGTACAGGCCCGCGCATAGCCAACGCCCGCCGGAGGCCGACGAGACCGCCGCCGACTAGCGAGATGGGCTGATACATGCCGATCCAGCTTCTGCGACCCGAAGTGTCGTCCAAGATCGCCGCCGGCGAAGTCATCGAACGTCCCGCGTCCGCCGTCAAGGAGCTGGTCGAAAACGCCCTGGACGCCGGCGCGTCCAGAATCCGCATAGATATACGCGGCGGCGGCATCGAATATATCAGCGTCGCCGACGACGGCGGCGGCATCCCGACTGATCAGGTCGAGCTTGCCTTCCGGCGCTTTGCCACCAGCAAGCTCTCCTCCACGGAGGACTTGGAAGCCGTATCCACACTCGGATTTCGAGGCGAAGCGTTGCCCAGCATCGCCGCCATAGCCCGCGTCGAGCTGCGAACCCGCACACCCGACGCCGACGTCGGAACAATCATCGAGCTTGAAGACGGCGCCGTCCAATCCATCTCACCCGCCGGCGCGCCTCCCGGAACCCGCGTCGCGCTGCGCCACCTGTTCCGAAATCTGCCCGCGCGCCGCAAGTTCCTCCGAACAGTATCGGCCGAGCAGAGGCGCATACACCTCGTCGCGGCTCACTACGCCATGGCATATCCCCACGTCGCCTTCGAGCTGACAGTTGACAAGGGACGCGGATTCTCAAGCCCCGGCTCCGGCGACCTGCGCGACGTAGTAGCCGCCGTGTACGGACCAAAAGTAGCCCGCCAGATGCTGGAAATCGCCGGGGACGAACAAACCTCCAATCTGGATAATCGTCCGGACGACCGGGCAATCGTCGTCTCCGGCCTCATAGGCCCACCGTCTCTCGACCGCGCCAACCGCACCTACGTCAGCTTGTTCGCCAATCGGCGATGGGTGCAGAACCGTTCGCTCTCCTACGCCATCGAACAGGCATACCACGGTTTCATGGCCGAGCGTCGCTATCCGGTCGCCGTACTCTGCGTCAGCGTCCCGTTCGACGAGGTGGACGTCAACGCCCATCCAGCCAAGGCCGAGATTCGATTCCGGCGTGAAAACCGCGTCTTCGGAGCAGTCCAGCGCGCCGTCCGTCGAACGCTCACCGAACAAGCCCCGGTGCCCCATATCGACCAGCGCGCCATCAACCGTCACCCCGGCAGCCACCCGCCCGCCGCGCCCAGCGTTCCGCGTCCATCCGCGTTCTGGCCCACCGCGCCCTTCGCAGCCGCCACGACGCCCGCCGCGCCGATTACCGGCTACCACAGCATCATAACCCCGTCCGACGGCGCCTCCTCCACGACGTCGGACCAACCCGCAGCGCCTCCCGCGCCGATGCCGACGCCGGGCGGCGCGCTGCCAATCCTCCGCGTGCTCGGACAGGTCCAGAACACCTACCTCATAGCCGAAGGCCCCGACGGGATGTACATGATAGACCAGCACGCCGCCCACGAGCGCGTAGTGTTCGAGCAAACGTTGGCGCGCGCCGCCTCCGGAACGCCCGAAGTCCAGAGCTTGTTGGAACCCGCCGTAGTAGAGCTAGACCCCGCGGGCATGGAACTGGTCAAGATCAGCGCCGACGCCATAGCCGGCATGGGCTTCATCCTAGAGACATTCGGCGAAAGCGCCGTGATCATCCGCGGCGTGCCCCCCTTGCTCGACCAGACCGACCACGCAGCCGCGTTGGCCGACGTTCTGGACCTCATGCAAGACGGCGGAGGCTTCGAAACGTGGGAAGAGCGCGCCGCCTACTCCATCGCCTGCCACGGCGCCATCCGCGCCGGCAAAGTCCTGTCCCGCGACGAGATGCAAGAGCTGATCCGCCAGCTCGAAGCCTGCGCCCAGCCCAACTCATGCCCCCACGGACGCCCGACCATGATCCACATGTCCACCTACCAGCTAGCCAACGAGTTCGGCAGAACGTAGCTAACCTCGATCTGGGTAACAAAACCCCCTCTCCCTCAGGGAGAGGGCTGGGGTGAGGGTGAACCCAGGCGCCAACGCCATTGCCCATCCACAACCACCCCCGCCCCACAAACTCCGGTCAAGCGCCCGGCTTGCTACCAGTTCAGCAGCGCTTCCTTCTGCGCCCGCCACCCGTCGTCCGACGGGAACACCGTCGTCATAGCCACCCGCTCGATGTCGCCGTCGAACATGTGCTCAACAGCCGTTCGCCACTCCTTGTAGTGAGGCGCTTCGCGGTGCGCGTCCAGCGCCGCGTCGTCCGTGTACACCTCGTACAGGTGAAACAGATTCGGATCCTCAGCGTTCGCCAGAATATCGAACCTGAAGCAGCCCGGCTCGTCCCGCGTCGAACCCTGCGCGTCCCCGAAACTCGCCTCCCGGAACTCGTCAGCGTACCCCTCCTTGATGCGGATCGTAACGAAAATGGAAATCATGCCTATACCTCTCAATCTGATTGTGCGCGGATTGTATCAACTGCGCCTTAGTGCGTAAACTAGGGCGGAAACCACTAGGAGATCCCCACCATGCGAATAGCTGTCATCGGAGCCGGAATCGTCGGAGGCGCCATCGCCTTCCACCTCGCGCGGCGCGGCGCGGACGTTGTACTCATAGACGCCGGAGAGCCAGGCATGGGAGCAACTAGCCACTCCTTCGCCTGGATCAACGGATTCGGCAAGGAGCCGCGCCACTACAACGCCCTCAATCGCCGCTCGCTCGACACTTGGGACCGGTTCGCCCGTCTCCTAGACGCCGACATCGGCCTTCACTGGGGCGGGCAGCTTACCTGGACGGATAACGACGAAGACGCCGCAGCGCTGCGCCGCAACGTAGCCCGTCTGCAATCATGGGGCTACGTCGCCCGAATGATAGATGTGGACGAGATGATGCGCCTCGAACCCGGACTCGAACCCGGCCCCGTAACCGCCGCCGCCATCAGCGACAACGATGGACACGTCCCCGGAACCCTTGCGGCGCAGGCGTGCGCCCTCCGCGTCCGCGAGATGGGAGGCAGCGTCGTGGCGAATACCGCCGCGACCGGCGTGGAACTGCGTGGAGACCGCGCCGTCTCCGTCCAAACCGACGCTGGCGAAATCGAGTGCGACGCCATCGTCCTGGCCGCCGGAGTCGGGGCAACGCAGCTTGCCGCCACAGCCGGAATCCACATCCCGCAGGAGTACAGCCCCGGCGTAGTCGTCCGCACCGAGCCGCGACCGCCCACGCTCCGCAGCGTCGCCGCGCTCTACGGCCCGCCCGTAGGCGCCGCCGATAAAGAGGTGCATATACGCCAGTCCACCGACGGCGTGGTGATGCTGGGCGAAGGCAGCCAGGAAAGCCTCGCTGAAGACGACTCGCCCGAACACGCCGCCGAGCTTCTCGCCCGCGCTACGACCTACCTGCCGGAGCTAGCCGGCGCCACCGCCGAACCGGTCCCCGTAGGCTACCGTCCCATGCCCATAGACGGAATGCCCGTCCTCGGATACACCCGCGCCGTTCCCAACCTCTACGTCGCCCTAATGCACAGCGGTATCACCCTCGGCCCCCTGGTCGGCGAGCTTGCCGCCATGGAAATTCTCGACAACGCCCGTATAGACATCCTAGACCATTACCGCCCCGAAAGATTCACCAAAACCTAGTAGTACGACAACTTAGTTGTGATGGATATTCAGATTCCGATTTATCCCCTCTCCCTCTGGGAGAGGGCTAGGGTGAGGGTGGATAAGCCGCCATTTCAATAATGTCGAAGCACTAGATGCAAGACCCACAGAGCAAAGGCGCTTGCATAAAAACCCAATTCCTCTGCGCCCTCCGCGCCTCTGCGTTAAAATCCCCACATAGGAGACTACATTGACCACCGACGTCATCAATGCCATCATCCAACGCTCCGCGCCCCGGTGGTCGCCCGACGCCTGCGGCGTAACCCGACGCGACACCCAGATAGAATCGCTCGTCCACCAGGACGCCTACGCGGACGATTCCGACCGCCACCGCATCCTCCTGATCGGCGGACTGACCGGAGACCCCGATGACGTAGAAGTCTCGATCGCCGCACTCGACGCCTACGCCTCCAGCCAGCGACTTCGAAACCGCGTCGCCCTCAGCGCCATCCCGTGCGCCAACCCCGATGGACTGAGCCTCGGCGCCGCGCCCGGCAATGGCTCAGGCGGCAGCCCAACCACCGGCTACCCCCCTCAAGACGGCTTCTTCAACCACGAGACCGACCCTGAAGCGCGCTACCTGTGGCGATACATCGGCTTCATGGCCCCCGACCTCGCGCTGGAAGTCCGAGCCGGAGACAGCGCGGCGTGGGAGAGCGCCGGCGTCCCGTCCGAGATCGCTGACGCTCTCGACGCTACCCCGATGCCGCCGGGCGCCGATGACGGCGGCATCCTGTCAGCCCTGTCCTCCGGCGTCCCCAACGAACTTGGGACGATTCCGGGCCTCCGCCTCACCGCGCCCCCGGCCGCCGCCGCGTCCGAACTGATGCGCTTGGCGCGCGCGCTCGACGCGGCCGGTCCGCCCCCAAGCTTGCCGATAATCTCGCCCGCCCGCGCCGCGCTCGCCGGACGTCGCGCTCGAACCCCGCTCGCCGCCGCCGCCGCGCTCGCGCCGCGATACGGCGACACCCTTGCGCCTGTCATCTACACGCAGGGCGTATCCATCAGCGGCAGGCTGCGCTACGGCGCGCTGACCGGACGCCTGGATGAGTACGCGCAGGGCGCAGCCGATCTCGTGGAGCCGTACCTGTCCGGCGAGCGCGCCTGGTTCCCAGATTCCAATGGCGCTGGCGGCGGCGCGAACCACGCCGGCCTCGTCTGGTGCGACGAGATGTTCGACGCCACAGGCGACGCCCGGTACCGCGAACTGCTGATTGCCACCGCCGACCTCTACCGCGGCAACGCGCCTGGCGAGCCGCCCCCGCCGTGCGACCCCGACTACCGCACCGAAGACTTCTTCTTCTCCGGCGCGCTGATGGGCAGGGCATACGCCCTGACCGGCGACGCAAGCTACGTCGACATCCAGACCGCGTTCCTGCTCGACGCCGGTATTCAGCATGACGACGGGATGTTCCGCCACTGCCGCGCCGTCCCTTACTACTGGGGACGCGGCAACGGCTTCGCCGCCCTCGGATACGCTGAGACCCTAACTTATCTGCCCCCGAATCACCCCGACCGCCCCGCGTTGATAGAGAACCACACGCGCCACCTCAACGCCCTGCGCGGCTTGCGGCGGCCATCTGGTATGTTCACCCAACTGCTGGACATGCCTGGCACATATCATGAGCTGACCTCAGTCTGTATGGTGGGCTACGCCGTAGCGCGCGGCGTCCGCCTCGGCTGGCTGGATAGCTCGTGGCGAGACTTCGCCCAAAGCCTTTGGCGCGCCGCCTCTGAGCGGATCGGCATGGACGGACACGTAGTTGACGGATGCACCGGCACCGGCGCCGTGAACGACCGCCGCTTCTACATAGACCGCGCCGCCGAGTTCGGCCAAGACGACCGCACCGGCAACCTCGCCCTCTGGTTCGCCACCGAAATGGCCCGGCTCTAAACCCACGCCGGACAGCCCCCTCTCCCTCAGGGAGAGGGCAGGGGTGAGGGTGAAATCCGCTAAACAAAGCCGCAAACCCAAATCAAAACGCCCTCTGCGCCTCTGCGTTAAATCTTCGCGTCTTTGCATCTTTGCGCCTTTGCGTTAAAATCAATCCATGCCCAGACACACCGAACCCACCGCCAACGCAACGCTCGGACGCATCCTTGCTCAGATGCTGCCAACCTTCACCGTCCGCTCCGAGAACACTCGCCAAATAGTGGGCCAGCCCGCGCTTCAGCCCGACATCCTCATCACCGCGACCGGACGCGCTCCCGTCGTCATAGAAGCCGAGTTCATGCCCGGCTACACCGCCGAGCCGGAGGCTAAAGACCGGCTCGGATTGGAAGTCGTCGGCGCCGCCGCGCTCATAGACGCCGCCATCGCCCTTCGATACCCCGACGGCGTGGCGGACGCGGACGACTTCGCCGCATCAGTGCGAGACGCCCAACTATCCTACTGCGTCCTGTACGAAGACGGCTCGCGCTTCCCCGAATCCGGTTGGCTGGAAGGCTCAGTCGAAGACCTGTCCGACCTCGTTCGGCTGGTATCCGTGCCGCAGCGGGCGGTGGACGCCGCCGCTGACGCCCTCGAAAAGGGCATAGACCGCGCCGCCGCCATCCACGAACAGCTTGCCGGGTCCAGGCCCGAAGCCGTGGCCTCGATCGCGCAACTGCTCGGAATGTCCGACGTTCTCCAGACCTATCGCATGGCGGGCGCCATCGTCGCCAACGCCATGATCTTCCACGAACGCCTGGCAGGGCTGCACGGCGTCAAGCCGCTGTCCCAGGTGTGTTCGGCATCCGTAGCAAGCCCCAAGCGGGGAATCTTGGAAGCGTGGACAGAGATTCTCAAGATAAACTACTGGCCCATCTTCGCGATTGCGCGCGACATCGTGGAGCAGCTCCCGGCGGCTGAAGCGGCGCAGATGCTAACCAACCTGCGAGCCACCGTCGAGGACGTGGCGGCGACCGGAGCGAACCAGGCGCACGACCTGACTGGGCGCATCTTCCAGCGTCTCATAGCAGACCGCAAGTATCTCGCCACCTTCTACACCCTGCCGTCGTCCGCCGCGCTGCTTGCCCGTCTCGCCGTCTCCAAGATGGAAGTGGACTGGTCCGACGCCGACGCCATAGCTAAGCTGCGTATCGGCGACTTCGCCTGCGGCACCGGCGCGCTGCTGAGCGCCGTCTATGAGCGGATAGCGACGATGCACGAACGCGCCGGCGGCGACCTCGCCGCGTTGCATCCGACCATGATGGAAGAAGTCCTCTACGGCTGCGATGTGATGCCGTCCGCAATCCACATCACCGGCTCCACCCTCTCAGGCGCACAGCCCACCGTCGGATTCGGCAAGACGCGCCTCTACACCCTCGCCTACGGACGGCAGGAGGATGGAGACGTCCGCATCGGATCGCTCGAACTGCTCCAATCATCGTCCAGCATGACCCTGTTCAACACCTCCGACCCCGCCATGCGGACCGGTAGCGTAGGTGAGGAGACAGCGGCGCAGATACTCGTAGAAGTCCCGGACGAGGGGTTCGATCTGGTCATCATGAATCCACCGTTTACCAGCAACACCAAGCACTATGATGCAGACGACGGCGTTCTGAACGCCGCGTTCGCGGCATACGAATCTTCCGAAGCCGAACAGAAACTTATGGCAAACAGGCTGAAGCGATTTGCGAAAGGCAGCGTTTATCACGGACACGCGGGACTGGGCTCGGCGTTCGCCTCTTTGGGATCCCGTAAACTCAAGTCCGGTGGGGTTCTCGCCTTGGTGCTTCCTTTCACCGCTATCAACGGCTCCTCTTGGGCTAAGTTCAGAAAGCTGGTATCCGACGAGTACGACGACGTTTCCATAGTCAGTATATCCGCGAACGGCAAAGATATGTCGTTCTCATCCGATACCGGAATGGCTGAGTGCCTTGTGATAGCGCGTAAGAACCCGTCGTGCAAGTGCGGAGGGCGGGCGCGTTTCGTCTCCCTGCGTCAGCGTCCGAGCGGGTTTGCCGAGGCAAGCGCCGTAGTAAGGGGGATTTCAAACCGCGACTCTCTTAGATCAATAGAGGATGGTCCATATGGCGGAGCCTTGCTGAATATTGGCGCTGACCTTGCAGGCGAGATACTTGACGCCCCTATCGGAAGCCAAGACAGCGGATGGGGAGCGGCGCGAATCTCTGACGCTTCCGTTGCCCAAGTCGCCCACTCCCTCGCCAACGGCAAGTTGTGGCTTCCCGCCCTACCATCCGCGATGGATTTGCCCATGACGTGGTTGAACCAAATTGGGCGTCTGGGTCTTCATGATTCTATGTTCACCTTGCAGACTCACAACG
Organism: Dehalococcoidia bacterium; assembly: GCA_034420955.1. GTDB lineage: Bacteria > Chloroflexota > Dehalococcoidia > Lucifugimonadales > UBA1123 > VXRN01. Next base: position 54,857 of record DAOUKV010000027.1, read on the forward strand.
GGCCTTTCGTCAAGATTCCATCAAGTGCTACCGCCACCTATCCTGCACTTTGGAATCATAATGCAAAGGCTGAGAATTTTATCGTGTGCAAACCCGATTCGGAATTGCAGGTGAAACAGGGGATGGAGAAGAGAGCAGCTGAGGTCTGGGATACCGCAAGTCGCGCACACCTAAACCGAGACTTCCGATTCACTTCACAGCCGCTGGCATATGCTTTCACAGAACAGGAATCCATTGGTGGCAGAGCGTGGCCCAACGTCATATTCAGTGACAAGCGTTTCGACTATGCTTTCGCAATCTGGGGAAACAACACACTCGGATTGCTCAGCTACTGGTGGCATTCCAGCAGACAGCAAGATGGACGAGGGCTAATGACCAGACTCGTAGCGCCGCATCTCCCCACCCTAGACCTCCGCGCCCTGACAGACGCCCAGCTAACCACCGCCCAAGCCATCTTCGACGACTTCCGAGATCGAGAACTCAAACCTGCCTACCTCGCCGACACCGACCCCAACCGCGCCCGCCTCGACCGCCGCGTAATCTGCGATCTGCTAGGCATGGACGACAGCGTGTACCAAGCCGTCCGCCGCCTATCCGCCAAATGGTGCGCCGAACCCTCCGTCCACGGCGGCAAGCGCCGCCCCCAGAACGCCAAACTGGTAGTGTAGGGAAGCGCCAGGCTCTCAGAACCCGTGCCAGTCTGTTAAACGCTCAGACATGGAACCATTCACGCCCCCCAACACCCATTCCGGCGAACGCCGGAATCCAGAGCCCCGCGCCGCAACCAACCCCACTCCCCGAACCAGCGCCCAATAATCTGACACAGATTCAATCCGTTTATTCTGGTTGACAGTATTGCTTGACCGCCCATAGAATGGATGTGCAAGTTGGATATCGCCGTGGGGGATTATCATGGTAGCCAGTGAGTCTGTTTCCGCCACTGAAAGGCGTAAGATACCCGTTCGTAAACTGTCAGCAGAGACGATGCTTGCAGAGACGGACGAAAAGTTGCGTGAGTATGAATTCAGGCACGAAATGTCCAGTGACACGATGGCTGCGCTGTTGGAAGCGGATGCGATTGGTCCAACCGTAGAGGTCCTTAGATGGTATTCGACCTATCAAGGAGCCAGATTGCTCCGCAAAAAGATCCACACGACTGGAATAGCTGGGATCACTACAAAACCATCCACGAAATCCGACTGAGTGAACATCCCTTTGTGATTGAGGATACCCTCGTCTTTCTGTTGCAAGAGGACGAGGGTGTTCTTTTGCAAACGGGGATGGTTCTCTGCCGGAAGTCCGTTGTGCTTGAAGTTGAGAAATGGTTCGAGTACCAATACTTCGGTTCGACACCTCGCGTACGATGTGAGATATACAGGTACATTGGATGGAAACGTGGGGGTCACCTCCTGTTGAAGTACCATAACCTACACCGCGACTCGGACGAGTATCATCATAGGGTCTATAATCCAGCGACGGGCAGCGAGATATTCCATGAAGTCTTGCACAGATACCAGTTCCCCACCTTTCCAGAGGTGCTGGATGAACTGGAAGTCATCGCGCAAGACTTGTGATTGGCGTATGACGGAGCCGCGCTGGCGTTTATGGGGGCGTCCCCCATGCTTTACACAAGCGCCCCGCGCTCTCCCACCTTGGAGTAAACGCAAAATCGCGCTGTAACTTGCCCTTGGTGTTTTCGTCCCCTGCCTCAAATCCCCCCTAAACGCAAGAGACGCAAAGAACCCTACAAGCCCCTTGCGTCTCTGCGCTAAATTCCCTGGCCCCTAGTACGCCGCTGACGCAGTCTCCCACCCCTCGACGCGGATGCAGGACACCCAGTGCCCGGGAGACACCTCTCGCAGCTCCGGCATCTCCAGCTGGCAGTCTTCCACCATCACCGGGCAGCGCGTGTGGAACACGCAGCCGGGCGGCGGGTTGGTCGGGCTTGGCACGTCGCCCGTCAGGATGATGCGCTCGCGCTGCGCCTCGACCATCGGATCGGGAATCGGCACCGCCGAAAGCAGCGCGCGGGTGTAGGGATGCAGCGGATTCTCGTACAGCTCGTTGCGGTCCGCTATCTCCACTATATGGCCCAGGTACATCACCGCTACGCGGTCGGATATGTGCCGGACCACCGACAGATCGTGCGCGATGAACAGGTAGGTCAGCCCGAACTGCTCCTGGAGATCTTCCAGCAGGTTGATGACCTGCGCCTGGATGGACACGTCGAGGGCGGATACCGGCTCGTCGCATACGATGAAGCTCGGGTTAACCGCGAGCGCGCGCGCGATTCCGATGCGCTGACGCTGGCCGCCGCTGAACTCGTGTGGATAGCGGTCCGCCATGTAGGGGTTCAGCCCGACGACCTGGAGCAACTCCGCCACCCGCTCCCGGTACTCGCCCTTCCCCGACGTGAGCTTGTGGACGATGAGCGGCTCCCCCACTATGTCGCCACACGTCATGCGCGGGTTGAGCGAACCGTACGGGTCCTGGAAGATGATCTGCATCTTGCGACGCATCGCTCGCATACTGCCGCCGTCGAGGTCGTTGAGTCGAGTCCCCTCGAACATCACATCCCCGTCCGTCGGCTTGTAGAGCTGGAGGATGGCCCTGCCGGTGGTCGTCTTGCCGCATCCGCTCTCGCCCACCAGCCCGAGCGTCTCGCCCTGGTTGATCGTGAACGTAACGTCGTCCACCGCCTTCACGTCGGCGATCTTGCGCTGGAAGATGATTCCCGACGTTACCGGGAAGTACATCTTCAGATTCTTCACTTCCAGCAACGGCGTGTCGCCGTTCGCGCTGGAACCGTTGGTTGCGATCTCGGTCTGGGTGGTCATCGGTCTTCTCTACCTCACCTGAATCAGGTCGTTACACGCCGGCGAGTTGATGCAGTTCCTCGTGTCTCCAGCAGGCGGTGGTGTGCCCCTGCTTGGACTCGACCAGCGTCGGAGTCTCGTCCAGGCACTGTTCATAGACGAACTTGCAGCGTGGAGCGAACGAGCAACCTTCCGGAAGGTTCACCAGGTCCGGAGGTAGCCCCTCGATCGCGTCCAGCCTCACGCGCTCGTTCGCATCGAGCCTAGGCACCGAGTTGAGCAGCGCGAGAGTGTAGGGATGTCGCGGATTGTGATATATCTCCTCGGCGGTGCCGGTCTCGATTATCTTGCCCGCGTACATCACGTTCACGTTGTCCGCGTAGCGCGCCACCACCCCAAGGTTGTGTGTGATTATGATCATCGCCGTGCCGAAGTCCTCGGCGAGCTGCTGCATCAACTCCAGTATCTGCGCCTGGATGGTAACGTCCAGCGCCGTCGTCGGCTCGTCTGCGATGATCAGGCGCGGGTTGCAGCTAAGCGCCATCGCTATCATCACGCGCTGCCGCATACCGCCGCTGAACTGGTGCGGGTAATCTACCAGGCGCCGCGCCGCGTCCGGTATGCCCACCGTAGCCAACAGCTCGGCGGCGCGCTCGCGCGCCTCCTGGGTGGACATATTCTGGTGCAGCTCCAGCGTCTCGGTAAGCTGGCGCCCTATGGTCAACACCGGATTCAGCGACGTCATAGGCTCCTGGAAGACCATGGCGATTCGATTGCCTCTGATGTTGCGCATCTCGGCGTCGTCCATCTTGAGCAGGTCTTCGCCCTCGAAGACTACCTCGCCCGAGACCGTCCGACCCGGCGGGTTCGGCACCAGGCGCATGATCGAAAGCGCGTGGACGCTCTTGCCGCAGCCGCTTTCGCCGACCACGCCAAGAACCTCGCCCTCTTCCAGATCGTAGCTGATGTGATCTACTGCCTTGACCACGCCATCCTGCGTAAAGAAGTAGGTGGCAAGGTCATTGACCTCCAACAACTTCGTCATGTGGTCCCCTTTCCTCCAAGTTCGCCGCCGAGCGGCATATCACTGACGCCAACGCCGCCAGCGGTCCGCCGACGGGCGATTTCATAGCCGGAACGGGTTGGGTTCCGACCATCCCCATCGCGCGTCAACATATGTCAACTGCCCCGCGATTGTCAAGTATCGCGCCTTGAAATTCGGGGGCATCCCATTGTAATCAGCCCAGAGTCGCGAGGACGCATGAGCGCTGACCTCATTACTTTGCGTCTCTGCGCCTTTGCGTCGAATCCAAACTCAAAGCTCGCCGCCCGCCCACGACTCCGGCGCGTCCTCGGGCGACACCACCTCCGCGAGCCTGTCCAGGGTGTACCTGTACCGGCTCGCCAGTATGCCGCAGGCCGCGCTGAAGATATGCAGCCCGATGCGCGGTTCCAGTTCGCACAGCTCCAGCAGGCGAACGCGCGGTATGACGAAAGCCGAGCCGTCGGTGGCAGCCCGGGACGTGGTAACCAGCTTCGGCGGATTGAAGAGTATCGCAACCGGAAACGCCTCTCTCGGCGCTACCGTCCGAACTGCGACCGGCCTATCGGGCGCGCCCGTCGCCGCCGTCACCTCGCCGCTTCGCACCACGTACAGGCGGTCGCCCAGTTCGTCCTGGTATCCCAGATAGTCGCCCGCCTCGAAGTGGAACTCGTCGCACAACGCGGCGACGCGCTCTATGTGGCGCGCTGAGAGGCCCCGAAAGAGATCGACCTCGCTCAGGAAGTGAGTAACCAGCGCCGCCGGAGAACGGTAAACCATGGCATCTCCCCGTATCACCCCTAATACTTGCAAAGCGCATCCGCCATGTCAAACTCCAAGTCCCTTCCGAAAACCCCCTCTCCCTCAGGGAGAGGGTTGGGGTGAGGGTGATTCCCCGTCTACTAATCTGGGACAGGCTCGTCCCTTCCCCCTTGACGGCGGAAGGTTAGGATGGGGGTGAACGCCACCTCTATCTCCCAACTCCTAAAATCAGTACGTCAGCAGAGACTCTACGCGGTGGTCGCCGAGCGTCGAGCGTCCGTCGAGGTCGAGCAATTCGATGACCGCGCCGATGCCCGCGACCGCGCCGCCCGTCTTCTCCACAAGTTCCACCGCCGCCGTCAGCGTGCCTCCGGTAGCTATCAAATCATCCACTATGAGCGCGCGCTGACCCTCCACGATCGCGTCCACGTGAACCTCCATCGCGTCCGTTCCGTATTCCAGCTCGTAGCTGACCGACACGCTATCGAACGGCAGCTTGCCGCGCTTGCGAAACGGCACGAGCGGAACGCCCAGGTTGTAGGCCATGGGCCCCGCGAACATGAAGCCGCGCGACTCGATGCCCGCCACTACGTCGAAACGCGCATCCGAGAAGCGCTCCGTCAACGCATCCACCGCGCGCCGGAACGCCGCCGGATCATGCAGTAGCGGCGTAATGTCCTTGAACAGGATGCCCGGACTTGGAAAGTCCGGCACGTCTCTGATGTAATCCCTCAATTCCATACAAAGCCCCCTCTTGAGCGCAGCCGGCCAACACGCACAGCATATCAGAAATCCCCTCCGCGCCTCCGCGCCTCTGCGTTAAATCTACTCTTCGCGCCTTTGCATCTCTGCGCCGTTGCGTTAAAATCACCTAGTATCCCCAAACGCGAGGCATCCCTTGACCGACCCTGAACTTTCGTTCCAGCAGTTCGAGATGGATTATGAAAACGCGCTCGCGATGCTCGTCGAGCGCTACGCAGACGACACGGCCATAGATTCGCTTATCGTCGCCGAAGAAGCGCGCCCGAACTCCGGCGCAGACCAGTACGCGCCCGAGTGGATTCAGCCCTTCGTCGCCGTGGTCGCCAACCTGGCGCAAGATAATTTCGTCCGGATGGCCGCCGAGTCTGGCGGCTTGGCGTCGGTGATCCCGCAGGCTATCGCGCCGGCCCTGGTTCGCGCCGTGCAGCTGGGCTACGTAGAAGGCTATTTCGCGGCAAAGGACGACTAGGCCACGTGGGCATCATGGACCGCCTCGTTCCGGGGCGCGCGCGCCGAAACCTCGCGCTGTCCATAGACGGCGTGGCGAGCGTCGCGCGCGACGGAGCGGGCGCCGATGGCATGAATTCCCCCAACCACCGGCTCTGGACGCTTCTGTGCGACGCCTCCCGGCAGACGCTCCACCAATTGCTCGTCAAGAACCACGACAAGCGCCTGGACTGGGGACTGAAGAAGCGCGCCGCGCGCATAGACGATACCGCCTTGGTGGTGATGTTCTGGTGGATGCTCCTGTACCAGTTGGTCGTGTTCAGGAATAAGGGGCTGGACGGTTACTCGCCTGAGGAGTCCACAGACCCCATGTACGAGGCGGCGGCGCGATTCGTGGAAACGGAGTTCGCGCGGCTCGGAATCGAGATACCGCCCCCGCTTTGGGCCGATGACTGGCGCCGCCACTATCCACTCGAATCAGCCATGGCGTTCTACAACTGCGCCTACGATCTGCTGCGCCTGGACAACGATCTGACGAAGCGCATCGCGCACGTTTCCCACTTCGCCACCCTCACCGAGCAGGGGTTCGAGCGGCTGGCAGCGGAGTCGTCGCCGTGAAGGACTTGCTCAAACAGTACTTCGGATACGACGAGTTTCGTCCGCTCCAGCAAGACGTCATCGAGGCTGTGATGGACGGTCGCGACTCCCTCGTTCTCATGCCCACCGGCGGCGGCAAGTCGCTGTGCTACCAACTACCCGCGCTCGTCCTGCCGGGGCTGACGCTCGTCGTATCCCCGCTTATCGCGTTGATGAAAGACCAGGTGGACGCGCTAAGAGAGAATGGAGCGCCGGCCGGTTTCGTCAACAGCGCGCAGAGCTACGAGGAGCGGGTCGCCGTCCAGAAGGCGGCGTACTATGGCGAAGTCAAGCTGCTGTACGTCGCGCCGGAGCGCGTCGCCCTGCCGGAGTTCCAGCGCTTTGTCGCAGCCGCGGACGTGAGCCTGATTGCAGTGGATGAGGCGCACTGCATATCGCAGTGGGGACACGAGTTCAGGCCCGATTATCGCGCTCTAAGCCGGATGCGCGAGATCGCGCCCCAAACGCCCATCATCGCGCTCACCGCGACCGCGACGCGACAGGTGCGAGACGACATCGCAGAGCAGCTGAACCTGTCCGAGCCCCAAGTATTCGTCGCTGGATTCGACAGGCCCAACCTCCGGTACTCCGTCCTGCCCAACACCGACCGCTACGACCGCCTGCTCGAGTGGCTGAATGCCAACCCCAATGCCAGCGCCATCGTGTACAGAAGCTCGCGCGACGGCGTGGACGAGATGGTAGCCGACCTCGAAAGCGATGGCATATCCGCGCTCCCGTATCACGCCGGGCTGGAGTCCGACGTCCGCGCCGCCAACCAGGAGCGCTTCGTCCGCGACGAGGCGCGCGTCATCGTAGCCACCGTCGCCTTCGGCATGGGCATAGACAAGCCCGACGTGCGCCTGGTAATGCACTACGAGACGCCCGATTCCGTGGAGCGCTACTACCAGGAGTCCGGCAGGGCAGGGCGGGACGGCCTCGACTCTGAGTGCATCCTCTTCTACGGCCAGCGCGAGCGCGACCGGCTCGAATATCTACTCAACCGCAACGACGACGGAACCCGCCGCGCCGTAGCCCAACGCCAGTTGGACGCCATCGTCGCCTACTGCCAGCAGCCGACGTGCCGCCGCGCCGCGCTGCTCCAATACTTCGGCGAGACCGTCGGATGGCAGGACTGCGGCAACTGCGACGTATGCTCCGCCGAAACCTTCGACGCCACCATAATCTCCCAGAAGATACTATCGGCAGTCATCCGAACCGGAGAGCGCTACGGCTCCACCTACATAGCTCAAGTCCTCAAAGGCGTTGACAACGCCCAGACGCAGGAGCGCGGCCACCAATCACTGTCCGTATTCGGCATCGTGGACGACTACACCCACGCCGCACTCCGCGAGTTGATGACCGCCCTAGTCGCCAAGGGCCTCCTCCAACAGGGCGGCGAATACCCAACCCTGTCCGTAACCCCCCAAGGTAGGGCGTTCCTGCGAGACCGCGAAACCGTACACCTGCCCGTCCCCGAGTCTCGCGCCCGTTCCCGCGCTTCCCGCCGCGCCGCCGCATCAGCCGCCCCGCTGGACTACGACGAGACCCTGTTCGAGAAACTCCGCGGCGTCAGAACCCGCCTCGCCCGCGAACGCGCCGTCCCACCCTACGTCATATTCGGAGACCGATCTCTCCAAGAGATGTCGGCATACCATCCTACAACCCCCGATGCCTTCCTTAGAATCAACGGCGTAGGCCAGAAGAAACTACAAGACTTCGGCGAACAGTTCCTGAAAGTCATACAAAACTACAGCTCGAACGCCCAGGAACGCGAGAGACTTCAATAAATCCCTTTGCGCCTTTGCTTCTTCGCGCCTTTGCGTTAAATTCAACCGCATGATCCAGATAGGATTGCAACCATGAAATTCAGCAACTTCCTCTTCCCTCACTCCCCAACCCCCGACACCGACCACGTTGTCGTAACCGATGCCCTCCGCGAGGCCGAGCTCACCGAAGAACTCGGCTTCGACGGCGTCTGGCTCGGTGAGCACCACAACGACGGCGCCTGCGCCTACGTTGACCCCGTAACCTTTGCAGCCGCCGTCGCCGCCCGCACGCAGCGCGTCAGGATCGGCTTCGCCGCTGTCCAGATGGCTCTTCATCACCCCATCCGCCTGGCCGAGCAGATAGCCCTCATAGACAACATCAGCAAGGGACGAATCACCCTCGGCATCGGCAGAGGAACCGCCTACAACTTCTACGAATATCGCAGCTACGGCATACCGTTCGCCGAAGCTCAGGGCAGGCTGGTCGAGTCCGAAGAAATACTCCCCAAGGCGTGGACCACCGAGAACTACCGCCACACCGGCGAGTTCTTCGATATAGACCTGCCCGTCCTGCGCCCAAAGGTGTACCAGAACCCCCATCCGCCCATCATCCGCGCCGTCGCCACCGAAGGCTCCATGGTCGAGATGGCGAAGCAAGGCAGACCGCTGATGCTCGTAGTCCAGCCCGACGACGAGACCGAGCGCCGCTTCGACGTGTACCAGCAAACCATGCGCGACTCCGGCTACGACGACGCCCACGTCGCCCGCGCCATGTCCGACTGCTGGATATGGCGCAACATGTACGTAGCCGAGTCCGACGAAGAGGCCCGTGAACTAGCCGCCCGCGTTCACACCGCCAGCCGCAGGCACATAGACGAAACCCGCCGCCGGCTCAACACCGTCGAGGAGATGGCGTCCGTAAGCTCCGGACTGGCCGACCCGCGCTTTCGCGTCGAAAACAGCATGATATTCGGCTCGCCCGACTCCGTCGCCAAGCGCGTCGAGCGTCTGCAACGCATCGGAATCGGCGGACTGATACTCCAATTCCGCGTAGGCCCCATGTCCTGGGAAGACAACGAGCGCAGCATGAGACTATTCGCCAACCAAGTAATGCCCCGATTCCGCGCCTGAGCGACAGCAGTGAATCCAGCCTTTCCAAAAACAAACCCTCTGCGCTCTCTGCGCCTCTGCGTTAAAGGGACCCAGCCATGACCCAACCCCAATCCGTAGCGCAAGACTTCGTGCCCCTCCCCAAACGCCAGCTCGTCCTGGCGATGGTTGGCGTGCTGCTGACGCTCTTCCTCGCCGCCCTCGACCAGACCGTCGTGGCGACGGCCATGCCGCGCATCATCGCAGACCTCGGCGGCTTCGACCGTTACACGTGGGTAACCACCGCCTACCTCGTCGCTTCTACTACCGCCGTACCCATCGTCGGCAGGATGACCGACATCTACGGACGCAAGGCATTCTACATAGGCGGCGTCGTGATCTTCCTCGCTGGCTCCGTTCTGGCCGGCCTGAGCCAGACGATGACCCAGCTGATAGTCTTCCGCGCCATACAGGGCATCGGTGGCGGCGTCATCATGGCCAACAGCTTCATCGCCATTGCAGACCTGTTCCCGCCCGAAACGCGCGGCAAGTACCAGGGATTCGTCGGCGTCGTCTTCGGCATGTCGTCCGTCATCGGCCCCACGCTCGGCGGCTTCATCACCGATAACCTATCCTGGAACTGGATATTCTACGTCAACATTCCCATCGGCGTTCCCGTCCTGGTTCTCATCGCGTTCATGTTCCCGCGCATCACGCCAGAAGTCGAAAGCCGCAAGCTCGACTATCCCGGCATGGTTACGCTCATACTCGCCGTAGTGCCCATACTCCTCGCGTTGTCTTGGGGCGGCGTACAGTACGGATGGACGTCCGCCCCCGTGCTGGGGCTGCTCGCGTTCGGCGCGCTCATGACGGTCGCCTTCGTTCTCATAGAGCGGAGGGCTGAGTCCCCCATCATGCCGCTCGAAATCTACCGCGACCGCGTAGTGGCGACGTCCCTCATCGTAACGTTCCTGACAGGATTCGGGATGTTCGGCGGCATCATATTCGTGCCGCTTTTCTTCCAGGGCGTGCTCGGAGCCTCCGCAACCAGCAGCGGCAGCTTCCTGACGCCGATGATGCTAGGAATTGTAGTCGGCGCCACGATCTCCGGCCAAACCCTCGCCCGCGCTGGTGGACACTACCGCATACAGGCGATAGCCGGAACCGTCATCATGGCGACCGGAATGTTCCTCGTCTCCACCATGACGATACACACCACGTTCCTCCGGGCCGTTGGCTACATCATAATCATGGGCGTCGGGCTCGGCATCACCTTCCCCACCTTCATCCTCGCCGTACAGAACACCGTCCCGTTCCGGCTCATGGGCGTAGCCACGTCCGCCATCCAGTTCTACCGCTCGGTAGGGGGGATGCTTGGCCTCGCCGTTCTCGGCGCCGTGATGGTAAACAGATTCGCCTACAACCTAGACGGCGCGGTAACCGCCGAAATGCGCGCCGCCGTCCCCTCCGAACGCCTGAACTCTCTACGCGACAACCCCCAAGCGCTCGTTGACCCTTCCGCCGCGCCCCTGCCCGAAGCAGCTCTCGACGCCGTGCGCTCCGCGCTGGCCGGCGCCATAGGCGATGTCTTCTTGGTAAGCGCCGTCATCGTAGCCTGCTCCGTAGTGTTCACCCTCTTCATGACTGCGCCGAGACGTCTGCCGCTATCCCACCCAAACCCCGACTCCGCCCCCTAGCGATTTGGAAATCTCTGCGCCTTTGCCCCTTCGCGCCTTTGCGTTAAAATCCCTCTGCGTCTCCGCGCCTCTGCGTCAAAAATCCAAACTGTGAGACCCCAAATGCAAACCGCCCGCAAGCCGCTCGCCATCGCCGCATTCACGCTGCTGGCGCTCGCCTTCTTCGCTATCCTTGCATACGGACTCGCGAACAGATCCCCGGCCACCGGACGCTCCGGCGAAACGCGCGTCGGCAAGCCCGCGCCGGACTTCGCCCTGCCTCTTCTCGACGCCGCGCCGTCAGAGCGACAGGAAACAGATAGCCCGTTCATCGTCAACCCGCCGCCCGGCTCAATCGCGCGCCTGCAAAACGCTGTTGATGACGGCGAACTCCGCCTGTACGACCACGCCGGCTCGCCCGTCGTCATCAACTTCTGGGCGTCCTGGTGTCCGCCATGCCGTCAGGAGTCACCCCACTTCCAGCGGCTGTGGCAGCGCTACCGCGATCGCGGGATCCTATTCGTAGGGGTGGACATCCAGGATACCGAAGAAGACGCCCAGGCATACATCAGCGAGTTCGGCCTGACATTCCCGAACGTCCGCGACGCCGACGGCGCCGTCAGCATAGACTACGGCGTAATCGGCCTCCCCGTAACCTTCTTCATAAGCGCCGACGGCATAGTCGAAGGCCGCTGGGTAGGCGCCATCCCCGAAGCAGACTTGGAAGAGTGGATACTAACCCTGCTAAACGCCTCCACTCCAAATTAAACGCAAAAGACGCGGAGACCGCAAAGAACCTCGATCAATCCTCCGCGCCCTCCGCGCCTCTGCGTCAGATTCCCCCTAGAACCGGGACTTCTTCGCCTCGAAGTTCGAGTGAACGTCTATGATCACCGTCCGACCGTCCGCGTTGTGTTGCTGCGCGTCAATGAGCGCCTGCTTCATCTCCGCCGGGTCCTTGACCACGATCCCGACGCCCCCGAACGAGTCCGCCACGCCCGCATAGTCGCCCGTCATCTCGGTTACGCCAAACTGCGTCCGCGCCGTCGGATAACCACCCGGATACGTCGCCATCCCGCCGTTGTTCAGCACGACCGTCGTGATAGGCGCGCCGGAGCGCTGCGCCGTCTCCGTATCCATGCCCGACATTCCGAACGCCCCGTCGCCCATCAGGTTCAGGCAGAAGTTGTCCGGGTTCGCCAGCTTCGAGCCGATCATCAGCGGAATGCCGAAGCCCAGATGCGTGGTCTTGCCCCAGCCCACGTAGCCGTGCGGCGTCGTCGCCTCGTAGAACGGGATGATCGAGTCGCGCGGCGCGCCCGCGTCGTGCGTAACCACCGAGCGCGACTTGTCCAGCGTCGTGTTGATCTCGTGGATCACGCGATAGGTGTTGATCGGCACCTCGTCCGACTGCAGCAGTGGCGTCCACTCCTCCATCCACTTCTCCCGCTCCGCCGCGATGCGCGCGCGGACGCCCGTATCGCGCGGCGTCTCGCCGATAGCCGCCTTCACCTCGTCCAGTACCAGCTCAAGCGCCGCCTTCGCGTCGCCCGGCAGACCTACGTCTATGCTCTCCTGCTTGTTGATGTCATCTACGTTGTCCGTGTTCTGGATGAGTACCTTGCCCGCGGGAATCGGCTGTCCGTAGCCCGTATGCGTCAGGCTCGATCCAATGGCGAACACCACGTCCGACTCGACAAGCCACTTGCGCGCCGGCCACGTCGTCGCGCCCGAACCCGCGCCCAGCGACAGCGGATGCGTCTCGGGGAACGCGCTCTTGCCCTGCATCGTCGTATAGACAGGGACGTCCAGAAGTTCCGCGAGTTCCTTCAACTCTTCGGTCGCGTCGCCGTACAGTACGCCGCCGCCGGCCCACAGCACAGGGTTGTTCGCTTCCAGCAGCAGCTTCACCGCGTCCTTTACGTCCGAACGCGACGGCGCCATCATGCTCCGCTTCGGCGGACGGTAATTCTCGATCATGCCCTCGGGCACGTCTGCGGCCATTACGTCGCCCGGAGTCTCCAGCGTAACCGGCCCGCCGCGTCCGTTTCGCAGCGCGTGGAACGCCCGGCGCATCGAGTTGCCGATCTCCGACGGCGTCAGCACCACCTCAGTCTGCTTCGAAATGGGCGCGTATGCCCGAGACGGCGAGAAGTTGGGCCTGATGTTCCAGGCATTCAGCGCGGAGCCGCCCGGAATCAGCAGAATCGGAACGTTATCGCCGAACGCCTGCGCGATGCCGCCCATAGCGTTCTCCGCGCCCGACGCGCCCTGCGTGATCACCACTCCGAATTTCTGGCGGTTGCTCGCGCGGCTGTACCCGTCGGCGGCCATCACGGCGCCCCGCTCCTGTCGGAACATGATAGTCCTTATACCCTCTTGAGCCACCGACTCGATCAGGTTGTTCGATGGGTAGCACGCCACCCACTCGACCCCCTCCAGCTTGAGGATTCGCGCCACTGCAGAAAATCCGTCCACGTAGTTCTCCTTTCATTCCAATCGCCCGAACCCGCGGACGAACAACCAATACCGTAGAATCTAGCCTAGCATACCCCCATACCCCACCCGACGGCAACCGCCGACCGTGCTCCGGGTTAAACGCAGGGGCGCAAATAACTTCGCTTTATCCATCCCTTTGCGTATCCGCGCCCCTGAGATAAAATCCCCCATGTGTCTTTGCGCCTTCGCGCCTTCGCATCGAAATTCCCCACCACCAGGAGCCACCCCATGCCCACCATCATCGCCAGCACAACCATCGTAACCTGCAATCCCCGGCGAGACATCCTCTACGACGCCGCCCTCGCCATGGACGAAGGGCGCATCGTCGCCATCGGCCCCACGCCTGAGATCGAGGCTGCGTACCCGTCTGCCAACCGCGTGGACGGACGCGCCCGCGCCGTCTTCCCCGGCTTGATCAACTGCCATACACACCTGCTCGCCACCGCCGACCGCGGCATCCTCGAAGACTTCGGCTTCCCCACCACGCTGCGCTTCCCGACGACGGGAAGGGGACTGCTGAACGACGACGAACGCAACGTCTTCGCCCTCCTCGCCGCGATAGAGGCAATCCGCAGCGGCACGACTACGATGCTCGAAATCTCAGACCGCATACCCCAGTACGCTCAGAGCCTGGTGGACACCGGCCTGCGCCTCCTCCTCGCCGAAAATTTCAACGATGCCGACGATGAACGTCTCAGCGAAGGCAGATTCCACTTCTCGTCCGTCAAGCTCGAAGCCGGACTCCGCCGCAGCGAGGAGTTGATAACCGCGTGGCACGGACGCGAGGATGGGCGCGTCCGATGCTTCGTATCCCCGCACGCGCCCGAACTGTGCTCGCCCGAACTGCTCCGCTCCGCCCGCGAGCTGGCCGAGCGACACGGCCTCCGCTCCACCATCCACCTGTCCCAGAGCCACAAGGAAGTCGAAGCCGTCATGCGGATGCGCGGCGTGCGCCCGACGCAGTACCTCTTCGCCAACGACTTCCTCAGCGACCACCTTCTCGTTGCCCACTGCCGCTACGTGGACGACTCCGAAATCGCGCTACTCGGACAGCATGGCGTCGCCGTCTCCAACAATCCGGCCATCGCCGCCCGTCGGGGCGCCGCCGCCCCCGCGTTCGAGCTTGCCGCCGCCGGATGCCCGGTCGGGATGGGCAGCGACAACATGGCCGAGGACATGGTCGAGGTAACCCGCGCCGCCCTGTTTCACGAGCGCGTCCGCAGAAACGACGAAATGTGGCCCCAGCCCGAAGACGTGATCGAGTGGGCGACCATCGGCGGCGCTCGCGCGCTCGGCATAGACGACGAAACCGGCAGCCTAGAAGTGGGCAAGAAGGCAGACCTGTTCATGCTGGATTTGCGACGCGCCCATCTGGTTCCGACGCTGCGCGTGGTCTCGGCCTTCGTCCACCAGGCTCAGCCGGCAGACGTGTCCGACGTGATGATAGACGGGCGCTGGGTCATGCGAGACGGCAGCCTCCTCACCATCGCAGAAGACGACGTGATCACAGCAGCCGAACGCGCTGGCTACGCCGTCTGGCAGCGCCTGGTCGCAGAAAACCCCGACGTCCCCTTCCCAATCCGACTGCCCCCGCGCGCCCTGATTTAAGCACAAAGGCGCGGAGACGCAAAAGATTAATCAAAAACTCCTCTGCGTCTCCGCGCCCTCTGCGCCTCTGCGTTAAAAGATCTCCCTCTCCCACAACCCGGCCGCCACCTCCATGTAACCCTCAATCCGCCCCTCAAGCTCATCCGGCTCCACGCCCAGCCGGTGCGCCAGCCCCTCGAACTCCCGACTGCCCGCCGGCGGCACGGTCAGGTCCTTGGCGTTGCCTCGGACCACCCGCAGCCCGTCCACCAAGTCGCGGATGAAGTCGTATGCCTCGGCTATCTTCTCCGCGAGCGCGTCCCCAACGTAGCCGCGCGACCGCAGTGCTTCCAGCGCCTCTAATGTGTTCGTCGCGCGCGCCAGGCGGTCATCCACGCCGTTCACTATCTGCCAAGCCTGGACCCTGTATTCGATATCCACCAGCCCGCCGCGGCTCAGTTTCGCGTTGACCGCGCCGCGTTCCACGAGCTCGACCGCCTGCCGACGTCGCAAGTGCCGGATGTTTTCGACGTCCAGCGGCTCCGGCGAATAGACGAAAGCGTCGCGGACACGCATGACGCGGCGTCCAAGCTCGACGTCTCCGGCGACCGGACGCATACGCGCCAGCGCTAGCCGCTCGAACTGCTGCGCGCTGCCGTTGATCGAGTAGTAGCCGCCGACCGCTCGCTCAGACGCCGCGAGCGCGCCCTTCGAGCCGAATGGACGTAGCCGCATATCCACCTCGAAGATGCCGTCCCGCCGCGCCTGGATCACACGCAGAAACTCCCTGACCGCCTCCTCGAAGAAGGTGGACGTCCGCGCCGGACTTGCGCCATTTCCGCCGCTGGTCATCCCCTCATCCTCGTACACGAACATCAACTCCAGGTCCGAGCCGAAACCCATCTCCGCGCCCCCGAACTTGCCCAGCCCGAAGATGGCCCAGCCGCACTCCGCGCCGTCCGACCGGAGAGGCGCGCCGAATCGCGTCTTCACGACCTCCACGCTCAGCGTGAACGCAATCTCGACAACCACCTCTGCGAGCGTCGAAAGCTCGGCCCCGAACTGCCGACGATCGATCCTGCCCGTGATGGAGCGCAGGCTGATCCTGAACATCTCGCGATCCTTGAACTCATTGACCACGCGCGTTCTATCTTCATGGCTCTCGCGCCCTTTGTGTTCGGAAACCAGCGCTGAAACCTCTGCCCAAAGCTCGTCCCGGCTGCGCTCCGAATATAGGCCCGGCGCGTCCAGCAGCGCCGGGAACAAGTTCTCGTGCTGTACCCTGAGAAAGTCCTCCCACATGAACCGGCTCGCGCCCATCATCTCCGCCAGCGTCTCCAGAACGCCCGGCGACCGCAACTCCCGTATCTCCGCATTCCAGTCGGGTCGCGCCAGGAGTTGCGATAAAAGTGAGTTGAACTGTCTCAACGCCTGTTCTGGGTCCGGCGCGGTGGGGAGCAGATACGTGAACTGCTTTATCAATGCCGCCGCTGCCCGAACTTGACGCGCCCGGCGCTCCGACGCCAGCTTGCCGCCCGATGGCTCGGTCAGCCAGAACGTGTCGTGGACCTCGTCGCCCACCGTCCGCACCCGCGAGCGCAGCACGTTGACCCGAACGCTCGAAAGCGCGTTGCTGAACGCGAACAGGAATCCGGGCGTATCGCGCGACAGTATCTCCAATAGAGTGTGGTCCGGCGAACAATCGCCGTCGAAGCGAATATCCATCGGCAGCGCGCGGGCTGTCGAGCCGTCGTCGCGTACCGTCTGCGCCACCCTCTCGGCAACCCTGAGCCGCGCCTCCTCCGTATCCCGACCGGCTAAGCTCCGCCCTACGGACTCCATGCCTTCGGCCAGATCCGTCCAATCCGGCGCCCGCCCCGCAGCCGTTCGGACGTCGAACGCCATTGCCGCGACCGTAGGCGGCGGAGGTGCGACCGGACGCCCCGGACGTGGCGACCGCCGGCGTTGTCCGTATCCGCGCCTTGACCGCGCTCTCCGAACCGCGCCTCCCACATCCTGGTAGTTGCCCCTGTCCGACGCCAGCCTAACCGTAAACGTGTCGGCGTTTGTTATATCCAGGCCGCGCGCGGTCAGCGTGCCTGCGACGAGCGCGAGCGCGCCGGGCCGGTCGGGAACGCATACGCCCACGCGCCACTCGCCTTCCGAGGCGCTGGCTATCTCGACCGCCGCGCCCTCCCGCGGATCGAACCCATCCATCACGCGCCTGATTACGCCGACGGTCTCCGGTTCCAACTCCTCGAGCGCGCCCGGCCACTGCGAGCGCAGAGCGTCCAACCCAGGCTGCAAAGTCTCGTTATCAGAAACAGGCGCAATCATCATCCCGCATCCTCACTCCCCATAATCGTACCACACAAATTCATCCTCCGTGTCTCTGAGTCCCTCTGCGTCTCTGCGTCAAATCCCCCCTTTGCGCCTTTGCGCCTTTGCGTTAAAATCCCGTCAGCAAGGAGACCATCATGATCGGTACCGAAACACTCATGGACGCCTTCCAGGAGCGCAAGCTGCTGCCGCCCCTATGGAACCGCGCCAACTTGGTGGACCTGGCGCAGGCGATCGGAGCGCTGTGCGGCGTGGATGACGATGAGCTTTCGCCGACTCCCGATTCGCGCGCGCTTGAGGACACCATCGGCGCGTCCGACCATATCGTGCTCGCGCTTATGGATGGAGTTGGTTGCAGCCTCATCGAATCATTGCCCGAAGACTCGTTCCTGAGGCAGAACGTCCAGGACGAACTCCGCACCGTGTTCCCGTCCACGACCGCCGTCGCTCTGACGACGCTGACTACCGGAAAGTGGCCCGCGGAACACGGCGTTACCGGATGGTGGACGCACTTGCCTGAGCTGGGCTCAGCCGCGAACATTCTCCAGTACACCGCCCGGAACGACAATAGAGACCTGCGCTCCAAGGGCATCGAGCCCGAGAGTTCCTTCCCTGTCCCCTCGATGTGGGCATCCATCCCCCGCGACGTCAGAATCGTCGTGCCGGAGAGGCTAGTCTCATCCGTATTCTCAGACTTCCTCAAGGGCGGGCGAGAGGCGGTAGGCTACCGCTCGCCCGCCGATGGCATAGACAAAGCGGCGGAACACGCGCTGACGACCGGCGAAAAGACGTTCACCTACCTGTACCTCCCCCAAGTGGACAGCTTGGCCCACCTGCACGGCGTAACCCGCCCTGAGGTGCGCCACGCCCTTTCCGAACTGGATGCTCAGCTAGGGCGTCTTCAAACGATAGTAGGGGACAGGGCGCGGATCATCGCCACCGCCGACCACGGCTTCCTGGACTCGCCCGCGCCCAATCGCTACACCCTGCGGCCAAATCGCCAGCTCCTGCCGCTGCTGCGCTTCCCCCCGTCGGGCGACGCGCGCGTAACCTACCTGCACACTTGGGACTGGGCGCGAGAGCGCGCCCGCCGCCACATAGAGCGACGCTTCGGCGCAGACAAGTTCGTCGTCATAGACACCGAAGACGCAATAGCCATCGGCCTCTTTGGTCCCCACGATATAGCCGACGGCGTGAGAGAGCGCTTCGCGGATCTCATGGTCGTCTCCATGGGCGCATCCATCCTCGAATATAACGCCGCTCGCGGCTCCGGCAGAATGTTGCAGCAAAACTCACACCACTCCGGCCTCTCACCCGAAGAAATGCGAATCCCCCTAATCTTAGCCTAGCCCGCTCCACGCCTCTACGTTATAAACTGAGGATACATACATGAACCCCTCCGTCCCCACTCGCATATGGGATCGCGACCACACTCTATGGTCTGAATACCCCTCCGAGATATCTGACCGGCTCGGTTGGCTCGACGCGCCGCTGTCCATGCTCCCCGAGTTGGACGCCCTGGATCGCTTCGCCCGCGAGACCCGCGCCCAGGGTATAGCCCACGTAGTCCTGCTCGGAATGGGCGGCAGCAGCCTCGGTCCCGAAGTCCTGGGACGCTGCCTTGCCGCTTCACGTCCCGACGCCAATCCCACGTTCCCGGAACTCATAGTCCTCGACTCCACCATCCCCGCGCGAATCCGAACCGTCGCCGGCTCTATAGACCCCGCGCGAACCCTGTTCCTCGTGTCGTCCAAGTCGGGTACGACCATCGAGCCGAACATGCTCTACCGCTACTTCCGGCGCATCGTAGAAGACGCGGTTGGACCGGAGCGCGCCGGCAACAGCTTCGTCGCCATAACCGACGCCGGAACCCCACTCGACGAGCTGGCTCGTCAAGACCGATTCCGCCGCGTCTTCCGAAACCCGCCCGACATCGGCGGACGATACTCAGTCCTGAGTCTTTTCGGCCTCGTGCCCGCCGCCCTCATCGGATTCGATACGCGCCGCCTGCTCCAAAGCGCCGCTGACGTTCGCGCTGCCTGCGGCCCCGATGTTCCCGCATCCGACAACCCCGGCGCGTCGCTGGGCGCGTTCATCGCCGAAAACGCCCTCGCCGGACGCGACAAGCTCACCATCCTGACGTCCCCCGCGCTCGCCTCGTTCGGACTGTGGGCAGAGCAGCTGATCGCCGAGAGTCTGGGCAAGAGCGGACGCGGCGCCATTCCCGTCGCAGGAGAGCCGCCCGCATTCCTTCATAACCGCTCCAGTGACCGCCAATTCATCCATCTAAACCTCGCCAACGACATCCCACAAACCAATAACCCGCCCGACTATCTTGCCGCCAACGCCCCACTCTCGCTCCTCGCTCCTCAACCTCGCTTCTCGATAGACGACGTAGCCGACTTGGGAGGCGAATTTTTCCGCTGGCAGTTCGCGACCGCCACCGCCGGAGCGCTGCTTGGAGTCCACCCGTTCGACCAGCCGGACGTCCAGCGAGCGAAGGATTTCACAGAAAGCGCCCTGCGCCAATTCGAGGAAGATGGCATCGCGCCCGAAATCGAGCCTCAAAGCTCCCTGACAGAGTTGCTGGACGCCGCCAAACCCGGAGACTACCTCGCCATCCTCGCCTACACGGAGCAGACCCCACAGACCGACGCCGCGCTCGCCGATCTACGTCTCGCCATCGCAGCCGAACGCGGCATCCCCACCACCCTGGGCTACGGCCCACGCTACCTGCACTCCACCGGCCAACTGCACAAAGGCGGCCCCAACAACGTCCTGG
Organism: Dehalococcoidia bacterium; assembly: GCA_034420955.1. Classification (GTDB taxonomy): domain Bacteria; phylum Chloroflexota; class Dehalococcoidia; order Lucifugimonadales; family UBA1123; genus VXRN01. The sequence goes on from DAOUKV010000027.1 coordinate 75,061, forward strand.
TCCTAGTGGTAGGTGAGCGACAAGACCCCCTGCCCATCCCCCATACCCCATACGACTTCGCCATCCTCGCGAACGCCCAAGCATCCGCCGACATAGCGGCCCTCCAAGCCGCCGACCGTCGCCTTGCCGTCATACCGCTCAGTTCCCTAATCTAATCCTCTGCGCCTCTGCGCTAAATTCCCCCTTTGCGTCTTTGCATCTTCGCGCCTTTGCGTTAAAATCCTTAAGCTATACTCTATCAATTACCCAAACACGTTCACCGAGAGGCGCGTCACCATGTCAGAAGAATCGGCCCTGGCGGCAAAAGACTTTGTCAGGGCTAGAGTAGTAGAAGATAACGAGAACGGCAGATTCGGCGGCAGAGTTCACACACGCTGGCCTCCGGAACCCAACGGCTACCTCCATCTCGGACACGCGACGGCTATGAATCTCGATTTCGGAATCGCCCGCGATTTCGATGGCCTGTGCAACTTCCGGTTCGACGACACAAACCCTATCGCTGAAGAGGCGGAGTACGTCGAGTCGCAGAAGGAAGACGCCCGGTGGCTCGGATTCGACTGGGCCGACCGCGAGTTTTACGCATCCGACTACTTCGAGCGGCTGTATCAGTTCGCCGAACAGCTAGTCTTGGACGGCAAAGCGTACGTAGATCACTTGACCGCCGAGCAGATACGCGAGTACCGAGGCACGCTCACCGAACCCGGACGCGACAGCCCGTACCGCGACCGCTCGGCAGAAGAAAACCTCGCCCTGCTCCGTGCCATGCGCGCAGGCGAATTCGAGGACGGCGAGTGCGTGTTGCGCGCCAAGATAGACATGGCGTCGCCCAACATGAACATGCGCGACCCCACCATCTACCGCATACGCCACGTCCCGCACCACCAGACCGGCGACGAGTGGTGCATATACCCCATGTACGACTACGCCCACCCGATCTCCGACTCGATCGAAGGCATCACGCACTCCCTCTGCTCGATGGAGTATGAAGATCACCGCCCGCTGTATGACTGGTTCTTGGACCAGTTGGACATCTATCACCCCCAACAGATCGAGTTCGCGCGCTTCAACATATCGCACACCGTGCTCAGCAAGCGTCGGCTGATAACTCTGGTCGAGGACGGGCATGTGGACGGATGGGACGACCCCCGTATGCCGACACTCGCCGGCCTCCGCAGACGCGGCTACACGGCGGAAGCGATCATCGCCTTCTGCGACGAGGTGGGCATCAACCGGACGGCGGCGCTGACCGAGATGGCGCTGCTCGAACACAGCTTGCGAACAGACCTGAACAGACGCGCCCAGCGCCGTATGGCGGTTCTGAACCCGCTCAAAGTGGTCATAGAAAACTTCCCCGAAGGCGAGACCGACTACCTCGAAGCCGTCAACAACCCTGAGGACGAGACCGCCGGAACCCGTCTTGTTCCGTTCGGACGCGAACTCTTCATCGAGCGGGACGACTTCATGGAAGACCCGCCGCGCCGGTTCTACCGGCTAGCGCCGGGCCGCGAAGTGCGGCTGAGATACGGATACTTCATCAAGTGCGTCGAGGCCGTCAAAGACGAAGACGGCAACGTCGTTGAGCTGCGCTGTGTGTACGACCCCGAGACGCGCGGCGGCTCCGCGCCCGACGGACGGCGCGTTCGGGCCACCCTGCACTGGGCGTCCGCGCAGAACTCCATAGATGGCGAAGTCCGGCTCTACGACAGCCTGTTCACAATCCCCAACCCCTACGACGTGCCCGAAGGCAAGACGTGGACCGACTTCATAAACCTCAACTCGCTCACAGTCCTCACAGGCTGTAAGCTGGAGCCGTCTTTGGCGGACGCCGAGATCGGGGCGCCGATACAGTTCGAGCGCGTCGGATACTTCGTCAAAGACCCCGATTCTGCGTCTGGAGCGCCAGTGTTCAACCGGTCCGTGCCGCTGCGAGACGGTTGGGCAAGAGCCCGACGCCGCGCCAACTAACTCGGTCCGAAAATGAAAACACAAACAATTCCCTCTGCGTCTTTGCGCCTCCGCGTCTCTGCGTTAAAATCCACCAGGAGACCCCTTCCGTGACATCCATTGTAACCTTGGCGCGACGCGCGCTGTTCTCCGTGTGGTTCACGTTCTTCCCGGGCATAACGCCCCTGCACCGCGCGGCCGTGGACGGCGACGCATCGAGGACGCTCTCACTCGTCCCCGCCGCCGACGTGAACCGGCCGACCAACCACGATGGCCTCACCGCGCTGCACTTGGCCGCATACCGCGGCTATGCCGACGTCGTGCGCGTTCTCGTAGATGCGGGCGCGGATGTCAACGTCAGGAGCAAGAAGGGATACACTCCTCTGCACTCGGCGGCGCTCTGCGACACCAGAGACGCGGTGTGGTCGCTCATATCTTCACGCGCGAGCGTCCACGCATCGGCCAAGCGCGAATCCGAGCCGCAGCCCTCCGACGACGAGGCCGGGCACATCGAGTCGGCGCGTATTCTACTGTCCGAGGGCGCGGACGTTGACGCCAGGGACGGCAGAGGCCATACCTGCATCCACTCTGCCGTCGTGTTCGGGCATGAGGATATGACGCGCTTCCTCATATCGGCGGGGGCCGACCTGCAAGCAAAGGGCAGGAACGGGCTGTCGCCCCTGCATATGGCGGCGTCCGAAGGCCATGCCGAGGCCGCGCGCGCGCTGATAGACTCCGGCGCGAACGTCCACGTCCGCGACGACCGCGGCATAACGCCACTGCACGCCGCCGCCGCGTTCGGCAAACTCGACATAGTGCGGATGCTCATCGCCGGCGGCGCCGACGTGCGAGCCGCCGACCGGCAGGACAGGACACCCTACCAGTGGGCGGCCGTCGGCCCCGACCCCGACGAAACCCTTGAGGCGCTGGACGAACCTCCCGCCGCCAACGGTGTATCGTCCGAGAGCCTCAGAACGCCCCTGCACGCGGTGGCCGAGGCTGGCGACGCCGAGGCAGCCGCCACGCTCATAGCCGAAGGCGTCAACCTCAACGCGCGCGACGAAGACGGCCACATGGCCCTCCACCTTGCGGCTCGACGCGGACACACCGCGATAGTCCGCGCCCTGCTGTCGGCGGGAGCCTACGTCAACGCGCACAGCAAGCTGGGACGCGCTCCCATCCACCTGGCCGCCGCCGCTGGGAGCGCCGAAACCGCGCTCGCCCTAATCTCGGCCCGCGCCCGCGTACACACCGAAGACAAGAGATCATCCACGCCATTGGACCTCGCGGTAGCCAGCGGCCGCGTCGCCGCGGTCCAGGCGCTCATCGCCGCCGGCGCCGACGCCAACGTGAAGAACAGGTACGGAATCACCCCCCTCCACTGCGCCGCCCGCGACGGCCATACGGAGATAGTAGAGGCGCTCATCTCGGCGCGCGCCTACATAGACGCCCGCAATCGGCACGGCAATACCCCTCTCCACTGGGCGTCCCGCGAGGGACGCGCCGAAGTGGCCAACGCGCTGATAGCCGCCGGAGCCGACGTGGGCGTGGGTGACGAGGGCGGACTCACCCCGCTGCACATGGCCGCGAACGGGCACACCGAAGTGGCCCGCGTCCTGATCTCCGCCGGCGCCGACGTCAACGCCGCCGACGTGTACGGCAAGAAGCCCCTGCACGTAGCCAACCACCACGAGACCGCCCAAACCCTCATAGCCGCCGGCGCGAAATACTAGGTTCACCGGGTCCGCATACCCTCTTTTTCGGATCCTCGCGCAACCCACTCCCGTCCTCATCCTAATCGTTGCGGCACGCCAGGATTCCGCCTCGACAGGGGCGATTGCGCCACTTTTGCCGCAAAGTTATACAAAGTCATGAGAAATTGGAGTAAAGTAATGCCATAATAACATACATTCAGTGTAGTATTGGCGCTGTTCGTTCGACTGGAACCAAGTCAAGTCGCAAGGAAGCGCCTACACTATGCCGAAGGAGCCGTTGCTCAAAACTATCTGGGTCGTACCGGCCGCGATCGCAGCGCTTGGATTCATCGCCTACATGACGGCGCTCTCCAGCGAGCGCATCTCCGCCGAGGAGGGCGCAACCGGCGACGCCACGCCCGAGGCGACTATCACGCCGTCCCCCGCCGCGCCCACAGGCAAACTGGTGGTCGCGCCGCAGTCGGTAGAGCGGGGACAGACGACCCTGGCGGTGGGCTTTCACGTTGAACCGGCCGACCTGGAAGTGAAGATCGAGTACAGCGGCCACTTCATCCCCGAGGAAGAGTCGTGCGACGATGCCGGAACATCCGGGACGACGCAGAGCGCGGTCGCGCCCACCTGGATCACCCTGAACGCCTGCGCGCTCGGGGACGGCTGGGCGCGGCTGGTCGCATCCGATACCGGCGCAGTCATAGAGACAGTGAACGTCACGGTCGTCGAGCCGACGGTTGGTGGGCAGGAAGAAGGGCAGATCCTCGTCAGGCTCAGCGGCGTCGCTTCCTCCATGGAGGTCGGAGACTCTGACTCCTTCACGGTCTCCGCCGGCAGACTCGACAGCGACGAAGACTATGACCTGTACATCGAGTCTCTGGACGCAAGCAGCCTGGCGTTCGACAGCGCCTGCGACGACTTCACCAAGACGGTGGACGTCAGTGGAGTCAACACGTACTCAGGCTCCCACACCATGTACGCTTGCGAGCCTCCCGGCACGAACCTGTGGGCGTATCTCAGGTTGAACGGCAACACGATCGCGTCGTCCGGCATGGGAGCGAACTACGTGACGGTCACGGAGGCTCCTCCGCCAGCCGATACGGCCACCCCCACGCCTACGGCCACTCCCACGCCTGTGTCGCTCACCGTGAGCTTCGCCTCGACGACGCGCACCGTGGACGAGGGCGAAAGCGCGACTTTCAAACTTCGCCTCGACCACGAGAGCGACCGGAGCCTGACCATCCCGATAACGGTGTCGGACGACGATTATGACGACATCAGCATCGTATTCGACGTCGGAGACGACTCGGCGTCTTTTCACCATCGAATCTCTGGAAGACGACGACTGCGATAACGAGAGATTGACTCTCGGCTTCGGAACCCCGCCGTCGGATGTGTCTGTGGGGAATCCCGCGAGCGCGAGGTTCAATATCCGCGACGTCGACACCTGCGCCACCGAACCGGACATGGTATCGCGTCCGTCGGCGTCGCCGGGAGACGAGACGCTTGAGGTGAGTTGGAGCGAGCCTGACGACGGAGGCGCCGAGATCAAACGTTACCACGTGCAGCATCGCGACAGTTCGTCGTCTTGGCCGAGCGACTACACGTCCGTCAGCGACAGGACGTTGGACATCACGGGGCTGACCAACGGGGTTCTCTACTACGTACGGGTGCAGGCGTGCAACGACGTCGGCTGCGGAGACTGGTCCAGATCGGCCTCCGGCGTTCCCAGGACCACGCCGGGACGTCCAGCCGCGCCGTCGCTCGATACGGGCGACCGCAGGCTGTTCGCGTCGTGGTCTTCTCCGGACGACGGGGGCTCGCCGCTTACCCACTTCAATCTGCGCTACCGCCGGAAGGGCGCGTCGTCCTGGGAGCCGCAGGTGACGATCTCCACCTCGAAGGGGAATCAAGTTACGACCTACACTATCATGGGCCTGGCCGTCGGGGTCGAGTACGAAGCGCAGGTGAGGGCGCGCAACGTCGCCGGCAACGGGCCCTGGTCTCCATCGGGTGCGGGCTTCACCAACAGGCCCCCGGAGTTCGACGACGAAGACAACACCCGCAAAGTGGCGGAGAACACGCAGAGCGGAAGCCCCTTCGACGATCCGGTCGCTGCGACCGACGACGACGGCGACAAGCTGGAATACTCCCTCGAAGGAACGGATGCCACCAGCTTCGACATCGATTCCGCCACAGGTCAACTGAAGACCGAAGACGCCCTAGACTACGAAACCGACAATAGCTACTCGGTGACCGTCCAGGTAAAAGACGGCAACGGCGGCTCGGACAGCATTGACGTCACCATCAACGTCACGGACGTCAACGAGGCGCCGGAGGTGGAGTCTCAGATCGCCGGCCAGACGCTGACTACGGGCGGTTCGACGAGGCTCGACCTGCCGGACCACTTCGACGACCCAGACGGCGACGCGCTGAGCTACACCGCCAGCTCGTCGGACACCGGCGTCGCGACGGTGAGGGTGGAGGCCGGCGCGCTGAGGCTCACGGCGGTGTCCGAAGGGTCCGCGACCGTCACGGTCGAAGCTGCGGACAGATCGCCCGAGGACAGCGACCGTCTTACCGTGTCCCAGAGCTTCGAGGTGACTGTCGAGCCGCCTCCCAACACCGCCCCGACCATCAAGGGACCCGACCGCAGGGATTTTGCTGAGAACGGGAGAGGCGCCGTCGCGACGTACAGCGCGAGCGATCCTGACGGCGACGACCTCGACTGGACGCTGTCGGGCGACGACGACGGTCACTTCAGCATCGACTCCGGCGTTCTCGGCTTCAACAACCCGCCGGACTTCGAGACCAAAGCCGATTCCGACGGAAACAACAGGTACGAGGTCACCGTCGAGGTCAGCGACAACAACGGCGGCTCAGATGACATCGACGTCACGATCAACGTCACCAACGTGGATGAGCTGGGCGTCGTCAGTCTCTCGACGACCACCCCCACCGTGGACGCGGCGATTTCGGCTTCTCTGTCCGATCCCGACGGCGGGGTGTCCATCATCTCGTGGCAGTGGCAGCGATCGGCCAACGGCTCCACGTGGAGCGACATCTCCGGCGCGACTTTGAGCTCATATACCCTGGTCGTAGCCGATCACAACCAAAAGCTGAGGGCCTCCGTCTCATACAACGACAAGCAGGGCACAGGCAAGAGCGCGATCAGCGCGGGATCGTCCGCTGCGGCGTATCCTCCGTACCCTGCGCTGACCGCGCCCACTCTGACGCTCGGCGGCGAGGGCGACACGATCGTCGCAGCCTTCACCGTGCCGGGCCAAACGGACCTGTTCGACTACCGGGTGATCCTGGAGGGTCGTCGCGACAGCACAGCCCCAATCGAAGTCGACTACCGCGTCGTGGACGACACCTCGCCAACCGTCTCTGGACGGCACACGTTCGACTCGCTCTCGTCCAGCGCCGGCGACCTATTCAGGGCGAGGCTGACCGTCTGCCGCAAGTCGGACTCCACCGAATGCGGAACGGCGGCCGTGAGCGCCGAGCTGCGCAGGCCGCTGCCTCCAACAGGCCTGAGCCTCAGCGACAACCCGGCGGAGTCCGCCCATCTCGAAGTCTCGTATACCGCGAGCGAGAAGCCGCACCGGTACAAAACCGAGCTGCATAGGTCAATGACGGAGATGGGAACATACACCGCCCTCGAGGGAAGCCTCACGAGCGGCGAGAGCTCTCGTCCGACGTTCCTGAACCAAGATCGAGAGTGGTGGTACAAGGCGCGAACCAAGAACTGCATAGACGCCGCTTACACCCAGTGCGGCCTGTGGAGCGCCTTCTCACCCGCGAAGTTCCTGAAGCCCAAGCTCGACGCACCCGAACTCGACGTGGAGCCTCGACCTCTGCGGAAGGCGAGATTGAAGTGGGAGCCTGTCACGAATGCCGACAAGTATGAAGTCGTGTTTCATGAGTCGAGTAGCGTTCGGCGTATCATAACTGTCACGGTCGGTACCCAACTGGACATCTCCCTAGACTCCATATTTTCGTCGGGGAAGGGCTTGGCCGATTCCCCTTACCAGTACGACTTCCAAGTAAAGGCTGCCAAGAGTGATGGATCGTATCTGGACAGCGAGTACAGCGACACCATCAAGATCAAGGATAACCCACTGCTGACCGAGGGTGGCATGGCTGCCAGCCTTCAGAGAAATGCGGCGTCGCTCGAGTGGGCAGAGATACAAAACATTAAACGATACTCGATCAGATTCAGAAAACTGGGCAATCGGCCAATTGCACCGGCAGTATACGTGACTCATAGCCATATCGACTGGCCCGGTTACGAAGAATGGCCATACGATAATGATGAAGACACCGTGTTCGAGTTGACGTTGACGCCGCCGAGTTCTGGCGATGTTTCCACATCGGTTTCACTACTCGATTCTGATGAGATCTACGCCTTCCAGATCAACTACGAAACCACGAGTGGAGAGCAAGTGTTCTCTGCTCGAGACGCTTACGTATGGCTGTCGGATGTAAAGCCAGAGGATAAAACGCGTGTCGCCACATACCCGTTCTTCGGACATCATGTGGGTCGCACATTCAAGTACTTCATCTGCGAGAACGGCTTCCCGCCGGATGATCCGGCCACAAGGGGAGTCAATGAAAGGGACGAATGGGTGAAACTCATCAGACAGGCTTTCATGGAATGGCAGGACGCCACGAACGGGTTCATCACCATGATGCCCACCACTGAAAATTGCTCTACCACGGGGTCAGGCGCTACCCCTCCGGCACAATTCATCCAAGACGATGACGACCGCAACGAAGTCAGAATGCTCGACCTTAAATCTGGCATCTACGACCTCTGGGAGTTCAAGTCAGATGTCTTTAAGATATGCCTTACACAAGGAGCTGCCTGCGTCACATCGTTTGCCGGCTACTCCGGTCTAGAAACCAATTGTGATATCACCGCTGATACATGTCAGGTTCCCTATGCACTTGGTTTCTTATCCATCGATCGCACTCGCATCGCTAAACTCCTCGAGGACCAGAGAAGCACGAAGATCCCGTCGCTGGAACTGCTTGGAGTTATAGAGAAGGCCACCTCTAGTAATCTCCAAGCCAGCAATGAGCTGCGGGGCGTCGATGTGACGTTCAAGGAAGGCGCCTTCCCTGAAGGACCAAATATCCCTAGTTCTTCTAGTTCTCCTCCTGTTCCAGATCCCGGGCAAGTCAGATTCAATACTTGCTTGGACAGTGGCGCCCCAGATCGTAACGATAGTCAGAAGAGCGACCGATTCTACGCCTATGCAATCGCAGTGCACGAGGCCGGACACGCGCTGGGCCTGTCAAATTTCAGTTATCTTGATCTGGTGATTCCATGGAGTGAGCCTCAAGCATACCACTCTGCTCACCCGACCATTCCGGACTCTGTGATGAACTACGACGATCGTTGGGATAGAGTTGCTATGAGATGGATTTCTCACATTAGACACCCAAGTGCCGGAACGGGATTCATGGAACCTGATTGTTCACCCCATCCATTCGACATAATGGCGATCTATGCGCTCTACCAGACGGTTCCGACGGTTCCTTAGAGGACAGTCATGAGGATGAGGCCGATTACTACTAAGAAGATCGTGAGGATATTGCTGATCCTTCTACTGGTGTTGTTCACACCGTCCGCGCTGGTGGTCGCATGTTACATGACCTTTTATTATGACACATGTTTTTCAATCGGCATCGAGTCCGGCATGGATCCAAACCACGACATCAAGGAAGTATTATGGAAAATGAGTCCTCATTACTCGCCACAGTATTACTCACCACAGTGGACACTCGATGGGAAACACATAGTCTTCACTGAGGATGTACATGGTCGTCCGATGGGTCGAGTGTATGTTGTCACATCGGATGGGGCGAACTTGCTGTCCATAGAGAGAGACGAGGCGCCGCATCTCTCCCATTCACCAACCATCTCTCCGGATGGTTCCCGAATCGCCTATTCATCGTACAGAGGTCAGAAGAATGATCGTGTCTACTACGGGATAGACACTGTCGCTCTCGATGGAACTGGTCGGCGTAGGCTCACCGAGGAAACGGGATGGGATTTCTCTCCGGTGTGGTCGCCGAGCGGGGACCGCATGGCATTCGCCAGACACGATGATCTTGACAGCTGTGGGGATCCTCGTCGCAGAGGACTATACGCCATGGATGCCGACGGCTCCAACATCCACAAGGTGGTGGATATTCAGTCGCAAGACGGCGAGGGAATTCAAGAGGAAAGTAATGTACGATTTCAGTATCACAGTGGTCCCGTATGGTCTCACGACAGCCGGCTGTTAGCCTATGTGGTCGCTGAAAGAAGAGAGTATAGAGATCATACAACTCTATACACAGTGAACGCCGATGGTTCGGACTTGAGGAGACTGCTCACGTTTTCACTCATACCTCAGAATTTCCAATGGCTCTCGACACCTGACGGGGAACTATTGGACCCATCCGTAGAGCCTGCCCGTTCCATCGCGAGTGCGCCGGATTGGTCCCCTGACGGTCGGAGCATAGCATTCTTGGGAGTAGACGAGGCTGATTCGAAGCTCTACACCATCGGCAGCGACGGCTCCGATCTGCGTGAAGTGGCCGAACTCCCTAGCCATGCGGGTGTTCTCGGAACGGCGCTCTGGTCGCGCGACGGCTCCCGTATCATGTTCTCGCAGGGCAGAACGCTGTACTCCGTCAACGCGGACGGCTCCGATCTTCACATCGTTCAAAGAGGCGACTACTTCAGTCCAGCTCCCGATGAATCGAGGATTGCGCATCTTGTCCGTACTATACGCGCTCCCGAATCAAATGTCGCGCTATACACCACGGCGCCGGACGGCTCGGACGCGCGCTTGCTGGTGCGGCGGAGAGATGATGGCGAGTTGGAAGCGGTGGGGCCTGGATACAGGCCGTCAACGGCCGGCTCCTCGTGTTCCGCCGGCGTAGTTGTTCCCGACCCGGAGTCGAACCCCGAACTGGTCGGGGACTGCGAGGCGCTATCAAGGATGTTCGACCGGCTTGTCGTCGCCGAAGAGTTGAACTGGGACCCGGATACGCCGATTACGGAGTGGGAGGGTGTGACGTTGGAAGTTCCAACCTTGGTGGAAGATACCCTCGATGCAGAGGTACGGCTCTATCCGCCGAGGGTGCGGGGACTCTCCCTCCCGGATCGTGGACTGGTAGGCTCTTTTCCCCTCAGCGTGACGGAGCTCACCGGTCTGTTGGTCTTGGACATCTCCGGCAACGATCTTGGCGGTGCCATACCGCCCCAGTTGGCGCGGTTGGGGAACCTGCGAAAACTCTACCTCGACGGCCATTTTGGCGCTATTCCTCCAGAACTGGGTCAAATGATCAACCTGCAAGTACTGAGACTTGTGGGACCCGCGGGCGGTCCCATACCGTCGGAGCTGGGCGACCTCGCCAATCTTCGGGAGCTCACCCTCTTCGGTATCCTAGCTGGTCCTATACCTCCGGAATTGGGCAACATGGAAGCGCTCGAGACGCTGAAGCTCAGTAGCCGGTTGAGCGGTCCTATCCCTATGGAACTGGGCAGGCTTGCGAACTTGCGAGAGATGAATCTCGGAAATAACGAACTGAGCGGCCCCATCCCGCCGGAACTGGGCAACATGGAGACGCTCGAAAAATTAGACCTCAGCCGTAACGAACTGAGTGGCCCCATCCCGCGCGAGCTTGGCAACATGACGGCGCTCAAAACATTAGACCTCAGCTTCAACGAACTGAGCGGTCCCATCCCACCCGAGCTTGGCAACATGGCGGCGCTCGAAACATCGAACCTAACCAATAACGAACTGAGCGGCCCCATACCCGCTGAACTAGGTGGGCTCACAAACTTGCGGACGTTGGAGCTTTACGCAAACAGCCTGAGCGGCCCAATCCCTTCAGAACTGGGCAACCTGCCGAACCTCGAGTACCTGCATGTAGACGATACCTCCTTCACCGGCTGCATCCCGACTGGGTTGCGAGGAAGGTTCGGATCGTACACAGAGCCCGAGCATTGCAAGCAGTGAATAGGTGATCATGAAGACTGTCATAACGAAAGTACTGTGGACGCTGGCGCTGCTGTCGGCCGCGTATGGTTGCGGCCCGGATGCGCCGCCGGCTCCTCCGGCGACGGCTGTACCCATTCCGACCTTGCTATCTTCCTCTCAATCAACACCGGCTCCCACGCCAACTCCTGCACCCACGGCAATGCCGGCCGCAATTCCAACTACGACACCCACCCCAACCCTGCCACAGTCGACGCCAGCGCCAGTGGCCACGCCGTCGGCGACACCGCCTCCGAACGCCGTCCAGTGGCTGCCCGACCTCTTCTACGGCGGGCCGGTCGGCGGAGCGGCGTCCGGAGGCGAGGAGGGCGCCGCGAGCGTTGAGGACGTCCTCGAACAGGGACTGCGGCTCGCCGGAGCTTCCCCCGTTCACCTATCATTCAGAGGAACCGCCGCATACTACACCACGCGCTGCGAGTGGCGAGGCATTGCCAGAGCCCCCGACCAACGCGAGGCCGCCATCCGCTTCTGGCTGGACCTCGACGACAGCGACCCGCTGCCCGCCCCGGCCGAGGTCGAACGCCGCTTCACGGCGGAACTGGACCGCATCGGCGCCGTCTATCCCGCCACAGTCAAGTCCAACTTCATCTCCATCGCCACCGGAGGACTGACCACCGGCTACACATTCCTGACATGCTACGCTGAGTACACCATCCAGGAGTACGTTCTCGGCTCCGGCTCCACCGGCGCGTCCAACAAGCTGACCGTAGCCTACGACAGGATGGGAGAGTCGCGTTCCTACGAGCTGTACAAGCTGGCCCACGCGGAGGGAGAGTTCGGGAGTGAATCGCTGATGACCGAGGCCGAGTACGCCGAATGGCGAAGCCAGCTGGCTTCGGACGTCGAGCTCGTTCTGGCCGCCATCCTCGAAGGCCGCGAGTCCGTCGTCTTCCTCGTCCCGATGGGCGCGCACAACGCCATAGCGATCGAGGCCTGGCAGGCCGTCGCGCAGTGGGACGTCCAGACCGCAGACGACGGAACCGTCAACGCCGTGCGCTACGGCGCTCCGCAGTACGACCCCGAGCGTACCCAGACCCTCGCCAACCTCAAGAGCCGCATCACAGGTGCGACCACAGCGACCTCCACCGCGGGCACGCCCACCGCGGGCACGCCCACCGCCACGCCCACTCCCACGAGGATTGCAAACGTCAGCGGTCTGACCCGGTACTACCGCGACATCGGCGCATACGGAGACATAACCCCCGACGACGGCGACACCGCTACCTTCACCCCCTCCCAGCCGCCGCCGGTGTACGCTCCCCCGCCCGCAACCTTGACCGCCACCGGGTCGGGCGAAGACACCGCCAACCTAACGTGGGCAGCGGTCAGCGGCATCTCGA
>DAOUKV010000028.1:0-7533 GCA_034420955.1 Dehalococcoidia bacterium
CGCGTTTTGCTATGTCTGAGCCATCTGATATGATGGTTCGGACGGCAAATCCACAAAGTGGGAAACCCCCATATCCATAAATTTCATTTAACCCCGATTTTCAGGAAACCGACCGGAAACCGACATATGCACTACCCTATACTTAAGATTCGGAGAAAATATGGATAGGAGACTCCAAGACCTACCCACGATGGAACTGTTGTGTGGTGACTGTGAAGAGCGTTTCTCTGCTTGGGAGACGAAATTCGCTAATGAGATATTTCATCCCAGTGCTGATGGCGAGACAGTCTTCAGGTACAGGTCTTGGTTGATAAAGTTCGCAGCTTCACTAGCTTGGAGAGGGATACACTTTCTGCGGTCACAGACAGGACAGGAAGAATCGCCAGATTTGAAATTGAAGGTCGACGCAATGGAAGCTCATCTCTCTCGATTCCTTCTTGGTCAAGAAAAGAGCGTGGGCCCGTATACTCAGCACGTTTATGCATTAGGGGAATTGGCCGCTCCGGTTGAACCAAGCTCACCTATGTTGAACCGATACCTAGCCCGGACTGTACAAATTGATCTACTCCGAAATGATGACTTGTCTGAGGTACTAGCATACATCAAGCTCCCTATGTTCATGTTTTTCTCAGTAGGCGAATCCAAGTACACAAAGTGGTTGGAGACAAGCCGCATCAAGAAATCCAGTATGCTGCATCCAAAGACTCATGACCTTCCCGAGGACATTCTGTATTACATCATAGGTAAAGCAGACAGATCATCGGAGCTCCTAAACTCAATGTCGCCAAAATCAAGAGCGGTAGCGGATAAGGCGTTTATGAAGGCTGTTAAAGATAACCCTGAAAGAGTAGCTAACTCAATGCTGATTCAAGCGATGCGTAGGGATTATGAATCCTACGGTAAGGACGCAGTGATTTATCGAGATTGATAACATTACCGTGATAGCGAATAACGGCTAATGCGAATAATAGATTGTGTCAAATTAAGTATATAATCTCTTCATTTATTTCTCGTATTTCGTATCTCCCCGTCCTCAGCGTCTAAAACACCTCCCCCACCTCAAGCTCGAACCCCGGCAGCGTAGGCGACGCCAGCGTATCGCCCACCGTGTAGATGCCGGCGGTCTCGTAGCCGCCGTCGCGGAGCAGCAGCACGGTGATCTTGCGGGCGTCAGGGTCCACGAGCCAGTACTCGCCGACGCCGTGCCGCTCGTAGATAGCCCGCTTGCGTACCCTGTCGCGGTTCGGATCGGATGGCGAAAGGATTTCGATTGCCAGATCCGGCGCGCCCTGTATGTTCGGAACGGTGAGGATGCGCGCCCGCGCATTTGAGATGAACATGATGTCGGGCTGGAGAGTGTTCGTGTCGGAGAGAACCACGTCGAGCGGGGCGACGAACACTTCCCCTAACTGCCCCTCCATTATCCATGTGTACAGGGCTATGAACAGCCTGCCGAGAATCCTCTGGTGCATCGCTGTCGGCGACGGCATGAATACCAACTCCCCATCGAGCAGTTCGTAGCGCTCGTCATCGGGTGTCTTTGCGTAGTCTTCGTATGTCAGCTTTCGGGTTTCAGTTACCATTGCGGACTCCTCTTTGCTTACGCAAATTCATCCCACAGTTTCCCCGCCTGCGCTACGCACCGTTCCACGTCCAAATCCAAGAGGTAGCGTTGTTCGACCAGCGACTCGGCGACGGCGCGCACGCGTTCCAGGTAGTCCTGCCGCGACGGGTAGCGCTCGGCTATGGACGGGCGCGGATCGCCCGCGGTCGCTCGCTCGGCTGCGTCTCGCGCGAACGGGATCGTTCCGCCTGCGAACATTAGCGGCTGCGAGTCGCCGCCGATTTCGGGATGGCGCAGGTTCCAGCCTGTGTATGCGGCCACCGGAACGGCGACCTCCGGCATGGCGATGCCCGCGACCTCGTTCCCGTCCGAGTCCACGTCCGGCACGAGCGAGCCATAGACCTTGCCGACGTCCGGCGGCATCTTCGTTACTTGCTCGACGTCGTCTTTCAGCGCGTAGTCGCGGCGGTGGGGCAGGGGATGGCGACGCGGATAGTTGGCATACGGTATGGCGTCCATCACCCCGCGCAGCTTGCGTGGGGGAGCGGCCGAACCGTCGTCTATGCGCGGATGCTTGCTGTCCGGCGGTTCGACGCCCTCGGCTACCCAGCGGTCCAGATTCTCAAGGCACGCGCGCAGCAGCGGGGTGTAGTCAATCACGCTCCTCATGTTCTGCGTGCGGCTGACGCCCTCGCCCGAGTCCGAAGTGTCGGTCGGGGGCCAAGTACCCGTGCCGTGTTCGGTACCCGTGAAGTGATACACGCGGGTATTCGGCCCCGGATCCACGTCCACCTTCCCGTCCGGGTCGGTGTGGATGAGCGAGGCGTCGCCCCGATGGTACTCGGCCGAGGTGTTGGTGTAGAACACCCGCAGCGGGCTGCCGCGCTCGTCGAGCCGGCGGTGAAGCGAGTCGGTCTGTCCGGTCTCCGGGTCGGTCAACGGGACGCTCGCGAACGGGAACAGCTGCGTCAGCATATTGTTGCGGTCTTTCGAGTTTTGGCCGAAACGCTGGTTGAACTCGCCGCGCATCCCGCCCGCCACGTTGGCGATGATGCCGTCCAGCGCCTCCCGCCCATGCTCGTCGCGGTTGAAGTCGTTGTAGATGTAGGTCCGAAGGTAGCGCCCCGTCTGTGATCGTCCGTAAGCGTATGCGTAGCTGACAGGGATGGGCGAATCCGATTCCTCTGAGCCGTACTTGAACCACGATACGCAGTCGCGCAGCGCGGCGAAGCTGAGGCCGAGAACAGGCGCGCCGACCGTGGTATAGACGATCTGGTAGAGCCGGCCCTTCTCGAACTTGCGCTCGGCGCAGATGTAGTCCGGGTCCGCCACATAGCTTCCGTCTTCATCGATTCTGCCGAACCTCCAGAAGGAGCGCGGCACGAGGCGCGCGGGACCGTCCGGCATATCGCGCACCTCCAAGCGGGCGTCCGCCTCGTTCATGTCGAACGCGGGATAGGCGCGGTGTCCCTTGTCGGAGAGCAGGAAGTTGTGCGTGTCCTCGACGCTCTGAAGCTGGGTATAGACCTTGCCGGTCAGCGCGTCGCCGGCCCCGTTCTGAGCGTCCGGCCCGTCCATCGTGATCAGCGCGGGGAAGGCGGGCGTGTCGCCCTGCCATCCACAGGCGACGACCGTGTAGCCGCGTTCCATCAGAAAGCCGTTGCCGAGGCTGATGTCCGCGTCGTCGCTCACGCCCGCGTCTATGGCAAGCCGACCGGCGCTGTTGAAGTTAGGCAGCGCCACGCGGTTGCCGCGGTTCACCACGTCCAGCATCAGCCGCCCGCTGCCCCTGGACCGGTCGGCGGGCAGGATGACGGAAACGTCTGAAGACCACTCGACGGCGCCTGCGGCGTTGCGCGGAGCCAGGCCCGCGTCCGTGACGCGAGCATTCGCCTCGCTGTTCGGATCTAGAGCGAAGCGCAGCGCGCCGCGTAGCTCCTCGTAGGGGCCAACGTCGCCCCACGACCTGCCATCGGCAAGCGTTCTCCTGAACTTGACGTCGAATCCCGTAACCGGCATCTTGGCCCTCCCTCTTCGCATACTGGCCACGCTCGGTACAGCATATCACAGACGCAACGTATTCCTGCGAAGTCCCCCGCTCCGCTATCATGACTGGCAAGCGCGGGAAACGGCCGAGGAGAGTGCATCATGACCGAACGATCGAACATAGACCCAGAACGACGTGTACAGTGGGTCTATTCGTCCACCTCCAACGACGAACTGGCGAGCCGGTACGACGAGTGGGCGCAAGACTATGACGACGACCTGATCAACACGTTCGTGTGGCTGTCGCCACGTCTGGGCGCGGAGACGCTGGCCGAACGCGTAAGCGCGAGCGGGCGTATCCTGGACGCTGGCGCCGGTACGGGGCTAGTGGGCGTGGAGCTGCAACGTCTGGGCTACCGCGACATCTGCGCGCTCGACCTGTCCGAGGGTATGCTGCGAGAGGCGCGAGCCAAGGGATGCTACACAGAGTTCCACCAGATGGCGCTTGGCGAGCGTCTGGATTTCGAGTCGGACACGTTCGACGCCGTAATCAGCATCGGTGTATTCACGCTCGGTCACGCGCCCGCCAACGCGTTCGAAGAGCTATGCCGAATCACGAAACCCGGCGGCTGCGTCGTCGTCAGCCTGAGGCCGGATACGCGAGCCGAACAGGGCTACGAGGAGTGGCAGAACAATCTGACGACTCGCGGCGCGTGGAGCTTGGTGTCCGTGAGCGAACCGTTCTACGCCCTCCCGAAGGGCGAGCCGGATGTGCAGCACCAGATTTGGGTGTACCGCGTAAACTGATAACGCTAAGGCGAGAAGACGCCAGGGGAAATATACACCTGTGAAACACCCTCTGCGTTCTCTGCGCCACTTTGTGTCTTTGCGTTAAAATAGGCGCCACAATGGAGGACCACTTATGAAAATCACAGATCTCAAAATCTGGGTTACGAGACCGGAGTCTGAGGGCAGATCGTTCGTATTCTTCAAGATAGATACCGACGAAGGCATATCCGGCGTAGGGGAGGCTACCAGCTCAGGTGGCGGCGGCAGTATAGTCGTCGCCAACATGGCGCGATTCCTGCGAGACTCGACCGTAACGGCGGACTTCAGAGAGTCCATCATCGGGCAAGACCCGCAGTACATAGACCGCATCTGGCACTACCTCTACCGTCGCTTCACGGGTGGAGGCGGCTTCGGCGGGTTCGTAACCACGCTGCTGAGCGGCATAGACATCGCGCTGTGGGACATCAAGGGCAAGGTGGAGGGCAAGCCCATCTTCCGCATGTTCGGTGGTCCCATCTGGGACGACGTGCCGATGTACACTCACGTCGCGCCGGGCGATCCCGACCGGGCGGCTAAGCAAGCCAAGGAACTCGCGGACGAGGGCTTCACCGCGCTCAAGACCGATCCGTTCATGCCGGAGATGCGCCAGCATCACCGTCGCTATCTGAAGGGCGAAATTTCCCCAGAGGGCGCGGCGCTGGGCGCGGACACTATCGCGGCTATGCGCGAGGCGGTTGGGCCGAACGTCGAGATTCTGATAGACGCGCACGGCAACTTCAACGTGCCGACGGCGATCCGAATGGCGCGCTCGCTCGAACCTTACGACATTGGATGGTTCGAGGAGCCGGTGCAGCCGAACAGCAACGACGCGCTCCGCGCCGTCCGCGACGCGGTGGACGTGCCGCTGTGCGTCGGCGAGCGGCTGTACCACCGCTGGGACTTCGTACCTATCCTGAGAGATCGGCTGGCAGAGTACCTGATGCCGGACATCCTATGGTGCGGCGGCATCAGCGAGATGCGCAAGATTGCCAATCTCGCCGAGTCGTTCTACGTGCCGGTTAGCCCGCACGACGCCAGCGGACCTATCAACATATTGGCGGGCGCGCACACGATGATGACGGTTCCAAACTTCTACAAGTTGGAGTTCAACCATGCCGCCCTCGATGTCCACAATCGGATCATTGACCACCCGCTGGACATACGCGACGGCGTCCTCCACCTGTCGGAGCGTCCCGGTCTCGGCGTCGAGTTGGACGAGCAGTTCCTGGACGCGCACTCCGACCCGGATTGGCGGTGAACCCCCTCTCCCTTAGGGAGAGGGTTGGGGTGAGGGTGAAACCCCCCCCCGCCCACAACCATTTACTTATCTCCCTCAAGGCTACCACAATGCCAACCAAGAACATCCTAACCGGCGATGCGGAGCGGTTCGTCAGGAGCGCGAGGGTAGCGCGCCTGGCGTCCGCCGCTCCGGACGGACGACCGCACGTCATACCAGTCTGCTTCGAAGTGATGGACGGCAGCGTCTATATCGGCCTGGATGCCAAGCCCAAGTCCGTGGACGCGCTCAGGCTCCGCCGCGTCAGGAACATAGTCTCCAACCCCCAGGCTTCCCTCGTAGTAGATCGCTACGATGATGAGGACTGGTCCAAGCTCGGCTACGCGCTGATTACCGCATCTGCAACCCTGGAACTGGACGAGCGCGAGCGCGCCGCCGCCGTCCGCTCGCTGAAGCTCAAGTATTCACAGTACCAAACCATGCTGCCGGACGATGCCTACGTCATCAAACTAACCCCCATCCGCGTAACCACTTGGGGCGATCTGACCCCGTTCCCGTAGGGACGGTTCTATTGACCGGCGCCTATCCCACGAACATCTTGTCGTCCGCCGTCTCCTCCGGTTCCCAGCCGAGAATCTCTTTGGGATGGGACAGGTCGCGGTAGTTCCAGCGGTTGTTGGAGACGGCGAAGAAGGTGTCGCAGCGCACGCTGTCCGGGGCGTCTATGCACGCCTTCAGGTGCGTGGCGACGTCGCGGTGGCTCAGATAGATGGCATTCTCCCGCGTCGTGCGCGGTCGGTTGCTCTGCGTTACCGAACCGATCCGGACGCAGATCATGCTCATGCCGTAGTCGTCTGAGAAGTGGCGGGCGAGCGCCTCGCCCCACACCTTTGCCGCGCCGTAGAGCGCCTCCGGTCGAACGTCGTGATGCGTCAGCCTGCGGAAGCCGTCCGGTACCATGTCGTACTGCCCCTCGGCGATGTGCGAGTACGGCGGCACGCGCTCGAAGCCGCGTATGGCGTTGCCGCTGGACGCGAAGATGACGCGAGACACTCCCGCGAGCCGAGCCGCCTCGAAGACGTTGTACGTCCCCAGCACATTGCCCGCGTGCTGCCCCTCCCAGTCTTGCGCGCCCAGGTAGGCGGCAAGGTGGACTACCACGTCCTGGCCCTCGAACGCCGGGCGGATCGCGTCCAAGTCCGCTATGTCGGCTTGAACCGTTCGGACACCCTCGACGGCGCGGCGGTTCAGCGCGGTCAGCTCATATCCCCCCGATTCGAGAAGGTGGTCCTTGAGCAGCCCGCCGATCAGTCCGCTCATTCCGGTAATCAGTACATTCTTGTTCACTGTTAGCCTCTCTCAGATACTCTGAACCTGTAGTTCATGTATGTGTCCGCCTCACTAATGAAGAGTTCCGCGCTTGAAGCGCCTGTGCGGATATGGAACTTCGCTATCGTTTCGCCTAGTCGAGAGGACAATCAGCCCGGTCGCTTGGTTGTCGGGCTAAGGGTTATCGACGTCAGAGCGTTTCTGTTCTCAGAGATTGGATTGGGGCGCGGTGGGTGAACAGGAACTATGGCAGGTTGAGGCGCTGTCGCAGCTCGGCGAGCTCCGCTTCGGCTGCTAGACGCTCTTGCCGTTCCTGTTGGGCGCGGGCTTCGGCTGACTGGGCCCGGGCTTCGGCTGATTGGATGCGAGCTTCGGCTGATTGGGCGCGGGCTTCGGCTGACCGGACGTCGGCCTCCAGCTCCTCAGAACGACGCAGCCGCCTCCCCGTAACGGGATCGATCAACTGCATACCAACGCCGTCCCATAGCAGATCGAGTCCCAGCGCGTCGCTGTGCCCGCGCGTCGAGCCGTCGGGAGATTCGACCATCTCAATGGGTATGTATTCGCCGTTGACCAGCCGCAGGCCGCG